>CAVOGX010000012.1:0-202097 GCA_963695505.1 uncultured Chloroflexia bacterium | reverse complement strand
CAATAACTTCTGCGCCGCGGCCGTGGCAGGCATCTCCCCGGCCATTACCGCGCGCTCAATCTCCGGCAAGGCAGCCATCACCGCCGGATGCCGGTAAAAGAAGGCGCGTAATTGCTCGGCCACGAGGGTGTGCAGCCAGTCGCGGGTTTGCGCCCGCCGCCGCGCCGCCAACACCCCTGACGCCGTAGTTTGCGCCTGGAACTTGGTAATCACCTTCCACAATTCGGCAATGCCTGTGCCAGAAACGGCCGATCCCGTGTAAGCCCGCGCCTGCCATCCTTCCGTCGCTGGGGTCAGGTAATGCAGCGCGCGGTCGTACTCGGCCCGCGCCGCGGCAGCGCGCACCATGTTTTCGCCATCTGCCTTGTTAATGAGAATAGCGTCGGCCAGCTCTACCACCCCTTTTTTGATGCCTTGCAGCTCGTCGCCCGCGCCGGGAACCAGCAGCAGCAGGAAAAAGTCCACCATGGCGCGCACGGCAATTTCGCTCTGGCCGGTGCCCACCGTCTCCACCAATATCACGTCGAAACCGGCGGCCTCGCACAGCAGCATGGTTTCCCGCGTTTTGCGGGCCACGCCGCCCAGCATGCCCCCCGTAGGCGACGGCCGGATAAACGCCGCCGGCTGGCGGGCCAGCTTCTCCATGCGCGTTTTGTCGCCCAAAATGGAGCCACCGCTGACGCTGCTGGTGGGGTCTACGGCCAGCACGGCCACCTGATGCCCCTGCGCCACCAGCATGATGCCCAGGGTCTCGATGAGGGTACTTTTACCCGCGCCGGGCACGCCGGTGATGCCCACGCGCAGGCTGTGGCCGGTGTGGGGCAGCAGTTGGCGCAGCACTTCTTGGGCCTGGGCCAGGTGGTGGGGGGCGTTGCTTTCGATGAGGGTGATGGCGCGGGCCAGCACGGCGCGGTCCCCGGCGTGCACGCCCTGCACATATTCGTCGGTGGATAGCTGGCGGCGCGGAGAAACGGCCGTTTCCCTTCCCGCTTCCGCCGCATCCAGGCCGTCATGCCCGCCCACCACGCCCTTCATCACCCGCGAGGCAAAGGCATCTCCGGCGTCTGCCGGGGTCCATTCCGGTTTTTTCGTGCTGTCACTCATAGGGTGATTTTAGCAGAATTTTGGGGTGTGGTGAGGTGGGAAACGGCCGTTGCCCTTGCGGCGTGGTGGGTAAATGGGAAGATGTGAGGGGGGAGACGGCCGTTACTATTCGTCCTCTTGCCGCAAGCGCAACAGTCGCACATCTTCAAGGTCTACTTCCCGTCCGGCAGCAATGCCGCCTATAACCAGGTACTTGACCTCACGTTTTTGAAAGGACGCGAATACGCCCTGCAACCGGTTGAGCATCTTTTTGCTCCACAATGCGCGGGTTGGCGCTCAGGATCATATCGGTGAACATGCACAACAGTTCCATGCGCTCAGACAAGGGCAACGATTGAAACCAGCGTGCTTTTGCTTCTGGTGTTTCTTCCTGGCGTGTGTGTGTAATGGTTGGTGTCATAAGGATATTTTACCTCAACGGCCGTTGCCCTTGCGGCAAGGTGGGTGAAGAAGAGATTTACGCGGGTTCCGTTTTTTCCATCCAGGCAGGTGTCAAACCATAATACAGAACGTCTGGATCAATATCTGCCCCATTTGGCCAGGCGATGGTACCACCGACAATGGACAGGTTGCGGAAGAAATCGAGATTATCACGGACAGGTGCAAAAATGGGGCCATGCAGAAATGGCTCTAGATCCACTTTTTTTGTCGTGCCGTCTGCAAATTCCAGCAACACATTGAAATTTTTAAGTGGCATAGCCTTCACAATTTTGACACGTGGACCTAACATAGGCTTATCCTTTCTTACCATTATTCCAATGGATCAATCTTCTCTAGCTCTCGCATCTCCCGGGCGCGGTTCCAATTATTGCGCAGTTCATTGCGATAGAGAGTCGCCCATTCAACAACCATACTGTGGGCGCGACGGGGCAATTCACCACGCAAAACCTCCAAGGTTTCGATAGTATACACAGCCTCATACTCATCATATTCGGCGTGGAAGTGTGCCGGGGCGTGGTCGTTGAAGTACATGTAGATAAGTATGCCAAAGAATCGGCTGATATGTGGCATGGTTTCTGCCTGGTTTATTGTTGTCTATTATAGCATGGGTGAGGAACGGCCGTTTCTCTGGGGGCAATTGGAATCGTGGAAATATCTAAAACTAACCGTTACAGTTATCCAGAGACCAAAAGGTTAATGTATTAGGTGAACCAGCGAGAGTGTAAACTAAATTGTGTAACTGGCGTACCTCAGTAAAATTCAGATGAAAAAGGAATCGAGGTACAAAATCATGCAATCTAAATCTCCTAACAAGAAAGCCAAAACAACCCGCAATGCCTTCAACTGAGCGAGTGCAAGAAGAGCTGGCCCAGGCCAAATCCATGGACGATTTCTTCGGCAAAGAAGGCATCTTTGCCCGACTGTTTGCCGATACCCTGGAGCAGATGTTGGAAGCAGAATTGAGTGAGCATCTGGGATACGAGCCCTATGAAGCCAAGGGCCGCAACAGCGGCAATAATCGCAACGGCCATTACCCCAAGAAGGTGCGCACCTCTGGCGGCGAGACGACGATCCAGGTGCCACGCGACCGCAACGGTGAATTTGAGCCACAAATTGTGGCCAAATATGCCGCCAATACCAATGAGTTGGAAGAAAAAATCATCGGCATGTACGCCAAGGGAATGTCCACGCGGGACGTCCAGGACACCCTGGCCGAGATGTACGGTGTGGACGTGTCGGCCACGACCATCAGCCAGATTACCGAGAAGGTGTGGCCGCTAGTCGAAGCGTGGCAAAACCGACCGCTGGAGGCCATTTATCCCATCATCTATCTGGATGCCCTGCATCTCAAGCTGCGGCGGGAAGGCAAGGTGAGCAATACGGCCGTTTACATCGTGTTAGGTGTGGGATTAGACGGTCATCGCGATGTGCTGGGTCACTGGATTGGCGACGGTGGCGAAGGTGCCAATTTCTGGCTGAGCGTGGTCACCGACCTGCAAACGCGCGGCGTGCAGGACATTTTCATTGCCGCCATCGATGGGCTGCAAGGTTTCAAGGATGCCATCCAGGCTGTGTTTCCCGCACACAGCCATTCAACGCTGTATCATTCACCAAATCCGCAACAGCCTCAAATATGTCTCCTGGAAAGACAAAAAGGCGTTCGTGGCCGATTTGAAGAAGGTGTACAAAGCCCCCACACGGGAAGAAGCGGAAACGCAGCTGCTGCAATTAGGCGAAACCTGGCATCAGAAATATGCCATGGCGGTGCGCTCCTGGGAGAACAACTGGGAGGACCTGGCCACCTTTTTTGACTACCCGGCTGAAATTCGACGGCTGATTTACACGACCAACACCATCGAGGGGTACAATCGCCAGCTGCGCAAGGTGCTCAAGAACAAAGCTTCTTTCCCCTCGGCTGAAGCGGCCAGGAAGCTCCTGTACCTGGCCCATCGCAACATTGCCAAGAAATGGAATCGGCCGTTACTGGATTGGCCCAAGATTTTGAATCAGCTGGCGATTCGCTTTGCGGAACGGATACCGGTATGACTTTTCCAACCAGCATCCTGGCCAGCCTAGCCGAGACCTTGGCCGCGTCAAGGGACGCTGCGCTTCTGCCCTTGACCCGACCTGCGGCTCTCGGCTTAATCAGGAATGCTGCTGGTTGAAAAAATTGGTTGAGTGAGGTGCGCAGTTACACACATTTCTTGACACTACCGAACCAGCGCCTATAAGTAACTGGTTATTGGCAAGAAATACGGCCGTTTTCATTCTTTCAGCCGTACAAGTGCCAAACAACTCTCCTGTTTGTATGTTCCAAACTTGGGCAACAGGTTTGTTAGCTGTCGTTGCTGCCAGGAAACGGCCGTCAGGTGAAATATCTACGCTGGTGGGCCACTCATCTTCCCCTTCCCCAAACCAACCAATAACCCGCCAGGTGCTCATATCAATCACAGCAATATTGGGCCCTCGCTGCCTATTTCTAAACCGATCAAAGCCCAAAGCCACTATTTGATGTGCAGCTGATATAGCAAAACAGCAAGTTTCCCAAATATCCCATTCTGTTGTTATCGTTTCACAGTTCAACTGTTGAATTCTCTGGTTTGTCCTCAAGTCCCAAATGTCAAGACCGATTCCCAGGCAGCAGAGAAACGAAAACTGTGGTAAATAGTTAAGCGCAAATGGCAAGTTCGGTTTAGGGATCTCCAGGCTATTGACGATAGTTAAGAATTGCGCATCGTAAATGTCAATGAAGTGATTTTGAGAGGGTAATCGATTGAGTCTTCCCAATGCAATATGTTGGTCTTTGTCTAGAAATGAAACCGATCGAATATCAAGCGAAGAGTGTTCAAAACTAAGTCGGCCCGTTTCAAGATCGAATATTTGGACGGTTGTTGTGGCTGCCATGTGGCGATCCGGCTGATCCGCCCCTGTTACAATCACTATTTCCGGTAGGTTTGATGAAAGGGCAAAATCTCGGATATGGTGTGGTGTTGATATCGTACATTGCTGTTTAGATGCAGCAATATCCCACAGAGCAATGCGCTTTTCCCCAATTTGTGTGGCCACGGCAGTGGCGTTCTCAGAAACCTTGATTTTGTGACAAGGTTCACCAAAGTCTGTTGTTTTTACTTTCTGAAGCATTTACTTCATCACCTATTTTGTGTGTCCCAAACGGCCGTACAACTCCACCAGCACCTTCTTTGCGGCAATGGGAATGACCGTGCCGGGGCCAAAAATGGCCGCCGCGCCGTGGGCGTACAGGTACTCGTAATCCTGTGCCGGAATCACGCCGCCGATGACGACCATGATATCTTCACGGCCTAGCGCCGCCAATTCCGCCACCAACTGCGGCAGCAGCGTCTTGTGCCCCGCCGCCAGCGAGCTAATGCCCACCACATGCACGTCATTTTCCATGGCCTGCCGCGCCACCTCCGCCGGCGTCTGGAACAGCGGGCCAATGTCCACGTCGAAGCCCAGGTCGGCAAAGGCGGTGGCCACCACCTTTGCGCCGCGATCGTGACCGTCCTGGCCAATCTTTGGCCACCATGATGCGCGGACGGCGCCCTTCTAGCTGCTCAAACTCGTCGGCCATGCGCCGCACCTCGCAATTGCGTCCATTTCGCCATACTCCGCCGCGGTATACGCCGGCAATGGAGCGGATGACGGCCTTGTGCCGCCCCCACACCTGCTCTAACGCGCCGCTAATTTCGCCCAAACTGGCGCGGGCGCGGGCGGCGTTGACCGCCAATTCCAACAGATTGCCCTCGCCCGACTGCCGCCGCCTCGGTCAGCGCTTCCAGAGCTGCGTGAACGGCGTGTTCGTCCCGGTTGGCGCGTAATTCCTGCAAACGAGTGATCTGGGCTGCGCGTACGGCCGTATTGTCCACTTCCAAAATATCCAGCGGCGCTTCCTCATCCAGCCGGTACTTGTTCAGCCCCACCATCGTTTCCTGGCCGGAATCGATGTGCGCCTGGCGGCGGGCGGCCGCTTCCTCGATGCGCATCTTGGGCAGCCCCGTCTCCAGCGCCTTGGCCATGCCGCCCAGCCCTTCCACCTCTTCGATGTGCGCCCAGGCGCGCTGCGCCAGCTCATGCGTCAATGTTTCCACGTAATAGGAGCCGCCCCAGGGGTCGACCACGCGGGTAATGCCCGTCTCGTGCTGCAAATAAAGCTGCGTGTTGCGGGCAATCCGCGCCGAGAAGTCGGTGGGCAGGGCGATGGCCTCGTCCAGGGCGTTGGTGTGCAGCGACTGCGTATGCCCCAACGCCGCGGCCATTGCTTCCAGGCAGGTGCGGGCCACGTTGTTGAACGGGTCCTGCTCGGTCAGGCTCCAGCCGGAGGTCTGGCAGTGGGTGCGCAGGGCCATGCTTTTGTCGTTCTGCGGGTCGAACTGCTTGACGATTTTGGCCCACAACAGGCGCGCGGCGCGCATTTTGGCCACTTCCATGAAGTAGTTCATGCCAATGGCCCAAAAGAAGGAGAGACGCGGCGCAAAGTCGTCGATGTCCATGCCCGGCGGCGCGACCGGCGCGCAAATATTCCAGCCCGTCGGCCAGCGTGTAGGCCATTTCGATGTCGGCCGTGGCCCCCGCTTCCTGCATGTGGTAGCCGGAAATGCTGATGCTGTTGAATTTGGGCATTTCGCGGGCGGTGTAGGCGAAGATGTCGCCGATGATGCGCATGGAGGGGGCGGGCGGGTAGATGTAGGTGTTGCGCACCATGTACTCTTTGAGGATGTCGTTTTGGATGGTGCCGGTGAGCTGTTCGTGGGACACGCCCTGTTCCTCAGCGGCGACGATGTAGAAAGCCATGATGGGCAGCACCGCGCCGTTCATGGTCATGGAGACGGACATTTTGTCCAGCGGGAATGCCGTCGAACAGGATGCTTCATGTCCAGAATGGAGTCGATGGCCACGCCTGCCTTGCCTACATCGCCCTCCACGCGGGGATGGTCGGAGTCGTAGCCGCGATGGGTGGCCAGGTCGAAGGCGATGGAGAGGCCGCGCTGCCCGGCGGCGAGGTTGCGGCGGTAGAAGGCGTTGCTCTCTTCGGCGGTGCTGAAGCCGGCATATTGGCGCACCGTCCACGGCCGTACCGCGTACATGGCCGGGTATGGCCCACGCAGGTAGGGTGGGATGCCGGCGGCGAAGTCGAGGTGTTCCATGTGGGTGAGGTCGGCGGGGGTGTGGAACGGCCGTACCGGAATCTGCTCCAACGTCTGCCATACAAACTCCGCGGCGGGGCGGCCCGTCTCCGCCTCTACCCGTGCTCGCCAGTCGGCGTAGCTTTGTTGTGCAACTTTGGGGGTGTAATCAAGTTTTGTGAAGTCTGGATTTGTCATTTTGTTATCTCGTTTCTATGAATTCCACCAGCTGGTCACCCTCCTAATAATTGCTTGCTTCGCCAGCTTAATTTTGGAGTAATTGACAGGGTATTCTCGAATATATCTTGGTTGGGTACGAACCTGGTCAACAGAAACATATGCATTCCTCAAGACCTGAGCTGCGTAGGAGTTTGATTCTTGAAGAATGCCAACAAGGAAGCAGTGCGTGTCAATATATTCAAATTCATGAGTTTTTCGGCTTTCTTCAACAGCGAACTCCAACATTCTTTTCACATCATCTGCCAATGCTATTTCAGATTCTGATTGGCTCATTTTGTTGAGGCGACGAACATGGCTTAACAAATTAGCATATAAGGGATCTAAATGCTCAATCAGGTTTGTTAATTGCCTGTAAGCATTTGATTCGGGGGAATCCAGTATGGCAAGCAAAACGTGACTTGACGTTATGAGGGTTTGTTCGTTTTGCATAGCAATTATTTGAGCTTTGGTGAGCGTTGTTTTCGCAATATCTGAAACAAGAGACCAATTTCCTGATGTGTATGGCCTCTGTTCATCATTTTGTGAAGGCAACTTTTGAAGATCTACAAAAGTGACGCCGTGAAATTGAAGCCATTTTGCTACCCTTTGCTGAGGATGTTTCAAAATCGCATGAAGAAGATGTCGAGTAGATAGGAGATCGTTACCTTGTTTTTGGGCTTCTTGATCTGCCAGATTTTCGATCTCATCAATTTCGGGAGATTTAGTAATGGAACCCTCCCAATAACCCTCTACCTTTGTCAGGTTCATTTCATGTCTCAACAAATCGCCAAGTTTGTACGGGTTAGTTCCCATCTTCATTAAGCTTAAAGTAGCATCACAATCTGGAGTTTTTAAGATGCCAAGTAAAAGATGTTCAGAAGTAATTTGTTGATGCCCTAGTTCTTTTGCACAAAGGTGAGCAACACCGAACGCCAGACTCGCATCTTGGCTCATTGGCCGATATGTTTTAGACATAAATATATGTTCCCTGTGCGATTTTTCTTAGCTTGCAGATATTTAGGTAACCACTGCATACTTGATATCTGACTCAATTGCTTCAAGGGTGAGTGATGGGTAGCTTTGTAGAATTTCGTCAACCGGCATGCCTGCTGCCAGGTTATCCAATACCACCACAACCATAATGCGCGTTCCTGTAATACACGCTTTTCTGTGACTGATATTGGGATCAACCGAAATGTAATCTCGCCAGTTCATTGTAACCTCCAAAGCCAACAGTTGAGAACCATCATGAATCGAACTTGTGCTGCGATTCTATTACCCATGCTATAATGTTACGCAAAGGTCATCAAAAATGCAGTTTAGATATACCCATCACGCCCGACAACGAATGAAACAACGCCGAGTGACGGAACAACAAGTTGAAGAAACCCTGCTCTTTCCAGACAGAATTGAACCTGGTGAAAACGGTGGTGACATTGCTGTTCGGCGTTATGTTGGACGTGAAGTACATGTTGTTTTCAGTGAACCTGAAGAAGATGTTTTTATCATCTATACGGTCATGAAACCGCGAATTCGTAACAGGTGAATGATGCAAATTGATTATGATCCCGATGCTGATGCCATTTACATTCGTCTTCGTGAGGGCGAAGTGGATGACACGCAGTTAGTCAACAAATATATTTATGTCGATTTAGATGAAAACGGCCGTCCTCTGGGCCTGGAAATCCTCTTCGCCAGCCACATCCTCGCCAGTCAAGATGTCACCAGCGTTACTGTCAATATCGGCCGCGCCGCACAAATGATGGGTGATTGAAAACCTTATTCGCTTTGCCAAAATCTAAAACTCCTTTGCATGTGAAAGTTGACTAGATGTCATGCGCCCGATACCGGGTCTAGCTGCAAAGGGGTGTTTTTATCCCATTTACCCCTTTTGCCACTGATAAAAAACCTCTACCTGGGAAAAGCCGAGGGCGGCGTAAAGTCTGTTGGCATCCATGTCGTAGCCGGTGCCCACGGTGATGCGCTGTGCGCCTAGCTCTCGCAGGCGGCGTAGGCCGTGCTGAATCATGGTGCGGGCCAGGCCGCGGCGGCGGTGGCCGGGGTGCGTACCCACCGGTTCAAAGCAGCCGGTGCCGTTTTCGTCCAGCCAGATGGTGCAAAAGGCTGCCCCTTCTCCAGCAGCGGTGAAAACGCCCCACTCCTCGTGCCAGGTAGGGGCCAGTTCGGTGATCAAATAAATTTCGGGCGGGGCCTGGAAGGCGAAGACTTTATTGCTTAGGTCGGCGCGGAGCTGCCGGTCGGCGGAGTCGGAGAAGTTGAACGGCCGTATCGCATACCCCGCCGCCAATTCGCTCTCCGATCACCGGGCCAGCCAGCGGATGCGTGCGCGTCACGCCTACCGGACCCTTGGCCACAAAACCACGTTCTGCCAGCAAGGCCAGCTAGCCCTGCTAGATCCTCGTGAAAGATGATGTTGAGGGGCCAATCGGCAGAGGGGGACGGCCGTCTTGCGCGGTGCCGCTGCTCAATCCAGTCTAACAATTGCGGGGCCAGGTGGCGAAAGTCCGGGTGCATGTCCAAAAACCACTCGTCGTCCCCTTCGGGGTGAGCGATAGCCACCAGCTTGCCTGCGTCCGTTTCCCACAAGCCCATATCGACCATCCAGGGGCGATCATTGTCGCGTTCGCCTTGCCAGTAACGGCCGTAGCGATACGAATCCAGCCGCACCACGTCCCAGGCCACATTTTTGCCCGTCAGCCGGTAAATTTCCAGCAGCAGCGCACGCATGCGCCGGTAATCGTCGTCGTCGCGGTAAGTTCTTGTGCGCATTTCTTGTGTCATCGCCACCAACCTTGTCGCCACCCCGAAAAATAACCTACGAATTACCGATTACCATTTCTTGCAGCCATTGGTTGACGGCCAGGCAGTCCGCGCCCAGGTAAATAAACTCGTCAACGCCAGCCTCCTTGAAGCTGGCGCGTGTTCTTTGGGATAGCCAGCCAGAATGACTACCATGTCTGGCCTGGCTGCCTTCAACTGCTGCGCCAGCGGCGGCACTAGCTCCGGGTAGGTTTCGTCGGTGGAGCAAATGACGGCCGCTTTTGCGCCATCGGCCAGAGCGGCGGCAACGGCCGTTTCCACCCCATCAAACCCTTCAGGATACACAATCTCAAAGCCCCCCACCGCAAAAAAGTCCCGCGCAAAGTCGGCCCGCGCCTTGTGCTGGCGCAGCGGCCCCATGTTGGCCAAAAAGATGCGCGGCCGTTCCTCCGCCGCATTTGCCGCCGCCCGCAAACGCTCAAAAGGCGCGGCCATCCGGTGTTGGGGAATGGGTTGAATAGTTGGTGGGTTGGTGGGGTAGTCGGCGCGCAGGGCAGCAGTAAGTTGGCCGATGGTTGCGCCCGTTTCGGCAAGGAGATACAGAGATTGGAGATTAGAGATTGGTAATGGTGAATTGTGAATGGTGAATTGTGAATGTTCATCAACATAGTCTCCAATCTCCGATCTCCAGTCTCCAATTCTTCGTCTGGATTGGCATACAGGTTTGTGCCCACCAGCACGTCCTTGCGCGTGGCCAGGTTTTGGGCGCGGGCGGCGGCGGTTTGCGCCACCTGTTCCTGCACCCAACCCGATTGCAGGGCCGCCACCATGCCGCCCTGCCGCTCCACCTCCTGGAACAGCGCCCAGGCGCGCTGCGCCACCTGGTCTGTCAGCCACTCTATATACCAGGAGCCGCCAGCCGGGTCAATCAGCTTGGTTTGATTCGCTTCCTCTTGCAAAATTATTTGCACATTGCGCGCAATGCGCCGCGAAAATTCATCCGGTGGCCCGGCTTCCTCGTCGAAGGGGGCGACGTGCAGGCTGTCTACACCCCCCACCGCCGCGGCAAAGGCCTCCGTCGTTACCCGCAGCATGTTGACATAAGCGTCCGTGAGGGTTTTGTTGTGGCGCAGGGTACGGCCGTGCAGCACCAGCTTCTGGGCCGTCTCTCCCCCGCCAAAGGCCCGCACCACCTGCGCCCACAGCAGCCGCGCCGCGCGCAGCTTGGCAATCTCCATGAAAAAGTCGCCGCCGATGCTGAAGGCAAACTGCATGGAACCGGCAATGGCGTCCACGTCCAGATTTCTTTCTTGCAGGGCGCGCGCGGTGGCAACGGCCGTTGCCAGCACAAAGGCCAGCTCCTGCACCGCGCTGGCTCCGCCGTTGGCGTAGGGGTAACCGTGCACGGTGATGGCGTCCAGGTTGGGCGCCAGGGTGGTTAAGCCCTCCACCAGCAGCGCCAGCTCGTCAAAAGCTTTGTCCAGGGGCAGGGGCAGCGTGCCGCGGCGGGCCAGCTCGCCCAGCGGGTCCGCCTCCAGGCTGCCGCGCAGTGCGGCCAAATCGTCGCCGCTTTGCTTGACATAAGCCAGCAACAAGGCCGCCAGGGGCAGCGCGCCGGAACCGCTGCGCACAAAAATGGGCGTCTCGGCCAGGTTTACCCCTTCCAGAGCAGCGGCCAAGTCGGCCACGCTGGACAAGGAGACGCCACCGCGTCCGGCCCGCTCGTCGGGATTAACCCCTTCACGGCTGGGACGGTCGGGAATGAGGTTAACGGCCGTTTGTCCCCGGGCCAGGTCATGTCTCAGCGCCGCGTTAAATTCGGCTGGCGTGCCGTAAGCCATTTCCTGGGCAATCAGCCACGGCTGCTGCAAATAACCCGCTGCCCTGGTGCCGCGCAGGTAGGGGAACTGCCCCGGCAGGCTGTCCAGGTGGGGCAAGTCGGCAATGTCTTCGGCCCGGTAAATGGGCTGTAGGGTAATGCCTTCGTAGGTCTGGCTGATGAGCTTGGCAAAGGGCTTGCCTTTCAGGGAAGCTTCGGCTGCTGCCAGCCATTCAGCATAAGTGGATGGGGAAAAATCGGCAAACAAGGGGTCATTTTCTGCGGACATGGCGCACTCCGGTTGGCGAAAAATGTGCAATCTTCAACTCTGAATCAACTTCATAATGGTAGTGATTTTTGCCGTTCTTGTCAGGTGATTTCTGTCATGCCCTTACCGGGCAAAGCTCACGTTGCCAATGATCGTTTGCTGATAACCGTTTACCGAACGGGGATTAGGGGTTAAAATCTGCCCATGAGTTACCGAATTTGGCCAGCCCTGGTGCTGATGGCCTTGCTGCTGGTAGCCTGCGGGCGAGAAGGGGAAACGGCCGTTGCCACCCCTACATCTGCCCCCACCACCAGCGACCAGACCACCGGGGCAATGGCGCTGCCCAATACCCCAACCCCCTCGCCCCAGCCTTCGCCGACGGCCACGCCCCAGCCGACGGCTACACCCATTGTGCCCGCCATCGTCGTGGGGGACCAAACATTGGCTGAAGATGGGCAGTTGACCATTGACAGCGTCACCGCACCCGAAAAAAGCTGGCTGGTCATTCACGCCCAGGCGGAAGACGGCAGCGCAGGGGAGGTGCTGGGTTTCGCCCCGGTGGGCATGGGCGGCAGCAGCGGCCTCAGTCTGACCATTGACCCGCTGGATGCTTCGCCGACCTTGCTGGCCATGCTGCACATTGATGCCGGCGCTGCCGATGAGTTTGAGTTTCCCGGCCCGGACGCGCCCTGGGAACAGGAAGGCGAGGCAGTGGCCGTACCATTTGCCGTGGAAATCCAGTTTGAGCGCCCGACTTTGACGGTTTCTGACCAGGAAGTGACGGAAGAAGGCATTGTGCGCGTAGACAGCGTGTACGCGGCGGAAGCGGGCTGGCTGGCCATTCACGAAGCCGTTGACGGCGTGCCCGGCGACATGTTGGGGCACGTCTACCTGGAGGCGGGTTTGCACGAGGACGTGCCCATTACTCTACCCTGGCGCGAAACGCCGCCGGACCTGCTGGCGGTGCTGTACGCGGACGCCGGTCGCCCGCAGCGGCTGGATTTTCCGGGTGAAGACGAGCCGGTGATGGTGAACGGCGACATGGTCGCCCAGGCTTTCCGCGTAACGCTGCCCCCTGACGTGTTTGTGCTGGACCAGCCGCTGGTGAATGGGGAAATCGTGGTGGAGCGGGTGGTCAGCGACGGCCCCGGCTGGCTGGTGGTGCATTTTGACGACGATGGGGACCTGGGGCTGATTATTGGCTTTGTGCCGCTGGTAGATGGGGTGAATGAGGTGGTGACGGTACCGTTGGTGGAAACGGCCGTTACCGACGAGCTGTTCATCATGCTCCACAGCGACGAAGACGCCCGTGGGCGAATTTGACTTTCCCGGCGGCGACCCGCAGCGCCTCTACAATGGCCGGGTCATGGACCCCGTGCCCTTCCGCATCAATCCGGGCAACGCCCTGTTTACCCGCGACCAAATTTTGCAGCCCGATGAAAACGGCCGTGACGCAATAGTTACGGTGCCTTTGGTGATGGCCGACCTCGAAACCTGGGTGGTTATTCGCCGCGACGACGCCGGGGAGCCAGGGGAAATCATTGGTCAGGTATGGCTGCCGGCGGGCGTCAACCGCGAGGTGATGGTCAAGGTAGACCCGGCGCAGGTTACGGACACGCTTTATGCCGTGCTGCACCACGACGCCGATGGTGACCAAAATTTCGACTATCCGGAAGGTGGTGACCAGCCCCTGCTGCGCAACCGGCGCATTATCCAGGCGCCCTTCACCCTGCTCACTGCGGAAGAAAGCTAATGCTGCCTTACTTGCTGATCATGCTTGCCGCTTTTGCCGCCGACCGCCTTACAAAATGGTGGATTTTAGGGAACCTTGATCCCAACGGCGCCATTGCGGTCACAGATTGGTTTTCCTTGCACCTGACCTTCAATCGTGGTGTGGCCTTTGGCATGTTTCAAGGGTTGGGGCAGCTTGTGGGCTGGCTGACGCTCTTTGTGCTGGTGGGCATGTTTGTGTACCTGCTGCGCCTGCCGCGGGAATTATGGCTCATGCGCCTGGGCCTGGCGCTGGTCGTTGGGGGGGCAGCCGGCAATCTCATAGACAGGGTTTATGTGGGGCAGGTGGTGGATTTTATTGCCCTGTCGTTTTTACCCTGGGTATTCAACGTGGCGGACATTGCCATTGATGGGGGAATGGTTGTCGTTTTACTCGGCTCTTTTTTGCAGAAAGCACCAGAGGACAAGATGCAGGAGAGCGCGGGAGCAGGGGAGCAAGGGAGCGAGGGAGCATAATTTTCGCCCCTGCACCGCTGCCCCTTTGCTGCCTATCTTCTTTTGCGCCCCAGGTAAAGCAAGGTGGCGGAAATCATGCTGGCGGCCCCTAAAATGCTCCAGCTAAGCTGGCCAACGCGGCGCTCGATGCGGTCTAGCTGCTGCTGGGTCTCGCGGGCGGGCACGGATTGCACCTTGAGCTTCCCTTTTTCGGCCGCCTCGATGACGCGGCGCACGCGGCGGGGAGCGTCCAGATACGGCCGTACCAGGTCTAACAGCGTCTCCCGCGTCAACTCGCGTATCTGCTGATCGCCGCGAATCAACTCTTCCCCGTACTGCTCAATCTTGTACCAGGGGTTGATTTCCGGGTTTAGCTGCGATACCAGCCCGGACACCATGCCCAGGGCCCGCCCCAGGTAAATGAAATCCTGTGGAATTTGAAAAGGGAAGTCGAAGAGGATGTCGCGGAATTCTTGCCCCAATTCTTCGATCTCTTTGGGGTCTGGCTGCGCCAAGTCCAGCAGCTTGCGCCCCCAAATCTGGTCCAGCAGTTGTTCTTGCGCCTCGGTAATCCGCTCCAGGTCGGCGCTGGGCAGGAAGAAGCCCAGGTCGTTGTACGCTTCTGTGAGCTGATCGGCATCGCGCTGGGTGACGCTGACCAATATTTTGCGCAAATTTTGCCCCATCAGGTCGGGAATGCGCCCCACCATGCCAAAGTCGACAAAAATCAGCCAAAACGGCCGTCCCGGGGGTGGTCCACTGCCGTTTCCTGAAGGCCAGGGCAGGTCATGCCGGGGGCGCACAAACAGGTTGCCCGGGTGGGGGTCGGCATGGAAGAAACCTTCGCGGAAAAATTGGTAGAAATAGGCGTCTAATATTTGGTCTGCTACCTCGATGGGGTTAATGCCGGCCGCTGATCATGGCCGCTCTGTCGGTGATTTTGATCGCTTCCACATCCTCGAGCACGATGACGCGCGCCGTGGAATGTTCGCGGTATACGGCCGGAATGTAGACGTGGGCCGAGTCGGCGTACATTTCCGCAAAACGTTCCGCATTGTCTGCTTCAGAGAGGTAGTCCAACTCTTCCCAAAGCGTGATGGCAAATTCGTCCATCAATTCAGGTACGTTGGCGCGGCGGCTAATGGGCCTGTAGCGCATAATCCAGCGGGCCACAATGCGCAGGGCGGCCAGGTCCGTTTGCACTATTTGTTCAATGTGGGGGCGCTGCACCTTGACAACCACCGAAGCCCCGGTTTCGGAGCCGTTAACGCCGGGGCTGGGGTGCAGGCTGGCCCGGTAAACCTGACCTAAGGAAGCAGCCGCCAGAGGTGCGCTGTTGAAGTGAGCAAAACGGTGCGAGATGTCTCCTAGTTCCTGGCGCAGCACCTGGTCAATTTCCGCAAAATCGGCCGGCGGCACTTCATCTTGCAGACCTTGCAGCTCTTCGGTGATTTCGGGCGGGAGCACGTCCAGCCGCGTGCTGAGAAACTGCCCCAATTTGATCATGACGCCGCCCATGTCAATGGCCAGCGCGCGAAAGCGGCGCGCCCAGCGGCGGAAGCGCTCGGGGCGCGTGCGCCGGACAACGTGGCGCAGCAAAGGGATGCGCCCGCCCAGCAGGTCCCAGAGGATGACGTGCAGGATGGCCCGGCCAAAGAACAGGAGAATACGGCCGTAACGCCCCTGGTCGTATCCGCCTTCATCGCTCGCCGGCGCAGCGGTTTCTTTAATTTCTGGTTCTGCTGTCGTTATTGGTGCCATACTGCTTTCCTGCAAAATCTTTCTGGGTTCCATTATAGCGTGAACCGGGGGCTAACGCCCTTAGAGGAAAATGGGTGCGCAAATGGCTCGTTGCCGCAGGCGCCTGGATTTTCGCTATAATCACGGGTCTGGCAGGCGCAAACTTGGCCAACTTCCCTGGCCATCCGTGTGAAAATTCGGGAAGTGCAACATTGGCGATGTCCGGCGCGTAATGATTTATGAGTAATAGCGCGACACCCTGCATCAGGCATCTCGGTACGGAAAAAGGAAGTCATCTCATGCAAAATGGTTCAAAGTTCATGCTGCGCCTAGGTGCGCTGCTGTTTATTCTGGGACTGCTGCTTATCAACAGCTATGGCCTTTGTTATTTTTTGGCCCGATATGGAGGCAAGCTTATTTGACGCGGGAACCTCAGCCAGCGCCGATGAATCTTTACGCTCGTTAAGCTGTCCGTACATCATTACCGCTGGTGAAACTGTAAATTTGCGGGCAAAGTTTACCAACCCTGAAGACCGCGATATTTCTTTCATCGTGCGCTCACGCATTTCGCAAGGGCTGGTCACTTTGATGCGCCAGGATTCCCAGGTGGTGGAAATTGCGGCGGGCGACACGCTGGAGCTTTCGTGGCCGGTGACGGCTGATGATGCCGCATTTGGCCGCCTGATTTTGGCGAGGGTGTTGGCCACGCGCAGCGCCGCTTTTCCGGCGCGGGAAAACTCCTGTGGCATATTGCTGGTAAACGTGACCGGGGTTACCGGCCAGCAAATTGTGATTTTGGGTTTGGTGGTGAGCATGCTGGCTATGGGCGGCGGTGCTGGTTTGTGGCTGCGGCAGACACGGCCGTTAACCGGACGCATGCAGTCAATCGCCCAGGCTTTTGGCGCTCTGGGTGCGGTGATTTTAGGCAGCCTGGTGGCCGGGTTGTTGAATAGGTGGCTGGTGGGCCTGCTGCTGCTAATCCTGGCGATTTTGCTGCTGGGGGCGATTTTGGAGCGGGTTTCGCGGCGCTGAGCCAACAAGAAACAAAAAAGACCGGTTTTCGCCGGTCTTTTTTATGCCCCGTAGGAGACTCGAACTCCTGTTTTAGCCTTGAGAGGGCTACGTCCTGGGCCGCTAGACGAACGGGGCGGTCAGAGTAGGCGGATTCTAGCAAACGGCCGTTTCCCTGTCAAACAGTTTCCGCAGTATGAACCCAAAGCGAGGCAAACGCTTCTCGAAGCCGCAAACTCCCCACCGTCCGCTGGTGCTTTGTTGGGCGGCATTTGTTCCTTTATTCCATACCATCTTGCTCGATTTGCTGCTGCAACCCCGCCTGGTCATAGCCCGTCAACCAGCAAATGATTTGGTCAAGTTCACGGCGCAGCCGTGCCCGCTAAATGCCGGGTCAGGCAGAAACCCCAAGCTCAGCAAGCTCTGCCAAAGCTGCGCGCCAATGGGCGTGCTGCTCGCAGATGGCATCCGTGGTGGTGCGGTCAAACATGAACTGGTACTCATCCAGCGTGTAGGCGTGCTTTTCCGGGCGGTCAGCACAGCAATCTTCTACCACGGCTGCGAGGAAACCAAGTTGGGCAGCCGATGCTGCGGTAAAGAAGACGCAAACCGAAGTAAGCAGCCCGGCCACCAAGAGGACCCGCTTGTCATTCTCGCGCAGATAGGGAACCAGTTCCGGCGTATGCAGGGCATCGAAGGTCTGCTTGTAGACAACAAGCTCCCCAGGTTCGCTGGCGGCAAAGGGCGCCGGCTTTTCTCCCTCCTGCCCGGCTACGCATGGGTGATGAGCTGACGGGGACGCGCAGGCGGTACATGAGCATCCAATCCGACTTGTCCGGCTTGAACCGGGAGCGCACGTGGATGACTTCCAGCCCTTCGGACCGGCAGAGAGCCAGCAGGCGCGCTACGTTTGCCGGGAAGTCGGGGAAGTCCGGCCTGCCCTGCACCGGCCAGAAGCTCTGCTGCACATCGACGAGCAGCAGGGCGAAGTGTGACCAATCGCGCCGCTCTCTGTTCACCATATCTGAACCTCCATCTGGGGTTGCTGCCTAACGGTTGGCTTAGCTGCCGGGGCGGGTTTGACCCTGACGATCCTTTGCCTCAGGCTAACTCATCAAAAATCGCGCCGCTTCCCCGCAGGGCTTAGCCCTGGTCAGACACAACCCAAGTTGGCTGGTGCCCTTTACCTTATGTCATTTGATTCATGAATGAAGTTAACAACTTTCGATATCATTTGTTTTAGGTCAAGCACATCCAAATTAGCTGGCGACTTAACTACCTCACGTGCAACCTTAACCTTATCTGCGCCTTGATTTGAAATACCCTTTTTTGTTTTGTACCGTTTAAGACAATTGGCATACATATTTGTATCAATCAATCCGGTTGCTTGTGAATGAACTTCACACACTGCCGTTTCAAGTTGTTCTGGGTCAATATAATTTTCCACTTCTCGCCCTTTAGTCACCCACGAAAACCCCGGACCTCTATCGAACTCATCCTGAACACGTTTTTTCGTCTGATTTATTCGGGAGCGCGGTTTTTGACGATCACTATCCATCAAAATACAAATATTTCTATTTAATCGTCGAAGAGAAATAAACTCGTCAATTTCCGGATCATCTGCGCTTAGGTGGCTGAGCAATCTTCCACCATAAAACATTATGGAATAGTGAACACCTTCGAAAAGATCAGGATCTTGTGCTTTTATCCAGTGATTTAGATATATACGATCTGATGGACCTTCTACCCAAATAACACAATTTGTCTGCAACAAATCTGATGCGCGATATCCTAGATCAGCACAAATAGCAGATTTCTGAGAATCAGAATTTACAGCACTGATAATAGACACCCCATCTCGCAAGTAAACATGAAATATCGCAGCATTTGTAGTATCCAACAAATGCGCTGAATGTGTAGTAATAAAATATTGGTTATTAGTTTTTTCTACCATGTACTGGATTAACTTCTTTTGCAACGAAGGATGTAAATGCAATTCAGGTTCTTCAATGCAAATAACCTGATCCTGCAAAACTGTTGCAGCAGAAGCCAATATTACGACTTCATGAATGCCAGTCCCCAAAGAGCTGAGTGGCAAAGATTTGTTATTCATGTGAACAATTATTTTGTCACGCTCATATGGTATTTCAAGAGTAGCAGAATTATCTCCGGTTACGTTGCGGAGAAAATTATTAATTTCTTCAAAGGCATCCTTCAAACCTTGTTGGTCATAATCTGGGTTTTGCAGTTTCGCAAGGCGATCGATGATTCCCAAACTGCTATAATCATCAGATTCAGATTGACCAGCTTGTACTCGACGAATTGCCGGAATTAATGTTACCTTCGGAATAGCGAATTCGGTGTTCCTTCGTATCCAATCGATGGTCTCAGGTATCCAATGTCTATTAATACTTCCACCTGATTTTTCTACCAGTGAACTCCAAAGTTTTTGCCACTCTCCTTCTCTCAAAACATTTTCAGACTGAATTGATTTGAAAATGCCACTGGGAAAGATCAGTATTTTATTCCCATCCCATTGGGACTCAAAAGATAACCAAATATCCTCCGCTCCAAATGAAAAAGCTTTCGAACTCAATACTTTCACTAATAATTGGGATGAGCCTAATGCCTTTTCACATTTGTCAAGTAAAGTTTTATAGGCTCTACGTTCTGGGACAAGTGGGAATGCAATTCTTATTTTGTCAGAACTGATCCCAACAGGTCGATCTAATGCTTGTAGACTCAAACTCGCATTTTTGTTATGAAAAGCATTAAGTGTTTGTTGATAATGGTTTGAAAAAAACAGAAGGATATTGGATTTCCCCGAGTTGTTTTTCCCGATGAAAAGATTTATTTTCGCGAATGGACTCATCAGTTGAATCTCATTCCCGAAACTTCTGTAGTTTGAAATGCCTAGCCCATCAATAAACATGATTCCTCTTCTGTTCACCACTTCATTGTATCGAAAAGCTAGCTAACGAATTAAGCGTTTCATGCGGTGCAGTGAAAAACGACCTTCATCAACCAGTGCGTCAGCCGCCGCATAATGGCATTTTCCAAATGCGGCATTTAGTTAAATCGCGGTTGAACAAAGTTGGGAAAGCGGGTCTGTTTTCCCTTGAGGATTCAGGCATTTTCCTGGCTAACCTAACCTCCAAAGGCGACCCATTTCCAGGTACAGTATATGCAGAAGTTTTGATGTTAGTCAACAAAAAAATCACCATCGCCAACCAACAGAGATGAAACAAGTTGAGCCTGGCTGCCGGTGGCCAGCGGCTGCGTTCCTCCGCTAAACGCTAATCACGCACGGCAAACACAAATACGCCATCATCAGCGTACAGCAATTCCATTGCCGGGTTGCGGGCCAGGGCCGCCGGGTCGAAAAAGCCGCCCCGCGCGCCCACAAAGACGTGGGTGACCCCCTGCTGCCGCAGCCATGCCGCCTGGGCCGAGTCGCTCCAGGGAGTGGTTAGATGGAGCCAAATGATTTGAGCCGATCTGGTATAGTAGCCAATTCTTCGATCATTTCCCGAAGCAGTTGGATACTAGCTACAAGATTGTCCGCTGTGACATAATCCCAACGGCCATGCCCCATTCCAAGCAGTCCTTCATAAGTCAACATCCTCGGGTGCAGCATATTGGTTTGATCTTGAAACTCGACCCAGTAGCGCAGCTGATCACCAAGGCCGCCATAATCGATTAGAACGGATATGCGCCTTGACGATGATTCCCCCTCATACTTCCAAGTCCCTCCCCCAAAATTTACTGGATTGCTGCCAAAGTGATCTGCGAATTCACGCTTAACTACCTTTCGGATTTCAGATGCCTTGGTGGGGTTGATGGATTTAGCTTTTTCAACCATCTCATCAGACAAATTCGCAAACATACTTTCCGCCCCATCCACCTGCTTTGATGCGAGCATCCCGCGAAGTAGTCTTGATGATATATGCTCACTCGGAGATTGAAGGACCCCTTCGTAGAAATGCTTCAGGATCGACTCATCCCACTTTGTTGGTGGATTTACTGATCCCAGCATGATCGGAGCTCTCAATGAAATTTCCGCAAACACTTTCTCCTGGCTAGAGGGTTTCAGACTGCTGAGATGGTCAAGGCATTTCCACGTAAATGTACTGGGCACTTTGTATAGACGCGCCCAATTTTCGCTTACTTCTTTTTCAATCATTGACCTGACGAGAGAAATCTGTTTTTGGTGCATCTGCGCTTCGATCTAATACGCTCCCTAACGAATTAAGCTATTCATGCGGTGCGGTGAAAAACAACCCTTACCATCCAGCTTACCAGCCGCCGCATAAAGGCATTCTACGAATGAGGCATTCTACGACAGTATATGCAGAAGCTTTGATGTGAGTCAACAAAAAAACCACCATCGCCAACCAAAAAGTTGAAACAAGCGGGGCCTGGCTGTTAATGGCCAGCGGCTGCGTTCCTCAGCTAAACGTTAGTCGCGCACGGCAAAGACAAATACGCCATCTTCCGCGTACAGCAATTCCAATTCCGGGTTGCGGGCCAGGGCCGCCGGGTCAAAAAAGCCGCCCCGCGCGCCCACAAAGACGTGGGTGACCCCCTGCTGCCGCAGCCATTCCGCCTGGGCCGGGTCGCTCCAGTCGGCCACGGCCACGGCCGTTTCGTTGAAAGCCCGCACCTCTTCCGCCAAATCCCGGTTGTAAATGTAGTCGGCCGGGGGCGTGGTGGTTTGGCGCTGGGTTAAAGGCGTCAGCCACGCCCCGCCGTCCTGCCCGGCCCAGGTTTGCCCCAGCCATTGCCAACTGCTCACGGCAATGAGTGCCTCCGGCGGCAGGTGGGCATCGACCCAGGCTATGCCCGCCAGGTCCGGCGGCTCCGCCAAAACCGTCTGCGGATTGAGGATGTTGACCTGATTGCGCACGCCAAAGAGGAACAGGGCCGCCAGCAGCCCGCCCGCCAGCAAGCTGGCCGTCATTTGCAGCCACCAGCGCTGCCGCGCCAGCCATTGCCACACCTGAACGGCCGTTACAGCCAGCAGCATGGCCAGGGGCAAAAAGAGGGTGATGTACATGCTGTTCAGGTTAATCACCCAGGTTTCCGGCAGCCCCAGCCGCTCGCCCGCCAGCAGCAAGAAAAGGGCCGCCACCCAGGCCGCCAGCAGCAGGGGCAGCGCCGCCCAGCGGCGGCGTTTGAGTGCGCCTGCCAGGGCCAGCGCCAGGCAAATGGCGCCCAGGGCCACAAAGGCCTGCTCCCAGCCCGCTTCCAGGTAACCGGTGGGGAAGGCGTTGTAGTCGCTGGGGCCGGCGTTGATGGCCCGCGCCGGGTCGGTGACGGACAGTAACTGCCAGAGGCGCGGGCTGACCAGCAGCAGCCCCACCGCAGCCGCCAAAGCCAGGAAACGGCCGTTGCGCCCCCGGCTCGCCAGCCACACCAGCGCCGCAAAAGGCAAATAAAAGGTAAACACGCGAAAATGCACCAAAAACAGCCCCGCCGCCAGCAGTGCCAGCAGCCACCAGCCCCGCCGCCAACTCGGCCCCCGCGCACCACCAGCCAGGTCAGGGCCAGGGCCAGCGGCATGAGCAGCATGGCTGTGAGCTGCGTCAGGCGGCCCCAGGTGGCGTAGTAGCCCGGGAACAAAAAGGGCAGCGCCACG
This sequence comes from uncultured Chloroflexia bacterium, assembly GCA_963695505.1. GTDB lineage: Bacteria > Chloroflexota > Anaerolineae > Promineifilales > Promineifilaceae > JACSRF01. The sequence continues at coordinate 179,706 of CAVOGX010000012.1, read as the reverse complement.
AAAAAGGCCCCCAGCAGCCCGGCCATAGGCCGCCGCGTCAGCAGCCACAGCGCCGCATAGGTGGTCAGCGGCACCAGGGCATTGAGTAACTGCCCCAAAAAGAGCAGCAGCTCTGGCAAGGGTCGCCCCGACAGCAGCGCCAGGCTGGCGGAAAGGGTGTGGAAGCCGTAATGGTAGGGAAAACGGGTAACGGGCAAATAGCTCCCGTAGTCGCTGATGGCCTGGCCGCTGTCGCGCATCACGGCCGTAATCAGGCCGTGGCGGCTGGCGTCTACCCAGGGCGGGATGTTAATGTCCCGCACCGCCAGCAGCCGCACCGCCAGCCCTACGGCGAGCAGCAGAACGAGGAGCAAGGGCGCGGAGGAGCGGGGAAGCAAGGGAGCGGAGACGTGGGGGAGCAAGGGAGCAGAGGAGCAAGGGCGCGGAGGAGCAAACAGCGCTTTTGGTGTTTTTTCTCTGCGAAACTCTGCGTTCCATCTTTTCCAAAGCAGCCAAAGGACGGCCAGCCAGCCCAGGATGAGTACCGCCCACAGAGACCACCCGCGCCAGCGCCCGCCTAACAGGGTCAGAAACTGCCAAAGCAGAGGCCAGACGGCCGTTCCCAGGGCCAAAGCTGTGCCGGTCCAGGCTGCGGCGTCCCAATGTGAAAGAGGGCTGCGCCACCCCAGCAGCAGCAGCGCGCCAGGCAGCAGCAAAAAGAGCAGGGTGAGCAGCAGCAGGCTTCCCTGCCGGGTTAACGTTTGACCCAGGTAGGCCAGGGCATCTTTCCCGGTTAGGTGGTAGCGGGTGGTAAAGGTGAGGTCGGCGGCGCTGGTGGGGGTTTCGGCCGTTTCGGCCGCCAACGGGCCGTAAACCAGGGCCAGCGCGCCCCCCGCATGGGCATCCAAGCCATACCCCCAAAGCGACACTTCGTTGGCACGCATCTCCGCTAACAGCCAGCGTGTACACCTGCCCGGCAGAGTTTGCCTGGGGCGGAAATTGCATCACGTGACGCTGGTCCTGGGCTATTGTGTCGTTGGGCAGCGTGGCTTCGCTGATGGTTTGCCCACCGGCGTCTTGCAAGCGCAAGGTAATGCTTGCCGGCATTCGGCGTTTCTGCAACACGATAAAAGCGAACTTCCAGCTCACGAAAGCCATTCCAGCGGGGGGTGAAGGTTTGCTGCAGGGTGAAAGCGCCTGTGGGTATGGGGGCGGGGGTGTCGCGGCGGTGCTGGTTGATGTCAACGGCCGTGATGGGGCTGAACAGGCTGCGCAGTGCGGTGTGCGGCAACGTGCCCCACACACCCCAGACCAGAAAAATCAAAACACCGAGAAACAAGGCCAGTGTGCGCAGGAAACGGCCGTATCGCGCAAAATTGGCCTGGTACATACCCCCAGATTGGGCCATTACTGATTGGGCATAGCGGGCAAAAAGGTTTGGAAGACAGCCCGCAGCACGTAGGTGTCGGCCAGCACTGTCTCGTTTTGGCGGCCGCCAAAAGCATAGATGCGGGTTTCAATGTTGGCGATGCCCGGTAAGAACCAGCTTCCAGCATTCCCGAGCATGGGCGTGTCCACGACTTGCCAGGTTTGGGTAGCCGGATTGTATTCTTCACCGTAGGAAATGAGGCTGTCGGCCTGCATGCCCCCGCCCATCACGTACAGCTTGTTGAGGATGACGACTGCTCCGGCCCCGGCGCGGGGCTGAAGCATGCCGGGGCAGGCTTGCCAGGCGCTGCCAGCAGGATCGAACGCGGCGCAGGTATTCAGTTCGTTGGCGCCATCGTAACCACCGACCGCAAAAAGCAGCCCGGAGAGGGCGCCGCCGGTGGCAAATGCGCGCGCCTGGCCCATAGGCGGCAGGGTTTCCCAACTGTCCAGAGCCGGGTTGTAGGCGTAAGCTGTGGCCAAATAGCTCTCGCCATCCCAACCGCCAAAGAGGTAGAGCAAGCCGCCCTGTTCCAGTACCAGCCCGCCGCTGTTGGGTGCGGGCAGGGGGGCGATGGTCCGCCACAGGTTGTTGGCGGGACTGAACACTTCCACAGTGCTGGTGGGTAAACCATCTGCGCCCCGCCCGCCCGGAATATAGATTTCACCGAAGAGGACGGCTGCCCGCGTGTCGGAAACGGCCGTTGGCTTGGGCGCGCCCGAGCGCCACTGGCAGTTTGCCGTATCGTATACGTCGACCTGGTTCACGGCATCCTGCCCGCTGCCTCCCCCAATGAGGTAAATGTCCAGGCCCACGGCTGCCGTGGCCATACCCATTCGCCCCTCGGGCATAGCCTGGCTAACCAACCAGCGGGAATCGCCTAAGGGGCGCTCGCTGCACGTCTGCGGGTCATCATCTGGCGCAATGACGTTTTGCTGCTGCCACACAACAAATCCCAGCAGCGCCACAATGACGACGAGAGCGATTCCCAAACCAAGATTGCGCCATGGCGCAGGGCGAGCAGCAGGAGATAGGTCAGAAACGGCCGTTTCAGGCACATTGTCGGATATTGCCCCAGACTCGGCTTCCCCTTCCCCGACACCCACGTCTGCTGCTGCCGGGTCTGGGTCGTCCGCCACGGGGCTGGTTGTTTCCAGGCCGGGCACGGCTACCAGCCCTTTTTGCAGGGCAACGGTGGTGGCTTCGGTACGCGAAGAGACGCCCAGCTTCGTGTAAATACGCCGCAGGTGTACTTTCACCGTGTTTTCGCTAATGAATAGCTCCGCGGCAATCTCTTTATTTTGCGCGCCTTGCACCATGCAGGCCAGCACGTCCATTTCGCGGTCGCTGAGAGGTTCACCAAGTTCAGGCATAGCTTTGTTTATAGCGCGTACTGCGGCAAGTGACAAAATGCATAATGATTTCTTATGGAGAAAGCGGCGTCGGCGTGACAAAAAATGGCGGTACAAACTGTTGGGTTTGGCTAAGGGGCAGCGTATTGGTAATCACGGACGGCGTTGGCGTGGCGCTGCTGCAGTTGGTAACGGCCGTTTCAAGCTTATCTATCAGGGCAACGCTGCGCTGCTGCTGCCGGGCTTCCTGGTACTGTTCCTGTGCCGGGCACCACTCACCTGCGGCGGCATACTGGTCTCCTAGGGCTACCAGCGACTCGTACAGCAAATCACAGGAAGCCTGATAAAAAGGCGCCACCAGGCATAAATCTCGAAAATAGCCCGTGGCGAATTCCCAATTCACACCATAAAAGCCTATACCCTGCAAATACCAATCTGCCCACAGCCGGTAATCTTCTGCTTCTTGGGGCAAATCACCCAAATTTTCGGCCAGACCCAGGTAATACAACCCCAATTCCACGTACTCCCCCTCTACATTCTGCAAGCCCAGGTTCAGATAGGCATCGTAAAGCATTCGATTGGTTTCCTGGCGCTCGAAATCAGGAAATTGCAATTGGAAGGAAACAAGCGCTTCCATAGCGTCCTCCCAGGCTTCAATAACCACCAGGCGGCGAATGCGCTGCAGCTCCTGGTCTGGGTCGGAGATAGCGCCAGGCGTTGGTGAAGGCATAGGCGCGATTGTAGCCGTTGGCGAAGCAGCAGCCAGGTCAGGAGTCAGCACAATTTGCAGCGCTTCTTGGGCTTGCAGCAGCAGTACCTCGGCCTGATTGTTGCCCGGCGAGCGCTCCAGCACCCATTCCAGGCGGCGAATGGCCAGCGAGTAGCTGCCCTGGGCGATATCTTCCTGGGCCAATTCGATCTGGCGGCTGACCAGGTTGCTCAAACCGGTTTGCTGTTTTTCAACCAGTAAAGCCTGCCCGCTTTGCCAGCCCATATAGGCCACCAACAAATAAATTGCCAGGAGCAGTGAAGTAATGAGAAGGACAAGCCCCAGTACGCGGCGACCACGACGGGTTTTCTTGCCAGAGACTGCTTCATCATGGGGGATGGCTTCGTAATCACTCATACGGTTTGCTGCGCGTTGAACATTTCACGGTAAACGGCGACGGTTTGGGCGGCAATTTGGGCCTGGGTGTAATGGGCTAGCACGCGCTGGCGACCCTTTTGGCCGAATGTTTTTCTTTCATCGGGCGACTGCATCAGCCGCAGCAGGTGGTCATGCAGGGCGACGGCGTCATCTTCCGGGAAAATCAGCCCGGCGTCGCCAATAACGTAGGGAATTTCGCCGCTGTCTGAGCCGATCACGGCCATTTCACACGCCATCGCCTCGACCAGCACCCGGCCAAACTGCTCTTTCCAGTTGGGCGCGTGCGCGAGGCCAGCACCAGCACATCCAGCTGTTGCAAATAGTGCGGCATCTGCCCCGAGGCAATAGTACCATCAAACTGCACCCGGTCGGCAATGTTTAACTGATGGGCTAATTTTTGCAGTACTGGCCGTTCCGGACCTTCCCCGGCAATGTGAAGCTGCCAGATGCCGGGCAGTTTGGCCGCCGCCTGCAGCACAAGTCCTCCCCTTTTTCCGGCACCAGCCGCCGGTTGGCGCAGCCGATGGTAAAAACGTCGCGTTCCTGCGTGGCGGCGGTTGGTAAAGGTCTGGGTCCACGCCAAACTGCGGGAGAACGCGCAGCGGGCCGCGATACCCCTTTGTTTGCCACATGAACGCCGCGTCCTGGTTGCCCATAAGGGCGTAATCAACCCCGTTCAACACCTGCTTTTCCAGCAAGCTGAACGGAAATGGGTAGCGGCGGTGCAAATTTTGCCAGGTAAAAAAGAGCGTTTGGCCCCGACCGCTTTGGCCTGCCGCATCGCCAGCCAGGTCGCCAGGTTGTACGGTTCTTCGTCAATGTGCACGATATCTGGCCGAAACTCGGCCAGCCGCTGCGGCAAGTGTGGATAGTAATGGAGGTGGTAACGGCCATTAAAGCGAATCGGATCAACCAGCAGCCGATAGCCCGGTGTGTGAGCTGCGTTCCAGCTGCACCGGTCCCGCCGGATCGTTCCAGGAAGGGCGGCACAATGACAGCAGCTCCACGTCGTCGAAGCGGGCGATTTCTTCTAGTTTTGGTTGGTATGACCCGACCAAGCAGGCCTTTGAGAGCATTAAGATGCGCATAAAAGGGTATGTGAGTTTGCGTGTGGGTGAGTTTGCATATCGTTTGTGGGAGCGGCTTCACGCAGGCTCCAGGGCTATTTTGCTATACTTGCCCCGCTTTGACAAATGGCTGTAAGCATTTCAGCCAGATCAGCCTTTCAGCTAATCAGCCTGACACGCTGACCGGCTGACAAGCTCAAGGAATGGATATGGGACGAGACTTAAGCTCACCAAAGTTGGGTGGGCTTTATTGCTATTGGTGCTGGCTACGGCCGTTTTCCTGCGCTTCTGGCAGTTGGGTGATTGGCCGCCCGGTCTGTACCGGGACGAAGCGTATAACGGCCTGGACGCGCTGCGCGTGCTGGATGGGGAACATGCGCTCTTTTTCACGGCCAACAACGGCCGTGAACCAGCTTACATTTACCTGACCGCTGCGGCCATTGCCCTGCTTGGGCGCACTGCGTTGGCCGTGCGCCTGGGGGCGGCGGTGGTGGGCAGCCTGACCACGCTGGTGGTCTATATGCTGGGGCGCGAGTGGTTTGGGCAGCGCGTGGGGCTGCTGGCGGCGTCGCTGTGGGCCATCACCCTGTGGCCTGTGCACCTGAGCCGCATTGGGCTGCGGGCCATTTTGCTGGCTCCGCTGCTGGGGCTGACCTTTTGGCTGGGCACGCGGGCTTACCGTTGCGCCACGGTTGGCTGTGGTTGGCAGCCGGATTGGTGTATGGCGCAGCCTTTTACACCTACCTGGCGGTGCGCTTTACGCCGCTTTTGCTGGTGGGGATTGTGGTGTTTTTGGGTGCCAGGCGTCAGCGCCGCTTTCCGCTTGCTACTTACCGCTTACCGCTTACTGATTCTTTCTCTTCGCCCTGGGCACGGCCGTTTCCCTGCTGCCGCTGGCGCTTTTGGTGGTGCAACAGCCAGAGATTTTGCTGGGGCGCACCGGACAGGTTTCTATGTTGAATACGGCCGTAAACGGCGGCGATTTGTGGGGTACGCTGCTGCGGCAGACGGGGGCGGCGCTGGGCATGTTCATCTGGCGCGGAGATACTATTTTACGCCACAATCCGGCGGGCCGGCCCGTATTTGACCTTTTCATGGCCCTGCCTTTTCTCATGGGCGTGGTGTGGTGCTTGCGCCATTGGCGGCAGCCTGCGGCGGGGGTGCTGCTGCTGTGGGTGGCGGTCATGCTGGGGCCGACGATTTTAGCGGCCGATACCCCCCATTTTTTGCGGGCGGCAGGCGTGCTGCCCGCCGTGGTTATTTTACCGGCGCTGGGGCTGTCTCAGATTGCCGATTGGCTGCGCAGACCCTGGCTGGCGGCGCTGGGGGTGGGGCTGCTGCTGGTGGGAAGTACGGCCGTTACCGTTCGTGATTATGTCAATTACAGCAGAGACCCCAATACGAGTTACCTGTTCGAGGCGGCGGCTCGCTCCCTGGCTGAGGATGTAAATGGGGCTGACCCCAACGCCGCCATTTTTGTGGATGAACGGTATTGGTCCGGCTGGCCAGCAGTGCCCTTTTTGGTGACAACCCCCCACGCGAGCCGCTTCACACCCGCCGCTGGGCTGCCCGCGCCCTTGCCGCTGCCGTCCGACCTGTTTGTGTGGCCCTATGCTGCCACGGATTTTGTGGCGGCAGCATTTCCGCCGACTGCATTGGTGAGCGTTGCGGCCGGCCCCCAGGCGCGGGGCGATTTGGAGCCAGAGGCTTACCCGCTGTTTGTGCGCTACCAGGTGCAGGAGGCGCGGCCCCTGCCGGTGCAGGCCACCTTTGGCAATGCTTCATTTGGCGGGGTGCTGTATTTGCAGGCTGCCCAGGCACTCTTGTATGATGATGAGACCTTGCAGGTGAATGTGGTGTGGACGGCCGAAACGGCCGTATCCCAACCGCTGACCGCCTTTGTCCACGTCATTGGCCCTGATGGGCTGGTGGCTCAGGACGATGCGCCGCCCGGTGGCGGTTTTTGGCCGTCAGCATGGTGGCGGCCGGGTTTGCAACTGCAAGAGCAGCGCACCATGACCTTGCCCGATGGCTTTGATCCGGCCGGGCATTATGTGCTCATTGGTTTGTATGATGCCGGGCAAAACCGCCTGCCGGTAGTGGATGGCAATGGCCGTGGGGCAGGCGATAGCTGGAGAGTGGACATTGATAAGTAATAAACGAAGATTGGAAATTGGAGATTGGCAATTAACGCTACCAATCTCTAATCTCCAATCTCTAATCTTAATACTTTTGCTGCTTTTCTTGCTAGCCACCCCGGCGCTGGCCCAAGAGCCGCCGCTGCCTACCTCCACGCCGGATGCCAACGGCGTCATTTATGCGGTGGTGCAGCCCAATGATTCATTGTGGGCCATTGCTGGGCGGCACGGGTTGTTGTTTGCCGAGCTTCTGGCGCTGAATGAGGGGCTGACGGAAAATACGTTGATTCGCCCGGGAGATTTGCTAATCGTGGGAATTGTAGAGCCGCCGGCAACCCCGACCGCCCCCCCAGTGCCGACGGCCACGCTGCCCCCGCCTACGCCACGCCCCACGATTTTGCCGCCGCGCACGGCCGTTTGTCTGTTGGCCTTTAACGACCAGAACCGGGACGGCGTGTACGATGCCGGGGAGGCGCTGCGCCCGGGAGTAGCCTTTACGGTGTATGACGAAACGGCCGTTGTCGCTAATTACATTACCAACGGCAGTTCTGAACCGTACTGCATTGAGGGACTGCGGGGCGGCGCTTATCACGTGACCCGCTCCATCAACCCCCAGGAAGTGCTGACTACCGATGGGGATTGGGCAGTAAGCTTATCAGTGGGCAGCGTGGCGCAACTGGCCTTTGGCAGCTATTTGCGCCCGGCGGGAGGGGGAACGGCCGTTACGCCAGCGGCAAATTCGCCCACGCAGGCTGCAAACCCCACGCCTCAACCCACGACTACCGGGTGGAATCCCGGCGCAGGCTTTTGGGCGGCGGGGTTTGTTGCTATGATCTTGCTGGTGGGTGTGATATTCTTACTAATTTGGAAGCAAATAAAATGAGCAATCAGCAATTGTTCATGGTTTAGGAAAGGTAAAGCTATGAGAAAAACGAGTTTTATTCTATTTGCCGCGATGGTGGCGCTGTTATTCTTTGCCACACCAAACGCCCCGGAAACGGCCGTACAGGCGCAAGGTACCAATCTCCTCAAAAACCCGAGCTTTGAGCCGCCCTATCCGGCCAGCAACAACGGCGGCGCCCAAGATTGGATCCGCTGGCACCGCGAAAGCAGCCCAGACCAATTTGGCGACTGCACCAACGGCTACTGGAAGCTGCCGCGTTGGGGGCAGGCCACAGACTTTGTGTATGAAGGCAGCAGCTCGCAGTACATTGGCAACAACTGGGATACCTGGTCAGCCGGCATGTGGCAAAACGTCAGCGTGACCCCCGGAGCCACTTACGAGTTCTCCTTTTACGCCCGCGGCCGGGGGGCCATGGAAGGCGCGCCAGCTCCTTCGTACACTGGTTTAAACATGAACATTCGCGCCGGCATAGACCCGAACGGCAGCGGCCTCTGGTCTGATGGTGACGTAGTGTGGGGCGCAGCCGGAAATGCCCACGATCAATGGGTGCGCTTCTCGGTGCAGGCTACGGCCACGGGCAGCACAATGACAGTCTTTACCTCTGCCAATTGGGCGGTGCAGGGCGTCAACCAATGCTACAAATTTTTGGATACCTATTATGATGCAGCGCAGTTGGTGGAAGTCGGGCCGCCGCCTACCAATACGCCGCCACCTCCCCCGCCAGCAACCAACACGCCGCTGCCTCCAACGGCAACGCCTACGCCTGAATTTACGCCAACGCCCACCGAGACGCCCACCGTTACCCCATCGCCTACGCCTACCGGGGGGCGCGTGTGCGTAAATGCCTTTGCCGATGAAAATGCCAACGGCGTACGCGATCCCAACGAGGGGTACATGGCTGGGGTGACTTTCAGCGTAGCCAGCACCGAGATGCGCGTTGGCGAAGCCGTTTCGGCCGGAACAGACACCGCCTTTTGCTTTGAGGGAGTTCCGGCGGGAACGTACCAGGTATCGCAAATTGTGCCCGGCGCGCTGGAGATGACGACGGCCGGCAGTGCCGCTATTAATGTGGAAGAGGGCAAAACGGTGGGCCTGGAGTTTGGCAGCCGGGTGCGCCCCCGGGCAGACATAACCAGTACGGATACATCCAGCCCGGATACGGTGGCCAGCAATACGGAATTGCCAACGGCCGTTGTGCCCACACAAGCGCCCGATGCCGCGGCAGAAGATGGGGGTAGCTCTTTTGCCTGGGCTGGGCTGGCGGTGATGATTATCGCAGTGCTGCTGTTAGGCGTACTGCTGTTCGTGGTGTTGCGCAGGGCGTAGGTAATCAGGCATTCGCTTTGTGGTGAGAAGCGGATGTCTCACGTGAGCAAATTGACCTGGAAGAGAATTGATTGGTTTGTGGCGGCTGTCGGCCTTTTAGCGCTGGCAGCCGCTTTGCCATTATTGGCCGAGCCAGGGCTGCTGAATACCCGGGGGGGCGGCGACAGCCCCTTCTTGCTGCAGCGTTTGCAGCAGTTGGAGACGGCGCTGCGGGATGGCCATTTCCCGGTGCGCTGGATGCCAGACGCCAATTATGGTTATGGGTACCCTTTCTTTAATTTTTATGCGCCGCTTTCCATTTACATTGCGGCAGTTTTCCGCTTTCTGGGTTTCAGCTACGTGGGGGCGATTGAGGCCGCGCAAGTAGCCGGTTATCTGGCAGCCGCGTGGGGGATGTACCGGCTGGCGCGGCGCTGGTGGGGGAGCGCATGGGTGGGAGCGGTAACGGCCGTTGCCTACACCTTTGCCCCCTTCCACATGGTCAACGTCTACGTGCGTGGGGATTCGCTAGCCGAGTTTTGGGCTATGGCATGGTATCCGTGGGTAATCCTAGCTGCCGATGCGGTTATAAACGTGCAGGGTACGGGCAACAGCAAGCGGCGGGCGATAGCGGGGCTGGCATTGGCGTATGCGGCGTTGGTGTTGAGCCACAATATCTCGGCGCTGATTTTTTCGCCCTTTTTGCTGCTGTACATCCTGCTCAAATGGTTAAAAGCCAATGGCCAATGGTCAGTGGCCAATCTCCAATCTCCAATCTCCAATCTTTTCCCTTTGGCGGTATCTTTGCTGTTGGGGCTGGCGTTGGCGGCGTGGTTTTTTGTGCCGGCCTTGGGTGAGCAGTCGCTGGCGCAGCTTGGCCCGGTGACGGAAGGGTATTTCCATTACAGCAATCATTTTCGCGGCGCGGATTTGGTACAGGGCAGCCTTTTCTTTGAGTATGACGTGGCTGGCGGTAAGGCGTTTCGTATGGGGCTGGTGCAGGCAGCAACGGCCGTTCTGGGTTTGCTGGCATTTTTATTACAAAGAAACAAAGGTAGAAAGGGACAAAGGCAAGAGTTAGAAAGCTCCCGGGCTTCCTGGCTCCCCCGCCCCTCTGCCCCCCTGCTTTTTACCACCCTCGCTTTGCTCGTCGCCACATTCATGATCACGCCATTGTCCCGGCCGTTGTGGGACCATTTGCCTTTGCTGCCCTTTACCCAGTTTCCGTGGCGCTTTTTGTCGGTGCAGGCTTTTGCCGGGGCGCTGGCGGCGGGTGGACTGGCGCTGCTGCCGTGGCAGCGGGCGATTGCCCCAATGGCGGTTGTGCTGCTGGCGGCCAGCGGGCTGGGCGCCCTGCGCACCGACCATCTGGTATTAACCGATGCCGACGTGACGGCCGAAAAGCTGGCGCAGTACGAATGGTTTACCGGCAATATTGGCACCACGGTCAGCGCGGAGTATTTGCCATCCACGGTCACGCCGCGCCCCTACACCGGCAGTTGGTTGAACACGGGGCAGCGGCACCAGGTGCGCGCCTTATCCGGAGAATTAGGGGATTCGGAACTGGTGCAGTTTGCCACAGCGGAGCAGGAGTGGCGGGTAACGGCTGTTTCGCCCAGTATGGTGCAATTTGCCACGATGGCCTGGCCGGGCTGGGCGGCGGATGTGGACGGCGCGCCGGTGGAAATACGGCCGTCGCCGGGCAGCGGCCTCATTGCTCTGGAACTGCCGCAAGGGACTCATGCCGTCACTTTGCGCCTGGCGCGTACCCCCATGCGCCTGGCGGCGGAATGGGGATCGCTGGTGGCTTTGCTGGTGACTGTGTGGTTGGTTTGGCCGCGGAAACGGCCGTTGTGGCGGCGGTGGGTGCTGGCCCTGGTTGGCCTGATCCTGGTGGCGCTGGCTGCCCAATTCTGGCCGCGCCACGAACTGCCGGACACCGATTTGACCTGGGATTTTGCCCAAATGGGCTATTTGCATCACGCACCTCAGGGTGTTCCCTTTGCAAATGGCGGAAAGCTGCAAGAATACCGCTACGATCGGGAGACCCTGGCGCCGGGCGAGACGCTGACTGTGCAACTAGCCGCCAGCGGATTGGCAGGGTTCAATACGGAAGTGGCCCTGCTGACCCCGGCAGCGCTGCGCTGGGAGGAAGCAGATGCTTTTCCCATGACCCAAGCAGCACCCGCTCCTCAGGAACCATTTTTGGAGTACCATCTGGCCATCCCCGAAAATGCGCCGCCCGGCTTGTACGTACCGCGTTTGCGCGTGGGAGAATTACAAGAATCTGCGGCGCTGACGCCTTCTGGCCAGCCTCGCGGAGATCTCTTTTTGCGGCCTGTGCGCGTGGTGGCTGCCCCAGAAATGGCTGACGCAGGGGAGTTGGCTGTAGAATTGACCCAGTTCGTGGCTCAAGATGGATTGTGGTCGGCACGCTTGCGCTGGGCAACAGCGCAGCCTTTAGCCCGAAATTACAATGTGTCGCTGCGCGTTTTGGATGAGGCGGGAAACCTTGTGACCCATTTTGACGCGCAGCCGGGGTATGGTTTTTTACCCAGCGGCTTGTGGCCTCCGGGACAGTGGGTGCATGATTGGCTATCTCTCCGGCTGCCCGAGAGTTTGCCGGAACGGGCAGTGCTGATGGTGCAATTGTATGAGATTGGCGGAGCGACGGTGTTGTATCGCCGGCTGGGAACGGTGCAACGGGTGGGCTCCGTGTGGACCTTTGCGGCGTATGCGCGCCAGTTTGCCCTACCCGCGGAAATGGTGGCGGAAACGGCCGTTTTCCTGGCCAATGAAACCCCAGTCATACAATTGCATGGTTATAACCTGGCGCAAACAGAAACGGCCGTTACCCTGACGCTTTACTGGGAAGCATTGGCGGCTTTGACCACCAATTACACGCGCTTTGTGCACGTACTGGACGCACGGGGGCAGCTTGTGGTCCAAAATGATGCCATGCCCCAGGATAATAGCTACCCCACCAGCCAATGGCTGCCCGCAGAAATTGTGCCGGATGCCGTGACGCTGGACCTTTCATCCCTGGCGCCGGGTGAGTACCAGGTTTTGGTGGGCTGGTATGAGAATTTGGGGGATCGGTTTCCGCAGTTGACGGCTGTGAGCGGAACGGCCGTTAACCATTCCCTTTCTCCCTATCCTGAAAACCGCGTTCCTCTGCTCGCCCTCACCCGTTAATCGTAATTGCTACTGCCCAAGAAACTTTACTGCCTTCGCCACGCTGTCCTTGGGGCTGATTTTCACCTGCGCGTCGGCCAGCGTGCCCTCTGCATCAATCACAAAATGGCTGCGAATGATACCCATGTAGGTGTTACCGTACATCTTCTTCTCCCCCCACACGCCGTAGGCTTCGGCCACCGCGTGATCAGGATCTGAAAGGAGAGTGTAGGGTAAATTTTCTTTCGCCTTCCACTTAGCCAGCTTCGCCGGTTCATCAGGGCTGATGCCCAACACCGTGGCGTTAGCTGCCTCAATGACGGGAAAGCTGTCCCGAAAGCCACACGCCTGGGTGGTGCAGCCTGAGGTTCCCGCTTTGGGGTAGAAAAACAACACAACTTGCTTCCCCCGCAAATCTGCCAGCTTTATTGTCTTACCTTCATCCGACACCAGCGCAAAATCTGGCACCATATCTCCAACCTGTATCATGGCCTGCTCCTTTACCGTAAAATTGACATCATAATAAGATCATCCACTTTCCATGCCCCCAATCATAACCAATTTCTAACCAATAAATTCCATTCGTCAACATATAATTTATTTACAAGATGCGATCAATGAAAAGAAATTGGAGATCAAAATGAAAAAACATGCAATTCTCATAGCTGTAATAATGCTTTTAATTGTTGTACTACCAGCATATGCCCATACTGGTGTTTCTGGACGTCTGTTTGACGGATTGCCAGGTGACGGAGATAGCGATTTGCCATGGACAAACGGAGCAAATATCTATGCTATCAATTGTGATGCTAGCGGAGCAATTATTGGGGATGAGATTTATGCCACAATTGTTGTTCCTGGCGAAGGGGATGCAGGATATGATCCCGCGAATGCTGGGCGGTTTGCTGATCCCTGGTTAACAGATGATTTATTGTTAGGGGGTCTAACTTCGCCTGATGGCACTGATTATGTGTGCTTGTATGTTCAATGGGGTGCGGGGTCAGTAAATACACCCCCTGATACATTAACTGCCCCTATCCGTAATTTGCTTTTTATTAACTCAAATATGAGTTTTGGTAATATTCAATCAGGCACTGGCCCTACAGCCATTCAATTGCAACAGATTGATGTGACAACTACCAACACCTTCTTACCAATTGGTATGAGCCTGTTATTATTGGCAGGGATCAGTTTCGTTCTCGTACACCGTCGCCGGCAAGCTTAAACACTTTTCGTACCTTCCCATTGCTTAAATGGAAAAGCCCCTGCAAACGCCAGGGGCTTTTTTGACTCAAATTTGCAAAGGTCGGCCTCTCAGGTGAATAAAGCCAACACTTCATCGAGTCTGGCCTGGGTACGAGGACGGCCTAAGGCCAGCATCGATTCAAAGAGCGGGGGCGAAACCTGCTGCCCGGTTATGGCAAAGCGCAGTTGCCCTAAAAAGGGACCGGCTTTGCCATTTTCAGTGGCGCTTTCACCAATTTTCATCAGCCCTGTGCTGATGGTTTCCAGCGTGTATGGCTCTACAGTGGCCACGAAGTCTCGCGCTTGTTGATAGGCGCGTTTGGCAGCCTCGAAGGGCATTTTCTTGTGGGTCAGGTCTGCGGCAGTGGCCTGGAGGGGTACGTCATTGAAAAGGAAGCGCAAAAAGTCAATGGCTTCCGGCAGCCGCTTGAGGCGCTTGCTCATAGCCGGCATAACCACCAGCAGCGCTTCGGCATTCACCTCAAAACCTTGGGCGTCAAGAAAAGGCTTGACAGCTTTGGCCAGCGCCTGCGGCTCCATTTCCTGAATGTATTGCCCATTGAGCCAATCCAGCTTGCTGTAAGGCAGACGCGAGGGAGCGGGGTTTATATTTTCTAGCTTGAAGTTGTCAATGGCTTCCTGAATCGTAAATATTTCGCGGTCATCGCCGGTGGCATACCCTACGTTTGCCAAAAAATTCACCACTGCTTCTGGCAAATAGCCTGCTTCCTGGAATTCTTCGACCTTAACCAGCACTTGCTGCCCGTCGTCGTCAAAAGATTGGGTGCGCTTGCTGAGCTTGCCCTTGCCGCTGGGGTTCATCACCAGAGAAAGGTGCGCATACTGCGGAATCTCCCACCCGAAAGCCTGGTAAAGGTTAATGTGCAGGGGGGCGGTGTTGATCCATTCGTCGGCGCGCATGATATGGGAAATGCGCATGAAATGGTCATCGACGACGTTAGCCAGGTGGTAGGTGGGCAGCCCGTCAGACTTGAGGAGCACGGCGTCAATTATCTGGCTGTTCTGGTAGGTGATAGGGCCGCGAATAGCATCTTCAATGGTCGTTTCGCCTTCCTGGGGCATTTTGAAGCGAATCACGTAGTTGCGACCTGCTGACTCCTTTTCGGTGATTTGGACGGAAGAGAGGTGGCGGCAACGGCCGTTATACCCCAACGGCAGCTTTTTCTCCTTCTGTTCCTCGCGCATCGCTGCCAATTCCTCCGGCGTGCAAAAACATTTGTAGGCGTGACCATTATCTACCAGCCAATGAGCCCACTGTCGATACAAGTCTGCGCGTTCCGTTTGAATGTAAGGACCATAAGGGCCACCAACGTCTGGCCCTTCATCCCAATCCAAACCCAGCCAGCGCAAGCCATCCATGATTGCATCAATGGCACCGGGTACCGTGCGCTTTTGGTCTGTATCTTCAATACGCAAAATAAACTGCCCGCCATGCTTGCGGGCAAAAAGCCAGTTAAACAGCGCCGTGCGCGCCCCGCCAATATGCAAATACCCCGTTGGGCTGGGGGCAAAGCGTACTCGTACAGTCATGATCACCTCAATGAGCAATAATCGATTTACAATCAATCATTGCTCATAGCTAGTTGCTATTAATTTTTAACCGAAGTCTTGCTTGCGATGTCGCATAAGGACGGATTGTACCACACCGATGGCGATGAACAGTGTGATGAGAGAGCTGCCCCCGTAACTGACAAACGGCAGCGTGAGTCCGGTAACCGGCAGCAGGCGCACGTTCATGCCCACACTCACCACGGTCTGGAAGAAAAGAATGGCCGCTATGCCGCTAACCAGAAGTTTCCCGGTTGGGTCTGGGGTCATGTTGGCGATGCGCAATATGCGCCAAAGAATAAAACCCATCAGGCTCAGCACCACTAAAGAACCAAAAATCAGTCCCATTTCTTCTGTGACCACAGAAAAAATGAAATCGGTATGCTGCACACGCAAAAACCCGAACTGGCTTTGAGTGCCTTGCAAGTAACCCTTACCAAACAGCCCGCCAGTGCCAACGCTGATCACTGCCTGGTCGACGTTAAATACATCTTCTTCATCGGCTGCTTCTGGATTGAGAAAGGTTGTGATACGTTCTTTTTGGTAGTCCGCCAGGTTGGGATAGACAAGGCCAATGCTTATGATGCCGATAACGGCCAAGGGTAAGAAAATGAGATAAAGGCAAACCAGCCAGCCAAATCATGACAAACCAGACAACGAAAAAGAGTATGGACATACCCAGGTCTGGCTGGATAAAGATGAGTCCCACAGGCAGGCCAATATAGGCCAACGTAACCAGCGTGTTCGAAAATTGGTTAATACGGTCGCGGCGATGAGCCAAGAATTGAGCAAAGGTCATGGTTAGAAATACACGGCCGAATTCCGATGGCTGGATCTCAAAAATCCCGAAGCTAATCCAACGGCGTGCGTCATTGTTAATTTGCCCGGCGACCACAACGAAAACCAGTGAGAGCACCAGAGCGCCGTAAATGTACCAGTGGGCAGATGCAAGATAACGATAATCGATGCTGGCGAAAATGATCATGACAACAATGCCACCAAGCGCCCAATAAAGCTGGCGTTGAGGATGGCCTTCTAGCGCCGGCGCGCCAGTAACCGCGCTGCGGATCATCAAGAATACCGTACGCATTAAGCAGTAAAACGGCGGCAGTTAACCAAATATCGAAGTATCGCCAGACAGATGGTCTTTCAGTCATAACAATACTATTTTATTAAAAGGGGAAGATTTGGCGAAGATTTTTACGAAACCCTCAGGGGGATAAGGGACACGAACCTAACTTTTCTGGAAGCTAAAGAGAGACATTTTATTGTTCATCGCCTAAAGTTAGCTGGCAATGGAACCTGATACAGGGAAATCGCTGCCTACCTGCTGTTTCCTCCTGGCAAAGGAATTTCTGCTACCAAAAAGCTCTCCTGCCCTTCCTGGTTTAAATTCACCTCCACTGCGTTAGGATCAATCGCCAGGTGTTTCACAATCACTTGAATAATGTCATCCTTGATGATTTCCAACAAGCCTGGAGAAATATCACTTCGATCATGGACCAGCACCATTTGCAGCCGTTTCTTAGCCACCGAGCTGCTGTTTTCTTTCTTTCCAAAAAGCTGTCCTAGCCAACTCATGCCCAATACTCCTTCATCGGCTGCTCATCAAGCCTTTCAACCAGCCGCGCAAGCCAGGCTTGGCTGAAAGGTCCAAGAATGGCACATCTTGCCCTGTGAGACGCTGTGCCACATTGCGAAATGCCTGGCTGGCGCTGGACCCGTTGACGCTGCTCATGGCCACCGGTAAACCTTGATTGGTTGAAACCAAAATCGACTCGTCTTCAGGAATAACACCAATTAGCTGAATAGCCAGAATATCCAGCACATCTTCGACCGACAGCATGTCGCCACGCGCTACCATCGCAGGCTTTAACCGGTTAACTATCAGGTAGCCGGGGCCTTTCTCTTCTGCTTCAATCAGACCAATGATGCGGTCGGCGTCGCGCACCGACGACACTTCCGGGTTGGTGACGACCATCACCTGGTCGGCAGGGGCAATGGCGTTGCGGAAGCCGCGCTCAATGCCGGCGGGCGAGTCGATGATGATGTAGTCCATTTCTTGACGGAGTTGGTCGCAAACCAGAATCATATCAGAAGGGCTGACGGCCATTTTGTCGCGCGTTTGGGCCGCGGGAATGAGGTAGAGTTCGGGCTGGCGCTTGTCTTTGATCATGGCTTGCCGTAAGCGGCAGCGCCCTTCGATGACGTCAACCAGATCGTAGACGATGCGGTTTTCCAGACCCATTACTACATCCAGGTTGCGCAGGCCAATGTCTGCATCGATGGCGACGACGCGCTTGTCTAGCATGGCCAATGCCGAGGCCAGGTTGGCGGTGATGGTTGTTTTACCCACACCGCCTTTGCCAGAAGTAACGGTAATCACTTTTGCGCTCATGAGTTTCTCCATTTTAGGGGTTCATGCGTTTTATTAAGTTCTGATGCTTGAAAATAAATCACCCGATTACCCCTCACTTTGTTTGCCAGGAATCGGCAACAATTTGCCCGCCACGAATGGCTGCTTGTTCTGGTTCTGGTTTGCGCCCCCGGGTTTCAGGGGGAATGGCGATCTGGTCGGCAATGCGGAGTTGGGTAGGGTTGAGATCGAGGGCGCAGATAACGGCCGTGTCATCGCCCAATGCCCCCGCATGTACCAGGCCGCGCAGTCGGCCCCACACCAGTACGTCGCCAGCGGCAATCACTTCGGCCCCCGCATTAACATCACCCAGCACGATGACGGCGCCTTCGTGGTAAACCGATCGCCCCGACCGCAGCGTCTCTTTGAGTACCAATGCGCCCGTCAAAGTGGCTTCTGTCCGGTGAGCGCTAGAATGGGTAGCTGCCTGGTTTAGCGCATTGCCATCTAAATCGGTATGGCTGCCGGGTAAACGGGTCCCTAATTCTAACTCGCGGGCGGCCGTTTTGGTCGTTTCTTTATTGGAAAGCACGGTCCACAGCAGGAGGCGATTTTGGGCGAAAACTTGCTGAATTTCGGCAAGCTGTTCGCGCTGCAACGGCCGTTCTCCCACCTCTAACGCAATGCGACTGCCTTGCAGAAAATCACGTTTGTCCGCTAACTCTACATGTAGCTGCGCCAGCACCTCCGGATAAGGGCCATTCCCCAGGGTGACCAGCAACCCATCACGAATACCTTTGATACTGATTTCTGATGCAGCGTATTGATTCATAAACAGTTAAAGCCCATACAACTTGTGTATGGGTGCGGCCAGAATGTGCGGGTTATTACAACAAAACTAATTGTTGAAATAATACAACAAAACCAGGGGGATTGCAAGAATTGTGCGTGAATGTTGGGAAAATTATGCGCGAAGGCGAATGGGCAGCCGCCTGGCCCCCCAGTCGCCGGGCTTGCTCTCGAAGACGCCGGCGCAAGCGGTTCCGCACTGTTGGCAACGGCCGTTTCCGTCCAGCCCCCATTCGCTCAGCACATACCAGTTCCGGCCAATAAGCAGACCACCACAGGCGTGACAGTAAGTGCTCTGTCCACTTTTGTCGCGCACGTTGCCCGTGTACGCATGGCGTATCCCATTCTCCAGGGCAATGCGCCGCGCTTTGACCAGCGTAGATGATGGCGTGGCTGGCACGTCACGCATTTTGTAATCCGGGTGGAAAGCTGTGAAGTGCATGGGCACGTCAGGTCCCAGATTTTCTACCACCCACTGGGTCATGGCGTGCAGCTCCGCTTCACTGTCGTTCCAACCCGGGATGACGAGATTGGTAATTTCCACCCAGACGTTGGTCTCATGGCGCAAATAGAGCAGCGTTTCCAGCACCGGCTGCAGCGAACCGGCGCACAGTTTTTGATAAAATGCCTCACTAAACCCCTTCAAATCGACATTGGCGGCGTCCATGTGCGCATAAAAATCGCGGCGCGGCTCCTCGTTGATGTAGCCGGCCGTTACCGCTACAGAGTAGATGCCAGATTCATGGCAGGCCTGGGCTACGTCAATGGCGTACTCCATGAAAATGGTGGGATCGTTGTAGGTGTAGGCAACGCTGCGGCAGTTTAGCTGGGACGCCGTGCGGGCGATGGCCTGCGGCGAGGCCGAGTCGGCCAGGGTGTCCATCTCGCGGGATTTGCTGATGTCCCAATTTTGGCAAAATTTGCAGGACAGGTTGCAGCCGGCCGTGCCAAAGGATAAGACTGGCGTGCCGGGCAGGAAGTGGTTGAGGGGTTTTTTCTCGATGGGGTCAACGCAAAAGCCGCTGGAACGGCCGTATGTGGTCAGCACAATCTGGTCATCTGCAGCCATGCGCACAAAGCACAAGCCGCGCTGCCCATTATTCAGCTTGCATTCGCGCGGGCACAGGTCGCATTGAATACGGCCGTCCGCTAGTTTGTGCCAATAAAGCGTGGATACATAATCATTCATTTTGCTATTCCTACCAACCACTATAATACCAAACCCCCTGCCCGTAAAGGCGGCAAATTTCGTATTTGGGGAACTAAGTGAGTCGCCAAACGTCTTATGATTGAATACTGTTTAGCCCGATTTATGGGCATTGGAGGTTGAAAATGAGCAAAAAAAATGGATGGCGTGAAAGTAAAATCTGGCTTATAGGGGTGATTCTTGTGGCAATTTTGTTAACGGGCTGCCAACCGGGCTCCGAACCGCTGCCCGAGGACAGCCCTGAACCAGAACGGCCGTCTACCGCCCCAACACTGCCACCAGACCAAAACCCCACCACCGCATCCTCTTCCGCATACCCTGCCCCCGCATATCCTGCGCCTGCGTACCCTGAACCAGTAGATACAGGGCTAATAGAGCGAATGACACCCGAAGCAACGCCAAAGGTCGAAAGAGTGCCTTCGCTAGAGCCCGCTCCTGTGCTGGGCGAAGTTCCAAATGACATTATGCAGGCTCTACAGGCAGATTTGCTGGCACAAGTGACCGCTGACTCTACCCAAGTACAGGTGACACGGGCCGAATTTGTGCAGTGGCCAGATGGCTCTTTGGGGTGCCCTCAGCCCGGCGTTGAATACACTCAAGCCATCGTGGCCGGTTATTGGGTGGTGCTAGAAGTTAGAAGGACAGAGTTTTGATTACCGTGTTACAGAAAAGGGCTATTTTCAACTATGTACTAACAAAACTCCCCCATTTACTGTTCCGCCAGGTACTCCTAATTCATAACAAAGAGCGGCGTCGGGAAGCCCCCAACGCCGCTCTTGTCTAACTAACCACCCTTGAATGCATTACCAAGGAGTGGCTAAACCAACTCTTTATGGCAGGACGATACCTGCTTCATTGTCTGCTGGCGCCCCGCCGCGGTAAAGCAGCAGCAAACCGGTTTCCGTGTTGTTGGTTATCGGCCCGAAGTCCAGCACTTCCAGAACGTCCGATTCCCGGTAGGCCAGGGTTGTTGAACCCACGCCACCATTTTCAAAGACGCCTAGATACTGCTCGCCCAGCGGGGAAATGGTGAAGCCCGGCAGGAAGTCGAAGTCGCCGCCAAAGTACAGGTCAAAGGCGGCCACGTAAACGTCCATGGGATCAAAGAAGTTGCTGGCATTCATGCCAATTTGCTCGCCACAGATGTACAGCACGGTATTGCCACTGTTGGTTTCATGGTCGGTGTAGAAGAAGACGCTGGATGTGTTAGTGCTGTAATTACGTACAATGGTAGCGTTACGGCCGTCGCTTAAGTTAAATGATGCGCCCAGGTAGGACAGGTCAAGGTTGAAGACTGAGTAGTCAAAGAAACCATCCTGGTCCGTATCTAGGTCAAACTGGAAGTAGGCTGGAGCAACAGAGTGTGTCTGACGCTCCCAGGTATTTACGGCAAAAGCCATGACAAAGGACGGATTAGCACTACAATATCCAGCCGGTACAGGATAAGTGGCATAACCAACGTACCGCAAGTCGGGGGTGGGGTTTTGTTCACCAGGGCCGCCCTCAGGCAGGTCGTCACTGACACCAACCAGCGAGTAGCTTTCGATAGTCGTTGTCCCCACGCCACGATTAAAGACCTTTACAATGTCGCCGGCTTCGCGCAACAGGACGTCACCTGCACCACGGGGCAGGATGTGCCAGCCCAGGTGAATTGAAGAGCCCTCAGCTTTATTCTTCAGGACTTCTGTCAACGTGATGTAGCCATCATACTCAAACAACGTAATTGTGGCCGGATCAGCGCCTAAAGAACCAGAGTTCATGCCCCACTCGCGCAGCATGTCCCCACGCACTTGCAGGGTTACTTGGAAGCTAGCATCCCCATTTGCTGGTACGTACACGGCGTTAGGCGTAATGACGCGCACGGCGCCGTTCAGCTCATCGTCTACAAAGCGGAACGATGGGGTGATGTTGTAGAGAATGCCGGTGTCCGAGTAATTGCGTACGGTGACTGTGCGGTGCTGTACCACATTTTTCTTGGGTACGTCGTGGAAGCCAAAGGAGAGAGCGGCGCTAAGGGAATTGCTGTCCCAGGCAGCAGCAGGAGAAGCAATAGCCTGATCAACCCGGACTTCACCATTCCCGATACGGGCAATGGGGGCCAGGTCACCGCCAAAGAAAGCGGGCGTATTCATGATGTTGGTTTCGGCCGTGTTCATTAACACCGCCTTCACCTCATGGGGCATGCGGTCCGGGAAAGCGCCAAGGACGATAGCGGCAGAGCCGGTTACCATGGGGGCGGCGCCAGAAGTGCCGCCGAAGGGACCAGTGCCGTCGCCTGTGCCTACGATGGCGGAGACCGATGCACCCGGTGCTCCAATTTCGGGCTTAATCAAGTTGCCATTCATGGACGGGCCGCGGGATGAAGAGCCCACCATGTGCCCTACCAAAGCAATGCCATAGTCGGGATCGAAGCGGGCTACAACACCCTCTGCCAGGCCACTCTTGATCGTGTTGGCATCTGCCTGGCTGATCATGTAGCCGGGAATGACAGGATTGCCGCCGCCGAAACCACCAGCAAAGGGATCACCAGGGGCAACCAGGCCAATGATACCAACCACACCGCCACCCTGGCCGATATTGTCAATTTTCACGCTGAAAGAACACGAGCCGCGATCAACCAAAACAATCATGCCATCCACAGACCCTGGAGCGAAAGGCGTACAACCCAGAGTATTGCCGTCAACGCCGTAGACAACGGGCGCTTCAATGACGCTGGTCAGTTCACCAGACCAGGGCTGGTACACGGCTGCATAGTCACCGGCAATACTAGCAGGAGAAATGACCTGCATTAATGGCTGGAAGGCCGAAGGTACGTTGGTTTGGGCAACGGAGAGAGCCGAAGGAGCCGCGGCCGGCGTACCGGTCACATAAGGTTTATCCGACCCATTACCGGCAGAGGCAACTGTGAGAACGCCAACCGCCGTGGCGTTTTCGACAGCCTGGGCCAGATCGTCATCAAATGCCTGGCCATAGTTTGAACCCAATGACATGTTGACAATATCTACGTGGTCACTGAGATCGCCATCACCATTAGGGTCAATGGCATATTCCATACCCTGAATGAGGGCTACGCCACTGCAGGAGGTTGATACGGCCGAACATACTTTAACAGCATACAGTTCTGCACCAGGGGCAACACCACCCAAGCCTCCGGCAATGTCGGCTACATGTGTGCCATGTCCCTGAAAATCGATGGGGTCTTCATCTGGCTGCAGAGGGCCGGAAGGCCAGATTTCGCCAACAAAATCATACCCTTCCACTACCTTGGCGGTGGGGAAGAGGCCGTCGCGAGAGGCTGGGTCGAGATAAGCGGCATCGTAATCGGCAATGGTGCCGCCACCACCCAAGTTGGCATGGGTGTAGTCAATACCACTATCCAGAATGGCAACTCTGATACCAGAGCCATCAAACCCCAAGGCTTGTGCTGCCGCTGCGCCGATATAGGGCACAGTTTCGCTCAGGTCCATTTCGTAATTTTTGACAGGGTTAATTGAAGCGACAGCCGAAAGGTTAGCCAATTCGTCCAGAACTGCAGCATCCACTTCCATCATGACAGCATTGAGAACTTTACTAGTTTGCCCCAGTACATTGACCGAGGGGTCCAATGCTTTGGCGCTGCGAATGAGGGCGGCTTGCTGCTGGCTGACGACTGTTGACTTGCAGCGATTGCAAACGGGGCGCAGCATCACCAGTCAATTCGGCTGTAGAAGCAACGGTTAGACGGATGATGACTTCTTGGGGACCTTCAGCATCCAAAAGGGTCGGGCTTAGTTTGCTTGGTGCAGCCATGCCCTCAACGGTGATTGGTGCATCGAGTCGCGCAGTTTCGACAGCGGCAGGCACTGGGCGATCAGGCACTTCTGCACGTGTGCGTTCTTGCGCAGAGGCGACAGATACACCAACCAGAACTACAATTAGGGCAAGAACCAACAAAATCAACTTGAATCTTGGTTTTTTTAACACGTTTTTCCTCCTCAAGAAAATGGTTAAAGTGGTGAACTGGCCGTTTTGTAATGTGCGGTAAAGTTTTAAACTTTGCCACAACTACGGCCGTTTATGATGGGAAACAGAACAATGGGTCAATTTATTCTTTGATTACCACCCCCTTTATAACGATTTCCTTATCAGACAATGACTGCATCGATTTGAGTGGATAGCTTGTGGAATGTTGCGCATCTTTGGTTTGATATCTCTGCCTCTTCCTGCAGATAGTGTAGAACAGCAATTAACATTGCCTAGAAGAGGGTAAACGCAAAAAAATTATACAATAACTCTAATTGCATGCACAAATATTGCAGCCAGCGGGTGTAGTAAAAACCCGTAAAGAAAAAAGTTGGACAAAAAGAGCCTCTTGTGATTTTGTTATAGGTACCAAAACCAAAACGAAATCACAAGGAGGCTGAAAATGGATTTTAACACAAAGCTGGTGAAAGAAGGTGTGGCGCAAATTGCGAACATGTTAAGCGACCTGGTTGTGACCTATGTGCAAGAAGAAGAAAGTGTGACCCTCGGCGAGATTGAACAGAGTATGAGGCAGATGTTGCAGGAAGTGGGGAGACAAGCATTGGGACAAGTCTTGGGAAAGAGTGACCCAGGTCGCCCCCAGCATCCGCTGTACCTGTCAGCACAAAGCCCGCTATCGCTGCCGGCGGCAGGGGATGGTGATCACGGTCTTTGGGCGGGTGCAATACAAGCGCAGCTATTATCTATGTGACCATTGCCAGACCGGTACCAAGCCATTGGACACCCAGATGCAGATCAAGCCCGGAGAAGTAAGCCAGGGCTTAAAGCCGTTATTGGCCTTATTGGGGGTCCAAACGTCCTTTGACGAAGCGGCCCGGTTGGCCAAAGAGTTATTGTTGTTGGAAATCAGTGATAACAGCATTCGTAAAGCGGCCCAGTGGGTGGGACAAAAACAGGAAGCACTCGAGACAAAATGGAAAAAGCTGAGTGATTGGCATCATTATATGAATGACCCGGCCCGGCAAGAAGAGCCGGCACCCAGGCGGTTGTATGGGTCGATAGACGGCGTGATGGTGCCGACCCAGACAGAGTGGCGAGAGTTGAAAACGATTTGTTGGTATGAGGTCAGCCCCCTCTCCGCCCGGCAGTGGCCCTCCCGCTACAAAGCGCGGGTGGGAGAATTAGAGGCCTTGAAAGCCACCGATATCCGCTATCATTGTGACATCCAGGAAGCCGAGTCGTTTTCGACCTTGTTGTGGGCCACCGGATGTCATTATCTGGCCGACCGCGCCCAGGAGCTGATCTTTGTCTGTGATGGCGCCAAATGGATCTGGCGCTTGATTGAGGACAACTTTCCTCAGGCAATTCAAATTCTGGACTGGTATCATGCGGTCGAGTATCTGACACCTATCGCCCAAGCCTTATTTCCAGAGGAAGCCACGCAAGCAGCGTGGCTGACTACGATGAAGGAACACTTATGGCACAGTCGCACCCAAACGGTGATTGATCAGTGTGCGGCCTTGGCCGACCATGCCCCGGCGGCAGAGCCAGCCGCCACCGCCGCCACTTATTTTCAAAACAATCTGGCGCGCATGGATTATGCTCATTTTCGGAAGCAAGGTTATTTCATCGGCAGCGGCACCGTGGAAAGTGGCTGTAAACAAATCGGCGCCATGCGTCTGAAGCGTTCTGGCGCACAATGGTTGGAAGAAGGAGGCCTCGCTGGGTGGCAAAAGCCCGAGCTGTATGGCTCAGCGGGCAGTGGAAAGAGGTCGTGTATGATCAGGCCTCATTACCTTTTGCCATCTAACGAGTTTTTACTGCTCCCCAGCCAGCTGCCCGAAGGTTATTGTAATATGCTATTCTTAAGAGGTGACTGAACAACAGGGTCTGATCGACGCCAATTTTGATCGCTTCTTAAGATTGAGGCTTGTCAGATCCGTTTATAAATGACAAATTGAGGGAGTCATGTATTACACACGCCAACCGGCTGTGGCCGGTACCTTTTACCCCGCGAACACGCACCGTTTGCAAGAGATGGTGCAAGGATTTATCGAAACGGCCGTTTCCCCCCCAACGCCCCTTGTCACCCCCAAGGCCATCATTGCCCCCCATGCCGGTTACATCTATTCCGGTCCCATTGCCGGGTCCGCCTACGTGCAAGTGGCTCCGCTGCGCGGGCAGGTCACACGGGTGCTGCTGCTCGGTCCGGCGCACACCATGTACCTGCATGGCCTGGCTGCCTGCAGCGCCGATGCCTTTGCCACGCCGCTAGGGGAAGTGGCAGTCAACCAGGATGCTATCATCCAGATTTTGCCGCTGCCGCAGGTGCGTGTATTGGACGCCGCGCACGGCCGTGAACACGGCCTGGAGGTGCATCTACCCTTTTTGCAAATGACGCTGGGGTTGGATTTTAAGCTGGTGCCGCTGGTGGTGGGGGATGCAAAGCCCACAGAGGTGGCTGAGGTGCTAGAGCGGCTGTGGGGCGGTGCAGAAACACTCGTCGTGATCAGTTCGGATTTGAGTCATTACCTGGATTACCGGGCGGCAAAGAAGATGGATGAGGAAACGGCCGTTGCCATCCAGCAGCTAAATCCGGCAGCATTGGGTGAAAATTCTGCCTGCGGGCGCATCCCCATTGGTGGGCTGCTGCACGCGGCGCGGCAGCACGGGCTGCACACACACCT
Organism: uncultured Chloroflexia bacterium; assembly: GCA_963695505.1. Classification (GTDB taxonomy): domain Bacteria; phylum Chloroflexota; class Anaerolineae; order Promineifilales; family Promineifilaceae; genus JACSRF01. The sequence continues at coordinate 153,335 of CAVOGX010000012.1, read as the reverse complement.
GCTGGATTTGCGCAATTCTGGGGATACCGCTGGGCCAAAGGATCGGGTTGTAGGGTATGGGGCGTGGGTGGTGGGGTGACGGCTACGGCCGTACCAATCCTTCTACTACCACTCTATCATCCACCGGCGAGCCGGCCGCATCCAAAACGGGCAGGCGGCGCAGGTCGGCCAGCAGGTACCAGCCGACAATCAGGCGGTATTCGCCCGGCGGCAGGTCGGGGTCAAGCGGCACGGTGTACGGGTCGCTGATGGTTTCGCCGGGCGTCCATTGGCTGGTGGGGTGCGTGCCCTGCACCGGCCAGGCGTCCACCTGCCCCACAATGCGGTCGTTGGCGTCTAGCACCTGCACAAAGACGGTGTAATCTTCCGCCAGCGGGGCCAGCCCTTGCCACGTTAGCGTAAGAGGCAGTAGCCCGCCCGCTTGCAGCCGCGTGTTCGGGAATGGCAATGTCCAGCAGGGCGATTTTGTCGTCGAAGTTGGTCGCGCTCTCCGGCAACGGCACGCCGCTGACTTCGACCGTGCCCAGTGTGCAGGCATCGACGCCCGGTTTGCAGCCAGCCGCACACCACCTGCCCCGGCGTTCCCTGCACGATGAGGGGGAAACGGCCGTTCCCCAGACCATCAAACACAACTTCGTAAGAGATTAGAGATTGGAGATTGGTTGCTGGTTGCTGGTCACTGGCCACCGATAATTGATTACCGATGACTGATAACCGCTCACCGGAACCCGTAAGCAGCACGGGCAGAGCCGTTTGCGGCCGAATTTGGGTAGGGAACTGCGCCCCGCTGAGGGTGGCCGGGCCAAGCTGGATGCGATACGGCCGTGCCAAATCCAAAGTTCCCGTTGCGGGCAACGCCAGCGTGGTCACCGTTTGCCAGGTCAGTTCTGCCTCTGGGGTGAAGGGCGGCGCAACGGCAACCTGCACCGCCAGCCTTTGCGGCGCGGCGCTGATGGGGTGGGGCAGCAGGTAAAAGTCGGGCACAATCTCTTCGGCGCGCCAGGCCAGGGTGGGGTAGTCGTCGTTGGCCGGATGCTGCCCGCTGGCATTCAGCGGCGGCTGCCCCTGCCAGCGTACGTACACGTACCAGAACTGCTGCCGGTGGTGCGGCGGCCTGCCAGTAGAATGTAATGGCCGCCGTGCGCGACGCATACGCACTCTCAACCGCTACCTTCATAGCCAATCAACCGCAGTGGGCCAAAGCGGAGGTTGGCGGGAATGGCTGACGCGGGCAAGCTATCTAGTGGCTTTGTGCTGACCTCGGTTAGCGGCCCCACAGCGCGCAAATGGTAAACGCCTTCCAGCCCCGGCAAATAGCGGGCCAGGTACACAGTCTGCCCGGCGGCAACTCGCGCTTCCAGCTCCGCACGGTAGGCGGCCTCATCGGGCAGCACCATGATGTCCAGGTCGGGGCGCAGGCCCTCGGCCTGCTGTAAGTAGTACAGCGGCGCAATTTTCTCGCTGTCGGCCAGGATGGCGCTGTTTGGAGCAAGGGGTAGGTTGAGAACGGCCGTGCCCCACTGCGTCAACCCATCCGCCCGCGAACGGTCTACCTGGGGCCAGGTGGCAATGGCCAGGAGCAAAATGGGCAGGAATAGGAGACTGGAGACTAGAGATTGGGCGGTAAGGCATAATTCAAAATCCGACATCCGACATCCGACATCAAAAATCGCCGTTGCGCCTGCTGCCCACCACAGCGCCACGACGACGTGCGCGCCCATCAGAAAGACGTTGAGGTCGGGGACGTAGTAGTTGAGGGCGTAGAAAGTGAAGCCCAACCAGGTGACAAAGAGCAGCAGGGCGGCGCGGCGCTGCTGCACCATCAGGTAAATGAAGCCGATGCCTGCCAGGCCTAGATTTACCCAACCCCAATTATCCAGGAACAGCCGCCCCACAATTTCGTAGCGGGTGGGGTCGTCCAGCCAGGCACGCCACTGCAGCGCGCCCTGAAAACGGCCGCCTATCACCCAATCTACAAAGCGCGCCCAGCCCATGGGCTCGCCATTGACCGCCTGCCAGCGCAGGGGCAGGTAGGCGTAGAGGCTGAGGGGGGCGAGAAAGGCAAATAAGAGTTTGAGGAGGGATTGGAGATTGGAGATTAGAGACTGTTTGCGGCTGTGGTAAAGGGCAGTTAGAAGAATAATGGCGGCGGGCGGGAATAAGAAAAGCGTTGTCAAGTGATTGGTCAAGCCTAACCCCAACAAAAACGCTAACCCTATCAATTTCCAATCTCTAATCTCCAGTCTCCAGTCTCCAATTTTCACCATTACCCACAGCGCCACGCTGATGATGAGGGCATGCAGGGTGTACACTTCTGCTTCAACGGCCTGGCTCCAAAAGGTGGGGGTGATGCCCAAAGCGAGGGCGGCGAGGAGAGCGGGAACGGGTCGGCGCAGCAGCCGCGCCCCGGTAAGGTAAATGAACGTGGCAGCAAGGAGGGCGTAAACGGCCGTTCCCACATTTAGCCGCCACGCCACCGTGCCAAAGGGAATGAGCTCCGTCCACAGCTTGCCCAGCAGCAAATAAAGCGGGTAGCCGGTAGGATGGGCAATGCCCAACTGCGGCGCCACCACCTGAAACTCAAAGGTATCGGCCCGACCAACGGTGCGCCCCAGGGTCAGCAGGTAGATGGGAGCCAGAACCAGCCATAGAAAAAAGAGGAATGAGGAATGAGGAATGAGGAATAAAGCCAGTCGGCCATGTACTTCTTTGTTCCATTTCTTGCTTTGTCTCTTGGTGATAAAAAAACCCCAGCAGCAGCGCCAACCACAAGCTGGCGGCGAAAATGAGACGACTGCGGATCAGGTCAACGGTGGGGTCGAAGAGCCACAGCAGGTTGAGCAGGAGAGGCAAGACAGGCGATACTTGACGGATGGCGCGGGTGGCCAGGACAGTGAGGGCGAGGGCGATAGAGTATGGCGGGAAACGGCCGTGCCAGCCACAGCCAATGCGGAAAAGCCGCCTCATAAACCAGCCGCGTCGCTGCCAGGCCGGTCACAAAAAAGGCTGCCAGCAATCCTACCCAGGTGATTCCCATGCGCAGTTTTTTATCCATGACCTGCCAATTGTACCCACCCGGGCCAAAAAGCAATGGTCCGTGGCCCAATCACTGGCTAAACGCTTGCTTTTTCCCCTTACGCCCTGTTATACTGCTCACCCTTTTTGTTAACAATTTGTTAACAGTAAGGTGAATTATGAGCTTGACCTTTGCCGCGCTGCTGGCCAGCGCTTTACTTTTCGATTTTCTCAATGGTTTCCACGACAGTTCCAACATCGTGGCCACGCCCATTGCCTCTCGTGCCCTGGCTCCACGCCGCATCCTGCTGTTAGCCGCTTTAGCCCATTTTGCAGGCCCGTTTCTCTTTGGCGTGGCGGTGGCCGAAACCATCGGGAAGGGGCTGGCCGATCCTGAACACGTCACCATGCCGGTAATCATTGCCGCAATGGTTTCGGCCGTCATCTGGAATCTCATAACCTGGTGGCTGGGTATTCCATCTAGTTCGTCCCATGCATTGGTGGGTGGGGTTATAGGTGCAGTGGCCGTCAGCGAAGGTTTGAACGCCATTCAAACCAGCGGGTTGATCAAAGTTTCTCTGGCCTTGTTCCTTTCTCCGCTGTTAGGCATCGTAGTGGGTTATTTGCTGATGAATCTGACCCTGTTCATGGCCCGCGGGGCAACGCCACGCATCAACCGTTTTTTCAAGAAAGCGCAGTTGGTGACTTCTGTGGGGCTGGCTTTGAGCCATGGCGCCAACGACGCGCAAAAAACCATGGGCATTATCACGTTGGGTTTATTGGTGGAAGGACAGATTGATACTTTTGCTGTGCCTATCTGGGTTGTGGCAGCCAGCGCGGGCATGATTGCCTTAGGCACGGCCTTGGGCGGGTGGCGGCTAATAAAAACCCTGGGTGGACGCATTTATAAAATCCGCCCGGTGCACGGGTTTGTATCACAAATTGCCGGAGCAGCTATCATTTTAGGAGCCGCCCTGTTTGGTGGCCCGGTAAGCACCACCCAGGTGATGAGTTCGTCAATCATGGGCGCAGGCACGGCCGAACGGGTAAGCAAGGTGCGCTGGCAGGTGGGTTACGAAATGCTCGTAGCCTGGGTGCTAACGATCCCTATCTCGGCCATTTTGGCAGCCCTCAGCTACTTTGTCATCGTGGTGGCAATGGAAAACGGCCGTTGATGACGGAGGTGAAAATATGCAGATGGAATGGTTGAAGCGGTTCTTGAAACCGAAGCAGGACAATTTTATGCCGATGCTCATCGAGCAGGGGGAATATGCGGTGGCTGTGGTAGAAGCTTTGCAAGCATACATTCGCAAGCAGAGCGACAAAAAAAGCACCCGTGCCCGCCAGCTTGAAAAAGAAGCAGATGAAATTGAGCGCATTTTTGTGCATGAGTTGCTGAACACCTTCGTTACGCCCATTGACCGGGAAGATTTGTTTGCACTTACGCGTGCCCTCGACAATTTTATTGATTATATCTATGACACTGTAGAAGAGTTGGAAATATTTGCGTTGGAACCCCCAGAAGCGGTGATGGAAATTACCGCGCTGCTGCTGGAGATGGCTAACGAACTGCTGTTAGCCTTGCACCGCTTGTTAGACCACCCGGGTGTGGCGTCAGAGCATGCGCGGCGGGCAAAAGGGCTAGAGAACCAGGTGGAGGGGGTGTACCGGCATAGCCTGGCCAAATTGTTTGAGGGGCCAGAAGATATTGCCCGGGTGATGGAAATATTGAAGACGCGGGAAGTGCTGCGCCATTTGTCTAATGCTGCCGACCAGGGAGACCGGGCAGCGGATACGGTTCTGGAGATTGTGGTGAAGTGGAGCTAGCTACATACCCAGCCGAAAACGCATGTAATCGAGAGGCTCGGTGGGGACACCTAATTCGTACAAAACGGGGGTTAGCTGGCTGCGGTGCTCGGTCGCGTGATTGATAACGTGCTGCAAGATGTCGGCCAGTGGCAGCGTGTAAGCGGAACCGCTCGTGTTGCGATAATTGATTAATTGCTTGCAATCGTCATCGCTTAACCACTGCAAGTAATTGGCCCAGGCATGCCGAACGTGGCTCCATACCTGGTTAACGGCCGTAAAGTCGGGGTAATCGGCCGGGTCAGGCAGGCTGGTGGGGCTTTCTCCTTGACAGCGGGCCAACCAGGTCTTTTCGGCGGCCATGCAGTGGACAAGCAGGCTGTGGATAGAATGCTGGAAGATGGGGCGGGATGCAAGATAGGTCTCGTTGTCAAGCTGGGTGATGCTTTTGAAAACGTGCTGCCAGGCCCAGGTGTTGTAGGTATACAGTCGACGCATTTGGTCGGAAATCATTTGTTCCGCTCCTTTTCGGTACGGGGAAGTAGACGCTTGCATGAATGTATTATGCCCTATTTAGAAGTTCCAATCATATAACCGAAAAGTTTGGGAGGGTTTGGCTTGCAGATTTAGGAGGAATTTGACGGCCGTTTCCCCCTGCCACACTGGCCCTATCACCAATTTTTGCCACCCCTGCTCCTGCGCGGCGACCATCGCCTTGCTTAAAAGCTGCCGTCCGATGCCCTGGCGGCGGTAGGCAGGCAATACGCCCCCCAAAAGCAGCCGTCCCTGGCGCACAGGGCGTAGAGGGGACTTGAGCCAAATTTGCTGCAGCCATTTTGGCTTTCCCCGGGTCTGGCGCAGACGCGGCCCCAGGTCAGGCTGCAGCAGCAGGAAGCCAACGGGCCGTCCTTGGATTTCGGCCAGCCAGCCTCGAAGGGTGCGCGGATCGAGCCAGCGCAGCAAAAAAGCGGCCTCGGCCTGGTCTGGCGGGGGAAAATGGGGGGTGGAAACGGCCGTTTCCAGCAGCGGCAGCAAATCTTGCGCCAGCCGATTTGCATCCAGGGGACGTAATGTTGCCGGCTGAGAAACTGGAGACAGTTCTGCGGGTACAGGCAGGTGGTACAAGCTCCCTGTGGTTAAAGGGTGCAACCACTTTTCTACTAGCTCTGGCAGGTAGGGTGGGTTGTAGGGCGTATGCCATGGGGGATCATGATGCCATTCATTGGTAAGAAGACCGCTGCCTAAATGAGGAGACAAACCGGTGAAAGCTACCAACCGCCTTATCCCCGCGGCGGTCAGGCGTTCGGCGCTGGCATAGAGCAACGTTTCAAAAGCCTCCGCCTCATTGGCGCAGTGTACCAGAGCCAGGTGGGCAGCCCTGTCAGCCCGGCGCGGATCGTGCAGCAGAATGCCTGCGGCCAGGGGCGTTTCGGTCAAAGATGCGTTCAGAGGGATACGTCCAGTATGAGGCATGCCTTGCTGCTGGCGGTGCAGGGCTTCTACATGCAGAAATTGGGGCTGGAGCCGGGCCAGGTGGGGATTCAGCAGCGGGTTGGTGGCCCAGCGCAGATGGGCGTAAACGGGTGGCGTCCAGCGGTGGTCAGACTGGTAGATGCGCCACCAATGATGCAGAAATTCGCGGCGCTGCCAGGGAGAAACGGCCGTAACCAGTTGATAATTGAAGTAGGGCACAAACCGCCTGCCTAACAAAAAAGCCTCAAGCTGTGGCAAGAGGCTTTTTTCGCTTATTTTGCTGGTGGCGCCTGTTTATTTCTTCTTTAGAACAGGCAGGCCATTGCGGCTTTCAGACACAGCGTACCCGGCTGGCACGGCGTCAATTGCCCCAGGCTTCACCTCTTTGGCAAAGAAGTAAATGGTTTGGGAACGGCCGTTCTTCAACTGCGTGTCACGCTTGTGCAAAAAGTAAGTACGTCCTTTTGAATTTGTAAAACTAAATGCCATTGTTTACCTTCCTTTTTAGAAAAAGATTTCCTCTCACAAAAACCGACAAGTCGATTTTTCTCTCTAGAGTCACCACATCTTAGAGCAAACTCCTCTGAGAGGCAAGCAATTTGTGCCCCAACAGCCCAAAATTCACCCAGAACCGGCCCCTTTTGACGGGTAATTTGATGACTGTTATACTCTCCTTCGTTTTGCAGCTTGCAAAAAAACAGTGATGTAAAGGTATTTGAATGGCGGATAAAGACAGACTTGTCTCACGCAGCGAAGACTTCAACGAATGGTACAACTCCGTAGTGCTGCGGGCGGACATGGCCGATTATGGCCCGGTGCGCGGCACCATGATTGTTAAACCTTACGGGTGGGCTTTGTGGGAGAATATCCAGCAAGCGCTAGACCAGCGGTTTAAGGCTACCGGCGTGCAAAATGCCGGGTTCCCCATGTTTATCCCCATGAGCTTTTTGCAGAAAGAGGCCAAGCACGTAGAGGGATTTGCGCCTGAGCTGGCGGTGGTCACCCACGGCGGCGGGCAGGAACTGGCCGAGCCCATTGTGGTGCGCCCCACCTCGGAGACCATCATTGGGCACGCTTACGCCAACTGGGTGCAGAGCTACCGCGATTTGCCCATTCTGATTAACCTGTGGAACAGCGTGGTGCGCTGGGAACTGCGCACCAAGCTGTTTTTGCGCACGCTGGAATTTTACTGGCAAGAGGGGCACACCGCCCACGCCACGAAAGCGGAAGCCGACGAGCGCACGCGGATGATGCTCGACGTGTACGCGGACTTTGCCATCAACGAAGCGGCCGTTCCTGTTTTGCGTGGTGAAAAATCGGAGTTGGAGCGCTTTGCCGGGGCTAACCAGACCCTGACCATTGAAGCAATGATGGGAGATGGCAAGGCGCTGCAGTCGGGCACTTCCCACAATTTGGGACAGAACTTTGCCAAAGCTTTCGACATTCAATACCTGGACCCCAACAACGAGCTGCAATACGCTTGGACGACGTCTTGGGGCCTGAGCACGCGCTTTGTGGGAGCCATCATCATGACTCATGGCGACGACAGTGGGTTGGTGCTGCCACCCCGCCTGGCGCCCTACCAGGTGGTGATTGTGCCCATTTACCGCAAAGACGCCGAGAAAACGGCCGTTCTGGAAGCTGCCCACCGCATTCAGCAAGAGCTGGTAGACGTGGGCGTGCGGGTAAAGATGGACGACCGCGACAACCTGACCCCCGGCTACAAATTCAACGATTGGGAACTGCGGGGCGTGCCTGCACGCATTGAAATTGGCCCCCGCGATATTGAAAAGCACAGCGTGGCCCTGGCCCGCCGTGACATCCCAGGCCGCGAGGGCAAGCAGTTTGTTTCGCAAGATGGCCTGGCGGTCACCGTGCAAGCCCTGTTGGCGGAGATTCAGGCCAACTTGCTGGCCCGCGCCAACCAATTCCGCGACGAAAACACCCACGACGTGTCGAATTATGAGGATTTCAAAACGGCCGTGCAGACCGGTTTTGCCCGCGTTTGGTGGGCAGGCGACAATGCCGAAGAGCTAAAGGTAAAAGAAGAAACCAAAGCCACCATTCGCTGCTTCCCCCTGGAGCAGCCAGAGAACGGCGGCACCTGCTTCTATACCGGGCGACCTGCTAGCAAAATCGCCATATTCGGCCGTGCTTATTGAACTTTACAGACAACAACCGTTGAATGTGTGCAAGGGCAGGCCATCACCTGCCCTTTTTTGTACTTGAGGAGGATGTAATGCGACTTTCACAAGCTTTTGGCAAAACCCTGCGTGAAGCCCCGGCAGACGCCGAAATGATCAGCCACCAACTGCTCATTCGCGCCAACTTTGTGCGCCCGGCGGGGGCCGGCATATACACCTTCATGCCCCTGGGCTACCGCGTCATGCGCAAAATCTGGCACATTTTGGCCGAGGAGATGGACGCCATTGGCGGCCAGGAAATGTGGATGCCCAACTTGCATCCGGCGGCGCTGTGGCAGGCCACCGGGCGCTGGCATACCGTGGACGTCCTCATGAAAGTAGCCGCCGGGGGCAGCCGCGAGTATGCTCTCTCGGCCACCCATGAAGAAGTGGTGGTAGACCTGGCCCTGCGCGAAATAGAAAGCTACCGTGACCTGCCGCGCATGGTGTACCACATCAGCAAAAAGTTCCGCGACGAACCCCGCGCGCGAGGCGGGCTGCTGCGTTTGCGGGAGTTTGTGATGAAGGATGCCTACACGTTGGATACCGGCGAAGCGGCTTTAGATGCGTATTATCCTTCTATGCTGCAGGCGTATCACAATATTTTTACGCGGGTAGGCACGCCGGCTACGGCCGTTCATGCCGACGTGGGGGCCATGGGCGGCAAAAGTTCGCACGAGTTTATGGTGCCGCACGAAAATGGCGAGGATACCTTCATTGCCTGTACGCGCTGTGATTATGCGGCCAATGTGGAAGCGGCCGTTTTCGTGCGAGAGGGCAATGCGCCTGAGGTGCTGGCAGATTTGACCAAAGTCGCCACGCCGGACTGCAAGACCATTGCGGATGTGGCCGCTTTTGTAGGCGTGCCTACCAGCCAGACGCTAAAAGCCGTCTTTTACTGGTGGACGCCAGAAAGTGAATTGGCAAAGGGGGCGGTGGACAACGGCCGTTTCCTGTTTGGTCTGGTGCGCGGCGATCTGGAAATCAACGAAGTCAAGCTGATAAACGCTCTGGGTGGCGGCCTGCTGCGTTCTGCCACCGACGAAGAAATCGTGGCGGCGGGAGCCGTGCCCGGCTACGCTTCCCCCGCCGGGTTGCTGGTAACGGCAGGCCAGGAGGCTGGGGGCGTGTTCGTTCTGGCCGATGAATCCATTACGACCGGCGGTAATTTTGTGGTGGGGGCCAACGAGGTGGGCTTCCATTTCACCGGGACGAACTACCCCCGCGATTTTGCCGTGAGCCAGATAGCAGACGTGGCCCAGGCTGATACGGGCCATCAGTGTGTGCACTGTGGTGGGCGGTTGGCTGCCCAGCGGGCTATTGAGGCGGGTCATTGTTTCAAGCTGGGCACGCGGTACAGCAAGGCTGTTGAGGCCACTTATCTAGATGAAATGGGCCAGCCGCAGCATATTTTCATGGGCTCTTATGGCATTGGCCTGGACCGGTTGATGGCCATCATTGTGGAAAAGCACCACGATGCGGACGGCATCATTTGGCCGGACAGCGTAGCTCCTTACCAGGTGCACTTGCTGCATGTGGGAAAGGGTGAGCAAGTTCTGGAAACGGCCGAATCCCTCTATGCCAGCCTGCAGCAGGCGGGCTTTGAGGTGCTGTACGATGACCGGGAAGCCAGCGCCGGCGTTAAGTTTAAGGATGCGGATTTGATGGGTGTGCCCTGGCGCATCACGGTGAGCACGCGCAATCTGGACCAGGGGGGCGTGGAGGTGAAGCGGCGCAGCGCTGCGGAACGTCATCTGGTGGCGCTCGCGGAGCTGGTAGACTTTTTGCGGCGGAATTAAATTCAAGGAAAACGGCCGTTTCTTCCAACTCAACCAAACTTCTACCTCCTCTTACTACCGCGCTCTCAAAATATGATATGATGAGCCATGCTGCGGTATAAGGTGGCGAATGCCTCAGCGTTTAAAAACCAAAGCACCACAATGACAGACACAGGCAGATTTACGTATTCCTCTCCCGGGCAAATTCGCCTCCTCATAGTCGAAGACAATGAGGAGGATTTGCAGTTGATACTGGGTACTTTGCGGCAGAGCGGGTACAAGCCACAGTACCGCCAGGTAGTTGATGCCCCGGGTCTGATTCTGGCGCTTGAGGAAGAAGATTGGCACCTCATTCTGGCTGACCACGTATTGGCCCGGTTTAGCGCACTGGCCGCCCTCAACGTGCTGCAGGAACGCGGTTATGACATTCCTTTGATTATCGTTTCCGATGACATTGGTGAAAAGGGTGCTTTGGCGGCTATGCAGGCTGGCGCGCATGATTACGTCGTCAAAAATGACATTGTGCGCCTGGTAGGTGCTGTGCGGCGGGAAATTGCCGAAGCCGCCGTCCGCCGTGAACGGGAAGAAAAGCAAAAATACCTGGATCAACTCAACCAGATCACTTACGCCGCCGCCACTATCCTTGACGATGAGCAAATGCTGCATACGCAGGCTAATTTGTTGAAAAAGCTGCTGCGGGCAGATGGCGTCTATATTTCCATGTGGAATGCCGCAGCAAAGCGCGCTTTCCCGGCTGCAGCGCACGAGGGGATGCACAAACTGTATCGCACTCTGGTTTCTGCCAAAAATGATTTTACGGTGACGTCTACGGTAGTGGAAACAGGGCGCGTTTTGGTTGTGTCCGACGCTGAAAACTCAGCTTATGTTAGTCGACGCCTCCTACAAATTTTGCCAGCCCGTTCGTTGCTGGCGCTGCCCCTGGCCGTGGGCGAGCAAAAATTGGGGGCAGTAATCATCACGTTTTCTGAGTTACATACTTTTTCGGCGGATGAGATCTCTCGCGCGGAGCAGGCCACAGGGCAAATTTCGCTGGCTATGGCTAGAACGCGCCTGTTGGCAGAGGAACGCAAGCAGCGGGAATTGGCGGAGACGCTGCGCGAAGTGGCTGGGGCGCTGAACAGCAGTCTGGATCGCGAACAGGTTTTAGTCTTGATTTTGGAGCAGTTGCAGCGCGTGGTGGCTTATGACAGTGCCTCGATTATGCTGCTGCAAGAAGACGTACTGCAAAGCGTGGCGTTTCGTTCCCTGAATCCGCAAGTGGAACAGGCCATGGAACTACCGGTCAATGATTTGATGCATATTCAGCAAATGTTGGAGATGTTCCAACCATTGATTATCGCGGATACGGCCGTTGATGCCCGATGGCAGCAAGCGCCAGAAACCAACCTCATTCGCTGCTGGATGGGCGTACCCATGATGATCCAGGACCGCATTGTGGGTATTCTAAACTTAAACCACACAGAGCCAGGGTTTTATGGCGCGGTAGACGCCCAAATGGCCACCACGTTTGCCGGGCAGGCGGCCATTGCCATCGAAAATGCGCGGTTGTATGCTCAGCAGCGCGCTTATGCAGCGGAGTTGGAGCAGCGCGTCTCTGAGCGCACCCAAGAATTGGCCCTGGCAAATACGCGCTTGCAAGAGCTGGACCGCCTGAAATCAAAGTTTGTGTCTGATGTCACCCACGAGCTGCGCACACCGGTCACCAGTTTAAAGCTGTACCTGGATTTAATGCAGCAGGTGTCTGGTGAAAAGCGGGAGAGATACATTCAGGTGGTGCGCAGCCAGGCGGACCGCTTGGGCACGCTGATAGCTGATATTTTGAGCCTCTCCAAGCTGGAGCAGGAGAAAACGGCCGTTTCCTTTAGCGCGCTGAATTTCAATCAAGTGGTGCTGCAGGTGGTGCAGCAATATCGCCCCCAGGCCCAGGCTGCCAGTTTGCATCTGGAATGTGAAACAGCGCCAGAATTACCCCCGGTTTTGGGGCATAAAACGCAAATTGAGCAGGTAGTGACGAATTTGTTGGTTAACGCCATTAACTACACGGCCAAAGGGGGAATCTGGGTGACGACGACCTGGGACGAAGAGCAAGAGATGGTTCTGCTGACGGTTAAAGACACCGGCATGGGGATTTTGGACCATGAACGGCCGTTCCTCTTTGACCGTTTTTATCGTGGCGAGCGCACCGGGCAGCTTTCCAAACCCGGAACGGGTCTGGGGCTGGCTATCGTGCGCGAAATTGTAGAGCTGCACCAAGGAAAAATTGAGTTCGAGAGCGTCGTTGACGACGGCTCTACCTTTGAGGTGTGGCTGCCCCCAGCCTGATGGCGGGAAAATTCTAGCAGATATGGACAAAGATATGAGCGCACACGTGGTGCTGGTTGACGAGGAACTTGCCATGCAAATGGTGGTTACGGCCACCTTGCAATCCCATGGCTACCGCGTAACGGCCGTTTCTCCCGGCAGCGCCACACCCCTACCCCCCGACATTGACCTGTTCATACTCAGCCTGGCCCCCCACCAGATTAATGCCACCCTGACCACCTTCCTGGCCCAACACGTGCCCATCATTGCCCTGGTACCCGATCATCAGTCCGGCAGCCGCGCACTGACAGCCGGCGCCGACGATTATTTATGCAAACCCTTTAACCAGTCAGAACTCCTGGTTCGTACCCGCATTCAACTGCGCCTGAAAGAAGTGGTGGAACATGGGCAGCATTTGCAGGATAAACTAGACCAAATTGCCCGCGAGCAGGTTCAGGCCGAACAATATCGCACCCGGCTGTCAAAGACAGAACGCCAGCAGCGCACCCTGGTCGAAACCCTTGGTCTCATTATTCAAGCCATTAACAAAAGCCTGCGGCGCGACGATGTATTGGAGCAAATTCTCGACCAATTGTCCCGCGTATTGCCCTACGATAGTGCATCCATCATGCTTTTACAGGGAGACAATTTACAAAGCGTTGCCCAACGCAGTCTCCATGCTGGTGGCCGCAAAGGCACCCGGCTTCCGCTGGAAAAATTCCCCCACATTCAACGGGTTTTTAGTTCCCGTGCGCCGGTCATTGTTGGCGATACGGCCAACGATCCCCGTTGGCAAACATTACCCAAAACCAGCCAAATTTGCTGCTGGATGGGTATTCCGCTGATCATCCAGGCAGAAATTGTCGGCTTATTGAACCTGAGTTCTGGCAAACCCCATCAATATGGCCAGGCTGAAGCAGACATTGCCATGATTTTCACCCGGCAGGCTGCCGTTGCCATCGAACATGCCCGCTTGCAAGAACAGGTTCTTGACGAAGAGCAGCGGGTTGTGGAACAAACCAGGGCACTGACTGAAGCATATGGACGGTTGCAGGCATTAGGTCAATTTAAGTCAGAGTTGATGGATAGTATGACCCAGGAAATGCTCAACCCGGTGACCAACCTAGCCCTCTACCTGGATTTGTGGGAGCGGGCTAATCCTGAAAAACAGGCCCAATACCTGGAAGTGCTGCGGGACCAAACGCAGCACCTGGTAAAGCTGGCCGAAGGATTAGTCCGCCTGGCGCAAACGGACCTGATGAAGTCCCCGCTAGACATCTCTCTGGTCGATTTAAACAGCGTTGTTGTGGCGGCCGTGAATATGTACCGGCAGCGGGCGACTGCCCTGGGGCTACAGTTAGACATCACGCTGGTGCCCGATCTGCCTCTGGTGCGGGGGGACTGGCAGCAGTTGGTGGAGATGTTAGGCCTTTTGCTCGATAATGCGGTTTCCTTTACTGCTTCAGGGGCTATTCGCGTGCGCACCCTTCTGGATGTGGAACAACAACAGGTAGGGTTGACAGTGCAAGATACGGGAGCCGGTATTGCTGATGAAGAACTGCCCCACGTGTTTGATAGTTTTTACAGTGGCAGCGGGGCTGTGCATGGTGGAAAACTGGGTATTGGTTTAGGTTTAACGCTGGTGCAGGGCATTGTGCACATACATAAAGGCACGGTCTCCGCCCGCAGCGATTCAGGGAACGGGGTTTTTGTGCAGGTGTGGCTGCCAGCAGAATTATAGCCTGGTAGTGGATGAAGATTACCGCAGAAGCTATTGTTGCAGACAGCCTACAACATTACACATAAAACGTGATTACACGGGTGGGGCAGTTAGAGAGACCACTGGTCTTGGCAGCCAGCAGCCTTACCTCCAATTATGTAGGGAGAGTGAAATGATGCAACGACAACCCTGGCATGAATTAGCAAAAGATTTAGTAGATGTGGCAATGGGCCGCAAACCGGCCACCATGGTCATTCGAAACGGCCGTTGGGTCAACGTCCACAGCGGCGAAATCATTCCCAACACCGATGTGGCCATCTGCCAGAGCCGCATCGCCTACGTCGGCGAAGATGCCAGCCACACCATTGGGGAAGAGACGGAGGTGATTGAGGCAAACGGCCGTTACCTCATCCCCGGCCTGTGCGACGCCCACATGCACGTCGAAAGCGGCATGGTCACCGTCACCGAATTTGCCCGCGCCGTCATTCCGCACGGCACCACCAGCATGTTCATCGACCCCCACGAAATCGCCAACGTCCTCGGCCTGCCCGGCGTCAAACTGATGCACGACGAAGCCCAAACCCTGCCCATCAACATCTACGTGCAAATGCCCACCTGCGTGCCCAGCGCCCCCGGCCTGGAAACGCCCGGCGCATCCATCGGCCCCGCCGAAGTGGCCGAAGCGATGACCTGGCCCGGCATCATCGGCCTGGGCGAGATGATGAACTTCCCCGGCGTTTTCATGAGCGACGACAAGATGCACGCCGAAATGGCCGAAACGATGAAAGCGGGCAAAGTCGATCGGCGGCCATTACGCCTCGCCCGATCTGGGCCGCCCCTTTCACGGCTACGTGGCTGGCGGCCCCGCCGACGACCACGAAGGCACCCGCGTCGAAGACGCCATCGCCCGCGTGCGCCAGGGCATGAAAGCGATGCTGCGCCTCGGCTCGGCCTGGTATGATGTGGCCACCCAGGTCAAAGCGATCACCGAACAGGGGCTGGACAGCCGCAATTTCATCCTCTGCACCGACGACAGCCACTCCGGCACGCTGGTCAACGACGGCCACATGAACCGCGTCGTGCGCCACGCCATCGCCCAGGGTCTCAAACCGATCACGGCGATCCAGATGGCGACGCTCAACACGGCCGAACATTTTGGCGTGGAAAAAGACATCGGCTCCATCACCCCCGGCCGCTATGCCGACATCGTCATCAGCAGCGATTTGGTCGACGCTGCCCATCGAAACTGGTCATTGCCGGTGGAGAAATTGTGGCGGAAAACGGCCGTATTGCCATCGATATTCCCCCCTACGACTACCCCGACTTCGCCAAAAACACCGTCAAACTCGGCAAAACACTCACCGCTACCGACTTCGACATCCCAAGACCTGCAAGGTTTCAGAAACCCGTAGATCTGACGCCGTAACCGCTCGCGTCATTGGCGTCATCGAAAATCAGGCGCCGACCCGCGCCCTTGAACGCGAACTGCCCGTCGAAAATGGCCTGGTGCAAATGGACAGCCGGCCAAGATGTCTGCCAAATTGCCCTGGTCGAACGGCATCAAGCCACCGGCGGCGTGACCAACGGCTTTGTGCATGGCTTTGGCTTCAACGTGCCCTGCGCCGTCGCCACCACCGTCGCCCACGACAGCCACCACATGATTGTCGTCGGCACCAGCAAAGGCAGACATGGCCCTGGCGGCCAACCGGCTGGGCGAAGTGGGCGGCGGGGTCGTCGTCTTCAAGGATGGGCAGGAAATTGCCCTGGTCGAACTGCCCATCGCCGGGCTCATGTCCGACGAACGGGCGGAAATCGTGGCCGACAAGGCAGCGCGCATGGTGCAGGCGATGGCCGAATGCGGCTGCACGCTCAACAACGCCTACATGCAGCTCAGCCTGCTGGCCCTCGTCGTCATCCCCGAACTGCGCATTTCCGACCTGGGGATGGTAGACGTGACGAAGTTTGAGGTGGTGGATTTGTTTGCATAACTTATCAGGCCAGCATACCCTGTGGCCTGGACACTGTTAACTATGTGAGGGAAAAATGGCTCGGAAAAAGCAAACAAGGGGCGATTGCGTTTATTGCGGTAAGGAATACACACGAGGTGGCATGATCCGCCACTTGAAAACCTGTGAAGCACGCCAAACAGCCCAAGAATCTAGTGGGAAAGGTCGAATGTGGAATGGTAATATCTATTTCCTTGTCGTGCAAGATGCCTATGGGGGGGACTTTTGGCTGCAATTGGAAGTTCCTGGAAAAGCGACACTGAACGATCTGGATGATTATTTGCGTACTATCTGGCTGGAGTGCTGTGGTCACTTAAGTGGTTTTACCATCGGAGATGTTTTTTATACCCAATTATTTGGTGATGACCGGGGCTGGCGAGAAGAACGGGACATGAGCGCACGAGTTGATCCCCTTTTTGTTCCAGGTATAGAAATCTCCTATGAGTATGACTTTGGGACAACGACAGAATTGACGATTCGCGTTATTGACATACGCCAAGGGAAATGGCAAGGGAAACCAATTTTCTTGATGGCCCGCAATAAGCTAATGGATTTGCAATGCGCAAATTGCAGTAAACCTGCCGAATGGATTTGCACAGAATGTATGTGGGACCAAGATTGGTGGATGTATTGCGAGAGTTGCCTTAAAGATTATTCACATGACAGCGAGATGGCACTGCCTGTGGTCAATTCACCGCGTATGGGGCAGTGTGGTTACGTGGGCCCTGCAGAACCACCCTATTGATTACCCTCTTCAATCAAACCTTTATGTTAATTACAAGAAGGGAAACCCTGATATTCTTTATAATTTTGTTGCTGGCTTTGGCGGGGCGGGTAATGTTTAGCAACGGCCGTTTCCCCGCAACCAACGCCCACTCCGCTGCTACCGTCCACTGCCCAGTCCTGGTCTTACCCGATGCACCTACAATTGATGTCGATAACCAGGCGGATTTGATCGCCCAAGCCTACAATGCTGCCCCTGGGACCATTATTCGCATCGCGCCGGGTATTTACAACATGAGCAGCTATCTCCACATCATTCACGATGGCATCACTTTACGCGGCCAACCTGGCCGACGCGGGGACGTCATACTGGACTTTGGCGGGATGGTGGGCGGCCATTTTGGCATCCTGGTCGACGCCGACGACGTGACCATCGCCGATCTGACCATCCGCAACGCCGCCGACCACGGTGTCTCGATCCAGGGGCGCGACCGGCCAACCCTGTACAATCTGCACATCCTGGACATCAACGACCAATTGGTGAAGGTGAATCCGGCTGGGGATGGCAGTGAAGACGGCCTGCTGGCCTGCTCACGCCTGGAATACACCACGACCTGCCCCAGACAATTACACCAACGGCATCAGCGCCCACGATGCCCACCGCTGGGTGGTGCGCGACAACGAGTGGGTGCGCATCCTCACCGACGACGGCACGCCTGTTCCGGCCATTCTCTTTTGGAATGGCTCCTCGGATACCGTGGTGGAGCGTAATTTTCTGCTGGACTGCGGGCGCGGGGTGGCCTTTGGCCTGAGCAGCGGCCATACCGGGCGGCATTGTGCGCAATAATATGTTCCTGTTTCGCGAGGCGCACGACGTGGCCATCGAGATGAGCCATGCCACGGGCTGGCTGGTGGCTCACAACACGGCCGTTCTGCTCAATCCCGCTACCGGCCTCACCTGGGGCATGGAAGCGCGCTTCAGCGACACCCAGGGCCTGTTTGCCTACAATCTGACCAACATGAACATCTGGGCAGACCGGGACGGAGCGCAGGCCACCAGCACCGGGAACCTGACCAACGCCCAAACAGGCTGGTTTGCCAATGTTGCCAGCGGTGATTTGCACCTGACTGCCGTGGCTACGGCGGCCATTGATCAGGCCAGTCCCCTGACGGCCGTCACCGACGATTTTGACGGCGACGCCCGGCCCATTGGCGCGGCCCCAGACGTGGGTGCTGATGAGTATGGCGTGTCTCCGTCAACGGCCGTTTCTGACCTGACCATCAGCCAAGCAGTCACCAGCGCCAACACCCTGACCGCCACCCTGCAATGGACGCCACCAGCCGGCGCCCTCACCACCACCCTTCGCTATGCCTCTGCGCCCATCACCGCAGCCAACTGGAACAGTGCCATCCTGCTAACCGATTCACTGGCCGGGAATGCGAGCACGTATACGGCCGTTACGCCCTACAGCGGCAGCACCGTCTACTTTGCCCTCAAAACCAGAAATGACGGAGGCGATTCCCCGCTTTCCAACAACATCTTTTGGCCCCAAAGGCGGCTTTACTTGCCCGCCATTTCGCGCCCCTGAACCCCTGAGGTGTCGGATGTCATCTTTTCCACATGACATTTGGCAGATTGGCCCAATTTTACTTGACGGCCGTTTCCTAAATGCGGTAAAATTTGTCATACAACCATACGATATGACCGATTTTACCGATAAATGCTTAAGCGAACGCCCTCCCTAACCGAACAGGCCAAGTCCCACATCAAAGAGCGCATTCTTAGATGATGCGTTTGAAGACGGCCGTATCCCCTCCGAAACCGACCTGGCCGACGAACTACAGGTCAGCCGCACCACCATCCGCGACGCCCTGAGCCGCCTAGAAATTGAAGGCGTCATCTTCCGCAAACAAGGGGCGGGCACCTTCGTCAACGAAGCCGGGCTGCAAATCAAATCCCGCCTGGAAGAAATCTGGTCTTACGAAGATGTGATCCAGCGCCCATGGCTATACCCCCTCCACCCAAATTCTCGAAGTTCAGCACCGAACCGGCCGGCAATGAAGTTGCCGCCGAGCTGGAAATCTGACCCCTGGCGATGAGGTGTTGGTGGTTAAAAAGCTGTTTCTGGCCGATGATCAGCCTGTTATTCTGGCCTACAATCGCATTCCGACTGCAGCTGGTTGAAAAACCATATCAGTCCGAAGATTTTCGCATGCCGGTATACCAATTTTTGTGGGAAAACGGCCGTCAACGCCTCACCTACTACCTGTCCGAAATCATCCCCATCATCGCTGAGCCAGATCTGGCCCAAACCTTACACATCCAACCCCAACACCGCCTCATATCCTTTTGCGAAATAGGCTACAATGACGACAACGAACCCATCATCAAGTCAACCTCCTGCTTCCGCGACGATCTGCTGCGCTTGCGCCTCATTCGGCGGCAAGTACTGCTAATTGTGTGATACCTGCCGTTGCCCATTGGCGGCAGCTTTTTACCAATTTACATCCGGCAGCTTTGCAACAGCCCACACTATTTTAATAAGGAGAATTATCATGAGAAGTTTTGCAGGACGAGACATTTTGTCCCTCAAAGATTTTGAACGTCAAGAGTTTTTCCGCGTCTTCGAGATTGCCGAAGAACTAGAACCCATCGCCCGTAATCGTCAGAACACCGATTTGTTGAAA
Source organism: uncultured Chloroflexia bacterium (assembly GCA_963695505.1). GTDB lineage: Bacteria > Chloroflexota > Anaerolineae > Promineifilales > Promineifilaceae > JACSRF01. The sequence goes on along the minus strand of CAVOGX010000012.1, from coordinate 133,621 downwards.
GACAAGACCCTGGTCACCGCCTTCTACCAACCCTCCACCCGCACCCGTTTGGCCCACGAAGCCGCCATGCTCCGCCTCGGCGGTCAGGTCACCGGCTTCTCCGACGCCAAAATGACCCGCGCTGGCGATTTCTACCAGGAATCCATCAAAGACACCGTCAAAATGCTGGAGTTCTATGGTGACGTCATCGTCATGCGTCACTTCCAACAAGGTGCACCGCACGAAGCCGCCAAATGGGCCAGCGTTCCCGTCATCAACGGCGGCGACGGCTGGGGCGAACATCCCACCCAGATTCTGACCGACCTCTACACCGTTCTGCGCGAAAAAGGCGCGCATTGATGGTTTGAAATGGCTGGCTGTTGGCGATATGCGGATGCGTACCATGCACTCCCTGGGCTACGGCCTGACCCAATTCGACTGCCCCATCACCTTCGTTTCCCCCGAAGGGCAGCGTCTCAGCGAAGAAATGAAAGCCGACTTCGAAAACTACGGCCTGAACTTCAAAGAAGTTGAGCATGTCGAAGAAGCTATCGCCGAAGCCGACGTCATCCTCGTCGAGCCGGTTGTCCAGCCCGACTACACCAAATCCCGCGACGAGCGTGACGGCGATGTGGGTCTGACCCCCTCCAACTACAAAATCACCAAAGACCTGCTGGTCAACAAAGCCAAATCCGACGCCATCCTGCTGCACTCCCTGCCGCGTATGGACGAAATTCCGGCCGATGTAGACATCACCCGCTGGTCCCGCTACTGGCAAGAAGCCTTCAACGGCGTTGTCATGCGCATGGCGCTGTTGGCCCTGGTTATGGGCGCAACTGAGTAAAGCAGTCAATTAGTCAAGTAGTCATTGTCAGCATTCAGCTATCTGGCGCTGACTGACTGAGACTACTGACGAGCTGACAGATTCAAGGAGACTAAAAATGCAAACTGGATTACGTGGTCGTGATTTTATTAGTGACTTGGACTTCTCGAAAGAAGAAGTCGAAACCGTGCTGGATTTGGCCTGGGATTTGAAAATGAAACGAGCGCATGGGCGTCTCCCATGCTACTGCTGCGCGACAAAGTGTTGGCGATGCTGTTCTTCTTCTCCAGCACCCGCACCCGTGGCAGCTTTGAGGCTGGCATGGCGCAATTGGGCGGCCACGCCGCTTTCATCGAAAGCCGCACCACCCAGGTTTCCCACGGTGACACAGAAAAAGAGATGGGCGAGATTTTCGGCCGTTACTTTGATGGCATCGCCATCCGCCACGTGGACTTTGGCATTGGCAACCGCTACCTGAACAATGTGGCCTCCGCCTCCCGCGTGCCCGTCCTCAATATGCAGTGCGAAATCTACCATCCGCACCAATGCCTGGCCGACCTGATGACCATCATGGAAAAGAAAGGCCGCAATCTGCGCAAGAAGAAGATGGTCGTTTCCTGGGCGTATGCTTCCTCCTACCTCAAACCAATGTCTGTACCGCAATCGCTCATCTTGCAGATGCCGCGCTTTGGCATGGACGTGGTTTTGGCCCATCCGCCGGAATTCCAACTGATGCCGGAAATCATGGATCAGGCGCAAGAAATGGCGCGCAAATACAACACCGGCTTTGAAGTTGTCCATGACATGCAAGAAGCGTGTGAAGATGCCGATGTCATTTACGCCAAATCCTGGGGTCCGCTGATGACGACGCAAGACCCGGAAGAAGGCAAGCGCATTCAGGATCAATACAAGGATTGGTATGTCAATGACGAGCTGATGGCGCGTGGGCAAAGATGATGTCATCTACATGCACCCGCTGCCAGCCGACCGCGATGTTGAAGTTGCCAGTTCCGTGCTGGATGGCCCACACTCCGTTGTTTTTGACGAAGCTGAAAACCGCCTGCACGCGCAAAAAGCGGTCATGGCGCTGACCATGTCATAAATTGTCAATTGCTAATAAGCCAATGGTCAATTGTCAACGGCTCCTCACTGAGAATTGGCAATTGACCATTGAACCATTGACAATCCTGGAGGATTCCCACTATGAGTAAAAAATTGGCCGTCGTTGCTGTTGGCGGCAATTCATTAATTACAGATAAAAACAATCCCGACGTGCCCCATCAATGGGATGCGGTGCGTGAAACGTGCCGCCATCTGGCCGATATGATTGAAGATGGCTGGACGCTGGTGGTGACGCATGGCAATGGGCCGCAGGTTGGCTACATTTTGCGCCGCAACGAATTGGCCGCGCATGAAGTGCACCCAACGCCGCTGGACATTATCGGCGCAGATACACAAGGCTCCATTGGCTACATGCTGCAGCAGGCACTGCGCAATGAGTTGAACAGCCGGGGCATTGATAAGCCGGTTGTTTCCGTCGTAACCCAGGTGTTGGTTGACCGGGATGATCCCGGATTTCAAGAACCCGACGAAGCCCATTGGTAGTTTTATGGAAGAAGCAGAAGCGCGCAGAGTTTGAGACGGAAGGCTGGCAAGTCGTGGAAGATGCCGGCCGCGGCTGGCGGCGTGTGGTCGCTTCACCCATGCCTCTGGAAGTCGTGGAGCAGGATGCCATCCAGACGCTGACCAACGCCGGCAATATCGTCATTGCTGTAGGCGGCGGTGGCATTCCAGTGGTGCAGAATCAGAAAGGGGAACTGCGCGAACTGAGCGGCGTGTATGCTGTCATTGACAAGGATCGGGCCAGCGCGCTGCTGGCGCAGCAGATTGGTGCAGACTTGTTGTTGATCAGTACGGCCGTTGAAAAAGTCGCCCTCAACTTTGGCAAACCAAACGAAAAATGGCTGGATCACATGACCCTGGCTGAAGCCAAACAATATCTGGCCGAAGGCATGCATTTCGCCAAAGGCAGCATGGCTCCGAAGATTGAAGCGGTGATCAACTTCCTGGAAAATGGCGGCAAAAAAGCCCTCATCACCGACCCGCCAATATTGCCCGCGCCCTGCGCGGCGAGACAGGAACATTTATTGAACCTTAAAACGTGAAACGTAATATGTGATACGTGAAAAGTAGTCAATCACGTATCACGACTTCACGTTTCACGAGGAAGAGAGAACTATGGATCACGTAAAACACCTTAAATGTCTCATCTGCGGCAAAGAATATGCCCCGGATGAAATTGAGTATATTTGCCCCGATCACGGCAACGAAGGCATTGTTGATGTGCGCTACGATTATGAACTAATTGGACAGCGCATCAGCCGGGAAAGCCTGGCCGAGAACCCGGATCACACGATCTGGCGCTACAAGCCGCTGCTGCCGGTTGCAGCCGGATGCGCCGGTGCCGCCGCTGACGGTTGGCGGGACGCCGCTGTACGAGGCGGACCGGCTGGCGGCGGAATTGGGGTTGAAGCATGTGTGGGTGAAGGATGACGGCCGTTTACCGACCGCCTCCTTCAAAGACCGTGCCAGCGCCATCGCTGTGGTCAAAGCGCAGGAAAAAGGGGCCGAGATCATCACCACGGCCAGCACCGGCAACGCCGCCGCCGCCCTGAGCGGCATCTGCGCCAGCGTCGAAGCAGCCCAACGTCATCTTTGTGCCGGAATCCGCGCCGCAGGCCAAAATCGCCCAACTGCTGGTCTTTGGCTCGACGGTGATGCTGGTCAAAGGCACCTATGATGACGCCTTTGAGCTGTGTCTGGAAGCGGCGGCCGAGTACGGCTGGTACAACCGCAATACCGCCTACAATCCGTACATGACCGAGGGCAAGAAAACGGCCGTTTACGAAATTTGTGAACAGCTCGACTGGAACGCCCCCGATGTCATCTTCGTCAGCGTGGGCGATGGCTGCATCATCGGCGGGCTGCACAAAGGGCTGAAAGATTTGCTGGCCCTGGGCTGGATTGACCACATGCCGCGCATCTATCGGCGTGCAGGCCGAAGGCAGCGCCTTCATGTACGAAGCGTGGCGCAGACGGCGAAGATGTGCTGACCAAAGCGCCCGTCTCCGGCGTCACCGTCGCCGACAGCATCAGCGCCGGGCTGCCGCGAGACCGCATTAAAGCGTTAGCGGCCGTTACCGAAACCAACGGCGCTTACATCAGCGTCACCGACGACGAAATCCTGGCCGCCATTCCCGCCCTGGCCCGCGGCACCGGCGTCTTTGCCGAACCGGCCGGAGCGGCCGCCTACGCCGGCCTGGTCAAAGCGGTCGAACTGGGGCTGGTGTCGCGCCGACGACCGCATTGTCGTCCTCAACACCGGCAACGGCCTGAAAGATGTCGCCGGCGCCATGAAATCAGTCGAAATGGTGGGCACAAAACCCAACCGGGTGGAGCCAAATTTGGATAGCCTGAAGCAGGTTATGCAAGAAATCGGATGATTAGAAATTAGAGACTGGAGATATACCGCAATCAATTCCTCAATCACCAGTCTCTCTACAAGGAAAAATCATGAGCGATTTAATTGATTTAACCATTCACGATGAAGCCAAGCTGGAACGCGCCATTCAGCGCGCCCGCGAACAAAATATTATCATCCCCACCTTCAAGCAGATGATCAACCCGAACCTGATTCCTGACGCCATCAAGGAGAAGCTGGAAGATGTCGGCTTGTGGGATTTGAACCCGCTGAACCTGTTCCGCATCACCTGGCACAACGAGCCCAAAGAAAGCGGCGGCAAATTTGGCGGCGTCAACTACCTGGAACTGCCCAAAGAACTGACCGGCGTCGATGCCCGCATCGTCGTTCTGCTGGGCAAATGGTTCCCCACCGGCGCGCACAAAGTCGGCGCGGCTTTTGGCTGTCTGGTGCCCCGTCTGGTCACCGGCCAATTTGACCCCACCACCCAAAAAGCGGTCTGGCCCACCACCGGCAACTACTGCCGCGGCGGCGCATACGACTCCAACCTGCTGGCCTGCGAATCCATCGCCATTTTGCCCGAAGGCATGAGCAAGGAACGGTTTGACTGGCTGGCCATCGGTGGCTGGCGAAACCATCAAGACCCCCGGCTCAGAAAGCAACGTCAAGGAAATCTTTGACAAATGCTGGGAACTGCGCCGCTCCGGGCAAGATCTGGTCATCTTCAACCAGTTTGAAGAGTTTGGCAACTACCTGTGGCATTACGAAGTCACCGGCCGGGCCATGATGGAAGTTCTGGGCGAGGTCATGGGCGCAGGTGACCGCTTCCGCGCCACCGTCTCCAACACCGGTTCCGGCGGCACCATTGCCTGTGGCGACTACATGAAAGAGCAGTTCCCCGCACAGCAAAATCGTGGCCAGCGAAGCGCTGCAATGCCCCACCTTGCTCAACAACGGCTTTGGCGCGCACCGCATCGAAGGCATTGGCGACAAGCACGTGCCCTGGATTCACAACGTCAAGAACACCGACATCGTCACGGCCATTGACGACAATGCCACGATGGGCCTGATCCGCCTCTTCAACGAACCGGCGGGGCAAGAATATCTGGTCAGCCAGGGCGTAGATCCGGAATTGGTCGCCGACCTGCCGCTGTTGGGCATCTCCAGCATGGCCAATGTGCTGGCGGCCATCAAGACGGCCAAATATTATGAAATGGACGGCAATGATGTGATCATCACCGTCGCTACCGACTCGATGGAAATGTACCAGAGCCGGCTGGTAGAACTGCACCGAAGAAGAAGGCGAATTCAGCGAACTGGATGCGGCTGGCGTCTTCCAACGCTATCTGCTGGGCGAAACGACGGACAATATGCAGGAACTGACCTACGTGGACCGCAAGCGGGTCCACAACCTGAAGTATTTCACCTGGGTCGAGCAGCAAGGCAAGACCTACGAAGAAATTCAGGCTCAGTGGTATGATCCGAATTACTGGACGAGCATTCACGGCCACGTGGATGAGATGGACGCGCTGATTGATGCGTTTAACGAGCGGGTAGGGCTGTTGAAGGAGTTAGCGGCGGCAGAGATGGCGTAACGGCCGTTTCCCACATTTCCCATTCCCGCAACGAAGGGCGTACCTATCAAAGGTGCGCCCTTTTAATTACTCGGCGTCCCCGCCAAAAAGCTGCAGCCACTCGTCTACTTCGTCCTGGCTCAGCTTGCGCGGGGCGTCTTTCATGGTGGTCAGGCGGCCAGAGGCGGCGGGTTTCTCTTCTTTTTGGCGCACGGATTGGGATTTGGTGGGCTTGGAGGTAATGGACGGCCGTTTCTTGCCCGCCTGCTCCCCGCCAAACAGCGCCAGCCATTCTGCCACCTCTGCCTCATCCAGCTCCGGGTTGTCCGACTCCGCCATAGCCGCAAACTCTTCCGGCGTTAGCGGGCGGCGCTCCTCTGGCTGCGACTCCGCTTCTGGCGTGGTCTCTTCCCCCTGTTTGCGCAGCACGCTGTAAGATCCGCGCCGGCGTTTCGGCTGCGATTTAGGGGCAGGGCCAAAGAGGTTCAGCCATTCGTCCACCTCGGCATCGCTGATTTGCGGGTCATCCGCTTTTTCAGCGTCAGGCGGCGAGGCAACGGGGACAGTTTTCGCAGGCGGTTTGGGCTCCTCGCGGAAGACAAAGCCCAACTGGGTAATGAACTCTTCCGACTTCAGGTGCTTGATGCGCGCAATTTTGGCCGCATCCAAAATGCGGCGGTCGCTGCTGACCAGAGTGTAATTGCGCGGATTGCGCAGCCGCTTGAGCCGCTGAATGAGCAAATCGTCGGCCGTTTTGCCCTGCGGCGCAAAGACCACGGTAATGGCTTTAGTGGAAAGGCGGTGCGAAATGCCGCCGGTTATACCGCCATCAAAAACTACCGTCACCTGGCGCTGTTTGTGGCCGGATACCCACCCCTTCAGGCGCAAAATCAGGCGAATCTCGTCGTCAGAATCGCTGAGCTTGATGTCCGGCAGCTTGCCGATGAGGTTATGGCCGTCGATGAGATAGTGCATGTTTTGTGAATAGGCTAATCAAGAATTTCGAGTTTGGCAAAGGAGGCGGCCAGACGCTTGACCCCTTCCCCGGCAAAGGCGACGTGGACTTCTTCGTCATTGCCGACGACTTTGCTGTCGATGACGGTGCCTTCGCCGAATTTGGCGTGGCGCACGCGCTGCCCGGTGTGGAATCTGGGACCGCTGGGGGCTGGCGGCGTGGGTTCATCATAGGTATTGGGCGTGGGCAATGAGCGGGAGCGGGGCAACGGCCGTTCCTGTTGCTGCCTGCTGTTTCTGGTTGACCGGGTGGTGGGTGTAGCTTGGGCAGACCAATTCCAACTGCTGGCCCGCGTTTTCGTTTGCTGCCGCCGCGCTTTAGCGCTGGCCCCCGCCAGCAGGTCATCGGGAATCTCGCGCAAAAAGCGGGAGGGCACAGCCACGTCCGGCTGGCCCCACACCGTGCGCCGGAAGGCGTGGGAGAGGTAAAGGCGGTCCATGGCGCGAGTGATGCCCACGTAAAAGAGGCGGCGCTCCTCGTCCAGGTCGTCGCGGGTCGTCCAGCGAGCGGCTGTGGGGCAGAATGCCATCCTCCAGCCCAACGATGAAGACGACCGGAAACTCCAGCCCTTTGGCGGCGTGCAGGGTGAGCAGCGTGGTGGCGGCAATGCCCTCTTCCACGTTGTCGGTTTCGGAGACCAGGGCCGACATGTTCCAGGAATTCGGTGAGGGAAACGGCCGTCTTCTGCGGCCGTGTTGCGCAGTTCCATCACGTTGGCCCAGCGGTCCACGTACTCGTCGCTGTCTTTGGCGCTGTCTTCGATGTATTCGCGGTAGCCGGTTTGCTCCAAAATGGTGTCCATCAGTTCGCCGACGCTGATTTCCTGCTCGTGCAGCGTGATCCAGGCATCGAGTACATCTCGCCAAAGTCGCTCAGGGCGTTGAAGGCACGGCCGTTAAACGGATGCTGTACGTCCGGGTCAAGGCCAGCTTCATTAGCGCTTCCGCTGGCAGCCAGCCCATTTGCTGCGCCCAGGCAGTTCAGCGTTTGCAGGTTTTGGTGCCAATGCCGCGCGTGGGGGTGTTGATGATACGGTTGAAGCTGACCGAATCGGCCGGATTATGCACCAGTCGCAAATAGGCAATCACGTCTTTCACCTCGCGCCGCTTATAAAATTGGGTGGCCCCCACCAGCCGGTAGGGCATGCTGGCGCGGACAAAGGCTTCTTCCAGGGCGCGGGATTGGGCGTTGGTGCGGTACATGACGGCAAAATCGCTGGGGGAATAGCCGTCCAGCAGGAGCAGATTGAATCGTGCTCACAATGGTTTCCGCCTCCTCCCGTCGTTATACGCTTCCCGCACGACGATGAGGTCGCCCCCCTGCCGCTCGGTGAACAAATCTTTGTGGACGCGGTTGCTGTTATGCTGAATGACCGCCTTGGCCGCGTCCAGAATAATCTGCGTGGAGCGGTAGTTTTGCTCCAGCAAAATTTGTTGCGCCTCCGGGTAATTTCTCGCGGAAGCGATTGATGTTGCGGTAAGTCGGCGCCGCGCCATTTGTAAATGGATTGGTCGCTGTCGCCGACGACAAAAATGTTGTTGATGGCCGACCGCCAGCCGCTTGAGCAGCGCGTATTGGGCCGTGTTGGTGTCCTGAAACTCGTCTACCAGGATGTGCTGGTACTGCTGCTGGTACTTTTGCAGCACGTCGGGGCGTTCGTCAAAGAGCAAGCACGGTGTTCATCAGCAAATCGTCAAAGTCCATGGCGTTGTTGGCGTGCAAAATGTCCTGGTAGCGCTCGTAAACACGCCGCGTGACGGCGGCGATGTAGTTGGTGGCGTGTATAATTCCTGGGCGTCACCAGTTCATTCTTGGCGCTGCTGATGCCGTTGAGCATCTTGTTGGGCGGGAACTTTTTGTCGTCCAGGTTCAGGTCTTTGAGGGCTTGCTTCACCACCTGCTGTTGGTCGGCGGTGTCGAAGATGACGAAATCGTTGCTCGTAGTAGGTCAGGTTGTCGGTTTCGCGGCGCAAGATGCGGGCGCAGGTGGAGTGGAAGGTGCCCATCATCAGGCCGCGTGGACGGCCGTCCAGACATCTGCTCGATGCGCTGGTTCATTTCGCGGGCGGCCTTGTTGGTGAAGGTGACGGCCAGGATGTGCCAGGGGGCGACGTTTAGCTTCGCGGATGAGGTAGACGATGCGGTGGGTGAGGACGCGGGTTTTGCCGCTGCCCGGTCCGGCCAAGACGAGAACGGGGCCAGGTGGGGCGGAAACGGCCGTTTTCTGCGCGTCGTTGAGTCCATGCAAAATATCCATGAGGTTATTTTAGCGGGAAATGGGCGATGGTGCGATGTGGGATTGGGTGAGGATGAAAACGGCCGTTGCAGCACGATAACTCCAGGCAATTGACCGGGAAATGAAGGGTATGCTATCCTGCAAATGTGGGCAAGAGCCATACCAACACATGGGCGCGCGTATGTTTTGGCCCATGATGCGGGAGTCAGACGGCCGTTACGCAGGTCGATACCATGCTTTCTATCTTCACCCTTCACTTGTGATCGCACATTCTCGCTGACTGGTGAGCTTTTTCCACAAGCATGCAGGTTAATAAAAGTGGGTTTGAGCAGGAGGGGCATCCTCCCTCATGCTTTGAGTGCTTTGTTTAATGTGATTGCTCGGGTAGGGCACTAGGCTTTAGACCATGCCCGCCAGGGCTAGAGGCAGATTAAGCAGAGCAAAAGGAAGATTGCAATGAAGAAGTTCCTGGCGCTATTAGGGGCTGCAACCCTGGGATTATTGTGTGTAGTCATGGTCATCAGCGGCATCGGCTGGGCTCAGGCGCCAGTGAACGATGACCAAACCTCTATCTGGCTGAGCAGCGCACCTATTCCGGAAGGGGTGCAAGTACAAAGCTTGCCTGACCAGCTTGAGAGCATTGGTGCCGTGGACGAAACGGCCGCCACCTATAACGCATCCCTACGCATTTCGGGGTCGGCGCTGAAGCCGCGGGAAAGCAATGTGGAGTGGACTGGCGCCGGTGGCGGTGGCTGCATCTACGCTTCCAGCGGCAGTACGTATGCGGTGTTCAACGCACCGGTGTATCTGCCGCAGGGTGCGACGGTGAAGTATGTGCGCATGTACTACTTTGACACAAATGCCACCTATAATTCGTCTGCGTGGTTAACTGTTTATGACTTGTATGGCACCATCGTAAGCGAATGGGGGGTCAATTCGAGCGGTGAAAGCGGCAATGGCTACGGCACCACCAGCGAATTTACCCATACGGTCGACTACCTAAACTATTCGTATGTCATCAACTGGCGCCCTTATGACCTGGGCAATGATACGCAGGTGTGTGGTTTTCGCATTTACTATCAAGCCCCTCCTGGTGCAACCTTTCTACCTACGGTTATTAAAAGTGATGAGTGAAGTCGTTACGTAGCGATACGATATTTTAGCAGCGGTAGAGTTGCCGAGGGCCAGTTATAATGAAGCCCAGCATTATGCGAGACGGATAGCAGCGCCTAACCAGCGCTTGCTGCCAACACGCTGACTGACAGCGGTTATATCATTAATATTTGGTTCTCGAATCCCGCTTTATGTTCTGCCCCTAAAGCTGGTTTATATGTTGCCCGTTGATCTGCGAATTGGGCGATAATGGGTCAGGCAGTGTCCTAAAGCGAGAGGTGTGTGTAATGATTGAATTACCGGGCGAGAAAATTGTTTTGCGTACACTGGAACGAGAGCATTGCAAAGAATTGTGGGCGGCGTATGAACCAACTGCGCCTTTACCCACCGAACCGCTAAACCCAGGGTTATCCATTGAAGGTGCTGAAAAATGGTTTGAGGAGATGCAAGCTGGGCAAGGAAAGCAGCATGTCTATTTGGGCGTTTTCACCCACGACGGTAAATTGTTGGGTGACATCCAACTTGCTCACATCGACTGGCGGCAGCGTACGGCTAAGATTGGATTGGGTATTGCGCGGCAAGTCAACCGCGGGCAAGGCTATGGCAAGGACGCGACCGTGACACTCCTGCGTTACGCCTTCCAGCATTTGGATTTGCACCGCGTGAGCGCAGAAACGGCAAACCATAACCTGGCAGCCCAGCGAATCCTGGAAAAGTGTGGTTTTGTTCGAGAAGGGCAGGAACGAGAAGCGATTTTCTGTGATGGCCGACGCTGGGATCGAATCATGTATGGCTTATTGCGCCCAGAGTTTAGCCAACAGTAGAACTATAGGATTGTTTCACAAAACATATTGCCACCAGCATCGCGTTTTCCGAAAACAATATGCGAAATCGGTACCGCAAACCGTTAGGAACGAGCCTGAGAGTACGAATAAATTATGATTTTAGAAACAAAGCGGCTGCGGCTGCGCAAGTTGGCAAAGGACGACGCGGCCTTTGTGCTGCGGTTGGTGAATGAACCCGCTTTCCTGGCCCACATTGGGGACAAGGAGGTGCGGAATCTGGACGACGCCCGACGCTTCATTCAAGAAGGGGCGTGGACCAACCAGCCCCGGCCGGGCTACGGGCAGTTGCTGGTGGAGTTGCAGGACAGTGGGGAGCCTATTGGCGTGTGCGGGCTGCTTTACCGCCCCAGCCTGGACGTCACGGACGTCGGCTTTGCCCTGCTGTCGCCCTATCATCGCCAGGGGTACGCTTACGAGGCGGCAACGGCCGTTTTACAGTACGGCCGTTCCACTCTGGGCATCCCCCAAATTGTGGCCCTCACCGTTCCCGAAAACACCGCCTCCATCAGGCTCATTGAGAAGCTGGGCATGCAGTTTGAGAAAGTGGTGCAAATGTGGGCAGATGATCCGGGCACTTTCTTGTATGCTTAACCACTGCTTTGGCGATACCCTCACCCTTACTTCATGTTTCAAACCTCGCCAAGTTCCTGGGTATGCTCCTGTAGGTGCGCCGTGGCGGCCGCGAGAACGTCATCCAGGGTGCGCCGGTCGTGGGCCAGGCGCAGCGGAATAGCGATGGCTTGCGGGTCGACGGTACGGCCGTAATGGACCAGTTGCTCGCATGCGGCGCGAAACACCTTCAGCAAGTCAGCCACGTTAGCGTTTCGCCCCTCAGCAACGGCCAGCGCATTGAGTTTCTGTACCGTACCAAATGGGCCGCTAAACGGCCGTTCGGCTAACACTTCCTGAATATTTCGCGCCCAGCGTTCGTGCCAGAAAACCAGATGCGCTAACACCCCACGTGGCCCCCACGCCTGCGCTGCCAGCGCTTCCGGCGGCAGAGAGGTGATGAGGGTACAAAAGTCGGAAACGGCCGTGGCCAAACTTTGCCCAGCGGCTGCTCCATCCCACTGCTGCTGGGCCTGGAGTTTAGCCAGGTGTTGGCGGATATGCCGGGCTTCGGCGCGCATGTACCAGGAAAGCGGGCGGCGGTGGGCAGAACCCTCCTTGAGGGTGAAAATCAAGGTGTCGGGGTTGTGGCTGGCGGCAAAGTCACCCAGGCGGCTACTGGCGGCCAGGTGGCGCTGCCGCAAATCTACCAGGGTGGCTGATTGGCTGGCGGCTATGGCCGCCTGGTTGAGCTGGTCATAACTGCCAACAGGGCGCGGCGGTGGATCGCCAGCCAGCATGGCTTCTACCTGGGTCGCGTAGGTCTCCAGCCAGAAAACCAGGTGGGCCAACACCTCCCGCGGCCCCCACGCCTTGGGCTGTAACGCTTCCGAAGGCAGCCCATGCAAGAAGACGTGCAGGTCGGAAACGGCCGTTTGCAAAGCCGCCGCTGCCCCGTGCTCTTTCGCCTGATGCGCCAAATCCTTACTCCAACCGCACCCTTTGGCGGATGGTGCCCGCCCGCTGGTGGCTGGCGACAATCTCCACCTCCGTCCCTGGTTCAGCCTCTATCACCCACTCCACTTTCGCCCGCTCGCTGGTGGCGTCGTCGTTCCACAGGGGGGCGCTGTCCTGGCCGTCTCGCCCAGCAAGCTGGCCCAGCATCGTCTTCTTCTGTCCTGTGACTAGCCTGGCTCCGTCCGGCAGCGCAATGTCCACTTCCAATTCGCGGGTGGCCTTCATTTCCAATGCCTTCTTGCTCACGTTGGATGGCAGCCAGCCGGTGTTGTGCACCACGGCGCGCAGCCAATGGGTGCTGCCCATGGAGCGGGTCTCCACACTGTGCCATTCCAGCCGCGGTGATACCAGGCATTGGTACAGGGCAAACTCGCTGAGCCGAGATACCTCTTTCTCCAGCAGCGGCAGCGGGGGGTTGCCCCAGGTGTTAAAGAAGTCCCAGCCGCCCAGCTCCACCTTTGCCCAACTGCGGGTGGTCAAATTCATACCAGTCCACCCAGCCTTGACCGTCCAGCACCTCATCGTTCCACTTCATGATGGCCAGGTCATCCTCGACCGGATGCTCGCGGAACCAGTCGATGTATTTGTAATCTTTGATGCCCGCTTGCTGCTGTATCGACCAGATTTCACAGGTCCAGGCGTAGACGCCCAAATACTCGTACATCCAGTCGTCAAAGGTGCCTTTAATGTACTCTTTGGGGTCATACTTGAAGTCGTGGAAGACGGAGACGGCCTTGTAGCCGGTGATATTCTTCGGCCTTTTTGCCTAGCTTTTTGTAGGTGTACAGGTCCTGCGGTGGGCAGGGTGTCGTCGGCCCCTTTTGTGGGCGGGCGCAGGTAGACGCCGCGAGAAGGTGTGGTAGCTCACGGAGCCGGTGATGTTGGGATGGTCGGCGATCCAGCGCATGGCGGCTTGCGGTTCTGGCTCGCTGCCGGGATAATTGCCTGCGCCGCGTTCTTTGGGTTCCCAAAAGACGGGAAACTGGCGGTTGAGGTCCAGCCCTTGCAGCGCCGGGGCCATGGTGATGGTCACGCCGTCAAAATTTTGGATGTGCCCTTCAGTGAAGATGCGGTAGAAGTCGCCGCCGGGGGCTTCGTCGGGGTCGCGGGGAATCATAAGCCGTGGGTCATCGGGGTGGATTTTCCAACGGCCGTTGCCATCTTTAAGGCGCATTTGCAGGATACGGCCGTCGCCATCCACATCTTCCTCGTGCAGGCCATCCAGTTTATCCATGCGCGGCCAGGGGCGGGTGGAGCTGCGAATGTACCGCGGCGTGTCTGCCAGCGCCCACTCCGCGCCGTCTGGGTTCAGGCGAGGCACAATGTAAAAGGCGCGGGTGTCCAGGGCGTAGGTGATGCGTTCGTCGCTGCCGTAGCCGGTCAGCAGCTTCTGCGCCAGGTGCAGCGCCGCTGTGGAGCCGGAAACCTCCATGGCGTGAATGTTGGCGTCCACCCACAACGCCGGTTTTTCCAGGGCCGGGCCTGTGGCAAAATTAGTCAGGGTCAAGATCCAGATGTCGCGCCCCTCGTAGCTTTGTCCTAGGCTGTCTAGCTGGCAAATCTTGCTGTGCGCAGCGGCCCAGCTTTGCAGGAAAGCGGTCATCTCGTCGTAACGATAGTAGCGATTGAACTGCATGGTTTTGGTCATGGGCATCTCCTTGTGGTTAATGGATTGGATAAATTAGTGCTTTTTTCAGTGTGTCGCCTGCTAGCAAAGTACACCAAGCGCTAAGGCGCGTTGGTTACAACAGGCAGAAACAGACGGCTGCCGCCTACCAGCAGCGACAGGCCAACTGCTTCGCTGACGGCCGGACCAGTGAGGGTGACGGGAATGGTATACCAAACGCCAGGCATCAGCGGAGAGACGTGGCTGCTGCTGGCGTTGAGGCTGATTGCTCCGGGCGGTGTTAAGGACTCAGGGGAGATGTTAAGGGTGAGCTGTGGCGTAGGGGAAACGGCCGTTACCGTCACCATCTCCGCATAGCCCCCTAGAGCACTCACCTGAATGGTAAAAGCGGCCGTTTCGCCAGGAGCAATGGCCTGGCTCATGGGAACGGCCGTTATCCGCACCCCGTATCCCTGATCCTCCCACGCTCCCAGGTCGGTGCCCGTTCCTACGGGGCGCGGGTTGCCGAAAATGTCGTCAGGAGGGGATTGGGCGGCCAATGCCCCATCTTGTGCCGGGCTGCCTGCCCCCCACATGCTGTAGGTTAGCACCAGATTCTCGAAAGCGGCGCGAACGGTTCCTGAGCCATCGGCGAACTGCGCGGCATTGGCGTCCCAACAGGGCAAAATCAAGCCGCTCTGCCCCGGCAGCAGCGGGTTGGCCACCTGGCGGTGCGCGTCGTCGGTGTAATTAATCAGCTCGCTGCCGTCTGCCGGAATGGCAGCTCCGCCATTCCAGTACAAGTTGTGGTCGAGCACCCAACTGGTGGTTTCCCCTGGAGGCGTGTCGGAGAAATCGTTGGGCCGGCTGGGGTTTTCGGCGCCCATGGTGCCGCTGGGATCCGCCCAGATATTGTTGTAAAAAAAGATATTCTCATTGGGCGGATTACTGCCCTCGCTGTTGAGGCGCATGGCATAGGCTAACGCTGGTAGGTCGCCCACCACGGTATTGTGCCGGAAGGTGACGTTGCGCCCCCCCTTGACGCCAAAAGAAGCGCGCATGACGTTGCTGCTGTTGCCCAGCATGAGGTTGTTCTCCACCAATATGTCCTGGGCTTCAAAATACGGGTTGCCGTCTTCCCCAATGAGGACAAAGTTGCTGCCCGTTGACCCCTCCCAATTGAGGAAAACATTGCGCCGTACAGTGATGTTGCGGCTGCCAATGTTGGTGTCATCATCGCCGTTGCTGTCTTTGATCACGATGTAACTGCTGGTGTCGTTGTTGTTACTGCGCCCGCTGCCGGCAAAGTCGTTGAAAAAGATATTGTCCTGCACCACTACGTCGGTGACGCTGTTGATGTCAATGTGCTCGTCGGAGCCTTCCTGATTGTAAAAGACGTTGCCCGTCACGGTGATGTGGCTGGCCCCGTTGTTGATTTTGAGGATGTCGTTGTTGTAACTGTCGTGCAGGACGTTGTTGCGCAGGATGATGCGGCTGACGGTATCGCTGCCGCCCGGATCGCCCAACAGGTCTTGTATCTGGATGACCAGGGCGCCCGCGCCGGGGCCACTGTGGGCAATGTCAAATCCCTCCAGCGTAATCCCCTGCCCGTAGAAGCAGGTGACCACGGTGGCATCGTGGCGCAGGCGCGCCTGGTAAGGTACTTCGGCGCGAACGGTAACGCCATTGGCAAAACTGCCCCGCAGCCTCACGCGGCCATTATAGGTGCCCGGACGCACCAGAATGAGGCTGTCATCGGGCACGTTGTCCAGAGCGTGGGTAATGGTAGCCCAGGGGCTGCCGCTGGAGCCGTCGCCGGTCAGGTCGCTGCCAGTGGTGGCGACGTAGAAGGTGGCTTGCAAAACGGCCGTTTCTGCCAGCCGTATCGTGTGAAACAGCAGGGCCCACCCCAGGCAGGCTGCCGCAAAAATTGCCAGAATACGCCATGATCTCATGACTTTTTCTCCTCAACTGCCGACAAAGCTTTTTTAGTCACTGCGGCAAGTATATCATGCTGTTGCCGGGTGCAGGAGGAGGGGGAGCGGCCAGTTTGTGACGCAGTGCGACATGTTGCGTTGACATCGGCACATCGTTATAATCTTTTTTGGGCAATTTGCCCAAAGAACCACCTTACCTTTTGCACAAGGAAGACGAAAAAACTCATGCTAGATTTCTCCCTGACCGAAGAACAATTGAGCGCGGCTGAGATGGTCAAAAACTTTGTTGAAAATGAAGTGTATCCCACCATCAAAGAGTACGATCGCAAGCAAGAGATGAACCCCGCCACTTTGCCGCGCATGGCCGAATTGGGCATTCTGGGCATCAACATCCCGGTGCGCTACGGTGGCCAGGGCTTTGACTACGTCACGTTGGGCCTGGTATGCGAAGAGTTGGAACGCATCGACTCAACCCTGCGCGTCGTCATGTCCGTCCACATGGGGCTGAACAGCATGGGCGTGCTGCAATGGGGCACCGAGGAGCAAAAGCAGCGCTTCCTGACTCCCCAGGCCTTGGGCGAAAAGTATGCTGGATTTGGCCTGACGGAACCGGGCGCTGGCTCCGATGTGGCTAATTTACGCTCGACCGCAAGAAAGGATGGCGATGACTATATCATCAATGGCGAAAAGATGTGGATCAGCCTGGCGACGAAAGCGCATCATATCCTCTGGTTTGCCAAAACAGACCCAGCGGCGGGCAGCCGCGGCATCACCGCGTTTATGGTGACGGACATGCCCGGCGTGACCACCGGCGACATTCATGGCAAGCTGGGCGTGCGCGCCGGTTCGACGGGTTGGGTGAACTGCCAGGATGTGCGCGTGCCGGCCGCTAATCGGATTGGCGAGGAAGGGGAAGGGTTTAAGATTGCCATGAGCTGCCTGGATAACGGCCGTTACACCGTGGCCGCCGGCGCAACCGGACTGATTCGCGCCTCCCTGGAAGCCTCCATCAAATATGCCCAGGAACGCGAAACCTTCGGCCAGCCCATCGCCCAATACCAGCTTGTCCAGCAAAAAATCGCCTGGATGCAGCAGTGGTACGACATCGCCCGACTGCTTTATCTGAAAGCCGGCTGGCTGAAAAACCAGGGCGCTGCGCAACACGCGCGAAACCTCCATGGCCAAATGGTACGCCACCGACCAATCCTTCCAGGCGGCCCACGAAGCCATTCAGGTGCATGGGGCTTATGGCTTTTCCGACGAATATGACGTGGAACGCTACCTGCGCAACAGCCGCGGCGCCATCATCTACGAAGGAACCAGCGAAATTCACCAATTGATGCAGGCCGGGTATTTGTTGGGCAGCGCAAAGATAAACCGCTGCGCTGCGAACTGCCCGCCTATGATGCCGATTTTTGGCAAGAAGAAATTTAGAAGGGTTGGTTGGTTAGTTGGTTAGTGAGCTGGCGCACAAGCAAACCAACCAACAAACCAGCCAACCAGCTATTAGCTATTACAATCGGAGGTCAATATGAAAGTAGTTGTGTGTACCAAGCAAACCCCCAGCACAACGGCCGTTTTCACTGTCAACAATGGCGTCGTGAGCTGGGATGATCCGGGCGGCAAGCCCAACGTGGTTAATCCCTGGGACGAATACGCCATTGAAGAAGGTATCCGCCTCAAAGAAAACCATGGCGCTACCGACGTCATTGCCCTGGCCATTGGCGACGAAGACAGCAAAGAAGCCCTCAAAACCGCCCTGGCCATGGGCTGCACCGAGGCCATGCTGATAGCCGACGACGCCTTTGCCGGGTCCGACGCTGTTGGCGCAGCACGGGTGTGGGCGGCTGCCCTCAACCACATTGGCGACGTAAAAATCGCACTCTTTGGCAAGCTAACCATCGACGACAACATGGGCGTGGCGGCTATGATGACCGCCCGCAAACTGGGCTGGACCCCCCTCACCTTTGTTTCGGCCATCAAAGAGATTAGCGCAGACAGCATCACCGTGGAACGCCTGCTGGATGATGGCAAAGAAACGGTCACTGCCCCTTTGCCGGTAGTCATCAGTGTCGTTAAAGAAATTAACGACCCGCGCTACCCCTCCTTCATGGGCATTCGCAAAGCCAACCGCGCCGAGATTCCCGTGCTGACCAGCGCCGACCTCAGCGTAGATGGCCCCACGGGCGCGGCTGCCAGCAAGGTGGATTGGTCTCGCGTGTACACCATACCACCCCGTGAAGGCAGCGTGCAAATGATTGAAGCAGACGGCGTAGCCGAGCAGGCCAAGGTTCTGGCCGACAAATTGTTTGAGGAGAAAGTGATATGAGCGGCGTATGGGTATGGATTGAAAACAGCAACGGCGCAGTGGCAGCTATCAGCCGCGAGGCGGTTGGAGCAGCCCGTAGTGTAGCCGACGAGCTGGGCGAAGACCTGATAGGCCTGGTTTTTGGCCAGGACGTGGCTGGCGTAGCCGACGCGGCCTTCGACCTGGGCGTAGACGAAGTCATTGGCTGCGATGACGCCTCGTTGGCCCCCTTTCGCGTGGAAGCGGCCGGCCCCCTGCTGGCGCAGCTAGTTCAAGAGCGGGAGCCTAGCGTACTGCTGCTGGGTGACTCCACTCAGGGTAATGACCTGGCGGGCTGGGTCGCTGCCGAGCTTGACGCAGGCCTGGTAGTAGATGCCATCGCTTTGGAAGTGGAAGACGAAATGGTGAAAGTGACCCGCGCTGTGTATGCCAGCAAGCTGCTCAGCACCACCTTTGTAAAAGATGGGCTGCAAATTGTCACCCTGCGCAGTCGCGCTTTCCCCCAGGCCGAACCTACCGGCAACAGCGGCAGCGCCGAATGGGTTGAGGCTGTGGTAGGTGAAGATGATGTTCCCAGCAAGGTGGTGGGTTTTGAGAGCAAAGAAGGTGCGGTTAGCCTGACTGACGCCAGCATCATTGTTAGCGGCGGGCGCGGCGTGGGTGGCCCCGAAGGGTTTGAGCCTGTGCAAGCGTTGGCAGACGCATTAGGTGGGGCGCTAGGCGCTTCGCGCGCGGCCGTAGACGCCGGTTGGATCCCCTATGACCACCAGGTAGGGCAAACGGGCAAGACGGTCAGCCCAGACCTGTACATTGCCTGCGGCATCAGCGGGGCTATTCAGCACCAGGCAGGCATGCGCAGCTCCAAGATTATTGTAGCCATCAACAAGGATCCCGATGCGCCTATTTTTGGGCTGGCGCATTATGGGATCGTGGGCGATTTGTTCCAGGTCGTTCCAGCCTTAACGGCCGAATTCAAGGCAAGACTGGGCAAATAACCTGCTTACACTTTTAGTGATTGAGAAGACCCGCCGGAGAGCCTGGCGGGTCTTTTTTTTATGGTTGGCGCAGCTTTCAACAACGAATTCATGCGTGTGCAGCGTAAATTACAGTTCCTGTGTGCCTGACCCTACGCAACAATGAAGCCAGATCGGCTATCCTCAGGGATGCGGCAAGGCAAACCACCCGCCACCCCAGTGCCGAATAAACCCATTTTAGTTTTGTTGGAGGTACAACATGATATTTGTATTTAGAGGTAACCTTTGCGGTCGCATCTGTGATGATTGCGCAGAGCCATTGGAAAACGTCTTGGTGCGTCTGTACCGGGCAGAAGGGGATGCTAACCTTTCTTACCGGGCAGTGTCGGCGCCCAAGCATTCCCTGGCCGCGCTGTCGGAGCGGGACATTGCGGCGAAGAAAGAGCGCTTCCTGGCCGAAGCGATGACAGACGGTGCCGGTAATTTTGTGTTTGAGCTGGATGGTGAGAAGCTAAATTACCAGGGCGAAGCGTTTGAGATTGACGTGCGGGTGGAGCGCGTGCCCCGGCAGATGGCCGAAGGAGCTGAACCGGTACAGTTTACCATTACCACGCTGCAGCCAACCTGGCGGGAACGGGATAACGTGGTGGTTGCAGCTTGGGAATATTGCATACCGGCGCGCTTTTGGTGCCGTATTCGTGAACTGTTTGACGCCTGGGTTATCTGTGGGCGGGTGATTGTGGCCGGTACGGGAACGGCCGTTCCCAACGTCATCGTGCGCGCTTTTGACAACGACTGGATCCAGGACGATCCGCTGGGCCAGGCCACCACTGACAGCACCGGCCACTTCCGTATTGACTACACCTCGGCCACCTTCAAGCAGACCTTCCTTTCCTCCTTTGGCGTCAATGTGGAAACCCCCCTCTTCAGCTCAACAGCGGGACCAGACGTTTACTTCCACGTCGACACGACGCTCAATACCCCCTTGCTCCGTGAAGATCCCGCCGTAGGGTACAGCAGCGGCCGAGAAGACATTGGCCCCTGTTTTTGCGTTACCCTCGAACTTGAAGGGCCACCGCAGGATGATCCCCAGGTGGAGCCATTGCCGGCGTTTTTGCGCATTGGTGGGTACAACATTCTGACCCAAATTGACAGCAGTCCGGCTGGCGATGGCAAAACCACTAGCGATGACCGCGCTTTCTTTAGCACGCTGCGCCTGAACGGCACGCTGCCCAAGCGCTTGAACGGGCAGCCATGCGAGTACATGTTTGAGGTGGCTTCCTGGAGCGGCGGCATCCTGGGCAGCTACACGCAGATTCCCCTGGCCCAAATTGCCAAAACGGATATTGGTGATCTGCAAAAGGTTACGGCCGATCCCATGAATCCCGTACAGACAGAACCATATTACGTCAACGGCAACCCCGCCACTGAAAACGTAGCCACCATCACGCCCGACGGCTGGGTTCAAGTGCCCCAGGAGAGTAACGCCTTTGGACTCGGCTACTTCCATCCCAATGGCAACATGATTCGCCTGGTTTCTACGAACCTGACCAGCCAGACGCTGGACATGACCGGGCTGGTAGCCGGTAACAGCGCCACCTCCACGGGCCAGCCCCTGGCCCAGAACCATTACTTTGCCCTGCGCATGTGGGTGCGCGAGGCGGGAAACCCGGCGACGGCGCAAGTTGCCGGCACCTGCCAGCGCGTGGCGATTTGCAATGCGCGCTACGACAACGTGCCCCAGGGCGGCTCCTGGATGCCTCATGACGAAGACAATGCGTTGGCCGTGCACACTCTGGATATTCAGGAATTGGCCGATGGCGGCGGCTGCTCCGACGTGTCGACCTCGCTGACGGTGAAGTACTCGGCGGCGGCGGCCAACCTGGGTGCAGTGAGCGTCTCTATGTCAGGGCCGGGCGGGCCATACAGCTTTGCGCCCATTGCCAGCAGCCCCAACGTGTTTGGTACGGCCGTTCCTAACTTTTCCATTGGCACCTTACCCTCTTGCGCCTACACCGTACAAATGTCCGTGCAGGTATTGCTGACGACTGGCGATAGCGTTCCTGATAACCTGTTTGATCAGGTGGCTTTCTGCAAGTAGCGGCCGCAAGTAGCAGCCGAAGTTTTATTCTCACAATTCAGACCTGTCAGGCTCCCAGACCTGGCAGGTCTTTTTTTTAATGCGATTATCCAGGGCTTCGGGCTATAATGAAGCAAATAGTAGACACGGCTTTACGGAGGAATATTTCTGAAAGGACAACATGAAGGCCTCGTAATCAAAGCTTTAAGCGGCTTTTACACGGTGAGAACGGCCGTTGGCGATATCGTCTCAATCTTGCCGGGGAAACTAAAAAAAGAGCGGCGTGAAACCGATATTGTCGCCGTGGGCGACCAGGTTGCTATTTCTGTGGGTGCCGATGGTACAGGCGTCATCGAGAAAGTGGCAAAACGGAAATCAACCCTGGGGCGGGTGCGCCCGGCAGCCGGTGCGCGCAGCCTCTCCGCTGACCGCGAGCAGGTGCTGGTGGCGAATCCTGACCAGTTAGTCTTTGTCTTCTCCGTGCAAAATCCAGCCCCCAATTTGCGCAAGCTGGACCGTTTTTTAGTAGTAGCAGAGATGAACGAGCTGCCGGCTATCATTTGCGTCAATAAGGTTGACATGACGGGCCTGGAACAGGCTCAGGCCCTCTTCCAGCGCTACGCGGTCATCGGCTACGAGGTGATTTATACCAGCGCCAAAAGCGGCCTGGGCGTGGCTGATTTGCGCCGCTGCTTGCAGGGGAAGTTATCCGTGCTGACCGGTTCTTCGGGAGTGGGCAAAACCAGCCTGCTCAACGCCATGCAGCCGGGGCTGGGCTTGCAGGTGCGAGAGGTGAGTGAGGCCACGGGCAAGGGTATGCACACCACGCGTCACGCAGAGCTGTTTGCTTTGGAGGGCGGCGGTTACGTGGCGGACACACCGGGTATTCGCGGACTGGCCTTATTTGACCTGGAGCCTTATGAAGTAGATGCTTATTTTCGGGAGATAGCACCGCAAGTGGAAAACTGCCGTTTTAGCGACTGTTCCCACAAGCATGAACCGGGCTGTGCGGTACGAACGGCAGTGAAAAAGGGGGAAATTCACCCGGATCGGTACGAAAGTTACTTGCGTTTGCGCGAAGAACATGAAAAACTAGATGAAGCATTGTATTGAGTTTGCAGATTTACGAGAGAACGAGTGGCGGGTAACTAGACGAATGAGATTTATCCTTCATCTTTTATCCTATACCCTTCTCCTCATGCTGGTGGTGGGGTGCGGGGCAAATGAAACGGCCGTTTCCAACCCCATGAACGGTACCGGTATCCCTGTCGCGGAAGAGTTCGCCGCTTACTATGAAACCAATGGGGGTCAGCGGGTGTTTGGCGCGCCCATTACCGAGGCTTTTAGACCCGCCGCCGACGGCCCTGTCGTGCAATATTTCCAAAATATGCGCCTGGACTATGATCTGCGTGAGCCAGCCGGAGAGCGGGTACATCCCTTCGCCCTGGGTGAATGGGCTTTCCCTGGCTTGGACAGCTTGCAGCTTGCGGAAATGAGTGAGAACGGCCGATCTCGCACCTTTCCCGGCAGTGATTACCCCATTCAAGACGAATTCCTCAATTTTTATGAGACCTACAATGGCCAGCAGCTTCTAGGCCTGCCCCTTTCTCCCCAGGTCACAGAAGGTGGCCTGCGCGTGCAATATTTTCAGAATGGGCGGCTGGAATGGCGACCGGAACTGCCTCTAACCCAACGCGTGCAGGTTGGTATTTTAGGGCAAAATCATTTCGATGCGGAGATGGTCTTTAACTACCGCCAGGAATTCGCGCGCCCCATCTCTTCCGCAGGCATAAATGCCGTGGACGTCAATGCTGCCGTGCGCTACCCGGTGCTTTATGCTGGGGAAGAACAGGTGTTGTATGTCACGGTCCAGTCTGCAGATGGCCGTTTCATTTCCGACATCCGCCTGACAGCCACCGTTTCCTTTGCGAATCAGAGCAAAGACGAGGAATTGGGCGTTACCGATGACGCCGGACAAATTCAATATTTAATTAATTTGGAACAAATGCCTCCTGGACAAGACGTGCAAATTGTTGTCACTGCCAGACGCAGCGATGGCCAGGTAGTTGGCCGCCGTACAATTGGCTACCGCACCTGGTGGTAACTGCAAACTCCCGCCAATTTTTAGGCCAAATCCTCACCCTGAAAATCGATCGCCCTCTTGGCTCCCGCCATCCCCAATGGGGTTTTCGCTATCCGCTAAATTACGGCTATGTGCCCGATGAATTTGCCCCTGACGGCGAAGAATTGGACGCATACGTGTTAGGGATTTCTGAGCCGCTGGCTACCTTTACCGGTCAATGTATTGCCATCATTCATCGCCTGGATGACGATGACGACAAGCTGGTAGTGGTTTCCGAGGGGCAGAGCTTTAGCGACGCTGAAATTTTGGCGCTGACGGCCTTCCAGGAACGGTTTTTTCAGGTGGGGGTTTGGCGTCAGGAACGGCCGTAAACGGGAACGGCGGCCCCCGTCACCGCCCGCGCGGCGTCTGAAGCCAGGAAAAGGATCACGTCGGCCAACGCTTCCGGAGCCACCCACTTGCTAAAATCTGCTTTAGGCATTTCTTCGCGGTTTTGCGGCGTGTCGATGGTGCCCGGCAAAATGCAGTTGACGTTGATACCCTTGTATTTCAACTCGCCCGCCATACTCTCTGTCAGGCGAATGACGGCGCTCTTCGACACCACGTAAGGAGCCATCTTGGCTTTGCCTTCCAGGCCAGCCCGTGCCGCCACGCTGACAATTTTGCCGCTGCCCTGGTCTAGCATGTGGGGAACGACGGCGCGGCTCATGAAGAAAACCGAACGGGCATTGAGATTGAGCATGAATTCCCAGGTGCTGGTTTCTGTCTCGTGCACGGGCGGTCCCATGGTGAACCCCCCGGCGACGTTGACCAGCACGTCAATGTGCCCAAGTCGGTTGATGGTAGATTCTACAAGCTGGGAAACGGCCGTTTCCTCCAGCAAATCTACCGTGGCCAGAAAACAACGTCCCGACTTTGCCCATGCCCCAAACTGCTCCTCCAGAGCCGCCATGCGCCTTTCGGCCAAAGCTAGCCGTGCCCCCGCCTCCCAGAAGCGCTGCGCGGTCGCCCGGCCTAAATTCCCCGCCGCTCCGGTGATTAGTACTACCTTGTCTTTCAAATCATCCATATCAACCTCCAAAATTTCTATTGTCAAGGCGAGTCGCGAGCATTCAGCAACACGCCGTGCCTGCCGGCCGCTTACTGGCGGTCCTCTTTGATCTCACTCAAGCCCCCTCCCCATTATAGTTGCCGATACCCTACCCAAATAGTAAGATTCACCACCTTTAATCTTGCGAGATGAATTATCAACTGACTTCAATCGTAGACCATTGCTCAATTCAACTTCTTTCCGGAGAAACGCATGCCCGTACAACCATTGCCGCCAGCGAAGCTGCGCTACCGCTGCGATCCTAATACATTCAAATTTCAAACCACTTCTGAGATCCCCCCCACAACGACCATCATCGGCCAGCCGCGTGGCTTGCGCGCCATTGAATTTGGCTTAAGTATCACCAGTAAAGGATACAACATCTTTATCATGGGGCCGGTGGGATCAGGACGCGCCACGGCTATCGAGCGTTATCTACAAGAGCGTACCCGCACCCAGCCGGCGCCCCTCGATTGGGTTTATGTCAACAACTTTCGCGTTCCTCACCAGCCGCGCGCCATTGAGCTGCCTGCCGGGGAAGCCAGCGTCTTCCATGCGCGCATGAGCCGCCTTATCTCTAGCATTAGCCACGACCTGCCCCAGGCATTCGATACGGAAGTATATGAGCAGGCCGTTGCCAGCGTACGCCAGCAGTTCGAGGCAAACCAGGAGGCTTTGTTGCAAGGGCTGCACCAGCAAGCGGCTGCTCAGGATTTTGGGCTGGTCAATACGCCGTCAGGCCTGGTTATGGTTCCCATGCGTGGTGGCCAGCCCATGACGGCCGAAGCTGCCCAACAGTTGACCTCTGACGAGCGGCAGGCACTGCAAAAAGTGCAGGATGCGCTGGATGAGGCCCTGGAAGACACGTTGCACCAGATACGCCAGATGGAAACAACCGCTCGGCAGCAGGTGCGGCAGATTGACCGTGAAGTGGCGGAATCTACCATTCACCATTATTTTGTCGAACTGCGCGAGCAGTACGCCGAACAAGAAGAGGTTCTTCTTTATTTGGAAGAGGTACGCCAGGATGTGCTCAACCAGATTGATGATTTTGCCCCGCCGGATGACACCGATGAGCGTGATATTGACCTGCGCCGCTACGAAGTCAATGTGCTGGTGGACAATGGCGCGGAAATTGGAAGGCCGGTAGTGGTTGAGCAGAACCCAACCTATTACAATCTTTTTGGGCGTATCGAGTATGAAATGCATTCAGGCGTTGTGCTCACCCATTTCACCAACATTCAGGCAGGCAGCATTCATCGGGCAAATGGTGGGTATCTCATCATGGAGGCCGCCGATTTGCTGCAAGATGGCGGAGAAACGTGGGAGGCGCTGAAGCGGGCGCTCAAAAGCAGCGAGGCGCGTATTCAACTGACAGCTACCATGGACGGTAGCCAGGTGCTGGCCAAGTCGCTGAACCCGGAACCAATCCCCCTTCACGTGAAGATTGTGCTGGTGGGAAACCCCGCCCTTTACTATGCACTTTACGAGCAGGATGAGGATTTCCAAACGCTTTTTAAGGTGCGGGCAGATTTTGATGCGACTATGCCGCGCACAGAGGAAAATTTACAGGCGTATGCGGCTTTCGTAGCCACGCGCTGCCACGAAGAAGGGCTGCTCCCCTTTGATCCTTCGGCGGTAGCCAAGGTGGTGGAGCACGGTGCGCGGCTGGCTGAGCACCAGAAGAGGCTGACGGCGCGTTTTGGCGCAGTAGCGGATTTGCTGCGGGAAGCGAGCTTTTGGGCCGAGCATAACGGCCGTTCCCACGTTACTGCCGCCGACGTGCAAAAAGCGCTGGCCGAGCGCACCTATCGCGCCAACCGCATCGAGGAAGAAACCCGTGAGGATATTCTGGAAGGCACCTTGTTTATTGCCACGGAAGGCAGCGTGGTTGGCCAGGTCAATGGATTGTCGGTTATTGACACCGGGGAGCACGCTTTTGGCCAGCCGGGGCGCATTACCGCGCGCACTTACATGGGCGAGGCGGGAGTCATGCACATCGAGCGAGAGACGGAAATGTCTGGCCCTATTCACCAAAAAGGCGTATTGACACTGGTAGGTTATCTGGGTGGCGCTTATGCCCAACACCAGCCGCTCACGCTTTCGGCCAGCGTGACTTTCGAGCAAACGTACAGCGGTGTGGATGGGGACAGTGCGTCATCGGCAGAACTGTACGCACTGCTGTCTAGCCTTGGAAATATGGCAATCAACCAGGGGCGGGCGGTGACGGGTTCGGTCAATCAGCGGGGCGAAGTGCAGCCCATTGGCGGGGTCAACGAGAAGGTGGAAGGTTTTTTCCGCTTGTGCGCAGCGCGGGGCTTGACGGGTAACCAGGGCGTGCTGATTCCAGCCAGCAACGAAGTGCATTTGATGCTGCACGAGGATGTGGTAACGGCCGTTACTGAGGGCAAATTCCACGTCTGGCCGGTATGCAACATTGATGAGGGGATTGAACTGCTGTCGGGCATGCCGGCCGGGATACAGCAGGCGGACGGTACATTTCCTGAAGGCACTGTTCACGAGGCAGTACACCAGCGGCTGCTGGTCCTGGCGCAGGAGTTGAAGAGCTTTGGGGATGATAGCGAAACTGGTGACGATGATTCTACCGGTGAAACTCAGAGTGAATAGCCTAGATGCTGAGCTGCGCGCCATAACCCAATGAGGCTTTTGGCATCACGAATACGACCGTTTTGCGCCATTTCCAGCAGGTCAGCTAAAGACATGGCCGCTACCGTAATCTCTTCGTCTGCGTCACCGGGCAGCGGGTCTGGTTCCAACCCCTCAGCCAGGTAAAGCCGCATCAACTCATTGGAGACACCGGGAGCAGGCCACAATTCTCCCAGCGGCGTGAACGAAGCGGCACGGTAGCCAGTTTCTTCGCGCAGTTCCCGCTGCGCACAAACCAGCCAATCCTCTTCCCAACCGCGGGTGCCGGCTGGCAGTTCCAGAATGGTTTCCTGCAGCGCGGCGCGATATTGGTGAAGCATCAGCACTTCGGGGCCTTTGGCCGTCTTGCGCAGGGGCACGAGTACGACGGCGCCAGGATGGTTGATGAAGGCGCGTTCTATGGTTTCCCCATTGGGCAGCCGGAATTGGACAGCGCGTAACTGCCAGGAACGGCCGTGCCATACAACACGCGATTGCAGATTCGTCATGGAGAAAAGAAAAAGGGGATGCGTTATGGTGAAACGCATCCCCGAAAAAGAAGGGTTACTCGCTGCTAGGGGGGATCTTGATTTCCTGCCCTACCTCCAGTGAATTGGGGTCAACCAGTCCATTATAGGTTTGCAGTTCTTGCCAGGTAAAGCCATAGATCAAACCAATGCGATAGAGGTTATCTCCTGACTGCACAATATGAATGCGTTCGCCGGTAGGTGTGGTCGCGTCACCTGCACCCTCTTCTCCGGTCGCCGGTTCAGTGGGCGTTTCCGATGTGGGGGGTTCGGCTGGGGTTTCGCTGGCTCCTTCACCAGTGGCGGGTTCAGCCGGGGTTTCACCTGCCCCTTCACCGGTAGCAGGCTCGGCCGGGGTTTCGCCAGTGCCGGCATCACCGGGGGCTGGGTAAGGTTCAGGCTGCGGTTGCAACTCTTCGGGTGGGGTTGTGGGAATTGTCAGCACGGGGGTTTCGGCCGGGTTGCTGCCGTCTTGGCTGCCGTCGTTACTGCCGGGAACAGGGCGTTCGCAGGCGGAAAGAGCCAGGGCCAGAATGAGGACAAGAATCAACCATTTCAGACTGTTAGCTGTGTGTTTCATGGGTCACTCCTATGCAATGGTCTTTTATGCTTGGTGATTTCCAAGTCTGGTGGGAACGGAATAGTTCCACAATAAACGGGTAAACATAAAACTTTGCTAAACATAACGCAGTCTATCATATGCGAAATGGTCAGTCAAGAAACAGGTACTAATGGCGCAAAGCCCGGACCATTTATGAGGAAGGTTGCCAGGGAATCTGCACGCCGGGTATGTTGGGTTATAATTTGCGGGCTATGAGCAAAACGGCCGTTTCTACCCACCGCATTGGCATAAACGCCCACCTGTTGGCGGCAGAAGCCGGATACCGGCGGGCAGGCATTCACCAGTACATTTACCAGGTGCTGCGCCACCTGCCGGAGCAAGATGAGTACGTGGTTTTCACGCGTTTTAACGATGACCTGGGGCAAGCTGGCAAGCAGGTGGTGCGCAGCCGCTGGCCTACCCAGCAGCGATTGGTACGCATTTTGTGGGAGCAAACGGCATGGCCTCTGCTGGCAAAACGCCACGGCGTGGAGCTGCTGCACAGCATGGCATTTGCGCTACCCCTATGGCTGCCTGCCCCGGCAGTGGTCACGGTTTATGATTTGAGCTTTATGCATTATCCGGAGAGTTTTCCTACCTTGCAGCGCAGGTATTTACAGCGCCAAACGGTACAGGCGTGCCGCCGCGCCCGCCGCGTGATCACCATTTCGCAGTCAGTTCGGCAAGACATACACCGCTTTTTTGGCGTGCCGCTGGTGCAAATTGACGTCATCACCCCAGGGGTTGATCCTCTCTACCGGCCATTGCCCCGAGCGGATGTGGCCGCCTTTCGCCAAGAGCGCCAACTGCCGCGCCGCTTTGTGCTGCACGTGGGCACACTGCAGCCACGGAAGAATATCCCCACATTGCTGGAAGCCCTGGCCCAACTCCCGCTGCCAGATGTAAATTTAGTGCTGGTGGGTGGAAAGGGTTGGCTGTATGCCGAGATTTTTGCCCAGGTTGTGGCCCTGGGGCTGCAAGAGCGGGTGCATTTTGCTGGTTATGTACCTGATGAGCTTTTGCCGTTTTGGTACAA
This sequence comes from uncultured Chloroflexia bacterium, assembly GCA_963695505.1. Lineage (GTDB taxonomy): Bacteria > Chloroflexota > Anaerolineae > Promineifilales > Promineifilaceae > JACSRF01. The sequence goes on along the minus strand of CAVOGX010000012.1, from coordinate 104,101 downwards.
TGCGGCGGATTGCCTGGTCGTTCCATCGCTCTATGAGGGTTTTGGCCTGCCGGTGGTGGAGGCGATGGCTTGCGGCACGCCCGTGGTCGCAGCGAACACGTCGTCCTTGCCAGAAGCGGCAGGCAACGCTGCCCTGCTGTTTGAGCCCCGTAATGCTGCAGAATTGGCGGAACGTATAACGGCCGTTCTGCAAGACAGGGTTTTAGCGGCTACAATGCGGGATGCGGGGCTGGCTCAGGCCCAACAATTTTCGTGGAAGAGGGCGGGGGCAGAAACGGCCGTTTCCTACCACCGCGCCCTGAGGAATTGATGAATAAACGAACCATTCGCACAATCACGATCATCACTGACCTGGTTCTAATAAACCTTGCCTTTGCCCTGGCTTACGTTGTGCGTTATCAATTTGAGTGGCTGCTTGAAGTCACTGCGCAAGATCCGTATTCTGGGTACATTGGGCAGCAAATTTTGCTCTCGCTGCTGCTGGTTTTCACCTTTTCGCAGAATAAAGTTTGGCGGCGGCGGCGCGGTGAGTTTTGGATTGATGAGGTGGCTCGGGTGCTGTACGCAACGGCAACGGCCGTTGCCCTCATGGTTGCTTATACCTTCTTCTTTCGTCCCCTGGCCGTTTCTCGCCTGATGCTCATTTGGGCCTTCATTTTTATTGTCATACTCATCAGCCTCGCTCGGCTAGCCCGGCGCAGCCTGCTATCCCTTTTTTATCGGCAGGGGCGCTTTGTGGATCGGGTGCTGGTCATCGGTTCTGGCGAAGTTGGGCGCGGCGTCATGCGCACCCTGATGGCCCGCCGCGACCTGGGCTACCAGGCTATCGGCTACCTTGACGAAGGCTCTGGGCAAGATAACATCGGGTTAGAACGTATCCCTCATCTCGGTTCTTTGTCCGACCTGGACGCCATTTTGCCGAAATTCACCAACCTGCATACTGTCTTCATTGCCCTCCCCGGCGAAATGCATCAGCAAATCCTGGCGACATTAAGCGTTTGCCAGCGTAAGGGCGTGCGCGCGCAAGTTGTCCCCGATGTGCTGCAGCTTAGTCTGAACCGCGTGGAGTTCAACAACATGGCAGGTATTCCCATGCTGGGTGTGCGGGATGTGGGCATAAGCCGCTTTCAATTACTGCTAAAGCGTGGGTTGGATCTACTGGTGATTGCCTTGGGAGGTGTCCCGGCCTTACTGTTGGGCATGATTATCGCCATGGCCATTAAACTTGATTCTCGTGGGCCAGTTTTGTACGCCGCCGAGCGGGTGGGGCGCAACGGAAAGATGTTTAAGATGTACAAATTTCGCTCTATGGTGGTCGATGCAGAATTGCAAAAGGAGCACCTGGCCCATTTGAATGAAGCAGATGGACCAATCTTCAAAATCAAGAATGATCCCCGATTGACCCGGGTAGGGCGCTTTATTCGCCGCACCAGCCTGGATGAGCTGCCGCAGTTGTTTAACGTGTTGCGAGGGCAGATGAGTCTCGTAGGCCCACGCCCGCCACTGCTGGAGGAAGTGGCGCAGTATAAACCGTGGCACCGGCAGCGGTTGGCTGTAATCGGGGGTATTACGGGGCTGTGGCAGGTTAGCGGCCGTTCTGACCTGACCTTTGACGAATTGTGCCTGCTAGATATTTACTACATTGAAAACTGGTCGCTTTCTCTGGACATTCGCATTTTGCTGCAAACGATTCCTCATTCCCTTTTTGGGCGAGGTGCGTACTAGATTAATAATCTCCGTCCGTTGCGGCAGGCTGGTCCAGCCGGATCACGTCACCATGGTAATTGATGATGATGCGGAATCCCAGCATGCCTAACATATTTCGGGCCTGCAGCGGCACGCCCTGGGCGATGATCTGGTCCATGTCAATGTTGCGCAGGGAGGCATCGATGGCCGCTTTGGTAAACAGGTCATCTTTCCCCAGCATGTTCATCATTTGTTCTACGGCCAGGTCTTTGTTTTCTTCCAACTGGCCAAGAAACACCCCCAAAACTTGCCGGTCAACTTGCTCGGAACTGATATGGCGCAAGAAACCATAGTCATCGACCACATAGGTAGCTTCACCGCCAATAAATTTTGTTTCTACAAGTTGGTCTTGTTCGTCGTATACAAGACCTTCAAATAATGCTTGTCTTGCCATTTTGCCCCTCTTACATTGTTGAGCTTGAGTATATGCTATTACGTATTGAGGGTGGATTCAAGGTGTAGTTAGGTAGCTGGCTCATTATTTCTTAAGATTACCCCTCTTTTTTGGGGTCAAATTGGGTGTTATTGGGGGGCTAATTTGTCCGGTTAGGACATGTGGTATAATCCTGCGGTTAGCTTAAACGTTGAAGCAAACATACAGCCTGGGGATGTAACCCAGGGAGGTAGCAAGAGTTGTTTAGACCACTTGACTGGCTTTTAGGACTGTTTTCACTAGACATTGGTATTGATTTGGGGACGGCAAACACGCTGGTTTATATTCGCGATCGCGGCATTGTGATTAACGAACCTTCCTGGGTGGCGATTAATAAACGCACGCGACGGCCGCTGGCTATTGGCGCAGAAGCCCGGGAAATGGTGGGGCGTACGCCGAGCGATATTGTGGCGATACGGCCGTTGCGCGATGGCGTTATCTCCGAATTTGAAATCACCGAAGCCATGCTCGACTACTTCATCAAAAAAGCCCACGAGCAGATGATCGTGCCTTTCCCGCGTCCCCGCGTGGTGGTCGGCGTGCCCAGCGGCGTCACCGAGGTAGAAAAACGAGCCGTTTACGACGCCACTATCTCTGCGGGCGCGCGCGAAGCCTTCCTCATTGAAGAACCGATGGCCGCGGCCATTGGCGCGGGGCTGCCTATTAACGAAACACGAGGCAGCATGATTGTAGACATTGGCGGCGGCACAACCGAAGTCGCCATCTTTGCTATGACCGGCATTGTCGTCAGCCGCTCCATTCGCGTGGCTGGCGACGAAATGGATGAGGACATCACCAACTACGTCCGCAGCAAATACAATTTGCTTATTGGCGAACGCATGGCTGAACGGGTCAAAATTGGCATTGGCTCCGCTTTTTCCTTACCCGAAGAACGCACCATGACCATTCGCGGCCGAAACCTGATTAACGGCCTGCCGCAGGCTGTGGAAATCAGCAGCATCGAACTGCGCGAAGCGATGTCACCTTCCATCAATATCATTGTCGATACCGTACGCGATGCCCTGGATGATACCCCCCCAGAGCTGGTTGCTGACCTCATGGAGGTGGGCATATGCCTGGCTGGCGGCGGCGCGCAAATCCAGGGTTTGGCGGAAAGGTTGGAAGATATGGTGAAAATGCGTGTCTGGGTTGCAGAAGACCCCATGACTTGTGTGGCTAGAGGCGCAGGGCGGGTTCTCGAGAATCTGGATTTGTGGGAGCGCGCTTTGGTTGGCTTGCATCGCGGTAGTACCCACCATTAATTTGTTTGCACCATGAACATGAATGATGCACCACAACGTATCCGTTGGGGCATTATTGCCTTTCTCATAGGCCTGGCCATTTTGCTGTCAATATTGGATAGTACCGGCAACCTGGAAGGGGCATTGGCCTTTGCGCGGAACCCGCTTATGGCGGTGTTGGAGTGGACAACAGCGCGCACCGATTCCCTGGTGGATGCAGTGTCTGGCCCCGGCGACATTCAGGAAGCGCGCGCAGAGATTGAGCGGCTGGAAGCACGCGTGGATGCGCTGGAGCGGGAGAATGAAGAGCTTCGTGAAGTGCAGGGGGAGGCGCAGATTTTACTGGATTTATTTAATCGTGCGCGCCAGACCCCTGATTTGGAGCGGATTACAGCGGGTGTGATTGGTCAGGACACGAACCCCGCCATTCGTAGTATTCTCATCGACAAAGGTCAGATTGATGGCATAACGGTAGGGATGCCGGTAGAGGGTGCGCGCGGTTTAGTGGGGCGGGTGTTTCGTACTTCTTTAGATTCGTCGCAGGTAGTGCTGATTACGGACAGCGCCAGCGCCATTCCGGCACGGCTGGGCACGTCGCGGGCGGCAGGCATTTTGCGCGGTGGTGGCCTGGGCGGCTCTATGATCATTGATTGGCTGGACTTGAAATACCAGATTGAGGTGGGAGAGGTGGTGTCGACCTCAGGGCTGGGCGGCGATTTCCCACAGAATATTGTCATTGGCCGGGTGACGGAACTGGACCGCCGCGAGGCGGAACTATTTCAACGAGCCGTGGTCCAACCGGCCGTAGATTTTGAATCGCTGGAGATTGTCTTTGTGATCACAAATTTTCAGCCCGTAGATACGGAAATTTTTACGGATTTGCCATAAGTTATGCGCAGCAGTGTGTACATAGCGATTCCGTTGTTAACGGTGCTGGCGGTGTTGGAAACGGCCGTTCTTGTGCGCCTACCCCTCTTAGGGCAGGTTCCGCAGCTTCCCTTTCTGGTGGCTTTGTCATGGGGGCTGCTGCGCGATCTGGAAGAGGGTGTAACCTGGGCTTTTGTGGGCGGTTTCATTGTCGATCTTTTCTCGGTAGGGCCAACAGGCCTGACACCGTTGGTATGGATGCTAGGCATTGGTCTGGCAGTGTTTATTGCCCAATCATTTCCCAGCAGCCGGGTCATAATACCTGTCCTTGTTTCGGCTTTGGCGACACTTTTATACTTGGTGCTGCATGTTCTGCTGCTGCCCCTCTTTGGCTACCAAACGACGCTGGCAATGACGGCAGCGTTACTGCCGCTGGCAGCTTTGCACGCCGTCCTTGTTCTGCCGGTCTACTGGTTCATGTATACTGTTGATAAGCGCTTGTGGCCGCGGCGGGTACAAATGAAGTGAATACGGCCGTTTCTGTGTAACGGCGTGTTTTGAAGAGGAAATACCTATGTCACGCATGGGTTGGGAACGAATTGAAGAACTTGAGCTGCAAGAACAAGACGACCCTGGCATCCGGGGTCGCATTTACTTCTTTCGCCTCCTGATTGCCGTCATCTTTGGGCTGCTGCTCTACAGAGTTTACTGGCTTCAGCAAAACAGCGGTGAAGAGCTGCAAGAACTCGCCGCCGACAATCAGTTTGCCGAATTGCTGACCGATGCACCACGAGGCGTCATTTTCGACCGCAATGGTGAGCTTTTGGCCATCAACCAGCCCGGCTTCAACGTTACCATTACCCCGGCATTCCTTCCCGACACTGCAGAAGAACAGCAAGCCGTCTATGAACGCCTTTCCATCCTCACCGGGGTGCCCGTGACCAACACCGTGCAGCAAGAAGCACTGGTAGCTGCGGCTAACCCCGAACTGGTCGGCGCCTACACCCGGCTGGCCGAGATCTACGAAGTCTCACCGCGCGAAACGCTCGATAGAGCCGGCGTAGTTCCCCAACTGCCAGACAGTATAGAGGCCATCGTACTTGAAAACAGCTTCGCCCAATACCTGCCTGCGGTAATTACTTCCGGTTTACCCATTACCCTGGCATATACCATCGAGCAAGAAAGCATTTTCTTGCCTGGCGTGCGTGTCTTGCCGGAGCCCTTACGGTATTATCCCGGAGGTCCCCACACAGCGCACCTCATCGGATACATGGGGCCAATTCCTAACGTCGGCTGGCTGGATTTAGGCTATGAGCGCGACGACCGCGTGGGTTGGTCTGGCCTGGAATCCTCCATGGAAATCGAGTTGTCTGGGCAAAAAGGTGTCAGGCGAATTGTTCAGGACTGGACAGGGCGCGAAGTGCGGCAGATTGGGCTAGAAATACCGGCTACAGCCGGTCTGAATTTACACTTGACCCTCGATCTGGAGCTGCAAAAAGTGGCTTACGAAATATTAGGCCAGTATATGGAGCAAAATCGCAATACACCAAGGGTGGATGAGGTGACCGGCGAAACAGAACTTCCCGAAATAGAGCAGGCCGTGGTCGTGGCTCTGAACCCGCAAACAGGCGAGGTGCTGGCCATGGTCAATTACCCCACCTTTGACAGCAACCTTTTCCAGACTGAAGTGCCCGTGGATTACTACCTGGGGCTGGCCCGCAACGACTACACGCCGCTGGTTAACCATGCTATCAGTGGCACCTACCCGCCCGGCTCGACTTTTAAGCTGGTGCCGGCTGCCGGGGCGTTGCAGGTAGGGTCCATTTCGGCCGATCGCCAACTTTTTGACCCCGGCGAAATAACCATTGCCAACCGTTTTGCGCCTAATGATCCTGGTCGGGCGCAAACTTTTGTTTGCTGGAACCCAGAAGGCCATGAATTTGTCAACATGTTTACGGGCATCGCCAACTCGTGCGACGTCTACTTTTACAAAGTAACGGGTGGGTTTGACCAAGACGGGGAAACGGTTGAAGGGCTAGGCGTAGACCGCCTGGGCGTTTTCGGCACGCAGTTTGGCTTTGGCCGGGTGCAGGGAATTGAGCTGCCTCTTGAAGCGCCAGGGAATTTGCCCTCCCGGGCATGGAAGAGCCGTACGCAGGGCGAGCCATGGTCGACGGGGGATGATTACAACTTGGGCATTGGCCAGGGTTTCATGACCTCCACGCCTTTGCAAGTGGCGCAGATGGCGGCCGTGGTAGCGAATGGTGGCTTTCTGTACCGCCCATCCATTATTCATCACATGACTGATGAAGATGGCAGCGTGGTGATTGTAGATGAAGACAGCCAGGTTGTAGCCCGGGGGCGGTTGGGCGAAAATGGCCAGGTTATTGTCACGGATGCCGCGGGCAACGTTATCCCCAATACCTATAACATCCGCTTTGATGCCAATGGCGACTATACTTTTCAACCGGAGGTCATTGATTCCCTAGATGTGGATCGGGAATATCTGGATGTGGTTGCTGAAGGGATGCGCCTGGTAAATGTGCGATTTGATGACGAACGGTTCTATACGGGGGCGACGTACACTAACTGGCTGGAAGAAGATTTTGGTATTGTAACGGCCGGTAAAACGGGTACGTCCGAATATTGCGACAATATTGCCATTGAGCGAGGCTGGTGCCGTTATGAAGATATTGTGCAGCGCCGGGTTTTGCCTACTCATGCCTGGTATGTGGGGTATGCGCCTTTTGATGATCCGGAAATTGTGGTAGCGGCATTTATGTTTAATGGCGGCGAGGGGTCAGCCTGGGCTGCACCGGTGGCCTGTCACGTCATGGCTGCCTATTTTAAGATTGGGCAATATGCCGACCCGGAAACCTTTGTGGACGGGGAACCCGCTGCATATGCCTGCGAGCCGGCATCACAATTCGGCTTCCGCCCGGTGTGGCCGCTGCCTCCCGGTCTGACGCCGGCGGTTGAAGCAGCCCTTAATGAGAACTAGGTAAAAGCAACGCTATGGTCATTGGTGTGGATGCCAGCCGCGCGGCGAGAGCACAACGAACTGGTACAGAGGGATATGCTTATTTTCTCATTCGCGCCATGATCGACCTGGCTGCCGCCCGTGGAAACCAATTACGCCTGTATTTTAATGAGCCACCCGGGACTGACTTGTTTCCCCAAACTGGGGGGGTGGAGCAGGTTGTGATTCCGCTGCACAGGCTGTGGACGCATGCGCGCCTGGCCTGGGAATTGCAGCGACGGCCGCCGGATGTATTTTTCACTCCCGCTCACGTTATCCCGCTGACTTATCGTGGTCCCAGCGTGGCCACCGTGCATGATCTTGGCTACCATCATTTTCCCGAAGCCCACACGCGGGGGCAGCTGGCTTATTTGCGATGGAGCACGCGGCATAACGGCCGTTCTGCCTGCTGCGTGGTGGCCGATTCCCTGGCGACCCAGGCCGACTTAATCCACTTTTACCAGGTGCAGCCAGAAAAAATTCACGTGGTGTACCCCGGCGTAGACCCCGGCCTCTACCCGGTGAAGGAGGAAACGGCCATCTCCTCCGTGCTGCAAAAATATGGCGTTACTCCACCGTACCTGCTCTACTTAAGCACTTTGCAGCCCCGCAAGAACTTGCTGCGCCTCATCCGCGCTTACGTACAAAGCGGCGTGCCGCACCATTTGGTTATTGCGGGGAAGAAGGGCTGGCTGGCAGAACCGATCCTGGACGAAATTTTTCAACTGGACCTCGCTACGGCTAAACGAATTATTTTGCCTGGTTTTGTGCCCGACGCCGACAAGGGGGCCCTGCTCTCAGGGGCTACGGCGCTGCTGTACCCTTCGCTCTACGAGGGCTTTGGTTTTCCAGTTTTGGAGGCGCATGTGTGCGAAACGGCCGTACTTACGGCCAACACCAGCTCCCTCCCTGAAATCGCTCCAGACAGCGCCTTGCTGGTGGATCCCTTGGACATCTCCGCCATCGCTGCCGGCATCCAGCGGCTGGTTGCCGACGAAGCGCTGCGAACCGAGCTGGTACAGCGTGGCAAGGAGCGCGTAAAAGAGTTTACCTGGGAAAAAAGCGCGGCACAGGTGATGGACTTGCTGGAAACGGCCGTTGCGCGCGCATCATAGGCGAAAAAAGGGCCGGTGTCGCCAGGGGCTCGGTCCGGGCTGCTTATTTCAGTGGCAAGATAATGGTGAAGGTACTCCCCTCGCCCGGTGCGCTTTCCACCTCGATACGGCCGTTCAGTCGTTCTACCTTCAGCTTGGCAATGGTTAAACCAATGCCAAGCCCCGGAAACAACTGCAAATTCCCCACTTCTTCCAACCGAAAGAACGGGTCAAAAATTCGCTCATGCGCCTCTTCAGGAATGCCTATACCTTCATCGCGCACGCGGAACGCCACCTCTTCTCGGTTCGGACAGTACACCTTTATCTCTATCGGTTTGTTACCCTGGGTGAACTTCACCGCGTTTTCCATGAGCGCCCGCAGCGCCAGCACCAGGTCGCTTTTATCCGCAAATACTTGTGGTAAATTATCGGCAATATCCAGAGTAATTAGCGGCGGCGTCCCTTCCATGGCGGACTGCGTGGCATTTAATGCCTCTACGACGACGTCGGTTGGACTCAAATAATCATAGAGAGGCGCTCCTGGTGACATCTCATACAATACAAGCATGTTGTTGACCAGGCCCACCATCGACTCCACATTTCGCGAGATAGACCGGAAAGCCACCTTGAGCGATTCGCCGGTAATGGCCCCCTGATTGATTAATCCCATAAAGCCGCGAATTGAAGTCAGCGGCGTGCGCAGCTCGTGAGAAAGCGTGGCAATGAATTGGCTGCGCAGTTCTTCCTGCTCCGCCAGGTCGGCGTAAGCTTCCTGAATAACCTGATTCTTAATATTCAACTCGCGAATCACTGCCCGGTCGTTGCGGCGCAGGTGGCCGATTATTTGGTTCAGTAAGTTTTGCAGCAGTTCCGGTTTAGATTTTGCAATTTCCATGAATGTGGATTGCTCTAGCTCCAAAGTTTCGCAAGGGGTCTTTGTGCGAATAGTAGCCATGCGCGTCGATTCGCCAAAAAATGACATCTCACCAAAATAGGTATTTTTCCCGATGGTGTCCACCAGGATTTCGTGCCCGTCATCGGCGTGGACAATGATGTCTGCTTTTCCCGCAGCCAATATGTACATGGTGGTGCCGTGCTCGCCCTCCCGGACGACGTCCGTCTGTGCCGGATATGAATTGAAGTTGGATACTTCGCTCAAGGCAAATAAATTATCGTCGCTTAACGAGGGAAAAGCGGTTTTGAGCAAAGCGATCGCTTCCATTGCTTTACTAGCTGCCATAGGCTGCTCCTGATTTGTGATGGGCATCGCACAAATGTTTACCCGATTTGCGGACATTCTAGCATAGGGAATTGGGCACAATATTGCCTTTTTACGACACCTTCACGCCGTAAAAAGGCATTTTTCACATGCTTTTGCCTGGTTTTAAGCTACCCAGAGGCCATTTTCTGCCAGGAACTTGCTTGTAAGCTATAATCCTGCCGCCCAAATGGGTAATAGGAAATAATTTGGAGGTTACGGTTCTTATGAAGATTCCTGTAGGTGTTTTAGGCGCAACAGGGACAGTTGGTCAGCGTTTTGTGCAGCTACTGGCCAACCATCCCTGGTTTGAAGTGGCCGCGGTAACCGGCTCAGAGCGCACGGCCGGACGGCCGTTTCACGAAGGCGCCAACTGGGTCATCGGTGGAGACATACCCACCGCCGCTGCCGACCTGATTGTCCAACCCACTGAACCCAACCTCGACATTTTAGGGCGCCCCCCTGTGGTCTTTTCGGCCCTACCCACAGCCGAAGCCCGCGAATGGGAGCCTAAATTTGCTGCCGCCGGATATGCTGTCATTACCAATGCATCAGCCTTCCGCATGACCCCCGACGTGCCCCTGCTCATCCCTGAGATTAACCCGGCGCATACCGGCCTCATTCCCACTCAGCAGGCTAACAACAACTGGCCCGGCTTCATTGTGGCCAGCCCCAACTGCTCCACCACCAGCGCTATCTTGCCGCTCAAGATTTTTCAGGATGCTTTTGGCCTGGAGGGAGCTATTATGGTTACCCTGCAAGCGCTATCCGGTGCAGGGTATCCGGGGGTTTCCTCCATGGACATCATGGATAACGTGGTGCCCTACATTGGCGGCGAGGACGGCAAACTAGAAAATGAGCCTAAGAAGCTGCTGGGCGACTTTCACGACGGGCAAGTGAAAATGCTAAACATGCCCATCAGCGCCCAGGCCAACCGCGTGCCGGTGCTTGATGGCCATCTGGCCAGCGTGTCCGTGAAGCTGGGGCGCCGCGCTACGGCCGAAGAGGCCATTGCTGCCCTGCAGAGCTGGCAGCCCCCGGCCATTTGCCGCGAACTGCCCACCTCGCCGGCAGAACTGCTCATTTACCGCCCGGAGCCGGACCGCCCGCAGCCTCGCCTGGACCGGGACAATGGCCAGGGGTTGGCCTGGACGGTCGGCAAAGTGCGCGCCTGCGACGTGTTGGACATTCGCTACATGGCCATCACCCACAACACGCTGCGCGGCGCTGCCAGCGGCTCTATTTTGAATGCGGAGTTGCTGCTAAAACAGGGGTATATTGGCTAGAAAGTAAGAGCGACGGCTAATGCGCCAAGCTGCATCGGCCGTCGCCTGTTATTCTTCTTCGTCTTGAGGGGGAGCCACGTAACCTGCAGCCTGGGCGTTGAAGAAAGCGCGGCGGGTGGCAGTTTCTTCTTCAAAAACAGTGGCGAAGAACCAGCTAATAACCTTGGCCTCCGCCCACGGTTTGAGTGCTTCAATGAGCTGCAAGCCGGTGGGGGTGAGCATGGCCCGCTCAAACCAGGTCCGGGACTCGAAGTACAGCTCGTACACCAGGTGAAAACGAGATTCCCCTCCCGGCTTGCCTTCCACGCGACTCACTTCGTATTTGAGCAGCCCGGGCAGCTTTTCGGCCAGCGGCAGGTGCGTGCCAGAAAAGAAGGTTTCTAGAGCCTTTTCGTCGTCAACGCGGCGATAAATGGTGACAAATTTAAACATGGTGCTGCAATGTTGGGCGCCCACCACCCGACACGTTTATTGCCAGGTGGCTTTTAGCTCTGTTTTTAGATTGGCGCGTTCTTGACGATACGCTTCTTCGTCAAGTTCGCCATTTTCATAAGCGTCATCCAGGGCGGCAATAATTTGGATGAGTTCGTCGGCAGAACGGCCGTTTCCTACCTCAACAGCTTCTTCCTCTTCCTCATACTCGTCCTCGTAATCCTCTTCCTCATCTCTTTGGGCAATGCGGCTGCGAATGACCACGGCAGCCACGATGCCCACCAAGACTAGCCCAATACCGCCAACTATTAATTCCGTGGATTGATTGCGCGGCGCAGCGATTGTGCTGCTGCCCATGGCTGTACTAACCACTTCTGGCTCCCCTTCCAGCGTCAAATTTAGAGTAGATCCAGGCGATAAATTCTGCTGTGCGTAGCTGCGGAACATGCCACCCATGGTTTGCTGGGTCTCTTCACTCCAGGCGTCGTCATTAACCAGATTTACACCGGCGTCGGGCAAGATGACGGTGACGCTGGTGGCAGCGTAAGGCAAGTCATGAACAAGCTCTGTACCGCCATTGTAGGGTAGAGTATAGTTAACTACCAGGCTGGAATTGCTGCGCCCGGGTCGCAGGGGAATTGTGTCGGCATAGCCATCTCCCACGGGTATGACCTCCGTAGCGGGAATAAAGCTGTCCATGGCGCTGAAGGCGCGCTCAAAAGTAAGGTTTTGCGCGTTGGCAGGCACATCGATGCTGGCTACGCCCAGTTGGGGATCCCCAGTAGGGCCAACAAAAACGGCCGTCCCTGAATTCTCGAACACATACAGCTCTGTTACCTGCAAAATTTCTGTGCTGGGGAAGTCGAAAACGACGTGAACCTGGGCGACGCGAATAACCGCCGGGTCTGTAGTCTGATCGTAAACCGTGACCGGCAGTTCCAGATCGGGCGTCGCCCCGGAAAGCTGGCCCACCTCGCTGCTGTAATTGAGCCCGTCGTAGGAAATGCTGACAATGTACACCCAATCTTCCGGGACTTCGCTCAGGGTAAACGCAAAACGGCCGTCTGTGCCCACCGTCTCGGTCAGGGTCAGCATTTGTTCAATGTTGGGGGAAAAGGCGCGCAGTTGGGCGTCGAGGTTCCCCACGATAGCCCCATTGGTGGCGTTGGTTACCACGCCGCTGATGGTTGCGGCGGCAATGGTGGCGCCGGGGGCGGGAGCCGGTGCAGTATTGAAGCTGAAGGTGCGGGCATAGTCGATGACGGCCGTTAACTGCGTATTGTTCAGGTCATAGTCGTGGCCCGCAATGCTGCCGGGGGCCAGACTGGCCAGCACGACGTCGCCGCTGCGATTGAACCAGTAGTCCACATCAGCCAGGGATGGCAGCGGATCCAGGTCGGCCGCATCGGGCCCATCACCCAGGCCCGCGTCACCGTGGCAGGCCAGACAGTTTTCGTCATAAAGGGCCTGTCCCTCATCCAGCGCGTCCTGCGGCGTCGCCAGCACCAGCACGGCGGCAATGGCGTCCCAAATTTCAGCATCGCTCAGGGGGGCGCGCGTATTTACCCCTTCCCCAAAGCCGGGCATGCCGGCGTTGAGGTTGCCGTTAAAAATGAGGTCGTAAAAGCTGGCGGGCACGGCCGTTTGCCGGAAAGTGGGGTCGGTGAAGGCGCGAGGCGGCATGGGCAGGTTAGCGGCCAGTTCCCCATCGCCGTTCCCCAAGGGGCCGTGGCAGTTGGCGCAGCGGGCGGCGTATATTTCCAGGCCGTTGGCGGCGTCGGGGGGCGTGGCAGGCAGCGGGGCGCTCTCTTGTGCAGCGGCGGAAGAAAAGCCCAGCCCGGCCAGTAAAACAAGGACAAGAAAAGAGACAGCCCAGAAACGGCCGTCTCTCACGAGGCGAGTTAGAAGTTGTTTACTCATCATTTGGTTGCTTGGGCGATTAAATTGTGACCACAGGCGGCGCAGAACTTGTCGCCAGACTGGACGTTGCTGCCGCACTGCGGGCAAAAACGGGCACGCCCATTGGCCGAGGCCGGGACGGCGTGTTCTACCGTGGGGGCTGCAGGTTTAGGCTCTTTTACCGGAGCAGCTCCCTTTTTGCGGGCGCGGGCGATGGCCGCCTCAATGGCGCTATCCACATCAACCTTTTCGGTGGCTTGAGGCTTGCGGGCGCGGCTGATGGCGGCTTCCAGCGCATCATCATCGACCACTCCTGTCAGGGCATCCAGCTCTTGCAGAACGGCCGTTGCCTCAGCCAAAAGCTGGTTGCGCTGGGCGGCGTGGGCCTCTTCCGGTAGTTTTCCTGTTTCAAAATCGAAATCCAGCACGCGGATTTGGGCCAAAATTGCTTCTTTTTGGTCGGTTAGTAAGTCAAGTTTACTACGTCTTGTACGGCGTTCTTGCTCTTGCGCCCCCCAAAAAGGGTAAGTCAGGTAAGTGACGACGGCGATGAGCAGGGCAATGCCAAGGAATATGGAGCCTGCTGTCATGATATTATCTGGTATGGCGTTGGTGAAGGAACCAAAACGCCATTACTCTCCTTCTGCTAACATTTGCTCGATAACGGCCGTTAACTTTGCGGCGTCAATCGGGCCGAAATGGAATTCGTAAATGGTGCCTTCGCGGTCGATAAAGAACGTTTCGGGGACACCGGTAATGTCGTAATCTTCCGAAATACTGGTACCCAAGTCTGGTGCATTGGGGTACGTGATGTTGAACTCTTCCAGATACGCCTTGGCGTTGGGTTCCACGTCGGAGTAGGCAATGCCTAGAAACACAACGTCCTGGTCGGCGTACCTACGCCAGGTTTGTTCCAGCAGGTCTGCCTCTACGCGGCAGGGGCCGCACCACGATGCCCAGAAGTTAAGCACCACAATTTTTCCGCGCATGTCGGCCAATTCAGCGTCTGCCTTGCCATCCCAAGTATAGCCGTCGAAAAATTTCATGCTAAATTCGGGCGCTTTTTCACCTTGTTCGGGGCGGGCTGTATTTGTTTTTACCAGCCCAAAAGCGGATAAGCCCAAAATGGCGATGACGACCACCCAGATGGTGATAGTGGAGGCATTGAGCTTTTTCTTGGGGCTTGTTTCTTGCACTTGCTCACTCATGTTAATTTCTTTCGGGATAACGCCAGCGGGCTACGGTCCCCGACCGCTGGTGGCTAAATATCCTACTCTCCTTTCAGTTCTTGTTCTATACGTGAGATGTACTGGTCTGGGACGTCTGGTGTGGCGGAAACGGCCGTTTCCCCACCCGTAGCCATTTCTGCGGCCGTCTGTCGCATATTGCGCAAGTAACGCACAAAAATGATCCCTCCACCAATGAGGGCGACAAATGGCCAGATCCACAGCAACAGATTTAAGCCCCGAGGGGGCGGGCTGGCCAGCACCCGGTCGCCGTATTGTTCGGCAAAGTAACTGAAGACGTCATCCTTTGTTTCGCCACTGGCCAGCTTGGTACGGATCAGCTCCCGCCAGTCGGCACAAGCTTGGGTCTCGCATACGTCCAACGGCGTGCTTTCGCAGACCGGGCAGTAGACCTCTTTGGCAATTTCATTCACTTCATCATCGGTGACAACGCGTTCGCCGTCTTGTGCCAGAACGGGCACAGTCACTGCCAGCAGCAAGGCGAAAAGCAACGCATAACGCATTAACCGTAAAGCACGAGTTTTCATCCTAATTTCTAGCTCCTAATCAATCACCAGTTGCTACGGCTACAGGGCGGCGGGCCCGGACGGCCGTAATTTTGTCTTCCACGGGGTCAGGCCAGGCAGCAATCAGCGTACCCAGCACGAAAATGAGCCCGCCAGCCCACACCCAGTTGATCAATGGATTGAGAAAGACGCGCAGCGTGGCCGCATTGGGTGTTGCTGGCTGCTCGGCCATCAGTACGTAAAAGTCTTCAAAGAAGGTGGATCGGGCATTGGGGATGGTCATAGGCTGACCGGTGCGGGTGTAAAGTTCGCGGCGCGGATACAGGGTGGTCACGAAACGGCCGTTCTCATACACATCCACCACGGCTTCCGTGATAATCAGGTCGTCAGCCCCCGTGCGCTGCTCCACGCCCAAAAACTGCATTTCGTACCGCCCCAGGGATATGGTGTCACCTACCTGAAGCTGCTGCTGTGTTTCCTGCTGAAACAACTCCACGCCAATGATGCCATACGCCATCACCAATACGCCCAGGTGAATCCAATAACCGCCGTAGCGACGGCGGCTGCGCGCCATCAGGTTCGAAAAGGCGGCAAAAGGATTTTCGCCGCGCTTCATGCGTGCCCGCGTGCCCTTACCGAACTCCACCAGGGTCAACACCAGCGAAAAGGTAATCGTCCATGCGCCCAACAGCGCCGGCCAGATGCGGATATTCATAAAAAACAGCACGATGATGGATATCGTGGCCACCACGGCTGGCCACAGCATAGCCTTGCCCAAACGCTGCAGGCTGGTGCGATACCACATGGTCAGCGGGGCAACCCCCATTAACCCTAGCAGCAGCAAAAACAAAGGCGCCAGTGCCTGTTCGTAAACGGGTGGGCCCACAAAGCCCCGCTCTCCCGTAAACAGTTCAGAAATGATGGGGTAGTTGGTAAACAAAAATACGATTGCCAGGATAGCCAGGAATAAGAAAGTTGTTGTAGAGAAAAGCGGCTTCGCGGGACAGGAAAGACTCCAGCGTGTGGGGCGATTTTAGTTCTTCGCGCCGCCGAATGATCCAGTAAACTGAAAAAATCGACATCACGGCAATAAATCCAAAGAAGAGCGGACCCACAGCCGATTGGGCAAAGGAATGGACGGAGGAAATGACGCCGCTGCGCACGATGAATGTGCCGTACACCACTAACAGGTAGGTAGTGACAATCAAGAAAATATTCCACCATTTGAACATCTGCCGCTTTTCCTGAATCATCACTGAGTGCAGGAATGCGGTGCCCGATAGCCACGGAATTAGGGACGCGTTTTCGACCGGGTCCCAGCCCCAGTAACCACCCCAGCCCAATACGTCGTAAGCCCAGCGCCCGCCCAGGATCAGCCCCAGACTGAGGAAAAGCCAGGCTACCAGCGTCCAGCGCCGGGTGGTGCGAATCCAGGAGTCGTCCAGCTTGCCAGACAGAAGGGCTGCCATGGCAAAGGTGTAAGGAATGGTGAAGCCGGTAAAGCCCAAATAAAGCATAGGCGGATGAATGATCATGCCAGGGTGGCGGAGCAGCGGGTTTAGCCCGTTACCGTTGGCGGGAATGATGCCGCCTTCAATGCGGGTGAAGGGGCTTTCCACAAAAGCGGACAGCGCCAGGAAGAAAATCTGGGTAAAGCTGGCCACCATCAGGGCATAGGGCATGAGCTCCTTCTGTTCATCCCATTTGCGGGACATGGCCACCGTTGTAAAAACGGCCAGCAGCAGGTTCCAGAAAAGCAGCGACCCCGCCTGGCCACCCCACAACGCCGTCACCTTGAGGTATGTAGGCTGCTCAATGCTGCTGACGCGCCAGACGTAGTCGATGGAAAAGTCGTCATTAAGGAGCAGGGTAATGAGCAGTGCGGATGAAAGGGCGATGAGAGGCAACGTGATAAGCGTGGCATTGCGGGCGCTTTCCACCCAGCGCCAGTTTTCGGTTTTACGGCCGTACCAGGCAGCGCCTGCGGCGTAAACAGCCGCTAAAAATGCAAATAATAGAGCAAAATATCCTAGGTCAGCTATCATAATATTTTCTATTTCCCTCTAAAAGACAAAATTGGCGATTGGGGCTCCAATCGCCAATTTTTAGTTTTATTAACCGGAATAACCAACACTTCAGCGATACTTTTATTGGGTGTTTCCGCCCACAGGGACGCCATCAGGATGATCGGCCGGATCCATTTCCTCGTAGCGCGTGGGGCATTTCAGCATCAGCCCACCGGGGTTGACCATGAAGACGCCATTAGCGTCGGCGCGCCCTTCGACTAGGGCCTGAGCCTGGTCCTGCAGCAGATCGGGCATAGCTTCGTTCATGGCCACAACCTTCAAGCGTTGGTGCGGGTTGTTGTAATCATCCACAATTTCAAATTCCAGCCGCGAGGTTGTGGCGTCAATTTGCTCAAACTTGATGGAGTCACCCATGACCCAGCCCGCTACACGCAGGTCGCGCCCCATCAACAGCGATTGCTCATTATAAAATTCTTCCACGGTTTTATAAAGTTGGGTGTTGCCGCTCATCGCATTGATGACCAGGAATGCAATGGCAGCCAGCATGATGACACCGCCAACAATAAACTTTATGCGGTTATTGTTTTTATTTTTTAGCAGGGCGCTGTCGTCATTGTTGGTCCAAGAAACATCAGCCATGGGAACATCTCCTTATACCTGTTGTAAATTTCTCTTTTTCTTCTTGTTAGAAGTCCTCTTCATCAAATTCTACATCATCCAGTTCCGAGTTGCCTGCTGATTCTAAAATGTCTAAGGCTTCATCAACATACTCTTCAGGCACAGACACGTAACCAGTGCCCAGCAGCCCAACGGTGATGCCATATGCTTGCCCGGCAGCCTCCTGCCAAGCCCGCGCCGGGATACCCTCAGATTGTAGCCGACCGGCGATAATATGAGCAGGGGTGATACCCGGGGTCCGGGCTACGACTTCCCAGCGAATTTCTTCATTGCTGCCATTTGGTATGGCATCTGGCTGCTCACCGTC
Organism: uncultured Chloroflexia bacterium; assembly: GCA_963695505.1. Classification (GTDB taxonomy): domain Bacteria; phylum Chloroflexota; class Anaerolineae; order Promineifilales; family Promineifilaceae; genus JACSRF01. Next base: position 86,061 of record CAVOGX010000012.1, on the reverse strand, counting down.
ATTTGGGAGTGGTGCTGTAAAGCTGTTTTCCATAAGCATTCCTGCGGTTTGTCGTCCAGGATGATAAATAATTCTTATACCGATCAGGTTAGATTATACTGATAAATTTCGTGTGGGTATAGGTATTTCTTGTTTCTCTCAATTTTCTTCACAACTATAGACTATTTTAATCAATGACTCTAGGATGAGCATCACCTGTTTGGCGTGAGCATGATCATGTTTGAGCTGTTTTGTGCCCCGCTGCGGGCGTGCTACACTTGGCAATTCTGACCTCGGGTAAAGGAATGAGGAGATGAGAAGAGGGAGCGGACAACGGCCGTTTCCCCCGTATCATTAGGGTAGAAATGGACATTGACCAGATACTCGATCAACTGGATGGCAGCCGCGAGCGATTGCTGATGGCCATTGAAGAGCTGCCAGATGAAGCTCTGATGGCGCCAGGGGTCTTGGACCAATGGTCTGTAGCCGACGTGCTGGCCAACCTGACCGTCTGGGAAGCCGAATTGGTCACCGCCATTATGCGCCTGGATCAGGGCAAAAAGCCGGACAAGCTGCAAGCCGCCATGCAGAAACCAGACGCCTTTGACGCCAGTTGTTATGCGGAAAACCAGGGGCGCGACCTGGATCGAATTTTTGCCGATTGGCAGCAGGTGCGGGTGCAGTTGGAAGAGTGGTTGGAAACGCTGCCCGTGCGCTACGTAACCAATCCCAAGCGGTATAAATGGCTGAGCGGAAAATCGTTGTGGCAGCTTGTGCAAGATGTGGTGATTGCCCGAGAGAAGCGCTTTTTACCCCATTTGCAGCTTTTTGCGCAGCGCTGGCGGCTAGATCCGGAGGCAATACTGAGCAGTGAGGAGGATTGGGATGATGAGAGAAACGACCACGAGCCAGATTGATGACGCAGTCTACCAGGCCGCGCGAGAAACGGCCGTTCTCGTAGACCGCAGCGCCTTAGCGATTTTCAAAATAACCGGGGCTACCCGCCTGGACATTATTGACCGCATTTCAACCAACTCCGTCAAAAACTTGCAAAGCGGGCAGGGGACGGCCACTGTGCTGACCACAGACATTGGCCGCATCATTGACCGCCTCATTCTTTACGCCAGCAGCGACACCGTGTACTTGCTGGCCGGCGAAGGCCATCGCGACCCGCTGGCGCGCTACCTGCTGCGGAACGTGTTCTTTAACGATGATTTTAAGCTGCAAGACGTCACAGAGGAAACGGCCGTTTTCGCTGTTTATGGACCGCAAGCGCAAGCCCTGCTTGGCGGGGCCGGGTTCCCGGAAACGGATCTGCCTTTGCACCACTGGCGGCAGGCTGAAGTACACGGCGTCACCGCCTATCTGCATAAAACCGACCCCGTTAGCGGTGATGGCTACTTCGTGATGTGCCAGGCTGGCGACAAGGGCGCTCTGCGGCAGCACCTGGTGAAACAGGCAATCACCCCGGCCAGCGAGGATGCCTTCGAGTACCTGCGTATTGCCAGCGGCCTGCCCCGCTTTGGCCGCGAACTTACCCTGGATTACATCCCCCTGGAAGCCAACCTGTGGGCTGACGTTTCTTTCACCAAAGGTTGTTACACCGGGCAGGAAATTATTGCCCGCATGGAGAGCCGCGGGCGGCTGGCCAAGAAGCTGGTGCGCTTAAATGCCGCAGATTCCCTTGTTGCCGGGGCAGACATTATGGCTGAGGGCAAGCAGGCGGGCACGGTGACATCGGTGGCAGTCGGCCCGCAAGGTGTGGTGGCCTTGGGGTATGTGAAAACGGCCGTTTTGGATGATGAAAAGCCGCTTTTTGTGGGGGAAACGGCCGTAACCGCACTCCTTTAATCTGCCTCTCTAAAATTCGTTGATACCGCAAAAATAAGGTATAATTTTCGGGATGAAAATCCCTAATTTTACACTGGCGCCACCCTCTAAATCGGTGGCCCTTTTTTACGTAAAAAACTTGGCTGCAAAGAGGGGCAACTCTCCTACTAACCCACACTTATACCAACCCGTTGCGAATTTGCCTGTTCACAGCGGCGCCCCTGCCTAAACCCCAATAACAATCGGAGGTTCCACCTTGGAAATCGGTACCGTTAGCACCATTGATATTAACGAGGAGATGCGCAATTCCTACCTCGATTACGCCATGAGCGTCATTGTCGCACGGGCCTTGCCCGACGCCCGTGATGGCCTCAAACCAGTCCACCGGCGCATTCTTTACGCCATGCACGACATGGGCATTCGCGACAACACCCCCCACCGCAAAAGCGCCCGCATCGTCGGTGAAGTGCTGGGTAAATACCATCCGCACGGCGATTCTTCCGTTTATGATGCCATGGTGCGCATGGCCCAGGATTTCTCCATGCGCTACATGCTGGTCGATGGGCAGGGAAACTTCGGCAGCATCGACGGCGACAGCGCCGCCGCCATGCGCTACACCGAAGCTCGCCTGGCGCGCATTGCCAACGAACTGCTGGAAGATATCGACAAAGATACCGTCGATTTTACGCCCAACTTTGACGACAGCCTGACACGAGCCAGACCTGCTTGCCGGCCACGCTTGCCCAACCTGCTGCTCAACGGCTCCTCCGGTATTGCCGTCGGTATGGCGACCAACATCCCGCCCCACAACCTCACTGAATTGTGCGACGCCATCACTTACCTGATTGATCGGCAGGATGAAGTGGATGACGTGACCCTGGACGATCTGATGCAGTTTGTCAAAGGGCCAGATTTCCCCACCGGGGGCATCATTGTCGGCACAGAAGGCATTCGCAACGCCTATGCCACAGGACGCGGGCGCGTGTCGTGATGCGCGGTGTCGCCACCATTGAAGAGATGCCCCGCAACCCAGACCGCCAGCGCATCAACATCACCGAAATTCCCTTCCAGGTGAACAAGGCCATGCTCATTGAGCGCATTGCCGAACTGGTCAATAAGGGCGTCATTACCGATATTTCCGACTTGCGCGACTCTTCGGATCGGCGCGGTATTTCGGTCATTGTGGAGCTGAAGCGAGGCACACAGCCGCTGAAGGTGCTGAATCAGCTCTATAAGCACACCGCGCTGCAAACCACCTTTGGCGTACAGATGCTGGCTCTGGTAGACAAGCAGCCGCGTTCTGCTCTCACTCAAGCGGGCACTGCAAATTCACATTGACCATCGCGTGGAGGTCATTACCCGCCGCACCCACTTTGACCTGGACAAAGCCCAGAAGCGGCAGCACATTCTGGAAGGTCTGCTCATTGCCCTGGACCATCTGGATGACGTGATTGAGACCATTCGCCGCTCCCCGGATGCCGATGCGGCGCGCACGCAGCTGATGGAGCGCTTTGGCCTGTCTGAAGCGCAGGCCACGGCCATTTTGGATATGCAGTTGCGCCGCCTGGCTGCCTTGGAACGGCAAAAGATCGAAGATGAGTACAAAGAAATCACCGCGCATATCGAATATTTACAAGGTTTGCTGGCCGATAAAGGCAAAATTTTGGCCCTGATTAAAGAAGATATACTGGCGCTGAAAGAGAAATATGGTGATGAGCGCCGTTCGGAAATTGCCCTTGGTTTGGATGCGGAAATCAACATGGAAGACCTGATCCAGGATGAGGATGTGCTGATTTCCATTACGCAGCGTGGCTATATCAAGCGCACGCCGGTGGCGGCTTATCGCATGCAGGCGCGGGGCGGCAAGGGCTTGATTGGCATGAGTACCCGGGATGAGGACGAGCTGGAGCATTTGTTTGCGGCCGGCTCGCATAACACCATTTTGTTTTTCTCGGATCAGGGCAAGGTGTATGCAGAAAAGGCGTACAACATTCCTGAGCTGGATCGCACGGCGAAGGGTACGTCGTTGATGAATATTTTGCCGCTGATGCCTGAGGAAAAGATTACGGCCGCTTTGCCTGTACACGATTTTGAAGATGCAGAGTACCTGACCATGATTACGCGCAAAGGACGCATTAAGCGCGTCGAGGTCAGCGCCTTCGAATATGTGCGCCCCAGCGGGTTGATCGCCATGAATCTGGATGATGATGACAGCCTGGGTTGGGTGAAACTTACCGAGGGCGAGCAGGATTTAATTGTGGTTAGCGAACAAGGGCAAGGGTATTCGCTTTAGCGAAGAAGATGTGCGCCCGATGGGCCGCACAGCCGCCGGCGTCTATGCCATGAGGCTGGACAATGGGACAATCTGGCCGGGGCGGATGTGGTGACCCCAGAGGGTTGATTTGCTGGTGATTACCGAAAAGGGGTACGGCAAGCGGACACCGCTGGATGATTATCGCACGCAGAAGCGATATGGTCAGGGCGTACGGGCCATGAACCTGACGCCGGAGCGCACGGGTAAGATTGTTAGTGCGCGGGTGGTGGAACCTGGGGATGAGGTGACGCTGTATTTCATCCTATGGCATTATGTTGCGTACCGCTGCCAATGATATCTCGGTCCAGGGTCGCATTACGCAGGGGGTGCGGGTGATGGATTTACGCGGCAGTGACACGGTGGCCTCTGTGGCGGTGGTACGTGAAGGGCGTCTGTCGCAGGTAAATGGCCATGATGAAGAGACTGATGAAGTAGTGCCGGAGGAAGGGGAAACGGCCGTTTCCGCCGAAAGCTCTTCCTAACCTGCACGAACCCAACCAAGACGCCCCATGTGGGCGTCTTTTTATTTGCGCCAGTGGCATAGAGAGCCCTTTGGTTCCCGAAAGCACCCCATTTTCCTATACGGCCGTTGCCCAGGCTACGGTATACTTCAACCACAAGCAACCACAAAGTTGAGGCTCAGCCATGTTAAGCAGTGAACTAGAAAAAGTACTTAAGCAGCCCATGGAGCCCGAAGAACTGGGCATTTCCCTTCAAATAGTCAACGACATTATCTTCCGCATTCTCTTTAACGAAGGGGATGCCAGCGTCGTGCACATTGGTGAAGTCATGGGCATCCATGCCCGCATCATTGACCACATTCTCTCCCGTTTTAAGCAAGAGCACCTGGTAGAGGTGACCCGTGCCGGTTCTCTGGGCAGCCTCAGCTTCACCTACGCGCTCACTGAAGCCGGCACAAAACGCGCCCGGGACGCATTTGAACGCAGCCAGTACATTGGACGCGCGCCTGTTACCATCGATGATTATACTCGAGCTATTCTCACCCAAATCAAAAGCAAAATTCGCATCACGCCCACTCAGGTCAAAACCGCCCTAGACCAGCTCATTTTGCCCGATAATTTCCATCGCAAAATTGGCCCTGCCGCCAATGCCGGAACCTCCCTCTTCCTCTATGGTCCGCCCGGTAACGGCAAAACCACCATTGCCGAAGCCCTGGGCAAACTGCTCTCTGCCGGAGATGCAATTTGGCTGCCCGATGCCCTCACTGCTGGCGGGCAAATCATCCGCATCATCGATCCTCTCGTTCACGTACCCATACCTGAGGAAGATCTGCCCTTGCACCTGGGGTTGGGCGCCGAAAAGCTCAAAGTTGACCGGCGCTGGCGGCTCTTTCAACGCCCGGTCGTTATGGTGGGCGGCGAGCTGATCATGGACTCCCTTGATTTGCGCTACGAACCTGTTGCGAAAGTGTACGAAGCTCCCCTGCAGCTTAAAGCCAACGGCGGCATGTTCCTCATCGATGATTTCGGGCGGCAGCAAATCAGCCCGCAAGAGCTGCTAAACCGCTGGATTGTGCCCCTTGAGAGCAAAATGGACTTCCTGCGTCTGCAATCCGGGCAAACCATCGAGGTGCCTTTCCGCCAATTCATTGTCTTTTCCACCAACCTGGACCCCGGCGACCTGGTTGATGGTGCATTCTTGCGCCGTATTCAAATGAAGGTGGAAGTTGGTGGCCCCGACGAACGGCTTTTCTACCAAATCTTTACCATGTCCTGTAAGCAGTTCAACGTTGCTTTCGACAAAACCAGCTTTCTCCATTTGCTGCAAAAGTGGTACCGTGAACCGCAGCGCGTGATGCAGTCCGTACATCCGCGGGACATTGTCAAAACCGTCGTTTCTATTTGCGATTATGAAAGCGAATCTCCCCGGCTCACTCCGGAACTGATTGATGAGGCTTGCGAAAGTTACTTTGTGGACGTCCTGAAGGATACAGGCAAGACGCTGGCTAATATGTAAAGCTTGTTCAAATCGTTATCCTGCTGAAATAGAGCAAAAACTAAAAAGGCCCGATGGTGAAATCGAGCCTTTTTTATGTAAAAAGATGCAGGCCTTAATTTTTCTGCAAGAAATCCATCGCTCCGCTTAGAACAGACCCTTCACCTTTGGAACCACCACCGGCGGACGGGGCATTCTGCAAAATGCGGTCGGCCAATCGCGAGAAGGGCAGTGATTGCAGCCAGACGCGCCCTGTACCCTGCAGCGTAGCCAGGAACAGCCCCTCACCGCCAAAAACCATCGATTTTAAGTTACCTGCGCGCTGAATGTCATAGTAAATGGTGTTCTCAAAAGCGACAATGCAGCCGGTATCGACCATGAGTTTTTCGCCTTGCAGCCGCTTCTCAACAATAGTGCCGCCGGCATGAATGAAGACCATGCCATCACCACGCAAACGCTGCAAAATAAACCCCTCACCGCCAAAGAAGCCCGCGCCCAGGTGCTTATTGAAGGCAATACTGACTTCGGTGCCCAGCGCGGCACAGAGGAAGGAATCTTTCTGGCAAATCAGTTCGCCTTGAGCTTCATCCAGGTCAATGGCAATAATTTTACCGGGATAGGGTGCCCCAAAAGCAACATGTTTCTTGCCTTGAGCCGCACTATTGGTGAAGTGGGTCATGAAGATGGATTCGCCGGTTAGGGCGCGCTTGGCAACGCTGCCCAACTTGCTCATGAACCCCTGGCTAGGCTGCGAACCATCGCCCATTTTGGTTTCGAAGCCAATACCATCCTCCATGTACATCATGGCCCCTGCTTCGGCAATGACGGTTTCTTGCGGGTCGAGTTCCACTTCCACAAATTGCAGGTCGTCCCCAAAGACTTGATAATCCACTTCGTGACTTTTTGCCATTTTTTACTCCTTTTTAAATTAGCATCTGTTCCTGAAAAGGTGTTGGGAAAATGTGAAGATTGTTGAACATCACCCTGTATACGTAATGGTAATGGGATCGGTTGCTTTTTTCAATGGGAAACGGCCGTTATCCCATCAAGCCCTTACCTACGGCCGCAATCTTTCAATGAGCCATCCACCCTCTTGTTGCCGCCGGTAGGCAAAGCGGTCGTGCACCCCGTCCGGGCGGCCCTGCCAGAATTCCACACGCTGGGGCTGCACCCGGAACCCACCCCAGCCGCTGGGTAAAGGAACTTCCCCCGCGCGGAACTTCTCCTTCATCTCTGCCCATTTACCCTTAAGCACGGCGCGCGAAGAGACCACCCCACCAGCCTGCGTGAACCACGCTTCTAGCTGGCTGTCCCGGGGGCGGCTGAGGAAAAATTGCAGGGTTTGGGCAGTGGAGAGGGGAACGGCCGTTCCCTCCACCCGCACCTGCCGCTTCAGCAGTAGCCACGGGAACAGCAGCGCCACCTGCGGGTTGGCCGCAATTTCCCGCACCTTTTGCGTTTCCAGGCCGGTGAAGAACACAAAGCCCGCCTCGTCAAAGGAGCGCAGCAGCACCAGCCGCGACGAAACGCAGCCCTCGGGGGTGGCCGTAGCCAGGCTCATAGCGTGGGGCTGGGGCAGTTCGGCCTCCCACGCCTGCGCGAACCAGTGCGCAAACTGTGCCAGCGGTTCGGCCGCCAGGTCCGCCCGCCGCAGCGGGGTAGCCATCAGCTTTTCCCATTTGTGCGTTAGTGTGTCCATAGCAATAAAAAAGGCCCATCTCATCGAGATAGGCCTGCACCAATCAATGTCTCAGGAAGAATTTTAATTCATGGCAACGCTGGCCAAAGCTGGACGGAACTTGTAACCATAGACAATGGTGCCCTCATCGCCTTCGGCATACAGTTTGCGGGTGACCATTTCCACCGGCATGCCAATCTGAATGTTGTCTGTGTCGATGTCCGTTAACTGCGCCGTAACCAGCGGGCCTTCTTCTAATTTCACCAGGGCCACGGTGTAGGGGGCCTGATGCTCAAAGCCAGCAGGCGCATCGTATACGGTGGAATAAGAGTAAACTTCGCCGATACCTGTAAAAGTGTACAGTTCTTTGGCGGGGGCTTCGCAAGCTAAACACACGTCGCGGGGTGGGAAAAGTTTGACGCCGCAGTGATCACACGTTTCGCCAATCAAGCTGTAACGTTGATTTTTTAGACGCCAATGACGTGATACTTCCATTTTGTTGCCTCCGATATTTGTCAATTAAATCAGGGCCTTGGATTTTTGGGTTGGCCCAAAATAAATTATGCACGGGAAGGCTCTCATTCCCTGTCAGCACCCCATTTACGACTGTCAAAAACTGTCAGAGGAGTATTTTTGAAGGGTTATGTTAACTTTTAGGCTGTTATTGGGTAGTTATGTAAATTAACGCGCGGTTGTGAAAACGGCCGTTTTCATCCTTCACTCATCAATAGTAAAGATATGGGTAACGGCCGTTCCGCCACTGCCACCCAAATTTTGAGCCATGCCTACCTGCGCTGACGGGATTTGACAGTCGCCGGCCTCGCCGCGCAACTGCCGCGCCACTTCCACAATCTGGTACATGCCGGTCGCGCCCACCTGGATTACCGCGCGCTTTCAGAGCCGCCAAAGGTGCTGATGGGAATACGGCCGTTTCGCCCAATCTCCCCATCCCGCGCCAGCTGCCAGCCCTGGCCCCGTTCCGCAAACCCAGCCGCTTCCAGTGACAGCGCTGCCATGACCGTGAACGAATCATGCAGCTCAAACAGGTCAATCTGTCATCTGGCGTCACGCCTGCTTTGGCCATTGCCCGTTGGGCGCTCTATTCGGCCGCCTTCAGCCACAGCACGTCGCTGCGATCGTGCAGCGCCAGCGTGTCGGTCGCCAGCGCCGACCCGGCAATGCGGACCGGCTTGCGGCACCATGTCCATGCGCCCGCTCGTGGCGGGTCAACAATGACCGCCGCTGCGCCGTCGCCCGTGGGGGCTGCGTCAAACAGAGTCACCGGCGTCGGCCACCGGCGGTGCGGCCGCAAAGCGTTCCGCCTTGAGCCGGTTGCGGAACATGGCCAGCGGATTGTCGGCTCCGTTGGCGTGGGCGTTGACGCTGAAACCGGCAAAATCAGCCACGTTCCACGCCATATTCGTGCATGTAGCGGCGCATCAGCAAGCGCGGCCATCCCGGCCAGGGTCAGCGCCGTGGACCGCTTCGTAATCGGCATCCAGCGTGGTGGCCAGAGCGGCCGCGTCTACCGGCTTGCCCGTCTGATCGGTCATCTTTTCCACGCCAACGACCAGCGCCGTTTCCACCAGGCCGCTCTTGACGGCCAGCACCGCCTGGCGCAGCGCCGCGCCGCCAGAAGCGTCGGCCGCTTCCACCGTCACGGCTTCAATACCGCGCATGCCGGCAAAATCAGCTACCAGCGCGCCCAGATGATTCTGGTTGCTCAACTGCCCGGCCAGCATGTTGCCCACGTACAGGGCATCAACTTTGTTGAGTGGGCATCGTCCAGCGCCGCCTCAATGGCGTACCAGGCCAGATGGCGGATGGAGGTGTCCCACATCTCTTTTACTTCTGTTTGGCCAATGCCAATGATTGATACGTTGTTCATAAGATGTTCCAACCTGTCAACGTGATGCGTGCCGTATCACATTATCACGACGTTTTCAAGTTTATCCCGGAACCGCGTATAAGTTGCGTAATCAATTTCGGTGCGGCGGCTGATGTAGGCTTCGGTTGTGGTGGCCCGGTCACGCACCTCGGCGCAGCTTGTTCGGTCACCTCGATGTCGAAGGCGTCAGAGCCAGCGCCGGAGCCGTAGCTGACCATCAGAATGCGGTCGCCCGGTTCGGCAATGTCCAGAATGGCCGTCAGGCCAATCATCGTCGAGCCAGAATAGGTGTTGCCGATGCGCGGGCTGAGCAGTCCTGGCGTAATTTGCTCTGGTTGTAAAACCCAACTGTTGCGCCACGCGCTGCGGAAATTTGGCGTTGGGTTGGTGGAAAACGGCCCAATCGTAATCTGCGGCGGTTGGCGTTCTAGCGCTTCCATCAACGCTTCGGCCGCGCCGATCACGTGCTTGAAAGTAGGCCGGTTCGCCCGTGAAACGGTCGCCGTGCGAAGGGTATTGGCATGGGCGCGCCGCCAGAAGTCGGGCGTGTCGGTGACGAAGGAGTAGGAGCCGTTGATGAGTGGCCACTGATTCGTCGGCCAGACCGATGAGAATGGCGGCCCCGCCAGCAGCGGCCGTGTATTCCAGCGCATCGCCGGGGCGGCCCTGGGCGGTGTCCATGCCGATGCTGAGGGCGTAGCTGGCCATGCCGGAGCCGACAAAGCCGATAGCGGCCTGCATCGCTTCTGTGCCCGCTTTGCAGGCAAATTCCCAGTCGGCGGCCTGCGTGTTGGGGACGGCGCCAATCGCTTCGGCGACGATGGTGCTGCTGGGCTTGACGGCGTAGGGATGGCTTTCGCTGCCCACCCAGACGGCGCGAATCTCTTGCGGGTCGATCTGGCGCGCGATCCATGGCGTTGCGCGCCGCTTCAATGGACATGGTGATGACATCTTCGTCCAGGCCGTTGACCGCTTTTTCCAGGATCGGGCACGCCGCCCATGCCATCGGTCCACATTTTGGCGATTTCGTTGGCCGGAATGCGGTAGCGGGGCACGTAGGCGCCGTAGCCGACAATGCCCACATCGCAGGTCTGGGTTTCATAAGTCCTTGTTTGGGGTGAGTATTCGTTCATTTTTACCAGCATTTCAGCATTCAGTATTCAGCTTGTCAGCTGATCAGCTTGATTAGCTGACTAGCTGATTACTGATTAGCTGATTAGCTGATCTAGCTATAAGTTCCTTTGCTCGATTCACGTTGATATTCTTTTCCGGCCACCAGTTGGTCGGCGATTTGTTGGATTTGGCTGTCGCTGGCTCCGGCGGCCATGGCCACCTGGCGGGCGTGCAGGCGCATGTGCCCTTTTTGAATGCCGACGGTGGCCAGGGCTTTGATGGCGGCCAGATTTTGGGCCAGGCCGACGGCGGCCATCACTTGCGGCCAGTTCGGCGGCCGATCTGACGCCTCAAGATTTTCATGGCGACTTTGGCGGTGGGGTGGACTTTGGTGGCCCCGCCAACCATGCCCACGGCCATCGGCAGGGTGATTTCGCCGTACAGGTCGCCGTTTTCGTCTACGTGCCAGTCGGTGAGGGCAGTGTAACGGCCGTTCCTGCGCCGCATAGGCATGTGCCCCCGCCTCAATCGCCCGCCAATCGTTGCCGGTGGCGATGCACGACGGCGTCAATGCCGTTCATGATGCCTTTGTTGTGGGTGGCTGCCCGGTAGGGATCGACGATGGCGAAGGCGTTGGCTTCCTCAATGCGCTGCGCCACTTCCGCGCCGCGAGCCGGCATCGTTGGCCAGGTCGGCCGCGGGGATGGTGCAGCGGGCGGTGGCCATGCGCTGGTCGGCCAGGTTGGAGAGGATGCGCAGGTTGGTACGGCCGTTGGTCAACTCGGCAATCACGCGGGGCCAGCTCTTCCAGCGCGGTGTTGATGGCGTTGGCTCCCATCGCGTCGCGGGTGTCAAAGTGCAGGTGGACGATCAGCATCGGGCCGACGGGCGTGTCGGGAAAGGCGGCGGAACTCAATGTCCGCGCGCCCCGCCGCCGAGCTTGACAATGACCTTGTCGCAGCAGTTGGCGCGTGGCCAGCAGCTCGGCTTTGTTGGCTGCGATGGCAGCGCAGAGCGGCGTCCATGTCGGGCACGTCCAGCACCTGAATCTGGCCAATCATCACCGGCTCGGTGGCCTGGTGTGGAAGCCGCCGCCGGCGCGAATGAGCTTGGCGGCGTGGCTGACGGCCGCCACCACGCTGGGTTCTTCGACGGCCATGGGGATGAGGTAGTCACGGCCGTTGATCAGAAAGTTGGCCGCAATGCCCAACGGCAGTTCATAGGTGCCCACCACATTTTCAATCATGGCGTCGGCCTGCTCGTTGCGCAGGCCGTTACCCATTAGAATGTTGACCTCTTCCGGCCCTAAGCCAGCCCACTCGGCCACCAAGTTGGCCCGTTCGGCCAGCGATAAGCGGTAAAAACCGGGCAGTCGTGATGATTTGTCGCTCAAAATCCAACCTCCTTGCACCATTGTAAAACCTTTCCAGTAACGCCTTTCGTAGACAGGTTTGTGTGCAACGGCAAAACTATACTGCTGGATTTCTATCAAAAGCTATCCAAAGGGATTTCGGGGCACAAAAATGAGGGGATTTTAAGGAGAGTGTAGAGCGAGAGCTAGAGCTAGAGTGTAGAGAAATCGCTCTAGCTCTAGCTCTCCGGTAGGTCAGTGGTGGTGAGGATTTCTTGGGCCAGGGATTGCATGATTTGAGCTTCGTCACCATCCAGGCCGATGGTGCGCCAGTAGGTTTCGAGAAGTTCAGCCGGGGTCAGGCTCTCGACATCGGCCGTGTCGCCCAGCCGCGCCCGTTTTTCCACCTGGCGGTGTTTTTGAATTTGCACGCTGAAGGCGTCTTGGAAGTAGTCGGCGATGGCTTTTTCGTCCACCAAGGGCTCCCAGTCGCGAGGATAGGTAAGCTGCACGCGGCAGATGGCGTCCTGCACAGACTCGACCGGTGGCAGTTGGGCCAATACGTCGGCCATAAAGGTGTCGGCGTCGCGGGTTTCTACCTTGATGTCCAGGAAGCGGCGCGTGGACAGTTTGATAAACTCCCATTCGGTTTGGCCCCGGCTGACAGAGGCCAACACGAACCCTTTGCGCTCCCGTAGCTTCGCCAAAGTCAATGCGCTCAATGGAGCCGGGGTAAACGACGGGAGGATGGGCGCCGTCGGCGTGGAGATGCTGGTGTTTGTGGATGTGGCCCAGGGCCACGTAATCCAGCCGTCGGTCGTGGACGATGCTGCCGCTGAGAACCAGCTCTTGCCCCAGCATGACGGCGCGCTCGCTGCCGTATTTGGCGCCCTGCACGCTGGCGTGGGCGGTGAGGATGAGGGGAATGTCGGGATCGGCCGTTTCCACCAATTTTTGCACGCCCTCGGTCACCCGGGTCTCCAGCTCGGCGAGGATATCGTCGTGAGATTTTCCGGCCGTTTCCTCGCGGGTCATGAGCTGGCTGCGGGAAACCCAGGGCACGGTGATGATTTGCACCGGGACGCCCAATTCTTCAGGTTCCAGGCGGTGAATGCGGTCAGCCACGTGAATGTGGGGCACTTCCAGCGTGTGGAACTCGTGCAGGGTGTGGGCGCGCCCGGAGGCAGGCGAAACGTCGTGATTGCCTACCAGCAGCACCGTGGGAATGCCGGCAGCCGACAGGCGCATGATGCGCCGGCCCCATTCGCGCTGGAAGGTCGGGTGCGGATTGCGGTCTTTGTAGGCATCCCCGGCAAAGATTACCAGGTCAACGGGTTCGGTAAGCGCACGGTCTATAATGGTGTCCAGGGATTGCAAGAAGTCCACCACGCGCAGGGGCAGAGCCGTCACCGGGTCGTGACGGCCGTAATTGGCAATGTCGATGTGGGCGTCGGCAAAGTGCAATACGCGCAGGGGTTTGGCGGCTGTCATGCTGGTTACGGAGCCTCAACGATAATGCGATAAGGGCTGGTGTCCCGGCCATCCAGGTTAGAAGTAAAAATGCGCTCAACAACCACGTAATAACGCCCCGGCGTCAGGGTCAAAGTGATGGCTTCATCCAGGTTGCTGGGATTTTGGCTGCTATTTCGCAGCACCTTGCTGCTGTTGTACAAGAACAAGTCATAGTTGCTGGCTGAGTCACCGCTGGAAGGAATGTTAGACAAACGCACGTGACCTGGCGGGTGGTTCCCACATCAAAAAAATACGTGTCAAAGTAATCGGTGGTGGTGTCAAAGGTGTGGAACTGGGGCTGGTTTAAAAGTAGTTGAAAGGCTGTGGCCACCGTGTCGTTGGCAGGAGCGACGGTTCGGGAAAAGAGAACGGGCAAGAACAAACTGGGCGTGGGTAAAGAGAGCTTTTCAATCATAGGTAAAACCGAACCTACCGGCCCATCGCTGTTGCCACCCATAACCCACAGGTCGTCGCCAACAAAGGCGCCGCGGGGCCAGGCGCGGGAGGGGTTGCCAGGAATGCCGCCCAGGGCGTAGTTGATGTTGAGCCGATGCCAGGTATTGGTCGTTACGTCGTAATATTCAGTTGTCTCCACGGGCTTGTTTTCGCCATCGACACCGCCATAGACGTACCACTTCCCGTCGGGACCCACGGCGCTGCCGGCATTGTAGCGGGGGACGTTGAGGCTGCTGATAGGCTGCCAGCCAATGCCGGAACGGTAGCATTCCCCGTCGGTAAGGAGAATGTTGGCTGTTCCTTCCGTGTTCATGCCCAGGCCGCCCACGACGCAGAGCCGGTCTTGTACCCAGGCGGCGGTGTGGGCGAAACGCCCAATGGAGAGATTGGGGATGAGGCTTGTCCAGCCGGGAGGCGTTGTGCTGGTAGCAAAAAACAATACCGCGTCGGATGGGACGGCCGCAGTGATGGAATGAGCTTCAATAGGCGGCTGGTCAGGGGTGCCCCCCAGGTAAAAGTAGCCGGCAGGGAAGAGGGCACTTTGGGAGCGAACGGCCGTTCCCCAGGCTAGCGGCCTACCCGCGGGCCAGGGCGCAGTCGCCCCGGTGTCCCAGGCGCCGCTGGCAATGTCGTAAATGTAATGCGTGCCGTTGTAAGCGGTTGTGTTGCCCGAAAATCCACTGGGCAGGTAAATCTTGTTGTTCACGACGGCTGCCGAGGTGTTGGCGTAACCACTGCCAGGCATGGGGTCAAGCGCCACCCACGCTCCGGTTTCCGTGTCCAGGCGCTGCATACTGGCGGTCAGAGAGGGAGAACTGCCCATATCTGTTTCGCCGCCAATGACGTACAGATACTTACCGGAAGCGACCACGCTGTGTCGGCTGCGGGGTATCGTCATGTTTCCTTGCAGCTCCCAGCGGGATTCAACGGGGTTGATGAGAACGGCTATGCTTAAGTTAGAGCCGTACACGTCAAACTGCCAATCGGCCACTTCAATGTAGTATGTCTGTCCCCGGCTGACCGCCAGCGACACCTTGGAGCTGAAGCCCTGGTGATCATCATTGCAGGCTAACTGCACCAGGTTTCCGCTGCCGCAGGAGCCGCTGTAAACGGCCAGCACGGTGTCATAGTCGCTATAAAAAGTGTCAATGGTGACCTGGGCACTGTAGGGGGCCACAAACTTATACCAGGCGGTGCGGTAACCTTGCGGGCGAGACGGAGTGCCCCACATGCAGCCAAGTACAGGGTCAGAACTGGATTCAGTAAGCAGGTTCGTGGAGGCGGTTTGGTCACCCCAGGGTAAGGAGGGAATAAGCGTGGCGGCTTCGCAGGAGTCGGCGGCGGCATTAATGGAAAAGGGAATCTCTGGCGCCGCGGCGGCTGGATCGGCGAACGTGAGATGGGTAACGGCCGTTACCCCCAACACCATGCCTATGAACAAACTAATCAAAATGGATCGCCGCATTCCTTACCTCCGAGCCTCCTGAAAAGAGTAACAAATTGTACAGACAGATAGTGGAAGGGCAAAATCAGCAAAAAAAGCGGGTATGCCGCGAAACTTCTGCATACCCGCTTACTGGCTAACCTGCCCAGGTGTTCGCTACTAAACTTTGCGCAAAGCTAGTGTTACTTCTTGGTCGCCAACCCGTGCTGCCTGTTCGAAAAGGCTGTTTTCCAGCGTTCCAGCGCTTAATTTCAAGGCAAGGGTCTCTTGCTTGACATAATCGGTAAAATTTTCCAGAGCAGAAGCCACGTCAGAAACGGCCGTGTAGGCTAGCTCAATGCGGTCAGAGATTTCCAGCCCGGCATCCTTGCGCATGTTGTTCATCAGGCGCACCACGTCGCGGGCATACCCTTCCTGCACCAGTTCCGGCGTCAAGTTCGGTGTCCACAGCCACGGTCACGCCTTTGTCGCTGGCCACGGCCAGCCCGCCGCGGGACTCGGTTTGCACCAGCACATCCTCATCGGTCAGGTCCACCGTTTCCCCGCCAACTTCCACCGCAAACGGACTGCCCCGCCTGTGCAAGCCTGCGCGCACATGCGGCCGGATCCAGAGCCAGCAGCGCCTGGCGCACCTGCGGGAACTGCTTGCCAAAGCTTCGGGCCCAGCGCGCGATTGTTGGGCAGCAGCTTGTAATTCACCAATTCGCCCACTTCGGAGACGACTTCGATTTCCTTGACGTTGATTTCCTCTTGCAGCACGTCGGCCAGTTCGATCAAATCGTGCTTGCGCTTCGCTGGGTGCCCACGTTGACCCGCGCTTTGGCCAACGGCTGGCGCAGTTTGATGTCGGCCGCGCCGCGGGCCGACCGCCCCAGGCTGGCGGTGGTGATGGCCAGCCGCATCTTTGTCCAGCAGTCGCTGATCCAGCGCTGCCGCGTCTGCCTGGGGATAGAAGCAGTGGTGGACGCTGGCTCGGAGCCGATTGCATCCACACTGACGCACCAGATTTTGGTACATCGCCTCGGTGGTGAAGGGGATGAAGGGGGCCAGCAGCTTGATGAATTCGACCAGGACGTGATACAGCGTGGCGTAGGCGGCGTTTTTGTCGGCGTCCGCCTCGCTTTTCCAGAAGCGGCGGCGCGAACGGCGCACGTACCAGTTGGAGACATCATCCAGCAGCGCTTCCAGATGCTGGGTGGCCTTTTCGGCGTCGTAGACGTCCAGCGCTGCGCGCACGGCCAGCGGTCGTTTCGTCCACCCGCTCCACAATCCATCTGATCCAGCTGCGGCATGGGCTTGCAATGGGAGAGGTGGGTCGCAGAATGCCATTCGGGCAGTCCAGTTATCCAGATTGGCATACGTCACAAAGAAGGAATACACATTCCACAGCGGGATGAGGAAGCGGCGGCGCGTTTCATCGCCCACGTGGTAGCCAAAGAGCAAATTTTGCTCCGGTTTGCAGCTGGCATAGAGCCAGCGCATCGTGTCCGCGCCCATCTTGTCGGCCGCTTCGTTGAACTCGATCGAGTTGCCCCAGATTTGTGCATTTCACGGCCGTCTTCCGCCTGCAAGGTGGCATAGCCAAACAGGTTCTTGAACGGGCCCACGCCATCGGCCATGAGCGTGCTTTGGGCCAGCAAGCTGTAGAACCAGTTGCGGAACTGGCCGGGAAAACTTTCGCTAATCCAGTCGGCCGGATACCATTTTTCCCAGTATTCCTGGTCGATGCTGTAATGCAGTGGTGCTGATGCCGACAATACCGGCGTCCAGCCAGGGATTGCCCACATCTTTGATGCGCTCCACCGGCTGCCACAGTTGGGGCAGGCGATTTTCACCGCGTCGATATACGGGCGGTGCGGCGTGTGGCCTTCAAATTCATCCCAGCCTTCCACGGCTCGTTCTTGCAGTTCTTCGCGGCTGCCGACCACGTGAAAATGGTCGCATTCGCCGCATTCGTAGATGGGCAGGGCCAGTCCATAGTAGCGCTTCTTGGAGATCATCCAGTCGTGCATGTTGCGCAGCCAATCCATTTCCCGGTCATAGCCAAAGCTGGGATACCAGTTGGCCTGGTCAACCGAATCCATGATCTGGTAGCGGAAACTGGCGCGCTTTTTCCTCGGCGGTCACTTCTTCGCGCGGTTTGTCGTACAGGTCGCCCATGTTGATGAACCATTCGTCCACCAGCCGGTAAACCAGCTCGTTGCCGCAGCGCCAGCAGTGGGGGTAGCGGTGGGCGTAACGCTGCTTGCGGTAGTAGACGCCTTTCTCATGCAGATTTTCGAAGATGTCTTGGGCGACGTCGTGGGCGGATTGGCCGGTCAGCCAATCAAACCCGTCCAGGTAGATGCCATTTTCATCCAGCGGGGCGATGACGGGTAGATCGTACTCCTTGCTCAGTTGGAAGTCCTCCGCGCCGCAGCCGGGGGCGATGTGGACGATGCCCGTCCCTTCTTCTGCGCCGACCTCTTTCCAGGCGATGACGCGGTGGGTGTAACCTTGGCTTCGGCAAATGCGTCTTGCACGGCCGGCAGTTCATCGAAGGGGCCGCTGTATTCCCAGCCCAACATCCTCAGCCCTTCAGTCTCGGCCACAATTTCGTTGTCTTTGCCGATGAGCGTGTTTTTCATCGCCTCTTTGGCCAGATAGTAAGTCCAGCCGTCTTCGGCCTTGACTTTGACGTAGGTCAGTTCTGGCCCAACGGCGGCGGCGACGTTGCTGGTGAGCGTCCAGGGGGTGGTGGTCCAGACGAGCAGGGCTTCCTTTTCTGAAACCCCAAGGGTCTCCGAAGACCCTTGGGGTTTAGCAGTGATGGGGAAGCGCACAAAAACGAATCATGGGTCACTTCCTGGTAGCCTTCGGTGACGATTTCGTGCTGGCTGATGCCGGTGCCGCAGCGGGCGCACCAGGGCATCACGTCGCGCCCTTTGTACAGCCAGTCGTTGTTCGTAGCGTCTTTTTGAGGAAGCGCCAGATTTGGTAATTGTTTTCGTCGCTGAAGGTGAAGTAGGAGCCGCCCATCTGGGGCATACCCAACTGGCCGACGACCTGTTCCACCGTGCCGGTGACGGGGCCTTTGGGGCCTTGCACGGTCACTTCTTGCAGCGGATCTTCCAGCAGCTTGTCGCGCAGCATGCGCAGATCGTCGAGTGTCGTTCCAATCCATCCAGTAGCCCAGCCGCTGGGACTGCTGGGTTTGCACGGCCGGCGTAGTTGAGCACCCGCGCTTTACACTAACTTCGATGAATTCAGCCAGGCCATATTCCTCGATGTCGCGCTTGTTTTGGAAGCCGAGTTCTTTTTCGACGTTGACTTCGACCCACAAGCCCTGGCAGTCGAAGCCGTTTTGCCAGCGTTGGTTTTTGCCCTGCATGGCGTGGTAGCGCTGGTAGAGGTCTTTGTAGGTGCGGCCCCAGGCGTGGTGCACGCCCATCGGGTTGTTGGCGGTGATGGGGCCGTCGATGAAGCTGTAGATGCCGTATTCTTTTTCGCTTCGGCACGCAGGCGGCGCAGTTCGTTAAAGGCGTCGGTTTCTTGCCAGAATTTGAGGATTTCGTTGTTCTTGTTCGACGAAATCGACTTTGTTGGATACGTCTTTGAAGGCCATAATTTTCTCCATTTGGGATTTGGGATTTACGATTTTTGATTAGCGGTTGGTTTGCGTGCAGAACGGCCGTAATTGCGGCGCAGGCAATCCGGCCGGAATAATTCGTTTAAAGAACCATAAATACGATTTCATCAAGCCTCTGTAAAGTAATCAATATCGATGCGTTTAAGTTCGTAAGAAGCTATCGAATTCACACCGACGTTATAATCAATCATTAACTGTGCAAGCATTTCGCCATCTATGAGGACAATCTTTGAATCTATGCGGGATACGTAATCTTTTGCACCTTCAGAAAATGCTGAAGTGGTTATAAAAATACCTTTTCTGGCACGTTGGCCTTGCAGAGCCCCTGCAAATTTTTGAATTTCTGGGCGAGTGACCGTGTTCTGCCATCGTTTTGCTTGGAGGTAAACGATATCCAAACCCAAGCGATCTTCGTTTATGATGCCATCGATGCCCTCATCGCCACTAGCCCCAATTGCTTTTCCAGCATCCTTTCGAGTGCCCCCATAGCCCATTTTCACCAGCAAATCCACCACGAGTTTCTCAAAGAAGGCAGGAGAAAAATCTCGAATTATTTCAAGAAGCTCAGAAGCCAAATCCTGCCTAACTTGTTGGTAAGCATCCTCCATCACTTCCTCGGGTGTTTGGGCTTGTTCATCGTTGATCGTTTCTTCGGATACTTCATCCTTTGATCTCTTTGCCTGAAATGCCAGAAATTCCGGATACTGGCGCAAAAATTTGTTATCTATTTTTTCAGGTTTTTGCTTCAAAACGTTGAGACCGCGCTCAGAAATCCGATAATATCCACGTCGAGTTGCTTGTAATAACCCTGCCTTTGAAAGGTAGGTTCTTGCCCAGCCAACGCGATTGTCAAAAGTTGCCTGTCGCCCACTTGGAAGCAAATGTTTTCTTTCTTCGCTAGACAAGGAAAAAACATCCGCAAGAATCTCTATCGTTTCCCGTAGAGAGTGTTCTTTTTTGTCACTGGCAAATTCAAGCAGTGGCAACATGATTGATTGGTAGTCAGGAATAGACATTATTCATTTCCTTGGTAACGAATGATGTGGCGGGCAACGGCCGTTAAACCATCACCACGCTGCATTTGCGTGATAAATCCATTCTCATCACGCCAAAGGGTACGTTCCTGGTCTGCCCAGCAGTAGCGAACGGCCCCATCTGCCAGCGGGGCGGCCTGCAAATTGGTTGTAAACAGACTGAATACCGCTGCCGGATCTTGGCTGGCAGGGTCCAGACTTACGGCGAAAACGGTATGCAGCGATGCCGTTTCTAGCGGCAGAAAGTTTAGCCCCATGGTGGCCGGAAACCAAAAGGCGTAAAGGGCGGGCAGGTCCAGCACCTGCTCGTAGGTACGGCCGTTTAATGTGCGGTAGGCGGTTAAGGTTGTGTCGTCAAATACCGCGTCGCCGGTAATTTGTAAAGGTTGGTCGTTTACCTGGCCCCAAAAGCGAAATTTGAGGCGTTGGAAACGGCCGTGTTCATCCAAAAGCGCATGGTACAAGTATGTATTCCCCGATTCTGCCGCCCGCGCGTCCAGATCAACCCGCAAAAAGCGAAACCCAGCGGCCGCCTCGGTTAGCCGCCACTTCTCCACGGCGCCGGTGGGAACGTCACCTTGCTTGTAACGCAGTTCACCCGCGGCCAGGAGCCTTTCGGTGGGTTGTTCGTGAATGATAAATCTCATAGCTAGAGCGAGAGCCAGAAATAGAGGGCGGAAGCAGAGGTTTTCCTCTTACTCACGCTCAATCCTCTAGCTCAACGTAAATGCGCTTATTGATTTTGCCTTTGCTTTTGTAATTGGCGATGCGCACTGGCCCACTTCGCGGGTGTTGCGCACGTGGGTGCCGCCATCGGCCTGCAAATCCAGCCCGATTAATTCTACCGTGCGCACCTCAGCGATGCCTTCAGGCAGCAGGTTGATTTTGGTGCGAATCAGGTCAGGAATCTGGAAGGCTTCGGCGCGGGGCAAGATTTTTACCTGCACGCCACGGGCGGCGGCAACTTCCTTGTTAACAGCAGTTTCGATTTCCGCTACCAGTTCTTGCCGCATAGTCTCGAACTCAAAGTCCATGCGACCCTTGAGCGGATCCATATTGCCGCCGGTTACCTGCGCGCCATAATCGCGCCAGACCACGCCGCACAGAATGTGCATGGCGGTGTGGGTGCGCATCAGTTGATAGCGCCGCTGCCAGTCAAGCTGCCCGAAAACGGCCGTGCCCACCTCTGGCAGAGTTCCCTCCAGAAAATGCACCACCTTGCCGCCAACCTTCTTCACGCTGCTCACATTCCAGGTCTGGTCGGGGGAGTTGAGCACGCCCAAATCATGGGGCTGACCACCGCCACCAGGGTAGAAAGCCGTACGATTTAACACCACGCCACTCTCCGCCAGTTCGGTCACTGTGGCTTCAAACTCTTGTATGTAAGCATCTGTCAAATACAGTAAGTTTGTCATGCAATCCTCCACTGGCCATCTCAGGCCAAGAGATTTGTGGGGAGGCCAGAACAAAAAACGCCTTCATCCCCATTGGGACGAAGGCGCACTTGCTTCGCGGTACCACCCAAATTCCTGGCCTTCAGCCAGGCTCTTTGTTCAACAACAGCAGCCGGGCTGCTTAGTGTTGAAGTTCTGTTAACGGAGAACTTTCCGGCTAAGTCTACTCACCCTAAATGCTATCGTTCAGGTCTTTCGGTTAGCAGCTCCAGAGGGATTTTCAATCAACGCCTGGCGCCTGACTTGCACCAACTCAGGCTCGCTTTGCCAGCTTGTTAACGATTTACTCGTCTCTATCACAGCTTTTTCACTAGATTTTTTTATGCTTTTCAGGCAGGATTATGCCAAAATGGGAAGGAGGTGTCAATAACGTAGCTCTTTCGTTTTAGAAATGTAGACAACCCCATGGGCTTGTGTTAATCTATACCTGAAGCTTAATGTGGTATTGCTGCTAGTTTATTAGGATAATCGTAATGGCTTCTAACCAGGAACAAGAATCTGATAATAAACCAATAACCGAGGAACCCATGAGCGCCACTGCTGCCGGGAATACCGAGACTACCCAAGAACGCAAAAAAGTCGTTTGTATTGAAGATGAATTGGAAATGATCGAGCTTGTTAAGCTGATTTTGGGGCGGAATAAGTTTGATGTAACCGGAGCCGTTGGGGGCGAGGAAGGCCTCAGAAAAATTGCCGAGATAAAGCCAGATCTGGTTTTGCTGGATCTGATGATGCCGGAAATGGATGGCTGGGAAGTCTATCAGAAAATGAAGGCGTCTGAGGAAATGCGCAACATCCCGGTAATTGTGGTGACGGCAAAGGCTCAGAGTATCGATCGCGTGCTGGGTTTGCACATTGCCCGCGTAAACGATTACATTACCAAGCCCTTTGGCCCTCAGGAACTGCTGGAAAGTGTCGATCGGGTGCTGAACCAGAGCTAGACTCCCCTCAGTTTAAATAATTCTTGAAGACCTGCCCTAAAGCGGGTCTTTTTTCATGGGAAACGGCCGTTTCTCACCCCAAATTGCCTTTCTAGCACCTGTCAAACTGGCCAGGAATTTGCTATACTGGAAAAACTTTTTCGCAGAACGATCCGTTTACTTAACTACGCACTTCTTGAGGTGAGCATTGCATATACGGTTTTGGGGTGTACGAGGCACGATTCCAGTTCCGGGACCCGATACCATTCAGATTGGCGGCAACACGGCTTGCATCGAGATTCGCACGTCGGATGACCAATTGATAATCATAGATGCAGGCTCCGGCATTCGCCGATTGGGCCAGCACCTGGAAAGAGAATTCTCCGGGCGAATTACCGGAAACATCCTCATCAGCCACACCCATTGGGACCACATCCAGGGACTACCGTTTTTTTCACCTGTGCTCAGGCGCAACAACCGGTTTGTCCTGGTCGGTCAAAAACGAGTCGACAAACGATTAGAAGAGATCCTTGCTGGTCAATTTATCGAACCATACCTTCCCTTTTCCTACAAAACTTTACCCGCCGATCTCATTGTCAAAGAAGTGTCTGACGGGGAGACGATTATTATCGGCGAAAATACCAGCGTGCAAGTAGCCGAAATGGAGCATCCAGGGGGGTGTTTAGGCTTTCGCATTGAAAACGATGGACATGTTTTTGCGTACTGCAGCGATGCCAGCCACCCAGACGGCAGCTTCAACCTCAACGTGCTCCGGTTAGCCCAGGACGCTGACCTGCTTGTGCATGATACACACTTTGTCTCCATGGATGAGCGCAATAAATTTTCAGACTGGGGCCATAGCTGTTGGCTAGAGGCCGCACAAGTGGCCATTGAGGCGAGAGTAAAAGCTTTGAGCTTGTTCCATTATGCCCCTGAGATGTCCGATACACAGGTAGAAGAAATCTTGCGCAAGACCCGGTCTGTTTTCCCGCGTACCTTGATGGCTAAAGAAGGGCTGCAAATACAGCTTCCGCTGCCAAATTCTGCTTGGGAATGATTGAACTGCGCTGAAGTGCGGCAATTGCCTGAGAAAAATAATAGACTACAATTATGAATAGTTCACACCAAAACCAGTTAACTATCGCTGGACGGTATGGACCAATGGTTAGGAAATTGCCAGAGAATAAGGAGTTAGGTTGACACAGTCTGTGTTGGTGGTCGATGACGAGCCTATGGCGCGCACGCTTTTGCGCCTGATGTTAGTTCGTGCCGGTTTTCAAGTCACTGAAGCAGAGGATGGCTACGATGCTTTGGCGAAGGTTGAAAGGAACAAGCCAGACCTGGTCTTGTTAGACGTGATGATGCCTGGGATCGATGGCTTCGCTGTGTGTGAATCGATACGCAATGAAGTTGCGACATCGCAGGTGCCCATAATCATGCTCAGCGCAAAAACCGATCTAACTAGCATCAGTAAAGGGCTGCGAGTAGGGGCTACCAAATACCTGACCAAACCAATCTCCCCTGATGAGTTGACGCGGCACGTGCGAGATGTATTGGGGGTAAGCCCGGCCGGGTAGCCGCTGGAGTTTGATGGCAATTGACAATTGTGATAAAAGACACAATAATACGAGAACAATATTGGAGGCCTTGTAAATGCTTGTAAAACGCATTCTTCTTGTAGTTATTACCCTTGCGGTAGGCGCCGGCGCAACTGCGCTCATCACGCTTTTAGTTGGAACAACACCGGCTGAATATGGATTTTTCTACTTTTTGTTTACCGCGTTGTGCATCGCCATTGCGCTGGGCATCTGGCTCGATAAGTTTATGAATACGGAAATTCTGCCCAAGTAAAAAAGGGGAGTGATTTCTGGTAGCAAATATAGCGTTTTAAGGGCCTTTCAATGTGAGCGAGGCCCTTTTTGTTTTGAGGACGGCACGTGAGAACGGCCGTTTCTCCCATTATCTAATCCCACTATTTAAAAAAGGAAGAAACCATGTCTGCACAAATCATTGACGGTAAAGCAATAGCCGAAAAGGTACGCGAAGAGGTCCGCCAGGGCGTGGCCAAAATGGAGCAAGAACACAACTACGTGCCCGGTTTGGCAACCGTGCTGGTGGGCGAAGACCCTGCCTCGGCAACTTACGTGCGCAGCAAACAGCGTACCTGTGAAGAGCTGGGCATTCGTTCCATCGGGCACCATCTGCCGGCCGATTCCACCCAGGAAGAGGTGGAAAAGCTGGTGAAAGAGCTGAATGCTGATCCCAAGGTAAACGGCATTTTGGTGCAGCTCCCCCTGCCCAACCATTTGGATGAAGAAGCGGTGCTCAACAGCATTGATCTAGAAAAAGACGTGGATGGCTTTCACCCTGTAAACATTGGGCGGCTGGCCATGAAAGGCCGGAACCCGTTGTTCATTCCCTGTACGCCTGCAGGGTGCATGCGCCTGTTGGAAGAAACAGGGGTGCAGTTTAATGGTGCAGACGCGGTGATTTTGGGGCGGTCTAACATTGTGGGGCTGCCCATGGCCATGCTGCTGCAAAAGGCCAATGCTACCGTCACCATTTGCCACAGCCGCACCAAGG
The DNA here is from genome assembly GCA_963695505.1 of uncultured Chloroflexia bacterium. GTDB lineage: Bacteria > Chloroflexota > Anaerolineae > Promineifilales > Promineifilaceae > JACSRF01. The sequence goes on along the minus strand of CAVOGX010000012.1, from coordinate 60,921 downwards.
ATTTACCCGGCCATCTGCGCCAGGCGGACATCGTGATTGCTGCTGTGGGGCGCACAGAGATGGTCACCGGGGATATGTTGAAACCGGGGGCGGTGGTCATTGACGTGGGCATCAATCAGAAAGATGACCCCACGAAGAAGCGCGGCTACCGGCTGGTGGGCGACGTTGATTTTGATTCCGCCAAGGAAGTGGCCGGAGCGATTACCCCGGTGCCGGGCGGTGTCGGCCCGATGACCATTGCCATGCTGATGGCGAACACGCTGCGTGCGGCGGAAATAGCACTGGCGAGAAAGTAAGTAGCGCTTTAGCGTTTAGCTGTTGCGAAGAGCAGCGAACCTCATTGGCTCGCTGCTCTTTTTATTCATTGTTCATTGTTTATATCATCTGGGGTGTTGACGTTGGTGAAGGAACGGCCGTTTCTATCCCAGCGCGCAATTTCCTCTCGTTCCACAAAGCGCACCGCCACCTGCCCAAAAAAGCCGGTAATTTTAAGCTGTCCGCCGCTCAACTTTTCTTGGATGGGAGCCAGGCACGCCTTGCTGTAAATGGCGTGCAGCGGTTCCGGGTACTTTTCCCAGCGCGGCACGACCACGTCGGCCGTTTCCCGCAGGCCAATCATGTAGCGCAGTAAATCTTGGTTGAGCCAGGGCATGTCGCAGGCCACCACCAGCGTGTGGGGGTTGCTGGCGCGGTAAACGGCCGTATAAATGCCTCCCAGCGGCCCGCATCCCGGTATTTCGTCAGTGAACATGGGCAGCCCCAGGTGGGTATAATCGTTGGGCTTATTGGTGATGAGAAGTAACTCATCTCCCAGCCCTTGCACGCGGTCGCACACCCGCTCAATGAGAGGCTGCCCCGCAAACGGCACGAAAGACTTGTCTGTGCCCATGCGGCTGCTCTTGCCCCCGGCCATAATTGCTACCGTCAATCCCATCTTGCCCTCTAGCTCAGGCGGTAAAAAACCTGGTTGCTCAGAAAATATCCTTTTTCGGTAAGGCGCAAACGGCCGTTACCCATCACCAGCAGCCCCCAATCCATTAGCTGCACCAGCGTATCGCCGTATGCCTCTTCCACCGTTTGCCCAAATTTTGCCGCAAAATCCGCCACGTCCAGCCCTTCCTGCAGCAGTCTAAGCTGGGTGATGATGGTATCCGACATGGCCTCGGCCCGGTCTACCGGGTGGCTTTCCGCCACCGCTGCCGAAAGTGGAAACCCCTGCGGCGCGCCCGTTTCCATGCGCCGCACGTACACGCGGGGCTGCTTGACCACCTGGTAGCGCGTGTTGGCGGCAAAGCCGTGAGCGCCCGCGCCCAGCCCCAAATATTCCTGGTTGCGCCAGTAGGTCATGTTGTGGGCGCATTCGTAGCCAGGAAGGGCCCAGTTGGAAATTTCGTAATGCACCATGCCCTGCGCGCTCAACAGGGTGCAGGCCAGTTCGTACTGGTCGGCGGCCAGGTCAGGGTCCGGGGCATGGATACGGCCGTTTTCCAACCAGCGCATCATCGGCGTCCCCGGCTCGATAGTCAGGCAGTACAGGCTGAGATGAGGCGGCTCCAGGGCCAGCGCCGCCCGCAGGCTTGTCTCCCAACTGGCCAACGTCTGCCCCGGCACGCCGTAAATCAGGTCCAGACTGAGATTGTGCAGCCCTACATTGCGGGCCAGATGTACGGCTTCTGCCGCCGTGGCAAAGTCATGCTCCCGTTCTAGCAGGGCCAATTCGCCGGGAATGGCGCTCTGCACGCCAAAGCTCAGGCGATTGATGCCCAGGTCGCGCACGGCCGCCAGGTAAGCCCGGTCTACCGTGCCCGGATTGGCTTCCATGGTCACCTCGGCGTTTGCCGCCCAGGGGAATGCGGCCTGGGTGGCGTCCAAAATCTGCCCCAGGTCCGCAGGCGTCATGAGGGAGGGGGTGCCGCCGCCAAAGAAGAGGGTGTGTGACGGCCGTTTCTCCCCGTAAAGCTCTTCCGCCAGCATACCCACCTGCCGCACTTCGGCGCTCAATGCTGTGGCGTACACGCTTTGCAGGTCCGCCAAGCTGGTATAGGTGTTGAAGTCGCAGTAAGCGCAGCGGTGGCGGCAAAAGGGAATGTGCAAATAGAGGCTCAGGGATTCTTCATTCACGCCGTCATTATAGCTCTTTGCCTTTCACCATTCACAATTCATCATTCACAATTTACAATTAACCTGCTTGTCACCGCCCCTGGCATTTCGTATCATATCTTTAACCCGTATGAATTGGAGAGGTGATTGGCGGCACACCTTGATGCATTTCAGCCCTACCCGCCAAAAGGATGAGAGAGCGTTGTGTCTTCATTCCCCCAAACTCAGCTAAGCTCGGCTAAACTAAATCGCCTGGTGGAAATCAGCCGCGAACTGAACGCCAAAACTAATGTTGACGAACTGCTCACCTACATCATGAGCCAGGCTGCACTGCTGACTCATGCGGAGGCGGCTTCCATTTTGCTGCTGGACCCCAATACGCGGCAACTGCGCTTCAAAGCCGCGTCCAACGACATGAATCCCGCCATGAAGGACATCCCTGTGCCCCTGGACAGCAGCATTGCCGGGGCTGTGTTTCAGGCCAATGAACCGATGATCATTGCCGACGTTTCCCGCGATCCGCGCTGGAATCAAAATGTGTCCGAGGCCATTGATTTTCAAACCACCTCCATTTTAGGCGTACCTATGCACGACGTAGACCGGCCGGTGGGCGTTCTGGAAGCGCTCAATAAGCAAAATGGCGCATTCACTGCGGAAGATGTGGAAACCTTAACCATTTTGGCCGACATTGCCGGGGTAGCGGTAGAAAAAGCCCGCCTGATAGAACAACTGCAGAAAGCGTATGCCGACTTGAACGAGCTGGACCAGCGTAAAACAGATTTTATCGCCATTGCGTCCCACGAACTGCGCACGCCGTTAGCCATCATTTTGGGGTACGTCTCCTTTTTGCGGGAGGAGGCGGATCCGGTGATGGCGGAGCAGTTGAACAGCGTCATGGGCGCGGCAGTGCAGCTTCGCAGCCTGATTCAAGATATGTTGAATTTGCAGTATGTGGACACCGGGAAAACGGCGCTCTCGCTGCGGCGAGTTGACCTGGTGGGCTTTGTACGCGCGCTGGCGGCAAAAGATGAAACGGCCGTTGCCCGCCAGCAAACCATTATGACCCACCTGCCGACCAAGCCCATTCCGGTGCAAATTGACCCGGACGTGATGGAAATCGTCCTCAATAATTTGTTGGACAATGCGATCAAGTTCAGCCCCGAAGGCGGGCGAGATTGACATAACTGTCGAGCGGCGGGGTAATGAAGCGTGGTTTTCCGTGCGGGACAGCGGCGCGGGCATTCCCCCCGATCAAGCTGGAGCGGGTGTTCAAGCGCTTTTATCAGGTGGAGCACCACCTGCGCCGCCAGTACGAGGGGCTGGGTTTAGGGTTGGCCATCGCCAAAGAGCTGGTGGAGCTGCATAACGGCCGTATCTTTGCCGAAAGCAAATTAAGCCAGGGCAGCCGCTTCTTTGTGGTTTTGCCCCTGGCTGAGGAATGATGATGACTAAAAAATTCTTACCTCTGCTGTTGTGCCTGGTTATTGCCCTGGGGAGCGTTTGGGTAGCCCATGCCCAAAGCCAGGACGTGTTGATTTTAGAAATCGAAGGCCCCGTCACGCCCGCCATGGCCAACTATTTCGAACGGGGCATTACCGCCGGGGAAGAGAGCGATGCAGCGGCGGTGCTCATTATTTTAGACACCCCGGGGGGCAGCGTGGACATCATGCAAGACATTGTGCAAGATTTCCGCGCCGCGCGCGTGCCCGTTATCCTGTACGTCAGCCCGCGCGGGGCGCAGGCCGCGTCAGCGGGCAGCGTGCTGACCATTGCCGCCCACGCCGCGGGGATGGCCCCCGAAACGGTCATTGGCGCGGCCTCTCCGGTGGGCGGCAGCGGCGAAGACCTGGACGAAACCATTTCGCGCAAGCTGATTGAAGACCTGAAGGCGCAGGTTCGCAGCCTGACGGAGCGGCGCGGCCCGGAGGCGGTGTCCCTGGCGGAGCAGATGATTGAGGATGCGCGGGCGGTGAATGCCCGGGAAGCGCTGGAAGTGGGTTTGATTGACGCCGTAGCCGACGACGTGCCGGATTTGTTGACGCAACTGGATGGCCTGGAAGTGGTGGTGGATGGGCAGGAGGTGACGCTGGAAACGGCCGTTGCCCCGCAAACACCCTTCGCCATGAGCATTTTGGAGCAGGTGCTGCACGCCCTGGCCAACCCCCTGCTGGTCAGCATTTTGCTAGCAATCAGCGTGCAGGCCATCCTCATTGAGCTGTCCAGCCCCGGTGGGTGGGTGGCCGGTTTTATCGGCGTTTTAGGCCTGGCCCTGGCCGCCTACGGCCTAGGGCAACTGCCCGTCAACTGGCTGGGGCTGGCCCTGGTAGCCATTGCCATCGTGTTGTTTATTGCCGAGGTCTTCGCCACCAATCACGGCGTGCTGGGCGTCACCGGCGCGGCGACGCTGCTGGCGGGGCTGCTGGTGCTCTTCAACTCCCCCGGCTCGCCTGAGTTTGCGCGTATTTCGCTGCCGGGGGCGATAGGCGTCAGCGTTTTTACCGCCGCTTTCTTCATCTTTTTGGCGACCAAGGCGCTGCAAATTCAGCGCCGCCAACCGGCCACCGGGGGCGAAGGGCTGGTGGGCATGATTGGCCCGGTGCGCCGCCCCTCGAAGGCGGATGCCGCCGCGCCGCCCTACGAGGGCATGGCGCTGATAAATGGTGAATTATGGCGGGTGGAATGTGACGAGCCATTGGAGAAGGGCGAGCTGGTGCAGGTAACGGCCGTACGCGGCTTCACCCTCACAGTGAAGGCTTCCGTTCCTTGATGACAGTTTACAGTTAAGCATCCCTCCATTACAATGAATCGAAGTCAGTCAACTATTCACCGGGCACCCAGGCATTTGATTACTGGGTAAGTATGAAAACGAGACAGGAGGCAAGATGGAAACCGTAAAATATTTGCTGCAAGCCAAAGGTTCGGACGTCTGGTCTGTGGGGCCAGATGATAGCGTGTTGACTGCTTTGCGGTTGATGGCTGATAAAAATATAGGGGCCGTTCTGGTGTTGGAAGACGGGCAGTTAGCCGGCATTATGTCCGAACGCGATTATGCGCGGAAGGTCATTTTGCGGGACAAATCTTCCCATAACACCCCGGTGCGCCACATCATGACCTCTGAAGTTGTGTGCGTAAGACCCGACCAGACCCTGACCAAATGCCTGGCTCTGATGACTGAAAAACATATCCGCCATCTGCCTGTTGTAGACCGCGAAAACAACTTGTTGGGCCTGGTTTCCATCGGTGACGTGGTAAAAGCAGTCATTGAAGAGCAGCAAATTCTCATTAACCATCTGGAAGATTACATCACCGGGACCGCCCGGTAGTCTTCTTGAGCGCAATAGAGCATGCCGACATTTAAAATCAGTCTCAACCAGCAGGAAGAAGAATTGGAAGTGACCCGCCAGGGCGATACGCTGCGTGTTCTGCCGGGATGGGGCAGCGGTAGAAGTGCAGCTTGTAGCTCAAGAAGGGTCCACTTCTTGCTAGAATGGACTTTGGCGGATGGGGAGCGCCGCCGGGTGCGGGTGGCCGCCCACACCGCCGGCGACAAGCGGCAAATCTGGGTGAACGGCCGTACCTTTACCTACGAGCGCGTGCGCGAACGGGGCAGCGGCGGTGCGGGGGGTGACGGTTCCCTGGCCGCCTCTATTCCCGCCGTGGTCTCCCAGGTGTTGGTCAGCGTCGGCGACCAGGTGGCCGAGGGCGATAAGCTCATCCTGCTGGAGTCCATGAAGATGGTGATTCCCATTCTAGCGCCCTATGATGGAGTGGTAACGGCCGTACACTGCACCGCCGGCGAGTCTGTCCAGGCGGGTATTGCGCTGCTTGACCTGGAACCCACATAAAAAACTGATAGCTAAAAGGAAAAGAGATGAACACCGAACGTCTTGCGCGGTTACAGCAGCAAATTTTGGCCAACGGCCTCGACGGGATGGCCCTGGTTCCTGGCCCCAACATGGTCTACCTCAGCGGTATTCATTCCCACGTCAGCGAACGGCCCATCGTGCTCTTTATCCCTGCCGACGACGAACCTGCCATCGTCATTCCCGGACTGGAAGCGATGAAGGCCGAAGCGGCCGGCATCCCCGAAGATCGCATCTTTGCCTGGAGCGACGACGAGGGCTACACAGGCGCGTTCCAGCAAGCCTGCGCCCACCTGGAATTGTCCGACTATCTGCTGGGCGTCGAGGCGCTGCACATGCGCGTGCTGGAGCTGGAACTGCTGAAGCGGTACGCTCCCGGCCTGCAAACCGCCCACGCCGAACCGATTATGATGCATTTGCGCCTGAAAAAAGACGCCGCCGAGCTGGCAATCATGGAAAAAGCCATTGAAGTGGCCGAAAATGCCATGCACCGCCTGCTGCCGCGCATCAAAATTGGCATGACTGAAAAGCAGGTGGCGGCCCTGCTGACTCAAGAACTGCTGGCGGGTGGCGCTGACACCATAGCCTTTGGCCCCATCGTCTCTACCGGCCCTAATGGCGCATCACCCCACGCCGTACCCACAGACCGCAAGCTGGCCTATGGCGATCTGCTGGTCATCGACTGGGGCTGTTTCGTCGATGGCTACCCGTCTGACATTACCCGCACCTTTGCCGTTGGCGAAATTGACGCCGAATCCAAGCGCATTTACGACGTGGTAAAGCTGGCCAACGAGGAAGGTAAGCTGGTTGCCCGCCCCGGCGCTACCGGTCACGACGTGGACCGCGCCGCCCGCGAAGTCATCGACGATTCGGGGTTTGGCGAGTATTTCTTTCACCGTACGGGGCACGGCCTGGGGCTAGAGGTGCACGAACCGCCATTCATGATGGAAGGCAACACTGAACCGCTGAGCGTGGGCAATGTGTTTACGGTGGAGCCGGGCATTTACGTGTCCGGGCTGGGCGGTGTGCGCATTGAAGACGACGTGGTGATCACGCCCACCGGGCACCGCAGCCTGACAACATTTACCCGCGATTTGCTCAGCGTGGGGTAACCGTCGCCTTAATGGGCGGTGAGCAAAGAGCCACGCGGCGTAGAATTGGGTACGATGGAGGGATGATGCGCATGCGTACCCTAATCCTGGGTTGGCTGCTGGTGGCCGTTACGGCCGTTTCCGCCTGCACCCAACCTCTTACCCCTGACTTGGCTTCACCCACGACCCCGGCAACGATGATAAGCGCCGCTGGGGAAACGGCCGTTGCTACTGTCACCGCCACACCCGCACCGGCCTACCCCGCACCTGTCAACACTGCGGCGCCAACCTCCTATCCGGCGCCCAACAACCCCACCAGTACCCCCTCTGCCACCGCGCAAACTCCCAAACCCGTCCCATCTATCATGGCCACTTTGCAACAATACCTGCCTCTAATTGCTTTAGCCCAGCCCTCCCCAACCCCTACGCCTGTGCCAACGGCTACTCCGCTGCCCACGGCAACGCCCACGCCCACGCCAACACCCATTCCCGTCCTGGACTTCCCAGCCCTGAGCGCTCAACTGCAAGCCAACGGGCAAAACCTGGCCTATGCTAAAATTGGCTTTCATACCGCCGTGGGCGGCAACGCTGGCGGCCTGGATGAATGGATGCGCCGTCTAGATGCGGCCGGCGTGCCCTTCTTTTTGAAAAGTGCTGACAGCGCCCAGCCCCTCTTTTTTGCTCAGGAGATCATGCGGCAGAGCGGCGTGCCCCACACGCTGGTTTACCGCCGCGTGGGCAACAGCTACGACGTGCCCAACTACGACCTGCCTCCTGACGAGGCAGCCCGCATTCATTGGCAGCTGCACAAAGAAGCATGGCCTCCCGAACTGGACCCCAGCCTGGTGTGGATTGAAACCATTAACGAGGTTGACAAAAATCTCTCTGAGTGGCTTGGGCAATTTGCCCTGACTACCGCGCAGCTAGCCCTGGCTGATGGCTACAAATGGGCGGCCTTTGGCTGGTCATCGGGCGAGCCGGAACCGGCCCACTGGCAGTCCCCGGCCATGCTGGCCTTTTTGCGGCTGGCGGCGCAGAATCCAGACCGGCTGGCGGTGGCCCTGCACGAGTACAGCTACCTGAGAGATGACATTGCCCACGAGTACCCCTTCAAAGTCGGCCGTTTCCAGGAACTCTTCCGCATTTGTGATCAGTATGGCATTGCCCGGCCCACCGTGCTCATCACGGAATGGGGCTGGACCTACGAATCGGTGCCCTCCCCGGAACGCGCCATGCAAGACATTGCCTGGGCAGCCAACATGTACGCTCAATACCCCCAGGTCAAAGGCGCCGCAATCTGGTATTTGGGCGGCGGTTTTGGCGGCATTGCCAACCAGGCCCAGCAGCTTATTTTCCCGGTGATGGTCTTTGGCCTGACCAATTACTTTGCTGTACCTCAACCACCGGCGCAGACTCCTATCAACCCGGAGCAGTTTCGGCCATGAGTGAGGCGGTCTGGCCCCGCGCTATTCTGCACCTGGACATGGACGCATTTTATGTAAACGTCCACCTGTTGGATCATCCAGAAGATGGCGGAAAACCGCTGGCCATCGGCGGGCGGCCTGACCAGCGCGGCGTCGTTTCTTCGGCCAGCTACGAAGCGCGGAAGATGGGGGTGCGCTCGGCCATGGCTACCAGCCACGCGCTGCGTCTTTGCCCCCAGCTAAAAATTGTGCCCGCCAACTGGCCGCGCATCCGCGAATGCTCACGGGAGGTGATGGCCGTTTTGCGGCGATTCGGTCCGGTAGAGCAAATGAGCGTGGATGAAGCTTACGTGGATTTTAGTGACCAGCCTGATCCGGAAGCGCTGGCTGGGGAAGTACGCCGGGCAGTGAAAACGGAGACGGGGCTTCCAGCCTCCGTGGGGTTGGCCACCAGTAAGCTGGTGGCCAAGGTCGCTTCGGATTTTGACAAGCCGGAAGGCCACACGGTTGTCCTACCGGGCACGGAGGCAGACTTTTTGGCCGACATGCCTACGCGGGCCATTTGGGGTATTGGCCCGCGCACGGCCGAAAAGCTGGCCGAGTTGGGCATTAAAACTTGCGGGGAGCTGGCCAGGGCGGATTTAGGGACGCTGCTGGCAGTGTTTGGCAGCTATGCCGCTGAATTACCACAGCGAGCACAGGGTATTGATTCGCGGGAAGTACATGCGGAGCGCGGGCAGGCTAAGAGCATTAGCCAGGAGCGCACGTTCAGCAAAGACGTGAATGATGCGGGCTTTCTGCGGGACCAACTGCGCAAGATGTGTGAGCGGGTGGCGCAGGAGCTGCAGCGCAAGGGACTGGTTGCATACACAGTTTATGTCAAATTTCGCTGGGCGGACTTTACGACGTTTACGCGACAGAAGTCGGTGACGGTGGGGCTGGATAATGCGGCAGATATGTACCGGCTGGCAGCAACAATCTGGGAGGAAAATTGGCCACCAGGACAGCGCATGCGGCTGTTGGGCGTGGGGGTAAGCCGCCTTGAGGAAACGGCCGTGCGGCAGTTGGGCTTTGATTTTGGCGAGATGTAGGCTGCTTACTCTGCTAGAGAGATTTGAGCCTCGGTGCGGCTGACCACGCGGCCCACGTCGCGGGCAAAGCCAATGACGTCGAGGCGGGTAAGGATGAAAACGGCCGTTACCAGCCCCAGCGCCTCGATGGCAAATACCAGCCCATAGCTAACGCCAGGAGCCAGGTTAGCCACCAACAAGAAGATGTCTCGCAGGCTGCCACCCACAAAAGTGCCCAAGCCCTTGAACAAAACAATGGAAATGGACCACAACCCCAGGTAAGCGCCTGCTTCCTTGTCGGAAGCCATGACCGCCATGAGACTGAGACCGCCAAATGTATAAATGCCAAATCCAGCGCCAAAAATGAACAAGGAGAGTTCAATGAGGTGCACCTGATGCAAGAAAGCGCTGGCGCTGAGGGCCAGCAGCCCTGCGGCCATGATGCCCAGGCCCCACTTGGCAATGCTGGCTTGCTGTTCTGGAGGGCGCTTGCGCCAAAGATAGCTGCCGCCTACCAGGGTGAGAACGGTAGCGGCCTGCCAATAGCTGTTGAAGCGCGTAGTGCGCTCAAAGGGCAGGTCAAATACTTCTGCCCCAAAGGGTTCAAGGATGGCGTCTTGGGCCCAGGCCGCCAGCGTGGCCACGGCCAGGAAAAAGAAGAAGCGGCGGGTGCGATCGTCGCGCCAGATTTTTTGCAGGGTGGGCAGGAAGGGATGGTGGTCTTGCACGACGGGCGTTTCCAGCAGACCGGCAGCGCGGTCGCGCATGATGCGCTTTTCCGCGCCCCAGATGGCAAAAAACCAGAAGAAGCCGCCAGTTACGGCCGTTACCATCACCATTTCCCAAAAAATGAGCGGATCGTACTCTTGCATCCACAGGCTGAAGCCTATGCCGGCGATGGCAAAGAAGATGATGAGCACCGTTTCCACCGAACTGATGGCCAGCCCCTGGCGCTTTTTGGGTGCGGAGTCGCGCACCAGGGCCAGGAAGGGACTGCCGGAAATGAGGGTACCCATGCCGTAAAGCAGGGAGGATATGGTGGCGAAGGCCCAGCCCAGCACGTCGCCCTGGTCGAACTGCAGCCGCCCCAGGCTGAGGGCCAGCAGCGGCAGAGAGAGGACCATCATGGCCCGCCCTGCCCAAATGTAACCGGTGCGCCGCATGCCCAGAAACGGCCGTGTGTCCGACAAATGCCCCGCCCACAAGCTCAGCGGCGATAGTAGATAACGCAGGGCAATGAGCAGGCTGACCGGCGTGGCAGGTATGCCAAAATTAGAGATCATCACCCGATTCCAAATGCTGGTTACGAGGATGTCACCCATGGCCGAACCAATCTGAAAGCTGCTCAGGCGCAGCATGTGCCCAAAAGTGAAGGAGGCCCCGGTTGATTGTGTCATCTACAAATTATCCTGAAATGCATAAAGTTTAAAAAAACCCTCAGGGCCAGAAAACCCTCAGGGTCCAATCGAAGTTTAGCAAATTAGCCGGTAAAGTGAAATAAACTCATGGGTTAATGAAAAAGCATGCTATGCCTGGGCATTTTCATACAGATGCGTCATAAGTTTGTCTTTTTCCTGCCATAAATCCCGCACCCACGCTTGAAACTCCTCACGAAAGGCTGGATCGTCCATGTAATCTCCGCGCAAAAACGAGGACGGAATGGCCAACTTCTCCACGTGAACGATAATCCGCTTAGTTTTGCCTCTGAGAAAATCCCAGAATCCGGCATGCCCATCGGGGTAAACGATGGTGACGTTGAGCATCGTCTTGATGCGTTCTTCCATGGCCGCCAGCACAAAGGCAATGCCGCCTGCCTTGGGATTGAGCAGGAAACGGTATGGAGAACCCTGCTTTTTTTGTTTGGCAGGATTAAAACGGGTGCCTTCCAGAAAGTTTATGATGGAGACAGGATCGTCTTGAAAGCGCGCGCACATTTTGCGCGTTGTTTCCAAATCTTTGCCGCGCAGTTCGGGGTGTTTGGCCAGCTTTTCTTTGGAATAGCGTTTCATGAAGGGAAAGTCTAGCGCCCACCAGGCGGGGCCTAACAGCGGAAACCAGATGAGCTCTTGTTTGGTAAAAAACTTTAGAAAGGGTATGCGGCGATTGAAAACCCGCTGGAGGACAAAAATGTCGAGCCAGGATTGGTGGTTGGCGCTTACCAGGTACCAGTCGTCAGGATCTAGGTTTTCTACGCCCTGAATGTGCCATTGGGTGTGCTGGGTGTGGTGGAAAATAGCGTTATTGGCAGCAATCCAATTCTCGGCGAAGCGCATGAGGATTTGGGTACAAAAACGGCGCCAACTAGAAATGGGTATGAGAAGTTTGAAGAAGGTGATGATATAAAGTGGGATAACCCAAAAGAGGGTGTTTAGCAACATGAGGAAGAGGGCAATTGGGCCAAGCAGGGCAGAAGGTAGCTTGCGCAGCATAATTAGCTTGCTCCAAAACGACAGCAATAATTTTGGGATTTATGCAAGAATAGCGTGCCTGACAGGGGTGTCAAGCCAGGGGGGTGATTTTTGAGGAACGGTTTACGTTTAGCCGAAAATGGGCGGCAAAATCAAACCGTCTTTGTGGTAACGGCCGTTACACTGCTTCAATCGATTCAACTTCGGGGAAGAACTGCTTCACCGTGCCCGCAACCCAGCCGCGCAGGGTAGCCGGAGCCAGGGCGCAGCCTTCGCACGCGCCAGAGAGGCGGACCTGTAAGTGTCTGCCATCAAAGCTAACCATCTCTACTTCACCGCCATGATAATGCTGGATGTAGGCGCTGATGGTGTTGATCAGGCTGCGCATCCGTTCTTCCGCCGGTACTTCATCAAAAACTTCATTGATGTCGGGGCCGCTGCTAATGTTGGACATAGTTGTGTCTCCTCATATTGCTGCCGTTTTTGCCTGTTGTTTTTTAGAGTAGGGTGTTTGTGAAGTCAAAGCCAGTGGCGTTTGTCACCTTTTGGTGGTGCCACTTGTCATTTTACGGCCGTTCCCGCACAATTTGAACATGATTCTGCATATCACCACGAGGGCAGCCTGGGAAACGGCCGTTGCTAACGGACAGTACGCCGCCGAATCCCTGGATAGTGAAGGATTTATACACTGCTCTACCCCGGCGCAGGTGCTAGGCCCCGCCAATGCCTTCTACCACGGGCAGCGCGGGCTGGTGCTGCTGTGTATTAACTCCGAGCGCGTACAGGCCCCAATCGTGTACGAAGATTGCTACGAGACGGGCCAGCTATTTCCGCACGTTTATGGACCGCTGAACCTGGAGGCAGTAACGGCCGTTCTCGAGTTTCCCCCTAACCTTGATGGTTCGTTTAGCCTGCCACCGCTGCCCTAACTGCCCGCTACTTGTTGCGCTGTGTCGTAAAGACGTAAATTAGCACTCCGCCAGCGACTACCAAAGTTATTACCCCACAAATTGCCAATAAGCCTACCGATAAAGCCATTTCATTTTCCTTCTTTAAGGCTGAATTTCCACAATTACGCCTTCCTCTGCCCAATTGTACAACGTTTGGGCATTGTCGGAGCTGATGAGGATGCAGCCATAGGTCACCGGTTGGCCCAGGTTGCCGGTCCACAAAAGCTGCGAACCGCCCCGGGTGGGGAAGCCGTGGAACCCGTTCATGAATTCTGAGGTGGGCACCGGGCGATAAATGCCCATAAAGGACGGCATCCACAGATCCCAGTTACCGGCGTACGCATTTTCCTCGTGGGTTTGCACCTGGAAAACGCCGGGTGAAGTGGGGCTGTCGGCAATGCCGGTGCTGGCCGGCCATTCCCACTTCAGGCTGCCCGCCTCGTATACCCACACCTTTTGCTGGGTAATGCTGACGATGACGCGCTTGCCCTCGATGATGGGCAAGGGAATAAGTTCGTCGGGTGAAGGAATGGTCAGGGTCTGCCCGGCAAACAGGTTTTCGACGCCAGGGTTGGCCTGCTGGATCCAGGGGTAAGGAATGCCGTAATCGCGGCCAATGCTGGAAATGGTCTCTCCGGCCTGAACAGTGTGCTGCTGGGGCTGGTGGTAAATGCGCAAAGTTACGGCCGTTTCCCCATTGTTTGTTAGGGAAGCCATGGTCAGTGCCTCAGCGACGGCCGTTCCTGCTTCCACGTCATCAACAAAGCGCCCGCCTCCCAGCATGGCCACCTGCCCATTGACAAAAGCGGCAGCCTGGGAGGCGTCCACCGCCCACTGCAACTGCCCCGCCTGGGCCGCCGCCGTGTCTACCGCCAGCCATTGGCCCCACACTTCGGGGGCCAGCCGCCAGGTCCAGGTATCATCGCTCACCGGGTCATAGGCGCGCACGGCAACAGTTTGGTTAAGGAGGGCATTGGCCTGCTCCACAGCGGCGCTCACGTCGGTAATGGCCGGCGCAAGTGGTTTGGTGGTCAGGTCAAAACGGCCGTCTAGCACGGCCGACGCCGCATTTTGCTCCAGGTTGTCCAGGGTGGCGTCTAAATCCAGGGTTTGGCCGGGAATGGCGGGGGTAGCCTGGAAACGGCCGTTCTCCCACACCATGCCAGCGTCCACCGGCGGCTTCGTCAATTCTGGGACCAGGTCTGCCAGCCTGGTTTCTGCCGTTGTCATGTCAATCTGCCACACCGGGCTGAGGGCAAACCCTCCATTTTGCCAACCTTCCCGCAAACTTTGCCAGGAGCGTCCTTGCTGGTGGGCCAGTTCGGCCGTAGCTGCCGCGTCCATCGTCATGCCCAGCTCTGGGGGCGATACTGCCCAGGAAGCGCTGCCCGCCACCAGGGTAATCCGCTGATTTTGCCAGGAGCCGCTCAACGTTGCTGCCGCTTCGCTCATTGTTTGCTGCCCAACGTCCACGCCCAGCACCGAAACGCCGGGCAAAATCCATTGGCTTTCGTACAGCAGCACGCCGCCACCCAGCAGCGCCGCGCTCAACATGGCAAAAACCAGCACCGCTGCTCCGACCACAATACGCAGCAGCCAGTTCGGGCGGTGGTTGGTCTTTTGCGGGGCGCGCACCCAAATTTCCGTAGGCGCTTCGGCTACGCTGGGGGGCAAAGGCTGCTGCGCTGCCGGTGGATAATAAGCAACCGTAGGCTGCTCAGATTGTTGGACTCGTTTCTTAGACATGCGAACCTCAATACCAATACATTTTGGCTGTCCCTACCATTTTAACGCGTTGTTCCACCAATCTGTTCCACCGCAACCCAACGGCCGTCCACTTTTCAGTCTACGGATGAAACTGGAGACTGGGGACTGGCTGATGATTAGTCTCCAGTCTTCAGTCTTTAATCTCCTCTTCTGCCAACTGCGCCAAGAACCACTTATCTTCCTCCGTCAAAGGGGCCGTTAGCAGCAGGTCGGGACGGCGCTGCCAGGTGCGGCGCAGGGCTTGCTGCCGCCGCCAGCGGGCAATGTTGGCCGCGTGCCCGGAACGCAGCACTTCCGGCACCAGCCAGCCGCGAAAGTTGGCCGGTTTGGTGTAATGGGGGCCTTCCAATAGGCCAGTAGCGTGGCTGTCGTCGGCTGCGGCATCTTCTGCGCCCAGCACGCCGGGCAGCAGCCGCGTCACGGCATCTACCAGCACCATGGCCGCCAGCTCGCCGCCGGTGAGCACGTAGTCGCCAATGGAGATTTCGTCGGTGACCAGGTGTTCGCGCACGCGCTCGTCCACCCCTTCGTAACGGCCGCACAGCAGCACCAGTCGTTCGTGTTGGGCCAGTTCTTGGGCGACGGTTTGGGTGAACGGCCGTCCCTGGGGCGACAGAAGAATGAGCGGGGGGCTTTCAATCTCCAATCTCCAATCTCTAATCTCAGACGGAGATTGGAGATTAGAGATTAGAGATTCTACGGCCGCAAAAACCACATCCGGCTTTAGCACCATGCCGCCGCCGCCGCCAAAAGGGGGTTCGTCGGTGACGCGGTGCTTGCCCGCGGCGTAGTCGCGCAGGTTGTGCAGGTATACTTCAAGCGCCCCCAACTCCTGCGCCTTTTTAAGGATGCTTTCGTCTAGGTAGCCCGGAAACATGCCGGGGAAAAGGGTAAGAATGTCAATGCGCATGGTGCAAGTATCGGGTGATTGAGTGGCAGGTGTCAAGTATAATTCAGCGAATCAGCATTTCAGCCGGTCAGCGGTTCAGTAAATTAGCTTGTCGGGCTAACTGGCTGACGGACTGATAGGCTGACCTGCTAAAGGAGCAACTGATGAAAATTCTGATTACGGGTAACAAAGGGCAGTTGGGCACGGCGCTGCAAGGGGCGCTGGCCGGGCATGAGGTGACGGGCTTCGATCTGCCGGAAGTAGACATAACAGAGAGGGATGGGTTGTTTACGGCCGTTTCCGCTGCCAAACCCGACCTCATCATCCACTGCGCCGCCTACACCAACGTCGATGGCTGCGCCAAAGACCCGGCGCTGGCCTACAAAGTCAACGGCCTGGGTACGCAAAATGTGGCCCTGGCTGCCCTGGAATTTGGCGCGGAGATGCTGCACATCAGCACCAACGAGGTCTTTGCCGGGGACCGCCGCGACGGGTACGAAGAATGGATGCCGCTGAACCCGGTGAATGCTTACGGCCGTTCCAAAGCCGCCGCCGAATTTCACGTGCGCACCATTCTGCAGCGCGCTCTACATCGTGCGCTTCTGCCTGGCTTTTCGCCCCCGGCGGCCGCAACTTCATCCACGCCATCCTCAACCGCGCCCGCGAAACCGGCCAACTGCGCGTCGTCACCGACGAAGTGGGCAATCCCACCTACGTCAAAGATCTGGCGCAAGCCATCGCCCAACTGCATTGAGACCCACCAGTACGGCACCTACCATTTTGTCAACAGCGGTGCAACTGCTCCCGCTGGGAATTTGCCAACGAGATTTTGCGCCTGGCCGGGCTGGCCGATGTGACCAACACGCCCATTTTTGTGGCAACGAATTTAAACGGGCGTCCACCCCGCCGCCCTATGCCGCCCTGCACAACATCGCCGGGAAAGCGATTGGCATTGAGTTACGGCCGTGGCAAGAAGCGCTGGCCGATACATCAAACATGCAAAGAATAATTTTGCCTGACAATCTGCGATTAAGCAGCGAATAACCTCAATCTCAAAAGGACCAATGACCCAACAACACTCCCCCCATTGCCGCCATCCAACCCCACGAACTGACCATTCACGGGCACACCCGCATAGACAACTACTTCTGGCTGCGCGAGAAGAACAACCCCGAAGTGATCGCTTACCTGGAAGCGGAAAATGCCTACACCCAGGCGAGCATGGCCCACACGGCCGTTTTGCAAGAAACTGTCTACCAGGAAATGGTCGGGCGCATCCAGGAAACCGACAGCAGCGCCCCGGTGGCCCACGGTGGCTACTTCTACTACACGCGCACCGAGGCGGGCCAGCAGTACGCCATCCACTGCCGCAAAAAGGGCAGCCTGGACGCGCCGGAAGAAATTTTGCTGGACGAAAACGCTCTGGCCGAAGGAACCAATTACTTCAAAGTGGGCGTTTTTGCCATCAGCCCGGACCATACGCTGCTGGCCTACTCCACCGACACCAGCGGCGGCGAACGGTACACCATTTACATCAAAAATTTGGCCACGGGCGAGCTGCTGCCCGACCAGATTTCCGACACCTCTTACTCGGTGGAATGGGGCAACGACAACCACACCCTGCTCTACACGACCCAAGACGACGCCTGGCGCGACTACAAGCTGTTCCGCCACGTGCTGGGCAACGACCCGGCCGATGACGAAGAGCTTTTCCACGAAAAAGACGAATTATTTCGTATTGGCCTGGACAAGACCAAGGACGAGCGCTTTCATTGTGCTGGGCATTGCCAGCATGGAAACCAGCGAAATGTGGGTGCTGGACGCCAACACGCCCGATGGCGACTTGCGATTGCTGCAAGGGCGGCAAAAGGGGCTGCGGTATTGGGTGGAACATCGAAACGGCCGTTTCCTCATCCGCACCAACGCCCACAACAGCCCCAACTACAAGCTGGTCACGGCCCCTGTGTCTGCGCCCACGCAAGAGCAGTGGCAAGACCTCGTCCCCCACGACCCCAACAAGCTGCTAGAAGGGATAGAGGTATTTGCGGGACACCTGGCAGTATACGGCCGTTCCAATGCCCTGCCAACCCTGGACATCCACCGCTTCAACGGCGACGCGCTGGCCGACAGCTATGCCATCACCTTCCCCGAAGCCGTCTACGCCACCCGCGGCGCGGAAAATCCCGAATTTGCCAACGACAGCTTCCGCTTTGTCTACACCTCCATGACCACCGCCGACACCACTGTCGATTACCACATGGACCAACGGACTGGACGGTGGTCAAGCAAGAGCCCGTGCTGGGCGGCTACGACCCCGCCAACTACGAAACGGCGCGTACCTGGGCCACCGCCAGCGACGGCACGCAAATTCCTATCTCGCTGCTGTACAAAAAGGGCATGAAGCGCGACGGGCACAATCCCTGATGCTCTACGGCTACGGCAGCTACGGAGCCAGCATGGCCCCCAGCTTCGACCAGAAGCGGCTCAGCCTGGTAGACCGCGGCTTCATCTGGGCCATCGCCCACATTCGCGGCGGGCAGGAGATGGGCCGCCACTGGTACGAAAACGGCAAATTCCTGCACAAGAAGAACACCTTTACCGACTTCATTGCCTGCGCCGAACACCTGATCGCCGAGAAGTACACCAGCCGCGACAGGCTGGCCATCATGGGCCGCAGCGCCGGCGGCCTGCTCATGGGGGCAGTGCTCACCATGGCCCCGACCTGTTCCATGCGGCCGTGGCCGGTGTGCCCTTCGTCGATGTCGTCACCACCATGCTGACGAAACCCTGCCGCTCACCGTCGGCGAGTGGGAGGAGTGGGGCAATCCCAACGAAGAAGCATTCTACCACTACATGCTCACCTACTCCCCCTACGACAACACCACCGCCCAGGCTTATCCCCACCTGCTGATCACCGCCGGGCTCAATGACCCGCGCGTCCCTACTGGGAACCGGCCAAGTGGACGGCCAAACTGCGCCAGGTTAACATCAGCAGCAACCGCCTCTACCTGAAGACTATCATGGGCGCGGGGCATTTTAGCAGCAGCGGCCGTTACGATTACTTGAAGGATACGGCTTTTGAGTACGCCTTTTTCCTAGACGTGGTTCGGGATTAGCACATAATCTAATGCCTTTTATTTCCATCATCATCCCGCACCTGAACGGCAAACACCACCTCGACGACTGCTTCCAATCCCTGCGCCAGCAAACCTTCACCGATTTTGAGGTGATGCTGGTCGACAACGGCTCCACCGACGGCACGCAAGATTATGTGCGCGAAAATTATCCCGAAGTGAGGCTGCTGGAGTTGGGCGAAAATCGCGGCTTTACCGGCGCGTGCAACGCCGGCTGGCAAGCCGCGCAGGGCGAGATCATCATTCTGCTGAACAACGACACCGAAGTAGACGCCCACTGGCTGGCAGAAATTGTGGACGCCTTTGAGCGCCATCCGCGAGGTGGGCAGCGTCGCCAGCAAAATGCTGCTCTTCGACCAGCGCGACCATTTCCACACGGCCGGGGACTTTTGCGGCTGGATGGCATTCCCGGCAATCGCGGCGTGTGGCAGCAAGATGTGGGCCAGTTTGACCGAGAGGAGTACGTCTTTAGCGCCTGCGGCGGCTCGTCGGCCTACCGCCGAACCATGCTGGAAGAGATTGGCTTTCTGGATGACGATTTTTTCTTCTCCTGCGAGGACGTGGATATGGGCTGGCGGGCAAACCTGGCGGGCTGGCGGGTGCTGTACGTGCCCACGGCCGTTCTCTACCACAAGCTCAAAGCCACCGGCGGCGACGTCACAGGCAGCTATTACGACGGCCGTAATTTCCTCTACCTCATCTGGAAAAATTACCCCACCAGTCTGCTGCGCCGTCACTGGCGGTTGATTTGGCGGGCGCAGTGGACTATTACCAGAGAAGCGCTGCGCCACTGGCGCGGCGAAGCGGCTCGAGCGCGGCTGCGCGGGCAGTTAGCCGGTCTGCTGGGCGTCTTCAAGATGTGGCCCAAGCGCCGCGCCATTCAGGCCAGGCGACGGCTTGACGACGAAACCCTGACGGCCCGCCTGACCCCTGTTGACGATCCCTCTGGCGGGGTGTAAGATTGCCTCCTTGACCGTGAACCGTTGTCCGTAATGCGAAAACGGAAAACGGATTACAGTACACGGGTTACGAAACAAGGATACTTTTGATGGAGCAAAACGGTCCTTATCTAAGCGTGGTGATTCCCGCCTACAATGAAGAAAAACGCATTACGCCCACTTTGGAATCGGTGTACGCTTATTTGTCGCGCCAGCCATTCACCTGGGAGGTGCTGGTAGCTTTAGACGGGCCGACAGATGATACGCTGAGCGTGGTGCGGGCTTTTGGGGTGGATAAACCCGAAGTACGCTGCCTGGATCGGGCCGAAAACCGGGGGAAGGGGTACACGGTGCGGGAAGGAATGCTGCAAGCCAGGGGGCAGGTGCGCCTGTTTATGGATGCGGACAATTCTACGGACATTACCCATTTTGAACAGATGAAGCCGTTATTTGCTGAGGGGTACGACGTTGTCATCGGTTCGCGGGATGCCAAAGACGTGATGGGTGCGCAGCAGGCAGTTCCTCAGCCCCTCTTGAAGCGGCTGCTGGGGGATGCGGGCAATTTATTTATTCAGTTGTTGGCCGTGCCGGGAATATGGGATACGCAGTGCGGGTTTAAGGCCTTTACGGCCGTTTCTGCCCGGCGCATCTTCTCCGTTTCGCAAATAGACCGGTGGGGTTTTGACATGGAAGCCCTGGCTATTGCTCGCAGGCACAACTTCCGCATTGGTATTGTCCCCACAAAATGGGTGGATGATGCCGATACCCATGTCAACCTTCGTGATTATGTAAACACCATTTTTGAAGTGTTGCGCGTACGCTGGAATTTAATCACCGGCACTTACCGGAAAGGAATTGGAGACTGACCAATCTCTAATCTCCAGTCTCCAGTTTTCATTCCCCCTTTAATGCCCGCAAAAATGCCGCCAGCGTTTGCTGCTCGGAGCTAGAGGACGCGCCGAAGCCATTGACGTACCAGGCCAGAAGCAGGGGCAGAACGGCCGTTACCCCCACCAGCAAGGCTATCACCATCCCCACGCCGACAAAAGGCAGCAGACGATTCTCAAAATAACCCGCCAGCGCCAACAATAAGCTAATAGCAAATATACCTGCCGCCACAGCAGCAATGATGGTTGCCCAACGGCGCGCTTTGTGCATGGAGGCGCGCCGCTGGCCGCGCAGTGCTCCGGATTGTCCCTGCACGTAAATCATGCGCGTTATGCCTTCGTCGTCCTGATAATGGGAAGTGTAGAGGGGCAGGAGCAACTGCGTCCACACCTGGTCCGAGAATTCTGGTTTCCAGCGGAATTCCCGCAGGTGGTCGGCGGTGGCAGCCTGGCGGCATTCGGCCGCCGCAGCATTTTTCAGCGCAGCCTCAGCCTCTGGCCAGGCGTCCGCGGGAGGGCGGTTAGATAGGTGGGCAAAAGTTCGCTCCAAATCGTCGGCCTGAAACGGCCGTACGCCCTGGTCCAGCCGGTATTTTCCTAAAGTGTGCTCGAGCTGAGCAAACTCCTCGAGGGCAGGGGCGACCTGGTTGGAATACGGCCGTTGCAGCGTACCCACCCGCGGCTCCCAGCGCACCCGCGTTTCGCGCACCTCTTGCGTCCGCCATTGCCCGCCCAGGTAAGATTCCTTGTGGCTGACCACCTGGTAATTGAAGCCCACCTCGGCCTGCCATTGCGCCTGCACCTTGGCATCTACGAGCCACATGGGTATAAAGAGCGGCTGCAGGCGCGCCGCCAGGTTGGCAGGGGTCAGGTCAGTTGGGGCAAACCAGGTGCGCTTCACAAACTGAGTCAGGCTATTTTGCAGGCTGCTTTCGGTCGCAGCAAAGGGCAGCACCAGTTCCGGGGGCTGGGTAAAAAGCGGGCTGCCTGTTTCTGCTCCCGACTCATCTATTGCAGTTAAGCCGGCCTGGCCACAGTATGGGCAGTTCTGCGCTGCGACTTGCGGTGGGGTGAGAAAAGTGCCATTGCAGGAGGCACAGGCTAATAATGTGTGGGTTGGGGTATCGGTTTCCATTTACGCGTCATCCATTTTAACGGCCGTACTTACCGCAATGATGATGAATACCAGGGCAGCAACCAGGGCTGCCACACCGGCGAAGCCCAAAATGGGCAGGGTATCACCCCCAGCTTCACGGCTGGAAAAGTAAAGGGCAATTAACCCTAAAATGATGCCGGGCAGCAGCGCCCCACCTGCCGCCAACACCACCTTGCGCCAGTCCACCGGGCGCTGCCCGGCGATTTTGCCGGACTGCCCGTTCACCATCACCTGGTAGCGTTCGCTGCCATATTGGTAAGCGGCCAGGTACAGCGGCAGCAAAATGTAGCGCCACGTTTCCTCGCTGAAGTCCAGGCTCATGCTGAAATTGCGCATGTGCTGGGACGTGGCCTGGGCCTGGCATGCCTTTTTGGTTTTTTGGCGCATGAGGTTGCGCCCCATTTCCCACGCGGCATCCAGCCCGGTGTCGTAAGCCTGGGCCGACAGACCGGCCAAAAAACTGGGGTCGTAAGGCTTCAGCTCGCGTAAGTCATACCCTTGCATGCGCTGCAGCAAGACCGGGCTGATGCGCTGGCTGCCATTAACCAGCACGTCGTCATGGAAGAGGTTGACGCTGCCGGATTCCCAGCGCCATTCGGTAACAGTGCGTGTCTGGGGTTTGCCGTTAACGTACACAGTTTTGGTGCGGGTGTGGGCGACTTCAGCGCGCCAATCGGCCCGGGCGCGGGCATCAAAGGTCCAGAAGGGGATGAATATTGGCGTAAATTCGGCCGTGCGCGCCAGCCGCTGCAGATCACCGGGTACCATCCAACTGCTACCCAGCCACTCCTGGGTGCGTTGGCGGCAGGCGTCTTCGGTAATGGTGAAAGGGACCAGAAAACGAGGGCGCAGCAGGTCTTGCGGCGCTTTAACCTGGACTACCTGGTTGGAAGCACAGAAAGGGCAGGTGAGGGTAAGCTGGTCGGTGGATAGGGTGGTGTGTGCCCCACAGCGATCGCAAGCCAGCTCTTTACGTTCGACCCCCCAGCCGTGGGCGGCGCGATCCATGGTTTCTACAGTAAATTCAAATTCGGTCGCTGCTTTGCCCACGGTTTCGACGGTTGGGGGCTCGTAGTAACCGCAGTGGGTGCAGGTGAGGCCGCCGCTTGCGGCGCTGTACGCCGTGGTGGCATCGCAGTGGGGGCAGTGAAATTCGACGGTTTCCTGGTGGGTTTCTTCTGGAGGCCGGGGCATGTAAAGCTCAATGCCGGGCACGGCCGATTCGGTGCGAATGTAGCCTTCAGGGGGAAATGTGCTCACAGGCTGTCCTCTCGATCTAAACGGTTTTGTTAAGATTCTACCAGAAAGTGATACGGAATTGAGGGCTGGTTGGTTGCGAGAAACGGCCGTTTCCCACACATTTCGTGTCACCAGCACATCAAAATGACTTTTGTCACGCCTAGACATGCAATCTGTCACTGTCAGCTAAGCCAACCACTCCTTACAATTACTCAAAGACAGGCAATTATCATCATGCCGAGTACACCTGCATACCCCAGATTGGTTCGGCTGTTGGCGATCCAGCCAGCACCAAAAAACAATCTCAAGGGGGCATGGTAATTCTTATTGCGCCGTGCCCCTTCATTATGTGAAGGAGTTGCTTATGACCGAGAAAGTTGTGACCTTAGATGGGAATGAAGCATGCGCTCGTGTGGCTCATAAAGTCAACGAAGTCATCGCCATTTACCCCATCACCCCATCCTCCCCTATGGGTGAATGGGCTGACCAATATTCAGCCGAAGGGAAAACCAATATTTGGGGATCCGTTCCTTTGGTGGTGGAAATGCAAGCTGAAGGTGGCGCAGCAGGGGCCGTTCATGGCGCTTTGCAGGCGGGCGCTTTGACGACCACTTTTACCGCTTCCCAGGGCTTGCTGCTGATGATCCCCAACATGTACAAAATTGCTGGCGAGCTGACTTCCACAGTATTTCACATTGCTGCTCGTTCGGTAGCAGGGCAGGCCCTTTCCATTTTTGGCGACCATTCTGATGTAATGGCTGCGCGCAGCACGGGCTTTGCCCAGCTGTTCGCCAACTCTATTCAGGAAATCACGGACTTTACCCTCATTTCGACGGCAGCAGCTTTAGAATCACGGGTGCCTTTCTTGCACGTTTTTGATGGCTTCCGCACCTCTCACGAAGTCAACAAAGTAGAACTGTTGGACGACAAGGTTATTCGCGCTATGGTCAACGATGAGTTGGTACGCGCCCACCGGGCGCGGGGCCTTTCACCGGATAACCCGGTACTTCGCGGCACGGCGCAAAACCCTGACGTCTTCTTCCAGGCGCGGGAAAGCGCCAACCCGTACTACCTGGCGGCTCCAGAAATAGTGCAAAAGGTCATGGATCAGTTTGCCGAGCTGACCGGGCGGCAGTATCACCTGTTTGATTATGTGGGCGCGCCGGATGCCGAGCGGGTGATTGTGTTGATGGGTTCGGGTGCGGAAACGGCCCATGAAACGGTAGAATACCTGGTTGGGCAGGGCGAAAAAGTTGGCATGATTAAGGTGCGGCTCTATCGCCCCTTTGCCGTGGAAGCGTTTTTGCAGGCGCTGCCCGCCTCGGTGAAGGCGATTGCGGTTTTGGATCGCACCAAGGAGCCCGGAGCCACCGGTGAACCGCTCTATCAGGATGTGGTAACGGCCGTTGCCGAGGGCGTGGCTTCCGAGATTGTCCCCTTCGCCAACATGCCCAAGATTATTGGTGGACGTTATGGCCTGTCCTCCAAAGAATTCACCCCGGGCATGATTAAAGGCGTCTTCGACGAACTCGCCAAAGGCAAGCCCAAGAACCATTTCACCATTGGCATCAACGACGACGTGACCCACACAAGCCTTGACTATGATGAAGACTTTGTCATTGAGCCAAAGGACGTCGTACGCGCCGTCTTCTACGGCCTGGGTTCAGACGGAACCGTGGGTGCCAACAAAAACTCCATCAAAATCATTGGTGAAGATACCGACAACTACGCCCAGGGTTACTTTGTTTACGATTCCAAGAAAGCCGGTTCCGTTACAGTATCTCATCTGCGCTTTGGCCCGCGCCCCATTCGCTCTACCTATCTGATCAACTCTGCCAACTTTGTCGCCGTGCACCAGTTCAGTTTCCTGGAACGGTACGACGTATTGCGTTTGGCTGCCCCTGAAGCCATTTTCCTCCTCAACAGCCCTTACGGCCCAGACGAGGTGTGGGACCATCTGCCCCGCTCCATGCAAGAAACCATCATTAAGAAAAAGCTGAAATTCTACGTGATGGATGGGTATGAAGTAGCCCAAGAAACCGGCATGGGCCGCCGCATCAACACCATCATGCAAACCTGCTTCTTTGCTCTCAGCGGCGTACTGCCCACCGACGAAGCCATTACGGCCATCAAGTATGCCATCGAGAAAACCTACGGCAAGCGTGGCGAACGGATCGTGCAGCAAGAACAATGCCGCTGTAGACGCAGCGCTAGACCATATGCACAAAGTCAACGTGCCGTCTGAAGCGACCAGCACCTTTGAGCGCTCGGCCATCATTCCCGATCGTGCGCCAGAATTTATTAAATCTGTCACCGCGCGCATCATCGAAGGGGTGGGTGACAACTTGCCCGTTAGCGCCATGCCGGTGGACGGTACCTATCCCACAGGTACAACCAAATGGGAAAAACGCAACATCGCCACTGAAATTCCGGTGTGGGATGCGGATATTTGCATTCAATGCGGCAAATGCTGCCCTGGTTTGCCCCCACGGGGTCATCCGCGAGAAAATGTATGATCCGGCTGGCCCTAGAAAAAGCCCCGCCTACATTCAAGTCCACCGAAGCCCGCTTCAAAGAATTCAAAGGCATGCAGTTTACCCTGCAAGTCGCCCCAGAAGACTGCACCGGCTGTACCCTGTGTGTGGAAGTTTGCCCGGTGAAGAACAAGCAGCAGCCGAAGTTCAAAGCCATCAACATGGAACCGCAGCTGCCGCTGCGTGAGCCTGAAAAGGAAAACTGGGAATTCTTCCTCGATCTGCCCTCATGTAGATCGCACTGAGCTTCCATTAAACCAGGTGAAATACAACCAGTTACTGGAGCCGCTGTTCGAGTTCTCTGGAGCATGTGCCGGCTGTGGTGAAACGCCGTATCTGAAGCTCCTCAGCCAGCTCTTTGGCGACCGGACGGTTATAGCCAATGCCACGGGCTGTTCCTCCATCTACGGCGGTAACCTGCCCACAACGCCTTGGTCGCAAAATGAGGACGGCCGTGGCCCAGCCTGGTCGAACTCCCTGTTTGAAGACAATGCCGAATTTGGTTTGGGTATGCGTGTGGCGTTAGATCAACGTCTGGAAGCGGGCACGAACATGCTTGCGCCAAATGAGTGAGTGTCATTGGCGAAGAGTTGTGTGAAGCATCCTGTTTGCCGACCAGCTGACCGAGGCTGACATTCAAGCGCAACGCGGCGCGGGTAGCCGAGCTGAAACATCGCTTACAAGAGATTGATTGCTGAAGCCGACGTGGAACCTTCCAGGAAGCCAGAGTTGGAAAACCTGCTGAGCATGGCTGACATCTTTGTGAAGAAGAGATGTCTGGATTGTTGGCGGTGATGGCTGGGCATATGACATTGGTTATGGTGGTTTGGACCATGTGCTGGCCTCCGGGCGCAATGTGAATGTGCTGGTGTTGGATACAGAAGTGTACTCCAACACAGGTGGCCAGATGTCCAAAGCGACGCCGCGTGGGGCCGTGGCCAAATTTGCTGCCGCTGGTAAGCCAATGCTGCCAAGAAAGATCTGGGGCATGCTGGCCATTAGCTTATGGCAACATCTATGTGGCGCGGGTCGCTTTTGGTGCCAATGATGCGCAAACGGTCAGAGCGTTCCTGGAAGCTGAAGCGTATGATGGCCCGTCGCTCATTATTGCTTACAGTCACTGTATTGCGCATGGTTACGACCTGAAATTTGGCCTGGAACAGCAAAAAGCGGCCGTGGACAGCGCGTATTGGCCGCTCTTCCGCTTCAATCCCGATCTGGTGAGCGGAAGGCAAGAATCCGTTCCAATTGGACTCGCGTGCGCCAAAACTGCCACTTGATAAGTATATGTACCGTGAGGGGCGGTTACCGGATGTTGACGCAAAGTCACCCGGAACGAGCGGCAAAACTACTGGAATTGGCGCAGGGTGATGTACAAACGCGCTGGGAAACATATTCAGAAATGGCCGCCAAGCCGCCGAAAGGTAATGGGAAAGTAGAATAAATAAGGGAAGAGGTCAATTGGCTGGAGTGGAAGAGAAGCCTTTTTCACTCCAGCCCAGAATACTCTCTCAGATAATTTAGGAGATGTAACATGGATCTAAGTACAACTTACCTGGGACTGAAGCTTAAGAACCCGTTGGTTCCATCCTCTTCACCGTTGACGCGCACCCTGGAGAATTTGCGCCGAATGGAGGATGCAGGCGCGGCGGCAATAGTACTTTACTCATTGTTTGAAGAGCAGATCACGTTAGAAAGTGAGATGCTAAATCATTATTTGACGCAGGGGATTGAAAGTTTTCCGGAGGCCTTGAACTATTTTCCAGAAGCGCCGGAGTACCAAACGGGACCTGATGGATATCTTGAACATATTCGAAAGGCTAAAGCCGCTCTGGACATTCCGGTTATCGGTAGCCTGAATGGCGTGTCTACTGGGGGCTGGGTGAATTATGCACGCAAGATTGAAGAAGCAGGCGCAGATGCACTAGAGTTGAATGTGTATTATCTGCCAACCGACATCAATCTGGGTAGTGGAGAAGTGGAACAGATTTACCTGGACATTTTACAAGATGTCAAAGCGGCCCTCAATATTCCCGTGGCGGTCAAATTAAACCCTTACTTTAGCGCGGTGGCGAATATGGCAAAGCGGCTTGCGGATGGTGGGGCAGATGGTCTGGTGTTGTTTAACCGGTTTTATCAGCCCGACCTTGATCCTGAGAATCTAGATATTGTGCCGCATTTGGTATTGAGCAACTCGAATGAACTGCGGCTGCCTCTGCGCTGGGTGGCAATTTTATACGGCCGTATTCAGGCTGACCTGGCATTAACCACAGGCGTGCACACGGTAGAAGACGTGGTGAAAGGAGTCATGGCCGGCGCCTCGGCCACCATGATGGCCTCGGAGCTGCTGCAAAACGGTGTAGGCCGCCTCAGTGAAGTTTTAACCGACCTGAAGCAGTGGCTGGAAGAGCACGAATATGATTCTTTGGCACAGATGAAGGGCAGCTTGAGCCAAATTAATTGTGCAGAACCGGCTGCTTTTGAACGCGCCAATTACATGCGTGTATTAAGCTCTTACTCGCGAGAAGTGTTTAACTAATGGGCAAGGCGACTTCTTACCCTTAAGGAAAAAAGACCCGGCGACTAGCATCTGCCGGGTCTTTTTTTCGTTTAGCTTGCTTTGCGAGGTTGGAAAACGTAGCCTGTCCCTCTTTGAGAAACGATATAAGGTGGAACCGCCTTATCTTCAATTTTTCGCCGCAAACGGTGCATGTGAACATGCAGGCGGTCTTCATAGGCTGGTTCCAATGGCCAAAGACGGCGCAAAATAAAGTCGGTCGTAACGGTTTTTCCTGCGCTGCGCATCAAAATGTAAAGTAGTTTGGTTTCAGTGGGGGTTAGAGAAATGGAATCGCCGTTTACGATAGCTGTTCGATTGGGAAAATCTATGACCAGGCGTTGGTCAACTTTGGTTTGTGGGGCCAGAGTGTAGGCAAAGTCACCAATGCGGCGAAGAACACGCTGCACACGGGCTACAAGTTCGCCCGGGCTGAAGGGCTTGATGATGTAATCTTCTGCGTAATTTTCTAACCCTTCAATGACAGTGGATTCGTCGTTTACGGCCGTTAACATGATAACCGGCAGGTCACTGTACTGGTGCACAGTATGACAGAATTCGAAACCGCTCATGCCAGGTGGCATATGATAATCTACAATAGCCAGGTGAGGTAGGCCAATTTTGTCAATCAGAGACAGGGCTTCCTCTCCTGAAGTTGCTGAAATTACTTTGTAAGCAGCCTGCTCTAAGGCATGCTGTACCAGTCGTAGCGTGTACACGTTGTCATCCAACACCAGAACAGTCTGTTGCTGATATTGGGAATCGATTGATGCATCCATAATGATTGATCTCAATAAGTGATGATGTAAAACTACTGGGTTACGATTTGATTATACGGAAAACTGCACGCAAACAGCAACACAATAAAACGAAGGTAGTTTTGTTCAACCTTAACAATTATGCAGCAGTTTTTGCTGTATTGGTAAAAAATGAAT
The DNA here is from genome assembly GCA_963695505.1 of uncultured Chloroflexia bacterium. Lineage (GTDB taxonomy): Bacteria > Chloroflexota > Anaerolineae > Promineifilales > Promineifilaceae > JACSRF01. The sequence continues at coordinate 31,979 of CAVOGX010000012.1, read as the reverse complement.
AGCCTACGCCCCTTTCTGAAACGATATACCGTGGCCCTTCATCATCCATTTCGATTTTACGGCGGAGGCGATGAACATAAACTCGCAGACGATCTTCTTGTGCTACCTCCAGCGGCCATAAACGTTGCAAGATAAACTCAGACGTGACTGTGCGCCCGGCATTACGCATGAGAATATACAAAAGCTTTGCCTCCGTGGGTGTTAATGAAATAACCTCCCCATCGACAATAACTTGTTTGTTAGAAAAATCCACCTGCAGTCGCCCATCTACTTGTGTCAAGGGTTCTAGTGCGTAGGCGAAACTGCCTACACGTCTTAATACGCGCCTGACACGAGCAACAAGCTCGCCAACATGAAACGGTTTGGTAATGTAATCTTCGGCATATTGGTCCAAGGCTTGCACTATTGTGTGTTCTTCATCCATTGCTGTCAGCATGATGACAGGTAAGTCACTGAAAGAATGAATAACCTCACAAAATTCAAACCCGTCCATTCCGGGGGGCATGTTAATGTCGACCAATGCCAGATGGGGCAGCCCAAAACGATTAATTAACTCCAGAGCGTCCTCACCAGAGGCCGATGTGTTAACGTGATAACCAGCTTCCTCGAGTGCGCTTTCGACAATGCGCAAGATGAGATGGCTGTCATCGACCACAAGAATGCGGTGAGGTTCTGCAGAGTAATCTTTCATACAAATCTTTGCAATAGTAAAACTGCGTTTATTGAATGATATATATTCAAACCAGGTGTTAAAATGGCGAATGTCTCCTATCTTGCCATGCTGATTTGAAAATGAGGGGTGCTAGCTTCAGGGAGGTGGGGTTTGTACCCTATTTCGCTTGATTATTGTAGCAAACCTGCATCTCAGACTCAAATGCGGAATGTGAAAAATAGGCAAACGAGTTTGGCCGCTTATTTGGGCAGCTAATTTCCTGCTTGCGAATTGTTTCATGGCGCTGCTCAGTTTATAATGGCAAGTGATCTGTTCTGAACTCTGCCCTCTCAACCTAATCGGCTGCGAGTTTTTGCTGAAGCAATGACGGTTGTTTATTCAAGTGTCTTCTGGTTAATTGGTGTATGGTTGGCCTCTTGGATAGGGTGGCCGCCAGGTGTATGGTTGGCGCTGGCGCTGCTTGGCATGGCGCCTCAGTATTGTGTGGCGGAAACGGCCGTTCTGGGCCATGGCGCTATTTTGCCTGGGAGGGTTGGGTTTTGGGGGGCTGCGTTACCTAACGGCCTTGCCAGCCATCGATGCCAGCCATATCGCTTACTACAATGGCAGCCGGGACCTGACCTTTATGGGCCTCGTTAGTGACGAACCCGACGTGCGCGACCACTACGTCAACCTGCGCATTTCGGTGAACCAGCTTATTGTTCCCAACAGTGACACCATACCGGTGACGGGTGACGTATTGGTTCGGGCGCCACGCTTCCCTGTTATTGAGTATGGCAGCATCGTGCAGGTAAACGGCCGTCTCGAAACCCCGCCCGAGTTTGAAGACTTCAGCTATAAAGAGTACCTGGCGCGGCAGGGAATTCATAGCCTGGTCAATCAGCCCCAAATAATCTTGTTGGCGCAGAAACAAGGCAACCCCTTTTACCACGCCATCTATGTTTTTAAGGCGCATGCCCAAAGCGCCATCAACCAGCTAATCCCCGACCCTGCTGCGGCCCTACTCAGCGGCATCCTGCTGGGCAATGATAACGGCTTGCCTCCTGACCTGGCCGAAGATTTCCGCACCACCGGCATGACCCATATCATCGCAATTTCCGGATTCAACGTGGCAATTCTCATTGGCCTGCTGGTGAGCGTCAGCCAGCCGCTGCTAAACAAGCGGGGGGCAGTGGTGTTTGCGGTGGGAGGGGTGGCAGCCTACACGCTGCTGGTAGGCGCCGATGCGTCTGTGGTGCGCGCGGCCATCATGGGCAGCCTTTACCTGTTGGCCAGTCGCTGGCTGGGCCGCCCTAACTTTGCCTATGCTTCCCTCTTCCTGGCGGCATTTGTCATGACCCTCCTCAATCCACTTACCCTCTGGGATGTTGGTTTTCAGCTCAGTTTTGCCGCCACCCTGGGCCTGATGCTTTATGCCGACCCCTTCACGCGCTGGACACAAGGGCAGCTTTTGCGCTGGCTGCACCGCGACACGGTACGCAGCATGATGGGGCTGCTCAGCGAGGCGGTGCTGGTGACCCTGGCGGCCCAGGTGCTGACGCTGCCGTTGATGATGGTTTATTTTGACCAGCTTTCTCTAATCAGCTTACTGGCTAACGCGCTGATATTACCTGCCCAACCGGGTGTAATGGTGTGGGGCGGACTGGCGGCATTGGTGGGCATGGTGCTGCCAATGGTAGGGCAGCTTTTGGGTTGGGTAGCGTGGCTGTTTCTGGCTTATACCATTGGTCTGGTTAGGGCATTGGCGGCAGTGCCAGGAGCGGCCGTTTCCGTGCAGGTTGGTATGCCGGCCTTGATTGCTCTTTACGCCTTAATTGCAGCCGTTACCTGGACCGCCCACCAACCACCGGCAGAGCGTGCACGCTGGCTGGCACTGCTGCGCCCCCGGTTATCACGCCGCGTGGCCTACGGTGGGGCTGTTCTTGCAGCGCTTCTCACCTTGAGCTGGGGCTTTACGCAGCCGGACGGCCGTTTACACGTCGCCTTTTTTGACGTGGGCCAGGGTGATGCGACCTTCATTCAAACCCCCAGTGGGCGGCAAATTTTGGTTGATGGCGGCTACTACCCCAGCGTGCTCAACGACCAATTGGGACAGCACATGCCCTTTTGGGACCGCGAAATCGACCTGGTTGTGGCCACCCATCCTGACGCCGACCACGTTTCCGGACTGGTGGGGGTGTTTGAGCGCTACCGTGTAGGACAGCTTATCACTGAAGGGACTGGGCAGGGGGAATCTGAAATTTTTGACGCAGTGCTGGAAGCCGCAAACGAAAGGGATACCCCTTTGCATCGTGCTGCCGCTGGCGAGTTGATTGACCTGGGCGATGGCGTGCGTCTGGAAGTGCTGCACCCTGGCTCAGAGCTGGCCGAGGACCGCAATGAAAATTCAGTCTCTTTGCGGCTGGTGTACGGCCGTTTCTCGCTGCTGTTAACGGGAGATGCGGAAGAAAACGCGGAGAAGGTCATGCTGCGTAACGGCCGTTCCCTGCAGTCGCTGGTCTTCAAAGCAGGGCATCACGGCTCTCGCACCTCCAGCACCCTGCCCTTTTTGCAAGCCGTGCAGCCACAGGTTGTCATCATTTCCGCGGGCCAGGAAAACCGCTTTGGTCACCCCCACCCCGAAACAATAGAAAGGGCCCAGTCCGTGGGCGCAACTGTTTTACGCACCGACGAACTGGGCACCATTGAAGTTGTAACAGACGGCCAGACCATGCTGTGGCAAGCCGGCCCCAAAAGAAGCTCGAATTGAATGGTTAGGCTGCTGGGTTAGTTTGCCAGTTTGCTAGCTGGTTAGTAAACTTTTTCCCAACCAACCATCAAACCATTCAACCATCAAACTAACCTCACTCCCGTTCGCTCAGCCACTTTTCTGTTTGCATGGCCGCGGCCACACCCTGGCCTACGGAAGTCCCTACTTGCTTGTAAATGGGGTCCTGAATTTCACCTGCGGCATACACACCGGGCACGCTGGTACGCATCATCTCATCGGTGATGACGTACCCATGCTCGTCCATCGCCAGCTTGCCTTCCAAAAACTTACTGTTGGGGAAATGGCCGATGAAAATAAACACACCATCAATAGGCATTTCGCTCACTTCGCCCGTCTGAACGTTGCGAATGCGCGCTCCTTGCACCTTTTCCTCACCCGTTATTTCTTCCACCACGCTGTTCCAGATGACAGAGATCTTTTTGTTGGCAAAGGCGCGCTGCTGCAAATGCGGCCCGGCGCGCAGCTCGTCGCGACGGTGTACAATGGTTACCGAATTGGCAAATTTGGTCAGGAAAATAGCTTCTTCCAGGGCGCTGTCGCCGCCGCCAACCACAATGACGTCCTGGCCTCGGAAGAAAAAGCCGTCGCAGGTGCCACAGTAGCTCACACCGCGCCCAATGAAGGCGTCTTCACCGGGCACGCCCAGCTTGCGTGGCGAAGCGCCCGCGGTGACGATAACGGCATCGGTCTGGTAGGTTTTGCCGTAGGTTTTCACAGTAAAGGGAGAACCCTGACCGAATTCCACTTCAGTTACTTCATCAAACTCAATGCGCGCCCCAAAATGTTCAGCCTGGGCCTGCATCACGTCTACCAATTCCGGGCCGGTTGGAATGCGTTCGGCGTCGTAAAAGCCAGGATAATTTTCTACTTCGGAAGTGAGGGCGATTTGCCCGCCTAACTGCTGCCCGGCGATCACTACCGGTTCCAACTGGGCGCGGGCCGTGTACAGGGCGGCGGTTAATCCTGCCGGGCCAGAACCAATGATGATAACTCGTTCTTTTTCCATGATGTGCTGTAACCTCTCTTGAATTCAGAAGCAGGAAGAAAGCTTCTGTGAATAATTTTCATTTTGGGATGTCATCCCACAATGTCTTAGATGCTACTGTGGTCGCTATTGTTACCCAATGCGGCTAAATCTAATGTATTGATAATGCGTCAGAGCTCGTTGTTTGCAGCCAGCAAGCTGGCCACTTCGCGAGCCAGGTGCTGCACCCAGAGGCGGTAGAAGCGGCGGAAAAGCAGCAGCCCCCCAGCGAGTAGGGTTACAAAGGCAGCCAGAAAGCTGAGCAGGAAAATTGGCAGCAGTCGTGGCGAGTGGGATTTTCGCGTTTCCTGGGGCGGAGAAACGGCCGTTTCTTCACCAGCAGCCAGCCGCGCAATGCCGGTCAGATTTTGGCGAACGATTGCTCTACACGCCGTTTCCAGGTAACGCTCGCCCACATCGGCGACAGCCCCAGTAACCTGGACTTCTCCTTCATAATGCAGCAGCGTGGTTTTGCCTTGCGCTTCCAGCCAGATACGGCCGTTACCCGCCAAATGCCCTTCAGTGCTGTGTCCATCGGCAGTTAAACTGTAGCCCACACCCGGCTGCACCTCATCCACGGCAATCTTACCTTCAAAGCGGCTCTGCACCATACCGGCGTGCACTTGCAGCACCCCCCAATATTGGTCTCCACCCAGGTGCGCCAGCTTTTCGCAGTCGGGCATTGCCTCTTGCAGCAGCAGCGGATCCTGCAAAATTTCCCACACCACATTGGGTGGGGCAGCAATTGGATAGGTCCCATTTAACTTCATCTTCTCATTCCTTATCAGCGTCCTGCCCTTCCAGGCGGCGGCGCAGGCACTTCAAAAAGGGCTGCAAAATTTTCGGCGCCACGTTACTGGCCATTTGCCGCAGGGCTGGGCTAGCTGCTTCTAACCTTGTTTCTAATTCTACATACACACCATTTTCCTGCGGCTTCATGCCCACATTGCCCCACAAATGGATGGGCTGACTGCCCAGCAGCAGGTCTGCCTCCCATGCGATTTGCTCCAGGATGGTGGCTTTACCCCACTGCACCATTACCGGCACCTGGATGCCCAGGCTGTTGTTGGTGGCCCCCCAGGCCATGAGCAGCCGGTAAACGCGCTGTGGCTCAATTTCTTGCCACTCGGTCAGGCCGGGCATACAGTCACCCAACAGGTGCGGGTTAAAGAGAGCATTCCAGATTTGTTGCGGTGTGGCCTGAATGGTAATCGTTGTGATGAATTGCATAGCCTGTTCGCGTAATTTTCTTCTGCTGAATCTTACGCGATTGGCGGCATTTCAGCCAGTAAGCGGGGTCAGCAAATCAGGAACTCAGCACGTCAGCAATTCAGGAACTCAGCACACAAGTAGTTCAGTATATCAGACTGACTGCTGAGCTGCTGACCCGCTGACTGCTGACAGGCTGACCGGCTAATTGGCTGACAGGCTGACAGGCTGTTATCATTCCCTCATGGGTTCTGTAGAAGATGTGGAAGCACTGGTAACGGCCGTAAAGCAATCCAAAAAGTACGCCGACACCCACGAAGAAACCATTCGCGAGCTGGCGGTGGACGCTCTGCGCCGCTACAAAAAGCCCAAGCAGGCTCTCAAAGCGGTACGCACCCAGCTCCACAGCATCATGGCCCCCTATCTGGGCGACCCGGTTTATGAGCAGGAGGCGGCCCGGCTGACGGCCGTTTTCGCCACCGATGACCCCACGCAAATCAAAGCCACCTGCCGCGACATTTTGCACGACCACCTCTCCACGCGGGAGCGGCTGCCCATCCTGGACGACTTTTACCGCGAAATCTTCCGCGTCACCGGCAAGCCCGGCACGATACTGGACGTGGCCTGCGGCTTGAACCCCTTGGCCTTTCCCTGGATGGACCTGCCCACCAGCGTTCAATTCCACGCTTACGACATTCACGAACCGCGTATTGCCTTCATCAACCATTATTTTACGCTCCAAGGACTTAAGCCCCTGGCTAAAGTACAAGACATCGCCTTACAATTTCCGCAAGAAGATGCTGACGTGGCCCTATTTTTGAAGGAGATGCCCCGCTTCGCGCGCAACTATGGTGATTTGGGACGGCCGTTGCTGGAAGCGCTCAGCGTACGCTGGTTGGTCGTCTCTTTTCCCGAAGTAAGCACCCATGGCGGGCGCAACCTGGTCAGCCGCTACCGCGACTTCATGCAGCAGCTCATTGCTGGGCACAACTGGCCGGTCACGGAACTGCTATTTGAGGGCGAGCTGGTATTTTGTATTCAAAAAGGAGAAAGCGAGAGCTAGAGCGAGAGGTTGTCCTCCTCTTGCTCTAGCTCTCGCTCAATGATGCACCGCTTTTTTATAGACCCACAGTTTATCAGCGATACGGCCGTTTCCTTTCCCCCGGAACAGGCTCACCAGATGCGCGCCGTGCTGCGCATGGCCCCCGGCGATGGCGTGGTAGTGTTGGACAATGCCGGATGGGAGTACGACGTAACGCTGACGGACGTCAGCAATCGGCAGGTGTTGGGCGAGATTACGGCGCGGCGCACGGCTGGTGGCGAACCTGCCACCCACCTTACCCTGTACCAGGCATTGCTCAAGCGGGACAATTTTGAGTGGGTGCTGCAAAAAGGCACCGAAATTGGCGTCAGCCGCTTTGTGCCCATCATCACGGCGCGCACGGTGGTAACGGCCGTTAAGCCCAACAAGCGGACGCGCTGGCAGCGCATCCTCACCGAAGCCGCCGAGCAGTGCCGCCGCGGGCGCATCCCGGAACTGGCCCCGCCCCAGCCGCTGGCCGAAGCCATTGCTGCCTGCACTGCCGCCGTCCGGCTGATGCCCTGGGAAGAAGCGGGCGGGAAGCCACTGACGGCGGCATTAACCGGGAAGCCCCGCACAGTGGCTTTGTTTATTGGCCCGGAAGGGGGCTTTGACCCGGCGGAAATAGATGCAAAGGTAACGGCCGTTACCCTGGGTCCGCGCATCTTACGCGCCGAAACGGCCGCCATCGTCGCCGCCACCCTCACCTTGCAAGCCTTGGGCGACCTGGCCTAAAATCTCTTTTCTTTTGCTTGCTGTATTCTCCGAAATGGAGGTAATAATGCCCGGTGCAAATAATCGCCCAAACTTGATCCAACAAATTAACCAAAAGATTGCGTCATCTGCGCCGGGAGCATGGCTGTTTGCGCGCACCATGCACCATATCGACCAGATTACAAGCCGTATCACCGCGGGACGCAAGACAGCAAGCAGTATTTTGTCCGGGTTGCCGGTCATTACGCTGACCACCACCGGCGCCAAAAGCGGGCAGCCGCGCAGCGTGCCGCTAATCGGCATTCCCGATGGGCCACACATCATCCTCGTCGCTTCCAATTGGGGGCAGGCTCGCCACCCGGCCTGGTATCACAACCTGCGCGCCCATCCCGAAGTAACTGTGACAATGAACGGCCGTACTCATCCCTACACTGCTCGCCAGCTCGAGGGAGACGAGCGAGACCGCTGCTGGCAAAAAGCGGTCAACACCTACGCCGGATACGCCGCCTACGTGCGCCGTGCCGGAAACCGCTACATTCCCGTTATTTTGCTGGAGCCAGGCCATGCCCCTTAAACCCATTTACGCCACTTACAATTGGACGGCCGTTCCCCAGCCCAGCCCATACAATTTTTGCCCATTGTGCGCCACGCCTCTAGCTGTGCAGCAAATTGACCATTTGCCCCGGGCTTTCTGCCCGCAATGTGGTTTCGTCCATTTCCGCAACCCCGCCCCTGGCGTTTCTGTCTTCGTCACAGACGGCGCGCAGGTGTTGTTAACCTTGCGTCGCGGCACAATGGGCGGCGGCAAATGGGCGCTGCCCAGCGGCTACATCGAATTCCACGAAGATTACCTGACCGCGGGCAGGCGGGAAGTGCAGGAAGAAACGGGCATAGAAGTGCAAATCACGGGAATCATCAACGTCGAATCCGCCTTTTTGGGGCCAGACTGGCACTTTTTCAGCGTCTACCTGCTGGCTCAACCCGTGAGTGGCGCCCTGCGCGCCGGCGATGATGCTGCGGATGTCGATTGGTTTCCGCTCGCTGGCCCTTTGCCGGAGATGGCTTTCACGCCGGACGTGGCCATTATCACCCAATACGCCGCCGGAACCTTGAGACAACTGCCGGTTGGAGAATAACCATGCTTTATCTTGTTGCGACCCCCATAGGCAACCTGTCCGATATCACGCTGCGGGCGCTGGAAACGCTGAAAGCGGTGGACGTGGTTGCCAGCGAAGACACGCGCAAGACCGGCCTGCTGCTCAAGCATTTTGACATCAGCAAGCCGCAAATTGCTTTCCACGAACACAACGAGCAAAAGGTGCTGCCGCGCATCATGGGCCTGCTGCAAGCGGGGCAGTCGGTGGCCGTGGTTAGCAATGCGGGCACGCCGGGCATCGCTGACCCCGGCTTTGTGCTGGTGCGCGCCTGCATCGCACAAGACATCCCCGTAACAATGATTCCCGGCCCATCGGCGGTGGTGATGGCGGTCGTCCTCTCCGGGCTGCCCACGCACAGCTTTACCTTTCGCGGTTTCCCGCCGCGCAAGTCTGGCAAGCGCCGCCGCTTCTTGGAAGTAGACGCCGCTGCACCCCACACCCTCATCTTCTACGAAAGCCCCTATCGCCTGAAGGCGTTTCTGGAGGATGCACTGGCCGTGTATGGTGACCGGGAAGCGGCCTTGGCCAATGAACTCACCAAAATGTTCGAGGGCGTGCAACGAGGCACGCTGAGTACCCTGCTAGCCGGGCTCGAAAACGAGGAACCCCGCGGGGAGTACGTGGTGGTCATTAGTGGGAAAGGAGATTAGATACTGGAGATTCAACCAATCTCTAATCTCCAATCTCTTATTTGTGGTACTTCTCGTTGTTGCGGATGGTAAAGGCGCGATAGAGTTGTTCCAGCAGAATGATGCGCGCCAATTCGTGGGTGAAGGTGAGGGGGGACAGGGCTAGCTGAAAGTGGCTGGCGGCAACCACTTCATCGGAAAAACCCAAAGGACCGCCAATGAGGAAAGCAATACGGCCGTAATCCTGTAACTGCTTCTCCACAAACCGCGCCAAACCGGGGCTGTTGGTTTGCTGCCCTTCCGGCGAAAGCAAGATGAGCCGTGCAGAATCAGGCGCTCCATGCAACAACAGTTCCCCTTCCTTTTGCATCGCCGCGGCGTCGGGCAGCCCCCCGCCTACGTAATCTTTCACTTCTTGCAATTGCAGGTCTGTATAGTGCGCCAGGCGTCTCACGTACTCTTCCTGGGCGGCGCGCCAAGAGTGGGCCTGCACTTTGCCCACAGCAATGACGTGAATATGTCCGGGAAATAATGGCATGGGCTAATTTTGGAGGGTGCTTAGCTGATTGTCAACGAAATAGGGTTAATCTGATGCCGGAAACATACCAAATAAAAAACCGGGCTGGTTTGCCCGGCTCTTAAAATATGAAAGGGATTGGCCTGATTGTTAGCAGGTTTTCATGACGCTGCGGCTAGTTTAGCTTTCCCAAGAGCAAATTTTTCGCCCATTCTGCCGAGAGGAAGAGCGGATCTACGTCCAAAGCGGCGTTGTACCAGTGCAATGCTTCCGGGTAGTCTCCCAACTTTTCATACACACGACCCAGGTTAAAGCGGGGAAAATGGGGCGCATCATACCGCGGGGCTGTCAGCGCTTTTTCCAACCATGAAATGGCTTCCGCGTGCTCACCCTGCTCAATCAGATAAACGCCAATGTCGTTGTAGGGATTGCCGAAGGTGGGGTCTATGAGAATGGCCTTTTGGCATTCAGCAATAGCTTCCTCGTGCCGCCCTAACAAGCCATAGGTCCAGCCCAAAAAGGTGTGTGCCTCTGCGGTGGGCTGCACTTCAATGGAGCGTTGATAAAGCAGCATGGCGTTAGCCAACTCACCGCGCTGCTGAAAACGGAAAGCGCGGTCAAATAAGATCATTGCTTGTTGTTGGGCAATTTCGTAATCGTTCATCATGTTGGTGAGTATAGCAAACCCTCTGTTAGAGAAACGTAAAACTGAGAGAAAGGTGAGTTGGAGGTTTAATGGTTAGTTGGTTTGATGGTTTGTTTGATTTTTCTCCCACGAGCAAACTACCCAACTAACCCACTACCCAACTAACAAACTATCCAACCATCCAACTATCTATCCAAACTGAGCCAACACGGGTGGCAGCTCGGCCAGTTGGTGAATGGTAGCGTCGGGCTGAATTCCTTGCGGCAGGTGAAAGCGTTGGCTGGATCTAATGAGAACAGCGCGCAGCCCGGCGTTATGGGCTCCCACAATGTCGTGTTCGGGACTGTCGCCAATGAAAACGGCCGTTTCCACCGCCCCACCCAACTCTTCCACCAGATGCAGGTAGGGGTCCGGCTGCGGCTTCCACTTGTTCACGTCCGCCGAAAACAGCATGGCGTCAAAGTAGCCATCCAGCCCAAAGCGGCGCAGGTCGGCAATGTGGGCTGCCCCGGTGAACATGGTGTTCGAGAGCAGCCCCAGCTTGTACCCCTGCGCCTTTACCGCTTCCAGGGTTTCCCGCGCGCCTGCCAGCGGGTGCGCCTGGGCGCAGATGGCATTTTGATACAGTTCCGCCGCTTCCACCAGCCAGGCTGGCTGCACGCCATTGGCCCCACAGCACACGTGCAGCAGTTCCCCTAACACGTCCACCAGGCGCAAATTCTGCTGCCCGGCAACGGCCGTTTCCCAGCGCCCCGGCAGCAGGCCAAAGTAAGTCTCCCGCAATGCGGCAAAAGCGGGCAGCGCCACGCCTTTGTTTTGCAAACTCCCATAGGCTGCTTGCAAGCCCGGCGTTTCCAGGTCGGGCCAGGTGGCATACGGCCCGGCATACTCAATGAGGGTTCCCCCCAGGTCAAAAATTACGGTATCTACACTCATCAAAAACAAGACTCCTGCACAAAATAATAACGGGGTAATGGACAAATCCTTTGCGTTACCGTAGACGCATTGTACCCAAATACCTCGCCCTAACCACAACCTAAAAAATGGCTGTTAATTTTCTGGGCTTAAATCTCCCAAAATTGGTTCACCAATAACTGCTAAGTCCGGGTAATCGGCCAGCAGCGCAGCGAGAGCGGCAGCGGCGGCGCTGCGTTTGCCCTCCAGCCCAGCGTACCGTCGGGTGAGGGCAATGCCTTGAGCGTACCAACGCGCCGCGCGGTCTGCCTGCTCCAGGCGCAGCGCCGTCAGCGCCCCGTTAAAGATGGCGTCGGCCAGGTCGCCGCGGGCATTTACACTGTTGGGCTGGATGCGGTTGATGGCCTGGGCATAGTTGGGGATGGCGTCCTCGTAGCGGCCCGCTTCCACCAGATCGTCAGCGCGGCGCAAGTATAGCCAGCCCAGGTTGGCATCCACGTAGAAGTCGTACCACACTTGGTGGGCGGCAGCGTCCAGGGCATAAGCGCGGCGGATGTCGCTGGTGATGGTAGGGAAAATAGCAGCGTAATCTTCGTCGCTGCCGACCTGCTGGCGGAAGGGGCGATTGATGAGCTGGAAGCCGAAGTCGGCGCGGTAGCGCCAGTAGAGGTCGGGGGTATCCAGGGCGGACACGGCCGTTTCCACTTCTTTTTCGTCTAACAAAGCAGGCCAGTAAACGGCCGTTACCCCCACATCCCCATTGGCCAGCACCCAATCGCGCAGCGCGTAGGCCGCATTTAGCGCCGCGTCCCGTTCACCGCCAGAGGCCACCAACAGCAGCCCCCCCTGGTACAATTGCGCCGCCTGAGTGTAATTTTCCTCCTGCACGGCCAGCAGCGCCCGCGCAAAGAAGGTTTCCGCATCGGGCGGCGGCACAGGATCTACGGCTGTGCCCGTTACCTGCGCCAGCGTGCGGTCCAACGAGGCCCCCTCGTCCAGCAGCTCTTGCAAGGTGTCAATCAGGCCTTCAAGCCCTGGGTCGTTGTTTTCACCCGCCCGTTCCAGCGCCGCGTCATACCAGAAAACGGCCGTTTCCCGATCATCAAGGGCTGCGGCAGCCACCCCCGCCTTCAGCGCAGCCACAGCATTCTCCGGCACATTCTCTGCCACCAGCACGTAATAATCCAGCGCCGTGGCATATTCCCCATTGGCAAACCAGCCGTCGCCCCTACGCAGTGTGCCGTTCACAGCCTCGTCATAAATGATCTCTTCCCAATAATTGGGGCGGTAGCTGCTGCCCCGGTCGGTGGCGTCCAAAGCCAGCGCCTGCTTTAAGTCGGCCAACCCGGCAAAGAGCGACCTGCGGGCGCTGACGCCGGCATCCGAAGGCGCGTATTGCCACACCAGGTAGGACATCCAGGCGCGATCGTGCCAGTAAAGGGCCGTGTCCGGCGCGGCGGCAATGGCGCCACCCATATCAGATACGGCCGTTTCCAGCCACGAATTTTCTACACCCGGCAGCACCCAGACGGCATAAGCCAGACGGCCCTTGCGGTACCAATACCCCGCCTCACCTGGAGCCAGCGCCACGGCATCAACATACTCTCCATGAGCATCTTTGAGCACCTGCTCCTTGTCATAGCCGGGGCAATCACGCAGCAGGTAAGTCACCTGCCCCATGGTGCGGAAGGTAAAAGCGCGCCCGGCATCATCCTGCCCCGGAATATTCAGCGAACGGTCAAAGGCGGCCAATGAGGCTTCCAAATTTTCCGCCTCGACTGCCTTCTCTGCCTCGGCAAGGCCGGCAAGCTGGCAGCGGTCTACGCCAAAAGCGTCGTAATCATCCCCCAGGGTGGCCACACGCCAGTACAATGTGCCTAAGGAAATGGGCACGGCCGCTTCTGGCTGTGGCAGCCGGTCATTCAGGTCCGCGGCTTCGTTCCACGCCTCCAGCGCTTCGTCGTACTGGCGCAATGAGTAGTAGGTGTAGCCCAGGCCCAACAGCGCCTCAACGGCCGTTTTGTTCTCGGCCGATAATTGTTCCGCATCAGCAGGAATTTGCCGCGCGTTATCTACAGCCCGCTGGAAATAATCAACGGCTGTTTCATAATCTTTGATCTGGTAGGAAAGCCAGCCCTGACCAATCCAACTTTGGGCCTTGCCCTGGGCCTCCAGGGCGTTGGCGCCGGTTATGGCCAGCGCATCTTCATAATCTTTTTGCGCTTGCTGGGCCAAAGCCGAAGTGCGGTCGCTAAGAGCATGGTAGGCCACTCCCCGCCACAGCACATACCGCGCTTCGCCTGGCGCGCGCGCAATGGCCTCGTTGAAATCGGCGATGGCTTCACCGTAATCTTCCGCCTCCACATCTACCATGCCCACTTCCGCGCCGGGTTGGGTCCCCAGCCCCAAGTAGGCAATGGCGCGGCTGACGTAAACAACCGGGTCTTGCGTGTACGCTAGCACGCGGGTGTAATCGTGGACGGCGGCAGCGTACTGCCCCAGTTGGGCGTACATGGCCGCGCGGCTGTTGGCCGCAGCCATCCAGGTGGTGTCCAGCGTCCGCGGGATGCCCACCGGAATGCGCAGGCCAGCTTGGCCGATGCCTGGAAAGGGGAGTTGCGCGGTGCTCATTGCCTGGGTATAAGCGGTAATGGCGTCGGCTACCAGAGCATCTTTTTCAGGAGAACCGGGCAGTTCCAGAGCCGCGTCGCGCCGGGTGTTACCCACTACGAGGTAATGGTAGGCGACGACTTCGCGCAGCACGTGGGTGCCCATCAGAATAACCGCTGCCAGGGCAAACACGGCCGTTCCCATCCGCACGCGCTGCCCGAAAACGGCCGCTCCTGCATCCCATCCCCGCCAGATTACCAGACTGCCCGCGCCCGCCAGCAGCAAAATGGCCAGCGACGGATAGATGTCTGGCACGGTAAACCAGGGCCGGAACAGCGTAGCCAGGCGCAGCAGGGCCAGCACGCCGCTGGCGCCCGCCAGCCAGAGCGGCAGCCGGCTGCGGGGGTCTGTGCGCCGGGCAATGGTTAACGGCCGTAAGGCGAACCACCACAGCGGCGGCACAAACAGCCCCAGGTACAAATAAGGGTAAATATCCGCCAGGCTGTAAGGGCCAAGAAAATCAGCCAACACAGTTTGCGGTAAAAAGCGGCCCATCAAGGAGAGTGCCAACAGGGCTAACAGCGTCAGCCCATACCACAAGCCCAGACCGCTGCGCAGCATGCTGTAGCCCAAATCGGTCCGACGGGCGGTGGCAGGAATCTTTTCTTCGACACGATGCTGGATGGCTTCATACCAGGCCATGCTGCCCCTGATGCGCAATGGAGGCTGGTTGGGGATGAGTACGGCCGTTACCGCATTGTCAACCAGCCGCTCCTGCAGCACCCGCACGTCGGCGCGCACAATCCCGCTGACAGCCTGCCAGGATACCGGGCGCCCACCCACCGTCAGCCCGTTGTCATCCAGACGCACGGCTTCTGCCTCTCCGGCAGCCTGCACGTCTCGCAGAGGTGTACGGGCAATGCTCCACAAGCCCAGGGCGGTGGTAAACAGCAGGTAGAGGGCAAATAGAGTCACGCCCAACCAAACTAAGACGTCCGGATTGGGCGGCTCGGCCAGATTTAGCGCCGAAATGCCCTGGCTCAGGTCCGGCACGAAGTTGGGGTTGTTTTGCTGCAGCAGCGGCGTGGCGTTAAAGGTGATATCTGGCTCAACGGCGCTGCCCGTTTCCAGACGAATGACGCTGATAGGAATGAGGAACAAGGCCAAAGCCAGCAGCATCACCACCACGCGCTGGAAGACGACGGTGATGCGGTGGCGATAGCGGGCGCGGTATTGGCGGGTGGGAAGTTCGGCAGCAGCCGCAGCGGCTGCCTCCCGCACGCTTTCTGGTAGGGAGGGGTCATGGGCCAAGGTATGCAGCCGCTCATTGACGTTGGTAGCTTCGTTCAGACGGTTTTGCTGCTGGTAAAGATTTTGCGCCTGGCGGTAGGCGGCCGTGGCCTGTGCCGGATCGGTGTTCTGCCGGGCTCCTGCCAGCAAGGCTTGGGCCAGGGCCAGTAGGTCGGGGTCTTCGAAGAGTGTGAGGGTGTTTACGGCCATTTCTAATGCTTCTCGCGCCTCATTTGCCTGCCCCAGCCGCAGCAGCGCCTCACCCAGACCCACCTGCACCACAGCCTGGTGGTAATCACCTAGTGGTGAATCCGCTTGTTCCAGGAGCCAGGCAAAGGTTTCCTGCGCGCGTTCCACGTCACCCACGGCCAGGTAAAGATTCGCCAACCGCTCATCGGCGGCAACGCCTTCGGCCGGCTTGCCATACTTTTCCAGGATGGGGTCCGCTTCTTTGTACGCACGTGCACCCAGGGCAAAAAGGCGGGCAATCATCCAGTCCTGGCTGCGCAAGGCGGGCCAGAAACGCGGCCGCCAGACGCTGCGGCCCAAGGCGCGGCTGAGGTAAATGAGCAAGGGCAGGGAGATGAAGAAGTAAAAGAGATTGGACAACCGCTGCCCCCAACGGGCGGAAACGGCCGTTTGCTCTTCAAACCCTCTGGAAGCCATCGCCAGCCCCACGTGAGCGTCACCCACGGCTATCAGAGTGTACGCCTTCTCGGCTTCTGCGCTGCCAAAGGCAGTCATGGGTTTATCGAGCTGGGCAAACTGGTTCAGCGATTGCTGGTAGGCATCGATGGCTTCGACGAACTGCCCGGTATTGGCCAGGGCATGCCCATAGGCGCGCGAAACCAGGGGGCGCAGGCGAGGGGAGAGGTCGGGCTTTTGCCGTAAGGTTTCTAAAGAATCCAGGCTTTCGGACCAACGACCCCGAAGTTGTGATAGCCGCCCCTGTAGGTGGCTAATTGTGTCGTTGAGTTCGCTGAGGTTTTCGTTGAGCAGCAGCAGATAAAAGCGGTTGGAAACGGCCGTGTCCAACAATCGCTCAATAGCCGCCAACTGCCGTTCCTGGCGGTACGTGCGAAAGAGAACCAGCAGCTCCTCTGTAGCGCCTGGCAAATCTACAAATAAGCGGTGATAAAAAAGGTTTTGAGCTTTGGCGAAAGCATTTTCCTCTTCGGCATTCTCCCAGAAAGCGAGAGCTTGTTGGTGAGCATGGCGGTAAGCTTGGGGGTCCTTGGTAATCCACCGCCGCTGGAGCAGCGCCCGTTCCTCCGGCCGTACCGTGTACAGATGCACGGCCTCGTCCAACGTGGTAATAAAGGAGTAACGGGTCATACGCTCGGCCAGGCGCATGTTTTTGTTCAGGTCGTCTTTTTGGCGCAGGGCCATGAGCATGGCCGGGCTGTACCATTGGGGCACGGCTGCCATATACAGCGACTCCGCCATGAGAGGATGGGCTTCGTCAAGAATGCGTTCCAGGAAGGAGTTAATGGTGGCGGAGGTGTCGGTCATAGGTCACTAAAAAAATCGTCGTCATCTTGTACGGATGCGCCGGCATGATCGGCCATCATGGCCAGCGCGCCGGGCACGCCGCCGCTGGTGAGGATGACGGTGCGCAGGTCGAGACCGGTGATTTTTCTTTTCTCTTCAAAGTATTCGCGAACGTGTTCTTCGGTAAAGGGCTCAAGGGAAGTTTGGACCAGCAATTCGCGTATTTCCAGGTCGGTGAGATCCAGGGTTTTACGGCCGGTGATGATGACGACGACGTCGTTAAGTTGCCCATCGCGCAGGCGCAGCAGTAACTCGTTGCGGATCCACTCTTCGGCAACGTCAGGCGCTTCTTCTACGGCATCGAAGAGGAAGACAACCTGTTTTTTAGCGGTCATGAGCCGCACGATGCAGGCAAAGAAGGCGTCGTTAATTTGACGCTCGGCCCGCCGGCGTTCGATTTCGGTGTCGGCCCACAAACGGCCGTTTTGGTCTTCAACCGGTTCCTCAAGAACAGCAGAAACGGCTGTGGCGGGGGCTTCCTCCACCTCGCGCAAAACAGGGGCCCAATCCACAGACGGCCGTTGCTGTGCACATTGTGCTACCAACGCCGCCAGCCGGACCTGCTGTTCACACTCTTGGATCAGGGCTCGAATCTTGCTGCTTTTCGTGTTCCCTGGCAAATTTTCAAAATCAATCTGCAAATCAAAGGCCAGCCCCGCCACATCATCCAGGTCAAAAAATCGCTCCATCATCCCCCGCAGCGTCACAACACCCGTTATGTTTTCACGTTTACTGCTGGTAAAGCTGTTAATGGTTACGTTTAAATCGCTAAAATATGCAGCCTGGCCCAACTTGTTCCGTATCAGGCGAATCAACCCAAGCGTATCTTGAATCTCATGAATTTCCCGCGGATGCCGGAAATCAATAAAGGCTACCGGTACAGCTACTTCTGGCTCCTGGCAGTGAGTTTGCAACCGGGCAATTAGCCACGACTTACCCATATCCCGCGGTGCTTCAATAACCATCACCGCCTGTCGGGTTGCTGGCTGCAAGAGTTTTTGAAATCCGCCAATCTTCTTTTCTTGATTCACAAATAGGGATTGGTCAAATCCACTCATAAGCTACCTGCCAAAGATTACGCAAAGGTTCCTGGGCTGAATGACTACACCTGCGGCAACAAGGTAAAGAGGATGCTAATTGTAGGGTTTATTCTAACACTCGCCCAAAAGCGGGTAAAGTGAAACAAAAAAGCCCCTTCAGGAAGCCAGACTTGAAGGAGCTTTTTTGAAGAGTCAAAAGGATTGTCGGATTACGAGGCAGCCTTTTCTTGTGCTTCTTCATGCTGTTTACGCAATTCGCGCTTCAGCACCTTGCCCACCGTTGTTTTAGGCAGTTCGTCGCGGAACTCAATAAGCCGCGGGTACTTGTACTTCGCTAACTGATCCCTGCTCCATTCCACAATCTCTTCCTCAGTGGTGGGATCGCCTTCTTTCTTCACAATCCATGCCTTTACCGTTTCGCCGCGGCGGGCGTCTTTTACGCCTGCCACCGAGACCTCGATCACCGCCGGATGAGTCATCAATACCTCTTCCACTTCCCGTGGATAAATATTGTATCCGCCCGCAATAATCATATCCTTCTTGCGATCGGTAATGTAAAAGAAACCATCCTCGTCCATCTTGGCAATGTCACCAGAATAGAGCCAACCGTCCCGCAGCGTGTTTTTGGTTTCTTCGTCTTTATTCCAATACCCTTGCATCACCGAGGGACTCTTAATAATTAATTCCCCTTCTGCACCTACCGGCATTTCCGTTACCCCATCATCAACATCCACAATTTTGCTTTCCACACTGGGGATGGGAATACCAATGGCCCCTTCTTTAACAGCACCTTTGATGGGGTTGGCGTGGGTGGCCACGAAGGTTTCGGTCATGCCAAAGCCCTCCACCAGTGTGCCGCCAGTCAGTTCCTCGAAGCGTTTCTTGGTTTCCAACAATAGAGGTGCTGAACCAGAAATGCAGGCGCGAATAGAGCGAATGTCATACTTGCCAGCAGCAACGTCGGGGTTGTTGTTAATGGCGTTGTACAGGGCTGGAACGCCGGGGAAAATAGCCGGCTTGTATTTGTTAATACTGCTAAGTAAATCTTTTTGGTCGCGAGGATTGACGATGATAATTTGCTGTCCGGCGACAGAGATGGAAAAAATCATGGCGGTGATCATGCCGTAGACGTGAAAATAAGGAATGGCTCCCAAGAACCCTTCTTTGCCGTATTCCCAATCAATCCAGGTTTGCAGAGCCAGGGTGTTGGATACCAGGTTGCGGTGCAGGCCAACCGCACCTTTGGCGAGACCGGTGGTGCCACCTGTATATTGCAGCAGGGCGATATCGCTACCTGTTACGGTGACTTTTGGCTTAGTCGAGCGGCGCCCCAGGGCCAGGAAATCTTGAAACCACATATCACCCGGTTCTGGAACGACATAATGCCCCTCCTTCTTCTCTTTCAAAAGACCGAAAAGCAGACCAAGATGGGTGGGCAGATATTCTTTGATGTTGGTGACAATGACGCGTTTTACCTGAGTTTGGCCTTTGCGCACCACACTTTTCAACTGATTGTAGTAGAGACTTAAGACAAATACTGTTTCTGCGCCGCAGTCGTTAAGCTGATGCTCTAGTTCTCGTTCGGTGTAAAGGGGGTTGGTGGCAATGGCTATGCCGCCAGCCTTGAGGATACCAAAATAGGTTATGACAAACTGCGGGGTGTTGGGCATATAGATGACAGCGCGGTCGCCTTTCTTGAATCCGTTTGCTGCCAGACCAGCCGCCACAGCATCGGTCAGTTCTTCAAGTTGTCTATAACTGATGCGTCGCCCCTTGAAGATGATGGCGGCGCTTTCAGGGTAGTTGCGGGCCGATTCTTCAAGAAAGTGAAAGACAGGATAGTCAGGTACATCTACAGTGGCGGGAACGCCTTCATCGTATTGCTTCAACCAGGGCTTTGCTGCGTACGGTGAACTCATCGGTCTCTACTCCTTTTTGCGTCTTATGTGGGATTATTGGGTGATTCTCCTCTCTCAGTTGCCGCCATTTGTGAAAACTTGGGACACACTTTGAAGACATCATACCAGATTCCTATGGCCTCTGACAATCCTCTTCAGAATGATTTCCATCACACTCTTAACGGCCGTTAACGGCAACCCTTTTCATTCTATAACACGTCGCGTCACTTTGGAAGCAGGAATCTTACTGCGCCGCCCAGGGATACCGCGTGCGTGGGGTAATGTCGTAAAAAATTTCCACAATGCGGCGGAAAATGGGTGCGGCCACTTCCGACCCTTCCCCCGCATTTTCAATCATGACCACAATGGCCAACTGGGGTTCCTCAATGACCGTACCGTCCGCCTGGGTGTAGGGCGCGGCGGGGGCATACCCGGCAAACCAGGCGTGGGACGTGCGCGGCGGGTCTTCTGCCGTGCCTGTTTTGCCTGCTACGCGCAGCGGCAGATCGACAAACTGGTAAGCGGCCGTACCGGAGTTTTGGTCGTTGGCCACGTCATCACAGGGCTCCGCGAATCGTTTCCAGGACATCTGCGGTAATGGGCAGTTCACCGCGCAGTTGGGTCGGCCACACCTCTTCTGGCGCGCCGCCCGCTGCGCCAATGCGGTCGATGAGGGTAGGCTGGTAAAGGGTGCCACCGTTGGCAAGGGCCGCGATCATGTCTGCCAACTGCAGGGGCGTTACCTGCACGTCTCCCTGCCCGATGGCGATGTTCACTGAGTCACCGGTGGCCCAGCCCTGGCCGACGTTGGCAATTTTCCAGGCGGGGTCGGGGATGAGACCGGCCGATTCGGGAATTTGGATACCCGTTTCCTGGCCCAGGCCAAATCCCCGGGCGGTGTTCGGAATCAGAAATTGGTCTACGCCGTCCAGGGTGTAGCCTACGTCGTAGAAACAAGAGTTGCACGATACGACAATAGCTGTGCGCAAGGTGATGTACCCATGTCCCCCCTCGCGCCAGTCGTATTTGAGAAAATTGTCGCCCAGGCGGTTCCAGGTGCCGATGGAGTTGTAGCGGCTGCCGGCGCTGTAGAGGCCGCTGTTGAGAGCAGCAGAAAAGGTGACGATCTTAAAGACAGACCCGGCAGGGTATGCACCCTGGGCAGCGCGGTTGAGCAACGGCCGTTCCGGGTCGCTGAGCACCGCACCCAACTCCACAGCCGAATTCGGCCGTACCGGGTCAAAAATGTTCGGGTTGTAGGTGGGGAAGCTGGCCATCGCCCGCACCGCCCCGCTGTTTGGATCTAGTACCACCACCGAACCGGCGCGGGCAAAGGGGTGCGTGGTGATGGCCTCCGCCAGAGCCTGCTCCACCGCTTCTTGAAAATTACGATCCAGGGTGGTGTACAGGCTGCGCGACTGCACCGGGGCCACCTCGGCCAGCGTGGTCACCAACTGCCCGTTAGGACCCACCACCGAAAGAATGCCACCCCGCTCGCCGTTTAAATACTCTTCACCCCACAATTCCAGCCCGGCCAGCCCCACCGTTTCGTCACCGCGAAAGCCGGCGGCAGCATATTCGGCGGCGCCTTCGGCGGGGATGGGCCCGGTATAGCCCACAATATGCGGGGCTACGCCCCCTTCACCATAGAGGCGGGTGAGGCGCGTCTGCGGGGCGGCCAGCCCCTTGCCGATAAATGGCTGCAAGGCCGGGCCATTTTCTTGCATGACCGTTTCAGGCACGTCGCCGATAGGCCAGTACCAATCGGGCAGGGCCGGAGCGTAGATTTCCTTGATTTCTTCCGGCGTTTTGCCCAGCATCGGGCTGAGGGCGGCCAGCAGGCCCTCTTCGTCTTCAATCTGGCCCGGCACGACGCCCAGGGTGACTAGATTGCCCTGAAAAGCCAGGGCCAGGCCATTAATGTCGTAGATGTTGGCGCGGGCGGGAATGCGATATTCTAAAGCGAGGCGGTTGCCACCCACCAGTTCGGGCAAGATGAGGCTTTCGTCCCACACTATGCCCCAGCGCTCCTGGCTGTAGACCAGGCGGGCGTTGTGGTCGCGGGTAATGCTGCCGACAACGGCCGTTTCCCACGTTACGCGCACGCCAAATTCTGCCTCGGCTCCCTCTTGAATTTGCGCCAGCGGTTGGGTGTGCACCGAGACCACGCGGGCGGTGTCCATGGCCTCAGCATAGCGGTTGATGAAAGATTGGCTGTCTACCAATGCCTGGCTTTGCGGTGACAACAGGCTGTACATACCCAGGTAGTCGAAGCCCTCCCAGGCGCGATAAAAAGCGCGGGCAATGCCCCCAGCGTCTTCGTTGATGGGCGTAGGTGTGGGTTCCGGTGTGGGTACGACTGTCGGTAATGGGGTGTTGGTGGCTAGTGGATTAGGCAGAGCTACACTGTCACAGGCTGTCACCAGCCCCAAAAACAGTAAAAGCCAAACCGCTGTTCGTCTCATAGAGGCGAATTATAGCGCAGTTGGCGCTTTTAGTGATGAGAGATTGGAAATCGCTTAATCTCCAATCCCTCATCTCATTAGATTATCAGGCTTCCCAAGAAATCAGATGCTTAACAGTGGTGATTGATTACCAGAGACCCAGAATCTTCCACCACAACCCGCCAATGCCCAACCAGATAACGATATTCACCACGCTTATCAATGCGCCAATACGCCACCAATCTGACATGGGCACATAACCAGAACCAAAGAGTACCGGCGCTGGGCCTGTGCCGTAGTGAGTCATGCTGCTAAACAGGTTGCTGAAAAACGCCAGCACCAGGGCTGCCAGCAAGGGCGGGGTGCCCACCGCGACGGCTACCGCCAGAAATGCTGCATACATAGAGCTGACGTGGGCAGTATTGCTGGCAAAGAGGTAATGACTGTAGAAGTAAACCAATGAAAGCGCCAGGAAGGCAAGTACCCAATTGTAACCAGCTACCACCTCGCCCATGGTTTCGCTGAACCAGGGAATCAGGCCCAATTCATTGAGCTGAGAGGCCATCATGACCAGGGCAGCAAACCAGACCAGCGTATCCCAGGCGCCGCGCTCATTCAGCACGTCGCTCCAGGTAAGCACAGTCGTGAGCAGCAGCACTGCCAGGCCAACCAGGGCGGCTGTGGTAGCACTCATGGAAAGATTGTCGGGGCCAAAAATCCACAAGCCTATTAGCAGGAAAAACGTCGCCAGCATAATCCACTCGCTGGTCTTCATCTTTCCCATTTCTGTCAGCTTATCTCTGGCAATTTGCGCTGCTGCAGGAGTTTCTTTGATTTCCGGCGGATAAATTTTGTAGATGAGCAGCGGAACGACAATTAAACTGATGATCCCCGGAACGAGCGCGGCAATAGCCCACCCACCCCAGGTAATCTCAATGCCCTGATCGCCGGCAAGCTGCGCCGCAAGGGGATTGGCGGCCATCGCCGTCAGGAACATGGCGCTGGTGATGATGGTTCCCTGGAAAGCGGCCTTGGTTAGGAAGGCGCCCAGCTTGTGGCTGGTGTCGTCATCAGGATTACTGCCATAAGCTTTAGCGATGGAGACGAGGATGGGAAAGACGACGCCACCGGCGCGGGCCGTATTGCTGGGGATGGCGGGTGCCAATACCAGATCGCTGGCTACCAGCCCGTAGCTGAGACCTAACGTTTTCTTCCCCAGCACGGCCATGAAAAGGTAGGCAATACGTGCGCCCAGCCCGGTTTTAATGAAGCCGCGGGAAATGAAAAAGGCGATAACAATCAGCCAGATGGTGGTGTTACCAAAACCGCTGAGGGCGTCCCCAGGAGAGAGGGTTCGGGTGGCGGCCGTCATCAAAATCCCAATGATGGCGACAGCACCCATGGGTAGCGGCTTGGCAATAATGCCCACAATGGTTGCAACGAAAATGGCTAACAAGTGCCAGGCATTTTGTTCCACACCTTCAGGCGGCGCAATGAACCAGATGATAGCCCCAATCAAAAGGGGTATCAGCCAGCGCAGCAAATAGTTAAAACTGAACGGTTGTAGAATATCCTGCTGCCCTTTTGGTTCAGGTTTTATAATAGTCGCCATGAGATTAACTCCTTAAATGAAAATACTCCTGCGTTTTTAGAAATCATGTTGCCGAACCAGAAAAGGTTCAACCCCAGAATAGACTGAATTTGGAAGTGGGGTTAGTACTAGATGTCACGCCAACATTGTGATAAATGTCACAATTACACTTATAAGGCAAACAGCTTGGATGCAGCGTAAACGGCCGTTCTTTTTTCTACTTTCTCTTCTCCTGCTAGCCTTGGTAGGCTGGTGGAGCTTGCCGCACTTAATCAGTGCTCTGCCCAGCCGCATCCGCTACCGGCTGCCGGAGCCGCTGATTGCCCTGGTGACCACTCCCGTACCCACGGCCCTGCCCGCGCCCACCCGCGTTTACCCACCACCCACCATTGTGCTGCCTACCCTGCGCCCCACGACAACGCCTACCCTCCCGCCTACCTTCACCCCTCAGCCCACGACGGAACGCGTAACGGCCGTACCCCCCACCATCACGCCGTCCTCCACACCGCTGCCCAGCCCTACGCCTACCGCCACAGCGCTGCCGCGCACGATCTTCATCGAGGGCATAACGAGCATTCCCCAAAAATTTAATAACTGCGGCCCGGCCAACCTGACCCAGGTCCTCAACTTCTACAACATTGACGTCGAACAACTGGAGGTGGCCGAGGCTATTCGCCCCGCCTACGATGACCGCAACGTCTCACCCTGGGAAATGGTCGCTTACGTGCAGGAGCATACTGACCTGCGCGCGGCGACCTTTGTCAACGGCGACCTGCCGCTGCTGCAGCGGCTGCTGGCGGCGGGATTCCCCGTCATCATCGAAAAGGGGCTGCTGCTGGCCGACGAAGAGATTGGCTGGATGGGCCATTACGTGACGCTGTTTGGCTATGAAGAGAGCGAAGAGGAGTTTTGGGTATTGGATACTTTTCTCGGCCCCTTTGACAGCGTGGGGCGGCGGGAAGATTTTGGCGACGTGGAGCAATATTGGCGGCACTTTAACAATCGCTTTGTCGTGGTGTATCCGGAAGCGCAGGAAACGGCCGTGCTCAACCTCCTCGGCCCGCGCTACACCGACCCGCTGGCCATGTGGCAAAGCGCGGCGGAAGCGGCCCAGGCAGCCACCGCAGCCAGCCCCGCCGATCCTTATGCCTGGTTCAACCTGGGCAGCAGTCTTACCCAGTTGGGGCAGCTTACCGGCGAAAGCGTTTACTTTGAGCAGGCCGCCGCCAGCTTTGACGAGGCGCGGCGCATTGGCCTGCCCTGGCGCATGTTGTGGTACCAGTTTGAACCCTACGTGGCCTACTTGGAAAACGGCCGTTTCGACGAAATCTTCTTACTCACCGACGCGCTGCTGGCCACCGAGGGAGGGCGCTACGTTGAGGAAAATTACCTCTATCGCGGCTACGCCTACCTGGCCCAGGGTGACGCGGAACGCGCCCGCCGCGCCTACGCGCAAGGCCTGGAAATCAACCCCCATCACGCCGAACTGCTGGCGGCTAGTGAACAGTGAGCAGTAACCAGTAAGCATTAAGTAGTGACCGGTGAAAGGCGATCCTGTACTGACATACTGCTTACTAAACATTGAAGCACGATCATCGATTACGGGCGAAAAAGACTCCAACACGTTCAATAAACAAGGTGTCATTTGGGCCGTTGAAAGTATGCGGGGCGGAGTGGTATATGAAACAATTAACATCTTTGCCCAACGCTTGCAGCCGCGCGCACAAATCTTCTGACCAGGCCAGGGGCACTACGTCGTCGGCGTCGCTGTGGTGAATGCTGATGGCGGCATTTATGCGCCCCAAATGGTTGATCGGCGAGATGGCTGCCAATGTTTCCTGAGGGGCCGCCAGTTCGAAGTTCCCGGTTTCCCCTTCGCTCCACACCTGGATACGGCCGTAATTCAACGCCTCGTCCCCGCTCATGCTGCCGTACAGAACGGCCGATTTCAGGTATAGGGCATTGTTCACCGCTGCCACCCGTAACGCTACCCCGCCCCCCATGCTGTGCCCCCACAGGTGCAGGCTGTCAGCGTCAGCGCGGCGCAAATACCCCAACGGGTCCTGGCTTTGCGTCCGAATAATGGCCATCAGATTCAATACGTCCACGGCCATGCCAATGCGGTACGGATTAGCGCCGCTGTCCGAAGGGGGATAGTTGCGCAAATTGGGGTGAATGACCATGAAGCCCGCTTCTGCCAGGGCGTCGGCGTAGCGGCGGGTGTAGGCCACCGTCTCGTACTCGGTGGGGGGAATGTAGCCGTGCAGCATAATCACCACCGGAAAGCGGCTGCCGGCGTTGGGCACGGTAAGATGGCCGTAAATAGTCAGCCCGTCGCTGGGGTAGGTGATGAGGTAGCGTGTCCACAGCTCGTTTTCTTCCAGGGTGTCGATGATGTCCAGCAGGCCGCCACCGTAGGGGCGGGCCGCCAGGGCAGCAATGGTCAGGTCGACGTAGGGATCAGGTGTGGGGATGGGGGTAAAAGCTGCGGAGGGAACGGCCGTTGCCGGTGCGGCGGCAGTCGTCGTAGGCAAGGGCACCGCAGTTGGCGAAACAGTGGATGCTGGCGGGGTGCTGGTGGGGGCAGGGGTTGGAGTGAAGGTGGTGCGTGGCGGCGTGGTCAGAAGAGTCGTGGCCGGAGGTTGGCGGCATCCCGCTAAATTCCAGATTGCTCACCCCCAAAACCATTGCCAACTTTGCCCAATTCTTCATCATACAGCTTACCTCTGTGTGCTGGATGCCCTTTACCCTACACGATTTGCTTCGGGTAGAATAGAGGTAAGCACGCGAAATTGATTGATTTATCATGGTGCAAGAATAACTTTCCATTTGAGATTGGACGAGAGACTGGCAGTTTTCGAGACTGTCAGGAACCGGCCAGTCGTTTGTAAAGAGTATGATTTTGCACAATGGCCAGGAGGTCTAGAGCTTATGCAAACCAGCCAGCAAGAAAAATGGAAAGCCCTTTGTGGCGTTGTAGAAAAGGTGATGGCCGCGAAAAAGGTGCCGGGCGTCGCCATAGGTATCTGGCACCAGGGGGAAATGGCGGCAGCCGGTTTTGGCGTCACCAACGTCGACCACCCGCTGCCGGTGACGGCCGATACCCTTTTCCAGATTGGCTCCATCACCAAGACTTTCACGGGAACGGCCGTTATGCGCCTGGTAGAATCGGGTAAATTAAACCTGGACGCCACCGTGCACAGCTACCTGCCCGGTTTCCACGTCGCCGACGCGGACGCCTCGGCCAAAGCGACCCTGCGCCACCTGCTTACCCACACCGGCGGCTGGGTGGGTGACTTCTTCCATGACACCGGCAGCGGCGACGACGCCTTGACTCGCTACGTGGCCGACATGGCCGATTTGGCGCAGCTTGCGCCCCTGGGCACAGTCTGGTCTTACAACAACGCCGGGTTTGCCGTGGCCGGAGCCATCATTGAGCAAGTGACCGGCAAGCCTTACCATGAGGTGTTGAATGAGCTGGTCCTGCAGCCATTGGGTCTGGCCCACAGCTATCTGGACCCGGGCGACGTGATGGTGCGTCGTTTTGCCGTCGGCCATTCGCTCAACGGCGATGCGCCGCAGGTGGCCGAGCCCTGGGTTCTGCCGCGATACGTCAATCCAGTGGGCGGCCTCGTTTGCCGCGTGGCCGATTTGCTGCGCTATGCGCGGTTTCATTTGGGGGATGGCGTCACGCCGGAAGGCGAGCGCCTGCTATTGGCCAATTCGGTGGCGGCTATGCAAACGCCGCAGGTGACGCTGTGGGAGAAGGAATCCTGGGGACTCACCTGGCGCGTGGACGATACCTTTGGCCCGCGCCTGGTGGAGCATGGCGGGGGCACCAAGGGGCAGGTTTCGCGGCTGACGTTGGCTCCGCAGCATGATTTCGCCCTGACCATCTTCACCAACGCCGATCATGGGGATGGGGTGGTGCAGGCAGTGCGGCAGGCCGCTTTGCAAAGCTACCTGGGTATTGACGCCGCCCCGCCCAAACCTTTGCATGCTGGCCTCCAGGAATTGGCACAGTTTGTGGGCAGATACGGCCGTCCCTTCATGGACATTGAGTTAGGTCTGTTAGGCGGGCGGCTGGCGGCGCAAATGACGTACAAGGGCGGTTTTCCTACGGAAGACGTGCCGCCTCCACCGCCCCCACCCCCTTTTACGCTGGACTTATGTGCGCCAGACCGCCTGATTGGCGTCAACGGCCCTATGAAAGACGCGCTGGTGGACGTGATTCGCCGGCCGGACGGCTCCATTGGCTGGCTGCGGGTTGGCGGGCGGCTGCATAGAAAGGTGGGATGAGGGGGAACGGCCGTTTTGTATCAAGGCAACTTACACCTATTCTTGCTAACAGTTTGTTAATCGGCTTGGCGTTTTGGCTCCGAAAGTTGCTTTTACCTGTTTGAATTTTAGCATAACACACTGTTGACCCTGAGGCGTAGCCGAGTCCGGTGCAACTTGGGTTAGCACCTTTTTTCACTCATTGAGGTAGGATTTCTTGTAATTCTTCTTCGGTAAAATGTTCTCTAAGAATTTTAACAACATCTTTATACGCCTGCTCGTTTTGTTGTGCAAGCGTTCGCATCATTACCTTAACCATAGCAATATTTTGTTGAGCAGAATACTTTACAATTTCCTGATGAATCGAACGAATTGCCCCGTACTTGTTAAATAAGATATTACTAGCCGCAGTAGCTCCCAATATTTTGGCAACTGCCAACAAATTTATTCCATACATTTGCTAAAATTCTTTCAAATAGTTGGAAACGTCCTGTGAACTACGCATATTGGTTGTGAAGATTTCAAACAATGTTTTTATCATATCTCTATACATAGCTTTTGTCTCAGCATCAGTATTTTCTGATTTTGATAATTCGGTCAAACCCTCAACCAAGACTTTGAAGTTCTCTTTGTTAATATTCAATTCATCGAGCCGGGATTGCAGAACTTTACCAAATAATTGTTCTTTCTTGTTGAGGGTGTAGATTTCCTTTATTGCCCCAACGATTTCCGGAAGATTTTGAACGACTCCTTGTACAATGACAAGTTTAGCCGATACAGGTTGTATTTCACTGTTTATGATTTTTTCGTCCATGACCACTTTCGACCTTTTTCTTGAGAGGTTTTCTCATTATCTGAATTCTCTTTATCTTTCCATACGACATCAAAGAGTTTCTTAACACCATAAGCAGACCCAACTGCGATTGCAGGAACCACAATAACCGCCCCTGCCAACATTCCACCGCCAACTAATGCGCCAAGTGCAGCTAAACCAGAGGTCATTCCTGCGGCGCTAAGTCCAAAAACTGAACCACTTGCTGCAATGGCTCCTATAGGAACACCGACCCCGGCAAGGTTTGCTGCACTATCTTTTATGACCTGTTTAAATCTTTCAGAATTTGAGGGAATATCCTTGATTCTATCAAGATTCTCCTGGATAGACTTTATGGCATCAACTTGTTCTTGGGTAATACCCAAGACTTCCCCGATACCAAGTATGTATTGATATTCTTCATCGGTGAACTTCGCATCAACCAAAGAAAAAAGACACAAGTCTGAGATTAAAGTGTATTTTAATTCCGTATTACCAAGATTTTGAATTGCCTCAAGATTCGCCAGTTTATCTTCGTGTTGAAGGTTGAATACTGAAGAATAGATCTTAGCTTTCCCTACATCTGAAATCTTAAGTTGCGCCAACAAGACATCCAGTTGACGTTTTTCCTTATCTCCAAATTCTTTATCTACATAACAGACGGCAGACAAAATGCTCAAATAAGCGATTTCCCTAGTTTCCGCTAAGTGGAGTTGGCAAGAAGCGGTATTCTGTCCAGAATTATGAAAGGGCAATTTCATAAGGAGGACGCATGAATACCGCTTCTACCAGAACTCTACACGTAATTGAGCAAATCGTAAAATCGGTTCCCATCGGAACCAATCTTGGACTTTTACATTTGATATGGGCCATGATCAGCGGCGCCTTTTTGCCAGCGCGAGGCGCCGTGCATACCGCCCTGGGCCTGACAGGCTTATCGCCGCAAGAAATTCGTTGCGGCTGGTCAGCGTTGCGACATGGCGTTTGGCGCATTGGCGAACTCATCAGCCGATTTCAGACACTGGTCCGTGAGGATGGTCAATGGCAGCGCCATGATTATGATGGCTACCGGCCACTGGCCGTCGACCTGACAGCGATTTGGCGACCGCGCCTGCAGGGCTGGTCGGGCAAACTATATCGGCAGTTGTTGGGCAAGAGCTTTGTGGGCATCTGCTACGGCCTCATCGCCCGTGTTGGTTACCTGGACGGGCAACGCATTCCTATCTTGGCGGCCATCGTACGCGGCAGCCGGACAGTATCCCAAGCAGCGCCGTTGAAAATGGCGACGCTGAAACGCGCTGTGAGCTTGATGGAAGACAACGATGTCTTGCTACATGATGGCGGCGTCTCCATTGCCCAGATTCAGGCAGCACGGGTGCCCCGGTATGTCATTCGGATGAGTAGCAACTGCACCGGCCGCCGGCCTAAGGTCCGCCCCTACAAAGGGGTTGGTGTTTATCCGACCAAAGGCGAGCTGGTACGGCCGCTGCCCCGGACCTTCAAGGGTAACTTTCATGCCGCAACGCCGCCGGATACGCAACGCCGCTTCCGTTTCGACGGTCGCATTGTCCAGGCCAAGGGCTGGTTGAATCTGATGCGGGCTGACTTGAATGTCCACGATGACCATGAGTTATTCTCTGTTTGGGTCATTGATGACCCACTCTTCGAGGACGATATGGTGCTAGGGACAAACCTGCCGACTTCAACCGCGCTGGAGACTCTTTACCAACTTTACATCGACCGCTGGCCAGTGGAACAGGTGCCGCTGGTCGCCAAGCAGCTTTTGGGCTGTTTGCGCCAATTCGTCTTTGCTGAACCCAGTTGCTGGCGCCTGGGCGAGTTGGCCTTCTTTGTCGGCAATCTCTTGACCTGGTTGGCAGCCACCTCGCCGGCGGTGCCCGCTGGTTACTGGGATAGGCGCCCAAAAAAACGGCTGGTCGCTTCCGCCGGCAGTTGGCTCGAGCGAATTTGGCAAAAGCCACCCTATCTGAGCCGCGAATTCGCCGAAAAGAGGCTGTTACCGCCCATTTACCGAAGGGTATTACCGCTCATCGGCGTCGAAAACGCGCCTAGAGCGTCCAAATCCTTCTGTTTTGGCCCATATTGTTAATGTTCAGCGCCAAGGTTTTTACCTTAGCTTGCTTTCGGCTTCCATACTGGAAGCTCATTTACCGGAAACTAGGGGATTTGTTCATTTTCAGAATATTTTTCTAATGGATGGTTTTTCTGTTCTTCTGACATTATTACTACACCTCAACATGTTTTTAGGGCGCTAACGAAATAAGCGTTTCATTCGGCGTGATGAAAAACGGCCGTCACTACCCAACCTATCTGCCAGCGCATAAATGTTATTAAACCAAACCGGGAACTGCATTCTTGTTTGAAGGTTAAAACCTACCCTAAACTGGCTTAACCCCAAAACGCGACCCAATTCCAAATAAAGTATAGCCAGGGGTATGAAAGATAGTCAACAGAAATTGCCTTTGAAAATCATGCTTTAAACGATTAAGAAGTTACGCTGACCCTCCTTATAAACTACTTGCCTTCCCTTATCATGAAATTAATTCAATTTTTGCGCCTTTCAGATTTCATGGAGTTTGCCGTGAAATCTGAAAGATGCAACACGTTAATGGAAGAAGAAAATCCAGCCAGGCATTTTCCACTGGAATGGATTTTCCTTTACTCGTACCGCAGCGCATCCGCAATAAACACCTGCGCCGTGGCACGTTCTCAAACCTATACCACTTCATGCTATAATCAAAACAGACGCAGGTCTAAACATGATAGACAAGGAGTACGATGATGCTGGATGAAACTTACTTTGTGCGCGATCCCAAGATTAGTGGCGGCGTTCCGGTTATCAAAGGAACGCGCGTTCCTTTGCGTACCATTCTTGCCAGTTTAGCTGAAGGTGCCCAGGTTGAAGAAATACTAGCTGACTTTCCAACTTTAACTCCTCAAGATGTTTGGGCCGTTATCGCTTTCGCTGCTGCTTCGGCAGAAGAAGATTTACCCTTTCATGCTGCGCCAACGATTTCATGAAGATCAAGCTAGATGAAAATATGCCAACAGGTTTGGCTGCGTTCCTTACCTCATTAGGGCACGACACGGACACTACGCCTGAGGAGGGT
>CAVOGX010000011.1:0-359540 GCA_963695505.1 uncultured Chloroflexia bacterium | reverse complement strand
TGGCGCTCCTTTCTTCTTCCCTGGTGGGGTCATGCCAGTCGGGCCCAGACCCGTTGGATCAAGAGCTGAAGGATGCCATCACCCGGGAGGTGGAGGAAACCCTGGCGGGTCTGACTCAGGCCATGAACTCCCACGACTCGAAGGAAGTGCTGAAGCATTTTAGGGAGAGTGAAGAGTTCCTTTCCCTGGGGTGCACCGACTATTTGATGGGCTGGGAGGCTTTTTCCAGTCGGGTTGGTTTTTATTACGAGGCGAACCCGGAAGTGGTCTTCCACCAGGAGCTTCTCCAAGTCCAGGTGTTGAGCCCTACCGTGGCCGTTGCGGCTCTCACTGGAGGCTCGTCGGAGGCGGAAGCACTCTTTCGGACCGAGGTGTTGGTCCGGAGGGGGATCGTTGGAAGATCGCTCACGAGCATGAATCCTGGCCGGGATGCTCGCCCCCTTCCAGTCCCCATCCCTTTACCGTTCCTGGGGAGATGCCCGAGGATGTGTCGGGGCAGGTGGGTGAAGTATGCCGGCTGAGGAACTCCCGGGGATCCTTGCAGGGAGGGGAAGAGTAAGAGTATTCTAGAGGAAATGTTTTAGACCATGAGGTATCAAACAAACCAATTCATGGTCTCCTTGTCCAGAAAAGGAAGTATCCCGATGAATCGATTTCTAACCAGTTGTCTCGGGGGGCTTTTTCTCCTCGCGATCCTCGCTGGCCCCCTTTCCTCCCAGGAGCCGGTGAAACCCAAGGTCACCAGCCATGACCTGGCCGGGAAAGAGAACTGTATGATGTGCCACGCCCGGGTGTGATGCCTCCCGTCCCTGACGCTCCAGCCGAGACCCACAAAGGCCGCGGAAATGAGAGCTGCCAGTGGTGTCATGCGGCTGACTCCCCCATGCAAACGGTCGGCGCCACGAAGACACCCCATGATCTGGCTGGGAAGGATAACTGCATGATGTGTCACGCGGCGGGGGTGATGCCTCCAGCAACGGACATACCGGCCGAGACCCGCAAGGGTCGAGGGAATGAAACCTGTCTCTGGTGCCACACTCCGGGCGGGGGCTTTACCAGGAACTGACCCCGAGAAACCACCGACCGGGTCGCACCTCGGCCGACCGCCTTTCAACGCCGGAGCCCTTCATGGACTCCGGCGTTGTTTCTGTTGTTGCCGGCCGCGATCATATGACCGTCGACCCCGAATCGAGAGCTTCATGCGAAGTGGAATTTTCTGAATATTGACGGGTATTAAATGGCTGTCCGTATTGGATTCACCCTCTGGAGATTCACCCTCAAGAATGGAGTCGGAAATGAACGAGAAGGTTTTGGCCGCTTTCAACGATCAAATCAATGAGGAGCTCTTTTCCTCCTACGTTTACCTGGCCATGGCGGCCCATTTCGAAGGCTTGAACCTGGAAGGGTTCACGAACTGGATGAAACTCCAGGCTCAGGAAGAGCTTGCTCACGCCATGCGTCTGTTCGATCATGTCAACCGGCGTGGCGGCCGGGTCGTGCTGGGGGCCATCGGTGCGCCTCCTGCCGAATTCGGGACGCCTCTCCGAGACCTTCGAGCAGGCCCTGGCTCACGAGCAGCACATCACCGGGTGCATCCATAAGCTTTATGGGATCGCCGTCGCGGAGGCTGACTACCCGGCTCAGATGGAGCTGCAGTGGTTCATCGACGAGCAGGTGGAGGAAGAGGAGAATACGGGGCGGGTCGTGGACCTCCTCAAGCTTGCCGGTGACAACAAGAGCACTCTGTTCATGCTCGACAGGGAACTGGCCCAGCGGGCGCCGGAGACCGGTGGGGAATAGCGACAAACAGGAGAAGGTGCCATGCGAAGGCGGCGACTTTGGATAGCTGTCGTTCCTTCGGGGTTACTCTCTGGTGGGTGTCAGGAGAGGGCTCCTGACCCTACGGTTCAGGAGGGAGAGGAGGTGGCCCGGATCGGAGATCCGGCCGCCTCCGAGCTCCTCCGGTCCCTGGTCGGGAGGTTGACCGGGGCCATGGAGGATGGCGGTCCGGTAGCGGCCATCGACTTCTGCTCTACGGAGGCGATCGCCCTCACCCTCAGGTGCAGGAGGGGCTGGACGAGGGATTGGTGTTGAAGCGAGCATCTTTCCGCTACCGGAATCCGAGCAATGCCCCGGATGAGGCCGAAGAGGAGGCCCTGGTACATTTCGAAGACGCCATCGCAGCGGGAGAATCATCCCCGGCTACGTACGTGCAGGAAGAAGGTCTCGGAGGATGAGTACCGATACTACCGGGCCCTCTATCTGGGCGAGGTGTGCCTTCAGTGTCATGGGGAGCTCGAAACCATGGATCCCGGAGTGGTGACAGCCCTAAAGGAGAGGTACTCCCGGTGATCTTGCCGCGGGCTAAACGGTGGAGACTTCCGGGGAGTGGTCCGGGTTTCGGTTCCGGCTTCCAGGGTTGTTTCCCCCGGAGCAGGGGTCAGTTTCTCCCGGGGTCCCTCCGGAAAGGTCCGAATTACAGGACCTCGTCGTGGCGGAGGACGGGGTTGTGATGGGGGTGGCCGGAAATGCTTGAAGGCCTATTCGCCGGAATTCTCTCCGTGCTGGCCAATGTCCTCTACGTCGACCTGAAGCGGAAGGGAAAATCCGGACTGGGTCATCCTCTTCTGGATGGGCACGCCTCTGACCTGGCTCTGGCTCCTGATGACGTAAAAGAAGGGTCGGCGCCGGCTATCGAGGAGCCCCCCGACGATGCAGCGGCCATTCTCGCTGAGATAAGGCGGGACCGTCAGTTGCGGTCCGGGCCCGATGGTTTGAAACGGGGGCCCGGACCGCGATTGGGGAACGGCTCTTAACCCTCTGAGATGGTCACGGACTTCATCACGACGTCTTCCAGGGGCCGGTCGCCCCGGGCAGTCGGCGTGATGCCGATGGCCTCTACCACATCCATACCCTCGGACACGGCTCCAAAGACGGCATGCTTGCATCCAGCCGGGCGTGGGCGCCAGTGTGATAAAGAACTGGGAACCTCGCTGTGTTGGGTCCGGCATTCGCCATTGAGAGAATCCCGGTGCCGGTGTGCTTCAGCTCCGGGTGGAACTCGTCAGGGATGTTGTAGCCGGGTCCGCCCCGTCCGGTCCCTGTGGGATCACCACCCTGGATCATGAAATCTTTGATGACCCGGTGGAAGATCACACCATCGTAGAAGCCTTTTTCGGCCAGGTCGATGAAGTTCTTGGTGGTCTTGGGAGCTTTGTCTTCGAAGAGCTCGATGGAAAACGAACCCCAGATTGGTCTCAAACTGCGCGACTCGGTTGGCCATGCCTGCCTCTTTGATTGGGTGATCCGGTGAAGAGTTCCCTCCGGGACCGTCGAGGTCCGCGGAAGGTCCGATAAGGGTAACAAAACTGACTTCCGGGTCCAACCGGTTGCTCCGGACAGGACCCCCTCCCTAGCTTCTCCGGTCCAAAGCAGGAAACTGAACTCACGGGACCGACGCGATGAAGCCCTCAATAGATCTCCTTCGGCGAAGCAGCCTCTTTCTGGCTCTGACGACGGGTGCCTGCATGGGGGCGCTGGAATTACCCCCCAATGACTTACCAGGATGTCCTGGGGCGTCAACTTGGACGCTCCGAATCCCCTGGAGAGGGGGGTTGAGGGGGTTCTGGCTCTCTACTACGGGAGCGGGACGGACAAAAATCGGCCCGAGTTCCGGGACTCGGTGGCCTTCGAAACCCCGTCCGGTCGACGCGTCCAAATTGGTAAGCCTGGGGGCCTCTGCGAAAAGCCGGAACGATTACTGGGGCTTCAAGCCCAACTCCCTTCCCCTGAATGCCCGGGTCTGGTATCCGGATGGGCCTGGGCCCTATCCCCTGGTCTTGGTCGCCCACGGAAACGCGGGCCATCAAGGACTTTTCCGACCCGGGTACGAGTATCTGGGCCGGCACCTGGCCAGCCGGGGGTTCATTCTTGCCTCCCTGGACATGAATTTCATCAACGGTGGGATCAGGGGTGAGAACGACGCTCGAGGATGGTTGTTCCTCAAGCATCTGGAGGTGTGGAGGACCTTCAACGAGGATCCGGAAAACCCCTTCCATGGGAAGGTGGACATGGAGAAGATCGGGATCATGGGGCACTCCCGGGGGGGAAGGCGGTTGGCCACGCAGTGGCCTTGAACGGCCTTACCCGCTATCCCGACGACGCCAACCTGACCTGGAACTTCGGCTTCAACATCGAAGCTGTGGTGGCCATCGCCCCGACGGACGGCCAGTATCGCCCGATGGACCGATTGGCCCCCGTAGAGAATGTGAACTACCTGGTTTTTCACGGAACCCACGACGGGGACGTATCCAGCTTCTCCGGACTCCGCATGTACAAGAGGATCGAGTTCACCGACGGAGACCCCCACTTCAAAGCTTCGGTCTACGTCCACCGGGCGAATCACGGGCAATGGAACACCGTTTGGGGTCCCCACGATCGGGGGGCCCGGAGTGGGCGCTCCCTGGATCTTCGGGGACTCCTGGAAGGTGAGGAGCAGAGGCAGTTTGCTCTGGTCTATGTGACGGCGTTTCTGGAGGGATCGCTAAAAGGGCGCGGGGAGTACCTGCCTCTTTTCCGAGACCACCGTGTGGCCGGTGGATGGCTTCCAAAAACCATGTACATCACACAGTTCCAGGAGA
The DNA here is from genome assembly GCA_963695505.1 of uncultured Chloroflexia bacterium. Classification (GTDB taxonomy): domain Bacteria; phylum Chloroflexota; class Anaerolineae; order Promineifilales; family Promineifilaceae; genus JACSRF01. The sequence continues at coordinate 354,900 of CAVOGX010000011.1, read as the reverse complement.
GTAGCTTCAGGCCCCTGGCCACCTTCGAAGAGGACATCGACGTCACCACCGGTACTGAGCCCGGGGTGGTCCTTCGGGGCGACAGCCTGGCCACCTGGAAGGAGAATGTCCTTCCCTTTCGGTCCAGGACCGAACCATCCGGCACCGGTCAGGAGAATCAGGCCCTTTGGTTGGCCTGGAACAATCGCATTGCGGGGAAAGATACCACCCGCGTAGGGCCCCCAGGTCAGTTCGCCCTCGAACTCCCCCAGAGGGCTGCCCCGGAAGTGGCAATTGGATGAGGGAACCACGCTGGACCTGATGCTGACGGCCCTGGACGAGACGCCCAGGACTCGAAAGGACCCGGAAGCGGAGAAGGAAAAAGTGGAAGGACAGGAAGAGGGGCAGAAGCAGGCCGAACAGGAGGAGGGCTCGCCCCGGGGTGAAGGTGGGGGGAGTGGACCCGGAGTTTTCTCAAAAATCGGGGGGTTCTTTTCGGGTCTCTTCTCGGTGTTCTCTATCCGACTCCGAAGGGGAGGAGCCTGAGGGTGAAAAGCCGCCCCTCCGCCTTTCGGTCCAACTCGTGGACTCCAGGGGAAACACGGGGAAGGTCCTTCTGAATCGATATGGGCCCGTCCGGAGGCCAATCGAAATCCGAATCTCCCGGAGGGACGATCAAGCCTTCGTCGGCAATACGGAGATGGTGCTCCAGAGCTTCTCCATTCCCCTGGCGGATTTCCGCGAGGCCTCCGGGGGCAGGCTGGAGCTGAATCGCCTCATCGAAATCCGCCTGCTCTTCGACGAGAGCAAGGCGGGATCGGTGGTGCTGGATCAGGTAGGATTCTCCAACATGAACCCGGCCTTCCTGGCTGTGTCAGGCGCTTCCTGACCCCCGGGGTCACATGAGGACCCTGAGTGCGGTCGGACCCGGATGCGGGGGAGGACTGCTGGCTAACGCCACCCCAAGGTGAACCGGTGGGAGGGACCGCCGGTGTCGAAGCCTTCATAGGCATAGTCCAGCACGATGTTGTCTCCCGTGAACCCCCCGCCGAAGGTGACAGGCCATCCTGAGTGCTCATCCGGAAGCTGACGGAAACCTACCCCGGGCTAAGAAGGTTCGACCGGTCACCGGCCAGTAGGCGACCTCCATTCCCACCGAGGGGATCAGATCCCCGTCCAGTTCGTAGTTCAGGGCCGTGGATGCCGACACATCCAGGGGGCCCGCCTCGGTGGAGCCGGAGGCGGCGCCGAGGGAGAACCGGGTAGGGAGGGAGATGTCCTTCCCGTCGATTGTCAGGGCCGGGCCGATGTTCTGAGCGGCCAGCCCCAGGGTGATGGGGCCCGCGCTGGTGGAGGCACCCAGATCGACGGCTCCAGTGGTGGACCGGCTGGGGCCGAAGCGTTCCTGGATGTACTTCCCCACCACGCCCATCTGAATTCCCAAAGGGTCCGACCATACCCTGCCGAAACCACCAGGTCGCCGACTCCGATCTCACCATTTTCTCGGAGAGACCCCGCATGGGTCGGAGAAGGCGGAAGGTCATCGGAGAGGAGGCTTCCCGTCGCCGGGGCCCCATACGACAGGGATTGAATCCCCAAGGCAACGTTCCCTGAAAGCCAGCTCGTGCCGGCGGAGAAGGTGGCCAGGCTGCTCGAAGCGCCATACAGCTGAAGGGAGCCGGAAAAGCCCTGGGCCCGGTTCAAGAGTCCCGGGTTGTAGAAAAGGATGTCCGAGTCCCTGGTACCCAGGAGGAATGCGTTTCCCATGCTGAGAGCCCTGGTGCTGCCGGGTAGGGAAAGGACAATGGGGCCTTTCGTCCCTTCCTGGCCCGAGGCGGGCGATGGTCCTGAGCCGAAAAGGAGGAGGGCCGCCAGGATCAAGAGGCGGGCCCTTACATACCAGGGGGTGGGAATCGACGGGGACCGGAGGATCGAATCGGGCATGGAAGCCTCGGGGAGATTGGAATCGGGAGGCGGGAGAGCTCGTCACATGGGGCCTGTCACGCAACCCGGGTCGAAGACGTAGTGGGGCCGGGGGGTCACCTGTTGTCCAGGGCAACGAGGAAATCGCAGAGCTCACATTCAGGAGCACGGGTTCCGGACGTAGGACACGTCGTTCCGTGGGGGGATGGGGGTAGGTCGTAGGGGCGCATGGCAGCGGGGACAGGCCAGGGCCCGGCCCTTCTGGATGTCCTCCCGGAGTTCCCGTTCTTCTTCGGCGCTGGCAGCTTCGGACATGTCCGGCTCCATCCTTTCTCATTCGCCCCTTGATCCATGGGTACGCCCCGCTTGGACCCATTTATTGATAGGGGAGTTCCTCCCTACGGATCCCGATTCAACGCGCTCCTGAAAGCTCACGGTGACGGCAGAATCAAGCATATCGACCCTGGTGGGGTCCAGCAAAGCCATGAGGGCGGTCCGGGCCTTCGCCGAGAAGGCCGCGGGGGTGGATGTCTCGGTCCTGATTCTGGGGGAGACCGGGACCGGAAAGAGCCATCTGGGGAAGGTGATCCACCGGGCGAGCCGACGATCCGCAAACCCCTATTTGGCAATTAACTGTGCGGGCATTCCCGATTCGCTCTTCGAAAGCGAATTCTTCGGCCACCGGAGGGGAGCGTTCACCGGGGCCAGCGAAGGACGGAAGGGGATCCTGGAGCAAGCTGCGGGCGGGACCCTCTTTCTGGATGAGGTAGGGGAGCTGCCGGTACACCAGCAAGCCAAGCTCCTCACGGCCATTGAGGATGGCGAGATCCGGCGGTTGGGGGGCGAGGGTTCCGTAAAGGTGGACGTGAGGGTCCTGGCCGCCACCTCGAGGGATCTGGGTGCCGAGATGAAGAGAGGGCTCTTCCGGCGGGACCTCTTCCACCGGTTGGCGGTTCTTACCTCGACTCCCGCCTCTCCGGGAGAGGAGGGAAGACATTCTTCCCCTGGCCCGTCGCTTCCTGGAAGACCACAAGAGACGGCACCGGCGTCCCAACTTGGCCCTATCCTCCGAGGCTCGACAATTCCTGGAAACGCGGAGGTGGTCCGGGAACATAAGGGAACTCTCCCATTTCCTCGAGGCAGCCCTGATCCTTTCCGACGGGGATACGCTTGGGCAATCACCGTCGGTAACATCATCGTCGCCTCCTTTTACCGCTATTGTGGCCGGGAACGGCCGTTCCCGCTACACTTTTCTCCAACAGGTGCGATCACCAATAGGTGCGACGCACTTTTGAAGTGCGTTGCACCTCTAGCGAGGAACCCATGGCAAAGGACCCCCTGCCCCACAGCTACGAAGAAACGCCGTACCCCAGCCTGTGCTACACCCAGACCCACCCCAACCGCCTAGCCACCCTGGCCGCCCTGCTGGGCCTGCACGACGAGCTGGAAACCTTCAACCAACCTGTCTACTTCCACGAATTCATCACCCACGCCGCGCAGCACGGCCTGCAATACCTGGTGGAAGCGGAGCTGTCGCGGGTGATGCCTGCCCGATTTCCCGCCGGAGACGCGACAAAAGCTGGCGGGGCTGGCCGGGGACGCCATCGCCTTGGAGCAGTACATGGACTTCTTGCGCAACCGCACCTTCCGCCAGACGCTGCTGGTGCACGGGGAACGGCCGTTATCCCGCCAGATTCAGGGTGATTTACGGCCGTTTTTCATCGCCACCTACGCCCGCCCGGAAGAGGTGGTAACCCTGCACGACGGGCAGACCGCCCGCTTCCGCGCCCCCGACGGCTCGGTATTGTCCACCAACCACCCCGTGGTGAAGGCGGCCATGCTGCACCTGGCTGATGTCGCGCCAACGGCCGTTTCCTTCCTCGACCTGCTCGCCGAGGCCCGCCAGCGCGCCTACGACACCCTCGCCAACGACACCCTGCCCGGCGACGCCCAGGCGCTGACCGTTAACCTGCTGCAGGCGACCAGCTACAGTGGGCGGCTGGTGGAACTGCACCGCCACCCGCCCCAATTTGCGCTAAAAGGTGGGGAACGGCCGTACGCCAGCGCCGTGGCCCGCTGGCAGGCCGCCCACGGCTATGACAAAGTGAGCAATTTGCGGCACGAACGGGTGAACCTGGACCCCCTGGCGCGGCACCTGCTGCCCTACCTGGACGGCTCCCACAACCGCGAAGCCTTGCTGGACGTGCTGGATAAGTTAGCCAAACAAGGCTTGCTGAAAACAGAGCAAAATGGCCGTTCTGTCACCAACTCCGCCGCCCACCGCCAGCTATTGCGTCAGGAATTAGCCGCCACCCTGCACTGGCTGGGCCGGGCGGCTCTGCTGGAAAAGTGAGCAGGGGGGCAAGGGAGCAAGGGAGCAGGGGGGCGGAGGAGCAGAGGAGGCAGGGGGGCACGGAAGCAGGGGGCAAGAATGGTGGTCAACAAACAAACCAACTCACTAACCAACTAACCCACCAACCAACCGCCCATAAGCCTGTTCCGCGCGCTCGGCCGCTTTGTTCCAAGAAAAGTGGGCGGCGTAATGGATACGGCCGTTTCCCCCAGCCGTACCCGTTCCCCCCGGTTTTGCAGCAGGTACACCAGGTCAGCAATCAGTCCCGCCTCGTCGCCGCTGCGGCGCAGCAGGCCGTTGTGCCCCTGGACCACGTACTCCGGCACCTGTCCCACCGCCTCCGCCACCACCGGCACTCCGGCGGCAATCATGTCCGCCAGCTTCACCGGGCACTTGGTGCGGTTTAGCAGGCTCTCTTCCATCAGGTAAATGCCCACGTCAGCGGCGGCAAGCAAGGCGGGCAGTTCGCCTACGTCCACCCAGCCCACATCCGTCACCACCTCCAGCAGCCCGGCAGCGGCAAACTGCCCCTGCAACTGCGCCGCATCCTCGGCGTACAGTCCTGTGCCCACGCTGAGAATGGCTAAATCGGGAACGGCCGTTTTCACCCCTACCAAAACCCGCACCAGCCGCACCACGTCAAACTCAAACAGCCGGCTATACAGCAGCAGCGTTGGTTTTTCCGTTTTCTGCTTTTTGTTTTTTGTTATCCATTCGCCAATCCCCGCCCCATTTGGCACATACACCACTCGCTCTCGCGCCGCGCCCCGGCTCCCACGCCAGCGGCTGCAGTGCGCGGCTGGCCACCGTCAGCGCGTGGGCGTGGGTCATGCCCCACCGCTCCTGCCAGGCAAAGAGCTGCTTTTGCCACGGCGGATATGGCGCCAAGTCATTCCAGCCGCCCCAGCCCTCCCAATCGTCGCTGTCCGTCACCAGGCGCAGCCGCCGGCCGAAACTGCCACAGCCACCACGCCACCAGCCCGCTGTACGCCTTCGGCTTGAAGCTGTGCACCACGTCTGGCTGCCATGCCAGCACCTCCCGCAGCAGCCGCGCCGTGATGCCGGGCACGCCGCCGCGCAAAGGCACGTAGCGCAGCTCAACGCCATCCACCAGCCAGCGGCGGTCTGCCTCAGCGGGGGTCTGCCAGGGGGGCATGAAAATTTGCACCGCGTGGCCCCGCGGCACCAATGCCCGCGCCAGCCCCAGGGCCCGGCTGTCCATCGTTTTGTTGGGGTGCAGGCCAAAAGGTCCAATCATGGCAATGCGCATAAAACAATCTACCTCCCTCCATCTTATCGGAATCCTGTTTTTGGGCGAATCGTTGCCGCCGCAAGAGGGGTTGGGTAAAGTGGGGTAGCGCTCCGAATTTATCTAAAGTAGAGGTAAGCTCTGATCAGGAACAAACATGACGAGCTTACAATTTCAGGCCATCTTGCAGCTTCTGCGGGCGAACCCCACGCCGCCGGACATACCCCTGGCAGAGCGGCGCGCGGCAGCGGACAGGCTGGCGGCGCAAACGCCGCTGCTGGATGGCGTGTACACCGAGGAAATGGCTGTCCCCGCTGAGGAGTGCACCATTCCCGCGCTGCTGGTGGCGGCGCAAAGCGCGCGGGATGACCGCCTGATTCTCTACTTTCACGGCGGGGGGTATGCCACGGGGTCCATTGCCACGCACCGCGATTTGGCCTGCCGCTTATCGGCCGTTTCCGGGGCGCGGGTGCTGCTGGTCGATTACCGGCTGGCCCCCGAACACCCTTTTCCGGCGGCTGTGGCGGACGGAACGGCCGTTTACCACTACATTCTGCAAAATGGCTTCGCACCGGAGCAAATCATTCTTGGCGGGCGACTCCGCCGGCGGGGGGCTGGCCCTGGCCGTGCTGCTGGCCCTGCGCGATGGCGAACAGCCGCTGCCTGCCGCCGCCTTCGCCCTCTCCCCCTGGGTGGACCTGGCGCTGACCGGGGAGAGCCTGCAAAGCAACGCCGCCAGTGATCCTGTGCTAACCCTGGCCCAACTGCAAGAATTCGCGGGCTGGTATTTGGGTGAAACGGACCCGCAAACGCCGCTGGCCTCACCCGTTTACGCCGACCTGACGGGCATTGCCGCCGCTGTTCATCCAGGTGGGCACGGCCGAAATCCTGCTGGACGACGCGCGGCGGCTGGCCGCCCATGCCGAGGCAGCCGGCGTCTCTGTCACCCTGGACGAATGGCCGGAGATGATTCACGGCTGGCAGGGCTTTGCCGCTTTCTTGCCCGAAGCCTTCGAGGCGCTGGAGCGGGTGGGGGAGTTTCTGACAGATAGAGTAAGAGCTAGAGATAGAGATAGAGATACATCCGTTCTAGTAAGCTATCTCTCTTTCTCTACACTCTATCTCTAGCTTCTGAGGGTGGCGATAAGGCGGCGGGGTGTGGTAAGCAAAGCCATGGCGTCGTGAATGGTGCGGCACGCCACGTCGGCGGCGGACAGAGTGGCAACGGCCGTGCCCTCTTCTTGCAACAGAGCAATACCCAGGGCCGCTTCTTGCAGCATCAGGGCATCGTTACGGCCGTTGCCCACCGCCACGCATTTTTTGGCTCCTAACTCGCGCACGTAATCCCGCTTGGCCAAATCCTGCTGCCCCGGCGGCAAAACGGCCAGAGTGCAGTCTACGCCAGCCAGCGCCGCCCGCGCGCTGCCAAAGGTATCGGCCGTCAGCACGTGTACGGTGAGTTCACCGGCCAGGCTGTTGAGCATTGTAGCCACCCGCGGCAGGAGACGGCCGTCCACCGCCAGCGTGCCGTTAAAATCCAGCACCAGGTGGGCCAGCGCCAACTCTCCAAAACCGGGAATAGCGACAGCTATCATCGGCTCCTCCACAACACATAGGCTAAAAAGGCCGCACCCAGCACCAGAAAAACCCAGTTGCCGTCAATGAGGCCAAAAATCAGGGCCGCTAGGCCCAGTAAACTGGCAAATGGGTTCTCCGTGAAACGCTGGAGCAGTGTAGCCGGCTTTACAGTTAATCCCTCGGCTTCCAGCCGGGCCTGCAGTTGCGCCCCGGAAGGTTCGGTGAGAGTCGTGCCATCGGGGAAAACCAGGGTGGGCACGCTTTCGTTGCCGTTGTTGATTTCGCGCACGCGGGCGCGGGCCTCACCGTCGCGGGAAATGTCCACGTATTGAAAGTCAGCTCCAGCCCGCTGGAGCATGCCGCGCACCGGCGGGATCATGGGGCAGGTGGGGGTTCCATAAAGAATGATGGGGTCTGGCATAGGGCCGTTTCCTCCAAAAAGGGTATTGATTATGTCAATAAATTCAAGTCAGGGGGTAATGATCACGCGCACGTCACTGCTGAAGCGCTCCAGACGGTCCAGCACACCGTTGATGACCGCGGCATCCAGCGGAACCGTAGCCGTTACTACCGGCGACAAATCCAGCTTGCCCCGCTGCGCCAGTTCCAGCAGCAGCGGAATCTCCGCCGCCAGATGGTCTGAAACGCCAATAATTTCCGCTTCCTTGCCCAGCAGTTCTCTGTAAGGGGCAATGTCAAAGGTTTTGTCCGACAGCCCGGCAATTCCGGCGCGCCCCATGATGCTCAGCACCTGCACCGCCTGGCGCATGGTCAGGGGCAGGCCAATCAGTTCCAAAGCTACATCCACGCCGCGGCCGTTGGTCGCCTGCAAAATCGCCTGCACCGGATCACCGGCGCTGGCGTCTACGGGAATCGCCCCAAACTGCTGCGCCAGGGCCAGCTTGGGGGGCTGAATGTCCACGGCAAAGACGCGGGACGCCCCCAGGGCGAAGGCTAGCTGCACCGCAGACATGCCCAATCCGCCCATGCCAAAAACAGCTACCGTTTCGCCCGCCTGCAGCCGCGTTTTCTTCAAGGCGTGCAGCGCCGTGGATGAAGAACACATCATCACCGCGCCATGCGCAAAGGGAATGGCTTCCGGCAAGTGAAAAACGCTGCGTGCCGGCACGGCAATGTATTCCGCGTAGCCGCCGTCGCGGTATTTGCCAATCATTTGGCCGCTGGTGCAGAACTGCTCGCTGCCGCGGTGGCAGTATTCGCAGTCGCCGCAGGTGGTCATGTAGTGGATACAGACGCGGTCGCCCGGTTTCAGGCGGGAAACGGCCGTTCCCACCTCCGCCACCACCCCCGCCACTTCGTGCCCCAGGGTCAGCGGCAGCGGCTCGGCCGGGGAGACGCCCGCGCGGTAATGGGCGTCGGAATGGCAGATGCCCGCCGCTTTGACCTGCACCAACACGTCCTGGGGACCAATAGCGGGAATAGGGATTTGCTGCTCTTGCAACGGCCGTTTCACGGCCACCAATCGTACCGCTTTCATCATCTCACTACCTCCAAGAGTCCAAGTTATGGCGCCAGCATCGCGCACACCATCGGCAGGGCCAGCTCCACCCACGCCGCATACATTTTGCCTGATGGATGCAGCCCGTCGTCCGCCAGCAGCGCCGGGTCTGCGGCCGCCTGCCGCGAGATGGGCGTCACGTCCACGTAAGCCACGCCGCGCGCCGCCGCTTCTTCCCGGCTGGCAGCGTTGAAAGCATTGATTTCGGCGGACACCCGGCCAGGGTCACGGCGCATCTCGACGGCAAAAGGGGTGACGCCCCAGTCGGGAATGGACAGCACCACCACGCGCCCGGCATCCCCTCCGGCTAAGGCAACAGCCTGCTCCAACAGGGTCACAAACTGCTCGCGGTATTCCATCACAGAGCGGCCCCGGTACTGATTGTTGACACCAATAAGCAGTGAAACCAGGTCAAAAGGGCCGGTCAGCTCCGCCTGATCGATGCGCATCATCAGCTCGTCTGTGGTCCAGCCGGTGCGGGCAATGATGTGCGGGTCGCTCATTTCCAGCCCGGCGGCGCGCAGGCCGTTGGCCAGCAGCACCGGCCAGCGCTCGCTTTCGGCGACGCTCTCGCCGATGGTGTAGGAATCACCCAGAGCCAGATATTTCACAAGATTGCCTCCGTCATTTGACAGATCGCAGGATAACGGAAACGGCCGTTGCCTCACCCAGCGGCGTCGGCGCAAGCACTGTTGCCGCAGGTGGCTTTTGCGCCGCACACCCCACTAACAGCAAAATCAGTACCAACCACCTGACCCTACCCATCCATCAATACGGCAGTGCTGCTTCCAGGTTTTGGGCCCAGGTTAGCAGCGCCTCGTCCTGCTGCCAGCGCGCCGCCAATTGCAAGCCCAGAGGTAGGCTCGCCTCGTTTTTTCCCGCGGGCAGGGTGAGGGTGGGCAGCCCGGCGTGGGTCCAGGGCAGGTTCATCACCGGGTCGCCGGTGCTGTCCAGGCCGGCGGGCGCGGCTCCCGGCGCAGAAGGCGACAGCCAGAGGTCGATGGCCTGGGTATCCATGAGTTCGTGCAGGGCGGAACGGAGGGTTGAACGATTGTTCAACCCTTGTTTCAGCCGCTCAGAGGAGAGGTTTTGCCCTTTTTGGATGAGATCGGCCGTTTTGGGATGGTAGAGATGGGCGTATTGGGCATACCAGGCGGCATGAACCTGGGCCGCTTCGGCAGCTACCAGGTCCCGATGCAGGGCGTCAATTTCAGCGAAGTTGGGCATGGCAGGCACGCGGCGCACGGTGAAACCGGCCTGCTGCAAATGGGTAACCAGCTTTTCAAAATGAGCCAATCCTTCCGGTGTGGCCTGGGCCAGGTACGGCCCATCGGGCACGCCCAGCACCGGTTTTGCAGTTGCAGACATTTGCCAGCCGGAATCTAAAAGAGGCATAACGGCCGCCAGCCCGGCCACGTCGGCGGCAAAGAAACCGACGGTGTCGGCTGAAGGGGAAAGGGGCACAATGCCATCGAGGGGGAAACGGCCGTAAGTGGGTTTGTAGCCTACAATGCCGCAGTAGGCCGCCGGACGGTTGATGGAGCCAATAGTTTGCGATCCCAAGGTCAGCGCGGCTAGTCCGGCCGCCACCGCCGCCGCCGAACCGCTGCTGGAGCCACCGGGGGTGTGGGCCGGGTTGTGGGGATTGCGCGTGGGGCCAGGGGCAAAAAAGGCAAATTCGGTGGTAACCGTTTTGCCCACGATGAGTGCGCCTAAGTCCTTGAGGCGGGTGACCAGGGGGGATTCGGCTCCGGCAAAGAGGTCGGGGGGCAGCGTGCAGCCGGCGCGGGTAACAAAGCCCTCCACGTGATAAATGTCCTTGACGCCCACGGGCAGGCCAAAGAGGGGCGGGCGGGTTGCGGGGTCAGGGTAGCGGGCGAGCAGGTCTTGGGCTTGGCGGCGCAGGCGGCGGAAACGGCCGTCTTCCGGCACAAAGGCTTGTACCACAGGCTCACGGTCGGCAAAGCGCTGCGCCAGGGCGTCCAGGTAGGGCAGCAATGGCTGTTCCCCGGCACGCAGCGCGGCGAGTAAGGGGGAAAGGGGCTGCATCTCGTCCATATACGGATGATAACCTTCCCTGCCTACCCCGCCAAGTGCACGAGAAAAGTTGGTTAAACGTGGGTCGACCGCAGTCACAAGCAGGGTAGAATACCACCGGCAAAAATCTGGCACACGGAGGCACATCCTATGACCCCAGCACAACAACTGGCCCTCTGGGCAGACAAACTGCGCGACGTTTCGGCGATGGGCGGCTATTTTGCAGAGAACCCCTACGACAAAGCCAACTACGAAACGATTCAGACCATTGCCATGGAGATGATGGCTCTGGCCACCGGCGAAACGCTGGCGGAGATGGAGCCGCTGCGCGCCACCCTCTTCCGCCGGCCCACGCCCATCTACCGTGGGCGACGCGGCGGTCATCGACGAAGACGGGCCGTATCCTGCTCATTCGCCGCGCCGACAACGGCCGATGGGCGATGCCCGGCGGGGCCACTGGCCGTGGGCGAAACGCCGGCCGAGGGCGTGGTGCGCGAGGCGCTGGAAGAAACCGGCGTGCGCAGCGAAGCCCTGGCCCTGGTCGGCGTGCACGACTCGCGGCTGTGCGGCACGGTGACGGCCACCATCTGTACCAACTTTGCTTTTCTGTGCCGGCCCCTCGACGGCGGTGAGGCCGTTGCCGCACGCCCTCCCACGGCTTCGAGATGCTGGACGTAGCCTGGTTTGCCGAGGACGCGCTGCCCGCGACCTAGATCCCGGCCACGCCAGCCGCATTCCCGAAGCGTTCCGCGTCTGGCGCGGCGACCGGCGGGCCTATTTTGATGTAGTAAACAGTGGCCAGTAAGCAGTATTCAGTAAGAAGTTTACTGAGATACTGTTTTCCGTTTACTGACCACTGACTATGGGGCCGTCATCGCGCAGCGAAAGCCGAGGTTAGCCCGCGAGACGGTGGGGTCAAAGGAGCTGCGCACGATGACCGAAACCTCATCGGCGGCGGAGAGCCAGGAGCCGCCGCGAATGACCTTGAACTCCCCTTCGGCCGGGCCCATGGGGTTGGTATCGCTGGCCGATTCGTAGTAGCGGTCATCGTACCAGTCGTTAACCCATTCCATGACGTTGCCGGTCATGTCATAGGCGCCAATGGGGGAACGGCCGTCGGGGTAGCTGGCCACGGGGGCGGTGTCGCGATAGCCGTCGTCGTAAGCGGTGTCCCGCTTTTCCAGCGTGCAGGTGGTGTCGCAGTAATTCAGGCGGTTGCCGTTGAAGGCTTCGCCCCAGGGATAGCTCAACTTCAGCCCCTGTTCCGGGTCAAACCCGGCCGCTTTCTCCCATTCCGCCTCAGAAGGTAGCCGGGCGTCGCGCCAGCGGCAAAAAGTTTCGGCATCGTACCAGCTCACGAAGATGACGGGAAAGTTATCGTAGTTCTCGTCACCGTAGTAAGTGCGATAATAGGTCGCCCCACTGCGGTCTGGGGGGGCGCAAATGCCGGCCTCCACGCATTGGGTATATTGGGCATTTGTAACTTCGGTTTCATCAATGTAGTATGCATCGACGAAAGCCCTGAAGGAAGGCTGCTCGTCCAGTTCGCCCTCGTCGTCGCCCAGGCGCACCATGCCCGGCGGCATGAAGATCATGCGCGCCCCCGTTTTGCTGACGAAAGGTTCCGGCGTGGGCGTGGGCGGCAGCGTAGGTTCCGGTGTAGGCGTTGGCGTGGGGGCCAATTGAGTGGCGGCGGCAATGACGGCCGAAACAAAGGTCGCTGTGGCTTCTGCTTCGCTCAGGTTGGGGTCGGGACGCTCGATGTTGAGCAGGCCAAAGGCGCCCATGCCCAGCAAAATGGTGACGAGGATGGCCACCAGCCCTACAATGGTGCGCTGCTCAATTTGCTTGCGCCGCCGGGGGGTCAGACGGGGAGCGGGGGCCTCCACAGAGGGGTCTGGGGTGCGGCGCTGCGGGCTGGTGACGGAGGCGGAATGGCCGGACGGCCGTTCCAATGCCTGGGCAAAGTCATTCACCGTCTCGTAGCGGGCATCGGGGCGCAAAGACATGGCCCGCGCCGCCACAATGGAGAGGTACGGCTCCACGTTGGGGTTCACTTCGCGGGCCGGTTTGAGGTCTTCCAGGCCGCTTTCGCGGCCCAATGCTTTGGGGGGGATTTGCCCGGTGAGCAAGGTGTAAAGAGTGGCCCCCAGGCTGTAAACGTCGGCCGCAGCGTCTACTTCCGTTTGTACCTGCTGCTCCGGCGCGCCAAAGCCGACGGCGTGGGGGCGCACGCCCAAGCCGGGCAGCCCCGTGTCTACCAGAAACACGTCTCCGGTTGGCGTCACGCGGATGTTGGCCGGCTTCACGTCCAGATGGAGCTGCTTTTTGTCGTGCAAATAGGCTAGCGGCTGGCAGGTGGCCTTGAGCCAGCCCATGATGAGGTCCGAGGGCAGGGGACCGTACTGGTCGGCCAGGGTTTGCAGGTCGGCGCCGTCCACGTAGGCGCTGACGAGGTACTGCCCGGTGTGGTCCAGGGCGAAGTGGTCAAGCACCTGGGGCAGTTGGGGGTGGCTGAGTTCGCTGAGGCGGCGGGCTTCGCTGCGGAAGAGGCGTTGGGTGGCAACGGCCGTATCCCGATACTCCTTAATCGCCACGTCCTGCTGCGCCGTCACGTCCCAGGCGCGGTAGGTTACGCCGTACCGCCCCACCGCCAGCAGGCTGACGATACGGTAACGCTGATTCAGCAGTTCGCCCGGTAGTAACGGCATAAAGGGAATTATATCAACGATTCAGTGAGTCAGGAACATGGCTCAGATTCTTTAATCCCTGTTACCGAACCCGACGCCTCCGAAAAAAGAGGCTACCTTACAGATACTCAATGCGGTTGAACATGTCCTCTGCCTCGTACACAGCGTGCATTAGCGTTAGCCAATTCACCCACTCACCAATGTAATGAATGTCTTGCTGTCCAAAAACCAAGCCGGAGTGTTGAATCCCAGATGAAGCAAATTGGAGAAAGTCTGTGTCATGGGTACAGAAAACGCGTGCCAACCTTGTTGCATTGTGCAAATGATTTAAGTCATCTTCTCCTAGCAAGCCCAGATCGCGCACGGTTACGGCATCAATACCCCTGGATTTTAACTGGCGCGCAACTTCAACTGGCACATTTTCATCAAGATAAAAGCGAAGGCTTGCCACCTGTTAAATTTTCCTTAGCCCTTCGAGCGGTCAGAATCTGATGTCGGATATCTTCATCTAACTCATCTTTGTGTTGATAATAATAGGCTAATGCAGCATAAACTTGAGCGAGAGAAATATTGTAATCGGAGGTAATATCCGCAGGTGAACGATTGTGGAATAGATGCGCCATTACCAGATCGGTTACGCGCAAACCAGTTCCAGCGATACAAGGCTTGCCCTCGCGAATTGTTGGGTTCTTTGTAATAAGGTCAATGCTTTGGATTACATTCATTTTCCATTCTCAGCAAAATTATCCTCGAATTCGCCTTAAGTATAGCATACACTCGATAAAAAGATTTTTGGTTGCAACAGCGAAAATTGGCGGCTGCTTATTTTACATGTACTGTTTATATTTTATAGTAGGTATTTAAAAGTAAGGAGCGTGCAATAATAAAAGCTGTCTTTTATATCCTCATTATTTTCATCACTTTAATCCTTGCATGGTCTTTTGAAAAGTCATTTAGCAGTTTGGTTTGCAGTAGTTTGGGAATCTTGATTGGAATTTTGATAGTAGAGTTCACCAGTTCAAACAAACAAAACAAGGCGGGCAAATGATAACTGGGATTGACCTCCAATTACCAATGGCGGCCGCTCCCCCAGGAGATAAACAGAATGGTTCAATCTGAGAGATTATACCAATCTAATCGCCACAAAAGATCAAGATCGTTTTAAAAATCATCATGATCAATTGCCGAAAAGATCAAGATAATTTTGAAAGTCGCCTTGATCAATTATGCAAGAGATCCTGTTTATCTGCCCATCCCTCAAACATCAAAGCGCCGCTGCACCTCTTCCAGGCTCTTTTGCGAGCCAACGATGGTCACAATATCTCCTACCTGGAGCTGGGTGTAGCCATGAGAAATGATGGTGTGCCCATCCCGGTGAACGGAAAGAATTAGCGTATCCAGGGGCAGGCGCATGGTGCGCAGGGTAAGTCCCTGGATGTTCGGATTGCGCACTTCCACGTCCACGACCTCCTGGCCATCCTCCTGCCCTAAAAGCAGCGAGGTGGCTGTGGGTGCGCGCACAAACTGCTCTAGCAAGCTGACCATGGCCGTGCTGGGTTCTATGATGAGGGCTCCCAGGGCATGGAAGCGCTGGAAATTGGCGCGGTTATTCAGGCGCACTACCATAGTTGGCGTGCCATAGTGTTCGTAAACCATTTCGCAAATGCGGTAGTTTTCCTCATCCGAAAGCAGGCAAACAATGGCGTCCGCATGCTCCATTTCCAGCATTTGCATGGAAGCAAGATCCAATTCGCAGGGGACTACCAGGCCGTTTTCTGGTGAATCTGCAAGCAAATCATTCTGCACGCAGGCGACGCGCACCTGCCAGTCATGGGCGCTGAGCTGGCGCGCTAGGGCCAGCGCCTGCCCTTCCATGCCAAAGATAATGGCGTCCCGCACGCCGTCGAAGGTTGGGGTCTCGGCTCGGACGTGGGCTTCGCCGACACGATGAATGGCAAACTTGAGAAATGGCGGGCCAATGATTTGGCTGAGGACGATGACGGCAATAATCATGGTGGCAAACTGGTCGCCCCAACCGGGGAATTCCACGGCAACTTCTTTGGCCAACCCCAGGCCTACGCCCGCCTGGGTTACGTATGCCATCCAGCTTATTTTGCTGTGCTGCGGCGAATCCCCGGCAGTCAGGCCGCCACCTAGAGAGCCCAGGAAAATGCCGAGGAGGCGCACGGCAAAAAGGATCAGGGCAATAAACAGGGTATCAACCAAGATGTCGAGGGCCAACGCTGCCCCGGTGAGGGTAAAGAAGACGATATAAATGGGGGGAGCTAATTCCTCGAGGATGAGGAGGAATTCGGCGCGAAAACGGCCGTAATTGGTCACCACAAACCCGCCTACCATGGCTATCAGCAGCGGCTCTAGCAAAAATTCAATAGACAGGTGATCGTGGCTTGTCTGGCGAATGAAACTGGACAAGGCAAACACGCCATACCCCAGCAGCAAGATCATAGACAGCTTGAGATAATGCCCGGTTTGTAGGCTTAACACCCCCTCGAGCAGCTTGCCTAGCAGCCAGCCCAGCAGTAAAGACGCTGCCAGCTCGGCCAGCAGCAGGATGGCAAAGCCCAGATTTACGGATAATTGAGACAGGAGAGCGTCGGCAATCTCTGCGTTCATGGCAAAAACAACGATAACCAGCACGTCGGTGACCATGGTGACGCCCAGGATGGTGCGGGTAAAGGGACCTTTGGCACGAAGTTCGTTGACAATGGCGATGACAGAGGAGGGGGAACGGGCTAGAAGAATGGCGCCTGCCAGCAGGGAAACGGCCGTTTTCCCCGCCACAGTCATCTCTGCCATAAACGGGATGTAGTCAGCCAGGAAGAAAATAGACAGCCCCCCCAGAAACGGCACCACCAGCACATTACCCGCCGTCACCCAGGCAATGCTGCGCAGGCGGTCTTTCATCTCGCGCAAATAAAGCTCGCTGCCGGCCGCAAGGGCAATGAAGGCCAGCGAAACTTCATCCACAAAGTGCAACTGCTCCACAGCTTCCGTGGATATTAGCCCTAATACGTATGGGCCAACCAGCATGCCGGCAAACAAGAAGCCGCTGATAAGCGGTAAGCGCGCGCGGGAGAAAAATTGGCCGATTTGCCCCGCCGCCAAAGCCAAAACGGCAAAGCTCAACAAGATGCCAAAAAGATGCTGGTAGCTCTCCATCACCCGTTAAAAGTAGCACAAATACCGGTTCTCGGCATCGTGCTACCGCTCATTACAATGGCGCAAATGGCCATTTTCTCGGCTGTCAGTGCGTCGGCAAAGGATGGGGTGGGCTTTCTTGCGGGGCAAATCCCCGAAAATAGGCCGCATATCCCAAAAAGGCAATGGCCACGTAGGCCAGCGTTTTGGGAATCATGAGCATGCCCACCAAAGGGAAACGCTGCACCAAAAAGATAACCGGCATGTAAAAGGCGTAAGAGGTGAGAATCATAACGCCTACCCAGGTGAAAGTGCGGTCTTTTACAGCGATAACATCGCGCAAGATTAGGTAGGCTACCCCCAACCCTTGCAGCATGAGGGGCAGGTTGCGGTAGGTTGACCAGGGCTGGGGCGGCACCACGTTGTTCCATTCATTTTGGGGGAAGAAGTGGATAATGAGCCGCACCGCGGCTGCGGCCAGCAGCAAATAGCCAAACCAGCCCAAGGGTTTTTGGAAACGGCGCTGCCAGATTAACAGAACGATTGCATAAAACAGGGTGACGGTAACAGACGTAGCCAGGGCGCCCAGGCCCACCAGGCCTACTTCCCGGCCAAAGAGGGAAATGGTGTTCTCTAAGCCGCCCAGGGCGTAAGCCCACACGCGAAAGCCCACGTGCCCGGTGTCGCCCAGGGCCAGCAAGAAGAAGGCGCTGATAAAGAGGTTGGCTAACGGCCGTTTCCCTTCCGCCACCTTCTCCCGCCGCCGCCACATCACAATTACCAGGCCCCATACCACCATCAGGTACAAAATGTTAAAAGAAACTTCCATCCACATCCGCGCAGTTTCAGACATATTTTGCTCCTTCGTCGATAACGCCAATATGCTCAGCTACCCATTGTAAGCAGAATTGCTGCAAAGGGGAATGGGAAACGGCCGTTTCCTGTACTATGTCACGTCAATTTCATGACATCCGTCGCAGGGCGCACCCATCCAGATAATCTATACTGATATGTGCAACATTTTTATCCACAACTCCAATTGGAAAGGAAGCAATTATGACCGATTCAGACGTAATCACCCACGATGTCATCGTTGTGGGCGCAGGCCTGGCTGGTACTTGGGCAGCCCTGGCTGCCGGACGGGAAGGCGTCACTAACATCGGTGTCCTCTCCAAACTCCACCCTCTCCGCTCGCACAGCGGCGCAGCCCAAGGCGGTATTGCCGCCGCCCTGAACAACGTGCGCCCCGTGGCCGGAACCGGCCCTCGCGGCCCGCTGGAACCCATTCCGCCGGGGGAAGAGCCCATTGACAGTTGGGAACTGCACATGTTTGACACCATCAAGGGGTCAGACTGGTTGGGGGATCAGGACGCCATCGAAATTTTGGTAAAAGAAGCACCGGAAATCATTTACGAGTACGAGCACATGGGCTGCGTGTTCAGCCGCCTGCCGGATGGGCGCATTGCCCAGCGGCGCTTTGGCGGGCACAGCGCCCCCCGCGCCAACTATTCGGCCGACTATACCGGGCACGTCCTGCTGCACACCATTCACGAGCAGGCTTTGCGCTACGGCGTGAAGTTTTATGCAGAATGGTACTGCATGGATTTGATCATCGAAGACAACGTGTGCCGGGGCGTGGTGGCCATGGACGTACTGACGGGCAAGCTGTACACCATGCGCGCGAAGGCGGTGCTGTTTGGCACCGGGGGATACGGCCGTGCCTGGAAAATCACTTCCAATGCCACCGCCAACACCGGCGACGGCGTGGCCATTGCCTACAACGCTGGCGTACCCCTCATGGACATGGAATTTGTGCAGTTCCATCCCACCGGGCTCTACGGCAAAGGGATTCTCATGAGCGAAGCGTGCCGCGGCGAAGGCGGCTATCTGCGCAACAGCGACGGCGACCGCTTCATGGAAAAATACGCTTCCGGGCTGATGGAGCTGGCTCCCCGCGACCTGGTCAGCCGCTCCGAGCAAACGGAAATCGAAGAAGGGCGCGGCGTCGGCGACGACAAAGGGGGCGTCCACCTGGATATGACCCACTTGGGAGCCGAGAAGATTCTTTCCCGCCTGCCGCAGG
This sequence comes from uncultured Chloroflexia bacterium, assembly GCA_963695505.1. GTDB lineage: Bacteria > Chloroflexota > Anaerolineae > Promineifilales > Promineifilaceae > JACSRF01. The sequence goes on along the minus strand of CAVOGX010000011.1, from coordinate 336,330 downwards.
TGCGCGAACTGGCCTTTGAGTTCCTGGGTGTGGACATCATTCACGACCCGGTGCCCATCCAGCCCACCGCCCACTACAGCATGGGCGGCATCCCCGCTACGGTGGACGGGCAGGTCATCGCCGATTCCGAGGGAACACCTGTGGTGGGTTTCTATGCCGCCGGAGAATGCGCCTGCGTCAGCGTGCATGGGGCTAACCGCCTGGGCACCAACAGCCTCTTAGGGGCGTCATTGTTTGGGCGGCGGGCGGGCAAAGCCATGGCGGCGTTCATTCAAGATGGCGCCAAGCTGCACCCTATCCCCGGCAATCCCACCCAGCAGCATGAAGCGCGTATTGAACGCCTGATGAAGGCCCCCGCCACCAGCAAGGAGTCCGTAAGCAAAATCGCCGCCGAGCTGAAGGATACCATGACAAAAAACTGCGGCGTCTTTCGCACCGAAGTGCGTATGAGCAAGGCGCTGCAAGATATCAAGGCGCTGCAAGAACGGTTCAAACAGGCGCGCATAACGGACACCGGCCGCCGCTTTAACACCGATTTGCTGGGAGCTATCGAAACGGAGCATTTGCTAACCTTCAGCGAGGTGATTGTGGCCAGCGGCTTAAACCGGCAGGAGAGCCGCGGTGCCCATTACCGCACAGATTTTGCTAAGCGGGATGACGAGAAGTGGCTGAAGCACACGCTGGCCTGGAAGAATGGCGGTGATGAACCGAAACTGGGGTACAAGTCTGTAAATATTGACTGGGAGAAGTACCCGCCGCAGGAGAGAAAGTATTAGTAGTCAGTAACCAGTTAGCAGTAATCAGTCAGCAAAAACGACCCTGACCACTGAATACTGACGACTGACCACTGGAGAATGAACTATGGCAACCAATGGAACAACGCAAACGGCCGTTATCCGCGTGCAGCGCTTCAACCCAGAACAGGGGGATAAAAAGCCGTATCTGAAGGAATACACCTTAACCATTACCTCGGACACGACAATATTGGATGCGCTAGAGGAGGTTAAAGCCACGCAAGACGGCAGCCTGACCTTCCGCCGCTCTTGCCGCCACGCCATTTGTGGTAGCTGCGCCATGAACGTGAACGGCCGTAACACCCTGGTCTGCAACCAGCGGGTCAACGCCCATCAAGATAAGAAAGGGGTGGTCACGATACGGCCGTTGCCCTACCTGCCTATCATCAAAGACCTGGTGGTAGACCGCTCCAGCTTTTGGGAACAGTACCAGCGCATCAAACCGTGGCTGGTACCACCTGAAAATGCTCCCGAAAAAGAATTTCGCATGACGCCGGAGGAAGTGACGGCCCTCAACGACGCCGAAAAGTGCATCATGTGTGGGGCATGCTACTCAGCCTGCACCGTCACCGCCTTCAACAAAAACTACATCGGCCCCCACGCCCTGCTCAAAGCGTCGCTGCGCGTGCTCGACCCCCGCGACAGCATTACCGACGAGCGGTTGGTGGAAATTTCCGGTGCAGACGGGGCTTTCCGCTGCCACACCATCTTCAACTGTATCGACGCCTGCCCGAAGCATCTGAACCCCACGCAGGCCATCGAGACCTTGCGCAAGCTGGCGCAAAAGCGGGCTGCTTTTGTAGAAGCACGCCAGGAACGGCAAAAGACATTGTAATCAGTAAACAGTGACCAGTAAACAGTTATCAGTCAAAAAAACTGACCACTGTTTATTAATTACCGACTACTGATTACTAGAAGCGACTGGAGAAAAACTATGTACAAAACAACCGGATTTTTCAGCTTCGCGCTGCGCCGCATCACCGGAGTAGCGCTAGTGCTTTATCTGTTTATGCACATGTGGGTTATTGGCTCGATCAATCAGGGGGCGCAAGCCTTTAATGAGCGGCTGGCCCTGGTGCAATCGCCGCTTTTTAAGTTTCTGGAAATCGCCCTGCTGGCGGCCGTTATCTACCACGCCATTGACGGCATTCGCCTGCTGGTGGTGCATTATTTTGACGTGGCCGAGTATCGTAAGAGCCTGTTTTATGCAGTGATGGTGGTTTCCATCATCCTGGGCATTGCCGGCGGGCTGCCTATGCTGCTCTTCGCGCTGGAAGGTTAGGAGGTTATGATGCGCATTTCACCTACCCGCATTTTTCAGATGCAGCGTTTTTCTGCCATTGCGCTGCTCATCTTTTTGACCACACACATGGTGGTGGTACATTACCCCCCAGGGCACATTGACTTTAGCCGCATCATCGACCGCATGGCGGACCCGCTGTGGAAAGCCATTGACATTGGCTTTTTGTTTGCCGTGCTCATTCACGCCCTGACGGGTGCTTACATGGTGCTGACAGATTTACAACAACTTGGCCGGTACAGGCAAGTGTTAGGCTGGGCGGCCGTCGTTATTTTTTTGGTGGCCATGTTTTATGGCACGCAAACCATTCTAGCCTTCCAACCGCCGCAAACTGTTAATCTCATACCCTGAGCTAGCTTTAGAGCTTCCCGGAGGCTTTTGGTTTCCGGGAAGCTGCAAGGGGCAACCTGATGTCTGATAAAGAAGCCGGTGTGGTGGGAAACGGCCGTAACCCATCTCTACCGACCCAAGAGCCTGTTACTGTCAAACCCCGCGCCTTCCACATTCCCGTTGCCGTCGCTCCTCAACCTGTACCAGACAACGCCAGCCTCAAGCATCCCTCTCTCTACTTCAATCAGGAATTGGGGTGGATTGACTTCAACTGGCGCGTGCTGCACCTGGCCTTAGACGAGCGCACACCCCTCTTAGAGCGCGTGCGTTTCGTGGCCATCACCGCCAGTAATCTTGACGAGTTCATCCAAAAGCGGGTGGGCGGTCTCAAACGCCAGGAAGCCGCCGGAGTGCGCCGGCTCTCGCCGGACGGCCGTACCCCCACCGAACAGCTCACCCTCCTGCGCGACGCCATCGCCACCATGCACCAGACCATGACCGAAACCTGGGAAAAAGAGCTGCGCCCGGCCCTGCGCGAGCATGCCGGCGTGGAAATTTGTGCTTACCACGAGCTCAGTGAGGTCGAAACAGCAACCCTGTACCGCTTCTTTCGCACGCAAATCTATCCCATACTCACGCCTCTGGCGGTAGACCCTGGCCACCCTTTCCCCTTCATCTCCAACCTCAGCCTCTCGCTGGCGGTCATCATGCGCAACCCTCTCCAGGAAACCATTCATTTTGCGCGGCTGAAAATACCCACCAATCAGGGGCGCTGGATTCCCCTGAGCACCGAGCTGTGCGAAGACACCAGCACCTACAAGGTGACGCGTTACCTGCCCCTGGAGGAGCTAATTGCCCAACATATTCACGAGCTGTTCCCGGGAATGGAAATTATGAGCTGCCATCCTTTCCGCATCACCCGCAATGCTGACATTCGCCGGGATGAGGAGGAAGCGGAAGATTTGCTGGCCATGATATCTGATGAAGTACGCGAGCGGCGGTTTGCTCAGGTGGTGCGGCTGGAAGTGGCTAAAGAAATGCCGGAGGATGATCGCACCATTTTGATTCGCGACCTGGATTTACAACCCCAGGACGTGTATGAAGTGGACGGCATGATGGACCTGACGGCCTGTTTTGCCATAGCCGACATGAACATACCCGACCTCCGTTTTAAGGCGTGGCAGCCGGTTATTCCCAACCGTCTGCGCCACGAAGGGGAAACCAAAGCGACGCGGGACATTTTTGCCATTATTCGGCAAGGGGATTTGCTGGTTCATCACCCGTATGACTCCTTTGCCGCCAGCGTGCAGCGCCTGGTGGAAGAAGCGGCCGTTGATCCGAAAGTGTTGGCCATTAAACAAACGCTTTACCGTACCTCTGATGAATCGCCCATTGTGAAGGCGCTGATGCAGGCGGCTGACTTGGGCAAACAGGTGGCCGTGCTGGTAGAGGTTAAAGCTCGCTTTGATGAAGCAAACAACATTGAATGGGCACAGCAGTTGGAGGATGCCGGCGTGCACGTGGCTTATGGGCTGGTGGGTTTAAAAACCCATACCAAAGCCACGCTTATTGTGCGCCAGGACGTAGATGGTATATGCACTTACTGCCATATTGGCACGGGCAATTACCACCCTAAAACGGCCAAATTGTACACAGACCTGGGTCTGTTTACGTGCCGCGAGGATTTGGGGGCGGACGTCGTGAATTTGTTTCACTATTTGACGGGGTATGCGCCCAACCAGCCCTATGAGAAGGTTTTAGTAGCACCGCGGGACATGCGTAAGGCGTTTGAGCAGCTCATTGAGCAGGAAATTGCGCATCAAGAAGAGCATGGCAACGGCCGTATTATTGCCAAAATGAACGCCCTGGACGACGTGGGCATTATACGTAAGCTCTATACCGCTTCGCAAAAAGGGGTGCAAATCGACCTCATCATTCGCGGTCACAGCCGCCTGCGTCCTGGCATCCCCGACTTCAGCGACAATATTCGCATCATCAGCATTTTGGGCCGCTTTTTGGAGCACGACCGCATCTTCTACTTCCACAACAACGGCCAGCCGCACACCTACATTGGCAGCGCCGACTGGCGCGGGCGTAACCTGAACGACCGGGTAGAACTCATCGCGCCCATAGAAGAACCCGTTTTGCAAGAGCATCTCATCGAGATTTTGCAGGAAGCGCTCCACGACAACTATCTGGCCTGGGAACTGCACGCCGACGGCCGTTATCACCTGCGCCAACCCGGTAATGAAAAAGAGCGCAATTTCCACAACATTCTCATGAAACAGGCGCGCAAACGCGCCCAGGCTTACAGGTAGCATCGTAGTTCGGCGTCGAACGGTTAGCGGCGCGGATTTGGGGGCAGCCTGTTACCAGCCCCCATCTATCACATACACCGTAAATACGTGCCGCCCGTCGGGCAAGTTGTGGCTGTAGGCCCGGCCATTGGGATAGGCTGGCTGCACAAAGTTAAGTTCTCCCTGGCGTTCTGGCAAAAAAATGAACTGCGTGGGTCCATTTAAAACCCAGGGTGGGTCGCCTGTCAAGGGTTGTACCACGTCAATACCGCGCATTTGGGGCGCCAGGTATGGAATGGTGGACAGGCTGTAATACCCCATACGCGGCGCGCCAAAGAAGTAGATTTCCTGGTCCGGCACGGCCTGGTCGCGCAGGTAATGGGCAATCTCCGTGGCGGTTTCGGTGTTCCAGCCGCCCAAAACATAGCGGTCATACACGTCAAAAAAGTAGAAGCGCACGTCAACCAGGGCCAGGATCAAGATTACGGCCGTTACTGCTCCCAACGCCACCGGTTTTTCCGGCCACAATCGCTGCAGCCACCCCCGAATTTGCCCCACCGGGACGGCCAGCAGCACCGCCACCAGGGGAATAGACATTACATAACGCTGCGAAGCGGGCGGGTCAATGCTCAAACTGCCGGTGATGACGGCTGCCACCAGGGGCAGCAGCAGCAGCATGTAGCGTAAGTCCAGATGCAGCAAGGCCCACAACAGCCCCAACAAGAACAAAGTTGCCGCGCCGGTTAGCAGCAGAGGAACGCCAGGGTCGTAAAGCAAACGCAGCGGTTCGTGGGTGAAACCCAAGGCCGAACGAGCTAATTGATCAAGGATGATTTGCACGGCCGTTTCCCCTCGAATCGCCACCTCCTGCTCCAGCCAGCCGTTAAAAATAGACACCCGCTGCAGCGGCGCGTTGAAATTATCCGGGAACCGGGCAAAAAGAATACCCAAAGGCAAAAAAGCCACCGCCGCCACAAACGCCGACAGCAGCAGTCCGGCCAACCGCTGCCGGAATTGCGCTCTTTCAGCTACCAGGGCAACGCCGCCCCACAGTAAAAACAGCAGCGGCAGCAAGCGCGCGCTGACGTAAAAATATTGCCCCAGGGCCACCGCCAGACCGGCAAAAACAAAGCTGCTGCGCCGGTTATGCTGCCATCCATGCCACAACCAGCCTATGGCCGCCGTCGCAAAGAGGCCATCCCACACGTTATTTAGCCCAATGCGGCTCATGTGAATGTGGTAGTGAGACGCGGCCAAATAGACTGCGGCAGCAACGGCCGTTGTGCGGTCGAACATAGCCCGCGCCAGGCCATACACCGCCACCACGGTCAGCGCGCCGGCAAAGGCAGAGGTAAGACGCAGCGCCGCCGCGGTGCTGCCTAGCAACCAGATGCCGCCACTCTGTACGGCAAAATAGAAGGAGGGGAAAGAGAACCAGCCAAAGGTAAACGGGTTATCGATTAAGCCGTTGCGAAAATCGCGGGCAACCAGACCGGCAGACCCTTCGTCGCCGGAAAGGGTATGGGGGAATTGTTCCAGCCACAGGCCGCGCAGCAGAAATGCGACCAGAAAAAGAGCGCCCATGATAAGCGCATCCCGGCGGTCCAGCCGCGGCCAAAACCGCTCGCCGGGGCGCAGGCAGCCCAGCACGGCCAGCAAGATGGCTGCCAGCCAGGCTGTCACCGCCACCGCCGCATGGTAAGCAACCAGGTCTACACCGGCGGCCAAACTGGCCAGTAACGCAAACAGCAGGGCTATGGGCAGCAGCATAACCTGTAATGGCGTGATTTGGAGAAATTGGGCAACCGGGCGTAACGGCCGTTGTAATGCTGGTGGTACCGTCTGGCGGCGGGCTAAGGAGCCTGAAAATAAAAACAGTCCTATCCCCACAACCATCAGAGCCAAAACGCCCCCACGACCGGGCCAGGGTACCTGCCGGTATGCAGCCTGCCCCAACAGCAGCAGCAGCACGCCGCTGCCCATCAGCACCCCAACCGGCCACCGTGCCGCATTGATATTTGAGGTGAGCAATTCCGGGTCCGCTTGTGAAGAGACCGTTGGTTCTGCGGTGGAGAGCGGCAGCAGGCGTTCGCGGATGGTGTGGGAAACGGCCGTTACCAAACGGCCAAGCCGCGAATCGGGCGCAAATAAGTGAAACGGGGTTCCCGTTTGACGGCTAACGTGCATCCGGTGGCGCACATAAAGCAACGTGGCAAAGGTCGGCAGCGCCACTAACCACAAAACTATGATTTCTACGGGCATGCCGCTATTTTAAGACGTAAGTTAGAGGTAGAGCAAGAGCCACGTCCCTTCTATCCTCTGACGTCATCTCTGGTACAATCCTGCGCGATGAACGACAAAACCCGTCAACTCATTCAGACCATCCACGACTGCCCCACAAAGCTCATGCTGGTTGCTGCAGGGGCAGGCACCCAAATGCTCTCTGACCTGTTGAGCGTCGCCGGTGCTTCGCGCACGCTTCTCGAGGCACTCATACCTTACAGCGCGGCCGCCTTTGACGAATTCTTAGACGCGCCGCCACAGCAGTATGTGGCTCCCAAGACAGCCCGGCTCTTGGCAGGCAGGGGCTTGACGCGGGCACGGTGGCTGTGCGAGGGCGCAGGCCCGGTGGTTGGCCTGGCGTGTACGGCCACCATCGTGACAGATCGTCCGAAACGAGGTGAACATCGGGCACACGTGGCGGTCTGGACCCCGGCGCAGCAAACTTGGTATGGTCTGCATTTGCAAAAAGACGCACGAGATCGCCAGGGGGAAGAGTCATTGGTCAGTGAACTAATGCTGCACGCGCTGGCTTCAGCCTGTGGCATCCCCCATCAGTTGGACCTGCCGCTAACAGAAAATGATAGTTTAGAAACGGACACCCAGGATTTTGCGGCGGCGGTAAGGCAATTGACGCAGGGTCACATTGCTTATCTGGGTATCCATGCCCACGGGCTGCTGCGCACACAATATGTGCGTCCGCAGGTGCTGTTGTCGGGGGCGTTTAACCCGCTGCATGAAGGGCATCTGGGCATGGCGCGGGCGGCCGGTACAGTTCTGGGAAAGCCGGTCGCTTTTGAGGTTTCGGGGTCAAACGTGGATAAACCGCCTCTAGAGCAGGACGTGCTGCTGGCAAGGCTGGCCCAGTTTGCCGGGCGGCATCCAGTGTACGCGACGTTGGCGCCAACTTTTGTCGAAAAAGCGCGGCTGTTCCCGGGGGTTACCTTCGTGATGGGGTATGATACGGCCGTTCGCCTGCTGCATCCCCGCTATTACCCAAACAACGAAGAGGGCTTGCTGGCGGCGCTGCATGAATTGGGAGAGTTGGGCTGTTCTTTCTTGGTGGCAGGGCGTGTGGTTAGAAACGGCCGTTTCCAAGATCTGCGTCACCTGCCCATCCCATCGCCTTACCGGGGTTTGTTCCAGGCCATCCCCGAAGCGCTGTTTCGTGAGGATATTTCTTCTACTTACCTGCGCGAAATTGGGCGAAAAGGGGCCCGGTAATTAACGCTCAATTCTATCGATGCGGCGCACATTTTGGCGTAGTTTGATGATGCTGTGGCCCGGATGATACCCTTTGCGCAGGCTGACATTGGCATAAATGAGGGCATGGGGGCCAACAACGCAGCCAGGATTCAGCACCGCGTTGCAGCCGGTTTGGGTGTAGTCGCCCAGCACCGCGCCAAACTTAGCCAGCCCCGTATCGTACTCTTGCCCGTCTATGGTGAGCTTGATAGACGGCCGTTTCCCAGTTAGATGGTCCTTCTCGCTCATTATCCCCAAATTACTCAGCTTGGTTCCGGCTCCCAGGTTGACGTGATGGCCCAGTACGCTGTCGCCCACGTAGTTGAAGTGGGGGGCAGCCGCTTTGGGCAAAAAGAGGCTGTTCTTGGCCTCGCTGGCGTGTCCCAACACGCTGCCAGCCAGCATAATGACGTTTTCGCGCACGTACGCCCCGTGACGCAAGACAGCCCCAGGCCCAATGTAAGCCGGTCCCAAGATGTAGGCCCCCGGTTCAATGCACGCTCCGGCGGCAATGTACACCGGGCGATCGCTCACGTAAGCGCCAGGATGCACCTCTCCTAGAATGGTTTGGGTATCGCCAACCAGGCGCCTGACGTGGTCGGAAATATGGGCCAGCACTTGCCACACATAGGCGGTATCGGCAAAAAATTCGGCAACACGGCCGTCACTCAAGTCAAAGAAATCTGTGGGCTGCAACATTAAGCTGTCCTCCATGATGGGTGAATGGAGCATACAAAAGAACCCCTTTCCAGGCAAAAAAAAAGGCACGTTTTGCTTCGTGCCCTTTTCTAACAAAGTGCCTCTAAAGTCTAGCGAGGCTCTACCAAAATACGAACGGCCGTTCTTTCTTGCGAATCAATCTCAACTTCCACGAACGAGGGCTCGCAAATCACGTGCACTCCCTCCTCCGCCAGGTAACCTTTGGCAATCACAATGGCTTTGATAGCTTGATTAACTGCACCTGCCCCAATCGCCTGTACTTCTGCCCGCTGTGATTCACGGATGACGCCAGCAATTGCTCCGGCAACTGCCGCCGTTCGCGAACGGGCAGAAACTTTGATTACGTTCATGCTTGGCCTCCAAGTCGCTCCTATGGTCTCTTTCTTACTCAACAAGACGCATGGCGTAAGATGCTGTAAATTCTAGACAATTAGAGAGAGGCTTGTCAAGAATGTGGGCAAATCATTTGCCAATCACACATACTTTGGTAGCGGTACTGTAATGTCCGGAAAGGATCCGGGAACAGGCAAAATTCAGCAAAACTTGTGGATAAGTCGGCAAAACCTGTGGATAACCGGCGTTTTTTGTGGAAAGTTTTGCAAAACCTCTGCCGGCCATTTTGCACCTTTTCCTTGATATGGGGGCGAGCCGGGAGGGGTCATCCATATCTACGGGGTTGCTGCTGCGCAGTGCCGGGGCGGCTACTAAGGTGCGAAGAATAATCCCCACGTTATCCTACACCGTGACAAGGGAAACGGCCGTATATAGGCGCCTATGGGGGATAAGCGAGAGGTATGTAGGGGGCGTGGGCACCTTATGCACATATGCACAGCCCTACTACAGACTACTACAAATAATATATTATTAAACAACCTTGTTGAGAATAAAAATAAAAAGCCCTTGAGGCAACAAGGGCTGGGGACAAGAGCGGATTAACAGCGCAAGAGGTTACAAAAACTCAATGAGCCCAAATCCCTCTTCGTCAGCAGGCAGCGCGGCAATCCGAATTTCGTTGTTGATTCCGGCGCCCGTGCGCAAAAAGAGCGATTCTTGTGCGGACCACTCTTGCCAGAGGTCTCCTTGCAGAAGTTTAAAACTCCGCATAGCCCCATTCATCCCCAAAGGCCCACCTTCCTCAATGTTGTACCCATTCAGAACAACTTTGGCGACTTTCTGATTCGTGATTGTGTAGACCTGAAAAACCTCGGATAAATTTGTCACTTGTTAGCTCGCAAAAAATAAAGATTACATATCAGTATACGGATTTTCCAGGGGTATGGCAACCAAGGCGTCGAATTGTTTAGAATTTGCCCAGCTTTGCCGGTCTCACGAGATAATCTGGAGGGGTATGGGCACAAACACAAGCGCAAAAATTATCAGCGTTACAATGGCCAGGGCTCTACGCTTGGGATCCAGCGGCGTTATGTCGTCGAGAGGTTCCGCATGGAAGCGCCCCAGGAAGTAGAGCAGAAATATCCAGAGCAGCCACATGGTTGTTCCGGTAAACAATACCAACGCCCCCAGGCTAAGGAGTACTGGCCAAAAAAGCTGCTTGGCGGCGCGGCCAAACAAGACGTAAGCTACGTGACCGCCATCTAGCTGGCCTACAGGAATGAGGTTAAGTCCTGTGACGAGCAGCCCTACCCACCCAGCCCAGGCAACCTGATTCAACTGGACGTCGATTCCCGTGGGGCTGGGCAGCATCTGCCCAAAAATGGACAATTTTAGCAGGGCATACAGTATCGAATTCCCTTCAAGGGTGATGACGCCACCCGGGGGTGGCTGCCCGATTGGACCGACCGGGGAAGTCGCTAACCCATAGATGAGGATGGGCAGGGCAAAAACCAGGCCTGCCAGGGGCCCGGCTGCACCAACGTCAAAGAGAGCGCGGCGATTCTTGACGGGGGCCTTGAGCTGAATGAAGGCGCCCAGCGTGCCAAAGAGTGAAAAGAACGGCAGGGGGATGAAGTAAGGCAGGGTGACCGGTACTTTGTGATAGCGGGCGGCAAAGTAATGGCCTAATTCATGCGCTCCTAAAATGAGCAAGATGCTCAGGCTAAAGGGCCAGCCGCGCCACAGGTTTAACTCAGGACCCGTTGCCCCATAACCTGCGCCGGTGAGCAGGGTGGAGAAGACCGTGGCAATGAAGAGGAGTAAATTGATGATCCAACGCGGCTTTTCCGCTTTGAACACAAAGGGGAGGGCGGTAAGAACCGTACGGCCGTTTTCGGTGCGAATGGTGGGGGTGAAGCCTGCACTCTCAAAGCGCGAACGTAGTTCATCGAAACAGCGGGCCGGATCTTGCAAGAAGATGCCGCGGAAGCGGATGTAGCCTGGGTGCGGCTGATCCAGACTCGTGTCGTAGACGACGAAAAGGTCTGAGATGCGCTCCCGCAGCAACTCCACTTTGTCCAGCGGTACGGTAGGTTGTGGTAGTGTCGGTTGCATAAAGTGACTTACTCTTGCGGGGCCGCGTCGTCTTCCTCGTCGTCACCCCAGCTGATGATCCAGATGCACGCGCCGGCCACGAGGATGGTGACGACAATAAGCCAGAACCACTGCATGCCTTCCAGGCCTACGTCACGGGCTTCAATAACGAGAAGAATAACCATGCCCAGGGCCAGGACAAACCAGGCCGACAAGTTGGGGTGCTGGCTGATCCAGCTTTTTAGTGATTGCATGAAGTACTTGCTCCTAATTACCGTTCAAAAGTCGGGTGTTAAAGGGGATGGGTAACGCGTTCGCGCAGGACCTTGACCACAAAGGTGGTGTTATCCGGTTGGGACTCACGAATTGCGCTTTGCCAGGTGGCCGGCATTTTCTCCATCTCGGCGGTGGTGTATCCTCGGCTCTGCAGCAGTGAAGTTAGAGCCTCCGGGGCGTTTTCGGGCAGAAAGATGACGATGACTTCACAAATGTGGCTTTCGGCTGACTCTTCGATGCTGTCGAAAACGGCCGTTCCCATCTTTGATAGCGCTTCTGGGGGATGGAAATAGAGTTGTGTTACCCGGCTCACCAGGTTCTCTATGTTCCACCCAATGACCGCCTGCACCTCTGTGCCTGTTTGGCCAATAAAGTAGCTGCGCTCGCCGAAGGCTAGCAGCATATCAGACCGCTTCAGCCGCACGGCGCCAGCGGTGGCTTTGCGGATGAGCAGCAGCACTGAGGGAATATCTGAGGGGCGCGCCCGGCGTACATCTGGGCTGCCGGGCGCGGCCGCGGGTTTGGCGATTTTTGTTGTTGCTTGAGGGGGCGGTGTTTCAGGAACGGCCGTTTCCTGTTCTTCTGTAGCCTCTTGCCCACCCGGTTTTTCAATTTTGCGGCCCAGTTTAGCCTTCAGCGACTTGGGAATGGGGCGCCCCAAGCGCATGGGTGTTTTGGGGGCTGAGTCTTTTCCCTTCGCCGACGGTGAAGCCGACGCAGCCGGGGTTGGCACGGGCGGCACCAGGCCGGTGTCTGTAGGTATGCGCAGTTTGATCGGCGGAGCCTCTGCCGGGGCGGGCAGCCGGCCCCAGGACAACTCAAACTGCGCTTCAGTATCGCGCATTAACCCGCCCGTATCGATGACCACGTCAGCCTGGGCCACCTTTTCTTCTTGTGATGGCTGCACTTCAATGCGTTTTGTGGCTGTTTCCGGGTCTAAACCGCGACAAATCATCAACCTTTCTAGCTGTCTTTGCTTGTGGCAGCGTGTGACCCATATTTGATGGCACATTTCGGATAATGGCCCTTCCAGCAGCTTAATCGCTTCGATGAAAATAACAGATTCGGCAGATTGCTGAATTTGCTCGGCAATGTTTATGCGCACAGAGGGGTGCACCATCTGTTCCAAATCATGGAGGGCGGCGGGGTCGTTGAAAACAAGCTGTCCCAGTTTTTTGCGGTTGATACGGCCGTTTTCCAGGCGAATGTCGGGGCCGAAAGCCACAGCCAGGGCTGCCTGCATATTGGTGTCAGTGTTCATGAGGTGATGCACAATTTTGTCTGCATCAATCGTCAGCGCGCCCCGCTCTTGGGCCAGACGCATGACGGCCGATTTGCCGGTGGCAATGTTGCCAGTCACGCCAATAATCAATTTGCCGGTTTGGGTGATGGTTTTCACCTGCTCACTCATGCAAGGTCTCCCATTTTGCTAACTTTTGGGCCAGTTCGTCCTCTGCGCGAGCATATTCTATGCTTAGGCTTTGTATCTTGTCAAAGTCTTGTAGAGTGGTAGCCTGCTGCAGGGCGTGGGTAATTTCATCGATCTGCGTCTCAAGGTGAGTGATGCTTTCTTCTAGGGTGGCCAGCAGCGCATTGCGGCGGCGCTGCTCGTTTTTGCTGATGGCTTCTGTGCCGTTGGTAGATGAGGAGGTGGTCGAAACGGCCGTTTGCCTTTGGGCGGCAGCTTCTTTTTCCTGCAGTGCTTCTTGCTGGCGTTTGGCCAAAAACTCCTGGTATGGACCATTGAACACCCGTAAACGGCCGTTGCGCAGATCCCAAATTTGCGTGGCCAGGCGGTCCACCAGATACCGGTCATGGGTTACCAGCAGCACCGTGCCCCCAAACGATTCCAGCGCGGACTGCAAAACCTCCTGTGCCGGAATATCCAGGTGATTGGTTGGCTCGTCCAACAGCAAAAAATTGGCTTCATCCAACGTGAGGATTGCCAGCGCCAGGCGGCTGCGTTCACCGCCGCTTAGGGTGCTGATTTTTTGGAACACGTCATCACCCTGAAAGAGAAACCGCGCCAGGTAGCTGCGCGCTTCCCCTTCCAGCATGGGCGTATGGCGCAAAAATTCATCGAGCACCGCCTCATTCGGATGCAAATGCTCTTGGGTTTGCGAGAAATAGCCCACGTTCAGGCTTGCCCCCAGGGTAAATTCACCGTCTACCGGAGCCAACTGGTCTAAGATGGTGCGCAGAAATGTCGTCTTCCCTGTGCCATTGCCGCCGATCAAGGCGGCGCACTCCTGCCGCCACAGTTCTATGTCATCGGCTACAAAGAGGGGATCATAATCTGGATAGCCGACGCGTAAATCTTTGGTGCGCAAGACGATATTCCCGCTGCGGTGTGACGGCCGTAACGTCATATTCAGCACCGTCGGGCGGCGCGGTCCTTGCAGTTCATTGATGCGCTGATGCAGCTCATCTACCGTGCTGGCCGGGCGGCGTAAATCCAGGCTGTCCGATACTTGGGCCCAGCCTTTGCTGTTCAACTGCGAAATAATGCCCAATCCGCCAACGCGTACCGCTTCTACTTCGCGGGCCAGGCGGCTGAGCTTACCCTGCGCCATTTGCGTACGCTGCCCGGCAATATTGCGCCGGATAAAATCCATTTCCTTGGCTACACGCTCTTTGAATGCTGCAAACTCCTGCTCCAGCCGCTGCCATTGGTCTTGCCGCTGCTGCACGTAGGCGCTGTAATTGCCACGATAAATGGTCAGGCCAGTACGCGTCATTTCCCAAATAGTGTCCACTACCCGGTCAAGAAAATAGCGGTCATGGCTAACCACTAGAATCGCCCCTTCCCAAATTTTTAATGCCCCCTCCAGCCACTCCACTGCTTCCACGTCTAGATGGTTGGTTGGTTCGTCCAGGACGAGTAAATTTGGTTTTTCCAGCAACAGCCGGGCTAACAAAGCACGGGTTTTCTGGCCGCCGCTCAAATAGGTCAGAGGAAGCTGCCAATCTTCTGCGGCAAAGCCTAGACCGGTCAGAACCTGTTTAATACGCAATTGGTAGTCATAACCACCCGCAATTTCGAACTGCTCCTGCATCTGGCTGTAACGCTCAAGAAGTTCGTCAGAGGTGTGCCCCTGGGCCATCTGCTCTTCCATTTCGCGGAGCTGGGTTTCCATGCGGCGTAAATGGGTAAAAGCCACCAACATCTCTTCGTAGACTGTGTGGGTGCTGCCGGTAAAGGCGTCCGCTGACTCTTGCGGTAAATAGCCTATGCGGGCGCTGCGGGCCAGGTTGATACTGCCTGCGCTGGGCTGGCTAAGTCCGGCCAGGATGAGTAGCAAAGTGGTTTTGCCAATGCCGTTGGGGCCGACCAGCCCAATTTTGCCATTGTTGGGAATGCTGGCGGTGACGCCGCTGAAGACGTCAAAATCGCCAAAAGATTGCCCTACAAAGTTAGCGGTTAAAATTGCCATGGGCTGAATTATACATGAGGGTTGGGGATGCAGAAATGATGAAGCCTTCGTCTAATGTGCGAAGGCTTCACGATCAATAGGGTGAAAAAAGTTGAGGTTAGTGGAAGGCATTGAAGAAGTAAAGGGCGTGTTGGACGCGCTCTTTCCAGGATTTACGGCCGTTTCCTTCATCTGAATCGTCATCGTGGGGGCGATATTCGCGCCGGTAGTAGTAGTAATAGCTATGATTACTGCGCGGGTTCATCTTGTTCAGGATGACGCCGGCAATGGGGCTTTCCAAAGCTATGATTTGGCGGACTGCGGTTGCAAACGCCGGGAATCGAGTCTGATTGCTGGCGACCAATATCGTTGTGTCAACCAACTGCGACAAAATTGCGCCATCAGTGACCGCCAGCAGAGGAGGGCTGTCAAAAATGACGTAATCGGCCTGACTTTGCAGCCAGTTCAGCACCTCGCGCATCCGTTCTGAGCCGAGAAGTTCGGCCGGGTTGGGCGGAATGCGCCCGGCGGGTACCAGCCGCAAATTGGCTATGAGGGTGCCTTTTAAGAATGCGGGGTCTTCTTTACCGCGAATAATGAGATTTGCCAGGCCGCGAGAACCCTCTACTTCCAGCAGGCGGTGCAGCATAGGGCGGCGCATGTCTGCATCCACCAGAATGACCTGCTTGCCCGATTGGGCCAGGCTGGCAGCCAAGTTCACGGATATGGTCGATTTTCCTTCGCCCATGTTGGCGCTGGTTACCAAAATGCTTTTCAAAGGACGATCAACGCTAATGTATTGAATGTTGGTGCGAATGTGGCGGAAACCCTCGGCAGTGGGGGAGCGGGGATCCGTAGCCACCACCAGGGCCTCGGCCGCGTGTTCAATGCGCATGCGTTCGATGCTGCCCAGAGGGGTAAGGCCAAGTTCACGCTCCACGTCCCGCGGGTTTTTCAAAGTGTCATCCAGGTATTCAATGAGGAAGGCAATGCCAATCGCCAGCATGCCCCCAACGGCCGTTGCCAGCAGGGTGTTGGAAACGATGCGCGGGCTAACAGGTTTAGTAGACGGCCGTGCTGCCTCATCAATGACAATGGTGTTCAGGCTGCTGGCTTCGGCGATGCGCACGTTCTCGTAGCTTTGCAGCAAGCTGGAATGGGTTTCCCGCAGGCGCAGCAGGTTGTTGTTGGCCTGGTCGATGGTCGCCTGATTAATGGGGTCCTGCCCAAGTTCTGCGGCAAGGATGTTCTCTGCACTGCGCAACTCCAACTCGATTTTTGCCAGCTCCGTTTCCAGGTTGTTTTTTGAGCTGGCAAAACGCTCTAGCTGTTGGTTGACATTCCGTTCCGCAAAAACGCGAGGAATTTCATTGGCCAGATCGCTGGCTAACTGCGGGTTAGGGTTGGAAACGCTTAGGGAAATGAGCTGGGTTTCATTCAGTAAATTGACATCCACCTGTGACTTCAGTTGTTCTGGTGAAATGTCCAGGCCTAAATTGGCGATAGCCTGGTTCAAGACCTCATAATTTGTAAGTCTGGTTACGTAGGATTGGGCCAGTTGTTCACCGACCAGCAGGGAACGATATTCGTTACTATCTGCTGCCCCCTCGCTCACAAGCAAAACGGCCGTGGAGCGAAAAATGGGTGTCTGGCTGCGGCTGATAAAAAAAGCAGATGCACCGGCTACCATGGCGCCTAAAATAATGAGCCACAACCAGCGCCAAAGCAAAGAGACATATTCACGCAACTCCATAAGATACTTCCTTATTTGATGGCCTCGGTAAGATGTAGGAACCTGCACAGAGCAGGCAGGAAGAGACCTGTACCTAAGTTAACTTGATCTGGAGCAGGTTGTCTATAAATGGCTTGTGAAACGAGAGTGAAGGTATCGTGAATCTGCCTGCAAAAGAAAACCCCTCGCGGGGAGGGGTTTGGGGGTTGCTAATTGAGGTATTGGCGTAAATGCCCGGCAAAATTCGGGTGCCGCAGCTTGCGCAAGGCTTCCTTCTCAAGCTGGCGAATGCGCTCGCGGGAAAGGCCGAACATTTCCCCCACCTCTTTCAAGGTGCGCGATTCACCGTCTTGCAAACCATACCGCAGGCGCAATATGCGAGCTTCCCGAGGGGTTAGCTGGTCTAAAATGTCCCCAATTTCTTCGGTTAGCATCTTTTGCGCTACAGATTCTGCTGGAGGTGGTGCCTCGATGTCTTCAATGAAGTCTCCCAACTCGGCATCTGACTCATCTCCGACGGGGCGCTCGAGGTGCACCGGCTGGCGGCTGGTACGCAGCATCCAGCGCACGCGTTCTGCTGGGAGCTCCATGCATTCGGCTATTTCTTCAGCGGTAGGTTGACGGCCGTATTCTTGTTCCAGCTCCTGGGCAACCTGATACAGCTTGCTGATGCGCCCCCCCAAATGGGCCGGGATTCGAATGGTACGGCCGTGATTGGCCAGGGCGCGGGTGACGGCCTGCCGAATCCACCAGGTTGCGTAGGTGCTGAAGCGATTTCCCCGGCGATAGTCATATTTTTCCACCGCCTTCATCAGGCCCACGTTCCCTTCCTGGATTAAATCCAGAAACTGCAAACCACGACCACGATATTTTTTGGCAATGCTGACAACCAGGCGGGTGTTGGCGCGAATGAGGTGGGCGCGGGCTGCGTCGCCAATCTCCAAAATGTTTACTAATCCATCTTTGGTAGTATCGTCAAGGGTTTCGTGCTCTTCTACAAGACGCAACTCGGCTTCTCGTCCGGCTTCGATTTCCATGGCCAACGTGACTTCTTCTTCGGCTGTAAGCAGTTGCTGCTGGCCCATTTCGCGGAAATAAAGACCCACAGAATCGTCAATGGGCACGTTGCTCAAATCAAACAAGGGTGCAGCATGTGTTTCTTGCCCAAAAGCCAAATCTGCTTCATCCAATTCTTCGCCGGCACCATCTGTACGAATTTGGAGAAGTTCTTCATCTTCTTCGCTTTCGTACACAGAAATGCCCGCATTTTGCGCTTCTTCCAAAAGAATTTCAAGCAAATTGAGGTTGTCTTCAATATCGGGGAGAACTTCAAGGATTTGATCGTAAGTGATATATCCTTGTTCCATTCCGTTAGTGATCAGTGCGTTAATAACTTCCATTTCGTCAAATGGGTTAGTTAAATCGCTCATGTAATGGTACCTTTCTTCCTCTTCTAATTATTTTTTGTTTGGGTAGCGGCTCTCACCTAGCAAGTTTCCTTCTTCCCGAAACAATCGTGCAGTCTAGCATAGTCGTCACTTAAAAGTCAAGAGCCATAGCGGCGAAAAGAAGGCTCTTCATCAACGCCTCTCCCTTTCATAATAAGGAATAAGGCTACTATTACATTTTGATGTTAGATAGAGGTAAACGTGTCAAGATTGCTCATTTAACACATCATCGACGCCTGGCAGAGGGGTGTGGAGCAGATGGCTGGCCAGTTGAAGGTTTAGGCGACAGTCAAGCGGCCATTCTTCGCGTTGGGAAGGTCCAATAGCAAGGGAACTGCGAGGCTGAATGCCCCAATAATCGAGCATCTTGAGGCTGAAGGCAGCGCGGCTTAATATTTGTTTTCCGGCAACGTTTAGAATGCCATTGTAGGGATGGTTGATGAGTTCCAGGCAAGCAAGGCTGAGGGTTTGCACCCAAACCGGGTTGCGAATCTGGTTGTTGAATAAGGTGACCGGCTGTCTGGCTTGCAGCGCGCCGGCCATCCATGCCGTACCGTGGTCCATTTTGTGCAGGCCGTAAATGAGAGAGGTGCGCACGATGACATGGTCGGGGTGGCCTTTAACTATCTTTTCAGCGTTGGCTTTGGCACGGCCGTATTCGTTGACGGGTGATGGCGGTGCAGATTCGTCGTAAGGGGGTGGGTGAGGATCGTCGATACGGCCGTTAAAGATACTGTCGGTAGAGAGGTGAATCAATCGCGCCTGACCGGATGCAGCAGCTTGCGTTACGTGGCGCGTGCCGGCCTCAATGACCTGGCGCATATCTTCGCCGCGGTTGGAGCCAACGGTGTGAATGATAGCATGCGGTTGGAATGAGGTAATGAGTTGGGAAACGGCCGTTTCATCGCGCACGTCCAGCCACTTCCCCCCCGGCAAATGCAACACATCCTGGCTAAAAAATGTGTAGCAGACCTGGTGCTCTGCTTGTGCCAGCGGCACCAGATGCTGGCCCAGGTAGCTGCTTCCGCCAGTGATAAGCACCCGCGCCATAGTTAAACTTCTGCCGAATCCAGCGCTTCCACCTTCAGTAAGGCTGCCTGTGCCGCAACCTGTGCGGCGGCCTGCTTACTGCGCCCTTCGCCTTCCCCCCACACAACATCACCCACCTGCACCTGAATGGTAAACAGCTTGGCATGGTCGGGGCCCGCTGTGCGCACGACTTTGTAGTGGGGTGTGACATTATACTGCGCCTGGGCCCACACCTGAAACTCGCTTTTAGCATCTTTATGGGCGGCCGATGCCAAAATGCCGGGTATTGTTGCGCCTACCAATGCTTCGGTAAGGGTCCTTGCCATCTCCAGCCCCTGATCCAGGTAAATTGCCCCAATGACAGCTTCAAAGGTGGCACATAAAATCGGCACGCGTTCCCGACCCCCATTTTCATCTTCCCCAAAACCTAACTTTAAGAACCGGTCGATTTCCAACTTCTGGGCAAAAGCTGCCAACGTTTCCGCGCGCACTAATGCTGCGCGCAAACTGGTCAGTTCCCCCTCAGCCATTTCTGGAAAATGGTGATACAAATAGGCGCCGACCACAAAATCTAGCACGGCATCGCCCAAAAATTCCAGGCGTTCGTTATCTTCAAAGACAGTGCCTGGGTTTTCGTTTAAAAAGGATCGATGGGTCAGCGCGCGGTTCAGCAAAGAGTAATTACTGAACTGCATGCCCAGATTTTTTTCTAACTCTGCAAGCTCTCCCATATGCGCTATCCGGTAAATTTGCGAACGGCCAAAACGGCATTATGCCCGCCAAAGCCAAAGGCATGATTCAAACAAACGTCAATTTTAGCCGTCCGTGGCGCATTAGGCACGTAGTCCAGGTCGCATTCAGGATCAGGGATCTCGTAGTTGATGGTAGGGGGTAGCGTCTGGTCGCGTATGGCCAGCAAGCAGAACACGGTTTCAATAGCCCCCGTTGCCCCCATGATGTGCCCGGTCATGGACTTGGTAGAACTGATGGCCACTTTGTAAGCATGGTCACCCAGGGCATGTTTGATAGCGGCCGTTTCCGTGGCATCATTCAAGACCGTGCCCGTGCCGTGCGCACTGATGTAATCAACGGCCGTAGCTGGCAGATCGGCGTCTGCCAGTGCCAGTTCCATAGCCCGGGAAGCCCCCAGGCCACCCTCGGCCGGGGCGGTAATGTGGTAGGCGTCCGTGGTTTGCCCGTACCCTACAACCTCACCCAAAATGGCAGCCCCCCGCGCCTGGGCATGCTCCAGCGATTCCAACACCAACATACCCGCCCCTTCGCCGACGGCCAATCCATCCCGCTCTTTGTCAAAGGGTCGCGGTGTTGCGGAATCTCGAGAAGTAGTGGCCTGAGCCCGCTCAAAACCAGCAATGGCTACGCTGGCCAAAATCGATTCTGCGCCGCCCGTCAGGGCTGCGACTAACTCTCCGCGGCGCACCGCCCGGAAGGCATGGCCGACTGCATCGCAGCCAGCGGCACAGGCCGTGGTAATGGTGGTGGAGGGCCCTTGAATGCCGTACTCGATAGCCAGCATACCGGCAGCCCCGTTGGGCATGATCATGGTGATGGCAAAAGGACTCACTCTGCGCAGCCCTTTTTCATTGACAATGTGGTCTTGCTCTACCAACGTCCGAATACCGCCGACCCCTGTACCAATATAAATGCCGATTCGCTCTCGATTCTCATCGGTGACAACCAGGTTGGCCTGATCCATGGCTTCCTTGGCTGCGGCTACGGCTAGTTGTTGGTAGCGATCTCGCCGGCGGGCCTCCCGTTTGTCCATGAAGGCTTCCGGGTCGAAATGTTTTACTTCAAAGAGGCAGGGTGTGGCATGATCCCGTTTGTCCAACAGCGTGTAGGGGCCAATTCCCGATTTTCCAGCCAAAATGGCCTCCCAGGTGTCATGGACGTTATTGCCCAAGGGGGTTAGAAGCCCCATACCGGTTATGACCACGCGGTGGAGCTTTTGGTTGGTGTTATTCATGCATCTTCTCCCAATTTCATTGTTTGCTTCTTCAACCTATTGCGTAAACACCAGGGGAACGGGGTGAGTTGCGTTTTTGGCGTAGCTGCAGGCGCGATAACGCCTGGTTATGGCAGCCCTCAGTTATCGTTTTCGGTAGGATGATAGTGCCCTTCTACCCAAACGCTTTTATCTGGCCCAACTTCTTTTTTCCATACGGGCACTATTTCTTTCAGGCGATCAATGCCGTAGCGTGCGGCATCGAAGACACCCTGATCCCGGTGCCCTGCTGCACAAGCAACAAATGTGGTGATGTCGCCAATGTCCAGCCGGCCAACACGCTGCACGATGGCCACGCCTTTTACTTGGGGCCAGCGTTCCCATATTTCACGAGCAATTTGAGCCATTTTGGCTTCGGCCATCTCGCTGTAGGCTTCATATTCTAGGTAAAGCGTAGAAGGAGGCAGCCCACCGCGTTGGGTTTGGCCGCGCACAGAGCCGGTAAAGCTGACGACGGCGCCCACGTCTGGCTGCGCCAGGTGTTGGTGGATGGCGTTGAGGTCTGGCGGATCGGTGCTGATGGCAAAGAAGGTTGGGTAAGGGGGCGTTGGCGCCGCCGCTTACCGGTGGGAAGAGGGCGATTTCGTCGCCAGAGTGAATTGGTGTTTGATCGGAGGCGAAGGCTTTATTAACCGCTACCAAGGCGGAGGGCAGCGCGTGGGCAAGGCTGGGGTGGCTGGTGGCAATGGCATGGCGCAGGTGCGCAACGGTGGTGGGCAAGGGGATGTCTAGCTGGATATGGTTGGCATGAGCCAGTTCTTTTAGGGTTGCAAAAAGGCGTATGTGTAGGGTCATTCTATTCTTGAGCCTGGTAATCGCCATGTTGCCCGCCGGATTTGGATACCAGGCGGATGTCGCTGAGGCGCATGCGGCGGTCAACAGCTTTGGCCATATCGTAGATGGTGAGGGCGGCAACGGAAACGGCCGTTAACGCTTCCATTTCTACCCCAGTTTTCCCGTGCACGCTGACGGTTGCCTCGATATCTACGCAATTTTCGCGGGTGTTGGGTTTGCAGGTGACGTCAATGTGCTGCAACATGAGCGGGTGGCAGAGCGGAATGAGGTCGCTGGTGCGTTTGGCGGCCATGACCCCGGCCAGTTGGGCGACGCCAAGCACGTCGCCCTTTTTCATGTTGCCGGCAATGATGAGGGCCAGGGTTTCGGGCTGCATAAGCACGCGGCCACGGGCCACGGCGACGCGCTCTGTAGCGGGCTTATAGCCCACATTTACCATTTTTGCCTGCCCTGTTTCGTCTAGATGCGTCAACTGTTTTGACATGTCTGTGATATTATAGTGAGCCGGTCCCAAGTTTGCGAATTGCTTACTGGCGGGGCTTTGCTGCAAGGTAAGGTGAAAATGCGATGGCGCAGTACGATGCAATTTACCTATCTCCCCATTTAGATGACGCCGCCCTCTCTTGCGGCGGGCAGATTTTCGATGCGGCTGAAGCAGGGCACAAGGTGCTGGTCGTTACCACCATGGCCGGTGAGCCTCCACCCGGGGATTTGTCTGAATTTGCGCAGGGGCTGCATGCGCGGTGGGAGCTGGCGGCAGAGGTGGTGGCCCGCCGCCGGGAGGAAGACCTGGCTGCCTGCAAAGTTTTGGGTGCGGAATGCTTGCATTGGGATTTTTTGGACTGTATTTACCGCAGGCACCCGCAGACGGGGGCATTTTTGTACACAACCAATGCCGGATTATTTGGGGCGATAGATGGGGCAGAAACGGCCGTTTTGGATCAACTCGCCGCTAAATTGCGCACTTTGCCACCCGGCAGGCGCATCTTCGCCCCGCTGGCTGTGGGCAACCATGTGGACCACCAACTGGTGCGGGCCGCGGCAGAAGCGAGTTTTGGCGAGGATTTGTACTTTTACGAAGATTATCCCTACGTGCGGCTGCCCGGGGCATTGGACCTGGTTGTGTCGCCAGGCAGCAAGGCATGGCTGCAGGAGGTAATGCCGGTTAGCGAGGCAGGCGCCAGGGCGCGCATGGATGCCATCGGCGCCTTTGCATCACAGGTCAGCACCTTTTTTAACGGCCGTGCCGACCTGGAAGCACAAATTTACGCACAAATTTCGGCTGCTGGAGGAGAGCGCGTCTGGCAGCGGTCGCCTAGCGCTTGATTATTTTCCTTGGGTGAACTTATAATTGGTTGAATTGTTGGACAGGACTAAATTTTTATGGGGCAGTTAACAACCAGACAGCTACAGCGAAAAAGAGATCGTCAAACCCGGCTGAGAAGCCGCTCTGGTTTGCAGCCAGGCGACATGCTCCAGGAACGGTACCGGATTGTTGGGCCATTAGGGGCCGGAGGGTTCAGTTCCGTTTACCAGGCGCGCGACATGCGTTTCCCCCAGGCGACTAAGCTGTGCGCCGTCAAGGAAATGCTTATCTCTGCATCCGACCCCCAAATTCGCAAACTAACCATAAAATCCTTTGAACGCGAAGCGAGCATGCTGGCCATGCTCAACCATCCATCTATCCCCGATGTGTCAGATTACTTCACCGAAGGTAACCGCAGCTATCTGGTCTTGGAATTAATTCGCGGCAAAGACCTGCAAAACTGGCTTGAAGAAACGCAGCAGGTGCTGGACCAGGAAACAGCTCTCAGTTGGGCGTTACAGTTGAGCGATGCTTTGGCGTATTTGCACAGCCAAAAACCCCAACCTATTGTGTTTCGGGACATGAAACCCTCTAACGCCATGCTCGACCAGTTTAAAAATATACGCCTGATTGATTTTGGGATTGCGAAACTTTTTGAGGCGGGAAATAAGGGCACCATGATTGGAACGGAGGGCTACTCACCGCCAGAGCAGTACCGCGGGGAGGCGTCTCCGGCAGGTGACGTTTATGCCTGGGGTGCCACCATGCATCACATTTTAACCCGTAAGGACCCGCGCCTGGAGCCGCCCTTTACCTTTTCGGAACGGCCGATTCGCGACGTAAACCCCAATATTTCGCCGGAATTTGA
This sequence comes from uncultured Chloroflexia bacterium, assembly GCA_963695505.1. Classification (GTDB taxonomy): domain Bacteria; phylum Chloroflexota; class Anaerolineae; order Promineifilales; family Promineifilaceae; genus JACSRF01. The sequence goes on along the minus strand of CAVOGX010000011.1, from coordinate 312,044 downwards.
AGCTGTTGTCATGCGCTGCTTGGCTTATGACCCCAAGGAGCGTTATCCCAATGCCATGGCCTTGAAGGCAGCCTTGGAGTCCTTGGCTAAGGCAGACGCGCAGGCGGCGCTTCTTTCGTCGCAGGAAATAGCGGAGATGATGGCTGCGGCCAACTCCCCGGCTGCCTCTGGCGCCCCGGAAGGAACGGCCGTTGCCCCCACCACCGTCAAAAACCGCGAAGTCAACACCGTAAAACCCCTGTGGTCCTTCAAGTGCGAAGACGAAATCCGCTCCAAAGCGGCCGTGGCGCGGGGCATGGTTTACGTAAGCGCCTACGACAACAACCTTTATGCTCTGGCAGCCAACAGTGGCGAATTTGTCTGGAAATTCCCGACCTCAGACGGCTTGGGCTCATCACCCTTTATTTACGACGAAGCTGTGTTTGTCGGATCTGCTGACAGCTACCTGTATTCTATCAGTGCGCAAAACGGGAAGATGAATTGGCGATATTCCACGAATGCACCAATCTACTCCTCACCGGTTGTACGCTTCGATCACGCTTTTTTTGGCTCGGATGATGGCAATGTATATGCTGTCAACGTAAACACGAATAAAGAAATTTGGAAGCAAAATGCATTTAGCGCCGTGCGTTCCACCCCGTTTGTGGACGAAGAGCACGTCTTTTTAGGAACCGAAGGGGGTTACGTGTTTTGTCTGGAACTGGCAACTGGTAAAACCAAATGGCAGTTTCAGGCCAAACGTGCCGTGACATCATCCCCTGCTGTCTTTGAAGATCTGTTAGTTGTTGGCTCGGTGGATAATACGGTTTATGCTTTAGATGCCGGAACCGGGTGGGCCATTTGGCGTTTTCGTGCCCGCCGCCCGATCATTTCTTCGCCTTGCATCCATGATTACATGGTTTTTATTGGCTCTTCAGACGGCAGCCTGTATGCAATTGATTTAGACAGCGGTCGCCAGGTTTGGACCTTTGATACAAAAGGCCAGGTGGCCTCATCGCCAGTTGTTTTAAATGATGCAGTTTATTTTGGCTCTACCGATGGCATGGTTTATTGTGTGGGGACCAAGCGAGGCGAGCTGCGCTGGCAATTTGAATCGGGAGGGGCCATTATCTCTTCTCCTGTCATTACTGATGGTGTTATGTACATTGGTTCAACAGACCATCACTTGTATGCCTTTTCTGTATGAGACAGGCGGTACCGGAGCGAAAGACTCTAAAAACGGGCAGTGGGTGTGGTTGGTTGATAAACTGATTGCAAAGTAGATTGGTATTAGATTATGAATGAAGTGACAGAAGAACCAAACGATGACATAGAGCAAGAAGAAGAACTTGCGACGCCATTTGAGGCAAAGCCAGCCCCTGTGGAAGAAAGAAAGGTGGAGCACTTAGCAAAAGCGGGTGAGGCAACGGCCGTTCCTGAAAATAAAGACGCCATCGGGGTTGGCGAGGAAGTTTTTGTGAGCAAAGTGGACACGGGTGAGGTGGATTCAGAGGACACGGTATCATTAGAAACGGCCGCTCTTGAGCCCCCGCAAGAAATTGATAACCCGCTGCTTGGTCTGGCACGCACCAAGGCAAGTGCAACAGGCGAGCAAACCATGCACGTTGCCAAGCGTTGTGCTGTCGGTGCCGTGCGCGACCGCAACGAAGATTCCTGCCTGGTTTTCACATCTGAAACTGGCGGCCATTTTCCCCTTCTGCCTTTCGGGCTTTACATCGTAGCTGATGGAATGGGCGGACACAAGAATGGGCACATAGCCAGTAAAACAGCTTCGCGAGTCGCTGCCAAACACATCATAGATCGGGTTTACATGCCTTTGCTGCAGGTGGAAGGAGTGCCTAATGCCTTGCCTATCCAGGAAGTGATGGAAAAGGCCGTGGAGGCTGCCCATAAAGCTGTATTTGATCCTACCGATGAGGCGGACAGCGGCACGACACTAACGGTTGCCCTGGTATTGGGCAGCCGCTTGTACGTGGCCCACGTAGGCGATACACGCCTATACCTGTGGCAAAACGATAAACTAGAGAAGATAACCACCGATCACTCCCTGGTGCAGCGCTTGCAGGACGTTGGACAGCTTTCCGCTGAAGAAGCTACTTTTTACCAATACCGCCATGTTTTGTTGCGCGCCGTTGGCCAGGGCGAAGATCTTGTTGTTGATACATACACCAGGCGGCTCCCTAAAAAGGGAAAACTGCTGCTTTGCACAGATGGCGTCGCGGGCCTGGTTCCCGAATATGAAATTGGCATGATCTTAAAACAGGACAAGCCAGTTGATGAACTTGCGGGCGATTTGATGGATGCCGCAATGGACGCGGGGGGGTATGATAATATTACCGCGATTGTGGTGGAGTTTCAGCTGTAAAGGTTGATCAGAATCAACCCAAAACGATTTTATGAAGACCGAACAGCCAAACTATTACGCGATTTTGGGCGTTGACACATTTGCTTCGGGGGAAGCTGTCCGAGAAGCATTTAACGCGCTGCAAGCGCAGTTTAAAGAAAATAGTATGTTGGATAGTTCCCGATTCCAACAGATGTCTTATGCCTACGAGGTGCTCAGCGATCCCGATCGTCGCGCTTTGTATGATTCCCTCTTGCAGGATGCTTCTACCAGCCCCCCTTTACTGGTGAATGCAATTTTAAGCCGCTCTAAGATAGGGTTAACAGACACGCCGCAGGTGGTTTATTTGCTGGTTGATGTCCGCCCGCCGCAGCAGCAAGAAGATGCCCGGCTGCCCTTAAATCTGTGCCTGGTACTGGACCGCAGTACGTCCATGAGAGGTCCGCGCCTGAATCGGATGTTGGCAGCGGTAGAAATGGTGCTGGAGAAGCTGGGCCCCGATGACATGATCTCTGTGGTGAGCTTCAGCGATAGAGCTGAGGTGTTGGTGCCACCCACTCGTGGGCAAGAGACGCACCGCATGCTTTCCCGCATAAAGAGCATGATAGCTTCTGGCGGCACAGAAATTTTCCAGGGCTTGCAAGTTGGCGTTGAGCAAATGCGACAGGTGGCGCTGGATCGCTATATCAACCACCTGATTTTATTGACAGATGGACATACCTATGGCGATGAGGACCTGTGCGTGCAGTTGGCTAAAGAAACGGCCGTTCAGGGCATAGGCTTTACCGCTTTTGGCATCGGGCTGGAGTGGAACGACCAATTTTTAGATCGCCTTGTTGCCCCATCCAGTGGCCAATCCGGGTATATCGACCAGCCAATACAAATCATTGAATACTTAGAACAGCGCATTAAAGGGTTAGGCGCCATTTATGCCCAAGACGTGCGTTTTAACCTGGATTTTCCCGACACAGTTTTTGTTCGTTATGGGTTTAAGATGACCCCCTACGCGCAGCCAATAAACAAAGACCACGATCATATCAAGCTGGGCGATATCGAAGGACGACGCCCGCTTTCGTTTCTGTTGGAATTAAGCATTGATCCGCAGGTAATGGAAAATCGAATAACCCTGCCCGTGAATGTGCTAGCAAATATACCTGGCCGCAAAATCCAAGAAAGGAAGTTTCAGCAGGAATTACAAATAGTAGCTTTAGACAATCCGCCACCAGAAGACCCACCAGAATCCCTGGTTAAAGCGGTACGCATGTTAAGCATGTATCGCCTCAACGAAAAAGTTTTGGGCGATATGGAGTCAGGAAACGTAGAAATGGCTGCCACACGAATGCGCCATCTCACCACACGCTTCTTGGAAGCGGGTCAGGAACAGCTAGCTGCCCAAGCGCAGCTTGAGGCCGAGCGACTATCCTCAGTTGGCGATTTATCTGCCGAAGGGCGGAAGGCATTAAAGTTTGGAACCCGAACATTGCTCAACCAAACCATGACTTTAATGTTTAACGCAGAAGAGATGGAGGAGTCGGCAAATGATTAAATGTCGTGATTGCGGTGCGGCGCAGTATCAGGGAACTCTCTTTTGCAGTGAGTGCGGCTGTTTTCTGGTGGAAGCGACGGCCAAATCAACTACGCAACTACCTTTTGCCCAATTTGGCCGGCTGCCAACACCCCCTCCCGTTGTCAAAGACACGATTGAACCGGTCTCTGGCGTAAAGTCGATCACGATGTTTGTGCCAAGCAGCCGTAAGCGTATTCGGTTTGAACTGCAGAACGAGATTCGGATAGGCCGTGGGGATGCAGATACAGGCCAATTGCCAGAATTAAACCTCTCAGAATTTGATGCCGTATCCCATGGCATCTCCCGCGAACATGCGCTCCTTCAGCTAACGAGTCAGGGAATTGCCCTGATCGACTTGGGCAGTACAAACGGTACGTATCTAAATAATTACCGCCTGGCAGCAGACCTACCTTATTTGCTAATGAATGGTGATGAGGTCATGTTTGGTGACCTTCTCGTTCATTTTTTTCTTTGAACTGTGATGAGTTTACACCCTTGAGAAACAACTATGCAAACAATTATTGTCCATGTCAACAACGAAGATCCTGTAGTTTGTGAAGTGGAGGAATTACCAGATTCTACTGCGCAATTTATCATGATTCACAATCCACGTCGCCGCGATGGAACCGATGTGCATTACCTGGATGAGGACGTCTCGTCAGTGATTTTTCCATTTCACCGCATTAATTTCATCCAGGTGCTGCCGTCATCTGAAGTTGAAGACATTATGGGCTTCGTGCGAGAATAAAAATGGTTGAGAAAATACCTTCATCTCTTGAGTCTGCTCCCCCGCGCCTAATTCTGATTGTGGATGACGAAGCCCGCATGCGGCGCTTTATTCGCATGAACATGGAACTAGAAGGCTATCAGGTCATAGAGGCAGATAATGGCCTGCACGCGCTGGAGCAAATCAGGCAGCATACACCTGATTTAGTTGTGATGGATGTCATGATGCCCGAAATGGATGGGTTTGAAACATTGGGGCTGCTGCGCGAGATCTCCACAGTTCCTGTCATCTTGCTGACGGTTAAAGGTGACGAAGAAGATAGAATTCATGGGCTAGATTTGGGTGCAGACGACTATATTACAAAACCTTTCTCCCCACGCGAATTAAGCAGCCGGGTATCGGCCGTCTTGCGCCGCGCTGACTGGCCGTCACCACCGCCTCGGACCATCCTGGTAATAGATGATTACCTATCTATTGACTTCAATCGCCATCAAGTCATAGTAAATGGCGAGCGCATCGATTTGCGCCCGACGGAATATCGTTTGCTCAATCACCTGATTCAGAATGCCGGTTGGGTAGTGCCCCATGACACCCTGCTGGCTAAGGTTTGGGGATACGAGTATAGAGATGAGACTCACTACCTGAGACTTTACATAAACTACCTGCGCAAAAAGATTGAAGTGGATCCGGCAAACCCGCAGTATATACTTACTGAGCGAGGGGTCGGGTATCGATTTGTGGACTTCAAGAAGAAACACGAAGAATGAGCGCCATCCGCATCGTTGCCGATGCAACTGAGTTCTTTAAGCAAATTAATACCTACCTTCCGGTAGAACAACGATTATGCGTGCAAGAAGCATTCGCATTTGCTCGTCGGGAACACGGTGACCAGCGCCGCAAGTCCGGCGAGCTTTTTTTTACGCACCCGCTTACTGTTGCCTACTACCTGTCAGAATATCACCTTGACACGGCTACACTGTCGGCCGCATTGCTGCATGATATCGCCGAGGATACGCGAGTGTCAGTCGCTGATATTGAACGCCAATTTGGTCGTGAAGTGTCTTTGCTCGTAGACGGCGTCACCAAACTGAAGGATGTGTCCTTAGGGGTGGCAAAGGGGCGTGTGCTGTCACCAGAAGAATTGCAAAATGCCAGCCTACGCAAGATGTTTGACGTCATGACCATTGATGTGCGCACCGTCATCGTCAAGCTGTTCGATCGCTTACACAACATGCGCACGATTAAGGCGCTTCCTGAGCGAAAACAGCGGCAAAAGGCGAAAGAAACGCTAACTGTTTATGCCCCACTGGCAAATCGTCTGGGTATTTGGCGAATAAAAAATGAACTGGAAGCTTTGTCCCTGGAGGTGTTGAACGAAGGGGCATATCAGGTAGTGGCCACCAGGAGGGAGCAGATAGTTCAAGAGCAGCAAGAAGACTTTCAGAAAGTGAGTGCTGAAATTTTTGATTGCCTTTTGCAGGCGAACCTGGATGTGCGCGACGTTATTTTGGCCCCAGAAAACATTTACACAGTTTATCAAGACCTAGCAACGCGTGGTGCATCTTATTATGATGTTGATAAGACGCTGCGGTTGATTGTGCTGATGGACGATTGGCCATCTTGCTACATGGCCTTGGGGCATCTGCACCATTTGTGGAAACCGGTTCCTGGCCGTTTCGACGATTATATTGCGGTGCCCCGCGATAATTTGTACCGCTCTTTGCACACGACTGTGGTGTACTCGGGTGGCCAGCACGTGAAGCTGCGTATTCGCACTGTCGCCATGGATAAGGTGTCGGAGATCGGCGTACTGGCGCGCTGGATGTACGCGGGAACACCCCTGTGGACGAAGGGTATCGCCGACAGAGTAGATTCGTTTTTGGGCAACATCACGGAAAACATCCGGGTAGAGACGCAGGATCCGGGCGCGGGCGTGAAGGGTGTTGTGGAGGATTTGTTTAGAAAGCAAATTCGCGTGTATACGCCGCAGGGCGATTCTGTTGATTTAGGGCAAGGAGCAACTTCGATTGATTTTGCCTATGCCATTCATACGGGATTGGGAAATCAGTGCCATGCAGCCTACGTAAACGACCATCTCTATCCTTTGAATAAGCCGCTGCAGGATGGGGACCGGGTACAGATAATGAAGAGCGTGCGCGCAGAACCGCAGCGGGCGTGGCTGGATGAGGATTTGGGGTATATTGCCACCAATTATGCGCGCTCTCATGCACGCCGCTGGTTTCGCCGCCTACCAACGGGAAAGGCGATATTTCAGGGGCAAAAGCTGTTGGAGGCGGAGCTGGAGATGCTGGGGCTGCCTGATTATCCCCATGCGGAAATTGCGGCGGCGTTCAAGTATGAGTATACGACGGATTTGTATCATGATATTGGCCGGGCAGATTTGTTGTTAACGGCCGTTGCCACCAGCGTGTTGGAAAACACCTGGGAACACAGCCCGTCTCGCAACCTGGACAATGTTGTTTATTCTGTGACTGGGGAGAAGTACACCATCGTCAATGCCCACATGCGTAAACTGCGCTTATGTGCCACCTGTAATCCCCGGCCTGGCGACGCTATTGTGGGGTTTGTACGGATGGATGGCGGCGTCACTGTACACCGGGAAACCTGCCATACCCTGCGCCCCAGCCGCCTTTCCGGGCGGATTTTGAAGCTGGGCTGGGGAAAGTCTGGCACGCGTCAGGCGCGATTGGTGACGGTGCAGGTTGACGTGTTTGACCGGCCTGGATTGCTGTACGACATCACCCACCTGATGCAAGACGAGCAGATCAACATATCTTTCATTAACACCATGGTGCCGTCACGCAAGGGAGAGAAGCATGTGATCTTGGGCGTAGAGGTTGTGCGCCCGCGGCAGTTGGTGCGCATTTTGCACCAGGTGCAGGCGATCGCCAACGTCTTTGCCGTGCACTGCCTGCCAGATGGCCCGCCGCAGAACGGAGATTTTTCGCTGAATATGCTTTACAAACCGGAATAATAGCGAGCGGTAACGGCCGTACGCATCCTCCCCAATCAGTCCGTGTAGCCCCACGTCTACCCCAGCTTATGGAGATCTAGCGCTTCACCGGCTCCTGTTGCCCCTACTGTTTCATGAGCACCCTGGCTGAATGTCGTTTGCGGGATAGGCTCTGGTAGCTGGTTGACATAAACCACCTTGTTCCATGACACACCACCCAGCACCAGCGCCGTGGCCATGGCTCACTTTCCAAATGTAAACGGCCGTTGCAAAGGTGTTTGGAACATATTGCTGCTTTGCGCGGTCCAGGTCTGGCCGCCCGTGTCGTTGCGCACGTGGTCCAGAAAGCCTTGTACCCTGCTGTCCAGCAGGTCTATCTGATGCAGGATGACCGCCTCAATGCTTTTAGGCACAACCGGCGACCCCCATTCCTGCGTGCCGTGATGGGAAGCCACGAGATGGATGAGCTGCCGTAATTCGGTTTCGGGGAAGTCGACAGCGGTGGCTCCATTTTCAATCATGACGACGGCGCGCACAATGTGCCCTACTAAACGGCCGTCATCCGTTAACTCAAACGAGCCATCAACGCTGTACTCCATCGTTTTGCCCATGTCGTGCAGCAACGCCCCAGCCAGCAGCAAGTCTCGGTTGACATAAGGATAGTGGCCGGCTAACTTTTCGGCAATGGCGGCCATACTAAGTGAATGTTCAAGCAGACCGCCAATGTATCCATGGTGCATTGAGCGGGCTGCCGGAGCCAGACTGTAAAGCTGGAGGAATGCTTCATCCAGCAGTAAGTGAGCTACCAGCTTTTGCCAGGGTTGGGCTAACCCGCCAATGATGGCCTGCAGCTCAGCCACCATTTCTTGCCGAGAGCGCAAGCTGGAAGGCAGCAGTTCCGTTAAATCCGGATCGACCGCAGGGTTCATGTCCGTTATGTTAATTTGTAATGCCTCTTTGTAGTTGACAGCCCGCCCTGTTATAAGCGCCGTGGCGCCGGACCGCGCCCATTCTTCGACATAAGCGGGCACGTTCCAGAAAACCGCACCGGCCTGCCCACTTTTATCGCGCAGGGTGCACAGCAGGTAAGGACGGCCGTCTTTAGTAATGCGCTGTGCCACTTCCTGCAACATAAAGGGTTCGTTTAACAGTTCTGTTCCAGCGGATAAATCCGCAATAAAATGTGTTTTCACTGTGACCTCTTGAAATCATGATAAGGAGACGCTGGATTTGCAGTATACTCTTTTTAACTGAACGGCATATTTGGGAATGCTCCCGTATTTGTTGAGCCGATTATACCCGAACCCCCAGAAGGGTTGTAACGAAAGTGATGGAAGATACATGAAACGATTGATTGTTGGTATTTCAGGGGCCAGCGGCGTCATCTATGGCATCCGCTTGCTCGAAATTTTACGCGGTGTGCCCGATGTTGAAACGCATCTAATTCTCAGTGCGGCCGGAGGCATCACTATTGGCCTGGAAACGGATTACAGTGTGGAGCAGGTGCAGGCTCTGGCGGATGAAACCTATCGCTTTAAGGATATTGCTGCGGCCGTTTCGTCTGGCTCTTTCAAGACGGCGGGGATGGTCATCATACCCTGTTCCATGAAGACGCTGGCCGGCATTGCTTACTCTTTTAGCGACAATTTGCTGCTGCGAGCGGCTGATGTGGTGCTAAAAGATCGCCGGCGTCTGATCATTGTTCCCCGGGAAACACCCCTGCACCTGGGCCATCTGCGGGCTATGACTCAGGTTGTGGAAATGGGGGCTGTTCTGGTGCCGCCCATGCCGGCTTTTTATCATCGCCCTCAAACCCTGGATGATGTCATCAATCAATCTGTGAACCGCGTTTTGGATTTGCTGGATATCGAACTGCCGCAAGATCTTTTCCAGCGCTGGCAGGGGGGCAGCCAACGGCATGGTTGATGTGCAACAGCAGGCGCTAGAGTACCTGGCCGGCCACCACGTGATGACGCTGGCTACAACCGGGCAAGAGGGAGTGTGGGCGGCGGCTGTGTTTTATGCCAGCGAAGGGTTTGATTTGCTGTTTCTCTCGGCAGGGCATACGCGCCATGCCCAAGACGTGGCCACGAATGCCCAGGTTGCAGTAACCATCCAGGAAAACTACCAGGATTGGGGCGAAATCAAGGGGATTCAATGTGCGGGGGAGGTGCAGTTGTTAAGTGGTGTGGAGCGGGAAACGGCCGTTGCCATATACACGCAAAAATTCCCTTTCTTACAGCAAGCACCGCCGCCGATACGGGCTGCCCTGGGTAAAGTAAACTGGTACCGTCTGCGCCCGCGCCGCCTTTATTTTATCGATAACAGCAAGGGCTTTGGGCATCGCGACGAAATCCCTCTAAACCCTTTGAGCTAAGGGTTGTGATTTGTAGATGGCAAAATGCGCTGTAAGTAAGCGGCGTATCGTGGCGTGTCGTACAGTGCCAGCGACGCCTCGCGAATGTCGAAAGGCTCTGGTAAGGCAAGAATTTTGGCCAGATAGGTACGATCACACAATACAACAGCTCTTTGAAAAAGGTTGTCTCCCGAAAGGGTCAGCGAGACCGACGAGGTAGCCAGCGAGTTAACTTTGTGTATATCGATAATTCCTGCTTCACGGGCCAGAATTAAGGCGGCATTTGTCAGGTTTTTCGAAATTTCGTCCCGCCCGCGTTTTTGGAAGATATCTACCACCAAATTTATAAGGGCTCGCCACTGATAATCTTGCTTTTGCAAGAGGTGGACAATTTCTTTGAGTAAAAGCAAGCGCGCCGGGACAGGAATAACCCGCAATTTCTCCTTTTTGAGCGCGGTTCGGTATGCTTGATGTCGTTGGGATGGTATGGAGGGACGGGGGTCTGCCTTAACGGCCGTTGTCGTTACATACGTGGTTGTATCTTCTTGTTGAATGTGTGCCAGGTAGGGGTATTGCTCCAGAAACTTCCGAAAGCTCCCTTCAGCAAAGCGCGAATTAGAGAAAGCGCCGTTACTCAATTCGTTCATCCGCTGTTTTAGCACGCTGGCCCGCACTCTCCCCATCTCGTTTTCGAGAGTGGTGAGGCTTTTTGCCAGCAGTTTTTCTACCTGGTTGGCATCCAGGGTTGACGTGGGAATGATGTCTTCATAGTACAAATATTGGTCGCACAAGCTGGCAAAGGTGGCGCTGGTAGCGTGACGTACGCCTATGCCGATGACAGTCTTGTCCCGCTTGCGCAGCGCCTGGGCCAGAGGGGAAAAATCCTGATCGCCGGTGATGAGCACGTAGACGTGATACGGCCGTTCGTCAACCAGCGACTCCATGGCATCCACGGTAATCTGCATGTCTGCCAAATTTTTGCCAAAATTATTGATGGGGAGGTTGGCCTGAGTCACGAAGCCCGATGCTGTCAAATCGCGTACCACGTCCCGGTGTTGGTGCACATCACCATAGGCACGCCGCAGCACAATACGGCCGTTGGTTAAGCTTTCGATCTGCTCCAATATGGGATGGACGGAAAAGGATAGATTGGCCTGCCGGGCGCCAATTACCAAATTGTCGAGATCAAGGAATACCGCTACGTTTTGCGCCATAGATTTACCTGTACGTTGCTCCCCTGGGCTCCATTCTACTGAATTCACCTGCTCTCGCCAATCAGGGTGGGGCGAAAGACCCCGTCTTCTATCCTGGGAAACAAATCCTAAGAACTCCCCCTTTGATATTTGCCAGAACCATGCTACCATAATTCAGGAATTATATGTCAAGCTAAACTGTAAATATCCGGAGGTCGGCAAATGAACAAGTATTTACGAGACGGCAAGCCGTGGCAGGCGTTCAAAACCTTTGCCATCATTTTCTCCTTTGTTACCAATCTGGTGCTGATTATTGTGCTGCTGGTGGCATCTCCCCTCATCATTCCCATAGTTAATGACATTGCCAAGCCCATTGTTGGCGGCCTTAATGAAAGCTTTGAGGATATGAATGCAGCAACTATCCGGCGCACTATTGACGTCAGTGACACCATTCCCGTCGTGCTGACCGTGCCCCTGTCTACCACAACGACGGTTGTGGTGGTGGATGCGGTAGAGTTGGATGTTCCCGCAACTTTTACCTTTCCCGATGGTGGCGGGCAAATTAATGGCCAGGTAAATTTGGAACTGCCGGTGAATTTGCAGTTGCCGGTGCAGCTTGACCTGGACGTGCCCATTAATGAGCAACTTCCTGTGCAGCTTGCGGTTGAAGCCGTGATTCCCCTAAATGAAACGGATTTGGGAGCACCTTTTAGCCAGTTGCAAGGCCTGTTTTCACCCCTCGACGCGCTGTTGAACGGCTTGCCGGCAACAAATGCTGAGTTGTTTGACCGCATTTCCGGTAATACGGCCGTTCCAGAACCGGCGCCTGATGAGTCGGCCACTGAATAAACTTGTTTCCCGGGAAACACACGCTGAATATGACCACGCCCCCTGTTTGTGATTACGAAGGGTCTGATTATCGCACCCGTTTTTGGGAGGGACAGGGGCGCGACTATGAAGACCGGGCCGAGCGCATTGCCCTGCGCCGGCTTATGCCTGCCCGGGGCAGAACCTTGATTGAAATTGGCGCCGGTTTTGGACGCCTGGCGGAGGAGTATCGCGGGTACGAGAAGGTGGTACTGTTCGACTATTCCCGGTCATTGCTGCGCGAGGCGCAGGAACACCTGAGGGGGGATTCCCGTATCCTGTATGTGGCGGGCAACTGGTACCAGATGCCTTTTGTCGAGGGGCTGTTTGAAACAGTTGTACAAGTGCGCACGTTGCATCACGCGGCTGACGCCCCAGCACTTTTTCGGCAGTTGGCGCGCATTGCCCGCCCTGGCGGTCATTACATCTTGGAATTTGCCAACAAGCAAAACTTGAAGGCCGTTTTTCGCTATTGGTTAAAGCGGCAAGAGTGGTCTCCTTTTGATCGTGCGCCGGTTGAATTTGTGGAGCTAAACTTTGATTTTCACCCGCAATGGATACAAAAGCAGCTTCGCCAGGCTGGTTTTGGCCCAGGAAGGATGCTGACAGTTTCACATTTTCGCTTTGAGCCGTTGAAGAAGCTGGTCCCGGCTTCGCTCCTTGCCGGTCTGGATAGCGCAGCGCAATTAACCGGTAACTGGTGGCAGCTTGCTCCCAGTGTGTTTGTCCATAGTTCCCACCCCGCGGGGGGTGAAACGGCCGTTCCCCCCAGTTTCTTTGCCTGCCCAAATTGTCTATCGCCGCTGGGAGAGGTGGAAAACGGCCGTCTCCACTGCCCAGACCCGCAATGCCAAAAGCAGTGGTCTGTGGTTGATGGTCTTTACGATTTTAAAGAACCTGTCTCCGGCTAGCGCCTGGTGAGGTAATCATGCTCCCCCAAAATGAAAAACAACTGCGTACAAAAGAAGATCTAAAGGCGGCCATTCAGCAGAGTCATAATCTGAACGGTGCCGATCTCCGTGATGCCAACCTTGCTGGGATCCGACTGGCGGGCCTGCAGCTAGCGGGCGCCAACCTCAGCGGGGCTGATTTGAGCAATTCCCTGATCGTCGGCTGCGATCTTTCCCATGCCGATCTTTCAAATGCGTGTCTGCATGGTGCATTTTTGCTAGGCGTCACCCTGGAGCAGGCCAACTGCCAGCAAGCTGACTTTACAACCGCCAAAATAAATGCCGTTAACTGGCAGGGGGCCAATTTAACAGGCGCCAATTTCAGCCGCGGCAGGCTGCGTAATAGCAATGTGTCCGGAGCAGATTTTAAGGGCTCCATCACAACCGGCGCGCGCTACCGACGCGTTAATTGGGAAAAAGCGCACACACCTCCCGATCCGCTGCCCGATTCTTTCGCGCCGCCTCCAGCGTGGCTGGTGCTCCTGCCTGTCGTGCTCGTGCTGCTTCTCATCTGGCAGTTAGGCCGCAAGCGCCACGCCGTACCGCCAATAACCCTCACGCCCAATAAATAATTTGCCATACGGCCATTTGGCAGGCAGAATCATGCCCAATTCCCGCAAAAAGGATTGGTTTATGGCAGAGTTTACCCCTGTAAGCTCCACGATTGTGCAGCAGTTAGAGGCTATTGTTGGGTCGCAAAATGTGAGCACCGCCGAGGCAGACCGCCAGCTTCATGCCCAAGACATGTCCCGCTTTGCCCCGCGCCTGGCAGAGGTGGTAGTTTGGCCAGAAACGGCCGAACAGGTGGCTGCCGTTCTCGCTTTGGCTTACCAGCACCATATCCCCGTCACACCTTGGGGGGCGGGCTCCTCTTTTGAAGGGCACCCCATTCCCTGGTTTGGGGGCATTTCCCTTTCCACTGAGCGCATGACGGCCGTTTTGGCCGTGCACGTTGACGATTTTCAAGTGACCGTGCAGCCTGGCCTTGGGTTACAAAGATCTGAATGCGCACCTGGCCCGGCATGGCCTTTTCTTCCCACCAGACCCCGGCGCTAACGCTACCATTGGGGGCATGTTGGCCAATAACGCCGCCGGCATTCGCACCGTTAAATATGGCGCAACGAAAGATAACGTGCTGCGCATGCAGGTGGCTTTAGCGGACGGCCGTCTCATTCGCGTAGGGTCGCGCTCTATTAAGCAGTCGGCGGGCTATGACCTGTTGCACCTTTTTGTGGGCAGCGAAGGCACCCTGGGCGTCATCACCGAAGCCACCCTCAAGCTCACCCCTGTTCCAGAGTTGATGAGTGCGGTGATGGCCTCGTTCCCGGCGCCGGCCCAGGCCATCGAGGCGGTAGTGGCCGTGCGTGGCAGTGGGCTGGATTTGGCGGCGTTAGAGTTCATTGATGCAGAAACGGCCGTACTCCTCTCCCGTGAAAACCACCTGGACCTGCCCGCGCAGCCCACCTTGCTTATGGAATTTCATGCCGCTCACGCTGAAACCATTCACCTGGGGTTGGAGATGGTTAACAAGATATGCGCGGAGTTTGGTGCGACCCATATTCATGCAACTGCCGACCCGACCGAACGCCAGCGGTTGTGGACAGCCCGCCACCATACGTACGAAACCTGGGTCCGCTCCCGTCCTGACGTTCAGTGGCTGGTTACCGACGTAGCCGTACCCATCAGCGCTTACCCGCAGCTCATCGCCCACGCTGAAGACGCCATGCAGGCCAATGGCGTCGGCGGTTTCATGATTGGCCACGCCGGTGATGGCAATATGCATGTTACCCTTGGCTTTCGCGATGCAGCCGAAGAAGCCCGCGTTCATGATGTGAATAAGGCCATTGTGCTGAAGGCCATTGAACTGGGCGGAACCAGCACGGGCGAACATGGGGTAGGGGTTGGAAAAGCGCCTTACCTCCGCCAGGAGCACGGCGAGGCGGTGGATGTAATGCGCCAGCTAAAACAAAGCCTGGACCCCAAGGGTATTCTAAACCCAGGCAAGCTTTTTGTTTAGTGGGGGGAAGTAGGGTGCGCGTAACCGTCCGCTATTAATTCTTGTAATCGGGGGTGGTTAGCGTACACGCCCCGGTATTTTTCGGGGAGCATGGCGGCAATACGGCACATGAGTTCGTCGGTTTGGGCTTCCAGGTAGGCATCCCGGTCTGTGCCTGCTAGCGGGGGTATTGAATAGGGTTCACCGGCGCGCAGCACAATTTTGCTGCGTTTGAGGCGCCGCAAATTTCCCTTCACTACCCGGTCTTCAGTCCCAATAAGGGCAACGGGTATAATGGGCGCGCCGGTTTTCATGGCCAGGTAGACGGCGCCATGCTTGCCGGGCAGCAAAGACTCGGTAGGGCTGCGGGTTCCCTCGGGCGCAATGGCGAAAAACTCGCCGCGCTGCAGCCTGCGGGTTACTTTTCGCAGCGCTTTCAGATCCGGTTCGTGGCGGTTGACAAAAAAAGCATCCAGGTTGCGAGCGACAAAACGCCATAACGAACTTTTTTCGTACTTTTCAGCAATCATCAAGATCAGATCGTTGCGATTGGTAACGGTGAGCGTCAAAATAGCGTCTATGCGCCCCAAATGATTAGAAGCCACAATACAGGCCCCAGTTAGTGGTAAGTTTTCGATGCCGTAGGTTTTGACGTCAGCAATCAAGAAAATAAGCAGCCGCGCCACAAGACGAATAAATGCACGCATTTAGAAGACCTCAATGAGTGATAGTGTTTGGAGCTAAAGGGGGGGAGCTAGAGGCAAATCGCCCGAATCCGACCTTTAGTTCTGAATTTTAAGTTCAAGTTTTGTATAATTGCATCATTATAACGGTTATGAGAATGGCCGTGCCAAAGCTGTTACGGTCGCTAATGGAATTATAAAAGGATAATGGACGACTTGCACCAGATTGTAAGCATGTGTCAGGTATGTGAGGGGACGGGGAAATGGTATGTTCCGCACTGTGCCCTATGCGGTCAGGAAGTTGATACTGAGGGTGATTGGGCAGGAAAAACGGAAGGGCTTTTGCCTTGTGGTCACGATGCTGCGGTGGCTTTGATTGAATGGATAGATTGTGAGGTTTGCGGGGGAAACGGCCGTATCACCCAAACCTTCACTCCAGAACAATGGCAGCGCCGCCAGCGCCGCCGCGCCCTCCGTTGGGTATTTGTCAGCCTCCTTTTATTCATACTCGTTGCCACCCTTACCTATGCCATCATTCGTGAACCCGGCTATCTATGCGGCAGCCCCTGGTACGGCCTCATCCTCCTCTTTTTGGCCCACTCTATCTAAACCATTGACAATTTTCCCTTGCCCGTTGACAATTACCCCTTCTCACAAAAAAGTGTCCCCGCGCCGCAGCGCTCCGCCAGTATGGTTTAGCCTTCTGGCAAAATGTCTGCGGAATTTCCTCGGAGGTTGATTTCATGACCAATCACCTTGTCCTCGTTGCCGGAAATATTGGCGCAGGCAAAACGTCTCTTACCGAACGGCTGGGCGCGCGCCTGGGCTGGCAGACTGCCTATGAATCCGTGGCCGACAATCCCTATTTAGCCGATTTCTATGCCAACATGCAGCAGTGGTCGTTCCATTTGCAGGTTTTTTTTCTGGGCCACCGGGCTGAGCAGCATATCAAATTAGCAACTGGCCCCGGTTCGGCCATTGCTGACCGCAGCATTTACGAAGATGCGCACATTTTTGCCCGCGCCTTACACCACATGGGCAATCTCAGCGAGCGTGATTATTATGCGTACCGCCGTGTCTTTCGCCTCATCACCGAACAACTGCCGCGCCCCGACTTGCTGCTCTACCTGGAATGCCCCGTAGCGGTGCTGATGGCGCGTATTCGCCAACGGGGCCGGGCCGCTGAGGCGGGCATAACGGCCGAATACCTGAGCTTGTTAGAATCCTTTTATGACGAGTGGCTGGCAAACTTCGACCTGTGCCCGGTGCTGACCATTCCCAGCCAGAATCTCGACTTCGTGAACAAGCCGCAGCATTTAGACATTGTTGTCGGCCGTATTCAAGACAAGCTGTCGGGTAAAGAGGCGGTTGTATTCCCTGACAATGGAGCGTAAAATCACCAATTATTCCAAGAGACGCTATGCGCGAATTTAAGCTTGAAGATGAATACCGGTACAATCACACCGGACCGGTACGCTGGATTTTGTCCCACACGCTGCGGTACCCTATGCTGCCCTTGCTGGTGACGATAACGGCCGTTATCAACAACTATGCCTATAGTTTTGTCCAGGTGTTCATCGGCCGCGCTTTTGATCTGATTTCCCAGCCAGATTGGACCACTTCAGCCTTGTTAGCCCTGGCTGTTAGCGTTTTGGCCACCGCAGCAACCCAAGGCCTCATGGGCATGGGGCGCAACTACGCCAATGAATTTATCGCCCAACGTATCGAGCGCGACGCCCGGGACGAACTGTACGCCAGCCTGCTGGGCAAAAGCCAGACCTTTCACGGCAAGCAGCGCATCGGTGACATCATGGCCCGCGCCACCAACGACGTGCGCTCCCTAAACATAATGTTTAGTCCTGGAATAATGCTCATCTTTGATGCCACCCTGGGCATTATCGCGCCCATCAGTCCTTATTGTTACCCTGGACACCCGCCTGCTGCTGGTCCCAGTCATATTCCTGGTGACCCTGATCATTACCGTGGCTGATTATGCCCGGCGGCTAAACCCTGTCAGTAATGCCCTGCGCGAGCAGTTTGGTACCATGAATGCCGGGCTGGCCGAAGCAATTTCTGGCATAGAAGTGGTTAAAGGCAGCGCCCAAGAGAGGCAGGAGCTAAACAAATTTGTGCGCGACGCTGGACGCTACCGCGACCACTTCGTTGAGCAAGGGGCCATCCAGGCCCGTTATTTACCCATGCTCATGTTTAGCGTGGCCTGGGGTGCTGCTTTTCTACATGGCATGTATCTCTGGCGCGCCGGAGAAATTACCCTGGGCAATGTCGTGACCTTTGTTGGCCTCATGGGTGTGCTCCGTTTCCCTACCTTTGTCTCCATTTTTGCCTTCAATCTGGTGCAAATTGGCATCGCCAGCGCGCGCCGCATTTTAGAACTGATTAACACAGAAACTGATCTGGACGAAAATGTAACCGGTTATGACCAACCCCTGCGGGGCGAAGTGACCTTTGAGAATGTCAGCTTTGCCTACGAAGGTGCGGCGGTGCTGCGCAATATTACTTTTACGGCCAGGCCTGGCGAGACGGTCGCCATTGTGGGGCAAACGGGCAGCGGCAAGACGACGCTTACCCGGTTGATTAATCGCATTTTTGACGCCACCGAGGGCCGGGTGCTGGTTGACGGGGTTGACGTGCGGGATTGGAAGCTGGAAGCGCTGCGTTCGCAAATTTCTTTTATTGAGCAGGACATTTTCCTGTTTTCGCGCACCCTGGCGGAAAATATTGCCTTTGGCAGCGCCGATGCGACCCAGCTTGAGATTGAGCATGCCGCTCGTGAAGCCCAGGCCCACGAATTTATTATGAGCTTCAAGGATGGGTACGAAACTGAAGTTGGCGAGCGGGGGGTCACGCTTGTCGGGTGGGCAGCGGCAGCGAGTGGCCATTGCACGAGCTTTTTTAACCAATCCGCGGGTACTCATCCTGGATGACAGCACCAGCGCCATTGACAGCGCTACGGAAGACAAGATTCAGCAGGCGATGCGGCGCATTAGCGAGGCGCGGACGACTTTTCTCATTACCCACCGCCTGAGCCAGATTCGCTGGGCAGACCGCATTTTGGTGCTGAAGCAGGGGGAACTGGTGGACCAGGGCACCCACGAAGAGCTTTTGGCGCGCAGCCGCGACTACCAGCGTATTTTTGCCCGGTATGAATAGCTGACATGCAGACGCGCTTGCTAAAAATTGACCCCTCGCAACTGACAACGCTGCAGGCCACGGCCGTTTTGCAAGAAGCGGCGCAAATTATCCGGCAGGGGGGGCTGGTAGCCTTTCCCACAGAAACGGTGTATGGACTGGGGGCAAATGCGCTCAATGACGTGGCGGTCAGAAAGATTTTTGCGGCCAAGAAACGGCCGTTCTACGACCCCATCATCGTCCACGTGGCCGACGCCGTCGACCTGCCCCGCGTGGCGCGGGACGTGCCGCCGCTGGCCTACAAATTAGCCGACCACTTTTGGCCTGGCCCGCTGACGCTGGTGCTGCCCAAGGGAACGGCCGTTCCTGATGTAGTGACGGCCGGCGGCCCCACCGTGGCCGTGCGCTGCCCGGCCCATCCCGTGGCCCTGGCCCTCATTCGCGCCGCTGGAACGCCCATTGGCGCGCCCAGCGCCAACCGCTTCAGCCATACCAGCCCCACCAGCGCCCAGCACGTCTGGGACGATTTGGCCGGAGAGATTGCCCTCATTTTGGATGGCGGCCCAACGCTGATAGGGGTGGAATCCACGGTGCTTGACATAACCGGCGGAAGACCGGTGCTGCTGCGGCCCGGCGGCGTGCCCCTGGAGGCGCTGCACCCCCTGTTGCCAGAGGTGGAAGTGCGGCGGCAAATGGCCCCACCCCACGCCGACCTGCCCTCGCCGGGGATGCTAGAGCGGCATTATGCACCGCAAACGGCGCTGTGGTTGTTTAGCGGAGAGGAAACGGCCGTACGTCAGGCAATTCTACAGACGGCCAGGGAGCAGCAGCGGAACGGCCGTTCCGTGGCCCTGCTATTGGCGGAAGAGGACGTAGCCTTTTTTACGGATGGGGGCTGGGAAACGGCCGTAGTGGGGTCGATAGCTGACCTGGCAGGGGTAGCGCGGCAGCTTTTCTACACCCTACGCCAGATTGACCGCCTGGACGTCAGCCTGATTTTGGCCCGCGATTTTCCACAGGTGGGGCTGGGGTTGGCCGTGCATGACCGGCTGGTGCGCGCCGCCGAACGGGTGCTAGAGGTGCGCGAGTAAATGGCGTACGCGTTGGATGAATGCCCCTGGTTGCAGCACTGTCATATCGGGATGGCCGGGCTGAAAAGGCGAGTGCCGACTTGAATTGTTGCGCTCGCTCGTCACCTCTTGCTGAATTTCAGCCTGTGCAGATTATCTGTAACTGAAAGCGGCATATCATAGACCACCTTCACAAGAAACTGTTTTTATCAAATAATGATTGCTACGGTCGCTTCTACTCCTCAACTCCCAACGTATTTAATAAGGGGTTTTGTAACACAAGCCTGCGCAGGTTTGGGTTAATGGCCAACGCCTTTTGCACGTACAAACGCGCCTGCTCCGTGTCATTTAAGCGGCTGTAAGCTATTGCCCCCTGATAAAGGGCATCTGCATTACCCGGTGCAAGACGTAGTGACTCAGCAAAGGCTTTGACTGCTTCCTCATAATTTTCAGTGTGCAGGCAGCAGGTACCAAGCCGTTTCCGTGCCTCAGCATTGTCCGGCGTAAATGCTAACCCGTGCCGGTAAGCTTCTATCGCTCTATCGTACTCCCCCAATTCAAAGTACAGGTCTGCCACAATGGTCTTGTGCGCGGCATAATCGGGGAAAAGGGCTATGGCTCGCTCATAGACGGCAATGGCTTCTCGCGTTTTCATTTCACGGCGGTGTTTGTCGCCTTGGGCTAACAGAGCGTCGGCGAGTTCCTTTTTGCTTGAAGGCAAGGGTTGTAAGGTTTTGGTGTTTGGGTAAAGCTCATGAAGGGTGCTCACTATTTGTTCCGGGGAATAGCCAAAGGCGCTGGCTTGTCTGGGTGATAGCCGGATTTTTATACCTGTATTGAAAGCAATAACTGCTCGGTGATACGTATTTGTTCCATAATGGGAACGTTTGATTACTTTTTCTAAATCAACCTGGGTCAAGTCAACGGTTTCCCAACAGCGGTCGCCATGCCAGCGCGTGTAAACACAAATAAGGGTGTCAGTGAAGGTTATTTCTTGCGGATCGAACAATTCTCTGACTAACGCGAAGACCCAAAAAACCGTCAAAAAAAGGGCAGCTACAATGGCTGTAATCCAGAAGTTAGAGACTCTAAGGCTTAGCTGAACTAGCAATCCCGCCAAAATTGCAGAGGCAAGCAGTATTAGCAGTCCTTTGATTTGACTAATCAATTGAGAAGTTGCGCGCAATTTCCAGACTGTATCGTTGATGATGGGCTTGACCATTAGTGGGATACGCTGTTGCAACATGGCATAAAGTACGTCGTAATTCTTTAATTGTCGCGGGATGGTGAGTTTCTCTTTCGGGGTGATGAGCAAGATGTGGTGAACGGCCGTTTCCTGCACATCCACAATATCCGCAAAGCGAACTCGTTTCTCCGCCCTGAATCGTTGTTGAATGAGGTATTCTGGTGTTATGGTGATTTGGGTACTGTGCACAAAAAAAAGAATAGCTTGTAGTAAAAAGAGGGGTGTCACGAAGACCAGGAAGGATAAAAAAAGATAGGGGCTGTTTTCTATTCCTGCCATCAGAAACGCGAGCGGAATCATTAGCAGGAATGGAAGCGAGATCCAGAAATTCCGGGCACGAGATTGATGAACGAATGTTCGCGGAAATTCTAGCAAACTATGAGATTCGTTAGTCATGTGCAATCATCAGACGATATTAGCCTTCTTTAATCGTTAATAATTTTACGGCAAAGTGAGCGCCGGGTAGCAAAAAGCGCATGGGGAAAGACCCTGCGCATGTAAAAAAATTAAAAAAAGCTGCTACGCTTGTTTGAGATAGGTTTCAAACCAGCGCAGCATGTGGCTGAGGCGGGCAATGCGCCGGTCGGTACGGCCGTTTCGGCTCAATCCATGGGACTCTTCCGGGAACAGCACCAACTCGGCGTCCACCTTCTGGCGGCGCAGGGCCACAAACACCTGCTCGCTCTGCTCCTTGTCGCAGCGCAGGTCCTGCTCGCTGTGGATGAGCAAAGTAGGCGTCTGCGCGTTGCCCACGTACTTCATGGGGGACATTTCCCAATAAGCGTCCAGCGCCGCCCAGGGCGGCGATTCGGCGCCCACCAGGTACTCCGTGCCCCAGTTCAGGTCGCTGGAGCCGTAGAAGCTGACGAGGTTGGTGACGGCGCGCTGGGCCACGGCCGCCTTAAAGCGGTTTGTTTTGCCAATGATGAGGGTGGTCATGTAGCCACCGTAGCTGCCGCCGGTGACGCCCATGCGCGCCGGGTCAATGTAAGACTGCGCAGCCATATAGTCGGCCCAGGCCATCACGTCGGCGTAGTCTACCGTCCCCCACTGCCCGTAAATGGTTCCGGCAAATGCCTCGCCGTAGCCCTGGCTGCCGCGGGGATTGCTCCAATAGACGACGTAATCCTGGGCGGCCAGGAGGTAAAACTCGTGCATGAAGGAACGGCCGTACTGCGTTTGCGGTCCGCCGTGAATCTCCAATACGGACGGGTACTGCTGGCTGGCGTCAAAGCCGGGTGGGAAGGTAATCCAGCCATCCAAATCCTGACCGTCAGGCGTAGTGAACTGCACCATCTCGACGCGACCCAGGTCCAGCTCGGCCAGCAGGTCAGCGTTGAACAAGGTGAGGGGTTGGGCTTGCCCGCTGGCCAGGTCTTGCACCCAGATTTGGCCGGGATCGGTCAATGTTTGGCGCACAAAGGCCAGCTTTTGCCCGTCAGCACTGAGGCTAAATGCCCCAATGACGCCGTCGCCCGCCACGGCTGTCATGTCGCCCTGGATGCTCAAGCGCAGCACGGGTTGGTCGCCGCGCACGGAAGCCATGGCCCAAAGGGATTGGCCATCGCTGGCCCAGATGGGCTTGCTGAAGCCGGGGCTGTTCACGTCGCCATTGGTGACGCTGCTCAGGTGCACGTCCAGCGTCGCGGTGATATCGTGGGACGGGCCGCCGCTAGTGGGAACCAGGTAAAGATAGGCATTTTGGTAAAATTTGCCCTTTTGGGGGCGCCCCAGATAGGCAATCCATTGGCCATCGGGGGAGTAGGAGGGGGCAAATTTACGGCCGTATCCCACTTCTACCTGCTGCATCTCTCCACCCGCCGTTGGGATGGTGTACAGTTCCGTGGCGTCAGGCTCAAAGTCGGCGCGAGGGTGACGGTTGGAGATGAAAAGAACGTGCTGACCATCCGGCGACCAGACGGGTTCCGTTTCGTCAAATTCGCCGTCGGTAAGCTGCGTGCCGGCGCCGGTGGCGGCGTCTACCGTCCAGACGTGCCACTTTTCCTGCGGGCGATAGCCAGCGCCGTCCAGCCGATAGTCCACGCTGGTAATGCGCCGCTCTACTACGCCTAGCTTCTTCTTTTGCTCGTCTTTTTCCCGTTCAATGGCCGCGGCGTCCTTTTTACGGAACTGGGACACAAGCTGTTTGCCTTCTGGCGACCAGGCAAAGCTGGCAAAGGAGCCGGTCATTTCCGTGAGGGGGCGCGCCTCGCCGCCATGCAGGGGCAGCAAGTAAATTTGAGCCTGTTTTTCATCGGCGCGGTTCGAGAAAAAGGCGATGTGCGCGCCGTCGGGAGACCAGCGGGGGTGGGTGTCGCTTTGTTTGCCGTAAGTAAACTGGCGCGGCGGCTGGCTGCCGTCGCTAGGCGCCAGCCAGAGGTTGGTATATTTCTTCTCGGTTTTTTGCTCCACGCGCTGCACGCAAAAGATGACGTGCTGCCCGTCTGGGGAAATTTGTGGGTCGGAAACAATTTGGAATTGGTACAGGTCTTCGGCCATGATGCGGCGTTTTTCGCTCATAATTGCTCCTTGGCAATAGGATACAGAGTTACACGGGGGCAAGACACAGAGATTCACAGAGAGAACACAAAGGAAAATCTGTGTAAATCGGTGCAATCTGCGGATTGTGAAAGTTAGAAGATTGGCCAATAATAGCCAAAGGGGGCGGAGTGGACGAATTAGGGAAAGGCGGGTTTTTCGCTGCCGGCCTGGCGCAAAATTTCGAGCTGGCCGGTGTGGTAGGTTTCGTGCCACTGCACGCCCTCGATGCGCTGAGCGACGGTAATCTGCCGCTCGGTGTCGTAGAGGGCGTTGAGGGCTTCGTCGCTGGCGTTGGTAACGGCCGTTTGCAGGGCACCTAACGACGAATCCACCAATTTGAGCAAATCGGGGAGGGGAACGGCCGTGTCGTCAGCCAGTTTGTCCGCGCCGGTTTCATACAGGGCCGCCCATTGCTCGTCCCACAGCGGATCTGCGTCCAGCAGCACCAGCAGCTTGCTGCGACTCTGCACAATATGCCCCAGCACCCAGTTGAAGTTGTTTACCCGCGGCAACAGGCGCAGTAAACTTTCTTCGTGGGTCAGCCCCTCGGTAAATTTATGAATCAGCCAATTGTGGGTTGCAAACCCTTCTGTCAGCTTTTTCCTTTCCATAAAAGAACTCCTTCTACTGCATATATTCTTCGGCGACAAACAGCGCCAATTTATGCGGTTCCGGTACCCCATCCCGGTTGCAAAACAGCACCACGCTTACCCCTTCACGCAAAAAGCGCAAATAGGTACTGGAAAAGCCGATAATGCCCCCGCCATGCCCGGCAAAGAAGGTTTCCCGGTGGTCAACTAGGAACCAGTCCAGGCCGAGGGAAAAATTGAGCAACCGTTCATTTCTTCGCTCTGTTGGGTTTGGCGTCCACATTTGCTGCAAAACGGCCGTTTCCAGCAGTTTCTCCGTATACAGTGCCGCATCCCACTTAGCCATGTCGCTAACGGTCGAAAGTAGCACCCCGGCAGAAAAGGTGCCCGCCGTGCTGTAATATGCCTTGTTGCGCAGCGCCCCATCCTGCAAGCTGTAGCCGGCGGCGCGGCGGGGCACAATGGCATAAGGGTCGTTGGCGCGGGTATCGGCCATGCCCAGGGGCGTAAAAATCAGCTCGTCCAGCAGGTCGCCATAAGTTTTGCCGCTGACCTGCTCCAGCAGCAAGCCCAGCAGGTAGAAGCCGGTGTTGTCGTAATGGTAGCGCTGCCCCGGTGGAAAAAGCAGCGGCTCGTCGCGCACCAGGTCGAGGATCACCTCGCGAGAAATATCCAAGCGGGTGGTTTCCCAGTACCGCGGGGTGTCCGTGTACCCTTTCAGCCCGGAACTGTGGGTGAGGACGTGGCGGATGGTAATAGCCTGCCACGCTTCCGGTAAATTGGGCAGGTAATGGCTCAGGCGCTCAGACAACGCCAGCTTGCCTTCTTGCACCAGCATCATCACGGCTGTGGCCGTAAACAGCTTGGTGATAGAGGCCATCTCGAAGACGGTGTGCGGCGTGACCGGTATTTCGTGCTCCAAATTCGCGTAGCCGTAGCCGTGCAGCAAAACCGGCTCCCCCTGCACCATGACGCTCAGGGCCAGGCCGGGAATCTGCTGCTGTACCATTTCGCGGCGGATGTGGTTGTGAACGGCCGTTTCTCTACTCGTCGCTGTCATCCATCACCTAACCTCTTGCTCCCCAAATTGGAACCATTGGCAGAGCATAAACGTCTTCAAGGCATTAGGCAAAAAACAAAGGAGAGAAGCGTCATGAAGAAGAGAACGGTAAATGCATTGATTTTAGTTTTGGTAGCTTTGTTGGGCGTTTGGCAGGTTGGCGCCGCTCAGGAACCCACACCCATGCCGCCCGACATCATTGGCCCGCCCATCTGGCGGTTTGATGGCCTGCGTATCGAATACCAGCGCGTCAACGTCACCATCGAAGACCAGGTGGCGACGACCCACATTGACCAGTTGTTTGTCAACGACAACGACTGGATGCTGGAAGGCACGTACCTGTTTCCCTTGCCGGAAGGAGCGGCCGTTTCCCAGCTAACCATGTGGGTAGACGGCCAGCCCATCGAGGCCAAAATCCTGGAACAGGACGAAGCGCGGCAAATTTACGACGAAATCGTGCGCCAACTGCGCGACCCGGCCCTGCTGGAATACGTGGGCACGCAGGCCATCCAGGCCAACGTCTTCCCCATTCCCGCCGCGCGACGAGCGGCGCATCGAAATCGAATACACGCAAATCCTGCCCGCCGACAACGGCCTGATCCATTTTACGTCTATCCCCAATCCACCGACCTGTACACCAACACGCCGCTGGACGAGCAGAGCATTCGCGTCGAAGTGCAGTCCAACGAGGAAATTCGGGCCATCTACTCGCCCAGCCATCCCGTGGCCATCAACCGCGATGGCGACTTCCGCGCCGTGGCCGGCTATGAAGACGCCGACGTCACCGCCGACAAGGATTTTGAACTGTACTACACCGTCTCGCCGGAAAAGATCGGCCTGAACCTGCTCAGCTACAAAGAAGCGGGGCAAGATGGCTTCTTCCTGCTGCTGGTGGCCCCCAGCGTCCAGGTGGATGAGGTGGTGGCCAAGGATGTGATCCTGGTGTCGATACCTCCGGCAGCATGGAAGGGGAGAAGATGGCACAGGCCCAAGAGGCGGCCCGCTACGTCGTCGACCATCTGAATCCGGAAGACCGCTTTAACGTCGTCAGCCTTTAGCACCGGCGTGCGCAGTTTGCAGCCGGGATTGGTCGCTGCCGACGAGGCCGATGCGGCCGTAAGCTTCATCAACAACCTGGAGGCGATTGGCGGCACCAACATCAGCCAGGCGCTGCTGGAAGCGGTCGGCTCAGGCTGACGGCGAACGCTCCACGACCATCATCTTCCTGACCGATGGGCTGGCGACGGAAGGCATCACCGACACGCCGCTGCTGCTGGACGCGGTGAAGCAGGCCGCGCCGGACAATGTGCGCATCTTTGCCTTTGGCGTGGGCGACGACGTGGACCCGATTTTGCTGGACAGCCTGGCGCAAAACCACCGGGGCACGACGACCTATGTACGGCCGTTTCGAGAGCCATCGATGAAGAAGTGAGCGCCTTCTATGCCAAAGTCAGCTACGCCCGTATTGGCCAACATTGCCCTGGACTTTGACGGCATTACCGGTGGAGCAGATGTACCCGGCACGAACTGCCCGACCTGTTTGCCGGGACGCAGCTGGTCCTCACTGGGCGCTACCGCGACGGCGGCCCGGCGACCATTACCCTGTCTGGCGAAGTGAACGGCCGTACGCAAACCTTCACCTACGCGACAACAGCTTCCGCAGCAGCGGCGGTGACGCATTCATTCCCCGCCTGTGGGCGACGCGGGCCATCGGCCACCTGCTGACCGCAAATTCGCCTGCAGCGGTGAAGAGCCGGAACTGGTGCAAAGCGTGGTTAACCTCAGCATTCGCTACGGCATCATCACCCCCTACACCAGCTACCTCATTGAAGAAGACGACATCTTCAGCCAAACTGGCCGCCAGGGAATTGTGGATGAGGCGGTGTTGGAAGGCGCAGCAGTGGAAGTGACCCGCGTGGTCACGGAAATGGTGGAAGAAGCGGCGGACTCGGCGGAAATGTCCGAAGCCGAAGCGCCTATGGCGCTGCCAACCATGGTACCTGCCCCTGCGGGGGGCGCAGAAGTCCCGGGGGAAACGGCCGTATCCGTCAACGAAGTCGTGCGGCTGGTGGGCAGCAAAACTTTCGTGCTGCGCAATGGCCTGTGGATTGACACCGCTTACGACGCTGACACGATGACGCCGCAAAAAGTGGGCTTTGCCAGCGACGCCTACTTTGACCTGATTGCCGCTGCACCGGAGCTAGGCGACTATCTCGCTTTGGGCCAGCGGGTGCTGGTGGTGTACGGCGGGCAGGTGTACGAAGTGGTAGAAGATGCGGGCCAGGTGGACGTGGTGCTGCCAGAGGTGGGTGCGGAAACGGCCGAAACCACCGTGAATGCTTCCCCCACCCCTGCCAATCTAGGCATGGACGTTCTACCATTGCCAGAAACGGCCGAAAACGGCGGTACCAACTGGCTGCTTTACAGTCTGGGCGGCCTGGGGCTGCTAATTGTGCTCCTCATCGGTGGCCGTCTGGTTTTGCGCAAATAACGTCAACGCATATGACTGGAGACTGGAGATTGTCAACACCCAGTCTCCAGTTTCTAATCCCTAATCCCTTTCTTGCGCCACAGCAGCACCGCCACCAGTACCGCCACCAACCCCCCAAAAACCGAGGAAATGAGATTCACCAGGTCGTTGTTTAGCCAGGACCAGCCGCGTAACGGCCGTGTTTCCGTGCCACACTTGTGAATTTTGCGCTCGGTGTCTTTTTGGCAAGTGTCGCAGTAGTAAATCTGCTGCACGGTGGCTCCCAGCAGGCTGTCCACCAGGGAGCCTGCCAGCCCGCCCAAAGCGCCAGCTACGGCAGCGCGGCCCACCATTTTTTCTCCCCGCGCGCGCTGCAGCAGTCCGGCCGTCAACCCAATGAGCAGCCCGCCCACCAAAGAAACGGCCGTGCCTAGGGGCGACACCCCTCCCGAAGTACCCACGTCTACCACTTCTCCGGTGGTGATGAGCCGGGGCGGTTTTTTGCTCAGTGTGCCCAGTTCGGTGGCCCACGTATCGGCGGTGACAGTGGCCATCACACCTACAAACAAGAAAAACCAGAGGGGCGATGGAAACAGGGCGCTGAGCAAGGCCAGCAGGGCGCCCAACCCGCCATTGGCAATGACTTGCCCCACGTCGCGACGGTGGCCTTTCTCAAACTTTTCGGCGGCCGTGCGCTTTTCTTCTTCCTTGAAGTGGGAGAGCAGGCTGGAACTGACAAAAAAAATGCCCAACAGCACGCCCCACACCCAGCCTCCCAGGCCAAAGGTGATGGTGCCGACAATCAAGGCCCCCGCCGCTCCCGACTTGGAAAGCGACCCCCGCCATAAGGCCAGAGCAACAATCATAACGCTGATCAAAAACGCGCTTATCAGGTTAACAATCATGCCGAATCCTCTTGATGAATGATGAAAGTACCGCGCTTTGCCTGCGCGCCTGCGAGTTTACCAAAGCCCTTGGCAATCGGGTAGCGTAGGCGCATTGTGGTTTGTCGTGTGACCGCCTTTTTCCAGAATGAACCAGGGCACGGCTGGCTGCCAGGGATGAATTGGGCGAAACGGCCGTTGCCAACCCGAGATATGACACCTGTCTGACCGGACACATGACACATGACACATGACAGATGACAGAGAATGGTAGAAACTGTACCCATGCCGCAAAATGCGGCACTTAATCTCATAGCTGAATGATTTTCGAACTGCACATGTAAAAGCACAGATTTGGGCGGGAAACCGGCAACATCTGTGCTTCATTGTCTCTCATGGCAATGCTTGTGCTTTGCAAATAACAAAGGTGTAGCAAATCCCACAAATAATTGGAGAATATTCAATGACAGAAAATCTGAATCCCTTTGCCATTGCGCAAGCCCAACTGGACGAAGCTGCCAAAGTTCTGGGTCTTGACCCGGACATGCACGCTTTTTTACGTCGCCCTCAGCGCGAGTTCCACTTTTCAATTCCCGTTAAAATGGATGACGGCAGCACAAAAACCTTCCAGGGCTTTCGGGTGCAGTACAGCGACGCCCGGGGCCCGGCCAAGGGCGGCATTCGCTTCCACCCTGATGAAACGATTGATACGGTGCGGGCGCTAGCGGCGTGGATGACGTGGAAAACGGCCGTTGCTGACATTCCTCTGGGGGGCGGCAAAGGTGGCGTTATCTGTAACCCCCGCGAAATGTCCCCCGGCGAACTCGAGCGACTCAGCCGGGGCTACATGCGCAACATTGCGCGCTACGTTGGGTTGTTCCAGGATTCCCCGGCGCCAGACGTCAACACGCATCCCCAGATTATGGCCTGGATGCTGGATGAGTATGAAACCATCATGGGACACCGCGAGCCTGGCGCCATTACCGGTAAGCCGTTGCCGTTGGGCGGTTCGGCCGGCCGTAGCCCAGCGACCGCCTTGGGCGGCATGTACACCATCCGCGAAGCCGCCAAAGTAGCAGGCCTAGACCTGAAAGGTGCGACAGCCGCTATTCAAGGCTTTGGCAATGTGGGTTCTTTTGCGGCCAAGTTGGCCCAAGAAATGTTTGGCGTCAAAGTTCTTGCAGTCAGTGATGAATTTGGCGGCATTTACAACAGCCATGGCTTGGATTATTATGCCGTTTCTGAGCATCTGGCCAATACCGGCAAGGTCATTGACATGGCCGGTACAGAGCCCATAGCGAATAAGGAACTGCTGGAGTTGGATGTGGATATTCTCATTCCGGCGGCCATTGAAAACCAGCTCACGGCACAAAACGCGGACAACATCAAAGCCAAAATTATTGCCGAGTTGGCAAACGGCCCCACCACGCCAGAAGCTGATGACATATTTGAAGAAAAAGGCATTTACGTCATCCCCGACTTCTTGTGCAATGCTGGCGGCGTAACCGTTTCCTATTTTGAAATGGTGCAAAATGCATACCAATATTATTGGACTGAGCAAATGGTCAACGAACGTCTGGACGACAAGATGACAACTGCGTTCCAAGCCGTTCACAACATGGCCCAAGAGCAAAAGGTGTACACACGGGTTGCCGCTTACCTGGTTTCCGTGAGTCGCGTGGCAGAGGCGGTGCGCCTGCGCGGGTGGGTTTAAGCTAAAATCCTTGTAACATTTTAACCTGGTGTTGCGCTGGCGGCACCAGGTTTTTTTTGTCCCAAGAAACGTTGATTACTAAGAACTTTTGTGCTAAAATTGCGCGTATAAATGCGGTAAGAAACTACTTTTATGCCGAGAAAGAATGTGTTAATATGTAGACATAGTGTCGATCATCCCTATCACTTGAAACCCATATTTAAAATAAGGAGGCGTGATGTATCAAAAGCTTGTAATAGTAGGGAATTTGGGGCGGGATCCAGAGATGCGGTATATGCCAGACGGTACGGCCGTTACCAGCTTTAGTGTAGCCACCAATCGTCGGTGGACGGACCGCGCCACGGGGCAGCCTGTGGATGAAACTACCTGGTTCCGCGTCAGTGTATGGGGCCGCCAGGCAGAGACCGCCAACCAATATTTAAGCAAGGGCCGCAAGGTGTTGGTAGAAGGCGTGCTCACTCCCGATCGCGCCACCGGTGGCCCCCGGCTTTGGACAGGGCAAGACGGGAGCGTCCGCGCATCCTTTGAGGTTCGGGCCGATAGTGTCCGCTTCATTGGCGGGCGTGAGGAGGGTGGCTACGAAGCTGATTACGATGATGACATGGGCGGCGCAGTTGCCCAGGAAGAGGACGATATTCCCTTCTAAACTAAACATCAATAAATTGCATTGGAAGTTGGGGGTTTGATCAAAACCCCCAACTTTTTTAAGTTGGCTGGCTTTCCCCCGCATTTGTAGTATCCCCACAGCCCTATTCTGACAGAAACGGCCCCTGTGTTTTCTACCTGACTGCATCTTCGACAAAGAATAAATAAATCGTTCAAACAGCATACAAGCGGGAAACTTCCGTGAAAATTTGGTATACAAACCGTTTTTAGCGGAGTTTTTACTTATAATCTAGGCTATCTTTAGCTGCGCAATGCTTGGACAATCGTTACCAACCTGCACCCATCCTTGCCATCCCAGCTACGCGCAGTCAAGAATATGCAGAGGTAGAGATGAACCGCTCAGTAATGATTGTTGACGATGATGCGGAGATTCGCTTGATGCTTTCCCTTCTTTTTCAACTGGAAGGATGGTGCGTGACGGAAGCAAAAGACGGAATCGATGCCTTAGAAAAAGTAGCATTAAGCTTGCCAGATGCCATCGTATTGGACGTCATGATGCCCAACATGGATGGTGTTACGTTCTGCCACTCGCTGCGCGATAAGCCAGAAGCTGCGGATATCCCGATTATCATGCTCAGTGGTAAACCTAGCGAGTGGGCAGCTCGCGAAGGGTTACGGGCTGGCGCTTCTGTTTACCTGACCAAACCCCCCAACCTTGACGAACTGGTTTTGCACCTCAATCAATTGACGAGCCCTGCTGCCAACGGGCACATGTTGAGCGGCTAACTCCGGTTTATTTCCCCCAGCGCCACAAATCGGCAGAAATGTCCGCGCCCGGACCGTCAGTCCAGGTTTGCAATACCCTCGCGCAAGGCGTAAAGTGCCGCCTGGGTCCGGTTTGCCAGGTGCAGTTTACCCAAGATGTTGCTCACGTGTGTTCGCACCGTACGCTCGCTCACCACCAGCTTTTCCGCAATTTCTTGATTTGTCATCCCCTGAGCGACGCATTTCAAAATGTCTAGTTCGCGAGCAGTTAGCGGGTCAGATGTCGGTTTTAAGGCGGAAGGGCGATGCAGCTCCTGGATGACTTTGGCGGCGATGGCAGGGTGAAGAGAAAGCCGCCCTTCAAACACGTCACGAATCGCCTGGAGAAGCTCTTCTGGCGTGCTGTCTTTAAGCAGATACCCTTGGGCTCCAGCCTTAACGGCGGAGAAGACGGTTTCGTCCTCAGCAAAGCTGGTCACGACCAGGATGCGGGCGTCTGGAATTTCTTTACGAATGTCGGTGATAGCTTCCAGGCCACTTTTCCGGGGCATTTGTAGGTCCATGACGATGACGTCGGGCTTTAGCATCAGGGTCTGAGCAACGGCTTCGTTGCCGTTGCTGGTGCTGCCTACCAGTTCAATATCTGGTTCGGTGAGTAAAAGAGCGCGCACCCCTTCACGCACAATGGCGTGGTCATCTGCATGTAATACGCGAATCATAAGCGCCTCCGGTTTAAAGCAAGTTCAGGGTGTCAAAATCGTTGGCGGGCTTGCCGACAAGGTTGAGATCTAAGGTAACGGTGATGGTTGTGCCCCGGCGTACGGCCGTTTCAATATGGAAATCACCCCCCAGCAGGGCCACGCGTTCCCGCATGCTTACCAAACCCAAGCCACCGCTGTCATCCCGTCCATCCAGATCAAAGCCGCAGCCATTATCGCGGATGACCATATGCACTTTGTCTTGGGATTGTTGGAGAGCAACCATCACATCCGTTGCGTTGGCATGTTTCAAGGCATTGTTAAGTGCCTCTTGTGAAAGATGAAAAAGCGCTTCTTCTACATGGGCTGGCAAGGATAGGTCTCCTTGGGTTTCGAGGGTGGCTTTGATACCAGCGCGTCGCTCCACGCCATCCAGACGCTGCTGGATGGCGCGTGCCAGTCCGGCTTGCTCCAGGATAGATGGCCGTAAATTGTGGACCAACAGTCGCATCTCCCGCAGGGCTTGCTGGGCCGTGTCTCCCAGGCGCGTGGCAAACTCTGCAGATTGGGCCAGGTTCCCTTCGCGGGCAAAGCGGCGATTGGCCTCCGCAAAGAGGGTCAGGCTGTAGAGCGACTGGGTTACCGCATCATGCAGCTCCCGCGCCAGCCGGTTGCGCTCTTCTAAAACCAGCAACTGTTCGTTTTCTTTGCGCAGGCGGGCGTTTTCTACCGCAATGCCAATCTGGTCGGCCACGGAGTCCAGGAGGGCAATGTCTTCTTTACTGAACGGCCGTTGCCGCTGGCGAAATACGCTGAGAATACCAACCAACCCTGTTTTTACAAACATTTGCAGTCCAGCATAGGCGCAGAGGTCGCTCTTGCGCAAGGCGGGTGTCGCCTGCGGGTTGGCGGTAATATCACGCAGTACCAGTGGTGTGTCGCTGCGCAGTAAAACGCCAAAAAACCTGTCTGAAGCAGGGAGAAGGGTGAGTTCACCTATGACGCTGGGTGGCAGACCCTGTTGGACCACAAGATGAAGGTGGGTGTGACTACTGTTTAGCAGTTGAATCATCCCTGCCTGGGCCTGTACGGCCGTTAACACCCGCGACAAGGATTGCTGCAGAATTTGCTTTAGTCCTACAGGCTCGCCGGCTACCGTCATTACATCGTATAAAGCGGACAATTTACGGGTGCGATCAGCCACATGCCGCTCCAGCAATTGTTGTGTGAGCACCCGGTCGGTCACGTCGGTTGCAATAAGCAAAACCCCCGTGACGTCGCCATTGGCAACCACGGGGGCAAAAGCAACATCCCAATAAAAAACAGCATCCTGCGTATTTAACCGCAGCGCATCTTCAACAGCCGTCCCCCCCGCTAATGCTTGCTGTAGATAGGGCAGCAGTGCCTGTGACGCCTCAGGCAGCAAATCAATGAGAAGCAAACCAGGGCTCACCGACTCCAGCGTTGGTGTATACCCTTCAATATACCTGGCCCACGTCGGGTTAAAACGCTGCAGACGCAGCGCAATATCAAAAATGGCAATTCCCATCGGCATGCGATGGGTAAACAAATCAATCAGGCTTGTGCCCATATCCATGAGCAATATTATCTAGCCTGATCAGCAGAGAGACAAGTGCGCGATGTGATTGGAAATTTAGTGCCCCGGTGACTTTCTATCGTAACCAGGATTATCCTCTTCGGCATAGGCCCAATCCAACTCGATGGGATGCAGCGAAATCACTTCGCATATTTCGTTGCATTCACGGCATGTAATGAGCTGCCCCAATCGCGGCAACGTGTGAAAACGAATGCGCGTATCACACTCTGGACAAAAACCGACGA
The DNA here is from genome assembly GCA_963695505.1 of uncultured Chloroflexia bacterium. GTDB lineage: Bacteria > Chloroflexota > Anaerolineae > Promineifilales > Promineifilaceae > JACSRF01. The sequence continues at coordinate 277,751 of CAVOGX010000011.1, read as the reverse complement.
GAATATTTTCCTTCTCTTTCATGCGCACCAATCCTACCAATTGTAAAGGGGCCTGTGCCAAAATCCATCATCACAGCACACATTCAGTTTAGCAGCCACCATCCTCTCTTAAGCATTCACAATCCATTACAGAAATTCCTGACAGGCTGCTTCACGGCAGCCTGTCAGAAACACGGCTGCCCTAAACAGAGCAGCCCCTGGCGCCCCTAATCATCATACTCCTCGTCGTCCTCTTCGTAATCTTCGAAATCCTCGTCTTCGTCATCATCATAGTCGTAATCTTCGTCGTCCATGTCGTCATCGTACTCATAATCATCTTCGGCGAAGACCCATTCCAGGACAATGGGCGAGTTTTCAACCACTTCGAGCGTTGCATCACAACTGTTGCAAATGTAAATTTGCTCTAATTCCGGTTTGGTTTTGAAATAAACTTTTGCACCACATGCGGGGCAAGGGGCGGCTAAATTTTTAGCCGTAGGTTGAGCAGTCATGTTTAAATCTCCTTTGGTGCACACTTCAGTGCAATTACCAACCAACGCAAATTATTCTAAGAGAGAGGTCTGGTGCAGGAATCGGATGAATGACCGGTTTCTGCCTAAGACAAATGACTTAGGCAGGTTGGGCCAACAAATGATGAATAATGAGGGAGTTTATGCGGCAAACTGCTTGTGTACGGCCGAAACCAGAGCCGCCAGTGAGGGGTATGGCGAGGAGAATAAGGCCGGCAGTCTGGCTGAAAGCTCTTCTACCTGCTTCTGAGCATGCGGAAAACCATCAGCCTTTTCTTTCAGGAAAACCAAAATGTGGGCCGCACGCTCTACCTGACCGATTTCCAAAAAAAGCTGCGCACCTGCCAGTAGTAGTTCAACACCGCGCTGGGTGTAAGCCGATTCAGGTAGGGACCCCAGGGCCTTGGCCAACTGGGCCTGTGCTTCGGCAAACCGGCCTTCCGCAATCAGGCTTTCCGCCAGGTAGCGGCGCGTGTTGCTGGTGCGCAGTGCATCGGCGTCCATTGTCTCATAAATTTGCAGCGCCTGTAGGAAGTGCGCAATAGCCTGCGTGTGGCTGGCGGCCCGGGCGGCGTAACCCAGGTTGTGATAAGCAATAGCCATACCCAGCCGGTTACCCACGTCGTAGCTGACTGCCAGGCTGGCTTCTCCGTAAGCCAGCGCCTTGGCCGTGTCGCCCTGGCGGTAAGCTACCACAAAAAGCCCGGTCAGCGCCTGCGATTCCCCGACGCGGTGCCCGCTCTGGCGGCAGCGCTCCAGGGCTTCGCCATATGCTTTCTCTGCCGCTGCATACTCTTTGAGGTTGCTGTAGATGATGCCCAGAGTGGTGAGTGCCGCGGCCATTCCCGTGACGTCGTCCATCTCTTGGAAAAGAGCCAGCGCCTGCTGCCCCAAATCTTTGGCCTGGTCGGCTTGTTTACACCGCTCCTGAATCCAGGCCAGCATATTGAGCACGTTGGCCTGAACCCAGGGAAGCTGGTGGGCCTGGCATAGCGCGAGGCTGGCTTCCAGGTGCTCCTCTGCTTCCCCTGTATTCCCTCCGATGACAGCCAAAAGCCCTAATCCCATGAGGGCCAGGGCCATCTCTTCAGGCATGTTGTGCTGCCGGGCAAGGTCCGAACCCTGGAGCAGGAGCTGGCGCGGTGTGTCATAGTTGCGGCTAATCAACTCGCCACAGCGCCCCTGGCGCACCAGCAGTGCGGCACGCAAAGGTATTGTTTCCGGGGCGGTGCTACTGGTGGGCAAGGAGTCGACTGCGTGGCCAAAGGTACGGAACCCTTCTTGGTGCAGGCCTTGCTTGCCAAAATAGTGGAAAAGGGGGTCAACCATCTGCGCCAGATGGTTAATTTGCTGCTGAGCCACGGCCGTTTCCCACGCACCGCGCACATTCTCCATATCCGCCGCCACCTCGGCCAGCGCCTGCTGCTGTGGGGCCGTTTTCAGGGCCAAGCTGCGCACCTGCAAAAAGTTGGCAAAGTAAGCCAGGTGGCTGCCTGCCCACTGCTGCTGGCTGGCGGGCGTTTCTTTATCCCAGGCAAACAGTCGCAACTGCTCGTGCAGGCTGTAACGGCCGTTTCCTCCCCGTTGCACCAATGATTTCGCCACCAGGTTGGCCAGAAGGCGCGGTGTAGCCTGCACTACCGCTTCTGCCGCCCCTCGGGTAAATCCCCCGCGGAATACTGCCAAACCTGAAAGCACGCCTTGTTCCTCCGCGGTCAGCAGTTGCCAGGAAAAATCGAAAGCGGCCTGCAGGCTGTGGTGCCGCGCAGGCACATTGCGCTGCTGCAACACCAAAGCTTCCTGTTTTTGGGCAATAATGTCGGCAATTTCTGCACAAGAGAAAGCTTGAGTCCAGGCTGCGGCCAGTTCCAGACCCAGGGGCATGCCTTCGACCTGCTGGCAAATTTGCTGCACGCCAGCCGCTTCCCGGGCCAAATCAAACCCCATGTTGTGCTGGCGCGCCCGTTGCGTAAAGAGCTGCACCGCCGGGAAATCGCTCAGTTCGTCGGCCGCGTTTTCCGGAAAGGGCAGCCCGGCGAGGGAAAACACCCATTCTTCATACAAATTCAGCCGCTCGCGCGAGGTAACCAGCAGCTTGAGACCCGGCGCAGCCTGCAAAAGCTCGCTTAACAGGGGCGCCTCTTCGACGAGCTGCTCTAAATTGTCCAGCAGCAGCAGCAATGATTTATGGCGTAAAAAGTTGCAGAGCTGGGCGAGAGGCGTTTCTGGGCCGTTAAAGCGAAAGTCCACGCGGTAGCTATGGCAGTAAAGAGTTCATCCGGGTCCGTTACGGCCGTTACGCTTTCTACGGCGTGGATGTGGGCAGTTATGCCCTGGACGTGGTCCTGCCAGATGGCTTGGCGGCAACTATGCCACCGGTAGTGGTGACGGAAGCGCGCGGCGCGGTGGCGGGGGTGGCGGCCGTGCCGCAGAGTGGGTTTGCGGTGTATCTGCCTGTGGTGATTCGGCCGTAAACGGCGCGCAAGATGGATAAAAATACAAAATCAAGGAGTAAATGCAGATGAAAACACAGGTGAAATGGACGGTTTTTATAAGCGTCATAGCGGCCATCGGCTTTGCGGACTTCGCTCTCCGCGTGCAATTCTCCAGCGGCAATCCATTCACCATTGGTGGCGTAGAAGGGATGTTCCGGCGTGGTTTCGCCGTCAATGGTGAGGTAGACGATGACTGGGTCTTCGTGCGCCCAGACAGCGGTGACCGGATAGTAGCCAATTTCCCCGGTTGCCTCATCGTAGGCCAGAACATAGTCCCCAATTTCCACATCGCTGATAGCCACGTATCCTTCATCCGTTGCCACCAGGGTTTCTTCGCTGAAGCTGCAAATGTTTGGCGAGGGGACAGCATCCTCTATCACTTCGTCCGCCTGGCGCAGGAGTTTTTCGGCTGCTTCGTCGAGACCAAGTCGTCTTAACCCGGCCGCGACAGCCCGCTTGCCGTGCTTAGCAACCACATTGCCCAGCGCCTCGCCAACCAGTTCGCTGGCCACGCCAAAGGCGAAGTCGAATAGCGCCTGTTCTGGCGTATAAACTTCGCACCGCGATAAGGCATTGAGATTGGCGATGATGACATCGCCGACAGCGACGATGGCCGCCTTACCCAATCCACCGCCGGGTAACAACCCTGTAGCTCCGGCCCAGGCGACTTGCTTCCAATCAATGCTGCCAAATGCTTCACCAACCGTTGTGATGCTGGGGTCAAAGAAGTAGTTGAAAGTAGCCTGCATCAAGGCGTCGACGCCCGCTTCAATGGCCTGCCTTGAACAGCCAGGGCAGAAGAAGGCAAATTCTCCAGTGGGGTCTGTCGCATTGGTGGGGTTGTTGAAGACGTAACGGTAGAGGTTGTAATCACCAGCGTCAAAGCCGAGTGGGTCCTGACTCAGGAAACGTCCTAGTTTGTGGCTGTAGTAACCCGCCCGATAATAGTAATTGTCACTCTCTGCGTCGTAACGCCGGCCGGTAAACAGGTACGGGTTGCCAATCGCTGAAGTGGTCAGGGAATTGTCGCTGCCATCAAAGATAGCAACTTCCCCATAGACATCGTATTCGTACCGCTCGACAATCGCGCCGGTCACTGTCGCTAACTTCAATCACGCTGCCCAGGGCATCGCGGTGATAATAGTAGGTCTGGCCGCCGCGTCCCATCGTCAACGGTTCGTCCATGCCACGGCCGTAGGATTAATGGCATTTCTGACAGTGATTTGCTTGTTCTGTTGTAAAGGTTCTCGATTCCGTTTAAAGTTGATTTCGGAATCTTTCTATCAATCTACCGGTTCATATGGCATTAGTGTTCTGAGACGATTAGGCATTTTTTGAATGTCCGGTATAAATGCTTCCCCATAGCTAGTCAACAGAGGTTTCTGAGTATCAAAAAAATGCAGGAAGAAAGCGACACGGAAGCTGTCCCCCTGTGGGGGTTCAAATCGTGATAATAACGTGGTTCCCTCTACTGAAAGGAATGCCTCATCATAGGCTATTTGATCAGAGTCGGGCTGTCTAAAATCTCCTACATCAAATTGCTTATCGGCATTTTCAACCAGAACCTCCAACAGAACAATAGACGAAAGTTCCGCACTTACCTGTTTTTCTGCACTTTCCACAAAACTTCTTCTTTCCCCTGTAATGTTATTTAGATATTCACGTCCAAATTCGCCAAACTTTAGTTTCAAGGCTTTTTTGAAAAGCTGATCAGTTAACTCGACTTTATATGCTCCCAATACCTGAACTCTCGCTTTCATCATATTCCTTAGCCTCCAAAGAATTTTTTCAGCTAATCCACAGCATCCGGGAATATTTTTTTCATCTCGGGCCTATTATAAATCTCAATTAGAAACTTGAGTTTTGCGATAAAACGGGCAAAAAAGCCCGATGCACATTAAAAAACGAACAGAGACAACACAACAAGCCAGCCAAGTCTGCGAGCTATATGACAGACTTGCCCGGCTATCATACCAATTGGTCTGGCTAGACGTCATCAAGCCAGCAATTGTTGCAGGATATAATCCGGGTTAGACCCCTCCTCGAATTGCCGGATAATCCAATGAACCAGATGGCCCAACAATTCATCGGCGACCGCACGACACCGTTGACCAGTTGATTGGAACTGACCGCGCACCGCCCAACGGGAACGTCCTGGTGGTCCTTGGTCACTGAGAAGAGAATACGCTACGAACGAAAGGTACCAATGTCGTTTGATAGCCCGCCATCGCCGTAGCTGATAATCTTCAAAGCCCAGGTTCCCCTTGACATCTTCGTTGAAGGTTTCGGTGGGCCAGCGGTCGAGATAAGTGGTCAGGATACGTTTTGCTTCCCAATCCTTGCGATTGGTGGCGTAGAAATCGGGTGTTTTGGTGAGGTTCACCTGGTCTTCATAAGAAGCAACCAGGCGCACCCGCTGTCGTTGCAGATTCTTCATGGGCAAGACTTTGGTAAAAGCCCAGAAGAGATGGGAGCCGATTCGATACGGGCGATAGGCTTCAGCCGGTATCGTTTGGATGAAGGTCTTGCAGTTGCACCCACTTCCCTTTGACCAGGACGAGTCGGTCTTTGGGACAGCCGCCAACCCAATCTTTCCCCGCGGCTTGAATGGCGTTCACCAGTGGCCAACGCAGGAACCAGCTGTCAAAGAGAACGACAGAGAAGGGAATGCCCCAGGCAATCGCTTCCCGTACCAATTCTGCACCCAAAGTCGTCTTGGAACGATAGGTTTTCTGACGATAGTGTTGGCTGATCAAGGTGGCCAGATACTGTCGATTGTTGGCCAGCGATGGGCTGCGCTACCCAAGTTTGAGCCACTTTTTGCCGCAGCTTCTTTTCGTACTTCTGGTTGAACTGGAGATACAAGCGCAAATCGACGGGGAACTGGTCACTGCCGATTGACATAGTAGCTGGTCACGACATCATGGGCCCAGACGTTGCGACCGATGCTATGGTCAAGCAAATAAGCCAGGGCATCCATCGAACAACGGGTATGATGAGCCAGGGTATCATCCAGTATCAAGCGTCCCGCCTCTTCACTGATGGGGCGGCGGTAGCAGGCGGCTCAATTCCAGCTCTACCCGTAGGCGATTCAATCGATCCTCATCCCAACTGGCCTGGGTGATGAACTTGTTTAACGAACTCTGGTCGTTTTTGTTAAGGAACAAGGCGTTGATGGCGGTGATAGTTGCTTTGTCACCCACTATCAACCCAGTAACGTATTCACAAAAATGTTTCTTTTGCTCCTCGGTTGTGAATACCGGAGCAAAATGGGACAGGTTGTTAACAACGATATTGGGAAACTGAACGATAGGTAAGCGCATGGGTCACTCCTTTTTATCAGGAATATGACCATTGTATGCTTTTTTAGCCTATCTTTTCGTACCCATCGCAAAACTCAAGTTAGAAATTCGAGGAACTGCTTACGTGTGGCTTGCGGGTGACTTTCTAACCATTGAACCACCTCTCTATCATAAGCACGATGCCATCCCTGGTATCCTCTGTGACCTGCTTCGTCAAGAGCTTGTACAATTATGTCTTCACGGTCGAAAATTCCCCGCAAAGCTTTATGATCATCCAAAGCACGCATGATTTTATTTGATAGTACATGATGTCGTTGTCCCGTGAAGCGAACTAAATCGTCAAGCCCTATTTGGTCAAGGATTTGATCGGCAACATCATCACCTAACTCACGGCGCAAGAAATGCTCGAGACCCTCTAAACCGCCGTCTTCCACAGCTTCTCGCATACCACGAAGAAGCGCCTTACGGGCAACATCGTCCAAAGGTAAACCGGTTGGTAACAATTCATCCGGTTCCAAACCCTCAAAGACGACAGCCATCCCAATATTTAGGCCAGCCAGCAGTTTATCTATATCTGAAGCGCAGTCATCTTCCAATACCCGGTATGATTGCCACGTGTCCCATAGAGTCCACACGTAATCAATGACCTTCAAAGTGATAAGAACGCCACCGATAATAAGCGTAACTGCTATTTCGCCAGTGGGATCAGTCAGGTTGGTAGGACTATTGAAAACATATCGGTAGAGGTTATAGTCTCCGGCCGCAAAGCCCAATGGATCCATGCTCAAAAAGCGACCCAAGGTGGGACTATACACTCTGGCCCGGTAGTAATAATTCCCACTTTCAGGGTCAAATCTGCGACCGGTGAACAGGTACGGGTTGCCAATCGCTGAAGTGGTTAGGGAATTGTCGCTGCCATCGAAGATTGAGACTTCCCCATACACATCGTACTCGTACCGCTCGACAATCGCGCCAGTGGCGTCACTGACTTCGGTTACGCTGCCCAGGGCATCGCGGTGGTAGTAGTAGGTCTGGCCGCCGCGCTCCATCGTGAGCGGTTCGTCCATGCTACGGCCGTAGGTGTAGGTGACCAAGAATGCTTTGCTATTGTTTTACATGGTTATATGCAATTGTAAACGTGCAGAAATTAATATGATGATCTGTCCACTTTATCGAAAATGCCCCTCGCTCAATGTACTATTGCATGAGAAGGTTTGCCCAGATGTCATAAATTTCTTTCAAACGCTCTGGTGACTTATTCCGTCTTGCAAATCCATAAGCCAATGTGACCATGACCTGTACTGGATTAAATGCAAGTTTTCCAGTTCCCTTCAGGACAGGTTGGTGATAATTGATGTCGTTTTTGGGTTTTTTAACCAACACCCATTTTAGATCAGGAATATTTTTTGCAAATACCTGACTTAGATACATTCCGATATCGATTGCCAAAGAAAAAGAACGGTTAGTTAATTCCCAATCTTCCACATCTACGTTTCTGAACCAATCTGGAGCTTTACTATAAATCTCTTCTTTCTCTTCCGAACTCCTTTTACGAGTCTCAAGATTTTTGTAAAACCACAGTCCCAACTTTTCAAGGGATTCCAGAGTATAGTCAGCCCGCCAACTCTCAAAAGAAGTTGCTGACTGGACTGCTTGTTCAAGCACAGCAACCCTTATAGGAATTTGGGTCATAAACCAGTTAAAATATCTATTGGCCTCTACTTTGCTCATGATTCGAAACTTCAATGTGAAAGGTGGTTGAATAACTTCATATTCCATGTGCTATTGCCTCATTCTAAGGGCCAATGATTTTTATGCCCGCCTCTGTAAGTGCTCGTCTCAAGGGGCCGCTTGGTCCTCCCTTACCTGTAACGGGGCTATCGAAAAAGTGCCAAACAACATCATCGACCTGATTCGTTGCCAAGAGTTCTGCATCCTTTGCTATTTGCCGCCGAATATCCTTTGTTAGAGATGTATAGCCGACTTTAGATTCGTGAGCAACTCCGCCTACAAGTTGATCTATAACTCTACGGCCCATAGTTGTATTCATGCCGACTTGCGATTGCCCTCCTAGTTGTTTTAGAGCCGCTTCTCCAATGTCACCAGTCCATCCAATTGGCAAATCATCTTGGATATCCATTTCCCGAAAGATTTTCTCAGCAACCTCGTCACCCACAGACTCGCGTATTGCTCGCTCGAACCCTTCCAATCCTCCCTCTTGCAAGCTTTCGCGGGCTGCTTTGACAACGGCTCTGCGGCCGATATCGTCTGCAGGTACGCCAATGGGCAAAACATCGTCAACAAATTCGCCTGCTTCAAAGATAACTGATAGAGTGATATTGAGTATTGCTAAAAGTTTTTCTTCAGCAGGAGAACATTCATCTTCTAATATCCGGACCGATTGTGCTATGTCCCAAGCTGTCCATCCATAATCAATGATCTTTGTAACAATAAGTATGCCACCAATGATAAGCGCAATTGCTACTTCACCGCTGGGATCGGTCAGGTTTGTGGGGACAACATCTAAATAAAACCCCTATACCGATAGAAGATCCACAGGTTGTGTGGATTATACATCCAAATCACCCCCTGGCTGGGCAAACGGCCGTTCTCAAACGCAGTCTCAAAGCCACTCCCCGCCAACCCGCCCGCTACATCATCAGCCACCCCCAAACAGGCACCGTCAGCATTCCTCAGACCTGGGCCATCCCGGTGCAAGAGGCCATAGAAAGTCCACCGCCAACGGTTACGGCCGTTCCCCCCGTCACCCTCCACACCCTCCTGGCATTGGCTAAACTGGTACAAACCATGCAAACCCCTGCTCCGGAGGAGACCCATGACCCTGCCCCCATCATCCCCCAGGCCAGCCGCCTGGGAGAGCCTGCCCCCGGCCCGCCAGCAGGAATTGACCCGCCTGCTGGCCGCCCTGCTTACCCAATACCTGACAGCCCAGACAAACCAGAGGGAGAACCCACAAGCCGCGGAGGTGACCGATGAGCAATCATCCCAAAATCCATGAACGGCATCGCCAGCGCTGGGCCTACGTCTACATCCGCCAATCCACCCTGCGCCAGGTGGCCGAACACGTCGAATCTCAAGACCTGCAATATCAGCTCGCCGCCCGCGCCCGCAGTTGGGGCTGGCCCGAGGAACGCATCGTCGTCATAGACGAAGACCTGGGCAAATCAGGCGTCAGCAGCAGCCAACGCACCGGCTTCCAACGCCTCTTCACCGACGTCGGCACCGGCAAAGTGGGTATGCTGCTGGTCACCGACGTCTCCCGCCTGGCGCGCAACTGCGCCGACTGGTACCAACTGCTCGACCTGGCGGCCATCAACCACGTCCTGGTCAGCGACAGCGGCGGCGTCTACGACCCCCGCGCCTACGACGACCGCCTGCTGCTAGGCGTCAAAGGCGCCTTTTCCGAAGCGCAGTGGCACATCATGCGCCAGCAAATGCAGGCGGCGCGGCTGAACAAAGCCAAACGGGGCGAACTGGCGCTGCGCCTGCCCATCGGCTACGAACGGCTGCCCAACGGCCAGGTCATCTTCACCCCCGACGAACAGGTGCAAACCAGCATCGCACAGGTGTTCACCCTCTTTCGCCGCCTGGGCAGCGCCCATGCCGTGCTCTGCCATCTGCAAGCGACGGGACTGCGCCTGCCGCGCCAGAGCCGCAACGCCCTCGGACAGGCGATTATCGTCTGGGGCAGACCGAGTTACAGCCAGGTGTATCAGATTCTCAAGCTGCCCGCCTACGCCGGCGTCTACGCCTACGGGCAGCGGCAGCGGGATGGACTGCCGGGCGCGCCAGGCGCGCGCTACGGCGGGCGGCTGCCCCCGGAGGAATGGCAGGTCTTGCGAGCCGATGCCTTTCCCGGCTATATTAGCTGGGAGGACTACATGGACAACCAGGAACGATTAGCGCACAACTGGCAGGCCACGCCCTTTGCCGACCCGGCCCACCCGCAGGCCAATCACGGCGCGCGCAACCAACCTTTTTCCGCCAAGGGAGCGGCCGGTAAGGGGCGGGCGCTGCTGGTCGGGATGGTCATCTGCGCCCGCTGCGGGCGGCCCATGCGCGTGCGCTACCGGGACAAACCGGCCTACGTCTGCGAGGCGACGAAGCGCCAGTTCAACGCGCCGCGCTGCCAGTTCTTCCCCTATGCCCACGTGGACCAGGCGGTGGTGGCCGCCTTTCTGGAAGCGGCGCAGCCAGCAGCGGTGGCCGCGGCTGTCGCCGCCGTGGCCGAGATGACGACGCAGCAGGCGGCCTTGCGCCAGCAGTGGGGACAGCAATTGGCGCGGGCGCAGTACGAAGTAACGTTGGCCCAAACGCGCTATGAGCAGGTAGACCCGCAGCTGCGCCTGGTGGCGGCGGCGTTGGAACGGGCCTGGGAGGCGGCCTTGCAAGCCCAGGCGCAGTTGGAACAAGAGTGGGAACAGGTGCAGGCGGCGCATCTGCACGCCGTTTCCGCCGAAGAGGTGGCGCTGGTGCAGCAAATGGCCGCCGATTTGCCCGCCTTGTGGGCGGCGCAGACGACGACGCTGGCTGACCGCAAACGGCTGCTGCGCACGCTAATCGCCGATGTGACCCTGGACAGCACGCAGGAAGCCGGCGTCACCCATCTCGCCGTGCGCTGGCAGACGGGAGCGGTGACGCGCCTGACGGCTGTACGTCCACAGCCCGGTCATCCCTCCAACCCGCAGTTGTTGCAGCGCGTGCGCGACCTGGCGGTCGCCGGGCATCACGATGCGGCGATTGCCGCCGGGCTCAACCAGGAGGGCATGGTCAGCAGTTGGCATGTAAAGGATGACCCGGCGTATGTGCCGGGGCAATCGGTAGCCTATTGGGACAAGGCGCGGGTGCAGCATTTGCGCTACAAGCATGGCATTGCCGTCAATCCCACGGCAGATGGCTTTGTCCCGGCGCAAGCAGCGGCCACACGGTTGGGTGTTTCCATCTCGGTGTTGCTGGACTGGTTCCGGCGCGGGCTGCTGCCGGGGCGGCAAGCGCAGCCTGGCGCGCCGGTCTACATCCCGCTGGATGAAGCGCTGGTTTACCGATTGCGCGGATGTGCGCCGCGTGACCTGCCGGCTCACAGTTGGCCGGCGTTGGTACCGCTGGCGCAGGCGGCGGCTCACTGGCAGTTGGCGGCGGGGGAACTGCCGGAGGGGGTCAGGAACGGCCGTTTTCTCACCTGGCGCCTGGAGCACGGCGGTCAGTATCGTTGGTATGTGCAAGAAAATATCACGGATTCAGCACAACCCGCTGATTCCCTACCGAAATGAGGTGTATTATGTGTGCGTCATCGGGCTGTTGAAAACATAACGGTAAAGATTATAGTCCCCGGCTGCAAAGCCTAATGGGTCCATGCTCAGGAAACGACCCAAGCTGGGGCTGTACACTCTGGCCCGATAGTAGTAATTCCCACTTTCAGGATCGAATCTGCGCCCCGTAAATAAGTATGGGTTGTCAATTCCTGAAGCTGTGAGGATGTTATCCTGGCCATCATAGATAGTGACCTCCCCATGCACGTCATACTCGTACCGCTCCACAATCGCGCCCGCACTGTCACTGACCTCCGTCACGCTGCCCAGGGCATCGCGGTGGTAGTAGTAGGTCTGGCTGCCGCGCTCCATTGTCAGGGGTTCATCCATCCCCTGGCCGTAAGTGTAACTGACAAGCAGCGTTTCGCTGTTATCGCGTTCTTCAATAACCCGGTATTGGGTGTCGTAGATGAAGTGGGTGGTGACACCGCCATTGACTTTGGCCACGCGCCGGCCGCGGGCATCGTAGATGTATTCGGTTGTGCCACTGCCATTGGTCACGCTGGTCTGCCGGTTGAGGATGTCGTAGGTGTAGACGCTGTTGCCGTCAGTCAACGTATTGCCGCGCACGTCATAGCCCAACGCGGCCCCTTCTACGGATTCGTAGCGGTTCATGACATTGGTCAACTGCGTCCCATCATTGGGGCCGTAGTTTTCCATCACACTGTCCTCAGTGACCGCCAGGCGGTTGCCCAGGTCGTCGAGGTCGTAACCCTGGGTGGAGGCGTAGCTGGTGATGGCCCCCGGCGTCGTGGCATCAGCGCCGTACCAGACGTTGACTAACTGATAGAGGCCGTCGTATTTGTAGACGTCGGCCGGTTGGTTGGGTTGGTGGCTGCGCTGCATGTAGGTACGGTTGCCCACGTTGTCATAGCCGTAACCGTAGTTCACAACATCGGCCGCACCGTCGTTGACGGTTACCTGGGTGATGCGGCCCAGCGGGTCGTAATCCTGCCGGTTGGCGAGGCCGTTGGCCGGGTAGGCGACGGGGTTTGGACCGGCCGTGAATGCTGCTTTTGGCAGCGTCAACATCAGCGGCGGCTTCCCACAGGCGCTCATCGAAAACAGCATTCTGATGGGTGGGTCGGCCAGCAATGCGGAAAACTGCAACGATCCCAGCGGCACTGGCTTTGGGTTGCAGCTTAACAACTCCTCGCCGCTGGTGCGTGGTAGCTACGTGTGCGGTGGGCATCGCGGGGTGGCGGTTTACACCAACGGCCACGCCCAGTTCCAAAATTCCAGCATCAAGGTTAGCAGCTCCGGTTCGGCCTTTTTGTTCGAGATTACCGCCTCAGGCAGCATTAAGGTGGCCAATTCGGGCGTTAGCTATCTGGGCAACAAGTTCACCAGTGCGGGAACCAATGGCTTGTCCTGCGCGCACGCTTACTCTTTGGGCACCTACGCCCCGCTGGCGGATGCCGTTAACTCGGCGGCGACGGCCTGCAATTAGGGGGTGGCGCATGCGTAAGTTACCGAAAAGAGGCGTGCTGGCGCTGGCATTGATGGTGCTGCTGCTTTTATCCTTAGGCTGGGCGGCGGCGGGCGGAGAAATGCTGCCGCCCAGCTTGGTTAGCAGCGGCGGCGGTGCGGTAAGCGGCGGGGGATTGAGCATGGAAACGGCCGTGGGCCAGCCGGTGGCGGGGACTGTGGGCAATGGCCTGACGCTGTGCGCCGGGTTTTACTGCGGCGGGGGGGTGGAAGCCGGTGGGGGAGAGATGGTGTATTTGCCGCTGGTGGTACGGTAGTCAAGTGCGTCGCTCCTAGCAGGTGCGACGCACTTAATCATCGTGCATAAAAACCTTCAACTCATCTGGAAGTACATTCTTGTCCTGTAAATAATCGGCGACAAATACAGCGTACTGTTGCCGGTTTGGGAAATAAGTGGTGACAAATTCTTGATCCACAAGCGTGCCAGGGCGTGCCGCTAACCATTCCAGGTAATTGGAGTAAGGCCATTCGTCCACGCTTGACACCAGGCCGTGCTTTACCGGATTGGCATGGATGTAACGGCACAGATGAAGCAAATAGGCTTCCTTGTTGACTTGCTTGGGCTTGAATTTGCCTTGAAATAAAGTACCGGAATGGTTGTATCGTTTGTTGTAGGCTTTGGTGTAGCTGTTAAAGACGCGCTGGGGTAGGAGGCTGGCGGGTTGTTCGGAATCTTGGCGCAGAAGAAAATGATAATGGTTAGGCAGCAGGCAGTAGGCGATAACAGTAATAGCTAGTTTGTGACTGTACTCCTTCATTTTGCGCAGAACAAACAGGTAATTGTCCGGCTCGTAGAAGATGGATTGGCGGTGCGCGCCGCGGTTGTAGATGTGGTAGAAATGGTCAGGTTGGTATTCGGCGCGTTTTAGGCGCATGGGGGTGACTCCCCTATCAAGTGAGTCGCACCTCGCAGGTGCGACTCACTTGAATCAATCTTGCAGCACGCGGGCGTCGTACTCGTGCCAGTGCACGTGCACCGGCTCGCCAACGTGTAGGGGGCCGTCGCCGTTGAGGTTGCGGGCCAGGGCCACCAGGGCGGGGCCATTGTCCAGGCGCACGGTGTAGCGGGTGTCGGTGCCTAGGTACATAATCTGGTCGACGGTGCCGCGCAGATGGGCACGGCCGTTTCCCCCGTTTTCCCGCGTCAAGAACACCTTCTCCGGGCGTACCACCAGCGTTACTTCCCGGCCAATAGGCAGCGGTTCTTCGGCTGCCGCCCATACCGTTTGCTGGGCTACAGCTAGCCGCGCGCGGTGGTTCTCCCAGGCGGCTACCTCCCCCGGTAAAAAGTTGGTTTCGCCAATGAAGTCGGCCACAAAGCGGTTGGCGGGGCGGTTATAAATAGAAGCGGGGTCGGCCACCTGCACCACCCGCCCCTCGTTCATCACGGCGATGCGGTCAGACATGGCCAGCGCCTCTTCCTGGTCGTGGGTGACGTAGATGAAGGTGATGTCTACCTGCTCTTGCAGGTTCTTTAGCTCGCCGCGCATGGCCTGGCGCAGCTTCAGGTCCAGGGCGCTGAGGGGCTCGTCCAGCAGCAGCAGCTTGGGGCGATTGACCAGGGCGCGGGCCAGGGCCACGCGCTGCTGCATGCCGCCGGACAATTCAGAAGGCCGGGCGTGGGCCACGTCGGGCAGGCGCACCAGTTCCAGCACTTCGCGCACGCGCCGCTCGCGTTCGGCCTTGGGCAGCCGCTGAATGGTGAGGCCAAAAGCGATGTTTTGAGCCACGCTCATGTGGGGGAAGAGTGCGTAATTTTGGAAAACGGTGTTGACGGGGCGTTTGTGGGGGGGCATGTGGGTGATGGGCAGGCCCTGAAGCAAGATTTCGCCGCTGGTGGGCTGCTCGAACCCGGCGATGAGGCGCAGGGTGGTGGTTTTACCGCAGCCGCTGGCTCCCAAGAGGGTAAAGAATTCTCCAGGGGCGATGTGCAGGTTGACGTTGTTTACGGCCGTTACTTCGCGACCATGCTGCCGCCGCGCCGGAAAAACCTTGGAGACGGAACGTAGTTCTACCGCAAATTCAGGCGCCATCTTCCACCCCCACGTGCAAGGTGAAGCCTTCGCTCCATTGACGGATTTCAGCTAAAGAGAAGCCAATAAACACCTTCATGATGTCATCCTCCGCAATTTTTCCACCACAATCACAATCAACACCGAAAGCACCATCATAATGGCCGCCAGGGTCACGACCAAGGGCAGGCGGCTGGGAAAGCGCAGTTGGGAATAAAGGTAAATGGGCAGGGTCGTATCGCTGCCGACCAGGAAAAACGTGACGGCAAATTCGTCCAAAGAGGTGGTAAAGGACGATAAGAAAGCCGCAGCCAGGGCGGGAGCGGACATAGGCAGCGTCACGCGCCACAAAGTGCCCCAATAATCTGCGCCCAGGTCCATGGCGGCTTCCTCCACATGCGCCTCAAACCCGGCCAGCCGGGCGGCCACAATGAGCATGGCGTAAGGCACATTGATGATAACGTGTCCAATGCCCACTGTCCACAAAGTGAGGGGAATGCCCACACGGGTGAAGACGATGAGCATGGCCACGCCCATGACAACGGCGGGAATGACCAGGGGCATGGCGGCAACGGAAAGGAAGAGGGTTTTGCCAGGGAAGTCGAAGCGCACCACGCCGAGGGCGGCCATGGTGCCCAGCGCGGTAGCCACCAGGGAAGAAAGGACGCCGACGAGGACGCTGTTGGTAACGGCCGTTACCAGTTCGCGGCTCTCCCACAGTGCGCTGTACCACTTCAACGTGAAGCCATTCAGAGGGAAGGTCAGTGTCGCCGAGTCATTAAAGGAGAAGACCACCAGCAGGGCAATGGGCAGGTACATGAACAGCGCAAACAGCCAGAAGTACAGCGCACCGAGGCTGAGCGAAAACCGCCGGGGGTTAAAGAGGTTCATCTTCACCTTTGCAGCACCTCATCGGAACGGCGGAAGAGCAGGAACATGGGCAGCAGCGCCACCAGCATGACCAGGCTCATGAGCGAACCCAGGGGCCAGTTCAGGGCGCGCACAAACTGATCCTGAATGATGTTGCCGTACATGATGCCGTTGACGCCGCCCACCAGCAGCGGCGTGACGTATTCGCCCAGGGTGGGAATGAAAACAGAGAGGAAGCCAGCAATGATGCCCGGCAGGCTGAGGGGCAGGGTGATGCGCAAGAAGCTGTACCAGGGCGGGCTGCCCAGGTCGGAGGCCGCTTCCAGCAGCCGCTTGTCCATGCGCTCCAGGGCGGCAAATATGGGCAGCGCCACGAAGGGCACCCACACGTAAACCAGGGTCACGATAACGGCCGTTTGGCTGAACAATAGTATTGGCGACGGTTCTTGAATCCAGCCTGCCCACAGCAAAAAGGTGTTCAGCAGCCCTTCCGTGCCCAAGATCAGCTTCCAGGCCAAAATGCGCAGCAAGTAGCTGGTCCAGGCGGGGATGATGATCAGCGTCAGCAGCGTCATGCGCCGGTCACCGGCGCGAAAAACCAGGTAAAAGGCAATGGGGTATGAAAGCAAAATGCACAGCAGCGAGGTTTGGAAAGAGACAAGGGTGGAGCGCCACAGCAGCCTGTGCAGCGCGGTATTCTCAAAAAAGCGGCGGTAGGTTTCCAGCGACCAGTTCATTTCGCCGCCCAGGGTGCCGGTCTGGAAGGTGTACAGGGCCATGATGCCGATGGGCACCACAAAGAAGAGCAGAAGCGCCAGCACCGGCGGCCCCATCAGTAGGAGCAGCCGGCGCTTTTCGGCAGGGATGCCCTGCGTGGGGGTGCTAGCAGGAGTAGTGATGCTTGCCATTGCTTATGTAAAGAAGACCCTTAGGGTTTTAAAATCCCTAAGGGTCTCATAACGCGTTATGGGGTGGCCTTCACCCGGTCCCAGTCGCTGACCAACTGCTCGCGCCGTTCGGCCGTGACCGATTCATAAAAGGTGGTGCTGTCCAGCATAGACAAATCGCCCACTTCCAACAGTTCCACGATTTCCTGGTCGGCCTGGGCGGTGGCTTCCAGGTTGGCGGAGCCGTACCCATACTCGTTGACCAGGAAGGTCATGGCTTCGGTGCTGGTGACAGCATTGATGTAATCGTAGGCCAGGTCCACGTTCTCGGCGCTGCTGGGAATGCCAAAGCCGCACACGTAGCCGATGCGCCCTTCGGTGGGGGTAATGTACTCCACGGGGACGCCTTCTTCTTGCAGCAGCAGCAGGCTGTCGGGCCAGGCGCTGCCCACTACCCACACGTCACCGGAGGCGACAAGCTGCACGACCTCGGTGTAGTCGGTCCAGTAGGTGAGCAGGTTGGGCTTGAGTTCGATGAGCTTTTGCACAATGGCTTCGTTTTGTTCCGGTGTGGTGTCGAAGGCGTCGTAGCCCAAAACCAGGGAGGCAACGATGTGCTGGGCTTCGCCAGAGTCGTAGATGGACACGTGCCCGGCGTATTCCGGGTTCCATAGGTCATTCCAGGAGGTGGGCATGGTTTGCACCTTATCGGTGCGCACCAGGATAGATTCGTAGCCCCATTCCCAGGGAATGAAGTACTGCTGGCCGTTGAATTGGCCCAGGCGGGTGAGGGCTTCGGGCATTTTGTCGAAGTTTTCCAGGCGGGAAAGGTCCAGGGGCTGCACCAGCTCGTTATCGACGTAGAGCTGCCACCAGCCGCTGCAGGGGTGCACCAGGTCGGTGACGTAGCCGGTTTGCAGCTTGGCAAAGGCTTCGGCGTCTTCGCCAAAGAAGCTGAAGTCCACGGTAACATCCGGGTGTTGTTCAGCAAATTGGGTCCAAAATTCGGGCAGCTCGTAGCCAGACCATTCGAAGACGTTCAGGGGGCCAGAATCGGCCGTTTCTGATCCGCCACAGCTTGCTAACAACATAACGGCGCTCAGGGTGAGCGCCAGTTTCCACCAGATACGTTGTTTCATCTTTTTCTCCAAATAAACTAAGTCATTGCCGCATTGCTAGCCGCAATGCGCCGCTGCAAATAGGGAATAAAGTACCCGGCGTAGCGGGCTTGCAAAGCTGGTAACTGCCAGTCATTGCCTGTGATGCGACCGCGGCAGTTCTCTGCGCCACATTGGCAGGTAAATTCGTCATAGGGCGAGCCGTCACACATGGCGTAGTCGATGCAGATTTCCTCGCCAGGGGCGATGGCGCGCAGGGCGACGAGAACAATTTGGCCGTCGAAGCCGGCGTTGGGGTTACAGGAGTGGTTGAGATAGTCGGCCGGTTCGGGCTCGTCTTCGGGGCGGGCGGCCAGGTAAAGGCCTTCCTCGACCTGAACGGAGTAGTGGCGCAGGTGTTCAGGTAGGGCGGCTAGCTGCTCGCCATTGACGATGTCACCACCCCACACCATCAGCCGCTCGCCGGCGGCGATGGTGGCCGTGGCGAAGATGCCGTGCCCCCCTTTTTGGGGTAACGGCCGTGCTGCTAGTTTTGGGGAAAGGTAAGAATTGCTCATTCGTCGCCTCGTGGCAAGTATATACTGTGCGCCCTTTGCGCGCTGCAATATTAACGAAAGTAGCTCCCTACACATCGGCCATTTGACTAAAACGGCGTTTACGTCATTTGTCGTAGACAGACTTTACTTTTGCCAGAGAATCGGTTTAGAATGAACACAGCACACAGCATCTGGGGTAAGGGCATGGAAATGCTAAACAATGGTAAGGGGCGCCAGCCTTTACGGTTAGCGAACAGAGAAGGACGAGGGTGAGCATTTTGCTGCGTCTGGTTAGCCTTGGCGGTTTTGAATTATGGTGTGATGGGAAGCCTGTTACAAAACTGGAAGCTCCCCATTATCAAGCCCTTTTAATTTACCTGGTGCTGCATGCAGACAGACCACAGCCGCGCCAGAATCTGGCTTTCACCTTTTGGGCAGACTCCACAGAGGCCCAGGCCCGCACCAATTTGCGCAAAGCACTCTACCACCTGCGGCGGGCGCTGCCTGAGGTCGACTTGTTTTTGCAGATAGATCGGCAGACCGTGATGTGGCGCCGTGATGGACCATATCAACTGGATGCGGCTGATTTTGTAACGGCCGTTTCCCGCGCTCAAGAAGCCCCAACCGCCAGCATCCGCCAAAAATACTTAAACCAGGCCATTGCCCGATATTCAGGCGAGTTTCTTCCCGGCCATTATGACGACTGGATTTTGGCCCGCCGTGAACTGCTGCGGCAGCAGTATCTGGCTTGCCTTTCTGAACAGATACAGCTTCTTGAAAATGGACGCGACTACGTGGCGGCGGTATCGGCAGCGCAGAAACTGCTGCATGCGGATCCGCTGCATGAGGCCACTTACCGCCGCTTGATGCGCTTGCAGACGCTTAATGGAAACCGCGCCGGTGCGCTGCGCACCTACCACACCTGCACGACCACGTTGCAGCGCGAGCTGGGGGTGGCTCCCAGCGCGGTTACGCAGGAGGTTTACCGGCGGCTGCTGGCGGTGGAGTCAATGCCTGAGCGCCAGCAGCCGGCGCGTATCCCGCTGGTTGGCCGCCAGAAACCCTGGTCAATGCTGCAAAAAACCTGGCAGCAAGCGGTCCGGAAACAACCGTTATTCACCCTCATTCGTGGTGAAGCAGGCATTGGTAAAACCCGCCTGGCCGAGGAACTACTCGAGTGGAGCAGTCGCCAGGGTTTCACCACCCTACGCGCCGCCAGCCATGCCCCTGCCAGCAGCCTGCCTTATGCACCCATCACCGCCTGGCTGCGAGACGCAAACGTGCAAAAACGCTTGAGCAGCTTGCCAGACAAATGGCTGCGTGAAATCAGCCGTATCCTGCCTGAACTGCTGGCCGACCACCCCGCCCTGCCGCCGCCCGACCCCATCACGGAAAGCTGGCAGCGTCAACATCTGTTCACGGCGCTGGCTCACGCCATCCTCCATCAACCACAGCCTATATTGCTATTTCTTGACGACCTGCAATGGTGCGACACCGACACATTGGCCTGGCTTTGTTTCCTTTTGCATTTTGATCCACAAGCCCGTTTCCTGCTCTTGGGCACAGTCCGTAATGAAGAAATAAGCAATGGACATCCCGTGACGGCCTTGGCAACACGATTTGCAGCGAGAAGGCAGCCTCGTTGAAATAGACTTGAACCGTTTGGATGCGGCCGAGACCAGCCTGTTGGCCGCTCACGTCACCGGACAACCGCCCGCTGATGAAGAAGCCGTCTAGCTTTTTATGGAAACAGAAGGCGTGCCTCTGTTTATTGTGGAGATGGCGCGGGCAGGCAGCCAATCCTCACTTTCTCAATCCGTTCCTGCTGGCTTCGACGAGCTAAATGTGGACATTCAACTGCCAAACAAGGTGCGGGCTGTCATCGAAAGACGATTGGCAAATCTATCTCCAGCCGCCTATGAACTGGCCGGATTGGCTGCCGTGATTGGCCGTTCCTTCACGTTTGATTTATTGGCAGCCGCCAGCAACCAGGAAGAGATAGCTTTCGTGCGGGCATTGGATGAACTTTGGCAGCAGCACATAATTCGTGAGCAAACCATGCTTTTATACGACTTCAGTCACGACAAAATTCGGCAGACTGCCTATCATTCGGCCAGCCCTATCAAACGGCAGCACTGGCATTATCAGATTATCGCAGCGCTGAAAAAGCAGTGTGAGGTTGGGCAAGACGTTGAATACGCTCAACTTGGCGTCCATTATGAAGCGGTTGGCAATTATCAAGAAGCGCTGGTCTGTTATCAAAACGCCGCTGAATCAGCGCAGCGCATATATGCCCATCAAGAAGCATTGGTCAATATAGCGTCTGCGCTCAGGCAAACAGAGCAGATTGACGTGGATAAAGCCCTGAGAATGCGCCTTTATGAGCAGCGGGGACGAGTATCTCTTTACCATGAGTGAGTATGCAGAGGCCAGAGCTGCCTGGGAAACGGCCGTTTCCCTCACCAACAATGTCATCGACCAAGCACGACTGCTCAAGCAGCAAGGTGAAGCGTGGATCGCCGAGCAAGACCATGAGGCAGGTCCCCGCGCCTATAGTGAGGCGTTGAAACGCCTGGAATCAGCGCCTGACCATCACCGCGACACGCTCTGGTGGCAAACCTGGATAGATATTCAGATTTGTCGCAGCGAAATGTTTTATTTCAATGCCCAATCAACAGAACTGGCAGCGGTCATTGCCCAACTACAACCAGCCATTGAAACCTACGGCAATGCCAAACGAACCTATCGATATCTCGATATCCAACATATGCTTGACTATCGCCAGAAACGGTACGATTTGGATGCGATAGACATTGCTGCGTTCCGCCATTTGTTGGCAATGGCGGAAGAAATAGGAGATCGCCAGCAAATAGATGCTGCTCGTTTTAGTTTAGGCTTCACCTATTTGTGGACTGGCTTTCTCGAAGATGCCATCACCACACTCTCAACGGCCCAAAATGCGGCGGCCGAATCTGGCAATCTTTATCTGCAAAATCAATGCCTGGCTTATCTGACCTTGACCTATCGCCGTCTGGGGGATGCAGCGCAAGTGAAGACCCATATCGAGCAGCATCGCCCCCTGGCAGCACAATGCCACAATCCCATCTACCAGGGCGTTTTGGCGGGCAATGAAGCGTGGTTAAGCTGCCGGAATGGGGATTGGCAAACGGCCGTTTCCCATGCAGAAACTGCCCAATCCATCTGGGGAGCCTTGCCTTATCCTCTAAAATGGACGGCTTTGTGGCCGATGTTGGCCGCCTCCCTGGAACAGGGAAAGCTGGCAAAAGCCGCCGATTGCGCCGCCCAAATGCTAGCCCCGCCACAGCAGATATTAGGGGAAACGGTAACGGCCGTTTTGCAGCAAGCCATCGACGCCTGGCAAACGGCGGACGAAGCTGACCTGTCAACAACACTTCACAACCGCCCTGCACTTGGCGCAGTCAGACAACACCTTCTAAACTTCTACAGATCTCTGTATCTCCTCCGTGTTCCTGCTTTTAAAAATTACTCAAAACCCCTTTCATCTCTCCAGGGAACGATCTGGGAACGATAGCGGCATTATGCTGTAGCTATAGTCTGTCGTTGGCATTTTCCGACGACACCGTGGTGATGAGAGGCAAGAATATGAGTGTAGCCAGGGCGCAACAAACGCATTCGCATTTGTTTACACTGCGGGTATGGGCTGAGGATGTGGGAAACGGCCGTTCCGAAATTCGCGGCGTTCTCAAACACATCTTAACTGGTGAAACCCATCACTTTCGCGACTGGCACACCTTATCACAGTTGCTCGAGTCATTCGTTCTCTCATCACAAACAGAAATATCAGGAGAAAAAACATGATACTCATTGTCGGTGGTACAGGAGATTTGGGCAGCGCCACAACTGAAAAACTATTGGCGCAAAGAAAAGCAGTCCGCGTGATGACGCGCACGCCCGCCAAAGCAGCAGCGCTGCAAGCAATGGGCGCTGAAATTGTGCAGGGGGATTTGCGTGATCCGGCTTCGCTGCGGCGTGCCTGTGCAGGCGTTGAGCAGGTGGTAGCCAGCGCACATTCTATTTTTGGTCGGGGGTTGGAAGCGTCTAAATATGTGGATTTGCAGGGGCACAAAGATCTGGTTGACGCAGCCAGAGGCGCAGACTGCCAGCAATTTGTTTACATATCTTTGCAAGGGATCGAGTCCAATCCGACGCCATTTGCCCGGTTTAAGCATGAGGTGGAGCATTATCTTAAAGACAGCGGGCTGCGTTATACCATTTTGCGACCTACAGCATTCATGGAAACGCATGCGCACACGATGATAGGCCAGCCTATTTTGGAGACGGGCAAAGTGACGCTGTTTGGCGCGGGCCACAGCCCGCGCAATTTTGTGGCGGTAGATGACATTGTGGTTTTTGTGCTGATAGCTTTGAACGGCCGTGCTGAAGGAGCGATCGTTGAAATTGGCGGACCGGAAAACTGGACGAATATGGAAGTGGTGACTTTGTATGAGCAGTTAGCCGGGCGCAAAGCAAAGGTGTCGCATGTGCCGCGGGGGGTGCTGCGGGTAATGTCGGGGGTGTTACGGCCGTTCCACCCTGGTCTTAGCCAAGTGATGCAGTTTAGCCTATGGGCGGACACGACTGACCAGACTTTTGACGCTAGCGAGACGCTGAAGCGGTATCCGACCGCGTCGAGTCTGACCAGGCTGGAAGAGTGGATGCAGGCGCGTGTGGCGGGCAAGGCGGCAGTAACTGTCAGGACAGCCTGATGTCGGAACAGGCAGCGGCTGCCAGAACGCAGTTGTTTACACTGCGGGTGTGGGTGGCGGAGGTGGGGAACGGCCGTTTCTGGAAGCGATCTTTTGCTTGCACGACCGGCGGCTGGTTCCCTACTACAAATACCTTCAGTGGGATCCGGAAACCTACCCGTTAACCAAACTGGCGCTTTCCGCGGATGAACTGCTGCACAGTTTGATGCAGATTCTGGAAACGGGGGGGTGGCGTACGCAGCAAAAGCTGCTGCGAGTGGCGCAAAAAGCCTTTGTAGCGGAGGGGTACCGTGATTTCTTTGATTGGAAAATGGCCAGATTTAGCCTGGATTTCACGCTGCCCGAGGAAAACAAATGATTGAGCAGGCCATGATCGCGCACACTGGCGCATGAAATCGCAGAGATTAGTCACATTTGAGCAGATAAAAAGGGGTTATGCTGGAGTTGGATTTTCAGATTTAACAGGGATAAGCACCGCAAAAAAGGAGATTGTTATGGCACAGGCAGGCATTCACAGCATGGTCGGCGTGGCCGTTCGTAAATGGACGCCCGCCCGCGAATGGCTCGTACTCGGCATTGTCCTGGGCAATTTGCTGCCCGACGCCGATAACCTGGCGGTGGCCGTGGCTACCGTTACCGGGGCGTCCACAGAGGGCTTGCACCGCACCTTCACCCACAGTCTTTTCACCGTTGTGGGCATTGTTTTGGTCTTCCAAGTGCTGGCAGCGCTTACCAAACGGCCGCGCTGGGGTAACCTGGGTTTAGGACTGGGCATAGGCGTGCTGATGCATATTCTGCTGGACCTGGTTATCTGGTTTGATGGCGTGCAGATTTTGTGGCCGCTGTCTTCGTGGGTGAATTTGTGGGAGGGTACCGCGCCGCCGGAATGGTTTAGCCAGCTCATGATGCCGGTGGAGATGCTGTTTTTCGCCCTCTACTTTTGGGGGCTGGGGGCGCTGGCGCGGCGGCAGGGCACGGACCTGGGTCGGCTGAAGTCGCTAAGGGTGTGGACGGCCGTTCAGTTCATTCTCTTCCTGCTGTTCCTGGTGCTGGTTTACACCATGGAAAGCGGCTTCCTGACCATTTACGGGGCTGTGTATTTGCTCTCATTGGGCCTCGCTTTTACCATCACCATTCGCATGCGGCATACAATTGAGGCTGTGGCAACGTAAGCTCATATTTTCGGGGCATGTCACTATGAAAAGTTACTGGAAGTTATTGCTGTTTAGCACAGTTTTATTTTTATTGGTCGGTTGTGGCCGCAGCGCGGATGGCTCCTCAGCCAATTTCACCAATTTCGTTACATTCCAATCAAGTTTGTTTGCAGAGGATAATGGCGCATCCATCTCATTCCAACTTCCGCGCGAATGGCAAGCCGGTTATTTTGCTGACTCGGGTTACTATGGGTGGGTAATTTCTAACGCGGAACCTACCGAAGCCTTCTGGTACGTAAATAGAACTTTTGGCGAAATTGTTCTCGTTGCGTTTTTCTCATACGGTAAAGACCTGTTAGCTTTGTCTAGTGAGGTTAAAGATGCTGCACTTTCTTCGGGTAAAGAACCTGTGGAATTTGAGGTTAGTGGTAGGATTGGAGCTTATGCAATCATTGAAGGCGAAGTAAACGGATTTGTATTCAAGGATGGGAAAGCATTAGAGATCGCAGGTGATTTCCCAGAAGAACAAGAGGATGACTATCGGGAAGGCATAGATATGATTTTCAAGACTTGGGATTGGGCAGATGCTTCTGAAACCGATCTTTCAAAACTGCAGTTTCTTGGAAGCCGACTGGAGGGCCAGTTTCCAATTGGATTTGAAATGGAAGGGCATGTTGCACCTTACTCAAGCAGTGAATGGTATTTTAACGGCGTCTCAGATCAAATAGTCGCCATCACCATTGATGCTTCGGATCAAGAAGTTCCCCAAATAATGGGGAGTGAGACAGACATATTAGTAGCAAACCTCCTGGTTGATGTATTGGATGAAAATGAGGAATCTGTTTTGCCATCGGGTTTGATTTCATTTTCCAACATTCTAAAACAAGCGACTGTTCAACTGAGTGCAGATGGTGTTTACGTTTTACGCGTTTATGCGCAGGAAGACTGGTATGGAGGATACAGTATATCTCTCGATTAATTGATTACCAGGTTAGGAAACGGACCAACCTCTCAGCTAGGATGGCAGAGACGGGTATGACTAAATTGCAGTCATTTACGCTGCTGGGTAGGTGGAGGAGGTGGGGAGTTACCATGAAACTCTTCAGGTTCTTGCGCTGGTCTACACCAGGGACAGCGGCTTCTTGACCATTTATAGGGCAATCTACCTGCTCTCCCTCGGACTGGCGGCTGTGCTCACCATCCAGATGCGGCAAACCATCGAGGCCATCGCGCAATGAAATTTAGCTCATTTAAATAGGACAGGTAGGATTTCGTAAC
Organism: uncultured Chloroflexia bacterium; assembly: GCA_963695505.1. GTDB lineage: Bacteria > Chloroflexota > Anaerolineae > Promineifilales > Promineifilaceae > JACSRF01. The sequence continues at coordinate 252,024 of CAVOGX010000011.1, read as the reverse complement.
TACTCCCTGTTCTTTCAATGATGCAAGCGTTGTGATAATTTGTTGGGTATTTGATAGGGAGGTGGGCTATGAACGTCGAACCTGTCATTTGTTTGGCGTGTGGAGAGCGAAACTTACCTAATCGGAAGGCCTGCTCAAGGTGTGGAAAGAGGCTTCCCTTCTTGAACGTGACTGACCTCTTACCAAATAAAAGACTTTCCGCTGCCGCTAACTCCTAGTGTTCTAAAACCGGTCCCGGCTTTGCTGGCTCTAGGCGCAGGAGGGGGATTTCTAATAATCGTATACGCAATCTTCGCATCTAACTTTCTAGTTCCGTTCCCGCGAGCGACAGCAGATGCGGCGAGCGTGATTTTAATTTTTTCCTTGCCTTACGGACTGCCATTAGCGGGGATAATAACCATGGGTGTTTATTTACTGCTCGGAAAACATAAGGCCCTGCGTGTCGGACCCGGTGAAGATAGAAGAGTTGGGGCTCTATTTTACAGTGCCGCTTTTAGCATTGCTTTCACTTTTCTGCCCTTCATTTGTTTGTTTGCAGGCATTCCAGTGATCTTGGCTCCGATCATTCCAATAATAGTGATAGCGGTTGGGCTATTTATCTATCGAAAATTGTCTAGCCCGCGAAAGGTCTCACCTGGATAACCTGAGAAACGACTGGCTTTTGCTGCACCGGCTCCCCAATCCAGATCTCAGCACAGCTAGGGCATAAATCTGGATTGGGTGGGGCATTTATGATGGCTTCCTCGACAAAAGGATCTCCGAAGGGAGCGTCATCTGGCTGAGGCGCTCCTGCGCCGCCAAGGTAAAGCCGGCGGCTTGCAGAGGGGCAGCCAGCGAAACGCTGCGGCAACCGCCGGTAGCATGGGGGTTGCGCGTGTAGGCCCAGGGCCATACCTTTTGGTACCAGCGCCAGGGCGCGGTCATGTTGGCCAGCACCAACCGCCCACCGGGGCGCAGTACGCGCCGAAACTCAGCCAGCACTGCTGAAAAGTCGGTCTCCGGCAGCAAATCGAAAAAGTAATTGTTCAGCAGCAAGTCAAAGGTGTGGGCGGCAAAAGGCAGGTGGTAGGCATCGCCCAACTGCAAGGTGTAGTTGGCGTGGCCCGCCGCGCGCGCTTTGTGTTGGGCTTGAGCCAGCATGCCCGGCGTCAGGTCTACCCCCGATACCAGGCCGGACGGATTGTGGCGCAAAATTTCTTGGAAGGCGAGGCCAGTGCCCACGGCAACTTCCAGCACCGTCTCGCCATCATTGATATCCGCCAGCTCCAGGCAGCGGGCGCGGGCTTTGGATTCAGTGAGCCAGCCCCAGAAGTCATAGCGGGGGGCCATGTCCTGATAATGGGCGCGAATTTCCGCCTTGGACAGCATGGATTAACGTGGGTCGAATGGTTTAACGGCCGTTACCCGCGCACTCAACACCTGGGCCGGACCCGCACGGCGGGGTGCTTGGGCCAGTTCCACTTCCGGGTTGGCTTTGTCGCGCACCGAGATGTCTGTAAAACCGGCGGCGCGCATGGCGGCCACGTAATCGGCCACGTCTTCGGCGCCGGTAATGCAGCCGGTCCAGGCGGCCATGTCGGCACGCTCTTCCGGCGTGAACTGCCCCAGGGTCACCATGTCGGAGACAGCCAGCCGCCCGCCCGGTTTGAGCACGCGAAAGGCTTCACGGAAAACGGCCGTTTTGTCCGGAGTCAGGTTAATGACGCAGTTGGAAATAATCACGTCTACCTGGGCATCGCCAACTGGCAGCGCTTCAATTTGCCCCTGGCGGAACTCCACGTTGGTCAGGCCCACCTTCTCCTGATTGCGCCGCGCCTTTTCCAGCATGGCCGGCGTCATGTCCACGCCAATGACGTGCCCGGTGAGGCCAACCTGGCGCGCGGCCATGAAGCAGTCAATGCCGCCGCCGGAACCCAGGTCGAGCACGGTCTGGCCTGGTTCCAGTCCGGCCAGGGTAATGGGGTCGCCGCAGCCCAGCGAAAGACCGGTCACGTCTTCCGGCAGCCAGCTTGTATCGCTGCTGTACAGATTGCTGAAGAGCGCCTCGTATTGCGCGTCCTCGTCGCCACAGCAGGTGTTATCCACGCTCTCGCTGCAGCAGGAGGCGCTGACCTCCAGCTTGAATTCGTCGGCAATACGGCTGTATCGCTTCTGTACTTCTTCGTGAATTTTGTTGGGGGTTAAATCGGTCATTGGTCTCCTCATATTGATGATTGTCTATAAATGAAGGTAAAAAAAGGGGCGAAATCGGCGGGTCACACTCCGATTTCCAACCGCATGTCGCCTAATTCTAGCTTTTCTGGGGCAAAGTTTTGCATGAGCCTGCCGCAGCACACGGCTACTTCGTCCTGATTGAGGGAGTAAAATATTTGTTTACCCTCCCGCCGGGAGTGAACCAGGTCAGCCTCGCGCAAAATGCTGAGGTGGTGGGACACAGTGGGCTGGCTGACTTCTCCTAGCTGGGCCACAATATCGTTGACGCACAGCCAGTTACAGCAGAGCATTTGCATTATCTTCTGCCGGGTTTCATCGGCAATAGCTTTGGCAAAATTAACAGAATTCATTGATCGGAGCCTTTGTATAGATATCCGTCTATATGTTTAAGAGTATAGTTCGGAATGATGATTTGTCAAGAACGGCCGTTTTGATATGTTGAAAGCAAACTGCTTGAAGAGGTGGTTATTTTGGTAAAGAAACCTCAGGGACATCTGTTTCCATTTTTGACTTAACATCTGCCCACCGATAGAATCATTCCCACCTTACCTGTTTACCTCGACTGAAAGTGAGCGACTTATGCGAATCGTAGTAGATGCCATGGGCAGCGATAATTACCCCACCCCCGACGTAGAAGGGGCAGTTTTGGCCGCCCGTGAGTTTGGCGAGACGATAATTCTCGTGGGAGACGAGACGCAAATTCAGGCGGAGCTTGGCAAGCACGACACGGCGAGTCTTTCTATTGAAGTGCGCCATGCCGGCGAAATGGTAACCATGGACGACAAGCCCTCGGATATTATCAAGGGCAAGCCGGATTCATCCATGCACGTGGGTTTGCAACTGGTGCGCGATGGCGCAGCCGATGCCTTTGTTTCCGCCGGGAACACCGGCGCAATATTGGGTGTGGCTATGCTGCGCCAGGTGGGTGTGGGGCGTATTCGTGGCGTGAAGCGTCCGGCATTGGGTGTGGTGTTTCCCACAGAGGAACGGCCGTTACTCATGGACAATGGCGCCAATGCCGACTGCAAACCAGAGTGGCTGGTGCAGTTTGCCCTGATGGCCAGCCTTTACGTGGAGCGCATGCTCGACATTGAGAACCCCCGCGTGGCCCTTATTTCCAATGGTGAGGAAGAAGGCAAAGGCAACCTGCTCATCAAAGAAACAATTCCCCTCATGCAGGCCAGCGGACTCAACTATATTGGCAACATCGAACCCAAAGAGTTTATCCGTGGCGCAACCCACATTGGCATTACCGATGGCTTCACGGGCAACATTATGATTAAAACGGCCGAAGCCATTGCCAGCTACATGTCGGATAAGATTCGTGATGCGCTGATGGGCAATCCCCTGACGATTTTGGGCGGCCTGCTGGCCCGCCCTGCCTTTGGCAAGGTGCGCCAGCGGCTCAACCCGGATGAAGTGGGCGGCGCACCGCTGCTGGGTGTGGACGGGGTGGTCATTGTGGGACACGGCCGTTCCAATGCGTACGCCATCAAGCAAGCAGTAGGCCAGGCGTGGCGCATGGTGGAAAAAGACGTAGTGGCGGCCATTTCCGCAGGACTAAACCAATGATCAGTGGCCGGTTAAGTGATTACTGGATACTGATGACTGCTTACTGAAAAGGACGAGAATGGACAACTATTTGGATGCGCGGGGGCGACCCCGCATTGTGATTACGGGCATGGGGGTGATGAGCCCCTTGGGCCATACGGCCGAAGAGAGCTGGCAGAGCTTGCTGCACGGCCGTTCCGGTATCGGCCGGATCACCCAGTTTGACACCAGCGGGCTGCCCGTTCACATCGCCGGCGAAGTCAAAGATTTTTCACCGAAAGCGCACATGGACTTCAAGCTGGCCCGGCGTATTTCCCGCGCTTCCCAACTGGCTATTGCCGCGGCGCGCATGGCTCTGGCTGATGCCGGACTGCCCGAACCTGTGCCCAACCCGGAGCGCGTGGGCGTGCTCATTGGCACCGGCGTGGGCGGCTTTGAGGTGGGTGACCGCGAAGTGACCATTTTGCGCAGCAAAGGTTTCGCGCGGGTTAGCCCCTTTGCCATGACCGGCTTTTTGCCCAATATGCCCAGCCACCACGTCAGCCACCTGGCGGGCACTCTGGGACCTATCAGCACGGTGGTGGCGGCCTGCGCTACGGGCAACCAGGCTATTGGCGAAGCGATGGAGTACATTCGCGGGGGTCGCGCCGACATGGTCATTGCCGGTGGTGTGGAGGGGCTTATTCACGAAGCGGCCGTGGCCGGTTTTGCCGCCATGCGCGCCCTGTCCATGCGCAACGACGAGCCGGAGCGCGCCAGCCGCCCCTTTGACAAAGATCGGGATGGCTTTGTGCTGAGTGAAGGGGCCGCGGTGCTGATTATCGAGCGCCTGGATCAAGCCCTGGGCCGTGGCGCACGTGTTTATGCCGAGCTGTTGGGGCAGTCTTCTTCTTCGGACGCCTTCCACGTGGCGGCGCCAGACCCGAATGCTGCGGGGGCGCAGCGGGCCATGCGTTGGGCTATGCAAGACGCCGGCGTGCAGCTTGAAGATGTTGACTACATTAACGCCCACGGCACGGCGACACCGGTGAATGATGCCATGGAGACTATGGCCATCAAGCGGCTGTTCGGCGAGCAGGCTTACGAAATTCCGGTGAGCAGCAGCAAGTCGGTGTTGGGCCACGCCATGGGGGGTACCGGGGCGATTGAGGCGGTTTTTTGCGCTTATGCTTTGCAGCAAGGCCTCATTCCCCCTACCTGGAACTACGAAACGCCGGATCCAGAGTGCGATCTGGATTACGTACCCAACGCGCCGCGCCAGCAAGAGATTCACACCGTGTTATCGAATTCCTTTGGTCTAGGCGGCCAGAATGCGTGTTTGGTGCTAGGTAAGTTTGATAGTTAGCTGATTGGTTCAAAATATTGTAGAAGGAGAAACGGCCGTTTATGGTCATATTGCGAGATGAAAACCGGATTGCGCGCATGCGCCGCATCAGCCAGTATACCAGCCTGGCGGGGATAGCTACGCTTATTGTGGGCATGGTGATTGCGTTCACCAACCCGGAACGCTTTTTTGTGTACGAACTGCTGGCCTTGATGGCGGGCTGGCTGCTGTCTCAGGTGGGCATTTACCTGGGGCATCGCTATTTGCGCCGCCCTCGTCCCGATGAGGCGATTGATAAGGAAGTAAGGCGAGTGGCGAAGAACGGCCGTATGTATCATTACTTGCTGCCGTCGCCTCACGTGCTGCTTACACCACAGGGCATTGTTATTTTTATTGCCAAATTCCAGGGTGGCAACATTACTGTTTCCAATGATAAGTGGAAGCAGACAGGCTTAGGCTTTTTGAATTTTCGTAAACTTTTTGGCGGTGAATCCATTGGCAACCCTACCAAAGAGGCCCAGGCCATGGTGGGCGCAGTTGCCAATTACCTGCGCAAAAATGCCCCTGAGATAGAAGAAGTGCCCATGGCGCCTATCATCGTTTTTACCTCGGATGGCACGCAAAATATTCAGGTGGAAAACAGCAGCGTTCCCGTGGTACATTACAAAAAACTGCGCCGCTTTTTGCGGCAACAGTGGCAAAAAGGGGGCCCGCCACCCTTGCCCAAGACGGATTACGAGGCCATCCGCGCTGCCTTTGACCAAAAGGCTGCCCATTTGTTGGAAGTGCAGGCTGAAGAGGACGATGAATAAAGGGCAGGAACCGGTGAGTGGTAAACGGCGCGCGGTCATTTGACTGCTTGCCCCCACGCACCGTTCCCTGGCTACTGCAAGAGAGGTAAACGTGGCTGAAGAGATTGCGCCCGGCGTTTATTGGATTGACGGAAATGCCAGCAATTTGTATCTCTGTGTTGAGGATACGGGAGTGACGCTTATTGATGCGGGCATGCCGCGCCGCGAGAAGCTGGTGTGGGCACTGTTGGCCGAGTTGGGCCGCCCGCGCACTGACCTGAAGCGTATTGTGCTGACCCATGCCGACCTGGACCATGCAGGAAGTACGGCCGTTTTGCAGGCAGAATCTGGTGCAATGGTGTATGCCGGGCCGGAAACGGCCAAATACCTGCCTACCGGTAAATCCCCCAAACACCTTCCAGCCATCATGCACGCCTTGGCCAGCCTTATGAAGTACAAGCCCGTACCCGCGGCCGCCATAAAAGGGGTGCAGGACGGCGACGTGCTGCCGGTTTTGGGTGGCCTGCAGGCGCTGGCAACCCCAGGCCATACCACTGACCATTTTTCCTTTTTCAACCCTACTTCAGGCGTTCTGTTTACTGGAGATGCGCTGAACACGCGAGGCGGCTCTTTGCAATCCACGCCACCACGTATAACGGCCGATCGGGATGCAGCGCGTCAGTCGGCAATTCGCCTACTGCAGTTGGCGCCTGCAGTATTTGCCTGTGGTCATGGAACACCGCTTCAAGGCCACTCCGCCGATGATTTAATGATACTTTTTAATGAATTACGTCAAGAGTAGCACAAATTTGAGGCACATTACCTGTGAAGGAGATCAATAACGAGCCCGGGCTAAGCAAATACCAGACTGCTTGTTATTGGAAGGGCAATAATATTGCCCACTGCTGACCCCAAACGTTTGTGAGGAGGAGTAACCTATGCCATTATCCAATCGTTCTGTACTAGATCGCGAAATGATGACAATGCAGGAAAAAATCCTGCAAATGACCAGCATGATCAGTGTTGCTATTGAACATGCCATGCTGGCACTCGATAATCGAGATCTGCAGCTTGCCCAGCAGGTTGTCCATGGTGACGAAACAATAAACCAGCTTCGTCATGAAGTTGAAGAATTGGCTCACATGACCCTGGCGACCCAACAGCCTGCCGCCGGCGATTTGCGCACCATCATTGCCACCACCCATGTAGCTGTAGAGCTTGAACGCATGGGCGACCACGCCTCAGGTATTGCCCGTCTGGTGCTGCGCATGCAAGAGGAAGAAAATATCGATAGCCTGCATAAACTGCCTAAAATGGCCAAACGGGCGCGTAAAATGCTGCAAGAAAGCATCCAGGCTTTCACGGAACGTGATACCAACTTGGCCCTGGCTATGATGAAGCGCGATGAAAAACTAGATCGCCAATACAATCAACTCTTCCGCGAGACCATGGAAGAGATGAAAGACCAGGAATACGTGCAGCGCGCCACCTATCTTTTGTGGGTTGGTCACAATTTGGAGCGCATTGGCGATCGCGCCATCAACATTGCCGAGCGGGTAGTATTCATGATTACTGGCGAATTTATTGAGAACATTGATGACATTGACTATTTGACATAATAGCAAATTCCCTGTTCGCTTGTTGACAAGCAATGCGCTTGCAACTAGAATTCTGCTAATCCCACAAATTCATTGACCCCGCGCACATCTCTATCAAATAGGAAGGAGGTGATTCGCTCACGAAACAAAACGCCCAATATCTTGATTTCAGAAAATGAAGAAGAAATTTCGTATTTAACGTTGTTTGTAAGTTAACAATACCTTTAATGTTGGAGGAGAAATAGAATGAAACGCACTTTCTTGTTTATTACGTTAACGCTTCTTTTGGCGCTGTTGTTATCCGCCTGTGGCGGCGGCAATAATGCGGAACCCGCTGCAAATACTGGTGCAGAAGCTAGCACGAACGAGGGATCTGCTGCTGATACTGGCAGTGCAGATGAGCTGGTTTGTAATGACCCCATTGGGTGTGTGGAGATTGCGCCCGGTGATCCTATTTTGCTGGCCTCGGCCCTGGTGATCTCCGGCCCCAACACGGAATTGGGTCTTGATTCTCAATATGGCGTAGAGTTGGCAATAGACTTTCGCGGTGACGTTTTAGGCCACCCTGTGCAGTTGCAGCCGGAAGATGATGGCTGTAGTGCCGAAGGTGGACAAACGTCTGCCCAGAAAATTGTCTCCAACCGGCAGATCGTGGCAATGATCGGCACAAGCTGCTCCGGCGCAGGGGTACCGGCGGCCAGTATCCTATCTGCGGCTGGATTTGCAATGGTTTCTCCTTCCAACACCTCTCCAGCTTTGACTGACCCGGCACTACACGAGGCTGGCTATTTGCGGACGGCCCACAATGACACGGTGCAGGGTTCGGCAATGGCTGAGTTTGCCTACAATGAATTGGGCTTGCGCAAAGCGGCCGCCATTCATGATGGGGACCCCTACACAGAAGGTCTGGCCAGTGTGTTTTCTGAGGCATTCCAGGCTTTAGGCGGCGAGATTGTCGCTTTTGAGGCGGAAGCGGCCGATGCGACCAACGTGGAACCGCTGTTGACCTCTTTAGCGGCAGCCGGGCCAGAATTCATTTACCTGCCCGTTTTCATTCCCTTGGGTTCGCTCATTGTGAACACCGCCAGCGACGTGGACGGATTGAGCGGTGTGGTTTTGGCGGGTGCAGATGGTATTCAGTCACCAAGCTTTTTAGAGAATACGGTAGGTACGTCTGAGGGTATGTACGTATCTGGCCCAGACTTGAGCTTCAGCAACACCTTCTATGAGGAAACCTTCTTGCCGGCTTACCGCGACAAGTATGGCACGGACCCGACGGCGCCTTTCCATGCCCATGCGTTTGATGCCACCAACATGATTTTAGACGCTGTTGAGCAGGTGGCGCAGCAAGGTGCAGATGGTACACTGCTGATTGGCCGCCAGGCGCTGCGCGATGCGCTGTATGCTACCTCTGGCATGGCGGGCATCACCGGAACGATCTCCTGCGATCAGTATGGTGATTGTGCGGATCCGAAAATTTCGGTTAGCCAGGTTCAGGGCGGTGAATTTGTCCGTATTTGGCCCTAAAGTTGATAGAAAGGCACGTGCAGTGTTGTGGTAACTGTGCCGCCTGGTGAATGATGGGGAATAGGCTCCCGGCAACAACAGAGCCTATTCTCTATCTTTTTAGCTTGTTGTGATAACGCAGCCAATGCGGTGAGCTGATTGGGAACAATTCTAAGCTTGCCGTACCCCCAACGGAGCAAAAAAATATGTCCCAGCGGATCAAAGATATGGATTTAATCAGCATCTATCTATGGGTGTTTCGGGCGATTATTGTGGCCGTAGTGCTCTATGGCACGGTAAATAAGCTGTTTTTTGGGGTGGGGAATACCTATACGGCTGAGACGTGGGTTGATTTCTTTATCTCAGGCTTATCACAGGGGAGCTTGTATGCCTTGATTGCGTTGGGCTACACGATGGTGTACGGCGTTTTGTTTATGATTAATTTTGCCCACGGCGAGTTTTTTATGTCGGGGGCAATTACTTCGACGGTGCTGGTAGCTGCATTTTTGAGTACCTCGGGCTTTTTGGATGCGCAGCCATTGCTGGCGCTGCTGCTGATTACGGCCGTTGCTATGATCACGGCCGTTGCTGTGGCCCTGCTGACTGAACGAATCGCATACCGTCCTTTACGCAGCGCTCCCCGTCTTGTGCCCCTCATTACCGCCATTGGCGCCTCCTTCTTCTGGCAGTACTTCTTTCGCGGGCTGTTTGGTTCAGCCATTATTCCTTTTCCCGTGCCCGAACCGTTGCAGGGGCGCTGGACTATTTTTGGCCTAGAATTTTTGAAAACACGTCTGGTGGTTATGGCCACAGCGCTGCTGGCTTTGATCGTGTTGTACTTATTCATCCAGAATACCAAAACCGGCAAAGCGGTGCGCGCGGTGGCTGAAAACAAAGACGTGGCGGCATTGATGGGGATTAATGTAGACCGGACCATCTCCATTACCTTTGCCATTGGCGCGGCCTTTGCCGGTATAGCCGGTGTTTTGTGGGGTTTGGTTTTCCGCCAGGTGCACTTCTTCATGGGTTTTGTGCCCGGCATCAAGGCGTTTACGGCGGCCGTTTTTGGCGGCATTGGTAGCATTCCGGGTGCAGCCTTAGGGGGTTTGTTGTTAGGCCTTATTGAAGCTGTTGGCCCGCCGCTGTTTTTAGAAGGGCTAGGCGTTTCGGGAGCGCACCAACTGAAGGACGTCATCGCCTTCACGATGCTGGTCTTGATTTTAATTTTCCGCCCGCAAGGTCTTATTGGTGAAAAATTAGCGGAAAAGAAGGCGTAAAGGAGCTGGCGCATGACCCAAAAGGCAAATTTCAACAATGCTATTCGCTATGGTCTCATGGCAGGAGTCGTAGCCCTGAGCGTGAGCGCTATTGGCATAGTGCAAACGTTTAATGAACGGGACATTATTACCGGCGTACTGACCTTGGGACAGCTTCTTCTCTTTAGCACAGCGTTGGTGGCGGGCTATTTCTCGTGGCAGCGCTCGGACAAGGTCCAGCCCGTGGGGGCGATTTTGCGCGGATTGGTGGCGGGCGTGGTGACGGCCGTTCCCCCCATTGCCCTCATCCTGCTTACCCTTGCTTGGGAAGATATTCGCCAATCCTTCGTCAACGTCTCTTCGGTACTCGTTGACATTTTGACCTTCGAGCAAGGGGCCACTACAGGCAGCCTGGTTCTTCTCGGCGTTATGGCCGCTTTGGGTGTTGCCGGGGCTGCCTTCGACCTCTTGCCGCGCCGCGTGCAAAAACCGCTGCTTAATGGCCTGCTTTGGACGCTGCTCATTGGCCTGTTGTCGGAGATTTTGCTGCTTATTTTGCGCCCTTATACGGCACGCAGCATTTTGCAGTTTTTGTTTGGGGCTAAGGGGATTACGCCAGTAACGGCCGTACTCATCTTCCTCCTCGTCACCATAGGCAGCATCGCCTGGCGGTTGGGTGGGCAACAAGCCGTCACCCAGCGTCGCGCCAATCTCACCCCGACCCAAAGCAAGGGTGCCCGCTATCTGGGTCTGGCGCTTCTAGCTGCTGTTGTCCTCGTCTTACCTCGCGTTATGGGAACTTACCTCACCGAAGTAGCCGACGTCGTAGGCATTTTTATTCTTATGGGCTTGGGGCTAAACATCGTCGTTGGTTTTGCCGGATTGCTCGATCTTGGCTACGTGGCCTTCTTCGCCATTGGCGCTTACGTTATGGGTCTGCTTACTTCTGGGGGTAACCTGGGCATTGCCGAATTCACCTTTTGGCAGGCACTCCCCTTCAGTGTTCTGGCCGCTACAATGGCTGGGGTTTTGCTCGGTATTCCCGTCCTGCGGATGCGTGGAGACTATTTGGCCATCGTCACCCTGGGTTTTGGCGAAATCATCCGCGTACTTGTTGTTTCCGACGTGCTCAAACCCTACATTGGCGGGGCGCAGGGAATTCTGCAAATTATCAAGCCGCAATTTGGTGACTTCACCTTTGTCCAGCCGGAACATTTCTACTACATCATCCTTGCCGGCTGTCTCATCGCCATTTTTGTGGCGTCACGCCTGCGGGACTCCCGCCTGGGCCGGCAATGGATGGCCCTGCGCGAAGATGAAGACGTAGCCGAAGCCATGGGTATCCGGCTCGTAGCCACCAAGCTGCTGGCTTTTGCCATTGGCGCTGCCTTTTCGGGCCTGGCTGGAGCTATTTTTGCCTCTCGTTTGGGCTCCATTTTCCCCCACAGCTTTAACTTGCTAATCTCCATTAACGTCTTGTGTCTAATCATTGTGGGGGGCATTGGCAGCCTGCCTGGCGTAGCTGTTGGCGCCCTGGTGCTGGTGGGTCTGCCGGAGCTGCTGCGCGAATTTGCTGAATATCGGCTGCTGCTGTATGGCGTGTTGCTCATTGCCACCATGATGGTGCGCCCCGAAGGTCTGTGGCCTTCCCCTATTCGCCAGCGCGAACTGCATGAACACGAGATGGTGCGCAACCAACCCCAGCCAGAGCAGGCGGGTTCGACCTCGTAAGGGAGGGTCAGAGAGATGGTAAACTATTTTAGAAACAACCAGGGTGACGAAACAGTTTGGTGGCTTGATTGCTGTAAACGATCTTACTTTTCACATTCCCCAAAAAAGCATTGTGAGCATCATTGGCCCCAATGGGGCGGGCAAAACCACGTTTTTTAACTGTATTACCGGCTTTTACCAGATTGATAAGGGGGATATTGTGTTCAACGGCCGTTCCATTAAAGGCTACTCCCCCGATAAAATTGCCCTCCGCGGTATATCGCGCACCTATCAGAATATCCGCCTTTTCAGCTCCATGACCGCCATCGAAAACATTCTGGTGGGCATGGAGCCACAACTCCGCTCAAGCTGGATAGGCGCCCTCTTCCATGCCCCCCAAACCATGGCTGAGGAGCGCGAAGCCGTTGTGGAAGCCAACCGCCTGCTCAACTTTGTCGGCCTGCGCGGCAAAGGAGATATTTTGGCTCGCAATCTTCCTTATGGTGACCAACGTCGCCTGGAAATTGCCCGCGCGCTGGCCAGCAAGCCTAAGCTGTTGCTGCTGGATGAACCTACTGCGGGCATGAACCCTCGCGAAACGGCCGAAACCACCACCTTCATTCAACAATTACGCAACGAACTGGGCATCACCATCTTGCTTATCGAACACGATATGCGTGTGGTTATGGGTATCTCCGAATACATTACCGTGTTAGATTACGGCAAAAAAATCGCTGAAGGTCTGCCTGCTGACATTCAAAGCAACCCCGAGGTTATCGAAGCGTATCTCGGCAAAGGAGCAGCCGCTAGCGCCACCATTGAAGTGGCTGCCTGAAGGGAAAAGGAGCCATCACAATGACCTTACTTGAAGTCAACAACGTGCACGCCTACTATGGCAACATTCATGCCCTGAAAGGCATCTCCCTCACCGTAGAAAAAGGTGAAATTGTTTCCCTCATTGGTGGAAATGGTGCGGGCAAAACCACGACCCTGCGGACCATCTCTGGTTTATTGCGACCCCAACCCGGCGCCATCAGGCTGGCCGGAGAGGATTTGAGTCAGTTTAAAGCCCACGAACTGGTTAGCAAGGGGATTGCTATGGTGCCGGAAGGGCGCGGCGTCTTTGCCCGGCTGACAGTGGTAGAAAACCTGGAAATGGGCGCTTTTCATCGCAACGACAAGGACGGCATTAACGCCGACATCGAAAGAGTGTACGCGCTCTTCCCGCGTTTGGCCGAGCGCAAAAAGCAGGTTGCAGGCACAATGAGCGGCGGCGAGCAGCAAATGTTGGCTACGGGTCGCGCCTTGATGTCCCGTCCGACATTGCTGCTCATGGACGAGCCGTCTATGGGTCTGGCGCCGGTGCTGGTGGAGGCTATCTTCGAGACGATTGAGGAAATAAATAAGGAAGGCACCACTATTTTGCTGGTGGAGCAAAATGCGCACATGGCGCTGCAGGTGGCCCATCGGGGATACGTGCTGCAAACTGGTGAAATTGTGCTGCAAGATTCCGCAAAAAATTTACAAAAGAACGCGATGGTGCAAAAGGCTTATCTCGGAATCGATTAGCTGTTTGACTATTTTAGGCAAAACGTGGAACGCGGCGTCAGGGCTGTGTTTCACGTTTTCCATTTTAGAGGGGTTAGCAAATGCTGGTTTTAAGCGCGCAGGATGTAAAACAGGCATTGCCCATGGCCGAGGTAATCGCAGCCATGAAGCAAGCATATGCAGCGCTGTCCGCGGGCCAGGCAGAGGTTCCCCTGCGGGCGCGGCTGCCGGTGGCTCCCCATGAAGGGGTGAGCTTATTTATGCCGGCCTTTGTGCAGGGAAAGGAACAGGAATCCCTGGCCGTAAAGGTGGTGTCACTTTTTCCCCATAATGTGTCACGAGGGCTGCCGCTGATTCATGCGGCGGTGTTGGTGCTTGAAGCGGATACGGGACGGCCGTTATCCTTGCTGGAGGGTGGCAGCCTGACGGCAATTCGTACCGGCGCCGGTGCTGGGGCCGCTGCAGATCTGCTGGCCCGGCCCGACAGCCTCGTAGGCGCAGTTTTTGGCGCAGGCGTGCAGGCTCGCACCCAGCTAGAGGCGATGTGCACGATACGGCCGTTACAAACCATCTGGGTCTATGATCCCAATCCTGAGCGCACGAAAGCCTTCATCCGGGACATGGCCGGTCAAGGTTCTGTTCCCGGCGACCTGCGCCCTGCCGCTTCGCCGCAAGAAGCGGCCGCCAGCGCCGACATCATTGCGGCGGCCACCACCTCCCTTACCCCCGTTTTTGCCGACGCGGACCTCAAACCCGGTGTACACATCGGCGCTGTCGGTTCTTACACCCCCGACATGCAAGAGATTCCCGCTGCTGCCATCGCCCGCGCCCTGGTCGTTGTCGATTCCCGCAGCGCCAGCCTGGCCGAAACTGGCGACCTGATTCAACCCATTGCGGCCGGCCTTTTCACCGCCGACCACATTCACGCCGAGCTGGGCGAGATTGTGCTGGGGCAAAAGCCTGGGCGCACGTCAGCTACGCAAATTACCTACTTCAAGTCGGTAGGTGTTGCCGTACAAGATGCCGTGGCTGCCCAACTGGCCCTGACCAATGCGCAAAAAATGGGGTTGGGGCAGCAGGTGGCCTGGTAAAGAGATAGAGGGTAGAGTGTAGAGATAGAGGGCAGAGCTAGAGAAGAGAGAAATCGCTCTATCTCTATCTCTATCTGATTAGGAGAGCCATGAACTTACCAAGCACAGCAGACATAGTGATTATTGGTGGGGGTGTGATGGGCGCCAGCACGCTCTATCACCTGGCGGCGCGGGGGCAGAAAAACGTACTGCTGCTGGAAAAAGAAGCGTTCTATGGCACCGGCGCTACCGGGCGCTGCGCGGGCGGCGTGCGCTACCAGTTCGCCACAGAAGTGAACGTGCGCCTGTCGCAGGCCAGTTTGCCCATGCTGGAACGCTTTGAGGCGGAAATTGGGCAGGCCATCGATTACCGCAAGACAGGCTACCTCTTTTTATTGACCAACGAGGCGGACGTGGCGACTTTTCGTCACAATGTGGCCTTGCAGCAGCGCCTGGAGGTGCCGACGGAATGGCTGGATGGGGCGGAAATTCGCCGCCGCCTGCCGCTCATGCGCTTAGAGGATGTGTTGGCGGGTACTTTTTGCGCGGAAGATGGGCTGGTAGACCCCAATAGTGTGGTGATGGGGTACATCGGGGCAGCGCAGCGGCTGGGGGCCAAAGCCATGACAGGCGTGCCGGTGACGGATTTGGTGGTGGAGAACGGCCGTATCTCTGGCGTCATGACCCCACAAGGAACGGTATCTGCACCCATTGTCATCAACACCGCCGGACCGTGGGCGGGGCTGGTGGGCGAGATGGCCGGGGTGCAGATGCCCATAACGCCACTGCGCCGGCAGATGTTCACCACAACCAGCCTGCCACAAATCCCCGCGGATTTTCCCTTTGTCATCGATTTTGCCCAATCTCTTTACTTCCATCGCGAAGGAGCGGGGCTGCTTATTGGCATGTCCAACCCAAATGAAAAGCCCGGCTTCGATCAGCGCGTGGATGAGGATTGGGAACTGACCAATATGGAAGCGGCCGTTGCCCGCCTGCCGTTGTTAGAAAAGGCAGGCCGTATGTCAAGTTGGGCGGGGCTGTACGAGGTGACCCCCGATGCCCATCCGATTTTTGGCGCTACGCCGGTAGCTGGTTTTTACATGTGCGGCGGCTTTTCCGGGCATGGTTTCATGCACGGGCCGGTGGCGGGCCAGCTCATGAGCGAGATCGTGCTGGATGGAGAGGCGCGCACTGTGGATGTGTCCATGTTGGATTTGGCGCGCTTTGCCGAAGGGCGGTTAATTCACGAGTATAACGTGGTTTGATGATGCGCCGTTTTGTATGGTGGGTGCTGTTGTTAGGGCTGGTGGCCTGCTCTTCTCCGGAGTTGGAGTGTACGGATCCCCTGGGCTGCGTGGTTATTGAGCCGGACGACTCCCTGATATTGGCGGCACTGCTTGACGCGAGCGGCCCGGCAGCGGAGCTGAGTGCGGAGATAAAGCAGGGTATAGAGCTGGCTTTTGCGCAGCGTGAAAACCGCCTGCTGGAACATGAAATATCTTTGGTTCCCTTTGATGCCGGATGCAGCGAGGCTGGGGGGGAAACGGCCGCGCAGCAAATTGTGGCAGAATTGGGCGCCGTCGCCGTCTTAGGCCCTGTTTGCGCGGAATCGGCTTCTGGGGCGCTGCCCTTAATTGAAGAGAGCGGGGGTATGCTGGTTTCTCCGGCAAATACCGATCCTTTTTTGGCTAACACGGCCGTTTCCTCTCCCCCCTTTTACTTTCGCACCGTTCCCAATTACCTGCACCAGGCTGACGTGATGGCGCGCTTTGCCAGTACAGTGCTAGAAGCAGAAACGGCCGTTGTGATGTTCAACGACTCGACCTACAGTGAAGGACTGCGCGAGACTTTTGGCAACGCCTTTCTGGAAGCAGGGGGCACACTGCCCTTCCAGACCCGGTTTGACGCAGGCAGCGGCCTGGAGGTGATGCTGCAAGTAGCAGCCCTCAATGAGCCGGACGTCATATACCTGCCGCTTTACGAAGCAGAAGCAACGGCCGTTCTCAACCAGGCTGCCAACATTGCCGGGCTGGAAGAAGTGACTTTTTTGGGGCCTGACAGCTTGCTGATGCCCAGCTTCATGCAGGGCACAGGAACGGCCGTAAATGAAATCTACATCTCTGGCTATGCCGTGCGGGGTGCCGCATACGACGCCTTTTTAGCGGACTGGCGGCAAACTTACGGCCGTTCTCCGGCCGATTATTATGCGGTGTATGCGTATGACGCCGCAGATTTGCTGCTGGCAGCCATAGAGAGCAGCGCACAGCGGGGCAGCAGCGGGGCGCTCCTTGTTGGTCGCCTGGCATTGCGGCTGGCGCTGGCAGGCACCACCGCTTACCCGGGCATTGCCGGCTTGCTGACCTGCGCCGAAACGGGCGAATGTACTGCGGAAGGCAATGTGGCAGTTTTTCGCCTGGCAGACATGGATCAGCTTGACGCGCCCTGGCCACCCCCGGTTGCGTGGCCTGTAGGTGTGGAGGAGTAGCGGGTCAACGGCTTGCCTGCTTACCCTGACAGAGTGATGAGCTGATTGGCTTACTTTCCAACAAACTGATAAGCTGACGAGCTGATAGCCTGAAAAGCAAATGTAGGAAGGATAACGTGTATGGATACGCGGAAGGTATTCTATAAACTTTTTGGGGTGCTGTTGGTGGCGCTCCTGGTGGGCTGCCGGGAAAGTAATGGGGAAACGGCCGTAACGGCCGTGCCTCCCACACCTACTCGCCCTGCCTCTCCAACCACGCAAAGTCCCAGCGCCGTGGGTGACGCCAACTTCCTCGTTATCGCCACCGACGCACCCAGCGAGCCATTCACCAGCTTCAACCGCTTTGGCGAGGTCACCGGATTTATTCCTGACCTGCTTGCTGACCTGGCTGCTGCGGCCGGGTTTGAGTATGAGCTGGTCGTTACCCCGTACGAAGGGGCGCTCAACAGTATTGGCCGAGATTTCGATGCCGTCATTTCCACCTACGCCTACACCAACAGCCCGATTCCCGAAGGAGTAAGCTTTACTGCGCCTTATTTGCAAGTGGGGCAGGTACTGGTGGTTTTGGCTGACCAGCGTGACATGCAGAGCTATGCCGATTTACAACCCGGCATGACTATTGGCGTGGAAGCTTTTAGCAGCGGGTACGAAGCTGCTATTGACGTGATCGGCTGGGCAGAAACTGACATATTTACCTACGACGACATGCGCAGCGCGGTGGAAGCCCTGGTCGACGAAAGCATCAATGCCGTCGTTCTTGACCATTACAGTGCCGAACGGTTCACGTCTGCTTATCCCGAGCAGCTAAAAATCGTGGGTGGGCTTGGGCCAGAAGCGTGGCTCAGCAGCAAGGGGTATAGCATTGCCCTGCCCAGCGAAAACATTGACCTGCTGCAGCGCTTAAATGAGGCGATTACGGCCGTTCAGGATGATGGACTCCTGACCGAGGATGTGCTGGCCTGGCTGGTTCCTGATGTGGCTAACATCGACGCCGGCGAGTCGCGCGTGGGCACACCGCTTACCGAACTGGTCATCGGCATTGCTGGCACTTTGGAAGACATGGACCCGGCGACTGCTCCAAATCTCATTAGCTGGGAGGTCAAGCAAAACACCATGAGCGGCCTCTACCGCTTCACCCCCGAAAATGAGTTGGTACCGGCCCTGGCGCTGGACTTTCCTACCCTTTCCGGGGATGGGTTGGAGTACACCATTCGCCTAAGAACCGGGTTGAATTTCCCTGACGGCAGCGAATTTACGGCCGAAGATGTGAAATGGTCGCTGGATCGGGCTGCGGTGGTGGGCAGCGGCAGCTTCTTGCTCAACGCTTACCTGAAAGATGCGGACGATGATGGCTTTACGGATGCGGATGCGGTGCAGGTGGTTGACCGCAGCACGGTAAAACTCGTTTTGCAGGAACCGGTGGGATATTTCCCTAGCATCCTGGCCACGCCGCCATATTTTCCCATCAGCAACGAGTGCTATGCGGAGGTGCTGGACCCGTTAAGCGCGTGCGGCGGCATTGGACCTTACACCATTGTTAGCTGGGAGCCAGGAGAGCGGATGCGTTTGCAAGCCAATCCAGCTTGGCCGGGAGAACCGCCCCAATTTGCCAACGTGCAGCTCCGGTTTTATGAATCTCCGGCGCTGATGATGCGCTCGCTGGCCGATTTCCAATCGATTGACGTGGCCTGGACGGGTTTAGCATATTCAGAGTTTGTGGCTTTGCAAGAGCGTGATTTGGATGGAGACGGCCGTTCTGATTATACCGGTTGGGTAGGCCCCAATACCTTCAAGAGTTACCTCATTTTTGACCAGGCTACCCCGCCCTGGGACAACCGCCGCGTGCGGCTGGCGGCATCTTACGCCATAGACCGTGAAGCGCTGGCCAACGACGTGTTTGGCGGCAGCCGCTTGCCTCTGTTCAGCCCGGTGCCCAATGAAGTGCCCGGCCACGTAAATGTTTTGCCGCAGCGGGACCTGAACCAGGCTCGCGCACTGCTGCTGGAGGTGGGGTACAGCGCAGACCAGCCCTTACCCATTACCATCTGGTACTTGAATGACGGCCGTTACACCAATCTTGAAGCAGCTTATGCCACCGCCCTCCAAAACCAGCTAGAAGAAACCGGCGTTTTCCAGGTAACCCTTTCCCCCGCGCCCTGGGAAGTGTTCCAGACGCAAATCTTTAGCTGCGGGTACCCCGCCTACCTGGTGGGCTGGCCCTCCCCCGGCGCGCCCACCAATTACCTGGATGCCACTAGCTGGACGGACTTTTTTGTGCAGGAGCCGGGACTGGGATTTTGTTCCAACTACGAAAGCACAGAAATGGACAGTCTGGTCGCCGCGGCGCAGGCAGAAGCAGATACGGCCATACGCCTGG
Organism: uncultured Chloroflexia bacterium; assembly: GCA_963695505.1. Lineage (GTDB taxonomy): Bacteria > Chloroflexota > Anaerolineae > Promineifilales > Promineifilaceae > JACSRF01. The sequence continues at coordinate 232,594 of CAVOGX010000011.1, read as the reverse complement.
AGCTGTATGCGCAAATACAACAATTATGGGCCGAAGAGCTCCCCACTCTTGACCTGACCCAGGAACCCCGCCGCCTGCTCTCGTTGGCTAAGGTGGACGGCGTGCGCATTGATGCGCTGGGCATGCTGCACTACGATCAGCTTACCAAGAGCGAAAACTGAGAGATAGAGATTGGAAATTGGAGATTGGAGAAACTCTAATCCCGAATCTCAGCTTTGCACGTTCATTTGCTCTTTGCGGCGCGCCAGTCGTTTAGCTCTGGGGCCAACGACCCGCTCGTTCCCCTCCAAAAGCCGCTTGATATTCGGCCGTAAAGCCCAAATGACAATGACCATGGTAATCAAACCGCCTATCAGGTAAGCTGGGGAAGGATCTATGCCCAACGCATAGCGGATGCCAAAAACGATGGGAATGATGGCGGCCATAGCAATTGAGGCGACAGAGGCCATTCCCAGCCCAATGAGCATTCCCACCATGACCAGCAGCCCGATGGGAAACATCACCCACCAGATGGCCGTAGACCAGCCTATGTTAGGACCCGTGCCGGCTCCGCCGCGCCAGCCAATAAATGTCAGCCTGCCTGACTTATCGCGCCGCCAGGATAGAAACATTGACCAATTGTGGCCAATGACAGAAAAAACCCCGGCAAAGACAAAAACCCAGGGAAGAAAATCTGCACTCACGCTGTTTCCCAGCAGCCAGCGGGTAGTCAGGACGCCCATCGCCCCCTTAAACACGTCACTCAAACCCGTCAGAGTGCCAACTTTCCAACCGGCGGCGCGCAGCGAGTTGGTGCCACCGGTGCGTCCGCTGCCAAAATCGCGCAGGTCAATGTCCTTGCGCTTGATGCGAACGTACAGGAACCCAAAAGGTATTGCCCCCCACACGTAACCAATGACGCTTGCGATGATGATATAAAATAGGTTTGCCATACTGCTCCTCTCTTTGAATTCTCCCTAAATTGTATGTTGTGCGGTTTTTGATGCAACTCGCCAGAAGGTAACTTATTAAACACGCCTCCTCCAGGTTAGTTGCTCTCGTTGAAAAGTCGTTCATAAATAATCAGGCTGGTTTCAAAAACAGAATTTTCCTTGATGAAATAACCCCGAACAACTGGCGCAGTACGATCTGCCAGAGAGACGATGATGTAAATTGCTTCAGGAAAAGTTGCTAAGGAAACATCGGTAGGAGAGGGGGTTTCTGGGCCATGGGGGTGGGTGTGGTAGATGGCGAGAAGCTCGTTACCCGCGTCTTCCATGTGCAGCAGAGCCTGAATTTGCTGAAGGGGGTCCATTTCGTAGCGCACGGGGCTGTGGAGCTGATTTTCAACGGTGTACAGGTGGTAGACACGGCCGTTTCGCCCTCCCAATAGTCCGCATGCTTCCAGCGGGTACTCGGCCTGCCCGTGGGCCAGCATGACGCGCAGTAAACTGCGTGGGATGTGCAAGGATGGTGTATTTGGTTCCGCCATATTCCCCATTTTATCAGCAATTCAGCATGCCAATGGTTTAGTTTGCCAACATAACTGGCTGAAAACCTGATTATCTGAATGGCCCCGCCTTGTTTTTTGGTTAGGATGCCATAAAATTAGATGAGTTTTGTAGATACATTCAACAAAACTCCCTCGCCGCTCCCCCGGCACATGGCCCGTTATTTTGTTCGTGAGGTGACTTCGTGAACGACTCAGTAGACTTGACTTTGTTAACGCCTTTGTTGGAACGGTATAACGGCCGTTCCCGTGACGCCCTCCTCCCCCTCCTCCACGACGTCCAGGGCCTTTACGGCTGGCTGCCCCGTGAAGCGCAAGAAGCCATCAGCCGCACCCTGCGTGTTCCCCTGGCCGACATCCACGGCGTCATCGAGTTTTACACCATGTTTTACAACGAACCGACCGCTAAGCGCGTAATCCGCGTTTGCGACGACGTGGCCTGCCACCTTGCTGGCTCGTCTGATTTTATGGCTGCCTTGGAGGTGCGGTTGGGTTTGCAGCACGGCGAAACCAGCCCCAACGGCAGCGTTACCTATGAGCGTGTACCCTGTTTAGGCATGTGCGAGCACGGTCCCAACGCCCTGTACGGTGACGAGCCGGCGGGTAAATTGAAACCCTCTGAGGTGGACAATTTTTTGGCGGGGGCGCACCCGGAGCCGCGCATCCAAAAGTATGGCGGGCCGCTGCTGAAGCTGGCGCGGGCTGGCAAAGTCATTCCCTGGAGCCTGCAAGATTACGAACAGCACGGCGGTTATGCCACTTTGCGCAAGGCCTTGGCTATGACCCCTGAGGCCATTATTGAAACCATTGAGGCCAGCAAGCTGGTGGGGCGCGGTGGGGCTATGTTTCCCACTGGCCTGAAGTGGAAGTACACGCGGGATGCGCCGGGCACGCCCGCAGAAAAACACATTATTGCCAACGCCGACGAAAGCGAGCCAGGCACCTTCAAAGACCGCGGCCTGCTGGAGGAAGATCCCTTAAGCTTGATTGAGGCGATGACCATTGCCGCCTATACCGTAGGCGCGGAAAACGGCTGGATTTTCATACGTGGTGAGTATCCGCGAGGGTACAGAAGGCTGGTAACGGCCGTTTCCCTGGCCCGCAAAGCCGGTTACCTGGGGCAGAACATTCTGGGCAAAGAGGGTTTCCACTTCGACATCGAAGTGCGTTTGGGAGCCGGGGCCTACATTTGCGGCGAAGAAACCGCGCTGTTCGAAGCCATAGAGGGCAAGCGAGGTTTCCCGCGCATTAAGCCCCCATTCCCCACCACCCACGGCCTGTTCCAGCAGCCCACCGTCATCAACAACGTGGAAACCCTGGTGGCGGCCATGGCCGTGCTGACTGTGGGTCTGGATGAATGGCTGAAACTCGGCACGGCCGACTCCCCCGGCACGAAGTGGTTCTGCCTCAGCGGGCACGTGGCCAAACCCGGCGTCTATGAGCTGCCTTTTGGTCTGACCATCCGCGAACTTATTGAGATGGCCGGCGGCGTGCCGGGCGATAAAGCCATCCAGGCGGTGCTCATGGGCGGCGCGGCGGGCGTGTTCCTGCCGCCAGACAAGCTGGACATGCCCCTGACCTACGAATCGGCCAAGGCCAACAACTTTCCCATTGGCTCTGGCGTGATCATGGTTTTTGATGAAACGGCCGATCTGCGTGAAGCCCTTTACCATCTGGCCCACTTTTTTGCCCATGAAAGCTGCGGCAAATGCTTCCCCTGCCAGTTGGGTACCCAGCGCCAGCTTGAAATTTTAACCCATGTAGCCCACAATGGCGGGCCGCGCCCAGGCGACAAAGCAGCCCTGGAGGACATTGGCTTTGCCATGACCTATACGTCTTTGTGCGGGCTGGGACAAACGGCAGCAACGGCCGTACTCAGCGCCATTAACCGCTGGCCGGAACTGGTGAACAGTAACCAGTAATCAGTTATCAGTTTGCTGATGAACGATTAGAAGAGATTTGGAGCATACTATGAGCGATACCGTCACTCTCACTATTGATGGCAAAGAAATCACCGTCCCGGCGGGGACTACCATTCTCGATGCGGCCAAAGAGTTAGGCATAGACATTCCCGTCATTTGCTACCACCCGCACCTGACGGCCAACGGCCTGTGCCGGGTTTGCTCCGTTGACGCTGGCTGGCGCGTGCAGGCAGCCGCCTGCGTCACCCCGTGCAGCAACGGCATGAAGGTGCAGACGGACAGCGAGGCGGTGCGGCGCGGACGGCGCACCATCCTGGAAATGCTGGCGGCCACCGTCAACCTGGAGGAAGCGCCGGAGATTTTGGCATTGCTGGCTGAATATAGCGCGGACCCGGAACGTTTTGCCGGAGGGGCGCGGCGCGAAGCCCCTGTCCACGACGACAACCCCTTCTATATCCGCGACTACAACCAATGCGTTAACTGCTGGCGCTGCGTGCAGGTTTGCGCCGAAGATGCGCAGTATGCCTTTGCCCTGAGCTTCGAGGGGCGCGGCTTCCACACGAAAATTGCCACTTTCCTGGATGACCCCATGCCCGACACCACCTGCGTTTTTTGCGGGCAATGTGTGGGCGTATGCCCCACCGGGGCGCTAAAACCAAAGCGCCAGGCGCTATTGGAGCAGGGCCTCAGCCCCGACGAGGTGTTTCAGCAGACGCGCCAGGGCCGCCGCAAGAAACACGCTGCTTCCTGACATGGGAAACATTGCATGGCAACCCACTTACAGATCATAGAATCGTTTTACACGGCGTTCCAGCATCGTGACTATGCTGAGATGATTGCTTGTTATCATCCTGAGGTGCACTTTTCCGACCCTGTTTTCCCCAATTTGCATGGCAAGCAGGCCAAAGCAATGTGGCACATGCTTTGCGAACGGGGCAAGGATTTACAGGTGACTTTTTCGTGACGTGCAGGCCGACACCGCTACGGGACAGGCCCATTGGGAAGCGACCTACACTTTTTCCACCGGTCGCAAAGTCCACAACATCATTGACGCCGCCTTTGCCTTTCAGGACGGCTTGATCATCCGGCATCAGGACAGCTTTGATTTGTGGCGCTGGACGCGGATGGCGCTGGGGCCGATGGGTTGGTTTCTGGGATGGACGCCGTTGGTGCAGAAGCGGGTGCAGGAAACGGCCGTACAAAGCCTCAATACCTTCATTGCCAAACGATCCGAATATCAGTGAAAATGATGCTCTATATTTCAAAAAATGATTTGGAGAGAATGTGATGGGCAACAACAAGGAATTAAATTTGCCACCCGAAGAACTGCTTTTACCAGAATTGTCCAAACAGTTTTCAGCGATCATGGATGAGGAAGGAGTGACGTTGGCTGATTTACTGGCTGGATTGGCTGAAGAGCGAGAAGCGATTTATCAGGAAAGGTACGGCGAAAATAGTGGGTTGGTGCAAGGTGGGTTGTGAACGGCCGTTCGCAGGAATAGTATATATCTACCAATTTCAGCATTGAATAAAGCTGATGACATCGACAAAAAAACTAACTTTTCACCAGAAGACCTGTGACCTGCTTATTGTTCAGCCTCAATATACTGAAGAAGTAAGCGCAAAGCTTTCTCGGTTTGAAACCCAAACAGGGTTAACTATTCCCGCTGCTTTACGAGAGTGGCATTGCATTGCAGGAAACTCCGAATATTTGCAAAAAATCATTTTTCCCCACGAGCTAGCTGACGTAGCAGATATGTCAACTTGGATGAGTAGCTACTCAACAAGCAACCGTGCTCTTGAAAAGATCCTTCCCATAATTTTCGAGAATCAAGGCGTTTGGCATATGATTGTTCCATTGGATCAAGGTGAAGACCCTCCCGTTTACATCGGATTTTATGAGGAATCTTTTGAATGGAAACTGCATGCAAATAGTTTGTCTGATTGTTTTTACGCATTTGCATGGGATAACTTCATTTTGCGGCATATTTCTCAGATGGATCCTTTGTCGATAATGGAACCTTTATCGCAGGGCGTTCGCTCAAAAAATTGAGCAAAAGCCAAATTAGGTAAAGTCACGACCAAAAAGTAAAGGGAAGCAACAGGGTCGTGACAAAACCTTGGAAATCATCTCAAATTGTTGCTTCCATCAGCACCTTTCCAATTACATACAAGCAACAGACCCAATTCACCCCTGGTTAAGCCAGTTGCAAGTCGGTATAGAGCGTTGTGGGTAAACCCAATAACGCCAGAATCCGCTCTTGCACGGCCGAAAGGGGTGTCAATTGGTAACGAACCTGTGGTCCCAGCCGCATAATCAGCAAATGAATGTTGTCAAAAGCCTGGAGCATACGCTCTGTGGTTGGTGTGGCCGTACCGCGCTTGGGGTTGCCGGGATAAATACCAGTCAATTCCTCGTTTTCCTGAGCTAACGCTTCTTTAGCGGCATAATCGCCCAAAGCCAACAAGCGGGCGGCAATGGTTAACAAATGGAAAAGACCCTGAGCATGGTCATCGCGCTGGACATAGACCGGGGTAATCGAGAGCAATTTGCCCTGCAGACGGCGAAAGATATTTTCGGCCAGATATTGACCACGATAAGCCCAAACAGCCTGGGCTAAGGAGAGTTCTGCTTGGGGGGCATTGGTGGCATAGATGCGCCAACCCATTTGGAATTCAGCCGTGGCAATGGCCGCTTGCTGGCGGGTGACCGTTAGCTGAAAACGTACCTTACGCTCAGTGCGAGCCGGTCTTTCTTTATACTTTCGTATCTGACGCTCCGTCACTTCCTGTTGGTACTCATAGGTGAACAAGCCGCCAACGTGATACTGTTTTTCAATCCGCTCAATGCGACGAAGCAAACTGGCTTCATCTTTTATCTGCTGTTTGCCACGACTACGGGGCGGTGTCAACGCCCGTAACGCGGCCTCGGCTTTGTCCAGACGATGGTGCAGGCCAGCTATCATGCTTTCCATATAGCTGAAGGAACGAACGACCAGCAAGCGTTCTGTCCAGGTCACTTTCTCCCCAGCCATGACCACTGTACTGTTCGCGCTCAACCGCAAAGCCACGGGCAATGGCCAGGGATTCATCAGGCATTTGACCGTCATCAGGCAGGTCAGCTTCCAGAAAAACGAGATTCATCTCGTCTTCTCTGCCTGACCAGTCAGCCAACAAGTCGGGTAACAACTCTGGTTCATCTTTCAGATAGGCCAGGGGGTCAAGTACTGGTCATGGCCTTTGACAATGGCGGCACGTGTGGCCAAGGCGCTCATCTTGCTGTCGCCCACGACCAACAGACCCTGCTCCGGGATAATTTCTTTGATGCGCCGATACACCGGCACGTACAGCGGGTCATCGGCCCGATTACCCGGAACGACATCAACCGCGACAGCTAGGCCCAGCGGGTCTAAACTGGCCACCATCATTTTGAACAACGTAGCGTACAGTCCATTCTTGGCTTTGCCTACTTGAAACAGGGTATGTTTGTCGGCATCATGCCCCACGCTGCCCACGGTGGCATCCAGACGCATCAGCCATCTGGCTGGCAGCTTCTGTTTCAAGTCATACACCTGAATGATGCCCCGGGTTAAGCGATTTTCCAACTGAGACCAACTATCTGCTGGTGACAGATAGCGCAAGCACAAGGCCAGTCGGTCATCGGTAAAATCGAGGGCGGTGACTTTCTGTCTGGTCAATTTCCGTAACACGATAAGATGCTTGCCCACCCATGGCTGGACACAATCCATTTGATGGGTGTGTTGGGTCAGAATATGCAGCAGCCAGATCGTGATGACCCAACCGATGCTTAATCCTTGCCAGTTGCCATGCGGCTGAATGGCGTTGTCGATAGTTGCTTGTATGTTCATCTTTTGGAGCAAGCCATAGATGACAGGTAATTGGTCAACATTTTCTATTTGAGTATCGATGCTGTCGATGTCCACCATAATACGGTGGGTATACCAAATTTCGTTTTATTCACAAAATTTAAGCGAACGACAAACGATAAAAACGAATTACTAGAGAAATCAACAATTAACAAAGGGCCAGAAACATATTTAGCAAGTAGTTGGTTTTTGTGCGGTCAAATTTTTCGTTTTCGTGATGAGCAATCAATGCGAACAATCATCAGTAATGACCAAAAGACAATAGACTCTCCCGTAGATTATTACATGATGGCTGTACATTTTGATTCTGACAAAAAAACACAAAAGAGGTAAACGATGATAACCCCCGATAAAACAGTACGTACAACCTGTCCTTACTGCGGGGTGGGCTGCCAGATGAACTTGAATCTCAAAGACGACACCATCTACGCCGTCGAAGCGCCCTTTGACGCCGCGCCCAACTACGGCATGCTGTGCGTCAAGGGGCGCTTTGGCACGGACTATGTTCGCCACCCGCGCCGCGTCAAGACGCCGCTCATTCGCACCAATCGGGAAGAAGGGCGCAGCGCGAATCCTGTCTGGCGCGAAGCCAGTTGGGATGAAGCACTCGATTTGGTCGCTGACGAACTGGTGCGCATTGTCCAGAATCATGGCGGCGATGCCATGGCCACTTACGCCAGCGCCAAAGCCACCAACGAAGACACCTACATCTTCCAAAAAATGGTGCGCGCCCTGCTGGGCACCAACAACGTCGATCACTGCGCCCGCCTCTGTCACGCCGGGTCGGTGACCGGCTTGCAGTTGTCGTTGGGAACCAGCGCCATGTCCAACTCCATCGCCGAAATGGAAAACCTGGACGTGTTCATCGTCACCGGCTCCAACACCACCGAAACCCATCCCGTCATCTCCAATTTCTTGAAGCGCGCCATTCGCAAGAACGGGGCGAAGCTCATCGTGGTAGATCCGCGCCAGATTGAGATGACCGATTTTGCCACCCTCTGGCTGCGGCAAAACCCGGGCACCGATGTGGCCGTTTTCCAGGCGATGGCCCATGTCATCGTGCAAAGAAAAGTTGTACAACCCTGATTTCATCGCCCAGCGCACTGAAGGCTTTGAGCGATTACATCGAATCGCTGGAGCAGTACACGCCGGAATGGGCGGAAGAGGTCAGCGGCGTGCCGGCGCAGCAAATCCGCGCAGGCGGCGCGGCTGTACGCCAGCGCCGAACGGGGCGCGATTTTCTGGGGCATGGGCATCAGCCAGAGCACGCATGGCACGGACAACACGCTGTCACTGGTCAATCTGGCGCTGATGTGCGGCCACGTGGGCAAGCCGGGCACGGGACTGAATCCGCTGCGCGGCCAGAACAACGTGCAGGGCTGTTCGGACAGCGGCGGGCTGCCCAACGTGTTTCACCGCTTATCAACGGGTGGCGAATACGGACATTCGACCGAAGTTTGAGCAGTTCTGGGGCGCAGCCCTTAATCCCACGCCGGGGCTGACGGCCACGGAGATGGTGGACGGCGCGGCTGACCGGCTCCGTGCGCGGCGATGTTTGTCCTGGGCGAAAACCCGATGATGAGCGAACCGAACCAGAACACACCCGCCACGCCCTGGAAGCGCTGGATTTTCTGGTGTGCCAAGACATTTTCATCAACGAAACGGGTGAGATGGCCGACGTGATTTTGCCCGCGATCAGCTTTGCCGAAAAAGACGGCACCTTTACCAACACCGACCGGCGGGTGCAGCGCTGCCGCAAGGCGGTGTAGCCGGTCGGCGATTCCCGGGCCGACTGGGACATCATTTGCGATTTAGGGCGGCGTATCGAACAGCGGCTGGGCGTGCACGCTGTCGGCCGGATTTGATTACAATCACCCCAGCGAAATTTGGGAAGAGATGCGACAGTTGACGCCAGACTTTGGCGGCATTGACTACGAGCGGATTGAGCGCGAGGGTGGCGTGCATTGGCCCTGCCCCAGCTTTGACCATCCAGGAACGCCCTACCTCTTTCGGAAGAGTTTCCCGCGGGGGCGGGGCAAGTTCTGGGACGGTGGAATATGGCACGGAATCGGAGCAGCCGGACGCTGAATATCCCTTTAACTTGAGCACGGGGCGGGTGCTGTACCATTGGCACGGCAGCACCATGACCGGCCGTAACTCGCAGCTGGAAGAGATCTACCCGGAGGCTACCTGCGAAATGCACCCGGAGGACGCCGAGAAACTGGGATTGGAGACTGGAGACTGGGTGGAAGTGCGGTCGCGGCGCGGGGCGATTAAGCTGCGGGTGCTGGTGACGGGGCGCTCGCCGCAGCGCACGATGTTCATCCCCTTCCACTTTGCCGAAGCGGCGGCGAATTTGCTGACGACGGTACAGTTGGACAAGCGGGCGAAGATACCAGATTACAAGAATACGGCCGTTGCCATCGAGAAAACCACCCCGCCTGCCGGCTGGCAGCCCACGCCGCTCTTTGCCCAGGGGGCCATCAAGGACCCGGTGCAGGTGCATTAATTCAGGCGGCTAGTGACCGAACCCGTTCAATAAATACGGCCGTTTTTTTCACCAGCGGTGCAACCGTTTCGGCATCCAACGAAACAAAATCAAGATAATCCCCTTCCTGGCGTAAGTCAAAAAGACGGTTGTAGAAACGGCCGTCTTCTTTCGTCACAGCACCGGGCTTGACGTAATGTTGATTGAATATTGCTTTAATACCACTGTGCTTGGCGGATGTGTGCCCACCCTGTACAAGTAAGGCTGAGACGGCATAAAAGGCTGCGTAGTAAAGGCGGTTGGCGCAAGCGTTCCAATGTCCTGCCCGCTGCATCAACTGCGCTTCTTCCAATGTCTCGGAAGCGCGCTGGAGACGGTAGCTTACTAAAGCCTGAAGTTCTTCCTCTTTCACAAAGGCATCCCGTCTTTTTCAATTTCCTGTCGCAAGGGGAGAACGGCGTATTGAGAAGACAGCCACTCTTGTTTACTACGAATGATGCTGCTTAAAATCGTGTCCGTTTCTAGTTCAACGTCATATAGACGATCTTTGATTTTTGCTTCCAGGGTTTTGTCTCGCGGCGCTGGTATGAGAATGAGGAAATCCCAGTCGGAGTGAACGCTGGCTGTTCCTCTGGCGCGTGAGCCATAAAGGATGATTTCCGCAGCGGGTGACAAAGTTAGTACAGCCGTTTTCACCCGCTCCAGTAATTCTTTTTTCTCAATTGGCGGGGTCATCGTTATCTCCTGCGATATTCTTATTTGCACATTTCGCAAATTATAACACAAGAGATTTTAAGGAGAGGGGCTAAACGGCCGTATCTACCGCCCGCTGCTGCCTTACCGTCTCGAAAATAGCTAGAATGCGCCGCGCAATGCCTGTCCAGCCGAAATTGCGCCGCGCAAACCGCGCGCCCTCTACCGAAAGCTCGTGAGCCAGGTTTTGGTGCAGCAATGGCATGGCCAGCATCGCCCCAAACTCTATGGGGCGAAACGGGTCGGCATACAGACCGTGCTCGCCAAAGTTCAGTAATTCAAACAGCCCGCCGTGCACGGTGACCACCGTGGGCGTGCCGCAGGCCATGGCCTCGATGGCCACCATGCCAAACGGCTCGTAGCGTGAAGGTAAGGCGAACACCGTCGCCGCCTGATAGTATTCCGGCAGCTCTTCATCGGGCACGTACTGCACCCACTTGATTTTTTTGGCGACCCCCAATGCTTTAGCCTGCTTTTTCAGCTCGGCTACGCCGGCATCGTCTTGCGCCGACTCATCGCCCCCCACGGCCGCCACCAGACGGGCGTCTGGCACCAGGGCGAAGAGCGTTGGCAGCGCTTCAATGAGCAGGTCATACCCCTTATTGTGGGCCATGCGCCCCAAGATGAGCACATCCTTTTCCCGAATGCCGTGCTTTTCGCGCAGCTTGGCCTGTTCTTGCTGGCGCACTGGGAAAAAGCTGTCTTCATCCATGCCGGGGGGCACCACGCTGATGTGCCGCTCTAGCACGTCGTAAAGCTCTTGCAGCAGCTCTAACTGCGGCTCGGTGGTGGCGATAATGTGGTCGCAGGTCTGGTAAACGCGGAACTCCTTGCTGATGCGCTCTTCCATGCGGTAAGTGGCTTCCATGTCGGCCTCGGCCATGTCTGCGCCCATGTTGGCCTGCTTCCACGCGCCCAATGAGTGCGGTGTGTGCACGTGGGGAATGCCCAGCTCTTCGGCAATTTTTTGCCCCGCCCAACCCGCGTCCCAGTAGTGAGAGTAAACAATGTCGTATTGCAGGCTGCGGGCGCGGATGTCCGCCAGGCAGTTGGTGACAAAATCGTCCAGGTGGTCGTGCATGTCTTCCTTGCGCACAAAGTCATTACCTCGCGTAGGGATGCGCCAGACGCGGAAATTGTCGTTGACTTCGTCAAATTCGGGCTGGTCTTCAAAGCGGCGGGTGACCAGGTCTACCCGCTGCCCCAGGCGGCTAAAGCGCTTGGCCAGTTCGAGCACGTAGACCACCTGACCGCCGGTGTCAGGCTTGCCCAATTCAGGTTCAGCGGCAACGTAGCCATGAATAGATAGCATCAAGATGTTGTTGATGGGTTGATTTAACATGATGTTACTCCTCTTGGGGAACTACGCCCCAGTAAGTCAGTCCTTCCAACACGCCCGCAGCGTAGGCGGCCTGGGCATGGTAGATGTGGTCTGCCTGGCGCGCCTTCAGGTCAGCGTCGGCGTTGCCGACGACAACGCCGCGAAAGGGCGCAAGAAACATATCGACATCGTTGCCGGAATCTCCGGCGACGACGACGTGGTCGGCGGGAATGGCCAACCTCCGGTGTAAGAATTGAATGACGGCCCCCTTTCCCGCAGACTGGGGAATGACGTCCAGATTTTTGCCCATGGAGTAGATGGTTTTGGTGGGCAGGCGAGCGGCCTGCAAAGTGTCTTGGGCTTGCCGGTACGCTTCTGGGCCGGGAATGTCGTAGCTGGCTTTGTAGGGAGTCTGGTAACGGCCGTCATGGGGCACAAAGCCCAGGCCGCGCATGAGCTGGTCAACCTGCTCGCGCTGCCAGCCGGGGTAGAGGTGCTGGGAGTAGGCGGTGACGGGTTCCCCGGAACGGCCGTTCTCGATTTCCGTGCCTAGTGCGCCAATTAAAAAGTCTGGCGGGCGCAGCGTGAGGTTCTCGGCCAGGCTCTGGCGCAGGCTGGCGCAGGGGCGGCTGGAGTTGTAGGCCACCGTCACGTGGGGAGCGGCGGCCAGCGCCACCATCAGCTTTTGCAGCGCGGCGTCATCACCCAGCAGGGTGTCATCGACGTCAGATACAAATAGCCAATTTGCAAGCATTATCTTACCTTGAGGACTGAAGACAGGGGACTGACAAAATACTATCTCCAGTCTCCAATCTCTAATCTCCCGTCTTATCAAACATTTCTGGCGTCAGCGCCTCAAAGTCGGCGGGGACGAGGCTGTGATGCAGGGCGCGGTAGGCGGCAATGTAGCCGGCCGAACTCCACGCCTGGTGCGCTTTGCCCATAGGCCGCCCGGTACGGCCGTGCAGCCACTCGTTGAATTCCCATTCCCCGTAAATACCCTGGCGGCACGCCTCGGCCAAGGAAATCAGCTCCTGGTGAGCCAGCTCTGGACGCTCTACCTGGATGAGGAAGCGCACCCACAGCCCGCCGATGAAGGGCCAGATGCCGCCATTGTGGTAATGGTCAGGCAGGTTAAGAAAATTAGTGACGAAATAATCTTTCCAGTCGTTGGCCCCGGACTGTACCGCAGGATAAATGCACATTACCGGGTAGGGCTGGTTGACGCCTACGCCCCACAAAAACTGGAAAAGCTGGGTCATTTTGCGCTGGTCCAGCAGTCCCATGAGGGCAGCCAGGAGATTAGCGTACACGTCGGCGCGCCAGGAGAAGTCGAAGGGGCTGATTTGCGCCAGCAGGTATTGGGCGTCGCCCAAGGAGAACTGGGTTTCGGAGAAGGATTCGCGGGTTTCGGACAGTTTTTGGGCCGTGGGCCAGAATTTACGCAAAATAATGCGCTGAATTTTATCGCTGAGGCTAGCGTAGGGCTGGGGGTCTCCCCCGACAACGGCCGTAGCCACGCTAAAATCGCGGCACGCCTGATACCACAGCACCTCGTCATAGAGCACGTTGTAAGAGCGGGGGAACAGGTCCATCCAGTCCGACGACTCTGGAATTTCAATCAGGCCGCAGTTGTTGGAGTCGTGGGCGCGCAGCCACTGCATGGCCCGCGCCAGGTGGGGGTACATGCGCATGAGAAAGGGCTTATCCCCGGTGTAGGAGGCGTAGCGGATGGCGCCAATGACAAACCAGATGACGGAATCGATGGAGGCGATGTCGCCAATACCGCCGTAGTCTGGCTCGTTGGATTTGATGCGCACGTTGGCCGGAATCTGGCCGCTTTCCGTCTGGTGCTCGGCCAGTAGTTCTAGCGTGCGCCGGAAGCATTCGGTGACGTCGGCGTCGTTCAGGCAGAGGCTCCACAGGCCGGTCTTGATGCCGTCGCGGCTCCACACGGCGAAGTAGTTGGAGTCAGCGTCAGTGAGGGGGTTGTCAGCCAGCCCGGCCGCCGAAAAGCCCATAGGCGTGATGTTGCGCCGTAGAGATTCCACGGCGCGCTCGAAGCCTTCGCGGGCCAGGTCCGGTTTTTGGGGAGGCGGCTGTCCGTTAAAAAATTTATAGTAAGCTAGCCCTTCTAGCAGCCCGTCTACGTAGCTGGCGTGGCTGAAGTAGGCGCGCAGCTCGACGGCGCGCTTTAGCTCGCGGGTGGCGTTGCCTACCACGATGCCGCGAAAGCCGTACTGGAAGAGGTCGATGTCGTTGCCGCTGTCGCCGCAGACGAAGACCTGGTTGGGGAAGAGGTTGAGGGATTCGACCAGGAATTTTACGGCCGTTCCCAGACCCGCCCGCTCCGGAATCACGTCCAGGTAGACATTGTGCGAGTACACCAGCTTCACCAGGAAACCGGCCGCCGCCAGCTTTTGCTGCAAGGTGTCCAAGTCAGCCGGAACCAAGTCTTTGCCGAAATAGCTAATTTTTAGCGGCGTTTGCTGCTCTTCCGGCTGCAGCTCTAGTTCGGGCGCATGTTCAGCCAAAAAGCCGACCAGTTCGGGCCGCTGGAAATTACCTTCCACGTAGCGATACCATTCGTCCAGGGGATGTTCCCCCGGCAGGCGGTGAATTTCTGTGCCCACGTGGGAAACAATGTAATCGGGCAGCGGTAGGTCGTGGTCGGTCACGTCTTGTAGCTGCTCGGCCAGGCTGCGCCCGGACACGTAAACCAGCATGGTGGATTCTCGTGATTGTTGAATTTTTTCTTGAAGCTGGCGCTGCCCCTGGGGCGTGCCGTCCAGCAGCACGCCTTCCAGGTCAATGACCAGCAAACGGCGCTCAGCAAAGGCCGAAAAGCGACTTGTCATCGTTGGTGTTCTCCAGGTTGGTGATAAATGGGTGGGTTAAGTGTGGGACACTGCTACCTGGACCTTGGTCAGGTTCTGTCTCTTATGGTAAGGGATTTGCCCCGTTTGGCAAGTTTACTAAGGGAAGGATGAGCGATGAAGGGTGAAAAGGGCTGGTGCTTAGGGTGAATCAGCCGCTAAAAGCCGGATAATGGTGTCGCAAGTCTGTTCCGGGGATTGGCCGTCAGTGATAATCACATGTTTGGCCAGACGCCGGTTGGAAGGGTGGCTGATAAAGTGGTCGATCATGGCCAATGTCTGCGGGCTGGGGGTAAAGCCTTCTACCTTGCCCACCTCGAAGAAACGCGCTTTCAAGATTGCCGCTGCTTCATCAGGGTCGGCAGACGGTAAAAGCAAGATCACATGCTTGAAAGGAGCCAGGGCGCGTTGGGCGCGCGCAAAAAGCGCCGCATCCTCGTAAACGGAATGGCCGGCGCCAAAGCTAAGCACGCCATCGAGGCACTCCGCCAAAATGCGCTCAACCGCGTGAATCTCAAAGGGCTTCCAATATTGGTAAAGAGTGGCAAATCCTTCTGTGGCGCGAATTTGGGCAGCGTACGCCTCGTCGTACCCCAGCTCAAGGTAGTAATCCCAGCGCCGGGCGTCCAGCTCGTGATGGACGATCCCTAACTTTTGCGCCAATAGGCTGGCAATGGTGGTTTTACCGGCGCCCATCGGGCCAATGAGTATGATCGGTCTGTCCATCATGGGTTTCAATGGCGAGTTGTACCTCAGCGGTGTGGGAAATTTGTACGTGTTAGGCCCACAGTTCACTGCAGGCCAGGTCGTCGCAGGCGGTAAGTGCGCGCTGCAGCTTGCGCAGCCAGACAAAGCGCAGCGGTTCGTTGATCCCGCCGCGGCAGTATTCCGTAGCGATGTAAACCCCCATCACCACCGCATGCCGGTAATCGTCAAACAACTGCTGCCAGGAGTAGGCATTGACGCCACGGGCGCGCAGGTGGTGCAGATAGTGACGCAAGACCGGCTCCTCCAGGCGGCGGCGGGTAGCCACGTCCCAGTCCAGGGCAATGATGTAGGCTAGGTCATACGCGGCGAGCCAGGTGGTCAGGCTCCAATCAAAGGGCTGCCGGTCGATAAGGTACACGGGCCTATCGCCCACACGTGGCACCAGAATGTTCGTCTCGTTGGCGTCCCCGTGGATGAGGGTGAAGCCTTCCATGTTTTGGGCGCGGGCAATGAGCGCCTGCGGGTGCCGGGCAAAGAGCGTGCGCATGGCGTCCGGCCAGTGTGGCTGGAGGTCGGCGGCGCAGTGGCGCAGGATGTGTTCTGCGCCGGGGGCGGCAATGTCGATGAAGCGCTGGATGTGGGCGGCATTGTGGATGGGCGCGCCCGCTGCCGCCAGCCCGACGGCGCCCCACCAGCGGGCGTGCAGCGCCGCCAGCCCCTCGGCCACGGCCTGACCATATGCCAGGGTGGGCGACTTGTCCAGGGCCAGCACGTGGGTTTCAGAGACGTCGTCCAGCAGCAGGTGGTACCGTTGCTGCGCTTCAGAGTAGGCGGCATGGTAGCAGCGAATCAGCGGCGCGTCAGGCACATCGACGTAATCGCGGGTGTAGTAGTGGACTTCCGATGGGCCGAAAAACTCGTTGTCGCCGGTGTCGGTGTTGACCATTTTGAGGAAGAGCCGGGTGGGCAGCGTGCCTTGGGCGCCGGGCGTGTACCGCAGGCGCAGTTGAACGTTGCTGGACCAGTTGCCCTGGCTGGTGGTGACCTCGCAGGCGGCAACAGCGCCTTGGGTGAGGGCATTTGCGCCAGTGAGAACGGCCGTTATCCACGCTGGCGTCACTTGATCCACGTTCTGAATTACCGTCTGAGCACTTTTCTCCATGGTAGTTTGCTCTCCTGAACCAGAATTTTTCTGCGAATGGTTCACATTGTAAAAGGGGTGCCTTCCCAACACAACCTCCCGTAAAAAACTGACGAAGGGTACAAACCTTGTAAGCTTACCGTCCTGGCTCTGGCAAGCCCAGAGCGCGAACAGCCCACGGCAAAGCTGTTTCTAGCTGCTGTCGCTGTACAACGCGCACGTTGGGAGCGTCAGGAATGGCCGGCAGCCCCGCCCGTGCCGCAAAAAAACCGGCCACCCATGCCGCAACCTCCGGTTCGGCGGGCATGATTTCTTCCGGTTTTGGCCCGCCCTCAAAGGCCAGGCTGGGCAACCAGAACCCCAGGTCCAGCTTCGGGTTCGAGAGACAGGCTTCTGCCCAATCGACGAATTTCACGCCATTTGCTGTGATGCACAAGTTGTCACTGCGAATGTCCCAATGGGTTACTGCCTGCCCTGCGGTTTCACAACCGCTTTCTGCGGCCAGCAAAATAGGCAATGCATGTTTAAGCCACGCTTCTGAAGCCATGCCCAGCGACAGAAACGCTTCTGGGCTTTGGGCGATTTGCGCCCAATTTCCCCCTCTTTCGCCGTGCATCTGCTGATAACTGGGCAAAGGTGCGGCGGTATGGTGTAACTCCTCAATTTGCCGGAGGACGCTTTCGATATGATTGTTGGACCAGGGCGGCGGCCAGTAAGCCCCGGAGAGGTCTTCGATAACCAGAAGCGGTTGCTGTTCGTGGTCCTCCCAGCCAAATAACTCGGGTATGAAAGGGCCTGCTATCGCTTCGTAGGCTTGGGCTTCGCGGCGTAAGAGTACGGCCGTTAACGGGGTTGTGGCCACCTTGGCAAAGAACCGCCCATTATTGGCAGAAACAACCCAGCGCGAGGTGGGCGTATAGCCACCTTCTATCCACGAAAAGGAAACGTTCTGATAACCAATGATTCCTCTCAGGCGTTCCTGCAATTCCGCGGAAGGGGTTGTCGTCTTATTAGGGAACATGGGTGCTAAGATGAGATTGTAGCCTTAGCCTGCTGGAAGGCCGGAGAACAAAAACAGAAGCAGTACGGATTAGGCAGCGCCGTGTTTTGTGAGAATCTTTGCCGCCGTAGTTGCCTTATGAAATGTGGTGTGATGGAGTGGGGTTTTACCATTCATGTCTTGGGCATTCACATCAGCCCCAGCATCAATTAGAAGCTGCACGATTTTGCTTTGATTGGCGTGGGCAGCTGCATGCAGCGGCGTTGTGCCCCAATGGTCATTGTTGTTGTGCACGTGTACATCTGCCCCAGCACTAAGAAGATATGCAACGACCTCATAATGCCCTTTCCAGGTCGCGCAGTGTAAGGCCGTTGAGCCGTCTGTGTCGCGCGCGTTAAGGAGAGCCTTATCATTCTCGAGAAGCGTCTTGAGCGTTGCCAAGTCCCCTTTTTTGGCGGCCCTGATAAATTCTTTTCCTGTTTGAGACATCAATTTAACCTCCAATTTTGAAATACGTTGAGATGGTACCACCTATTTTCCCCCACCGACTATTGCCTGGCGCAGGCCGACCACACCCTTCTTCTAAACCGTTTAGAAGTCGACAAAGATTTCCCTGAGCATGTGTTGGGCGTTTCTTACGCCTAACGGATTGGTTTTCAGGTAATATGGTATGAAAATTACCGCCTGGGAAAGCGCGTGCCCCCGGCCGCGCGCCCAGGTTGCTTCATCAACACCCAGAGCAGCACGGAATGCTTTTCGACTCTCACCCGAAAACAAGCCCCAGGCAATCATCATATCGCAGGCTGGGTCTCCAACACCCAAGCCGCCAAAGTCAATGACAGCACGCAGACGTCCCTCTGTAAATAACAGATTTCCAGGAAGCAAATCGCCATGGAACCACACAGGCTGGCGATCCCATTCAGGGGCTTGTAAGGCTTTTTCCCAAATTGCCGCCGCTATTTCGACATCAATCATTCCTTCCAAGGCGGCTATTGCCTGGCGCGTGGCGGTGTCTCGCAAAGCCAGGGGGCTGCCACGCAAATTGTGTTCAGTGGCTGATGGGCCTCCACGCGAATCAATTTGCTGCAGGGCAATTATGAATTGTGCCAGGCTTACTGCAGCCTGGATTGGATCGACGATGCTGTCGATGGTTACGTTTTCTCCAGCTTGCCAGCGATAGATGGACCAGTGCCAAGGATACCCTGCACCTGGGGACCCCATTGCTAACGGAACAGGGATTGCCAGGGGTAAATGGGGGGCAAGTCGCGGCAGCCAGGTGTGCTCTTTTTCCACCTGTCCCACGGCCCAGTCAATGCGCGGGAGGCGTATCACCATCTCGCTGCCAAGCCGGTAAAGGGCATTATCTGTCCCAGCAGAGTTAACGGGTTGGATAGGCAAGCCTGCCCAGTGCGGGAATTGCTCGCTCAGCAACTGCCTGACGATGGACTCGTCAGTTTCTATTTCGTTGACATGCATTTTGATGGCCGTCATATGAAACATTTTCAACTTTCGGCCAAGGCCTGGCGCAGGCGGGCCACACCCTGGGCAATGGCGGCCTCGTCGTAAAAGGCGAAGCTTAGGCGCAGGTAATTGCGCAGCGCACCGCGGCTGGAAAATTTGATGCCAGGCTGGAAGCCGGTTTGGTGCCGGTGGGCGGTGGGCAGCAGAACGGCCGTATCCACCCCCTCGTCCAGCGCCACCCAGAAAAAGAAGCCTCCCTGGGGTACGGCAAAACGGGCGATGTCGCCCAAATAGCTGGTTAGCGCTGCCGCCATGGCTGCCAGCCGCCGTAGGTAGATTTGCCTCAAGTGCGCCAGGTATTCCGCCTGCCACCCTTCTTCCAAAGCCACCCGCACTACGTTGGAGGTGAAGGGGTTCAGCCCGCCGCCGCTGTCCAGCAGCCCGCTGCCCGTCAACCGTGCCAGCAGCGGAGCCTCCGCCTGAATCCAGCCCAGCCGCAGGCCGGGCGCCAGAATCTTAGAAAAGGAGCCAAGAGAGAGCACGCGCTCACTTTCGGCCCAATAGGCCAGCGGGGGCGGCGGCGCGGCCGTGTAACCCAGCAGTTGGTATACTTCGTCGGATACAATCAGGAAGTTGTGAGCCGTGCTGAGGGCTACGAGCCGCTCCCTGGCAGCCAGGGGCAAGGTGACGCCGGAAGGGTTTTGGAAGGTGGGGATGGTGTAGAGCAAGGCTGGCTGCTGCTGCGCCAGGGCTTCTTCCAGGGCGTCCAGGTCCAGGCCGTGGGCCGCGGCAGGAATACCCACCACCCGCAGGCCGTGGTCGGCAAAGATGCGCAAGGCCAGAAAGTAGGTTGGTTCCTCTACAAAAACGGTGTCACCGGGACGGGTGAAGAGGGTGCAGATGAGGTCCAACCCCTGCGACGCGCCGTTGGTGACCATCAGGTCGGCGGCGGTGACGGGGAAGCCGTAGCCGGTACTAAGGAATTGGGCCAGGGCGTGGCGGAAACGGCCGTCTCCTTGTTCGAAGCCATAGTTCAGAAAGGCCGGGTCACCCGCGCTCAGTCGGACGTCCGCCGCGCGATGCAGTAGTTCCAGGGGCAGCAGGTCAAAGCCCGGTTGGCCCACCCCCAGGTCGATCTGGCCGGGAGCCAGGTTGACCTGCGTGGTGCGCAGTCCGGCGGGATTGAGTGAGGTCATGGAGTATTTACTGCGTTTGGGCGACGATGCGCACCTCAATAGAAAAACTGTCGGCCACAGTAAGGGTGTTTATAAAATCGGGGGGCGTGATACCAAAGTCGGTCATTTGCAGGGGCAAGGTTGCCGTACCGCTCAGGGTGTTGCCCGTCAGGGAAGCGACCACGTCAAAGGTGACGGGATTGGTTACGTCACGCACCGTCAAGTCGCCGCTGAGTTGGAAGCTGATTTCTTCCCCTTCGGTGTACGTTTCCGGCAGGCCAGAAACGGCCGTGGCGACAAAAGTCGCCTGCGGGAAGAGGTCCGTTTCAATGGCATTCTCGCGCAGCCAATTGTCCCGCCGATCCTGATCTGTCCGCAGCCCGGTCATGTCCACAGTAAACTGCGCTGCCTCCAGCAATTCCGCGTTACCAAAGTTGAGCTGTATCTCCCCGGTGACCGCCTGTGTGGTGCCGACTACGATGGTTTTTCCGGGATCAATCCCCAGTTTTTCCAGGGCATCGATAAAAAACTCCTCGTTAACGACGTAGGAAGCCTGCGAAGCATTGGTGACGACAAAGGTTTGCACATTGTCCGCTTCCCCGCCTATGGTCAAGGTCTGCCCGCTTCCATCGGGAGATGTCTCTTCCACAGTGGAGGGGGCGGCGCTGGTGGGGGCGGGTTCGGTATTGCTGCCGCAAGCCGCCAGGGCCATTACGAGCAAGGCTATGAGCATCAAGAGTGACAAGCGTTTGGTTATCATAAAAAAATCTCCTTTTATTCTAGCGCACACCTTCCGGCAAATAATCTGGCAGCGTTTCCTGGTTGACACCATATTGTTGCAGCAAAATGCGCATAAAGAGGGTATAAAAGCCAGCATGATGCATGGTGGGTTCTACTGTACTTGTTGCCAGCCCAGGAATAAAGCCAAATTCATAAAACGCTTCAATTAATGCCGCATCTTTGCTGATAACGTGGATAAAGGTATCTTGCCCATCGTCGCGGCGTGCCACCCGGCTGGGCTGGTGGTCACCCACCAGGATGAAAATGTCGTCATCATCCCCATTTCCGATAATGAAATCAACGAGCTGGGTTAACTCGTATTCAATGGAGGCCATATATCGTCCGCGCAGTTCTGCGTGAGGGATGGTTATCTCCGGCTCATCAGGTAAAGGGGGCGTACTGTTCAAGGTGCGCCAGTCCCCTACAAAATTGGGCAGGGGATTCCAGGGGTAATGGGAATTTTGCGAGATGAAAAAGAAGACATAAGGCGCATCCTTTTTTTGGTTAATGAATTCGTAGCTGTAATGAATGGCATACTGATCGGGTGGGGCCGGACCCCAGCCATAAAGCGGCCCACTGTACTGCATGTCGCTAAAGCGCAACCACTCGTCCACACCGTAAAAGTTTTTGTACTGCTGCCACTGAGCGTCGCTGATCTCATCGGAATTGGAAGAGAGCCGGTAGCGGCGATACCCTTGGGTTTGCAGGTAGTTGAAGAGATGAGGAAAAGCTTCCTCTTGGTAGCGTTCGAATAATTTAAGGTATTGGGCGTGGGACTCGATTTGCAGGCCGGTGAGAAAGCTGGTGTAAGCAATCCAGGAGCCGCCGCCCCAGATCGGGGCGATGCTGCGGTTGGAGGCGACCTGCCAGTTTTCTTGCGCCAGTTGTTTTTCCAACAGGGGCAACAGGATGCCATACCGGCGGCGAAAGTCGGCGCGCTGGTAAAGGACGCTGCCGTAGGACTCGATGAAGAGGACGTGGATATTGGGCTTTTGGGCCAGGTCGTACGCGGTGAATTCGTAGAAGGGGGAGAGTTGCTGGCTGTCAAAGCGCTGGTCTTCGGCGTAGGCGGTGCGAGACAAGGTGACATTTTGGATGATTTTGACTGTAAAGCTAGAAACGGCCGTTTCCACGCCGCTTCCCTCTTTGCCCACCACCAGCGCCACCACGGCCACGGCCAGCATTCCCGCCAGCCCCACTCGCGTGCCCAAACCCAGCTTCGCCGCGTCAACCCTTTGCAACAGCAGCCAGTGCAGCCCGTAAAGCAGCGCGGCCAGCGCCACGAAGCCGACTGCACCACCCAGGTAAATGATCCAGGGCAGGTTCATCATTTGCAGCGCATATTCCACGCCATCATCAAATAGCGCCACGTCATTGTATAAAACAGGGTCCAGCAGGTAATACGAGCGCATAAACCCTTCATAAATGGCATACGCTAATTGCAGCCAATACAGTACAAAAGCGAGCCAAAACACCCACTTCCGGCGCGACTGCGGCCAAAACACCCACAGAATCACTACTGCCAGCAGTTCGAAATTTAGCCGAAAAACGTCCAGGTTTGAACGCCCCAGCAACAAAGCCTGCCCCACTGATTGCCAATTTGCGCCTATGCCAGTTCCTGACGGCCAGAAAGAGGCCTCGTCGCGGAAAAACAGGAAAATAGGGGCAAACAGACCAAAATTAAGGAGCAAAAAACTACCCCAAAATGCCAGGGCTGTATATTTGTCCGGAACCTTTCGCCAATGGTGCATAACGTTGCGCTTAAGTAAATATTCAAAAGGTTTGTGAACTTTTCCAAATGAATAATGCGAGCGATGCTCCTCAAAAAAGAGGAGCAAACTCATGATTTTTGCCAAGGTAGATGCCCAGGAACAAGAAGCATTGCACACCGAAATGAAAACCACCAAAAATGCCAAATGGTATCGGCGACTCAAAGTCATCGACTTCTCAGCCAGAGGGTACAGTGTACCTGAGTTGGCTGGCCTGTTTGACGTCTGCGCCGGCACCATCCGCCGCTACATCCATGCTTACAACGAAGGGGGCCTGGCCGGTCTGCAGGCAGACTATGGCCAAGGACGGCCGTTGATGCTGACCTGGACCAAAGAGCAATGGTTGGAACTGTTGGCCCAATCACCAGCGGACCTGCCGCTCCTGGAAACGGCGGACCAGAATTGGACCCAGGCCATGCTCCGCCGCTATCTGGCGCGATATCACCAGATTCAGGTGACCCAGACCACCATTTCCAAGACGCTGCGCCGAGTGGGCATTCGCTGGCGACGGGCCAAGCGGCGGGTGCATTCACCCGACCCGCTCTACGTCGTCAAACGACAGCGTGTGGCTGACCTGGAGCAGTTGGCTACCTCTGGTAGCCTGACCACGGATGCAGCAGCCCATCCTCGCTCAGATGAACCGCCCAAACCAGCCACGCTGGTCTTTCTCGACAGCACCGACCTGCACTGGTGCCCAGACATCGGGGCCACCTACGGACCCATTGGCCAGCAGGTCAAGGTCGATACGCCTGGTTTGGAGAATCCCTGGTATGCCCTTTTCGGCAGTCTGTTCTTCCCGTCTGGCGAAGGGCTCTACACGGTCCATCAACGCAAGCGCGCCGTGGAGCTCCTGGAGCATCTTCAGTTGTTAATCGATCTCGACCCGAATCATTTCTGGTTCGTCGTTCTGGACAATGCCTCGGCGCATACAACCCCGGCCATTGAAGCCTTTGTTAATGAGCACCATGAACAACTTGAGCTGGTGTATTTGCCGACCTACAGTCCCCATCTCAATCACATTGAACGGTTGTGGCGTTTGATGCGGAGCAAGGTCACCCGGAATCGCTTCTACGAATCGTTGAACGCGGTGGCTCAAGCGGCTGTTGATTGGCTGGAGAACCTGCCTTTTGCCGATTTCTGTTCTTTGATGGGCATCGATGAGCGTCAGCTCGCATTTGTTGACAAACCTTTTTCATAATGACTTAACTAATCTCCTCAAAACGTAAATTGTAGCAATTAGCCCCATAATCGGAATGGGTACGGGGCAAAAGCTTAGTGTTTCATCATGCAGGGGCATCTGGTAACCCATCAAGCCGTAGGCATTCTCAGCCAGTTATCACCCTGGGCAGATTGTCATGGCTCCAACCTTCGGTACGCTCAGAACAAACAATGGCAATGTTGCACAATGAAGACCACGGTTGCACAAAGAGGCCATCCATTCTTGATTAATGTACAAAATTTCAGCACTGCTGACATTTGTCAACGAAATTTGTGATGTTCTTCACTTTCTGTACTAGCCACCATTTGCTTAAATTACGGCGAGGTATTTAATCCACCCCAATGCTCACGACGTGAAAGTGCATCCTACCTTTCGTTTCCACTGAAGTCCAAGGAGTAGTTAAGCATGAGAGAACTACCAAAACCAGATCTCCCTTCAGACGATGTTCGCTGGAAGATGGTGCTGGGTACCATGAGGCGTAATGGGTACAAGGGAGACGCCCTTATTGAAACGTTGCATACGGTGCAGGAAGCGTTTGGTTACCTGGACCGGCAGGCATTAACTTATGTTGCCGACTCGCTCAACGTCGCAAGGAGTCGAGTTCACGGCGTTGCTACATTCTATCATTTCTTCCAGATGCGCCCGCAGGGTGACCATGTTTGCTCTGTATGCACGGGCACAGCGTGCCACATAAAAGGCTCCAATATGTTGATGCAGCACCTTCTCCGTGCGTACAGTCTTCATCCTGATGGAACAACGCCTGGTGGAGAGGTTTCTTTACTCACCGTGCGGTGCATCGGCGCCTGCGGCCTTGCGCCTGCAGTGGTCTTCGACAAAGATGTCGTAGGCAATATGACTATTGATGAACTGGATCAACGGTTACAAGGATTTTTGGAAAAATGACTCCAGAAGAACTGTTTGAGATGGCACAGGAGGAGCGCCAGAAGGCGTCGCAGTACGAGCACGAGATTCGCGTTTGTACGGCCGCCGGCTGTCTCTCTCTCCGGAGCGAAGCGCTCAAAGGCGCACTGGAGCAGGCTTTGGAAGCCAATCCAGAGCGGCCCAATTGCAAAGTGAAAGGTGTCGGTTGCCTTGGTTTGTGTGCGTCTGGACCATTGGTCTCAGTCGCTCCGGAAGGGACCCTCTACAAGCAGGTAAGCGTGGAGGACGCTCCAGAGCTGGTCTCCACGCTGGGAGGGGAGCCAGTGGCACGCCTGCTGTGTGATACGGACATCCCATTCTTTCAGCGACAGACCAAGGTCGTGCTGGAGAACAGCGGCAAGGTTGATCCAGAGGAGATCGCAGACTATATCGCTGCGGGAGGATACCAGGCCCTGGCCAGAGCGTTGACAGAAATGTCTCCCGTCGAGATCGTCAACGAAGTGATGTCCAGTGGTCTGCGCGGTCGTGGTGGCGCTGGGTATCCGACTGGTCTCAAATGGATGACCGTCGCCAAGACGCTCAGGGACACCAAGTATGTGATCTGCAATGCGGACGAGGGTGATCCCGGTGCGTTTATGGACCGAAGTGTGCTGGAAGGGGATCCCCATCGTGTGCTCGAAGGAATGGCCATAGGTGGATACGCTGTCGGCGCCAGTAAGGGATACATCTACGTACGTGCCGAGTACCCCACAGCCATTGACCGTTTGAAGAAAGCGATCCGGCAGGCAAAGCGTTTGAACTTGTTGGGAAGCGGGATTCTTGGCACGACATTCAACTTCAATATTGAGATTCGCCTCGGCGCTGGCGCCTATGTATGCGGCGAGGAAACGGCGTTAATTGCCTCCATCGAGGGCAAGCGCGGTATGCCGCGTCCCCGTCCGCCCTATCCGGCTGATTTTGGTCTTTGGGGTGAGCCGACACTCATTAACAATGTGGAGACACTTGCCAATATCCCCGCCATTATCAACAATGGCGGTGACTGGTATGCCAAATTTGGTACAGAAGATAGCAAAGGTACCAAAGTCTTCGCTCTGGCAGGGCAAATCAGAAACACAGGCCTGATTGAAGTACCTATGGGCATGACGTTACGCGACATCATTTACGACATCGGTGGCGGGATGGCCAACGAACGGGAGTTTAAGGCGGTGCAGACAGGTGGGCCGTCTGGTGGCTGTATTCCCAGCGCCTATCTGGACACACCCGTTGAGTACGTGTCGCTGCGGGAGTTAGGATCCATCATGGGTTCCGGTGGCATGATTGTGATGGACAATACGGCCGATATGGTCGAGGTAGCTCGATATTTCATGGAGTTTTCAAAGGAAGAGTCTTGCGGTAAATGTATTCCCTGTCGCGTGGGCACGACCCAGATGTATAACCTTCTAAGCAAAATCGCGAATAGGGAAGGCTCCGAGCAAGACCTGGCGATGCTGCGCGAACTGTGCGACTTGACACAAAACGCCAGCTTGTGCGGGTTGGGGCAGTCTGCCCCCAATCCTGTCCTCAGCACGTTACGTTACTTCCTTGAAGAGTACACCGAAAAACTGGTGGAACAAGAGGCGATCGCGCCCGCTTGAGGGCATAAGGTAAAGAGAGTGAACTATGGTAACACGGGCACGAATCAAAACGCTGAAGATTGATGGCAAAGCTTTGGGCGGACGTGAAGACGAAACGATTCTAGAGCTAGCACGCGAGAACAACATTTACATCCCCACCCTCTGTCAAATGGATGGTCTTTCTATTCTTGGCGCGTGTCGCCTCTGCCTGGTTGAAGTGAAAGGGTGGAATCGACTCGTTCCGGCGTGTGCGACCTTCATCGACGAAGGAATGGAGGTCGTGACTCAATCGCCACGCCTGCAAAGCTACCGGCGCCAGATCATAGAGTTGCTCTTTTCTGAAGGCAACCACATCTGCGCCACGTGCGTCTCCAACGGGAACTGCGAACTGCAGGACATGGCGGTGCGTTTGGGAATGGACCATGTTCGTTATCCCTTCCTCAACCCGATACGCGGCGTAGACATGAGTCACGAACGTTTTGTCATTGACCGCAATCGCTGCATTCTTTGTGCTCGATGCGTGCGCGTCTGTGACGAGATTGAGGGAGCGCATACGTGGGACATTGACGGGCGGGGGGTAGAAGCCCATATCATCGCCGACCTGTCTGATCCCTGGGGCGAATCACAGACCTGCACCTGGTGCAGCAAATGCGTCAATCTTTGCCCCACGGGTGCTCTTGTTGAGAAAGGAAAACCGGCGGGTGAGATGATTAAGCGGCAAGATTTCCTGCCTTACCTGAAAAAGATGCGCGGAGGGGTAGAGCAATGAGCAAAGTAAAAGTTGCCACCCACTGGCTGGACGCCTGTTCCGGCTGCCATATGTCGATATTTGATATGGATGAACGATTGCTGGAGCTGGCTGAACTTGTCGAATTCGTCTACACGCCGCTCGTTGACCAAAAAGAGTTCCCGGAAGATGTTGACGTTGCCATCATTACGGGCTCGGTGAGTTACGACGAAGATCTGGAGAAACTGCGGAAGATGCGGAAGAGAACGAAGTTTTTGATTGCCTTGGGAGATTGCGCCGTTGCCGGAAACGTGCCTACCATGCGCAACCCTTTTAAAGTTGACGAGATCATGGAATTTGCTTTCATCGATCTGGCTACGGAACAAAAGCAAATCCCATCTACAGCATTGCCGCAGTTACTACCCTATGTAATGCCGCTGCACGCCGTGGTAGATGTTGACTTGTTTGTTCAGGGGTGTCCACCGTCAGCAGACCTCATCTACTATGTATTGACGGAACTGGTCGCGGGGCGCACCCCTGACCTTTCAGACAAGATGCGACCAGGGGGTAATTGATAATGGCTGATACGATTGTGATTGATCCGATAACCCGTATAGAGGGGCACGCAAAGATTAGTATTTATCTGGACGACGACGGCGCTGTGCAGGACGCGCACATGCACGTAACCCAGTTTCGGGGCTTTGAAAAGTTCATTGAAGGGCGACCATTCTATGAAATGCCCGGCATCATGGGCCGCATCTGCGGCATATGTACAATCAGCCACGAGTTGGCCTCGGCGCAGGCATGTGAGGCGATCATGTCTGTGCGCGTCATGGGTACGGCTCGTAAGCTGCGCGAGATCGTCAACTTCGCATCGCTCATTCAGTCACATGCGCTAAGCTTCTTCTACCTGGCCTCGCCTGATCTGCTCGTAGGAATGGAAGCAGAGGCCAGCGAGCGCAATATTTTCAGCATGCTCAAAACACATCCTGAAGTGATACGCGACGGCGTGCGGCTACGCAGTTTTGGCCAGCGCGTCATTGAGCGCATAGCTGGCCGGCGCTTGCACCCCACCTGGATTGTAGCCGGTGGCGTCAGCAGTCCGTTGGATGACGGCGTGCGCCAGGAAATTCTTAACGAAATCCCAGAAATGTATCGAATTATCCGGCGCTCTCTGGACTGGTTCAAGCGCATTATGGACGATTTTCAGTCGGAAGCGCGCAGCTATGCCAACTTTCCCTCACTCTACCTCTCGCTGGTCAATGAGCACGAACCTACTCTGGAACTTTACCGCGGGCGGCTCCAATTTGTAGACGGGCCTGGAGGCAAGGTCGTCCAGGATTTCCATCGAGACGAGTATCGCACTTATATCGGCGAAGCAACTGAGGCATTCAGCTTCCTGAAGTCGCCCTACTATCTGCCCATGGGTTATCCGAATGGCATTTACCGCGTGGGTCCGCTGGCCCGTCTCGTCGTCACGCCGGGGCTGGGTACACCACAGGCCGATCAGGAACTTGCCGAGTTCCGTGGCTATAATCATCACAGTTCGTTCCTCAACCATTACGCACGCTTGATCGAATGCCTCCATTGTCTGGAGCGCATGGAAAGACATCTGCAGTCACCAGACATTTTGAATGCGCGCGTTCGCGCCCACGCTGCGGCTAACGTTGGGGAGGGGGTAGGGGTTACCGAAGCACCACGAGGTACGCTCATCCATCATTACCGGGTGGATGAAGAAGGGCTGGTAACATGGGGTAACATGATAGTCTCTACGACCCACAACAGCCTGGCCATGAACCGTGGCGTAGCCCAAGTAGCCCGGCGCTATGTCGATAGCCATCGCCTGACAGAGGGTATGCTTAACCGCGTGGAAGCAGTCATTCGCACCTTTGACCCCTGCCTGAGCTGCTCGACGCATGCGGTGGGCCAAATGCCACTGGAAGTGAGTTTGCTGGCTCCCGACGGCAAAGTGTTGGATAGTGTGAGGCGTTAACTCGATAGTTTGTTGGTAAGTTAGTTGGTTTGTTTAGTTAAACCATCTATCCAACCATCCAACCAACCATCCAACCAACCACCTATGCCCGACGTTTTAATCATTGGTTACGGTAATCCCCTGCGGGAGGATGATGGTATTGGCTGGGCGGCGGCTGAAAAGATTGCGGAATTTGGATTGCAGGATTCAGATTTTAACGCGACGCATAACCCAGAAGAAGCCAACAAACCTTTACGAATTATTGTGGAAGCCTTGCACCAACTGCTGCCGGAGCTGGCAGAGCCTATCAGCCGGGCAGATTTGGTGATTTTTGTCGATGCGGCCGTGGGGGGTGAGCCGGGGGAGATTCGGCGGGCCGATTTGACGCCGGAGATGGAACGGCGGGGGGCCTTTTCGCATCACGTTGGTCCGTCGGAATTGTTGGAGAGTGCGCGGGTGCTTTACGGCCGTTTCCCCCCTGCCACCCTCTTCACCGTCACCGCGGCGCAGTTAGGCTACGGCGAAGGTCTGTCAACGGCCGTTGCCGCGGCGCTTCCCGAACTCCTGCAACAAATCAGCAAGCGCATCTACGAAACCACCTGAAAACCTGCCAGACCCTTACCGCCCCTGCCCCGATCTATGGTATCCTTGCCATATGAAAGCTGGTAAATGCATCGGTATTGTGGGTGGAGTTGGTCCTTTTGCCGGGCTGGATTTGCAGCACAAAATTGCCCAGGAAACCGTTGCCTGCCGCGACCAGGACCATCTCGCCGTCCTCAGCATTTCCCATCCGGCCAAAATCCCCGACCGCACCACCTATCTGCTGGGCGAGGAGGAATTGAACCCGGCTTACCCCATTGCGCGCCAACTGCTGACCCTGGAAAGAATGGGCGCGCAGGTGGCAGGCATTCCCTGCAACACCGCTCACGCCACCCCCATTTTTGACGTTATACAGAGTGAGCTACTAGCCGCTGGCAGTAAGCTGCACTTGCTGCACATGATGGGCGAAACGGCCCGCTTTTTGCGCGAAAATTACCCCGACGTTCGGCGAGTGGGCGTGCTTTCAACCACTGGCACCAACCGCGCCCGGGTTTACCCCGCCGTGTTGGAACCATTGGGCTTCACTGTCTTGGTCCCGAATGACGATTTGCAAACCCAGATCATTCATCCCGCCGTTTATGACCCGGTTTATGGCATCAAAGCCAGGGGCTGCGCGACGGAAAAGGCGCGGGCCGATTTGCAGCATGGGGTTAGGGCGCTGCACCAGGCCGGCGCAGAGGTGATCATATTGGGCTGCACAGAAATGCCCCTGGCCCTGACAGAGCATTATTTGGACGGGCTGCCGCTGATTGATCCGACGTTGGTGCTGGCGCGGGCGCTTATCCGCGAAGCAGATCCGAGGAGATTGCGCAAGGTGTCGGGAGATTGATGGAAAGGAACTGATTCATGCCGCGTATTCGGGAACTCAACATTTACCAAAGCCAGCTGCCACCCGGACCACACAACGCCATCACCGACGTGGAAGGGGTGGCCGTAGGGCATTACACTCTGATTCAGGGGGAAGGGGCGTGGACGGGAAACGGTCCCTTTCGCACGGGCGTGACGCTCATTTTGCCCCATCAAGGGAATTTGTATGAGGAGAAGGTGGCAACGGCCGTACACACCATCAACGGTTTTGGCAAAGTAGCCGGCTTTGAGCAGGTGCGCGAACTTGGTACCCTGGAAACCCCCATTGCCCTCACCGGCACGCTAAATGTGCCTCGCGTGGCCGACGCCCTGATTACACGGGCCATTGAGCAAAATCCGCACATCGGCGTTGGCTTTGCCGAGAGCGGGCGCAAAGGATACGCCAACGTCAACCCGGTGGTAGGCGAGACCAGCGACGGCTTCCTCAGCGACATCCAGGCGCGGCCTATTGGCGAGACGGAAGTGCGCGCCGCGCTAGCCGCTGCCAGAAGCGGCCCCGTGCCCGAAGGCGTGGTGGGTGCAGGCACGGGCACAAGCTGCTTTGGCTGGAAAGGGGGCATCGGCACGGCCAGCCGCATGCTGCCGCGCCGCACCGGAGGCTATACTGTGGGCGCGCTGGTGCAAAGTAACTACGGCAGCCCGGAAGAGCTGGTGATTGCCGGGGTGCCGGTAGGGCGGACCGTGCAGCCGCCTGATTATCAACCGCGCCCCGAAGCGGGTTCTATCATGATTGTGCTGGCTACCGATGCGCCGCTAGACAGCCGCCAGCTAGGGCGTCTTTGCCACCGGGCGGCCTTTGGCCTGGCGCGTACGGGCAGCACCTGCCACGGTGGCAGCGGCGATTTTGTGATTGCCTTCAGCACGACCAACCGCATTCCCGACCGGCCCAAGCGCTTCCAGGGGAATCGGCCGTATGTTTACGAACAGCCCCTGATGAGTTCCTTTGCCCTGGCGGTGGTGGAAGCAGTGGAAGAAGCCATTTACAACAGCCTGTTCATGGCGCACACGGTGGTGGGGCGGGATGGCAACACGCGATATAGCTTGCCGGTGACAGAAGTGGTTTCCATAGTCCGTGAGCGGTTAAACGAGAACCGTAAACCGTAGGGGTTAACTGATTACGGACGATGGATGACGAAAAAAGGTAAAGTAACTATGGCAATCAATCGAATCATCGTGATGGTGTTGGACAGCGTGGGCATTGGCGAAGCGCCGGATGCGGCCGAATTTGGGGACGTGGGCAGCCACACGTTGGGCAACATGGCCCGTGTGGTGGGCGGCTTGCGCGTGCCAAACCTGGAGCGCATGGGACTGGGCAACATTGCCATTTTGCAGGGCGTGGAGCCGCAAACGGCGCCAACGGCCGTTTACGGCAAGCTAGAAGAAGTGAGCGCGGGAAAAGACACCACCACCGGGCATTGGGAATTGATGGGCGTGGAGCTGGAACGGCCGTTTCCCCTGTACCCCAACGGCTTTCCGCCAGAAATTATGAGCGCCTTTGAAGCAGAGATTGGACGCGGCACCCTGGGCAACTACCCCGCTTCCGGTACGGTTATTTTGGACGAGCTGGGCGCAGAACACCTGGGTACGGGTAAACCCATCATCTACACCTCCGGCGACAGCGTGTTCCAGATTGCCGCCCACGAGGAGGTCATTCCCGTAGAAGAGCTGTATGCCATGTGCCGGGCAGCGCGGCGCATTCTCACCGGCCCCCACGAAGTCAGCCGCATCATTGCCCGCCCCTTCGTAGGCCAGCCGGGTAGCTTCACGCGCACGGCCAACCGCCACGACTTTTCCGTCTCCCCGCCTAAGCCCACCGCCATGGACCGGCTGAAGGATGCCGGGCTGATGGTGTATGCCGTGGGCAAAATCAACGACATTTTCAACGCCCAGGGCATCACCGACTACGTGTACACCGCCGACAACATGGATGGCGTGGACAAAACCCTGGCAGCGATGCGCGAACAGCGCGAGCGCGGTTTGATTTTTACCAACCTGGTAGACTTCGACGCCAAGTTCGGGCATCGCAATAACCCGCAGGGGTACGCTGACGCCCTGGCCGAATTTGACGCCGCGCGTGCCGGAACTGCTGGCGGCTCTGGCGGAGGATGACGTGCTGGTACTGACGGCCGATCACGGCAATGACCCGACGACGCCCAGCACCGACCATTCCCGCGAGTACGTGCCCCTGCTCATCATCGGGCAGCCGGTGCGCGGCGGGGTGAATTTGGGGGTGCGCTATTTTGCCGACCTGGGAGCGACGATTACGGCCGTTTTCGATACAGAAGCCACCCCCGCCGGGCGCAGTTTTGCGGCAGAAAATGGGCGTGTGAGAATCGGCCGTTGCCGGTACAATACTCTACATTCACAATTGTAAGGGCGTATAATCATACGCCCTTACCCTTTAAATGGAGAGATTTATGGCAGATCAAAAAACAGCAGTCATCACCTGGCAAGGCGAAAATCTACAATTTCGCGGGCAGCTAGGTTCTGGCTACGAATTTGAGGTCAGCGGGCAGGCCAGCGCCGAAAATGGCGGCAGCGCCATGGAATTCTTGCTGGCTGGCGTGGCCGGCTGCACGGCTATGGACGTCGTGCACGTCTTGCGCAAAATGCGGCAAAATTTTAGCGGGCTGCGGGTGGAAATTCGCGGTACGCGAGCCGAGGAACACCCCAAAGTGTACACCGAGGCCGAGATTGTGTACGTGGTCACCGGTGAAAATATTGACCCCCAGGCGGTAGAGCGGGCCATTGAACTGTCGCAGGAGACGTATTGTTCGGCCAGCGTGATGTTCAAACGGGCGGGAACGGCCGTTAAAACCGCCTACCGCATTGAGACAGCTTGACAACGGGCCTACCAAAAGAAAAAGCACCCTGCGCATTTGAGGGTGCTTTTTACTATTGGGGTGTCCATAATAAAACCCCGAATGGTTGCCAAAGAGCTTTTTCAAGCCAGAATTTGGGCGGATTTATGTAGGCGAATCCCTTGGCGGCAATACACTAGGTGTTGGGCCTCGACCGGGTTCCTGCGACTCGGATCGGAAGCAGGTGAGCACGCTATAGGGGATTTCAAGGTCCGCTTATTCTTCTAACCACTCTCTGGGCCACCCGAGGTCTTATGGCTCCAGATGGAACCATTATAAGTCTCGAAGATTGGCCGTGTCAATCACCTAATCTTTAAAAAATTGGGGGAAATATAATGACATTAGATGATTTAAAAAAACAGGCGGCCGAAAAGGCTGTCGAAGCGGTGCAACCAGGTATGGTGGTGGGGCTGGGCACAGGCAGTACGGCCGTTCATGCGGTGCGGGCTATCGGGCAAATGCTGCAAGACGGCCGTTTGCATCACATCCTGGGCATCCCCACCTCCGAAGCTACTGCCCGAGAAGCTAAAGAGTTGGGCATTCCCCTCACCACGTTAGACAAAAATCCGGTGATAGACGTGACCATCGACGGCGCGGACGAAATCTCGCTGAAGCTGGACCTGATTAAGGGGCTGGGTGGGGCGCTGCTGCGCGAAAAGATTGTGGCTGCGGCCTCGCGGCGTATGATTGTGGTTGGTGACGGCAGCAAACTCGTTACACGCCTGGCTACCCGCGCACCATTGCCGGTTGAAGTGATTCCTTTTGCGCAAAAGCCGGTGAGTGATTACCTGGCATCTTTGGGGGCCAGGCCGGTGTTGCGCCTGCGCGATGGCCAGACCTTCATAACCGACGAGGGCAACGTGATATTGGACTGCCATTTTGGCGGCGGGCTGCCTGACCCGGCGCAGGTGGCCCAGGCCATTAAGCAGCAGCCGGGGGTGGTGGAGCATGGGCTGTTTTTAGGGCTGGCGGATACGGCCGTTGTCGCTACAGAAGCAGGCATCGAGATTTTGGGACGGCCGTTGCAGGCCGACAAGTAGACGCAAATCTTATGCTCAAAGAAATTGCCTTCCTTGCCCTCAAACTGGGCTTCACCGCTTTTGGCGGCCCGGCGGCGCACATAGCCATGCTGCACGACGAGGCCGTTAAGCGGCGTAAATGGCTGGACGACCAGAAATTCCTCGATTTGCTCGGCGCCACCAACCTCATACCCGGCCCCAACTCTACGGAAATGGTCATTCACGTCAGCTATCTGCGCGGCGGCTGGCGCGGCCTGCTTGTGGGCGGGGTGTGCTTCATTGTGCCCGCCATGCTTAGCGTGCTGGCCCTAGCCTGGGCTTACGTACGCCTGGGTACTGCGCCCCAGGCCGACTGGATCCTCTACGGCATCAAGCCGGTGATTATCGCCGTAGTGGTCCAGGCATTGTGGGTGCTGGGACGCAAGGCGGTGGTCGATGCACTGACCGGTGTGGTGGCGCTGGGGGTCCTGGCCCTTTATTTTCTGGGCTGGAACGAACTGCTGCTGCTGGCTTTGGGCGGCGCGGCGGTGATGCTGGTGAAGGGGGTACGGCAGTGGCGCGTGGATGAACTGGGCGTGCTGCTTCCATTGAGTGGATTGGGAGGGTCTTTAGCAGGGGCGATAGCAACGGCCGTAACCAGCGCCGCCTCTTTCAGTCTCTCCACTCTCTTTTTTACCTTTCTCAAGATTGGGTCGGTGCTTTATGGCAGCGGCTACGTGCTGCTGGCCTTTTTGCATGGCGACTTTGTGGAGCGGCTCGGCTGGCTGACCGACCAGCAGTTGATTGACGCAATTGCGATTGGACAGCTCACGCCGGGGCCGGTCTTTACCACGGCGACTTTTGTGGGTTACTTGCTGGGTGGTTTACCGGCGGCGCTGCTGGCTACCCTGGGCATATTTTTGCCCGCCTTTGTCTTTGTGGCGCTGAGCGCGCGGCTCATTCCGCGCATTCGCCAATCTGCCTGGGCGGGGGCGCTGTTGGATGGCGTGAATGCGGCCTCCATGGGATTGATGACGGCCGTTACCTGGCAGCTTGGCCGGGCGGCGGTCATTGACGGCGTGACACTGCTGCTGCTGGCGGCGTCTGCGCTGATGCTCTTCCGCTTCAAGGTGAACACCACCTGGCTCATTGCCGGCGGCGCGCTGCTGGGCTGGCTAACCTCAGCGGCAGGTTAAGTAAATTAGGCCATTGGCAAAATCGTGGTATTATGCCCGATGGTAATCAGCAAACAGCCATCAGTAATCAATGCCGGTTGGGGAAATCCCTGAAATTGCACTGAAAACTGTATAGGAATTGCTGAAGCTTGACGAGTGGAGAGAAGAGCGCATGAAACGACCAAGTGGGTTGGAGTACATTGAATTGCAAGCAGGCGCCGGCCCCATGCCGCAAAAAGGGGATAAGGTGGCGGTGCATTATACGGGTAAGCTGCAGAACGGCCGTATTTTTGACAGCTCCCGGGATCGGGGACAGCCAATTGAGTTCCTGTTGGGCACGGGCCGCGTCATTCCCGGCTGGGATGAAGGCATTGGCCTGATGCATGAAGGGGGCAAGGCGCGGCTGATTATTCCGCCGCACCTGGGCTACGGGGCGCGGGGAGCTGGCAGCGCCATTCCGCCCAACGCCCCGCTGATATTTGAGGTAGAACTGGTAGCCGTAAAGCCGCAGGTGGCTGTCGGGCCGACGCCCGTGGCGCAGGATGCTTACGTGACCACCCAAAGCGGCTTGAAATACGTGGACCTGGTTGAGGGAAACGGCCGTTCCCCGCGCAAAAAGCAGATGGTTGCCGTGCACTACACCGGCTGGCTGGCAGACGGCACCAAATTTGACAGCTCCCATGATCGTGGACAGCCTTTTCAATTTGAGTTCGGCGCCGGCAAGGTGATTCGCGGGTGGGACGAAGGCGTGGCCTCAATGAAAATTGGCGGCAAGCGCCAACTGCTCATCCCCGCGCACCTGGGTTACGGTGCGCAAGGGGCGGGAGGCGTCATTCCCCCTCATGCCACGCTGATTTTTGAAGTGGAGCTAATTACTGCTCGTTAATTTTGAATTTCTGCCGGGGCAATTACCCGGCAAGTTGATATTGAAAGGAGTTTGTGTGAATAAGTTACGTATGGGAAAGATATGGCTGTTTGTGGCCATGTCACTGGTATTATTGATGGTGGCCGCTTGCGGCCCAGCGGAAGCGCCCAACGGGGCGGAGAATGGGGAAGAAACGGCCGTTGCCGAAAATGCCCCAAACTCAACCACTGAAACAAACGTGTCCGAGCCGGACACCGGTGCAGCAGATGACGGCGTAGAATTGTTGACGCCGCCTACTCCTGTACCCATACCGACACCCGCTGAGGGAGCTGAGGTTACTGACAGTGGCCTGCAATACTTGGAAGTGGCGGTTGGCGATGGCCCCAATCCGCAGCCTGGCGATATTGTGGAAATACACCTGATAGCCCAACTGGCGGATGGTACCCCCTTGGGCGACACTTACGCGCAGGGCAGCCCCATCAAAGTGGTGATGGGTGCAGGACAGTTGTTTCCGGGCCTGGAAGAGGGCATTTTATTGATGCAGCCTGGCGGGCAGGCGAGCCTCGTCATTCCTCCTGACCTCATTGTGGATCAGGCTAGTGCCGGACAGGTGACGCCACCCACGACGGCCATGTTAGTGGACGTGGAACTCATCTCCGTTGCCCCGACGCCTGCGCCAACGGCCGTTGACGAGGCTGACCTACACCACCACGGATACTGGCTTGCAGTACTACGACCTGGCCGAAGGTGAAGGTGACGAACCGGCCACTGGCGACAGCGTAACCGTCGACTTCACCATCTGGCTGGAAGATGGCAGCTTTATCACTTCGTCCGAGCTGGGCGGCGGCCCTCTCACCTTTGCCCTGGGTGGCGGCACTACCGTGTTCCCCGGTTGGGATGAAGGCGTAGCGACCATGAAAGCTGGCGGCCAGCGCCAGTTGGTCATTCCCCCCGATCTGGCTCTGGGCGAAAGTGGCGGCGGCGGCATTCCCCCAAACTCAACGCTGGTGATGGAAGTCATGCTGGTTTCTTTCCGTTCCGCGCCGCAGATTGCTGAGGTAGATGAGGCGGACTACACTGAAACGGAAAGCGGGCTGAAGTACGTGGACCTGGTAGAAGGGGATGGCCCAATGCCTGAACAAGGGCAGACCGTAGAAGTTAATTACACCGGGTGGCTGGAAGACGGCACCAAGTTTGACAGCTCTTTTGATGCCGGGCGCCCCTTTACATTTGTTTTGGGCACCGGCGGGGTCATTGCCGGTTGGGATGAAGGCGTGGCCACCATGAAAGTTGGCTCAACCCGACAACTGGTGATTCCCGCGGATTTAGCTTATGGTGAAACCGGTGCTGGCGGGCTCATTCCCCCTGGCGCGACGCTGATTTTCCAGGTGGAACTGCTGGCCATTCGTTAACGTATGCGCCGTTGTGCCTCTTGGGCTGTCTGGCTGAGTGTGGGATTGGTAACGGCCGTTGCCGCCCAATCCCTGCTGAATGCCTCACCCAAGGGGCACGACTTTAACCTTCATGATTATCGCATTTCGCTGATTAATGCCCTGTGACCACAGGGCATTTTTTTTGTCCGCTGGTCGCCGTACCTGGTTTTTGGCTAACACTCTCCTCTTCAAATTTCCCCTTTTAGCGTCTACTTGCTCACATGTTGCTACTGGCTGGTAGGCCAGAATGCGCCGCCTTGGCCACTGCCGCCATTATGCTCTCCCATACCGCCGCCAGCCTGCTCTTTTTAGGCCCCTTGCTAATCGTTGGCCTGCTTCAGTTGTGGTGCAACCGCCCGTCACCCGTTATCCGTCATCCGTTTTTCCTCATTCTTCGCCCTTTACCTCTTACCCTGGCTTTCCTTCTCGGCCTCTCCCTTTCTGCTTTTGCCAGGCTGCCTGCACCGCGGGAAACATTGCTTAATCGGCGGCCTTTCGTGCTTTTGCTGCGTTTGCCTTACTGCTTGAACGAATTTATACTTCTCCTCTGGTAAAATTAACGGGACAGGCCAATAATTTGCCACGAATTTTTATGGCGGATGAAGCAAAAACGCAAAGTTCACGCACAAAAATCTTAAGCGTAGCCGCGCTGCTGCTGCTGACGCTGCTGGCTGTTTGGGGTGCATTAGAATTGGGGCTACGCCATTTTTATCAACTGATTCCCCTCAAAGTTTGCGCCAGCGATTTCATTTTAGGCAATTACTACTGCCAGCCGTATTTTGTGTATGACAAGCCGGTGCGCCTGGCGTATTGGTACGAACCCGGCCTAAAATTGGAAGGATATTGGGATCCCGCCGACCCGTACCTCTCGGATGCGGGACCGGAGACACGGCCATCGGCCCGTACGGATGCTTTTTGGTATGTATTTGAAACAGACGAAATGGGCTTCCCGAACAGCCGGTACGAATGGCAGGAACAGTACGACATTGTGGTGACGGGGGATTCTTTCGTGACGCGCTCTGCACCGCAAACGTGGATTGAGTTGCTGGCCAAACAAACTGGAAAAGAGATATTAACATTGGGCGCCTCAAGCTGGACGACGCTGAATGAGGTGGAAGCGGTGAAGATGTTCGGCCTGGACAAGAACCCGAATTGGGTAGTGCTGCTCTATTTTGAGGGAAACGACCTGATTAACGTGCAGCAATATCTGGATAAGCAGGCCAGTGGCCTGGATTGGCGGGAGTATGATATGCAGGGCGTGCCCTGGTACAGGCGGATGGTTACCTACCACCTGGCGCGCTATGCACTGCAAGGCGAAGAGGATGATGCCGAAGAACCGCGCCGCTATCGGTATCCGGTAACGGTGACGACGGACTGGGGGCCGATGGAGACGGTGCTGAAGGATGTGCATTTGCTGCCGATGAGCGCCAGTTACGATATGGTGGCAAAGTCGGACGAATTTGCCGCCATAGAAAAGGCGCTGTTAGAGTTGGAAAGCCTGACAGAGGCGCAGGAAACACGTTTGCTGGTGGTTTTTGTGCCCAGTAAGGAGCATTTATATTGGTCGCGGCTGTGGAATGATGTGGACGTGAATAATGTATTGGCGCGCAGTGTGACGGTGACTTTGAGCGGAGGCGATAACGGCCGTCTCCAATGGAACCCGCAATACATTAGCTACGACGAAATGAACGCCAACCACGACGCCCAAAGCCGCCTGTTGGCCGACTTCACGGCCGAAAATGGCATCGAATTTTTGGACCTGACGCCCACTTTGTGGGAAAAAACGATTCGTGAGGGTGAATTTTATCACTACGCCGACCCGCACTGGAACCAGGCCGGTAACCAGCTAGTGGCCGATCTGATCCAGTCTTATATGGCGGAAATTGCAGAATGAAAGAGGTATAACCATGTTGAAAAAAACGTTATCTCGTTTAACTGTTTTGAAAGAGTTGTTTGGATTTTTGGGCAAGCGCAAAATGTGGTGGCTCATTCCGCTGATTGCCGTGCTGGTCATCTTTGGCCTGCTGCTCATTCTGGCGTCCATTTCTCCAGCCCTGACGCCGTTTGTGTACACCCTGTTTTAAGAGTAACAGGTTGCTAGTTACAGGTTACATTTCTGAAACTTGTAATCTGTGACCTGTAACCTCTGAAGGAGTTGAAGCCATGTTTTGGAGTGCATTAGGCGTTGTCTTGTTGTCTCTGGTGGGCTATTCGGCCGGGGCGGTTCTGGTTGCACGGGGCCGGGAATTTTACCCGTCGCTGCTGGATTTGCTGGTGGTGCTGGCGCTGTGGGTGGCTGCTTTTGTAGTACGGGGGCAAATAGCTGCCCATGGCTGGGCAGTTCTGGTGGCGCTGGGGCTGGGGCTGGTTGTGGGCCTGGTGCTGACGGCAGCCCGCTTTGCTCTGTCCGATGCGCCGCCGCCCATGCCCAAGTCGGAGCTGCCAGAGCATGCACAAGAAAAGGGCGGAACGGCCGTTTCCCTTTCCCTGGTCCGCCGCTTGTGGCAAAAATGGGGCGAATTTGGTGCACAGCTCGGGGCCGTCCAGGGGCGGCTGCTGATGGGCTTTTTCTACTTCATCTTTGTCACCCCCTTTGCCCTGGGCTTTAAGCTGCTGAGCGACCCCCTGCACATGAAGCAGCGCCCGCCCAGCACAACCTGGATGGCAAAAGATAGTTTGGACACCACCATAACCACCGCGCGAGAACAAGGTTAAACACGCTATGTACATACTCGGTATTTCTTGTTTTTATCATGATGCGGCCGCCGCCCTGCTTGAAGATGGGCTCTTGGTCGCTGCCGCCGAAGAAGAACGTTTCAGCCGCCAAAAGCACGATTCCGGCTACCCGCAGCACGCCATCGACTTTTGCCTGAAAACGGCCGGCATTACCTCCCAATGATCTGGATTACGTCGTCTTTTACGAAAAGCCGCTGCTCAAATTCGAGCGCATTTTCAAGACCCATCTTTCCTCCTTCCCCCGCTCCTGGCGCACCTTTGGCGAGGCGATGATTGCCTGGCTGGGGGACAAGCTGTGGGTCAAAGCGCACATCCAGGAAAGCTTAAACATTCCCGTCGACAAAATTCTTTTTGCCGATCACCACGCTTCCCACGCGGCCAGCGCCTTTTTTGCGTCACCGTTTGAGGAAGCGGCCGTGCTCACCGTTGACGGCGTGGGCGAGTGGACGACGGCCGCCAAAGGGTACGCCACAGCCGATTGGGACGGCAGCGGCGAAAACAAGCTCGTCCTTACCGAAGAGCAGCGTTTCCCCCATTCTTTGGGGCTGCTTTATTCCGCGTTTACCGCCTATCTGGGCTTTCGCGTCAACAATGGCGAGTACAAAGTAATGGGCATGTCGCCCTACGGCGAGCCAAACCACCTGGACAAGATGGAGAAAATCTTCAAGCTGTACGACGATGGCAGCTTTTGGCTGGACATGGATTACTTCAGCTTCCATTACTCCCACACCCGCACCTACAGCGACAAATTTATCAAGCTGTTTGGCCCACCCGCGCGTGCACAGCGACGATTTTTACACCACCAAGACCAACCCTGAAGTGAACCCCAACGACCCGCAGGTACAGTTGAATCAATATTACGCCGACATTGCTGCCAGCATCCAGCGGGTGACGGAAGAGACCATGATCAAGATGCTGCGCAAGCTGCACGAGGACACGGGCATGACGCAGGTCTGCATGGCCGGGGGGGTGGCGCTGAACAGCAAGGCTAACGGCCGTCTTTTGGCCGAAACCCCCTTCACCGAAATCTTCATCCAGCCCGCTGCCGGAGACAGCGGCGGCGCGCTGGGAGCCGCCCTCTACGCCTACCACGTGCTGCTGGGCCAGCCGCGCAAATTTGTGCAGGAACACAACTACTACGGCGCGGAGTACAGTGACGGCGACATCGAGGCGGCCATTGCCCAGAGCGGCTTCAAGCACGAAGTAGAGCGCGATGAAGCGCGCCTGACCGCCAGGGTGGTGGACGACATCTTGCAGGGCAAAGTCATTGCCTGGTTCCAGGGGCGCTTTGAGTGGGGGCCGCGGGCCTTGGGCAGCCGCAGCATCATGGCCGACCCGCGCCGCGCGGACATGAAGGACATCGTGAACACCAAGATCAAGTTCCGCGAACCGTTCCGCCCTTTTGCGCCGGTGATCGTTGAAGAAGCGGTGGACGATTATTTCGAGGGCATTCCCAGCCCGGACAGCTATTATCTGCCGCGCTTCATGCTCACTGTGCATCGCTTCAAGGAAGAGCCAGGGCAGGAAGTGCCGGCCGTCAACCACCTGGGTACGGGCCGCTTGCAGACGGTGCGCCGGGAATGGAACCCGCGTTATTACGATGTGGTGCAGCAGTTTGGGCAGGCGACGGGGACGCCCATTCTAATCAACACCAGCTTCAACCTGCGCGGCGAACCGATTGTGAACACCCCTGCCAACGCGCTGAAAACTTTTGGCAACAGCGGCCTGGATACGCTGGTTCTAGGGAATTATCTGGTGCGCAAATAGCAGCTTGCTGGGCAACTACTCGAAGCGCAGGGCTTCAATGGGGTTGAGGCTGGCGGCGCGGGAAGCGGGGTAGATACCAAAGAACAGCCCCACGGCCACGGAAAAGCCCACAGCCAGGGAGATGGAGCTAAAAGTTACTACCGCTTCCAGTTCGGGCACGGCAATGCGCACGGCCGTTGCGCCCAAAAAGCCGAAGATGATGCCCAGCACCCCACCCAACAAGGCCAGCACCACCGCTTCCGTCAGGAATTGACCGAGAATATCCCCACGCTTGGCCCCCACCGCTTTGCGCAGGCCAATTTCCCGCGTGCGCTCCGTCACCGACACCAGCATGATGTTCATGATGCCGATGCCGCCCACCAGCAGAGAGATGCTGGCGATAGCGCCTAAAAACAGCGTCAGCACGCCGGTTACTTCACCAAAAGAGGCTAAAAAGTCCTCCTGCGTGAGAATGACAAAATCATCTTCGTCACGGAAAGTGATGTTGTGCAGTTGGCGCATGGCGTTGGTGGCGTCAATGACGACGTCTTCCACGGCGTCGCTGTTGACGGTTTGCAGCAGGATAAAGTCTACGCGCAGCTCGCCGCCGGGCGTGCGCAAATTGTAAAGGCGCTCCTGGGCAGTAGTCAGGGGGATGAGGGCCAGATCGTCTTCGCTGCCGAAGGTGCCGCCGCCTTTACGGGTAAGAATGCCAATGACCCGGAAGTTAATGCCGCGAATTTTGATGTCGATATCGAGAGGGTCCACGTCAGGAGGAAAGAGATTGTCCACCACGTCCTGGCCCAGCACCACAACCCGGGAACGGCCGTTGTAATCCGTCTCGTTAAAATAGCGCCCACGGGCCATCTCGTAACCGCGAATTTCCCCATAGTCAGGTGTGGAAGCGCGAATACTCGTGCGGTACACGTTTCCCAGGTACTGTAATTCGTCGCTGCGGAATACCAGCGGGGCGATGGCCGAAACGTTAGGCAGCAGCAGTGGGTCGCTCAACTGCTCCGCATCCTTCAGCGTCAGGCTGGAACCGCCCGCTCCCGGTGGGCCAAACTGCTGCCCCTCTTCCTCAATGTTGGGCAGCACAAAGACCAGGTTGGTGCCCAGACCTACAAACTGGTCGGCCACGAAGCGCGTCACCCCATCGCCAATGGCCAGCAGGGTAATCACCGCCGCCACGCCAATCATGATGCCCAGCATAGTCAGAGCTGCGCGCAGCTTGTTGGCGTTGAGGGCGCGCAGGGCGATGCGGATGTTTTCGTTGAAATTCATAGCGCAGGTTTACTCATACCTCAAGGCATCGATAGGATTGAGCTGCGAGGCGCGGGCCGCCGGGTAAACGCCAAAAAGCAGTCCCACGGCTGCCGAAATACTGATGGCGCCGATAACGGCCGTCCAATCTACCGTGGGCTGCAGCGTGTCCGACAAATTCGCAATCAGGAAGGATCCGGCCACGCCAATGACCAGGCCGATGACGCCGCCCAGCGTGGCCAGCACCATAGCCTCTACCAAAAATTGCCACAAAATGTCGCGCCGTTTGGCCCCCACCGCTTTGCGCAGGCCAATTTCTCGCGTGCGCTCCGTCACGGACACCAGCATGATGTTCATGATGCCGATGCCGCCTACCAGCAGCGAGATGCCGGCAATGACGCCCAAAAATACCGTCAGCACGCTGGTGACCTGGCCAAAGGCGCTCACCAGCTCGTCCTGGCTAAGGACGGTGAAATCATCTTCCTCGTCAAAGGCGATGTTGTGCTGCTCGCGCATCACCAGCTCGATTTGCCCAATGGCCGTATCTTTTCGTTCCTCGTTGAGTAGTTGGGCATAAATGAT
Organism: uncultured Chloroflexia bacterium; assembly: GCA_963695505.1. Taxonomy (GTDB): domain Bacteria; phylum Chloroflexota; class Anaerolineae; order Promineifilales; family Promineifilaceae; genus JACSRF01. Next base: position 188,285 of record CAVOGX010000011.1, on the reverse strand, counting down.
GTCTACTCGCAGCTTGCCATCGGGGCGGCGGGCCGGAAAAAGGCGCTGCTGGGCGGTGCTGATGGGTACCAAAATCAGGTCGTCCTGATCATTAAAACCGGAACCACCTTTGGATTCCATAAGGCCAATAATGCGGAAATTGACGTTGTTGATGCGTATGGTTTCGCCCAGGGGCGGCTCACCGTCGGGGAACAGCTCCTCGTACACGGTCTGGCCCAGTACGGCAACCCGCGTGCGGTTGCGAATGTCTTCTTCGGTGAAGAAGCTGCCCACTGCCGGGTAGAAGCTGCGAATGTCAGGGTAATCAATGGAGGTGCCGGTTACTGAGGTGCGGGCTTCGTGACGGCCGCGTACAATCTGGGCGGAACGGCCGTATTCCGGCACGACCAGCCCTACATCTGGAACCAGCAGCGGGTCGGCCAGGGCGTTGGCATCATTCATGGTTAACCCCAGGCCCCCGCTGCGACGCGGACCTTGCTGGTCGGGGCCAACCTGGCCAGGAACCACAAACAGCAGGTTGTTGCCCAGCCCTTCGAATTCGGCCGTGACCACGCCTTCCACGCCGCGTCCCACAGACACCAGCGTAATCACCGCCGCCACGCCAATGATAATGCCCAGCATGGTCAGCAGCGAGCGCAGCTTATTGGCTACCAACCCGCCCAGGGCAATACGAAAATTTTGCGCGAAATTCATGGTTGATTTTAATGCAGCGCCATGTCGGAGGGACGGGCAGTTTGCCCCGCCACCAACGGGTTGACAACGGGTTCGTCACTGACAACTTTGCCATCAGCCAGGGTAATGACCCGCTTGGTATGCCGCGCAATCCAGGGGTCATGGGTCACAAACAGCACCGTTATGCCTTGCTCCTCGTTCAGCCGCTGGAAAATCTGCATCACTTCCGTGCCCGATTTGCTATCCAGGTTGCCGGTAGGCTCATCGGCCAGAATAATTGCCGGTTCGTTGACCAGAGCGCGGGCAATGGCCACCCGCTGCTGCTGCCCGCCAGACAGCTCACTGGGTTTATGGTCCAGGCGGTCGCCCAGGCCCACCAACTCCAGCGCTTTCTGAGCCTGCTCGCGGCGCTGCCCTTTGCCACCATAAATGAGGGGCAGCTCTACCTGCTGCAGAGCCGGCGTGCGCGAAAGTAAGTTGAAGTTCTGGAACACAAAGCCGATTTTGCGGTTGCGAATGTCAGCCAGCTCGTTGTCGGTCAGTTTACTGACGTCGGTGCCATCCAGCCAGTAGGAGCCGCTGGTAGGCTGGTCCAGCGCGCCCAGCATGTTCATCATGGTGGACTTACCGGATCCGGATGGCCCCATGATGGCTACGAAATCCCCTTCGTAAACGTCCACGGAGACGCCACGCAGGGCATGAACCTCATACTCGCCCATGACGTAGACTTTGGTCATTTCTTTGATGCGGATGACTGGTTTACGGCCGTTATTCTGCCCACTCATTACCCACCACCAAAGATGCTGAAGCCTTCGCGTTCATTGGTAACCACCACCACATCTCCCGGATTCAAACCGCTGGTGACTTCACTGGACAGCTCATTGCGCAGGCCAATTCCCACCGGTATTTCGCTGATTGTGCCATCTGCCTGCTTCACGTTAACCAGGGCTTCACCCGTTTCGCGGTCCAGACGCACGGCCCAATTGGGCACGACCACGACCTCGCCAATTTCTTCAACCACGATAGAGGCGTTGGCGCTCATGCCCGCGCGCAGGACAATGCCTTCCGGCGGTTCAATGTTGATGGTGACCAGGTAAGTGACGACGCCGCCGGTGTTGGCCGATGTGGGAGCGATTTCGGAGATGAAACCTTGAACGGCCGTATCCGGCAGCGCATCTAGCGTAATGTCCACTGGCTGGCCCAAGGCAATCTGGTCAATGTCGATCTCATCCACATTGACCGTAATGTGAAACGCCCCCTCGTTCACAATCGTCAAGGCTGGTGCGCCAGGGGTGGCCTGTTCACCGGGGTTAATCTGTACGTTGGCCACCTTCCCTGATATCGGGGCGATGATCCGCCCCTGATCCAGCCGGAGCTGCGCCAGGGCCATGCTGGTTTCTGCGCTATTGACTTGCGCCTCTAAAATGGCAATTTCATCTGCTGTGGGTGGTTCCAAGAGGCGGGCATAAGCTGCTTCGGCGCGGGCGATATTTGCTTCAGCCGCTGCTACGTTCCCTTCGGCAGCCTGTACGCCAGCCTGAGCGCTGGCAATAGCCGCATCAGCCGCTTGTACATCGCTATACCTGGCGCCAGCCTGCACATCAGCCAGTTGAGCCTCCGCAGCAGCTAAGGAAGCATTGGCATTTGCCAGGGCAGCGCGGGCTTGTTCTTCCGGCGCGCCTAAGCCGGGGCACTGCTCCTGCTCAGAGCCGTCAGGGAGCGTGATGGTGAAACATTGAATGGTGCTGTTGTAGGCTTCTTGGGCATTCTTTTGCTGGAGCTGCGCCTGGGCCAAACTCGCTTCGGCAGAGGCAACCTGCCCGGCTGTGGGGCCGGCCAAGACCTGCGCTTTTTGCGCCTGCGCTTGCAGCACAGCCGCCTGCGCGGAGGCTAGATTGGCCTGGGCTACCAGCAGATTAGCGTTGGCGGCATCGATGTCTGCCTGGGCGGAGGCCAACGTGGCCTCACTGGGCGCGCTGTTTTGGCGCTGTTGCAGCGTAAGCTGTTGAATGCGCAGCGCGTCTTCCGCTTGCTGCACAGCCAGCTCTAGTTCAACAGTGTCTGCGGAGGCGAGAATATCTCCGACGGCTACGCTTTGCCCGCGCACTACGTTAACCTGTTGAATGGTACCTGTGGTGCCAAAGGTGAGGGTAACCAGTGCTTCTGGTTCAATAGCCCCTGTGGCGTTGACGGTGGCGGTAACGCGCCCGCGTTCTACCGTGGCTTCACGCAAAATTTCAACGGCCGTTTCCTGTTCGGTTTGGCGCTGCTGCACAAAAAAGAATCCGGCCGTGCCCAGCAGTGCTACAATGGCAATAATGATGATGGTTCGTCGCATAAGAAATCCTAGTTGTTTGCTAAGTTAAGTACAATCGTGAGAATAGCTCACCACCCGAAGGGTCAATACTCCTCTGGAATTATAGAAAAACCACCACGGTTTGCGTAGGGTTATTTAGTACCTGCACATAAACAATATTTGCCTTTATTGCGATAGGTTTTTCCCTATGTTAAAATTGTGAAAAGTTACACGAGTTCCTTTGTTGAAACCCTATCTCAAGAGGCGAACTGTGGTCAACAACATACCAGATATTGTCATCGGCCGTTTACCGATTTATTTGCGCGAGTTGCGTCGTTTGCAGGCTGAACACGACAAGCCGACAACCTCTTCTCACGAATTGGGCGAGCGACTGGGTATTAGCTCGGCGCAAATTCGCAAAGACCTCTCCCACTTTGGTGAATTCGGCAAACAAGGAACGGGATATCACATCAATTATCTCATAGACCAGTTAAGTAACATCCTGCATCTGGATAAAATATGGCCAGTAGCTTTAATAGGTGCCGGTTCTTTAGGTACAGCGCTGGCTTATTATGATGGCTTTGTCCCGCGCGGTTTTGAAATTCGCTGGATTTTTGACAACGATCCCGGAAAAATCGGCAAAAAAGTCAACGATATCATCGTCCAACCACTTGAAGAGTTGGAGGGAAATGTTGCCCAACAAAAGATTAGTGTAGCCATCATTGCGACGCCTGCCCGCGTTGCGCAAGACATCACCAATCGCCTGGTTGAAGCGGGTATCCGCGCCATTCTCAGCTATGCGCCGCTGCATCTGGTTGCTCCCGAGCACGTGCAAATTAGCTACAGCGATCCGGTCACCGAACTGCAGCGCATGACCTATTACTTAAGCGAATAATTTTCCCAAGACTCCCAAAATAAAACCGCCCCCTTAGTTGAAGAGGGCGGTTTTTTTAATAATGGTTCAACCAATTACAAATCAGGAATGCTGCGCTGCAAGATGGGTAATTCAGCCAGAGCTTTCCCCGCGCCCAGGGCCGTGCAGGCAATGGGGTTGTCAGCCACGTAAGCCGGCACCCCGGTTTCGCGAGTAAGCAGCGTGTCGATTTCGCGCAACAGCGCGCCCCCGCCGGTTAAAGCCATGCCCCGGTCAATGATGTCAGATGCCAGCTCTGGCGGGGTTTTGGCCAGTACAGCCCGCACCACGTTGACTATGGCTGTTAACGGTTCGGCTAAGGCCTCTACTACTTCGCCGGAGCGAATGGTCATGGTTTTGGGGAGGCCGGTGATCTGGTCGCGACCCTGCATCTGCATTTCTAACTCGTTATCAAGCTCTATTGCTGCCCCAATTTTAATTTTGATGGCTTCAGCCGTGGGTTCGCCAACAACCAGGTTGTATTTTTTGCGAACGTAGCCGATGATGGCTTCGTCGAGGTGAACGCCACCTACACGCACAGACTCGGCACAAACAATGCCATTTACGGAGATGACGGCCGCTTCTGTGGAACCGCCGCCCATATCAACCACCATGTTGCCGGTGGGGGTGCCAATGGGTAGTCCAGCGCCAATAGCGGCGGCCAGAGGTTCGGGAATAAGATGGACTTCTCGTGAACCAGCAGCCAAAGCAGCTTCTTTAACAGCGCGGCGTTCCACGCTGGTGACGCCATAGGGTACGCTAATCATGACCACCGGGCGGCGCAATTGAATGCGGCCGGTGACTTTGCTGATGAAATATTCCAGCATACCCTGAGTCACAAAGTAGTCGGCAATGACACCGTCACGCAAGGGGCGCATCACTTCTAGCTCGTCGGAGGTACGGCCGTACATTTCTTTGGCCGCCCGCCCAACCTCAACAATGATCGTTTTGTTACCATCTTGTTGGATCGCCACGACAGACGGTTCTTGCAGAACAATCCCCCGGCCTTGCAGGTGCACCAGGACGTTTACTGTGCCCAGGTCAATGGCAATGTTAGGAGAAAATAAAGCCACAGGCGGCCTCTATCTAATCTTCATCCTCTTGCGAGGGGTAAGCGCCGGTGGGCATGGTGCGGCGGCGGCGGCGGCGGGCTACGTCAATACGAATTTGGGCACGCTGCAAGGAGGCCCGAATTTGTGCATACCGTTCTGGGTCCTCGGGCACGCCTTCTTGCATGAGCTTCACGGCGCGTTCGCGGGCTTGTTCAGCGCGGCGAATGTCTATTTCGGCCACATGTTCCGCCGAATCCGCCAGCACAATTACCTTGTCCGGCTGAATTTCAGCCAGGCCACCCCCAATGGCAAAGAATTCTTCTTCACCATCTTTCCGCACAATGACTTCGCCAAATCCCAGCGTCGTCAGCAGGGGCGTGTGGTTGGGCAAAATACCCAGGCGGCCTTCCGAGCCGGGCAAATTTACGGCATCTACATCATTGCTGTAAACGGTTTGTTCTTGAGTCACAATATCGCAATGGATAGGCATAGTTTCACCTAGAATCGTGAAGCGAAAAACGCAAAGCGTGAAACAACGCAGTTGTCCATCACGCTTTGCGTTTTATCTTTCACGCTATGCAGTTTCCCGCAGCCGCTCTGCTTTCTCAACGGCATGGTCGATGGTGCCAACCATGTAGAAAGCTTGTTCCGGCAAATCGTCGTGCTTGCCGTCAAGAATTTCGCGGAAGCCGCGCACGGTCTCGCTGGTGGGCACGTATTGGCCTTCCAGCCCATGGAATTTCTGAGCCACAAACATAGGCTGACCCAGGAACTTCTCGATCTTCCGGGCCCGTGAAACTAGCAGCTTTTGGTCTTCGCTCAATTCGTCGATACCTAAAATGGCGATGATGTCTTGCAGGTCCTTGTAGGTTTGCAGAACTTGCTTTACTTCGCGGGCTGTACGGTAATGCTCTTCACCAACAATGTCAGGCTGCAAGGCGCGGCTCGAAGATGAAAGCGGGTCCACGGCGGGGAAGATACCTTTGGCAAAGACGCTGCGTTCCAGCGTGATGGTAGCATCCAGATGGGCAAAGGTGGCTACCGGCGCGGGGTCGGAATAGTCGTCGGCGGGCACGTAAATAGCCTGCATGGAAGTAATGGAACCCTTCTTGGTGGAGGTGATACGCTCTTGCAGGGCGCCCATTTCCGAGGCCAGCGTGGGCTGGTAACCTACTGCGCTGGGCATACGACCCAGCAGAGCGGACATCTCGGACCCGGCCAACACATAGCGGAAGATGTTGTCGATGAAAAGCAGCACGTCGCGGCCTTCATCGCGGAAATATTCGGCCATGGCCAATCCTGTCAGAGCTACGCGCAGGCGCACGCCGGGGGTCTCGTTCATCTGGCCAAAGACCATGGCCACGGAATCAAGTACGCCATATTCCTGCATTTCGTAATAGAGGTCGGTACCTTCGCGGGTGCGTTCACCCACCCCAGCGAAAATTGAGACGCCTTCGTGTTCCTGCGCCACGGAACGAATGAGTTCAGCGATGGTAACAGTCTTGCCGACGCCGGCGCCACCATAGATGCCGGTTTTACCACCTTTGATAAAAGGGGTGATGAGATCGACAACCTTCATGCCGGTCTCGAAGGTTTCGGCTTTGGTGCTCTGGTCCTGGAATTCGGGCGCAGCGCGGTGAATGGGATAGTAAGTTTCTGCTTTAGGGGTAGGACGGCCGTCAATAGCCTCCCCTACTACGTCAAAAATGCGGCCCAGCGTAACGGGGCCAACGGGTACCATGATGGGCACGCCGGTAGACTCTACGGCCGTTCCGCGCGCCAACCCATCCGTAGACCCCATCGCTACCGTACGTACTGAGCCGCCACCCAGATGCTGCTGCACTTCCAGCACCAACCGCCCAGACGACCCTTCAACATGCAGTGCCTCAAAAATCTCAGGTAAGTGACCTTCTGGGAAATCTATGTCAATAACCACACCACGAATGGCAGTAATTTTGCCTGTTGCCATGTAAGCCTCCTCAAAAAGTGTCAGGAGTCAAGTGTCAGGTGCCATTATCTCCTGACACCTGCCACCCAACACTCATTTATTTATCCTCTCAAAGCTTCTGCACCGCCAACAATGTCCAGGATTTCACTGGTAATGCTTGTCTGGCGGGCCTTGTTACGTTCCAGCGTTAAAATTTCAATCAGTTCCCCGGCGTTATCTGTGGCGTTATTCATAGCCACCATACGCGCACTATGCTCGCTGGCCAATGCTTCCAAAATAGATTGGTAAACCTGCAACTGCGTAAAGCGCGGCACAATTGCGTCCAACAATGCTTCCGGGCGGGGTTCATAGGTGTAAGCCCTCTGGGAAACGCCGCTCAAATCCACGCTTTGCACATACTCTGCCACAGCCATGCCGTCAAAATCCAGCGGCTTCAAAGGTAGCAATTGTTTAACCGTGGGGCGGCGATTAATCAGGTTAATGAAATCGGTATAAGCAATAAAAACCTGGTCAACTTTTCCGGACAGGTAATCCTCCGTCACAATCCTAGCAATGGGTGTAATATCTAAAGTTGAGGGGGAATCAGGGTTCTCGAAAGTTGCTATGACGTTGTAGCCGCGACGAATCATAATGTCGCGCCCTTTGCGCCCCACCGTGATCACCTCTAACGGCGTGTTCAGCGCTTTCATGAACACCTCGGCACGATTGATAATATTTGTATTATACGCGCCGGCTAATCCACGGTCTCCTGTAATTAAGACAAGGGCCGTGTTTTTGATTTCTGTACGCACAGTTAGTAACGGATGGGCAGCATCGGGCTGCGAAGCCAGGTTGTTTAATATTTCAAATGCTTTACCAGCATAATCCCGGGTCGCTTCCACCTGCTTTTGGGCCCGGCTGGCCTTGGAAGCCGAAACGGCCGCTAATGCGCTCGTCACCTGCGAAATATTCTTGATACTCTTTATGCGCTTGTTTAGTTCCCGTTCAGTAGCCATATCTTTGTCTCAGGTGTTACAACTAAACCATCCAGGTGGCGTTAAAATCGACAATTGCCTCGCGTAGTGCTGCCTCAATTTCATCATTCCAGGCGCCGCTCTCCTGTATCGGTTTGCCAACATCGGGGCGGGCAGTGTCCATGTAGCGCACAAAGTCAGCCATCCACTGACTGATTTTAGCAACTTCTACCTTGTCCAGGAACCCGCGGGAACCGGCATAAATAATCATAACCTGGTGGTGCAGGGGCAGCGGACTGTACTGGGGCTGCTTCAAAATTTCCATCAGGCGCTCGCCGCGAGAAAGCTGACGCTGGGTGGCCGGGTCTAGGTCGGAACCAAACTGGGCAAAGGCGGCCAACTCGCGGTACTGAGAAAGGTCGGCTTTCAGGCCGCCGGCCACCTTGCTCATGGCCCGTTTCTGCGCGGCGCTGCCTACTCGGGACACGGAAAGACCGGTGTTAATAGCCGGACGCTGACCAGCATTAAAGAGATCCGTCTCCAAGAAAATCTGGCCATCTGTAATGGAGATAACGTTGGTGGGGATATAGGCGGATACGTCGCCCAGCAGGGTCTCAATGATAGGTAAGGCAGTGAGAGAGCCGCCTGTGCCTGGTACTTTCTTGACTTCGTACTTGTCAGGGTCACCCAGCGCTTCCAAGCCTTTTTCGACTTCTTCCTCTTCCAGATTCCCGAAGTAACGCTTGCCATCAACGCCCATGGTTTCGGCCGTCACTTCGGTACCCTTTTCCACAATCACCCACTCGTCACGCAGGCGGACAGAACGCTCCAGAAGCTGGCTGTGCAAGGAGAAGATGTCACCTGGATATGCTTCGCGACCAGGGGGGCGGCGGAGAATCAGGGACATTTGGCGGTAAGCCCAGGCGTGTTTGGAAAGGTCATCATAAATGACCAGGGCGTCTCTGCCTTGGTCCATAAATTCTTCACCAATGGCACAGCCGGCGTAGGGTGCAAAGTATTGCATCGGAGCGGGGTCGGATGCGCCAGCTACAACGACGACGGTGTAATCCATGGCTCCATGCTTCTCTAAAATGTCGACTACGGCTGCTACCTGGCCCATGCGCTGGCCAATGGCAACGTAAATGCAAACCATGTCTTGCCCTTTTTGGTTGATGATGGTGTCAAGGCAGATAGCAGTCTTGCCGGTCTGGCGGTCACCAATGATCAGCTCGCGCTGACCGCGGCCAATGGGGAACATGGAATCAATGGCCATGATGCCGGTTTGTACTGGGGTGTCGACCCCCTTGCGGGCGATGACGCCAGGGGCAATGCGTTGGATGGGGCGTATTTTGCTGGCTTTAATTGGGCCTTTCCCATCAATGGGGGAGCCCAGAGCATCTACCACTCGGCCAATGAGGGCGTCTCCCACGGCTACCGAGGCAATTTGCCCGGTGGTGCGTACCTGGTCTCCTACTTCAATGCCGGTATAGTCGCCCATGATGACGACGCCGACGTTATCGGGTTCCAGGTTAAGTGCCAAACCGGCCACGCCGTTTTCGAACTGTACCAATTCGCTGGCTTCTACGTCGGCAAGCCCGTCAACAAGGGCAATCCCATCACCCACAGAGATGACGTTCCCGACGCTGCGAGTTTCGATTTGATGCTCGAATTTTTCGATCTGTCCTAATAATGAGTCTGCAATGTTTTTGAAGTCTGGAGCAAGGGCTGCCATTAACCAACCTCCTAAAAATTTTGTAACCTGTTTGCGGCAATCAGGTTTCTAGAACCGCAAAAGGTGCTGAAGTCTGATGGCCGATCACCGAACACAATTTTTGAATAAGTATTAACTTGTTAGGCTTTCAACCGTTGTGGCATCTAGTTTGGCGACAACGGCCGTGACCAATTTTACTGCATTATCGTAATCATCGCGATGAATTATTGCGCCGTGACTGTGAATGTGCCGGGCCGGAACCCCAATCACCACTGTGGGGACCCCGGTACCGTGTAAATGTATGGCTGCTCCGTCTGTGGTGCCACCCAAAATCACCGAGAATTGCAAAGGAATATTGAGAGATTCGGCCGTGTCCATTACCAAATTCCGCAGCTTAACATTTGGAATCATTCGGGAATCCAACATCAGTAAGGATGGCCCTTTACCTAATGCTACCTCAGATTCTTCGGCTTTTATCCCGGGAACGTCACCGGCGATATCCGATTCTAAAATAATCGCTACGTCAGGATTTACGGCACGGGCACTGGTCGTCGCACCGCGCAGCCCCACCTCTTCCATCACAGTTTGCACCCCAAACAACTCGTTTGGGTGGGGATTGTCTTGAAAATGGCGCAGGATATCAATGACTACCGCACAGCCCACACGATTGTCAAAAGCTTTAGACAGGTATGTTCGGCCGTTTGCTAGCACAGCAAAATCGCTTTGCGGGACAATAGGATCGCCAATTTGTACGCCTAATTCCACAACCTCGTTGCGGGAAGAAGCGCCAACGTCAATGTACATATCCTTTTTCTGGACAATCTTGTCACGCTCTTTTGCGGCCAGCATGTGGGGCGGTTTTGCACCAATTACACCCAACAGATCGCCTTGACGCGTTTTGATTAACACACGGTGACCAAGAAGCACCTGGTCCCACCAGCCACCAAGCTGCTGGAATTTAACAAAACCTTCCTTATTTATGTGTGTAACCATGAACCCAATTTCGTCCATGTGGCCAACCAACATGATTTTGGGGCCAGCACCGGACTGTTGGCAGATAATGCTGCCTAGTTTGTCTTGGGACAACTCGCCCAAAGGGGCCATGTATTCCTGGAGCAATACCCGAATTTCGGACTCGTAGCCAGGGACGCCGTGCGCTTCTGTTAAATTTTTTAGTAGCTGTTCAGTTTGATCCACAAAAAGTTTTTCCCCTGGGGAATGGGTTTTTTCACAACGAGGTTGGATTTTAAGGGCATCCAGGAGAGATGGGTACGCCAGGCGCTCTAATTATGGCAAGTTCTGAGTTTGCTTTAATGATCTATGCCAGGAAATAGCTCAAGTGTTTAGGCACACTCCTGGTACCTTAGGTGATGTTACCTTACCGTTAGGCTTTTGTCCAATTATTCACAAGCTGTCTCGGAATCAAGCCTTTCAGAGGGGAGTTGTTGGGTATCGATAGTTGCGCAGCTAGATAGGTGAATTAAAATCTAAAATCGTTGCATGAGTGATGCTTAATGAAAAAGGTAGCGCAATTTTTGAATAATTTGAAGGAACGGCCGTTACTGATCTTGATCACCATTATGGCGGCTTTCTTCTTTATGGGAGTGTTCTACATTTGGCGGGTACCACCCTTTGAAGGACCCGACGAGGGGCAACACTTCGCATACGTCTTGTGGCTTGCCCAAGGCAATGGTTTACCGCCTCAAGGGGAGGAAGCCTGGCAAACCCCTATACAACAAGAAGCAGGACAACCACCCCTGTACTATTTATTAGCTTCTCTACCGGCTCGGCTGTTCGATCTAGAAAACCCTCCCGCAACTTATTACCCCAACCCATATTTTGCGGCTCCTTTAGACCGGGAGCGCTTCGATAATGATAATCGGGCAATCCATTATCCAGATGATCGACAATCCTTAAAAGGGGGTTGGGCAGCATTCTATACTGCCCGGATGTTGTCGCTATTCTTTGGGCTGCTGTTGGTCGCCAGTACCTACGGCATGGCGCGGCAAGTGTTACCGCAGCAACCAGGTATCGCTTTGGGTGCAGCACTTATCGTGGCAGCAACCCCCCAAGTTTTGCACATTGCCACCGTGGTTTCTAATGATATACCGGCCGCGGCGCTGAGCACCCTTTCCTTGTGGTTGTGGGCCGTATGGCTAAGTCAGCCAGGCAAAAAAGGGGTGGCATGGGTTTTTTGGCCGGGTATTGTTTTAGGGTTAGCTGGATTGACCAAGGTGAGCAGTTTGGCCATTGGGGCAATTTTGGGTGGTGGCCTGATTTGGCTGTGGTTGACTGGGCGGTACACAAAATGGCAGGTTATACAGGCCGGGTTTTGGTTGAGCCTGGGAGCAGGTCTGGCGCTGGGTTGGTGGCTGGCCAGAGGTTGGTTGTTATATGGCTCGCCAGGGGGTTTGGGACCTCACTATAGTGCTCCCTGGGTAATTACCAACGCCACAGAACAGTTACCGTCGCTGTTGACACGCTGGTTGGAAGTGGGGCGGTCTTTTTGGTTAGCCTTGGGTTGGGGAACGGTACGTCCGGCTGAATGGGTATACGTTATATACGGAACTCTGGTGGTGTTAGGGTTGGCTGGCGCCCTTGTTTTTTGGGTGCGGCAGCAGTCAGGGATGGCGAAAATGTGGTTAGGAATTTTGTGGCTGGGAGTATTGGCAACGGCCGTTGCTCTGGAATACTGGATGCGCCAAGTAACAGCTCCTCATGGGCGGCTTCTTTTTCCTGCCCTGGCTCCTATTGCCTTGACCCTGGCCATTGGGTGGCAAACTTTGCTACGCCGCTGGCAAATATTACCTTACCTTTTTTCCGGCGCGTGGGTCCTGCTCGCGCCAATAATTCTCGTTCAGGCCGCTTATTTCCCACCACCACTCCTCAGAAATGACGAACTACCGCCGACAACCATAGGTTGGTTTTTTGCACCGCAAGACGAAGCTCCGATAGCCGAATTATTGACAATTACCCCTGATACAAACACCTTACATGCAGGTGATGTGCTTCCCGTCCACCTCTGCTGGCGGGTCCTACGTACCACCACGCAAGAATATACGTTGTTTTTACATCTGGTCGGCCCGGAAAACAGCTTGATCGGCAACCGCCGCTCATACCCAGGGCAGGGGCTGCGGCCAAGCAGTACCTGGCAGCCGGGGCAAGCTTGGTGTGAAGTAGCGCATATGTACGTGCGAGAAAATGTGCCAGTGACGTTGGTATATCAATTGGAAGTAGGGATGGTTGTGGAAGCTACAGGATCCCGCCTAAATATATTTGACGGGCGGGGAATTGAACAATCACAAACATTTGTGACCGGGGTTAAGGTAATATCGAAAACGACCACTTCTCAGCCACCTTCCAACGCTTCACTACCCCTAAATACCACAAATGATCCCTGGCAATTGACAGCTTTTGAAACAGAGTCCATTTGGCAGGCAGGAACGGCCGTTCCGCTAACTTTGCAATGGCAGCCTACCGCACCCATCAGCCAGGATTACCAAATCTTTGTTCATTTACGGGACCCGATAACCGGCGAAATTTTGGCCCAGGCTGACGGTTCGCCTCTGGACGGCTGGTATCCCACATCCTGGTGGGAGCCAGGTGAAATCGTTATTGATGCGCGCCAATTTATTGTTCCAGATACGCTCCTGCCCGGCAGCTATCAGCTTGTTGCGGGGTTTTATGATTTGACCACAACCATTCGAGCAGGTGCGATTATTGACCTGGGGATAGTGCAGGTACGGGAATGAACCGTCAATTTCCTTCTCGAAGCCATTTCCTCCTCCTATTATTAATCGTGCTGCTTGGCTTCGCACTGCGTTTGTATGATCTGGGGGGGCAGTCTATGTGGAGCGACGAGGGATTAAGCTTGTACCGGGCCCAGCAACCCCTCGTACAGGTGCTGACGAATTCTATTATCATCGATGGTATAGAAGGACGTGACACAAATCCGCCCTTTTATTTCTTGGTATTACATGGCTGGCGAGCGCTAGTGGGCGACAGGCCCATTTTTTTGTTGCGATTTGTCGGGTTGGCTGCGGCCATTCTATCAGTGCCCCTGATGTTTCGAATTGGAACGGCCGTTGCCAACCCCACAACCGGACTGCTGGCTGCTTTTCTGCTCGCTCTGTCCCCCTTCCATGTTTGGCAGTCCCAAGTGTTGCGTAACTACAGCTTGCTTATTACCTTTAATTTGGTGTCCGTTTACGCCTTAATAAGAATTATAAGTTTGCCACCAGACCGCCAACTGTCTCAGCGCAGGCACTGGTTGACCATTTGGGTTGCAGCTTCAATATTAGGCATTGCTACCCATTATTTCGGTTTTTTTATTTTCGCTTTTAACCTTCTGGTTCTAAGTGTGTTTATTTTGAGACAGTGGGGCCAGCAGTTTTTCCGCCAGCGCCGTATAGTGCTCGGCCTTATGATCTCTGCCATATTGACCCTTCCCCTGGCTCTGGTAGCTCTAGAACGCTTTCGTGCTGGGCAGCAAGTCGATTTTCGCTATGTGCCGCTGGCAGACCTCGTTCATCATGCTGTCAGCGCCTTCAGTGTGGGGATGTCCCCAACCCTGTTACACCCCGGGCCCCTCATTTTTCCGGCATTGGTGCTCTTTTTGGGGGGATTCGTAGCTTTATGGCGTAAACGGCGTGCCATGGCCTGGCTGCTTCTTGGTTATCAGCTTGTTCCTTTGATTTTGTTGCAAATTTTGTCCTTGATCAATCCCCTCTACAACGGTACCCGTCATTTACTCATTGGATTACCTCCATTTTTGCTATTGATGGCGGCCGCGACGGTATTCGTTTTACCGCGGCGCAGCCGTTGGATAGCCTGGTTTTTGGTTGTAGCTGTAGTAGCGGTACAAGGGCGTCAATTGGCAGAGCAGTTTTCTAGCCCTGACTACATCCGCGATGATTTGCGTGGCGTAGCCGAATTGTTAAATAGGGTAACTAATACGGAAGACATCATCATAGTACACGATGCCATTGCTGGCTTTGTGTTTGATTATTATTATGAAGGGGATGCTCCCTGGCAATCGTTGCCTCGGTACGGCCAACTGCAACCAGATGCAGTTTTGCGCGAATTAGCAGAGTTAGGCAAATCTGCGGAGAGGATTTGGTTTATTAGCCAACCGGAACCGCGCAACGGATTCCCCCGAGGAGCATTACCTGATTGGCTTGAAGATAATTGGCCTGTTTTTATGGAACAGCGCTTCGATCATATATGGCTGCCTGTGAAGCTAGAGGGGTATGTACCGAATCCGCTACAGACAAATTTACCTCTGGGGACCGATTCGCTAGATGCTGTGTTTGTCAATGGCTTGGCACTGCGAGGCGTAAAATTTCCTGCGACCGTGAAGGCCGGAGAAAGCGTGTGGTGGCCCTTGTATTGGGAGAAATATGGCACCATCGAGCAAAATTATACGGTTTCCCTGCGGTTTTGGGGGCCAGATGGGCAGCAGTGGGCGCAAGTAGATGGTTTGCTATGGCCGCAGTATTCACCGCGGCATTGGCCAGAGAATGTGTTGGTAGCACAGGAACAACAGGTTTCCTTACCAGATGGTTTGCCGCCAGGAAACTATTTAGTAAGCCTGCGGCTAGTAGACAGGGCCGGCAAAGATGTACAAACGGTTGATGGGAGGGTAGATGTACCACTAGGTGAGGTAGTGGCATTGTCAAGCGACGCCCTTTCTAAAGTGCCGGCTTTTACTTCCCAAGAGGCAAACCTGGGTCCGGTGCAACTGCTGGGATATGCATTGCCAGCGTTGGAGCTGCGTCCAGGCCATTTGCTGCAAATGACCGCGTTCTGGCAGGTGCGGCGTACGCCCCAAGAAGATTACATATTGAGGTTGCGTTTGGTAAATGGTGCAGGTGAGCAGTTGC
The DNA here is from genome assembly GCA_963695505.1 of uncultured Chloroflexia bacterium. GTDB lineage: Bacteria > Chloroflexota > Anaerolineae > Promineifilales > Promineifilaceae > JACSRF01. The sequence continues at coordinate 172,858 of CAVOGX010000011.1, read as the reverse complement.
AGGAGTCTTTAGGACCGCCGACCCGTGCGGACTACCCCTCTTCACAATGGCAGGTAAATGAGATTTTGCAGGGGCAAATAGGACTAATCGTTCCGGGAACGGCCGTTCCTGATGATATATTCTTGCAGTTAGCCCTGTTAACACCTGATGGAGACATGGTAGGGCGAGAGGTAACGTTGGAAAACGAGCCAAAGATTGTGCCATGGCCGTTGGTTACCGAGGTTCCGCCGGTATCTGTACCTTTGAACGTTAACTTTGGGGCGCCAATGCCGGTAAAGCTGCAGGGATACAGCCTGTCAGCGATGGATACTCTAGCTGGTGAGACGCTAGAGTTAACGTTGGTGTGGCAAGCTTTGGCCGATATTGACGTGAATTACGTGGTATTTGCCCACGTGGCGAATATGGATGAAACGATTGTTGCCCAAGGAGATGGGGTGCCGGTAAATGGCACCCGCCTTACATTAAGCTGGCGAGCAGAAGAAGTGTTATCAGATACGCATACCATAACGCTCCCCCCGGATACGCCGCCAGGAACGTATGAGCTGTGGGTAGGGTTTTATGATCCGGACACCTTTGCACGTCCACCGGTTTTTGTGGACGGAGTGGAACAGGCAGACGGCCGTTTATTGCTTACCAGGATCACCGTTATGGAGACGGAATGAAAGCGGATGAGCGCCGCTTTCTACGACGCCTGGGGGTGGTGTTAGGGCTCTATTTGCTCCTGACGCTGGCCTATGGCGTGGTGAATCCGCTGTTTGAAGCGCCAGACGAACATTGGCATTTCTTTACGGCCGTTTACATCAAGGATAACGGCCGTTTGCCCATAGCTGGGCCTGATACCGACGACAACCTGCTCAAGCAAGAAGCCGCTCAGCCCCCTCTGTATTACGTATTGGGCGCGCTGCTCATTACCCCCGTGGATACCCATACAGCGGCGGACGAGGTGTGGCTTAATCCCTACGCCTCGGTGGGGGACGCTTCCGCGTTGACGAACCTCAATCGCGCCATCCACACCTCACAGGAGGCATGGCCCTGGCGCGGGTATGCGTTGGCCGCACACATCTTGCGCGCCTTTTCCACGCTGTTGGGGTTGGGGACGTTAGTGTTCATTTACAAAACGGGGCGGCTATTGTGGCCCGACCACCCAGATTATGCGCTGCTGGGTACGGCCGTTACTGCCTTCATCCCCCAGTTCAACTTTCTCCACGCTTCCATCACCAACGACGCCCTGATCATCTTCCTCAGCTCAGCGGCCATTTACCAGCTTTTAGCTTTTAGCAGTGAGCAATTAGCTATGGGCGACGAGCGCTTAATGCCTGCTGCTCACCGTTCACTGATTACCGGCATCACCATTGGCCTGGCGGCTTTGAGCAAAAACGCGGGCGTCCTGCTGGCGGTGTTTGCGGTGGGTGTTGTCACCCTACTCTGGCTGTCGCAGATGAGGAAGATTGACGATTGGCGATTGGCGATTAAGAATCGTGCCAATCTCCAATCCCTAATTACCCATCTCTTCTTGTTGGCCATGCCTGTCCTGCTGTTGGCAGGCTGGCTGTGGTGGCGCAATTGGACGCTGTACAGTGACGTGACGGCGACCAGCGAGTTTATCCGCTTTGCCGGCGGCGACCGCGAATACTCGTTGGGGCAGGTGCTGGGGGAAAGTGGTGGGCTGTGGCAGTCGCTTTTTGCCATTTTCGGCTGGTTTAACGTACGCCCCCCGGAATGGGTGTTCTGGGCGTGGAACGGCATTGCAGCCACGGCCGTTTTGGGTGCAATAAAAGAAATGGTCAATGGCCAACGGTCAATTGCCAATCGTAATCAGGGGGGGTGGCCATTGACACCTGACCATTGGCTGTTGGCCATTCTCAACCTTGTCTGGTTTCTCCTTGTCTATGCGGGATTGGTGGCCTTCATGCTGCGCACCGAGGCCGCTCAGGGGCGGCTGCTCTTCCCTGCTATTGTGCCCCTGTCTATGGGCTTCACTTACGGCCTCACTCGTTGGCTTCCCCCCTCGGTTACTTTTCTGCATCCTGTTCGCCTACTTCCCTTTTTAGCTTTCATCACTTCCGTCAACTCTTTATTCTTTGTCATAGTTCCAACTTACGCGCTGCCGCCTACGGTAAATTCACTGCCGGAAGAGGCACAACGGCTAGACGCAGTTCTAGGAGAAGGGCTGGTGCTGCTAGGGGCGGAGGTGGAGACAGAAACGGCCGTGCCTGGCGACCCCATTTGGTTGACCCTTTACTGGCAGGCGGAGCAGATTCCCGACACAGCCCCTGCTTTCAAGCTGGAAGTCTTTGGGCGAGATATGGCGCTCATTGCCAACCTGCACAGCTACCATGGGCGCGGTTTGTACCCCGCCAGCTTGTGGTCGCCGGGCGACATCATCGCTGACCGCTTTGGCCTATACCTGGATGATGAACTAACTGCACCGATTTTGGGGCGACTCTTTGTGCGCCTGGTAACGCCCAATGTGCCCGGCGTTGAAGTGGGGCAGGTGAAAATTACGCCGCAGGCCTGGCCGCAGCCTGGGCCAGCGTTGGCACAAATTGGGGAGGGAGTCGAGTTAACGGCCGTTTCCCTCTCCACGACTGCCATTCAGCCAGGCGATTCCGTTACTGTGGGCGTAACCTGGCAGGTGCTGGCGCCACCCGGCGGGGACTTTACCACACTGCTGCATCTGGCAGAGGCCGGTCAGCCGCCTCTGGCTCAGGGCGACCGCCCGCCATTGGCCGGGCAGTATCCCACACGGGTGTGGGCTGCCGGGGAGGTGGTTGTGGACCAATATGAAGTGACGGTGCCAGTTGGCGTGGAAAACGGCCGTTTCCCCCTTTGGATTGGTATGTATGACCCCAACAGCCTGATCCGTTTGCCGCTTACCGTCAATGGGCAGCGCCAGCCCAATGACGTGTACAAAATTGGCGAAGTACATATCGACACCCCATAAACGTAAACCAACAATCGTCTTTTCAAGCCCTGTTGAACAAGTTACAATGTAACCCTCACTGGTCCCCAGGACCCCATAGCCAACATACAAGGAGAGATGGCTGATGGCTGAACATAAATATATTGACCGCCCCCCGCGTATTCAACCTGAACTGCCCCATAACAAAGTCGAGATTCCTCCACCCCCTGGTGAAGAAAACGATATTAGCCAGCCCATCATCCAGATTGCCCTGCCTTTGGTCACCATCATGGGCTATGTCCTTATATCCATTTTTGGGCGCGGCCGTTCTCTGCTTTTTATCTTGCCCATGGGCATCTCCGTCATCGCTTCCGTGGCCTACGCGCTTTACAATCGCAGCCAGAGCGCCAAAAACAAGGGCGACGCCAAAGCCGCTTACGCTGAGCAGCTCATTGAAATGCGCAAAGAAATGAACGTCAGCCACGACATGCAGCGCCGCTTCTATCGCCATAACTACCCTGAACCCCAAACTAGCCTCACCGTCGCCAAAGAAGCCCACCAGGCCTTTAACAATGGCAGCAGCCAGGGTGCGCAGTTAGGCATGCGCCTCTGGGAAAGGCGCACAACTGACGATGATTTTGGCGCAGTACGCTTAGGCATGGGCACCCTCCCTTCGACCGTTGTGTATGAATTAAACCAGTCCGGCAGCTTTGACGATCCGCAGGTGCGGGACGCCATGCGCCTGGCAGAAGATTCCCAGTTTGTCAGCGACGTACCAGTCACAATACCGCTGCGGCAACCCCCACTGGAGCGGGTGGGCGAAGAAGCTGTTATGCTGGCCCGCCATGCTGTGGGCATTACCGGCAAAAATGCCAGTGCCGTTTATGCCTTTGTCCGCGCCTTTCTGGTGCATTATGCTACCTACCATTCACCCACGGATGCCAGTTTGCTGGTGCTGGGTTTGGCGCAGGCTAAAAACGAATGGCGTTGGGTGGGCGGGCTGCCCCACAGCCTGGGCAAGCAAAACGAAATGGTTTGCTTTGAGGATGACCGCGACCGTGCTGGCGAAAAAGAAAAAAGCAAAGTTACCCTCTTTCTCCGCCATTTGCGCAACGTGTTAGATGAGCGCAAGATGCGGCTGCAAGACCCCGATAACAATATGGACGTGACGCTGCCCTTCCTGTTGGTTGTCGTGGACATGCTGGCGCCACTGCCAGAGGGCACAACCTTGCGCGACCTGGAAATGGACCCGGCTATTTCCCTGCTGATGACCGAAGGTCCGCAACTGGGCGGGGCGGTTATTTACCTGGTTCCGGAGAAGAGTAAAGTGCCCAGCGGCTGCGTTTCGGTTATTGACGTTACGGTAACCAAGCGTGAAAATGAGCTGGAGGCCAATGGGCATCAAATTGGATTCCGCTACGCGGAGATAGGCGTGAATACGCCACGTTACATCGGTCATGCTGATGCGATTGCGGAGCAAGATCTGCTCATCCGCTTTGCCCAGCAGTTGGAACCGCTGCAGGTGCGGAAGAGCTACGGAGCTGACCTGCCCAACGGTGTATTGATGCTGGATATGTTTGGCCTGGAAACGGCCGAACAACTGCGTGACTACATGCGCGATACCTGGGCGCACAACAAAGCCCCCGAGGATGCCGATTGGTTGCGGGTGGCGATGGGTATGCTGTCCGGTGGCGATGTGCGCCGTCTCTACTTCGCCGCCCACGGTGACGGCGTGCACGGGCTGATTGCCGGCAGCACCGGTTCCGGTAAATCAGAACTGTTGATGACCATGATTTTGGGGCTGGCCATGAATTATGACCCCAGCATTGTCAACTTTGTGCTCGTAGACTTCAAGGGCGGCGCTGCTTTTGAACCTTTCCGCAAACTGCCCCACGTAGTCGACATTGTGACCAACCTCAAGGGATCGGCCGTGGAGCGGATGTTTGCCGCCATAATGGCGGAAATTCACCGCCGCGAAGCCATCAACGTAGAGTCCAACTCCAAGCATATCGTCCATTACCGCGAACAGGGGCTGCACTTACCCCCATTCGGCCGTGCCGTAGAAGTGCGCGGTGGGGAGATGGTGCGTACAGCGCCCTATCCCCACCTCTTCGTGTTTATCGACGAGTTTGCAGAAATGATTGCCGAAAATCCAGAGTACAAAGCCCAGCTCAACAGCATCACCCGGCTAGGTCGCGCGCTTGGCGTCACTCTCATCCTGGCGGCACAGCGCCCCACCGGCGTCACCGACCAGATGCGAGCCAACATCAAGTTCCGCATTGCCCTGCGCGTGGAAACCCGTGAGGAGAGCAACGAGGTCCTGCGCCGGCCCGACGCCGCCTATTTACCCACCGGGGTTCCGGGAAGGGGTTATTTGCAGGTTGGCAACGAAAATATCGAGCTCATCCAAATCGCCTGGACGGGGTCGGACTACCGGGGCGGTAAGGCCGAGGAAAAACCCAACGTCGTCTGGAAAGACCGCAAGAAGAAAGGGCGGGGTGATGAAGAGGAAGAGTATCCCAAGGTTTACGAAATGATGGTAAACCTGATGGCGGAAATGTCTAAAGAACATTCCTTCCCGCAGCGCAAGCCCTGGCCTGATTTCTTGCCCGATTATATGACGCTGCAAACCCCCGTAGATACCACCTACCTGGATCTGGAAGGATTAGCCATGATTGTGGAGAAAACCCAGGGTGAAGAGTGGGATACGCTTTTAGCAGCGCGAGCGGACGCCACCCGCACTTACACTGTGCCCCTGAACCCGGCCATCGATCGCTGGATGAATGGCGAGAATGCCTGGGTCGGGGTTGATTGGGAAGAGAAGGCGATGCGCGCCGCGGTGGGTTTGATTGACAATCCATATCACTCGGAGCAGTTGCCCCTGGTGGTTGATTTTCGGCGAGGCCATGCTGTTGTTTTTGGCGCGTCGGGTTGGGGGAAAACCACATTTTTGCGGACGTTAATAGCCAGCCTGGCAGCGACCCATTCGCCGGCCGAGTTCCATGCTTACATTTTGGACTTTGGCGGGCGCCAGTTGAATGTATTCCGCGATTTACCCCACGTTGGGGCAATTATTACCCCCGACGAAGAAGAAAGGGTGACCCGGCTGCTGCGTAAGCTGGATAACACGCTGGCTCAGCGCAAGAATTTATTGAGCGATGCGGGTGCAGATAACCTGTACAGCTACAATACTGCGAATCCCGATAAAGTCCTGCCGGCTATATTGGTGGTCATCGACAACTTTGCGGAGTTTCGCGAGAGTTTTGAGAATTTATACCCGCTGCTCATTCAATTGGTGCGGGAGTCGCGGGCGTATGGCATTCACTTTGTGACCACGGCCGAATTGCCCAACGCGCTGGGTGGCAAGATGTACAGTCTGTTCACCGAACGCATGGCGCTGAAATTATCGGATCCTACGGAGTACACCGGTATAGTTGGTCGCGGTGCGCGCATCATCGACGATATCCCGGGGCGCGGTTTTGTGAAAGTGGAACGACGGGCACTGGAATTCCAGACAGCGCTGCCGGTGGGCACAGAAAGCGACGTACAGCAGATGGATGAAACACAAAAACTGGCAATTTTGGTGCAAGAGATGCAGGAAGAGCGCGGTCGTATCCCAGAGAACCTGCTGCCGGCGCCTGTTGACACCCTGGCCACGCGGGTACTGCTGGCCAACGTGCTGCCGGAACCGCCGCAACGCACACCCACGCTGCGCCGAATTCAGCCGGTGCTAGGTATCGACGACCTGACGCTGGAACCGTGGCTGTTTGATATGCCGGGGCAAGGGCCGCACTGCATTGTGGTAGGTCCGCCAAACAGCGGCAAGACAACGACGCTGCGCAGCCTGGTGCTGGGTTTGGCCCATGCGTATACGCCGGACGAGGTGATGATTGTACTGGCAGATTTCCAGCAGCGTTTCTATAAGTATGGCGGTGAACTGACGCTGGGGGATTTGCCGCACGTAGTGGACGTTTTGTCGGGAGATGACCAGCTAGAGGTATTTGTGCGCAATTTGCAGGTGGAGGCGCGGCAGTTGACGGCCGTTAACCAGCGGAAACGGCCGATTTTTGTCATTATCGATAACTATGACAGCTTCAGCGAAGACGCGCACCGGCTGCGGACCGTGCTGCCCGATCTGGCGGTGCTGGCGCGAGAACGAGGCACCGATGGCCTCTATTTTGTGGTGGCGGGTTCACCCAATGCGCTGCGCACACCGGAGGATTTGCGGAAGCAGATTCAAGGGCCGCGCTACTCCATTGGGCAGGCTGCTGATATGGTGCAACTGCTGAACGGCCGTATCCCCCGTGGCCTGGCACAGGCTGAACTACCGATAGGCCGCGCATTCCTGGTGCGTTCCGGCCGCACAAATATGCTGCAAATCGCCACGCCCTATGACGATGAAGAACACATTGAGGCTACACTGGACGAGTGGGTCAGGGCCATTCAAGCGCGGTACCCCGGGCAAAAGCTAGCCTGGACGCGGCAGCCGGAAGAAGCAGGAGGGGAAACGGCCGTTCCTGAGCCGGAAAATGGCGCTGCACCTGGCCCAACTCCTGTGCGGGCAAATCCGGCGCCCCCGCCGGCTGGAGGAGCCGTTTCGGCCGAAGGGCGGGCCGTGGTGAGAACGACCGTACCCAATGACCTGGATGTAGAGGAGCTGAGAAAACTGGTCATTGCCAGCGGTTTACCAGAAGTAGTGGCTAAGCTGATGAGCAAAGCTGACTTGTACAACTATGCTGTGGAACGCAAGCTGGTCGCTGCGCCTGATGAAGAAGCAGGAGGGTAAAGCATGAGCGACTACATCGAACTGACCATTGATATTTTTAATGAGGTAGGACAGCGCGTGGATGTGCTGCGCACGTTGACGGTCGAAGATTTGATTGATGAAATTTTGCATGAGTTTACAGAACTGGCCCAGGCCAACCGGCAGGCATATGCTTTGTACCTGAAAGGGGCCTCGCGTCCACTGGTGCGGCACCAAAACCTTATGGCGCAAGGAATTCGCGCTCATGATGAGCTGGTATTTGGCTGGGTACAGGGCGGGGCAAAATCAGGGCGGTTGGTGCTTTCAGAACCACAGAAGGCCCTGGTGCGGGAGGGTACAACTGGGCGGATTTTCCCAATTGAGTGGCAGCCAGCGGTGATAGGCCGCCCTCATTCCAACCCGGCCATGAACAAGCTGCTGGCGGTAAATCTGGATTATTTGCCAACCAGCCGCCGCGTCTCCCGCCGACACGCGCAAATTGGCGAGGAAAACGGCCGTTATTACATTGAGCCGCTTTCGGAGAGCAACCCTACATTTTTGAATTACGAGAACACGCCATTGCAGGGGAAACGGCCGTTGCAGTCCGGCGACCGCATTCGTTTGGGCGGCAGCAACATTGTGCTGACTTTTACGCTGCAATAATGTCCGTCCTCTAAAAATGCCGGTTTTTACGCCAATGCTGAAAAAGTGTTTGAGATAGAATGGATACTTTGCAAGTTGATTACGAAGTTCTAGAAGAAATTATCACCCGTTTCCGTCACCAGGGCGAAGATACATTCATGCTGCTGCGGCGACTGCGCCAAATGGTGCACGATTTGCAGGAAGATGGCTGGACAGGCCTTGGCTCCCAGGCCTTTTACACGGAAATGGAATACGAAGTACTGCCTGCCGCGCAAAAATTGGCGGAAGCCTTAGACGATTCCGGCATGACTGTACAGAGGCTCATAGACCTGTTTGAGCAAGCGGAAATAGAGGCGGGGGACGCTATTCAAACTGGGCGGTAGATGGTTCGTAGCCCCACATTGTAAGCAAGCTCCCTTCGGGGGGCTTTTTTATGTCGCTCACCACAACCAAAAGTGACAAATGTCATATGACAGAACGGCCGTTCCCTGCTACACTCTGAATTAGATGTTTGTCTAACACACTGTTCAGGGATGCCATGGATGAAAAAAGCGGGGGAATAGCCCTTTACCTGCAAAAAACAAAACAATTTTCGCGCAACGCCCGGCTTGTATTGGCCTATAGCGCCTTCACAGGCCTGGCTTTTGGCGTTTTTCGCTTCCTCTTTAACTTTTACGTACTTAGCCTGGGTGACCAGTACGACGAAGCCTTCATCGGCACCCTGCAAACGGCCGCTTCCTTCGCCACCATTGCCATGGCCCTGCCCGCCGCCTACCTGGCTGAAAAATACTCCCAAAAAAGCATCATGATCGTCACCGGCCTCGTCAGCGGGCTTTCCTTCATTGGACTGGTATTATTCCCCATGCAGTGGACCCTCATTGCTTTCCGCATGATAGCTGGAATCTCCATGAGCGTGCGGCAAGTGGCGATGGCTCCCTTTCTTATGGCGAACACCGCTGAAGAAGAACGACAGTGGGTATTTAGCTTTAACTTTGGTTTGATGACCATTGCCGGTTTCTTTGGCAACCTGCTGGGGGGCATGCTGCCTACCTGGTTAGGCGGCTGGTTCAGCGCTGCACCCACCGACACCCTCTCCTACCAACTGGCCCTGGGCAGCATGATGATAGTCACCATCCTCTCCATTGGGCCGCTGCTGCTAATCCGTATGCCGCGGCCTGATCCGAACCGGCAAATTGAGCTGCCCTGGGTGCAGTTGTGGCAGCACGGTCGCGTGCTGGCCCGGTTTCTTATTCCCCAACTGATCATTGGCCTGGGCGCGGGCATGATGCAGCCCTTCATGAATATTTATTTTCGCAACGTCTACAAAAAGCCGGATCCCACCATTTCTATTGTATTCGCTATTGGCGGGCTGACTATGGCCGTTGCCCAATTCGTGGGGCCGGTGCTGGCCGATAAATATGGCAAAATTGGCACGGTTATTCTCACGCAGGGATTGTCGGTGCCCTTTTTAATTACCCTGGGAATTGGCGCGTGGGCGGCTTCCAGCAACCCCGAGGCGGCCGGTCTGTGGTTTCTCATTGCTGGTGGGGCATACATTTTTCGCCTGGCGCTGATGAACTTGAGCAATCCCGTATACCAGACTTTTGTGTTGGAGCATGTCCCCGAGGGCACGCAAGCCTTAACCATGAGTTTGAACAGCCTCTCATTCCAGTTTGGCTGGTTTATCATGCCCCAGGTGAGCGGCTGGCTGCAGGTACGGTACGCGGAATTTGGTTTTGTGCCTATTTTCTTCTCGGTGGCCTTGTTTTACGTGGCGGCCATTGTGTTGGAGTGGCTTTTCTTTCAACGGCCGTTAAAAATCGGCTCTTTTACGGCTCTACCAAAATCCGTGGGCGACTGATTGCGCGCCTGAATCCAATCATTTCCCCGGCGCGGCTGGCCAATGCAGGCTGGTCCGGTCTGTTTCACGGAATCCCTCATAATTCGAGTATAATTGGCCCAGATAGTCAACCTCTTCATGACGGGAATGGTGCATGCACATGAAACAAGGCTTACGAATCTGTGTCCTTTTACTCTTATTTGGCTTACTAATGCCCCTTGCTGCTGGCGCACAATCCGTTGGCGGCATGGTGATCAATTATCCGGAAGTGCGCGAGGACCCGGATGCCCTGTCCCTGGGAGTCTATTTCACCATTGTCGATCGCGAAGGACGGCCCGTTTCGAACGCCTCTATTGATTCTGCCACCATTCAAATTGTGGGGGATGCCATTACTTATCCGGCACAAACAGAAAAGCCCCAAACCCCCCTGTACATCGCCCTGGTATTGGATGCCAGCGGCAGCATGAGCGGCGCTATGAACGATATGCGCCAGGCGGCAGCCCAAGCCATCAGCGGTACACCAGAAGAAGCCCGCGTTGCTGTGGTGCGCTTTAATGAGGACATCACCAAGGTTCAAGATTTTACCGATAACAAGGACCGTGTGGAAAGCGCCATTAACAATGTAAATACCGACCAAAAAGGGACATGTTTGTATGATGCAACCTATCAGGCCATTGAGTGGGTAAATGAAGCAGCGCGCAGCACCCCTCAGGCGCGCCGGGCTGTTATTGTATTTACAGACGGGCGCGATGAGTTGGTGGCAGGCGATCCACAGCCCTGCAGCCGGCACACTTATCAGGAAGTGATAGACCTGGCCTTGGCGGTTGGCGCGCAGGTGCCGGTACACACCATTGGCATGTCCGGCGGGCAGAATATCAACGCGGCGGAGCTGCGCAGCATGGCTGGGGAAACGGGCGGCCTGTCCGCAGTGGGGGACCAGGCCGCCTTGTCGGAGATGTTCCGACAGATAATTGCCGGCTTACGCAGCCAATGGGTGGCTGGCGCCCGGCTTTATCCGCGGGCAGGAACGCATCCGGCGACGCTTTCGGTGACGCTGCGAGACGGCACTGTGCTGGCGTCAGCCTTCACCTTTACCTCGAGCCGTGATTATGCCGTGCCGCCAGACCCGGTATCAATAATTTTGCAAAGCTTGCGCCCTAATCCGGGTGGGAATTATTTGCTAACTCTGGGGATTACCAGCCCTATGCTGGTGGGGCGGCTGAATGTGTCTGTGTGGGATGGGGGTATTTTGGTTTCGGAGTACACGATACCAACCCCCGGGGTTACGCAGCAGGTGGAGCTGGACACGGCCGCTTTTGAGGATGGAAAGCAGTATGACGTGCAAGTAACGGCCGTTTCCCCTGACGGTACCAGCATCACTACAGACCGGGGTGACACAATTTTACTGGAGCATAAATTCCGCTACGATCCTGCAGCACAAGCAGCCACGCTGATTACCATTGATGCCGTCCGCATTGATCCGGTCACGAATGCCCTGGTTTTAGAGATGCTGGCGGAAAATGGCGATGCCATTGAGCAGTATGAAGTAAGCCTGATTGATGAAGCCAGCAATACCCAGGTGTTTTTCGACCCCAACCCGGGTATGTTGAGTGAGCAAACCCTCAGCATTCCACTGGAAAGCATCGGTGAGGGCAAGTACACCATCAACGTCGAAGCTATTGACGTGCTGGGCAACACCGTGGCAGAGACCGAGTACGAAGGCGTTGCTTACACACCGCCAGAACCACCGCCACCCCCCTCAATTTTCACCCGCATCTTTGTGGCTTTGGGCCAGTTCTGGTACATCACCGTGATCATTATCTTGCTGATTTTAGGCACGGTGTCCTGGCTTATTTTCCGTTCGCGGCAAGAGAAAATGGTGACAGGCACCCCATTTTTGCAGGGGCAAGGGCTGCGAGGACGTTCTGGCAGTGCGGGGGCCTTGCATCGCACCATGGTCATGGATCAATTAAGCGATCAGGCCATTCAGGCCGCGTCGGGTCATCGCGCGCAGACGCTGCGTGTCAGGGTCCTCAACTCACCAGATACCACGCACGTAGGCCAGGAAATTCCGGTTACAGGGTTCCCTTTTACAATGGGGCGAGAAGGCTGCAACCTCAATTTTTCTGGAGACGGCCGTGTATCACGCCGCCATGCCACGCTGACCTATGAAAATGGTCGCTTTGCTATCGTAGACATGCAAAGCAGTAACGGCACCTTTGTCAATGGGCAGCGTATTACACCCCACGCACCGTATCCGTTAACCGGCCAAATTTTGCGGGTGGAGCTAGGAAAATTTACCAGTTTGGAATTACGCATAAGTTAACCTGTGCAGTGGGCAATAGACGTCAAGTGTCGTGGTTTACACGATTTTCGTTGGCTGTTTTACACTGGCGACAAGAGGTGGGATGTTTTAAAAACTGGTAAAACTGCGCGTGAATTACGGCCGTTTTCTACTCTTACCAACCTTCTGAAAAAAGCGAAACCCCAGGTTGTGGATTTTTACACGGATTGTTTCGTTTGTGGGCAAATCTTCATCTTTGTAGCCCATGTCCCTGACCAGGCGTTGGCGTACTTCTCCGGTGCTCAGCCGCACCGTTTTGGCAATCCGATCCGTTTTTGCATCGTCCAGCAAAATCTTTTGAATGTCTACAAGCAGTCCAGGCAGCCGTTCTTCGCTCCGCTTTCTACCTCTGGCGCTAAAATTATCCTCTATTCGCACGCCGTGATTTAACTCGAACAATCCTTTGCGGATAGTTCCCCGATTCCAGCCCAATTCCTTTTCTGCATAACGCTGCCCACCAGCACCTAACATCTTGACAACCTGGGCCATGAACAAGCGTCGTTCGCGACCGCGCAGCGCCGAGGCCGTTTGTTTATAAATACTCTTGAGTTGTGTGCTGATTTCCATAACTTTTAAAAGTGTGGGACAAATATTTATTTGCTTGGGATAATTTAAATATTGGCCATTGACATACAGTATGCCCCCAATTAAACTAAAAATCAAGCGTAATCAATTCAAAGAAGTACCGCAGTTTTCAAAGAATCAATAACAACCACCAAAATTTATGCAATTAAAAAGAAATCGTCCGGTAGTATTGCCAAAAGCAAAGCTATCCACATTTCCTACCCACAATATTTTGTTGTGCGTGTTTGAAAATCAATGACCCCACAACCCGACCACTAACCGCAAAGGGGATTGCAGACCCAGCGTAAGGAGAGTGCTTATAGACAATAAGGAAATGAATCTCATTTAAGATCAGTAAAGAAACATTTTTTTCATAATGAGAGTTTAAAAAGAGGTAACAAATTATGGCCGAGACAATACAAGCAGATTACGAAGCGCTCGAACAGATCTCCCAAAGGTTTATGCAGCAAGGAGATGCTGTTGAGCAGATGAATCAAAACCTTCGAAACCGCATGGATCAGCTCCAAAGCAGTTGGAAAGGTATGGGTTCAGAAGCATTTTTTGCCGAAATGGGTGACGAAGTTTTACCTGCTGCGGACCGCCTTCGCCAGGCGATGGAAGATGCCAGTAATGTAACCAAGCAGATTGCTAATGCTTTAAGTGCCGCCGAAGAAGAAGCCGGAAACAGCTTCCAGGTGCGCGTCTAATTTTTGGAGGGAATGATGGCTGACATTATTAAAATGGATTATGGGCAGATGGAGGAAATGGCACAAGCCTTTGCTCAAGGCGCCCAACAGCTCGAATCAACAATCTCAGAAATGAACAATATTGCCCAGATGATGGAAAACGGCGGTCTTATTGGGGAAGCCGGAGATGCATTCACCGATGCGATTCGCAGCGCGCTTCTCCCCGCCATCCAACGGTTAATGGATAAGTTTTCCGAATTACAGGCTGATGTTCTGGGTGCAATGCAAGACATGCAGCAGGCAGACCAGGATTCTTCCAGGCTATACGGGTAACAGAGAGGTAAATAACGATGATTAAGCGAATCTTACTTAAAATTGCGCGTGCTGTACTCAATGAAGTGTTGGGTCAAATCGCCCAGCAAATAAATGTATTGGATGATGTTGTGCGAGCACCCATTCAAGCAATGGTGAACGAAGTGGTGGGTGGTGTTTGGACCGGGCGGGGTGCGGATGCGTTCGTGCAAGAATGCTCAAATCTTTTTATCCCCGAAACCCAGGGCATCATGGAATCTTGTAATATCATGGCCACCAGCATCAATCGAGCTGCAGACGTGATGGACCAGGCAGACAAGCAGGCTCGCGGGATGGTGGAAGGATTAGCTGGTGTATTCCAGGGCATTTTCTAAAAGGAAGGTAACCCATGGCAGGTGAAGAAGTTTTTATGGATGTTCCGGCCGTTGAGAATATGGGCCGACAGTTTGAGAATATTGGTAATGTACTTGAGGGTGTAAGTGCTGCTTTAGAAGCCCTGATGACGGTATTAAAAATGACGGCCTTTATTGGCCTGGTAGGTGGCCTTGCTGTAGAGCGGTATCTGGCCCAATTGAAACCAGTCATTGACCGCCTTGCAGAACAATGTGTAGAGATAGGTGGTGATTTGGCCGCTTCAGCCCGCGCTTATCAAAACGGGGATGCAATGGGCAGCACGCGATTCCACTAATTGGAATCTCCAATTTAATAAAGTTCAAAGACAGAAGTGCCAATCAGAGATAACCTGATTGGCACTTCTTGTAGTTTAGGGTAGCAATGGGATTGCGGCCAAAATCCCGGCAAATTCGGCCAGGGAAACAGCCATGGCAATGAGCAGGCTAATGGCCAGAGTGACACCCAAGACCACCCCAATGACGCGCCAGTTGATGCGGCGGTCTTTGGGTTCTTTGGGTACTGGGGGAAAGACAGATAGTAGTTCTTGGGCCAGTTTGACGATGTCGGGCTGGCGGGATTGATAATCTTTGCTGATGGCGCGGTTGGCAATTTGGGGGACGTTTTGCAGGTCAGCACGGTTTATTTGGGCAGGCTCAGCGTCAAGAACGTCGCGGTAAATATCTTCATCTGGGCGGAGGCGATAGCTATAAGTTGGCCGTCCAGCAAGCATCTCGTAGAGAACGAGGCCGAGCCCGTAGACGTCTGTAGCTGGACCGACTTTACCCCCGGTACGGCCGAGCATTTCCGGAGCTATGTAGGCGGGAGGAACATAGTGACGGTTCCAATTTTGGCGAATGTTGGCGGGTTCGGTGACCGACCCTAGGTCCATAAGGACGGGTCGAGGGATGCCGGCTTTATCGTAGCGAATGAGAATACTTTCGGGGCTAAGGCTGAGATGCAGTTTTTGGGCCTGGTGCATGAGGGCTATGACGTCAGCCAGGCTAATGGCTATCCATCCCGCATGTTGGTACCAGGGTTGGGGGTTTTTCAAAAGAATATTGTTGAGAAAGTCACCCTCAATGAAGGTGAAAATACAGTAATAAATGGTTTGTTCGTTGAAAACGGTTTTGCCGTAAGGGTGCTGGGTAATATCTGCCTGAGTGTGAGCGGGTAGAAGGTTTGGCAGCATAGGGTGCAGCTTTTTGCTTTGCTGCAACTGCATTAAAAAGATGGCTTCTCGTTTGAGCCGCTCTTGAAAGCTCTCGTGGGCGACTTTAAGCAGGACTTTTTCGGAGCCACGTTCTGCTTCATAAATGGTTGACGAGCGCAGTACGGTGAGTGGCTTAACGATGTTAAGCTCGCCGATGGTTTCGCCGTAGTCGAAGACGGTGACCATGTTATTGAGGGAGCAGTAACTTTCTTGACACCAGATGGGACCGCTGGATGATTTGCGACCGCAGTGTATGCAGATTTGTTTCAAGGGTATGTCCTCCACTATCGACGCGGGGCGGCATTTGCCCAAAGGTTGGTTGCTGCTCTTACGGTACTTTGCCTGATGGGTTGTGTCAAGTATTTTGCGGGGTGGATTGATGAGAATTTTTGGCTGCGATTGTGTGTTGGTTTATGCTTCGCTCATTTATAGGTCTGGCAGGTGGCTATGCGGGTAGCATTGAACGGATATTTTTGGAAACGGCCGTATGTGGGCAGCGGGCAATATTTGCGGCAGCTTGTTTACCATTTAAACCGGCACGTTTCTGATCTTGAGTCTGATTTTGGTGCTCCCGCAGGAGCCAGGGGGGAGTGCGCCGGAGGGGGTACCACCCAGCGTGCAGGTGAAGTTGATTCCTGCGCGGGCAGGAAACTTGGGGAAAGTCCTGTTTGAACAGGTAAGCTTCCCGCGAGCCTGTCGCGAGGTGGGGGCCGATGTAGTCCACGTACCTTATTGGGGCGGACCGCTGCAGTCTCCCGCACCGCTGGTGGTGACGGTCCATGATTTGACGACCCTGCTGGTTCCTGAATACCGGCGGCCCTTAAAAGCGCGGTTATATAACGCCCTGGTGAGCGCCAGTGCGCGAGGAGCCAGCCACATTATTACCGATTCCTTCTCCAGTAAACTAGACATCATGGATCATTTGCAGATTCCGGAGGAGCGGGTAACGGCCGTTTACCTGGCCGTAGGTCCCCAATACGCATCCGCTAAAAATGATCTGATGGATATGGCCATCCTCAAAAAATACGATTTGCCTGATTTCTACGTTCTTTACCTGGGCGGGTACGAACTGCACAAAAACGTAACCACGCTGCTGCTGGCCTACACCTACGTTGCCCAGTCATTAGGAGAAGATTACCCGCTGGTGTTGGCTGGGCGTAAACCTCCTGGCCCTTCCCCCATTTACCCGGATTACGACGATTACATCAAGCGGTTAGGTCTGGAAAAGCATGTACGCTGGATTGGTTTTGTGGATGAAGAAGATAAACCGGTGCTGTATCGCAATGCCGAAGCCTTTGTGTTTCCCAGCCGTTACGAAGGATTTGGCCTGCCGCCACTGGAGGCCTTAGCTTGCGGCACGCCGGTGATTACCACCCACAGCAGCTCACTGCCGGAAGTGGTGGGCGATGCCGCTTTTGCCGTTGACGCCGATGATGAACGGGACATGGCTGGGGCAATTATTGCCGCGATTATTCAGGAGAACCTGGCTGCGGAACTGCGCGCCAAGGGGCCGCAGCAGGCGGCCAAATTCTCCTGGGAAAAAACGGCCACAGAAACAGTGCTTCTCTACGATCGCGTCCTTTCCGGCTAAGCCTTGCACGCCTGCTAGCTAACCGTTAAAATGCGCCGATTGACCCGTGAGGAAAACAAAATGCCTATTCATCATGAATTAGCAACGGCCGTTCATCAAGCCATTTCTAACGCCCAAAACGCCGGTGCTTTACCTGCTTTCGACATTCCGGTTGTGCGCGTTGAGCGCCCCCGCGACCCCAGCAATGGCGACTATGCTTCCCCTATTGCCATGCAGTTAGCCCGCCTGGCGCGCCTGGCCCCTCTGAAAATTGCCCAGGCTATTGCCGATCATTTGCCAGCCCTTGATGGGCTGAGCCAGGTAGAAGTTGTGCCCCCTGGCTTCATCAATATTCGCCTGGCCGACGACTGGCTGCAAAATCAAGTGCCTGCAACTGCTTGACAGACGATAATTATGGGGGCTTTAACCTGGGCCAGGGCCAAAAAGCGCAGGTGGAATGCGTCAGCGCCAACCCTACCGGACCCATCACGCTGGGACGTACGCGGGGTGGGGTCATGGGCGATACCCTGGCCCGGGCCATGCGTGCGGCTGGGTATGACGTGACCCTGGAATATTATTACAACGATGCCGGGCGGCAGATTACGCTGCTAGGCGAATCGATCAAAATCCGCTACCAGCAGCTGCTGGGGCAGGAAGTAGAGCTGGGCGAGGATCATTACCAGGGCGACTACATCACGGACATTGCCCAAGACCTGGTTGACGAACACGGTGATAAGCTGCTGGGGGAAGAGACGGCCTTTTTTGCCGATTTTGCCAAGGATCGCATTGCGGAAAATCAGAAGCGCAGCCTGAGGCGAGTCAACATTGAGTTTGACGTATACTTTCGCGAGCAAAGTTTGTATGAAAACGGCCGTGTTTGGGAAGCCCTGGAAACCCTGCAGCAAAAAGGGTACGTTTACGAACAAGACGGAGCCCAATGGTTCCGCACCACCGAGTTTGGCGACGACAAAGATCGCGTTCTGGTCAAAAATACCGGCGAACCCACCTACCGCATGCCCGACATCGCCTACCATTGGGACAAAGCCCAGCGCGGCTTCGAGCTGGTCGTCGATATTTTTGGCCCCGACCACCACGCCACCGCCCCGCAGGTGCTCATGGGCGTTCAGGCCTTGGGCTACGACACGAACTTTGTGCAACACTGTCCTGCACCAAATCGTCAGCCTCACCCGTGACGGCCAGCAGGTGAAGATGAGCACCCGCCGCGGCACGTATGTCACCCTGGACGAACTGGTGGATGAAGTGGGCGCTGATCCTATTCGCTACTTCATGATCTCCCGCTCTGGCAACAGCCCAGTCGATTTCGACCTGGATCTGGCCGTTGAACATTCGGACAAGAACCCCGTCTACTACATTCAAAACGCCCACGTTCGCTGCGCCGGCATTTTCCGCAAATGGCAGGAAGCGGGTTTTTCAGCAGATGCGGATGCCGATGCCGATCTAAGCCTGCTGACCCACGAGAAAGAGCTGGCCTTTTTGCGTAAAGCGCTGGAATTGGCTGAAGTGCTGGAGAACATGGTCACTACGTTTGAGCCGCATCACATCGCCTTCTATGCTTATGATTTAGCGGCCGTTTTCCATCCTGCCTACGAAGCTTGCCGCGTATTGAGCGACGAGGTACCCGAACCTCTGCGTCTGGCTCGCTTACGATTTTACCGGGCCGCCAAAAGACTCTTTGCACACGTTCTTGCGCTCATGGGCATGAGTGCCCCTGAAGTAATGTAAAAACATAAATCTTTGAGTGAAAGGGGAAACTATGGCTGTAAAAAATGATACCTGGATTCGTCAAATGGCCTTGGATAAGGGCATGATAGAACCGTTCGTGGATGACCAGGTTCGCGAAGGGGTGATTTCCTACGGCTTATCTTCCTATGGGTACGATATTCGTGTCAGCGACGAATTTAAAATCTTTACCAACGTCCATTCGGCCGTGGTAGATCCCAAAAATTTTAACCCCCAATCCTTCATCGACTTCAAGGGTGATATTTGTGTCATTCCTCCCAACTCCTTTGTGCTGGCCCAAACTGTCGAATATTTTCGCATTCCCCGCGATGTCATCACCGTATGCCTGGGAAAATCGACTTATGCTCGTTGCGGCTTAATTGTTAACGTAACCCCCTTTGAGCCAGAATGGGAAGGCTTTGTTACGCTAGAAATTTCCAACACAACTCCGTTGCCTGCCCGCATTTATGCCAATGAAGGGATTGCCCAGGTACTCTTCTTTCAATCAGATGAAGTGTGTGAAATTTCATACGCAGACCGCAAGGGAAAATACCAAAATCAGCAAACAATCATGCTGCCCCGGATATAAGTGGAAAACCATTGGCAGGTTTTGCAGCCCACGGTATAATTTTGTTCCTATCGGGCGCTTAGCTCAGTTGGTTAGAGCGCTTCGTTTACACCGAAGAGGTCGGGGGTTCGAGTCCCTCAGCGCCCAAAAATTTCAGATTTTGGTTTCCCCTCCTAGCTTGCTATAATCCAATTTTGTGATAAAAAGTACAGAAAAATTAAACGCACATGAGTGTGCGTTTTTTGTGGTCAGTCAACTGCAAATGGCAACCAGCCGAGTCAATAATTCAATACAATCATAGACGGGAGAACAGTAATATGGCGAATGCAATTGCAAGTGAAAGTGCTGGCAGCAGTGGCATAACAAGGCGGGAATTCCTTTACTACATTTGGGGCGCATCCATAGCTTTGTTTACAGCTCAATCTGCCGGTTTTCTCGTTTGGTTTTTAATCCCACGTTTTCGAGAAGGTGAGTTCGGGGGGCGATTCGTCATTCCCTTTGCAGAATTACCAAATATCAACAGCGAGCCGGCTGATTACCCTGAGGGCCGCTTTTGGTTAGTAAATTTAGATACAAACCAGGCAAACGAACGCATGTATTCGGCTGAAGACGAGAACAGCCCAATTACGGGGGTTGCGGCCATTTACAAAGTTTGCACCCATCTCGGCTGCATCTATTCCTGGACGCCAGCCAATGAACGTTTTGAGTGCCCTTGTCATGGTTCAAAATACCGTTTGGATGGTCGCCGAATCGAATCACCAGCGCCGCGTGCCCTGGATCGCTTCAAGGTTGAAGCCCTGGATGCAGAACGCAATGTTCTTGCGGTGTCTGAGATGGATGAGTTAGGCGAATATAAACCCCTTGTTCCCCCGCAAGACACAACTTTCCTCAGCATTGATACTGGAGACCGTAAACTTGGTTCTACCAAACCATTATTGTGCTCCTTCTCGGGAAGTTGTCCATAATGCAATTACATGATGCTTAATAATTAGCGTTAGACTGTAATAATTAGGTTTTCAATCTAGGTATAGATTTTTACAGGTTAGGGAGAATTTCACGCTAAGGAGCAGGAGAAAAGCATGGCTACCTTTGTTGATCAAGTCAGAGAAATGGGCGTCAAGCAAGCCGTTATTGCCAAGGCAGATGAAGCGGTTGAACGCGTCACTGCGGGCATGAATATCGCGGATATCCGTGCAGCTCTTCGGGGCGACGAACCGCGCCGGCCTAATCCCCGGTTGCGGCCCCACGCCGATAGTTTTTGGCTGCACATTCGCCCCAGTTTCTACCACACCGAGGTGACGCACATTTATCCCACCTTCCGCATGGGGTGGCTTTCTACCTTCATGTTTGTGTGGGAAACCATAACGGGCATTATTCTAATGATTTTCTACACGCCCAGTCCGGTTGTGGCTTACTCAAACATGTGGAACATCCTCAGCAATGTGCCGCTTGGGGCAATTGATGCGCAACATGCATCGCATTGGCGCGGAGGTCATGGTTCTGGTGGTGGCGCTGCACATGCTGCGTACCTTTATAACCGGCAGCTATAAAAAGCCACGCCAATTTACCTGGGCGACAGGGATGATTCTGCTCGTTTTGACCCTGATGCTCAGCTTCAGTGGGTACCTGCTGCCCTGGGATCAGCTGGCATATTGGGCGTTAACGGTATTCATTAGCGGTGCTGAAGCCGCCCCAGCCCCAGCAGTGGTTAACCAAAATGTATTGCTCATTCTACAGGGTGCGCCTTCTTTGGGAGCAGATGGCTTGCTGCGCTGGTATCTGCTGCACGTGTTGTTGATGCCGCTACTTTTGGGCATCTTCTTCTTTGTCCATTATTACAAAGTTGTGCTGCACGGCCTTTCGCTGCCGCCTGGTCGCGAGGAAATTGGTGAGGATACAGCAAAGCGTGTGCCCAGGAATGAGCGTACGTATTTCATTCCGGACATTTTGACCAATGAATTGATGTGGTCTGCTTTGATGACGCTGTTCCTGGTGGCTGGTGCTTTGTGGTTGTGGGATGCCCCTTTGGAAACCCACGCAGATCCTATTGTGACCCCTCTACACGTTGTCGCACCCTGGTATCTTTCCTGGTCTCAGGGATGGCTGAAGCTGGCGGACAAAACGCTGGTTGTGGGGTTCATCCCCCTCTTACTGGTTGTATTTATTGTCATGCCATACTTTGAAGTAGGTAAAAGTCGCCGTTATGCGGACCGTCGGGTTGGGCTGAGTGTATCCTTTTTGTTTATGGCATTCATGCTGGTATCCAACTGGATGGGGACGCCCGAATACCGGGTAGCCAGTTCCCCTGATCGCGAAGCAAGCATTGAACTACTGCCGGAAGAGGGCCCGAGCCTGCTGTATGCAATGCCTTACGATGAGGTATTGGAAGGCCGCTTTTTGCCCGGACAAGAAATTTCTGGCAATGAGGCAATGACCGAAGCTTTGGCTGAAGTCAAGGAAGTCATTGTCCATTTTAGCTGTGTTACGGATACAGCGGCTGGCAATCCTAATATTCCGACGATTGAGGCTTCTGAGTGGCGTGAATGTGATGTGCGCACGCTGGAGAATGGCGAAAAGGTATATGATGCGGGCTTTCAGGATGACGTGATGCCCAACCCATACGTGGAATTGGAGATTGAAGAAATACAGCCAAACTTGTTGCGCATGACGCTGCATTTCGAGGTGAAAGACCCTGATAATCCAGATGAGTACCGTGTTCAGACTGAATGGACATCATTCCGCCATGCTGACTCGAATTATGAAGATGAATGTCAGTATGTTAACAAAAGCTGCTAGCACGGCTGGCGTTTAATTGAGGAAAAGGATTTTCCAATGCAAGTTAAGATTGTAATAGGCACAATAGCTTTTATGCTGACAATGATTATCGTAGGGTTTGCTGCATTACAGGAAGAGTCGCGGTTGGCAACGTTTACCGCTGCCCGTGAAGGACGGCAGATTGAATCCGGTGCTCATCTCTACGAAGGCCAGTGCGCCAACTGCCATGGCGTGAACGGTAAAGCAGAGGAGTGTTATGATGCGGCAACGGGTGAGCAGATTGGTTGCCAGGGCTTGCCAATAAATTACAAGCCGTTACTGTGTGGCGATCGTTCGACGCGGATGGATGTGTTGAACTGGGAAGGTTCAAAGGCGTCGCTGATTTCGGCGACAATTGCGGCAGGGCGGTTTGGAACGGCAATGCCTACCTGGTCCCAGGAGTATGGCGGGCCGCTGCGCCCCGACCAGGTGGAAGACCTGGTGCAATTTGTATTGAACTGGGAAACAGAAGCGCTTTGTGCGCAGCCTGATTTTGTGTATGAGTGGCCAGAAACGATTGAAGGGCTGCTGGAGACTTTTCCCCGAAGGAGATGCTGCACGAGGTGCGGAACTTTACCTGGCTCCGTATGGCTGCTCTGGCTGTCATGGAAACCTTGAAGATCCGGCTAGCGCGGCCATTGGCCCGTGGCAGGGAAATCTGGCTGAGGTTGCCCCCACCCGCGTAGAAGGATTGTCCGGGGCGCAATACGTGTACGAGTCTATCTTGTACCCCAATAATTACGTGGTGGAGGAGTGCCCGAACGCGCCATGTACGGTGCCCAGCGCGATGCCCGACAACTTCCCGGCCCGCATGGGCGATTCGGCGGAACGGCCGCAAGACCTGATAGATATTATGGCTTACCTGGGCGTACTGCCGTAACTGTTTAGGAATAATGTATATGATGAAGCCCGGCGAACACCGGGCTTTTTCTTTTTGTGTATCAGGCGGTGATGAGGATAACGGCCGTTACTGCCAGTACAATCCCCATTCCCTGCTGCCGGGTTAATTTCTCTTGTAGAAATAGCCAGGCCAGAAAAACCGTTACCGCCGGATAGAGGGAAGAAAGCACGGAAGCCATGTCCAGCCGTCCGGCCTGGGCGGCCAGGATAAAGAAAGCATTACCGCCGGTGTCTAACAAACCCACAAGGGCAATAAGCGGGAGCTGCTGGCGAGAAGGGGGGTGTTGACTTTGACGGCGGATGAGAAGCAGGAGCAGCAAAAAACTGCTGGATGCGCTGCGAGCCACCACGATGGGCCAAAGCACCGCGCCCATCGTAACTTGGTCGGCAAAAATGAAGAAGCCGCCAAAGCCCAGGCCTGCCGCCAGGGGCAGGGTCAGGTCTTGCCGGCGGATCGGGTGCTGGCTGTCGGCGCCGGAGACGAGCCAAACGGCTGCCAGCGCCAGGGCAAAGCCTGCGAATTGAATGGGCGTGGGCAGGCCTTCCAGCAGGAAACTGACCAGCACGGGTAAGGCGGCCGAGAAAACGGCCGTTACCGGAGCCACAACCCCCATCCTACCTACCGCTAGACCCTTGTAAAGGGACACCAGCCCAATGGCCCCGCTGAGACCCGCGGCTGCCCCCCACAGCAAGTCGCGCCCCTGCGGCCACGGTTCCTTAAAGGCCAGAGCCAGCAGCGCCAGCAAAAACCCGCCAAGCAGTTGGGAAAGAATAACGATGGCCAAAACAGAGCCGCTGCGACGAGTGGCCAGCCCCCCGCTAAAATCGCCAGCCCCCCAACTGGCTGCCGCGGCCAGGCCGAAGAGGACGGCCGTTACCTCTGTAGGCATGATTGGGGAATTATCTCAAGGTTGTGCCACAGTTCCGGCAAAAGCGGTCTTCAGGCCGGGCTTGCTCACCGCATTCGTGGCAAAAGCGGCCTCCTGTCTTACGGGGCTTGGAAGCTGCCGCTACTCGGGGATTCTGGCGCGGCGATTTGGGGCGGGGCGCAGGGTTCTTTTGGGGCCGGCGGGGAGCCGGTTTGCGCACCCTGCCACTGTTTTGCCGGGTGGCTAACTGCCAGGTGGCAAATCCAGTTACCACCACCAGGGCCAGCCCGCCCACCAACAGCCCCCAGTTAATGTCTGCCGCAGTAGAAACGGCCGTATCCTCGCCGCCGCCGGTTGCGGGCGCGGGATTTGCCGATAGGGTGGAGACGGTCAGCGCGTCACTGCTCATGGTGTAGCTGACTTGCAAAGAAAGAGGTTGGCCAACTGCCGCCGACTGTACCGGCAGCTCGTAATACAGCAGGCCATCATTCTGGCTTTGCACCTGTCCGGTGGCCTCTGGCACTGTGGTCAGCGACGTGGCCGCGGCCGGGCGCTGCACGCGCATGGTTACCTCGTTGGCCGGGATGTCGGCCTGCCAGGTATAACTAAAGTTGCGCGTATTCCCATCCGCTGTATAAGGAACATAATACTCTAAGCGGAACTGCACGTCGGGGGCCGGCAGCGTGAAGGTTGCCGTGCCGTTTTCAATGATAGGCTGGCCAATGTCGTCAACCATTGTGTTATTGCTGTCAATGCGGGCCAGCACCAGGAAATCCCCATTTTCAGGGAAGGGGACGGTAACGGTGCCGGGGTTTGACAAGGTGCCCGTTAGCAGGACGAGCACCGCCGGTTGGTCAAAGTCAGGCCAAAATTGAATATCCAACACCTCAATGGCGGAAGAGGAGGCGCCCTGTGCGTGAACCCCGGTCACAGAAAAAACGGCGCACATGATCAGGCAAAGAAGTAAGAATCGTCGCATAAATGGTTCCTCAAATAGTATGGGTTTACGTTAGGTCCTAGGCACGTCCGCGCAGGCGCAGCCGGTTGGCGCGGCAGGTGGGGCATTCCAGGTCGGTGTAGTCACGGCCGCAAGTGCCGCACGTGCGGACCTCTACGGGGCGTTCGTCATCCAGGTTGCCCAGCACCAGGACCACTTCCTCCCCTTCGTGCCGTTGGAGCCAGGCGAGGAGGTCGTGGCTGCCCACCAGCCAACGGCCGTTTTCCTGATGGGCAAGAACGCCACTCATCACGTCCAGCTTCATTTCATAGGCCGTCGAGGCCAGTTTGAGAATGGTCGCGCGCCGCATTGCGCTCATGGCGGGTTTCCTTCGCAAAGGATCATGATTACCGACCCACTTGCTGAAAATTTAACGGTCACCTATTATACCGCAACCGAATCATTAGGAGACAGTTATGCTGACAGCCCGAGAGAAACTGCTTAACGATTTGCACATTTTAGAAGCCATGGCGGCCGAAATGGACACGTATTTGTCTCAGGAAACGCTGTTTTGGCGCATGATGCAGCCGGGGACGCCCATGCTGACCCTGGGTGGCTACCTGATGCGCCAGCACCGGCTGCTGGCCTTGCTGGCTTTGCTAGATGATGGGGAACAGGTGCGGTTGAACACGGCCGTTGCGCAGTTTAACGCTGCCCTGGTGGAAAAAGTGGTCCGTTTTGAGCAAAAAGCCCACACAGAAATCGCAGCCCGCCTGCGCCAGTGGCGCGAATATCTCCATGAGGCCGAGTGGGAGAGGAACCCCATCCACAATGCTTACCCCACGGCCGTCGAAGCGCGGGTCATGCTCGCTGCCCTGGTAGACAAGCTGCAAGAAAGCCCTTACCAGCTCCAGGGCAACGTGACGCCGCGCATCGCGCAGTTAGACACCCTGCTGCGGGGACGCTGGGATACAGGCGACTTCATCTGGTTTCCCGAATGGGAACCGGCTTACCCCCCCGACCGCTACTGGTGGCTGTACGGCCGTCCGCAATAGCCGGAGCGGTTACGCCCCGACGGCTTCGTTCAGCGCTTCTTCCAATTCGTCCAGTGAAAAAGGTTTGCGCAGCAGGCTGCTGCTCATGCGGCCCATGCGCATGATGGTCAGCTCCACGTCGCGGGCGTTGGTCATCACCACGATGGGCGGCAGCTTGCCATCCATCTGCTCCCGCAGCGCCAGGGTCATCTCGTAGCCGTCCATGACCGGCATTAAAAGGTCCAGCAAAATCAGGTCTGGCTTCTCGGCTAGGGCCACTTCCAACCCTTCCTGCCCATTGCGCGCATTGAGCACGGTAGCTTGGGGATGCAAAACCGCCAGCAGGTCGTTTACAATCTGGCTAAAGGCTTCGTGATCTTCAACAACTAAAATTTTCTTCAATATCAAGCCCTCCATCTACATCTTACGACGATTGTGGCCCGGCGTCTAGCACCAATTTTAGCTCTGTAGGCACATAGTCGGGATCGCGCCAGCGGGTGAAGCGCACCACCCAGCGGGCCACATGCCAGCCGGCGCGCACAAACCAGGGATACTTCATCAGGTAGGCGAAGCGGGCCAGCCGCGTGCGAATGTCTAGCTGCTTAAAAAGGGGCTCGGCCAGCAGCCGTGCTCTGTAGTCGGCGAAGCTGAAATCCTGCCGCGCAAAGGCGTGCTGGATGGCGGCGGCGGCCACGGGGCCATACCCCAGGGCAAAGGAGATGCCTTCGCCAAAGAGGGGATCGGCCCCGGCGGCGTCGCCCACCAAAATGACGCGGGGTTGGGAGAAACGGCCGTTTCTATCCCACCAGCGAATCGGATGCCCCTTCAACTTATAATCGTCCAGCTCCCGCTGCCGCTCCGCCAGGAACTCGCGCAAATCCTGCTTCAGGTCTGTTTTTGGCCGCTGCGGGCACGGCGCGGCTGTCAAACACGCCGCGGTTCATCATCGGCTGGCCGTCCACGTAGCTGGGAAAGTCCCAATAATAACCCTGCATGCCGTCCGTCATGCGCGTAAAGTCGAAAACGGCGACCCGCTCGCGGAACTCCGGCGTCAGGCGCGGGTTTTCCGGCGTCAGCACCTCCAGCAGCCGCGCCACGTGGGAGCCGTCGTTGCCCCACTTCAGGGTGCGGCGCACAAAGCTGCGCGAGCCGTCGGCGGCCACCAGCACCTGGGCGTGGAAGGTCGCCTGGTCCGTCACCACCTCCACGTAATCGGCGTGGGGGGTAATGGCCTGCACCGCTTCCCCCTGGCGCACGGTCCCGCCCCGCGCCTCCACCTGGCGCACCAGCCAATGGTCAAACTCGTCACGGCGAATGATGCGGAACACCGGATTGCCGAAAAAGGAGTACTGCTTGTCCCGGTAAATCAGCCGCACTTCGCGCACGTCAAAGCTGCGCGGTTCCAGGGCCAGCCCCAGCCGCGCCAGGATATTTTGCCCCATGTGCGTAATGCCCCCGCCGCACAGCTTCTCGCGGGGGTGCACGGCCTTGTCCACCACCACCATGCGCTGCGCCCAGCCGGGGTCCTGCTGCAGCAGGTGCAGCGCCGTAGAGGTTCCTGATGGCCCCGACCCCACAATGAGTACGTCAACCGCTATCGTTTCTGCCATCAATGCCTCCGTTCAGGCCTGAATAATTTTGGGTGGGGCACGGTGCACCGTGCCCCCACTCCTGATTCTAGAAAAGCTGCGGGAGATTTTCAACCGTTATGAGTAAGAACCCAGGAAAGGGGGAGCGGTTGCTTGTTTGTTCATTTGCACGAAATATCGTTTCTGCCATCCACCACCCATCGGTAGGGGCGGATGATTATCCCCCTTACTGCCTGTCACGGGGAAAAAGTGACAGAAATCAGTTGTCAGCCGAGTTGGGGGTATGCTATGCTATTCCCCGTGAGTCAGTTGGTAAGTCGGCCGCGTCACAATAACCATTTGATGGATGAGAGAGTAATTTTGCCACCCGAAACGGCCGTTTCTGACTTGTCGGGCTGTGACGTCAGGGTGGCATTTTTCCTTTGACTCCTATCAGGAGACTACGCTATGAGTGAGAGCGCGTCACAGTTAAGCCTGGGCCTGGCTGCCCACAACAACCAGGCCCTCTTTTCCGACCATTACCTCGATGACATCCTCTTCCGCAGTGATGCCTGGAAAACGGCCGTTCCCCAAGGCCAGCAGTTCCTACACTGGCTGCGCGACCTCTACGCCCTAGAAAAAGCGCAGCTTCCCCACTACAAAGAGTCCCAGCTAGAAGACAACTGGTTCAAGCCCATCTTCGACCGCGGGTGTGGTTACTTTTTGTGTAAAAGGCGTTCCCGGTGCGGGAAAATCCAACGATGATCCCTCCAGGGCTGCTTTTTTGTGGATCGTTTCGCCAGCTTGTCAGCTAGGGCAGTCATTCGTTGACAATCTGCCTCGGTCACAATTTCGGGCTGCGGTGCTTTGACTGCTGATTGTTTCTTCTTTGCCGGCGCGCCATACTTTTGCTGGCGCACGCGGGCGGCGATCTGTTGCCAACAGCTGGTCCAGGTCTGGTTACACAAAGCGGTGCGTAAGGCCAGCATGGGGTTGAGATTCTCCTCCGCCCAGCGCATGCCGGCCTGTTTCATCCGTCGTTGCATCACCACCTTGTGGCCGCTTTCCACGTTGCCTGAGCCAATCGGGATTTGCAGCCGCCGGAAATGGGGGTAGTCAATCATGGGCAAGCGACGGTCGAGATAGCGCAGCGCACTCTCAATCGTCGCCGCCTCCGGATGGTCGGGATGCTGCTGCTGCAACAGGCGCAAATCGCCTAGCGTGCGCTGCGGGGGTTGCTGGCCCAATTGGCGTGACATCCGCGCATACCATTGCTGAAACGCCTCGGTCTCCGGACCGAAGAGCGCCCGCCCAATGGTGGCCAGGTACGCCTGGGCATGGGCGAAATCCAGGACGCGAATGGCCTGGGGACAATGGTAATCGACCACCGACTGAATCCAGACGGCCCCGTCATTGACGGCCACGACCCTCTTGGCGTTCTCGCCACCCCGCCGATGCCACTCCACCAGGGCGGAGCGACCGAAGGCTTCCGCGGGCTCGACGCGGGAGAAGTAGCTGAGCCGCTCCGTTTTGGTGACCACCTTGCGCCGCTTCGCATCCCAGTGGGGGGCAAACTCGCCCAAGGTCATCGTTTTCACTTCCCGCCACTCCCCCGTCGTCAATTGGACCATGGCTCCATCGATACCCATCACCACCTGCTCCGGCTGGGCCGTGGCCGTCGGGGCGGTCTCTTCTAGCTCCGCCACCGCTTCGTCGACCAGCGCGGCCGCCACCGGCCCGTACCGCACCGTCACTTGCCGCAGGCTGCTTTTGCTGACCTTCACCTTCCACATCAACGCCAATTCTTCTTGCGCTTCCCGATAGGTCAACCGGCTGCCCAGCCGTGTCATCGTCTCCTGCACCTGCGGCGTGTAGGCGCCGCGCAGCAGTCCCAGCGCCTCATCCAGGGGGAAAAAGCGTTGCCCCACAGTCGAGACAACGCCACTGCTGCCGGCTCAAGTTGGATCGTTTCCCCTTCTTTGCCCTTCAGTTTCCGCCGCCGCCGCCCATTCTTGACCATCTTTTCCCCGCATTGGGGACATACCGGTACCGTTCGTTCTGTCTCCGCAGCCGCTGCAGCCATTCTTTCTACCAGCTGTTTTCGCACCTGGCCTAATTCCGCTTCTACTGCTTCTTCAATCTCTGTCAGTGTGGCTTTCGGATGGTCCTGACGCCACCGATCCATCTTACGCGTCAATGCGTCGCGCCTATCTTGAGGGGGAGGTTGCTTATCGTTCATGCCCCCTATTTTCGTCACCTCTCCCTTTTACACCAAATTAAACCGCACCCTTCGACCGGCTGGGCCACGTGTGGGAAGGGCAGGCGACCATTCCCGGCCTGACAGGGCAGCATCAAAAAGCCCGACTTTGTCTTCTTCCCCGATGAGGCGGCGCGGCAAACGGCCGTTTCCCAACAAAACAGCTCCGACTACGCCCAAACCGCCCTGGCCGTCGGCGAAGTCAAGCAGTGGGACGTCAACCTGAGCAAAAAGACCGGCACGCAGCCCATCTTCGACGACCAGAACCCGATGTACCAGATTGACACCTACCTGACGCTGACCGGGCTGGAGTGGGGGGTGTTGAGCAACGGCCGTTTCTGGCGACTTGCTCCACAAAAACAGCTCCCGCACCCTGGAAACCTACTTCGAGATTGACCTGCTGGCGGCGCTGGAAGCAGCCGGATGAGACGCAAGCGCGACTGGCCGTGGCCACCTACTTCTGGCTCTTCTTCAACCAGGCGCCTTCCGGCCCGACAAGCACGGGCGTCATTTTCCTCAACCGACGCCCTGGAGCAGAGCCGCAGCTACGCCCTGGCCCTGGAAGCCGACCTGCGCGACAACGCCTACCGCTCCCTGGAACAGCTCATCATCGGCTTCTTTGCCGGTGACGGCAGCCTCGACGCCGCACAACCCCGACCACCGCGCCCAGGTCTACCAGAACAGCCTCTACCTGCTCTACCGCCTGCTCTTCATCTTCTACGGCGAAAGCCGCGCCCTGCTGCCCATGCACAACCCGCATCTACAAAGAACAGTACTGCCTTGCAGCAGCTGGCCCAAAAAATCAACCAGCCAGCGCAACCAGCTAACCAACCTGCCCACCACCGGCAAACGCCACTGGAACCAACTGCAAGAACTGTTCCGCCTCATCAGCGGCATCGACCCGCAGTTGAACGCCGATTTGGGCGTGCCCCGCTACAACGGCGGCCTCTTCGACCCGGCCCAGCATCCCTTTTTGGAGGACACATTTCGTCGGCGACCGGGCGCTGGCGCTGGCGATTGATTACCTGGCCACCGCGCCGCATCATCGAAAAGGGCCAGCCGCCCGCCTACCAGACCGTCGATTACCGCACCCTGGACGTGCGCCAGTTGGGTTCGATTTACGAAGGGCTGCTGGAATACAAAGTGGCCGTCGCCGCCGAGGAGATGGTGACGATCAGCCAGAAGGGGGTGGAGACCTGGGTGCCGCTGGCCCAAAAGGGCAAGGCCAAAACCTACGGCGACCGCCGCCAGCCGGGCGACCTGTACCTGACCACCGACAAAGGGGAGCGCAAGGCCACCGGCTCTTACTACACGCCCGACTACATCGTCGAATACATCGTGGCCAACACGCTGGGGCCGCTGGTGGAGCAGGCCCGCGAACGGGTCAAGGCCCAGGTGCGCGCAACCGGCTCCTTGACTAGGCTGCTCGCCAGCGCCATAGCGCCGACCTGTTCGTTGAGGAGATTTTGCGCCTCAACGTGCTTGACCCGGCGATGGGATCGGGCCATTTTCTGGTCGAAGCCACCAACTTTCTGGCCCGCGCCCTGGCGACGGATGAGTACTGCAGCTGCCCAGCCCCAGACTGTCAGGCTTCTCCAAACTGCCGACGTCTGCAGCAGACGGCGACGAAACCGACCTGCTCTACTGGAAGCGGCGCGTCGTCGAAGCGTGCATCTACGGCGTCGACAAAAACCCGATGGCCGTGGAACTGGCCAAACTTTCCCTGTGGCTGAAAACGGCCGCTGCCGACAAACCGCTCAGCTTCCTCGACCACCACCTGCAGCACGGCGACAGTTTGATTGGGGCGTGGCTGGATGATTTGGCAGCGAAACCGTCCGAGGTCTGCGAAGACCATCGGAGGTTTCTGGCGACCAGCATGCCGCTCTTCGACGACTCCGCCTTCACCCGCGACGCCGGGCTGGCGGTGAAGGGGGTGGCGACGATTGAAAGCCTGCCCACGCTGGACATTGACGACGTACACGCCAAAGAAGCGGCCTGGCGCGACATCCAGCAAACGCACATCGCCCGCTGGCGGCGGCTGGCCGACCTGTGGGTGAGCGCCTACTTTGGCAACGCGATGGCCCCGGAGGAGTACCGCGCCCTGGCCGTACCTGGCTGCCATTTCCCGAAGCTCCGAGTCCGGGAACGCAGCCTGCTGAGCGACGAAGCGGCCGCCGCCTTCCTGGCCCACCCGGCCGTGACCGACAACGATTATTTCCACTGGGAGCTGGCCTTTCCCGAAGTCTTTTTTGACGAGTACGGCAACCCCCTGGGCCGCGCCGCCGGTTTTGATGCCGTCATTGGCAACCCGCCTTACGTGCGCCAGGAGCAGTTGACGCCGCTCAAGCCATTATTTCAGCAGCACTTTGACTCGTTTTGCCGGAACAGCCGACCTGTTTGTTTACTTTTTACGAGCAAGGCGATTAAGTTGCTTCGAGACAGAAGGCTGTTACCTCTTACATCAGCAGCAATAGCTGTTGCGGCTAACTACGCCACAAGCTTTCCGTTTATCTGCCCAGAAATGCCCGTATTGAAACATTGATTGACCTTGGCGAAAATCAGCCCTTTGCCGAAGCGCCGGATTGCTCGTCCGTCGATTGTTGTCATGCGTAAATGGCCTGCAGCAGACCAGGCAATTTCAATACCATGTTTAATGCGATGGCAGAACCATTTGGAACTATTAGACGAAGCATCTAGAAGAATACGGCTTTCAGTGCATTGCCAAACACTGTCAAGCGATAGCGGATGGCAATTCAATCATTCGAGAAGTAAAAGTTTTCAACGAAACTATTGGCGCAGGGCAATTCCTTGGAAGAATTTGTTGGGAATATGTATTTCTACGGTATTAAAACTGGTCTGAATGAAGCCTTTTATCATTGATCAGGACTAACGCGAGATCAGCTCGTGTCAAATACATCCAAGTTCAGAATAAATTATTAAACCAATGCTGCGGGGGGCGGATTTGCGTCCTTGGTATCAAACATATCAGGGTGAAGGCATTGATTGATATTCCTGCTGGTTGGACGACAAGGCAGTTCGGACCTGATATTAACAGATGAGGACGCCTGGTCAAAACTATCAGAGATGTATCCGAGCCATTGCAGACCTATTTAAGCCCATTTGCCGATAAACGTTGGAAGGGAAGAAAAGGGTGATTATTGGTGGGAATTACGGCCGTGTGCTTACTATGAGAGTTTGAAAAGCAAAAATTCTTGGCCTGAAATTTCGAAAAGTGCCCCGCTTTTCATTTGGGACGAATCCGGTAAGTACATCTAACAATACAGGATATATCATTTCTAGGCCGAACATGCGTTGCTGTTGGGATTTCTGCAATCTCGTGTATCATGGTTTGACATTTCCAACATCTGCCATTGCCCTGTGAGTCGCCGTTTGGAGCGGTATCGTTTGGCAATATCAATACATTGTTCAATTTATTGCCGGCTTCCCATCCCCGAAATACGACTCAACGAAAGATGCAATTGGCAATTTGGCAATGACCACTCAAACTGCGCCAACAAACGTTACCAACTCCACGAGCAAATCCGCCACCGCATCCTCACCGACCTGGGCACAGCCAAAAGGCAAACTCAACAACGCCTTAACCGCCTGGTGGGACCTCGATTTCCCCACCTTCCGCGCCCAAATCAAAAAGGTCTTCAAGCGCGACATCCCCCTCAAAGAGCGCCACGAGTGGGAACTATTCCTGGCCGACGCCCAACAGCAGCACCAACAGCTAACCACCCAAATCATCGCCCTGGAAACCGACCTCAACCAGCAAGTCTACGCCCTCTTCCACCTGACGCCGGAAGAAATCCAAATCATCGAAACCAGCACCAAGTACAACTACGGCGAGGTGTAACGTGCCCTAGCCAAGACCCTAAGGGTTTGTCAAACCCTTAGGGTCTACTAACAGGGTCTAAACGCTGAAAATGTCCAAACCAAAGCCACTACAATACGAAACCTACTACCACATTTACAATCGCGGCAACAATGGCGAAACCATCTTTCGCCACAGAGAAAATTATCTCCATTTCCTGAAGCTGTACCGCAAGCACTTCGAACCGCTGGCCGAAACATTTGCCTACTGCCTGCTGCCCAACCATTTCCACTTCGTGGTCCGGATTCGCTCCCAAGCAGAGATTGAAGCGTTAGCAAACCAGACCCTAAGGGTTTCACAAACCCTTAGGGTCTTACCTACACCCAGCCAGGCGTTTGGCAATTTGTGTAACGCGTATGCCAAAGCGGTAAACAAAGCATACGGCCGTACCGGCAGCCTGCTGGAACATCCCTTTGGGCGGATTCCTGTCACCACCGATGCTTATTTCTACAACCTCATTACCTACATCCACCGAAACCCGCAAAAACACGGCATCGTCGAAGATTTCCGCGACTGGCCTTACTCTTCATATGAAGCCATTTTGCATGACAAACCAACAAGGGTGGGCAAAACGGCCGTTTTGGCGTGGTATGGTGGCCTGGCCCAGTTTCGGGAGGCCCATGAAGCTATGCCGGACGAAGCCCCCCTGCAAAAATGGCTTGGCGACCTGGATTAACCGGCCTGGTAGACCCTAAGGGTTTGGCAAACCCTTAGGGTTTTATTCTCAGCGAAATATCAGCGGCATAAAAACGTCATGCGTCAGCAGAATGAACTGGGTAGTGTTCATGTCCCCATCGGTCTGGTAGGCTTCGGTATTGCCCAGGTTGTCGATGGCCTGGGAGCGGAACCAGTAAATCGCCCCGGAAACCGGGGGCGTAAAGGTGGCGGCCGTGTGCGTGGTGTTGCTCAGCCAGTTCACCCAGGTGCTGGTCCCTTCGCGGCGGTACTGCACGTTGTACCGCGAGACGCCGGAAAGGGCGTCGCTGCCGCTCCAGGCCACGATAAATTCCGGCCGCCCGGCACGCTGCAAAATGGCGTCCACGGCCGAATTCGGCGGCGTGGTGTCAATGCCCAGGTGGCGCACGGTGGAGGGAATCTGGTTGCCGTAGACGCTGGTCATCGTGACCTGCCAATATAAATTGGCGTAATCCTGACCAAAGGTGTGGCTGTAGCTGGTCACGGCCGAATTCCAATACTGGTCGACGATGACGTTGCTAAAGCCGGGGTCGGTGGCCAAGCGCAGGCGCGTCCCCGTCACCATGTTGGGGTTCGTAAAAGACCAGTTGAACGGCACGGCGCGGTTATTGGTCCAGATGTCATTGGCTGGGGCAGAGAGGACGGCCGTTCCTTCCGGCGGCAGCTCCGTCAGCGGCAGCAGGCGAATGGCGTCAAACCAGATGCCCCGCCCGTTGTCGGTGCTGGTCAGGTCCGTCAGGTGCACCACGTTGCCCGTGCCCGCGTTTAGCTCAAAATTACCCAGCGACATCCACAAGCCCACGTCGGCATCCTGGTTCACCACAACCCCGGTCACGCCGTTGCGGTGGGTGACCGTGTAGCGTGCGCCCAGCGTTTCGCTGGCGTCCGTGTCGCAGTACGGGGCATACACCTCAATGCGGTACCAGCCCGTCTGCGGCACCACCGGCCGCCACTCGCCCCAGTTTGCCGACTCGGCGGGGTCCGTCGTGGACCAGGTGTAGTAAGCGTGGTTGTTGTGCCCGCAGCCGCGGGGCGCGACGTACCAGTTGGCGATCGCTCTTCACAAAATTGCCCGTTACCTCGTCCACGTAAATGTGCGGGTCCACCAGCCCAATGCGGCTGGCTACCATCTGGCGCAGGGTGGGCAGCAGCGCGTACGCTTCACTGCCGGGGCAGGAAGTTTGCGTGCCGCCGTACACGTCCCGGTGGCCCATCAGGTTGGGCAGCCCCCAGGATATGTCCGGCAGGGCGTCGCTGGCGTCAAAAACGTTGATGTCGCGCTGGTCAGCTTTCCAGGCCAGCAAATCGGCGGCGCGGTTCAGCATGGCGCTGGGCGGCGTTATGCCCGGCGGGTTGTAGTTCAGCTCAAAATTGCCGATGAGGGACACGGCCATGGAGCCGCGGTTGGCCTCGCGGGCGTGGATGCCCACCACGTTATCCCCGCCGTAATGCCCTTCAAAGGCCACGCCGTACAGGTCAACCAGGTATTGGTAGCCAATGTCGCCCCAGTCGTTGGTGTAGGTGTGGTAGCGCCAGATGGCCTGCACGATGGCCAGGCTTTCGCTGGGCAGGTAGGTGTTGGCCGTGACGGTGTGGTGCACGATGAGGTGCGAGACGGAATAGTAGGTGACCGGAGGGTAACAATCTTGCGGGTCGTAGCCGGGGTAGGGGCACCACACCTGGCGGCTGATGACCGAAGGCTTGGGGAAGCTGTCCAGGGCGGCGGGCGCCGCGCCTGGCTGCGCGTCCAGGGCCTGCTGTTGGGCCAGGGCTTCCGCGGTGGTGGGCGCGTCGCTGGTGTCGATGAAGGTCAGGGTCAGGTCCTGCAAAGTAGGGCTTTCTGTGCCCGCATAGCGCCCCAGGCTGACGCGGTACTGCACAAAGGCGTGGGTGGCGTGCAGGTTGGGAATCAAGAACATTTCGCCTACGATGGCGGTGTCATTTTCATCCATCCAGTCATCATTCTCGTGGATGCTCTGCCACTCTGTCCATTGGCCATCACCGGCGTGGCTGCGCAGGGCAATTTCCATGCTGCCGCCGTCGGGCACTACTTCGTGCCAGCGGGGGACGACGACGTTAAAGGAAATGGGGGCGGTCACGGCGGGCGAGGTGTAGATGCTGGTTACGGCCGTTTCCGCCACCGTGAGCCCGGCATCCGTTACCTGAAACCCGTCGCCGCTGCCCTGCACAAACTCTACCGCGCCAAAAGTGAGGTCGGCCATGCCGGGTACCATAGTCTGACCCTGCACGGGCCATTGGATCAACGCAAAAAACAGGACCAGGAGCCCTGCGATACTCATTACCTTCAGTTTCATGGTACTGCTCCTGAATGTATTCACTGCCCGTAATTGTACAGCACCCCGCGGCAGTGTAAATGATAAATTTCATCTTAGCGTGCTTTTGCCCGGCGTAGAGTGAAAAAGGGCAGAATTGGGCGTTTAAAAAGAGTGAAATCCCCCCTCATGCCTGGGTTCCTGTTCGGTGTTAAAATCACAGCCATGACCAAACGCAACAACCTCACCACCAAGACATCTCTGCCCGTCATGGCCCGGGTGCTTCTGGCCATTTTGCTTCCCCCCGCGCTCGCTGTCCTGATTGAATCGCTGCTGCCCCGCCCGGAGACTTCTCCCAGCCAGCTTACCTTTGCGCCCGTTTTGGGGGTGCTGGGCCTGGCCAGTTGGTTTATGGGCTTGTTTTGGTATGGCCTGCCGCAAATGGGCCTGCGTGGGAAACGGCCGTTATTCTCCAGCATTGGTTTCGCCGTGCTGGCCTGGGTGCCCTTCCTGCTCTTCCGCTTCATCTATGTGCTCATGGAAGCCTTTGGCCGGGGTGGCCTGGCCGGGCAATCTTTCATCTACCTGCTGCTCTTTGAAGCCTTAGCCGTGCAGTTGTGGACCTTTGGCCTGGTCTTTCGCACCCTGGCGGAGTGGCGTGGACCGCTGACGGCCGCTTTTGGCAGCGGCATCTTATTTGGCATGGTCGCCTACTTCTTTTTCCAGGAATCCTTCACCGGCAGCCTGAGCAGCCTGCTCTATTTTGTGATGTGGGGCATTTTGTATGGCATCATTCGCCTGCGCACGGGCAGCATCCTGGGTATTGTGCTGGTGCAGGCGCTGCAGAGCTTCACCGCCTGGACGGTGCTCTATCCCGTAGCGGAGCCGGCCACCGGCCAGTTGTTGAACCTATACCTGGCGGCCAGCGCCGTCTACCTGCTGGTGGCCTGGCGCTTGTGGCCCAAAGAGGAGGGTGATTATCGTGTCTGAACTGACGGTAACCATTGACGACCGCGCGCGGTTGGGCATGGCTTTGCTGGCCGCCAGCCGCTGGCCAGAGCTGGAGCAAGCCCGCGAAACCCATGCTGTGCATCCCCACGCCAAGCAGACCCGGCAGTTTGCCGCCGAATTAGCCGCCACGGAAACGGCCGTTGCTTACGTCAACGATTATTTGGCTACCGGCCTGCCCATTCCCCCGTTTTTCATGGCCGTTTTGCGCTGCGATGGCGCTACCTGGCAGCCGCAGGAGCCAAGGCCGTTGATTTTTGACGACGAGGCGTTTTTTGCCGGCCTGCGCCAATTTGCCCAGGCGCAAGATTGGGCGGGCTTTTGGGCCATGCATGCCGCCGTCTGGCAAGAAGCCCAGGCGGATTTGACCGCCATTTTCCAGAAAAGCACGCTGCCCGCTTTTTTAAGCAGGCTAACTGGCCAGCCGCTGGTCCAAACCATCGCCATTGTGCCCAACCTCGTTTACCCGGCATTAACGGCCGTGCTGGCCCCTGCCCAAAACACCCTTTACCTGCTGCTGCCGCCCCCCAAAGCCGTAGGCGAATCGCCGCCCTGGCCTTATCGGGAAGGCCGCGACTGGGTGCTGGCGGAAACGGCATACCAGCTCTTCAGTCACGCCCTCAAAGATTTCTTCGCCCAGTTGGCGGCGGAGCGCAGCCAACTGCTGCTGCAAGCGGCCATCACCCTCTTTTTGGAAGAAGCGCTGGGTGAGGCGGACGCCCTGGCCTACATGGTGCGCGTCAAGCGCCAGTTTAAGCTGCCCAAGCTGCCCCTGGTCGTTGAAGAACTGCGCGAAAAGTTAGAGGCAGAACGGCCGTTAACCGCATAAACGTGCCGGGGTGCAGAGGAGCAGGGGCGTAACGGCGATTTCCCCTCTGCTCCTCCGCACCCTTGCACCTGCAAAGGAGTTCCCATGACTTACGAACACATTCTCACCCGCGTGGAAGGCCAGGTCGGCATCGTCCAGTTCAACCGCCCTCAAGGCGCTCAACGCCCTCAACCCGGCGCTGATGGGCGAGACTGATGGACGCCCTGGAAGCTTTTGACGCGCGACGACGGCCGTCGGCGCCATCGTCATCACCGGCAACGAGCGCGCCTTTGCCGCCGGCGCGGACATCAAGGAGATGGCCCAGGCGTCGGTGGTCGACATGCTGGACAATCCCTTTATCGACTACTGGGACCGGCTGCGCCGCGATCAGCAAGCCGGTGATTGCCGCCGTTTCCGGCTTTGCCCTGGGCGGCGGCTGCGAGCTGGCCATGGCCTGCGACATGATCGTGGCCAGCGAAACGGCCCAATTCGGCCAGCCGGAAATCAATCTGGGCGTCATTCCCGGCGCAGGCGGCACCCAGCGCATGACCCGCGCCGTGGGCAAAGCCCTGGCCATGGAAATTGTGCTCAACGACCGCCGCCTGACGGCTGACGAAGCGCCAGCATTATGGCCTGGTCAACCGCGTGGTGCCGGTGGAGGTCTATCTGGAAGAGGCCGTCAAGCTGGCGCAGCAGATTGCCGCCCGCGCGCCCGTGGCCGTGCGCCTGGCCAAAGAGGCCATCAACGCCGTGTTTGAGATGCCGCTGCAAGCCGGGCTGGCTCACGAGCGCCGCCTCTTTTACATGCTTTTCGCCACCGCCGACCAGAAAGAGGGCATGGACGCCTTCGTCAACAAGCGCAAGCCAGATTGGCAAGGGAAATAAACATGAAATTTGGCTTCGTCTTACCGCAAGGAGATGGGGCAACGGCCGTTTCCATAGCCCAGGAGCTGGAAAACGCCGGATGGGACGGTTTTTTTATGTGGGAACCGGTGTGGGGCGTCGATCCCTGGGTGGCCCTGGGGGCGGTGGCCGCCACCACCAGCCGCATCCGCCTGGGCACGCTGCTCACTCCCGTTTCCCGCCGCCGCCCCTGGAAGCTGGCCGGTGAAACGGCCACTCTGGACCGCCTGAGCAACGGCCGTCTCATCCTTTCTGTCGGGCTGGGCGCAGTAGACACCGGCTTTGCCAACTTTGGCGAGGAAACCGGCCGCAAAAAGCGCGCCCAACTGCTGGACGAAGGGCTGGACATTCTGCAAGGGTTGTGGCGCGGGCAGCCTTTCAATTACAACGGCCGTCATTACCAGGTGCAAGAAACCGACTTCCTGCCGCCCCCGCCGCCGCTGCAGCAGCCTATTCCCATCTGGTGCGTGGGCGCCTGGCCCTATCCCAAATCCATGAACCGCGTGCTGCACTGCAGCGGCCTGCTGCCCACCGCCATTCCCGAAGACGGACCGCCGCGCCAGGCCAACCCCGCCGAGGTGGCTGAGATGAAAGCCTACATTGATGAGCACCGCCAAACGGGCACCCCTTTTGACATCATTGTGGAAGGCACCACCTCTGGTGCCGACCCACGGGCGGAGCAAGAAACCTTGCAGGCTTACGCCGCGGCCGGGGCCACCTGGTGGATTGAAGCCATGTGGAGCTCCCCGGAACCGGCCGATTGGCTGGCCCGCATTCGCCAGGGACCGCCAGCCAGCTAGAGGTTTGAGCAAGAGCGAGAGAAAAACTCAGCACGCTAGCTCTTGCTCTAGCTATCCCCAAAGGAGCGGAAAATGAACAGCATCATGCGCGAAGTGTACGATTTGTTTGAAATGTATCAGGCGTTACGCAACCAGTTGATGGACATTCTCACCGATGGTGAGCTGGTCTTTACGCCGGGCGGCGAAAACCCGCGGCTGGGAGAGCTGTGCCGAGAAATAGGGGAGGTTGAGCACAGCTACATCCAATCATTCAAGACCTTTACCCAGGATTTTAGCTACCGTAACGAAACGCCGGGCTTGGCAGGCAGCGTGGCCCAGCTTCAGGCGTGGTTTGCTGCGTTGGACGCGGAACTGCGCGACACAGTGGCAGCGCTAACCGAGGAGGATTTGACCACCAAACAGATTGATCGCGGCCCGGATTTCCAGGTGCCGCCGCGCTGGCAACTGGATATTTACAAAGAAGCGCTGCTCATTTTCTATGGCAAGGTGAGCGTCTATTTGAAGGCCATGGGCAAGGAACGGCCGTCTCAATGGCAGCACTGGATTGCCTAACAAAAACCTATGACCCTCAACGTGCACATTCTCGACCTGCCTGAAGACAACAGCCTGCCCCTTTTGCAGGGCCAATTGCTGCCCGGCGTTCACGTAACCGTCGGCGAACTGCCCCCAGAGGCAGACGTACACATTCTTGTCGGCGGCCGTCCCACCCGCGAGCAGTTTGCCGCCAGCCCTCATTTGCACGCCGTCATCATTCCCTGGGCCGGATTGCCGGGCAGCACCCGCGACCTCATCGCCGACTTCCCCTACGTGTCCGTCCACAACTTACACCACAACGCCGCCCCTGTCGCCGAGCTGACCCTGAGCCTGCTGCTGGCGGCGGCCCGCTTCATCGTGCCCTTTGACCAGGCGCTGCGGCGCGGCGATTGGCGACCGCGCTACAATCGTCCCGGCCCATCGGTGCTGCTCAACGGCAAGACGGCCCTGGTGCTGGGTTATGGGGCTATTGGGCAGCGGGTGGCGCGGCTGTGCCACGCCCTGGACATGCGCGTGCTGGCGACTCGCCGCAACCAAACCGCTCCCCAAGAGGACGGCGTGGCCACCATTTACTCGGCGAATGCCTTGCCCGAACTGCTGCCCCAGGCCCACGCCTTGCTCATTTGCCTGCCCCTGACGCCGGAAACGAAGGGGCTGATTGGCGCAGCGGAGCTGGCGCGGCTGCCCCAGCCTTCCCTGCTGGTGAACATTGGGCGCGGCCCCATTGTGGACGAGGCGGCGCTTTACGAAGCGCTGGTCAGCAAGCGGCTGCGCGCTGCCGGGCTGGACGTCTGGTACAACTACCCTGAAGATGAGGCGGCGCGGGCGGCCACGTGGCCTGGCAATTACCCCTTCCACGAGCTGGAGAATGTGGTGCTCAGCCCGCACCGGGCCGGCAGCAGCGACGCCACGCCGGAGCTGCGCATGGCGCAATTGGCAGTGCTGCTGAACGCCGCCGCCTGTGGGGAACCGCTGCCCAACCGGGTGGACGTAGATCGGGGTTACTGATCGCGCAGGGCGAATAGCTGGTAGTAGTTGTTGCCAACCACGCCTACCAGGTCGAGGTGGCTGGCCTGAAGTTCGCTAAGGGCGGGGGGTTCTGGCTGGGGAACGGCCGTTGCCCCCCCATCCTGCAGCACAAAATCCAGTCCCAGCCGGAACAGCAACACATGGGTCACGCCTTCTTCGTGCCACGCCTGCGCAATTCCCGCCGCATCCCCATGCAGGTAAACTAGGTGCCCAAACTTGTCTAAAATGGTATCTGGGCGGCACTCTCGCTGGCAATAATAGCTACGCGGCTCCCAGAGAAAAGTCACCACTGCATCTTCAGGTAGTTCGTTGATGGCCTGCATGGCAGCATAATGGGGACCCAGGCGGCGCAGCAGATACGCTTCCCGGCTCTCGCTTCCTGCCAAATAGGGGAGCGGGTTAATGGTCAGCCAGTGGGAAAACTGCCCCAGCAGCACCAGCGCCAGCACAAAAGCAATGGCCAGGTTCAAGAAACGGCGAGTGGAGAATTGAGGATGATCCCACCGCTCGGTAACTTGCAGCAGCCAGGCCAGCACCGGGCAAAGGGCGACAAAAGCGGGCAACAGCAGTCGGGACTGCCACAATCCGGCAGAATTAGTGACGCCGACCATCCAAAAAACGTAAGCGGCCAGGGCGTAGAGAGTGAGGGTGTAGAAGGGGGGCGGCGTTAGTTTGCGGCGGCGCAGGCCAAAAAACAACAATAGGGGCAACAATCCGAGGTAGAAAGGGCCGGTGGGGCCATCCTGGCTGGCGTCGCGCAAGCCGAGGGTCAGGTCGTAGGGCAGGCGCAAAATGGCTGCCAGGTCAAAACCGATGCCGCTACCCGTTTCGCTGTAAGCGGCGGCGCGGAAGCCGTCCCAAAAACGGCCGCCAAACACAAAAGGATAGACAGGGTTGCCGGTGAAGACCCAATTTTTAAGATACCAGGGGACAGCAACCAGGGCGGCGGGCAGGGCAAAGGCCAGCAGTGGCCGCCACCCCTGGCGCACATTGCGGCGATATTGCCATAGCAGCAGCGAGCTAATAAACAGTGGGGTGATGAAGCTGGTGTATTTCATGCTCATGGCAAACCCGGCATAGAGGCCGCTAAGGATGAGCCAGCGGTTATTTGCGCCATTTTGCCAACGGATGAAGGCATAAAGTGCCCCGACGCTGTAAAATGCCAGTGGCAAGTCGTTGTAAGCCCACGTGCCCAGCAGCAAAATCATGGGGGTGGCAAAGAGGAAGAGTACGGCCGTTATCCCCCCGTTCCGCACCCCAAATAGCTGGCGTGCCATTATCGCTACCAGCCCGGCCAGCAGCAGGCTGAAGAAGAGGTGCAGCAGTTGGGCGCTCACGTCGCCGCGCAAGGCC
This sequence comes from uncultured Chloroflexia bacterium, assembly GCA_963695505.1. GTDB lineage: Bacteria > Chloroflexota > Anaerolineae > Promineifilales > Promineifilaceae > JACSRF01. Next base: position 129,683 of record CAVOGX010000011.1, on the reverse strand, counting down.
ATGGCCAGGGTGTAAAGCATCTCAAATAGAGCGGGGAAGTTGAGGTGCGACAGGTCTATGCCGGGACGGATAGCGCCGGCAGACAGGTAAAGTTGTGGGCCTTTGAGGTGGTAAAAGAGGCCGTCCCAGTCGGTGGGGGGCAGCAGGGCCAGGGTGAGGGCCAAGCCTAATGTCAGGAGAAGGAAGAGGATGGCGAGGGGCAGGTTGGCAAGTAGGCGAATTTGCGAATTTGCGAATTGGCGCAGGCTGTTTAGGGTAGGCCAGGCGGTGATCGCGGTGAGGAGGATGACAAGGGGCAGGAGAACGGCCGTTTCCAGCCACCCCATCAGCCCCAACCCCAGCACTATCAGACCAAGGGCGCCGAAGCCCAGGCCCCAGCTCAGGAGCAGAGCAGTAGAAGAGTTATCGGGAAGGGAAGCAGTGGGGATGCTCTCGCTCCCATGTTCCTTTGTTCCCTTACCTTCTTGCTTTTCTAAAGCCAGCCAGCGCCAGATGGGCAGCCCCAGGCCAAGGGCGAGAAAGGCAATCCACAGCGCGGCAAGCAGATCGAGCAGAATGCGCCCCAGGGCCGAGGTGGAGAAGGTCAGAGAAGGTTGATCTGCCAGCGCTGCGCTTAGCTCTGGCGTAATGGGCTTGTAAACGACAAAGTAGCTGGCGATGCTGAAGAAGAGCCAGAGAATGAAGAGACCAATTAGGGACCAACGGAGCCACGGTTTGGCAATCATAGTTTAAGCTACGTTTTATGATCAGACAGCCGCTCTGTCAACGCCAGTGCCCAGCTAACGGCTGTCCAGATTATCACAAACACGGTAATGTACGCTCGTTGGGCGATGGTGAAGCTGGTTGCATCTGCCTGAGACAGGCCGCCAAATACCAGCAGCCCCAACCACCCCAAATCAAAAATACCCAGCCCACCGGGGGCAATAGCAATGATCAGGCTGAGCTGGACGATGGGAAAAGTGGCCAACATGAGCGCAAAGGGAGTTGTAATGCGTAGCGCCCCGGCAATAAGGACGTATGTCAGAACGAGCAGCAAATTAAGCAGCACCGTCCAGGCCAGGGTGATAACGGCCGTTCTCGCATCCGGCAGCAGCTTTTGTAATTGATCAATCTTTACCCGCCGGGCGAGCAGAGGGATGCGCACCAGTTGACGCAGTAGCGGCAGCAAGCGGTAGGTTGCCAGTAGATAGGCCAGCGCCCCGCCAAAAAGCACCGTGGAGGTGATGCAGAAGGTGAACAAGAGTGCGGCGGAAATGGTTCCCTGCAAATAGAGCAGGGCAGGCACGACCAGCACCCCCAACAACAGCACGTCAAACAAATTATCTACCATCACCACCCAGATGGCGTACTGCAAAGGTACATTCAACGCCCGCAGCCCAGCCGATTTGCCGCCCACTGCGCTGAGAGTGCGCGGTAGCACAAGCCCCAGGGCGCGTGCAGCCATGTTCACATAGAAAAAGCGCCGCCAAGAAGCGACGGGATGGTGCATGAGGCCTTGGGTCACCTGCCGCAGCCGTGCCCCAGAGACTATACCTGCTGCGCCATGGGCCAGCAGAGCTAGCAGCAGGGGGCGCCAATCGCCGCTCAAAGCCTGCCGCCAGGGTTCTGGCCCGGCCCACCACAGCAGCGCGGCAAACAGCAAAAAGCTGAGGATTTGCAGGGCTATGCGTAACCAGCGGCTCATGAGAGGAAGGCGCGCCATCGCCCTAACAAAATGACCAGGGCGAGAAGCGGCAGAGGCAGCAGCAGCAGCGGATTTTCGTAGTTGCCGCTGAGGGTAAAGAAAAAGAGTAACCAGGGAATGAGAGTGAGGGCGAAAACGGCCGTTCCTGTCATCCACCCACCTTCTTTAGCATACAGCAGCCTAAGCCAGGCCGCGAAAGGCAACAGTAGTAGAATCTGGTTAGTGCTGCCCGTCTGGAAGAAAATGAGTAGGTTGATGGTGATGCTCCAGTAGAGGGCGTGGTCAAACATGGCATCGTCGCTGCGGCGCAAGGCGCGCCACCAAACCCAGAGGAGAAGCAGAATGAGAACGGCCGTTAACCCCCAGCGCAGCACCGCCGAACCGCCAGGAAGTAGAGCGCCAATAAACACGTCCAGTGGGTTCAGACCGCTGGCGCGGTCAGCGTAGCGGTTCAAGTCTTCAATGAAGCTGAGCGGCCAACGGGGGAAGATGAGCAATGCGACGGTAAACATCCCTGCACCGCTGACAAGGGTGCTGCCCACGAAGCGCCAGCGCCGCCACCGAATGGCCCAAACCATCAGCCATAATCCCGCTAGCAACACCATTTGTGGCTTGATAGAGGTAGCGGCGAGGAAGAAACCGGCCCAGCCTTCACGCTTTTGCCGCAGTCCCCCTACCGCCAGAATGAGGAAAAGCAGGACGTGTAGTGTAAATTGGCCCAGAAGGATGGCCCGTGCTGCGGGATAGAAGAAAATTGCGGACAGAAGGGCGATTCCCATTATCATACCCTTCTGTGGCCACCTCCCTTGCCGTAGCAGCAACGCTGCGCTGCCCAAAATGAGCCATTGTAGGCAGACTATCCAAATTGCTTGCGCCCAGGAATAGTTGACAAAAACTAGCGGCCAAAGTGTAAATATGACGTGCAGGGGGTAGGCGAAGCTGAAGCTGTTGGTGCGGCGCTGTAGAGGGTCGAGGACGTTTTCGATTTCGGTTGTGACTTCTAGGCTGTAGGGGTCGCGGCCCTCCAGCAGCAGCGCTTTGGCTCCGGCCCAGCGGGGATAGAAGTCGTTGCCGCTGGGTAGCTGCGAAGTAAAGGTGCGCTGAATGGCGGCGCTTTCGGCGGCAGAGATTAGCAGGACGAGCAGGATGATGAGATACCATTTTCTGGTGGTGATGGGCGTGGAGGTGGAAGTGTCCATGTTACTTTTCCTGGCGCTGGTACAGTTCAATGGATTGACCCCGGCGGTCGAAGGTTTGCAAGAGGTCGTAATGTTGGTCGAGATAGGTACGGAAACGGCCGTAATCTTGCAAAAAGTACAAATGGTCTGGCCCTTTTTCGCCACCGGGCAGGTGCAGTAGCACCATCTGTACCGGGGTTTCCGTCATGCGTTGGATGAGCAGATCGCCTGTAACAACCCCGCCCTGAATGCGACCGGCGGCAATAATAGAGGCTTCATAAATGGAAGAACGATTGGCAAGAAAATTGATCATGGCGTAATCGGAGAGCAATAAGTCGTTGGGCGCGGTGTGGGTGGCCACAAAATCAGCGATAGCCTGGGTGTCTATCTCGTTGCGCATTACCAAAGAAGAGGGGCGCGGTTGGGTAGTGAACAGAGCAAAAAGCAAAGGCAGCAAGATAAAAAAAGGGGCTATCCGGCGCTTATTCGGTGGGTCAATCACATTAAGGGTGATTTGTATTTGCCGCGCTAGCAGGATAGCTACTACCGGTATGATAAAAATGTAGTAGCGCATGAAGAACGGGCGCGGAAAGCCGACAAAAACTACTGGAACGACAAGTTGCCAGAGGAGCAGGCGTGTAGGGGCGGCAGGCGCTTTGTGGTGTTTGCGGTTAAGCAGAACAAGAGGTAGGATGAATATGAAAATGCCATTGACCAGGAAAAGTGCGCCGTAGTAGCGTAGCATGACGCCGAGACGAGAAAGAAGGTTGAATTCCTCTACCAGGCCGGCGTGCTGATTGAAGATTTCCAGGTAGTAGAAGCCAGTACGGCCGTATAACCAACCCGATACGCCTGCCCCAATTAGCAAAAAAAATCCAGCAAAAGCCAGCCCATCTTGAAAAACTTCCTGCCACTCATTCCGTCGCCGCCAGAACTCATGCAAAAAAAATAAGATAAGGCCCACCAGCGGCAGCACGCCAAAGGGCTTGAGAAGAACTGCCACGCCATATGCGGCTCCGGCAACTGCCCACCAACGGCGGCGGCGGGTAGAAACTGCCAACAGCACGACCCCTAGCCCCACCATTTCCCAGGCAAACATCATGGGATCGGGGCGGAAAATGCGGGAGATTTCTACAATAATGCCGCTGCTGAGGGTGAGGCCGAAAGTTAGCAAAGCAGGAAGGGTGCCCCAAGTGGCGCGCACCGCTAACGCCAGCACGAAGCCGCCCGCCAAAACCTGCCCGGCCGAAAGCAAACGCATTGGTGCAACCTGCTGCCCGGCCAAATTGAGCATTGCTTTACCAGCGAAAAGGTAAAGGGGCTGCTGCTCGGCGGCGAAGTCTATGCCAGGAATTTTGCCTTGTTGGAACTGCCAAGCTTCGTAAAGATCTGTGCCTTCATCATCTGAAATGAGCCAACCACCCAGGTTATACGTGTAGGCAAAGGCGAAAAAGGTGAACAGTAGCAACAGTGCCCCAATTTCGCGGGGTTCTTGTTTCATGGTTAGCTCTTGTGCAGCGAAACGACGAGATCGGCAATTAGCCCCAAGACGATGGTTTGAAATGTAAGGGTGAGCATGACAACGGTAGACGTAGCGATGTGAAAGTCGTAGGCGTTGATGTCGTACACGACTTTGGTAAAGCTGATGAGGCTGAGAATGATGGCGATGGGCACAAACACACGCAAGGGGCGATATGAAAGGATGACGCGGACAACGAGGGAGAAGAAGTTAATGGTATCGCGCAACGGCCGTATCTTGGACTTACCCGTGCGCTTAAAATAATCGATTGGCACGTAGAGAACGTTGTAATCATTGGTCAGCATTGCCAGCGTGATCGACGTTGTAAAGGAAAACCCTGCCGGCAGCTGCCGAAAATACTGCGTCACTACGTCCCTTTTGAACACGCGTAAACCCGAATTTAGATCGGGGATTTCTATCCCGCTTAGGTAATTTGCTAGGCGATTCAGGACCCATTTGGCCGGACGGCGTTCCAGTGGTACTTGCACCGTTTCCCCAGTACGTGCGCCCACCACCATGTCATGGGTATCCATTGCTTCAACCAGGCTGGGAATCATTTCGCATGGGTAGGTGCCATCGGCGTCAATAATGGCTACTATTTCATGGCGTGCCTGGCGAATACCGGTTTTTAAAGATGCGCCATACCCTTTGTTTTGCCTATGTTGTATGAGCCGTACGTAATCGAACTGCTGGACAACGTTTGCCGTATCATCAGTAGACCCATCATCAACCACCACTATTTCCCAGGACATGTTTGCTGTGGTTAAAATCTGTCGTACTTTTTGCAAGGTCGGGCCAATACCCTTTCCTTCGTTGTAAGCAGGAATAACGATGGTTACAGGTTGCACGATAAACCATCCCTTATGTAATGTTTTAACAATTCGATACCAGTGCCAAGCATAGCATATCGCTATACCTCGTCAATGGCTATATGCGCCTATTGGCGCACGGCCGTACCATTGGAAAAGTAAGTTTTGGTGTAAGTTTAGTGTAAGCTTGCTTGTAAGCTTAGGATCCTACACTCGGAGTATATTCCCCAATTAAATTGAACTATCAAGCAATCATCGACAAATCATTACCCTAGAATCATTGGAAAGGTAAATATGGTACAGACGACCGTGGCTAATAAAGTGGTAATAAAAAAGCCTGAAACAAATACGACACCTGTCCAATCGGTGGCGTTGGATAAAAGACAATCACGAATAACGGCACAGGTTTTGAAGGCGGTTTTGGATTACACGCTAACCATCCCCTCACTGCTTTTCATCCTGCCGCTCTTTGCTTTCATTGCCCTGGCAATCCGGTTGGATTCTCCAGGCCCAGTTTTTTACCGGAGGCGCGTTTTGGGCAAGGGTGGTATTCCTTTCGATGCCTTCAAATTCCGCACCATGTACATCAATGGTGATGAGATTTTGGCCCAGCACCCAAAATTAAAGGCCGAACTTGACCGCAATTACAAGCTGAAATGCGATCCGCGGGTCACGCGCGTGGGCAAGCTGCTGCGCAAGTTTAGCCTGGATGAACTACCGCAGTTGTTCAATATCCTGCTGCGGGATATGTCCCTGGTTGGTCCGCGCATTATCGCTCCTGACGAGATTACAAAATACGGGCAATGGGGCGACACGCTGATGACGGTGATTCCCGGGCTGACTGGCCTATGGCAGGTAAGCGGCCGTTCGGATACATCGTATGACGAGCGCGTTAACCTGGATATGGAATATATCCATAATTGGTCAATTTGGCTGGACATAAAAATCATATTTCGCACGATTCCGGCCGTTTTGCGCGGCGACGGCGCTTATTAAGCATCAGCACTAAACAGTTGTTACGAAGCCCCCTGAAAAACGGGGGCTTTTTTATTTTTGGTGCACCTGCTTGTGGTAGAATGGGCGCAGAAGCGCTTTTTTGCCGACACTTTTAGGTAGCGGCTGAGGAGAAACTCCATGCAAGAAGAGCGAGAGCAAATTTTGCGTATGCTGCAAGATGGCAAGATAACGACCGAGCAGGCACTGGCTTTGCTGCGGGCTGTAGAAGCTGGTGAGCCAGATCGGGACGCAACGGAGACGCCTGAACCGCTGACAGGGGAAGTCGTTAGCCCGGAGCCAACACCGGATATGGAGCGGTTCCGACGTTTTTGGCAGATACCCTTTTTTGCAGCATTGGCGCTGCTCCTTGTTTTTGGATTGTGGTTGAGGGGGATTTATCAGGACACGGCCGGAGCCATTTCCCTGGGTTTCGTGTGCATCTGGAGCTTGTTCCTGCTTTCTTTTGGGTTGACGCTGCTGGCATGGTGGAGCCGCCGCGCGCCCTGGCTGCACGTGCGCGTGCGGGAACATGGGGGCAGGCGCATTGCCATTAGCCTGCCGCTGCCGCTGCAATTGGCGAACTGGGGCGTGCGCTTTGCGCGAGGTTGGGTTGATACCAATACTCAGTCCCAGCTAGATGTGGCAGAGTCGTTTTTAGAGGCAGCGCAGGCTGGCTGGCGAGATGGGAGTACGGAGCCGCTGGTTGTGCACGTGGATGACGAAGATGGCGACCAGGTGCAGGTGTATATTGGTTAAGGGGACCCGGCGTGCTGGAAATTGATGGCAGTCAAGGAGAGGGTGGTGGCCAGGTACTGCGTACCAGTCTGAGTATGGCGGTGCTCACAAAACGGCCGTTTCGCCTTACCAACATTCGCGCGGGGCGTTCCAAGCCTGGCCTGCGCCCGCAGCACCTGACGGCCGTTCACGCGGCTGCCGCCGTTTCTGCCGCCCAGGTCAAAGGAGCCGCTCTAAACTCGCAGACCCTTGAATTCCAGCCGCAATCTGCACCCCGCGGTGGAGAGTACCGCTTCGACGTGAGCGACGCTGCTCAGGGTGGTTCTGCCGGGGCGGTCACGCTCATTTTACAGGCCATCATGTGGCCTTTGCTCTTTGCCGATGGCGCGGCGCGGATCGTTTTGCTGGGAGGCACCCACGTACCCTTCAGCCCGCCCTTTCATTATCTCTCTGAAGTCGCTTTGCCGGCATTCGCCCGGCTGGGAGCCAGGGTCGAGCTCTCTTTGCAGGATTGGGGCTGGTATCCGGCAGGTGGGGGGCAGGTGACGGCCGTTATCCATCCCACCACGCATTTGCAAGCCGCCGACTTTACCCCCACGCCAGATCGTCGCGTACACGGGCTGGCTGCGGTCACCAACCTGCCGGCCCACATTCCCCAGCGCATGGCCCGCCGCGCCCACAACTTGCTGGTTGATGCCGGTTTGCAGCCCAGCATCCATCCTCTGCGCGAAACAGGGCGCGGGCCTGGAGCGGGGATTATGCTGTGGGTGGCAGGTGGCGGGGCTACCAGCCTGGGGCGCAAGGGGCTGCCGGCGGACAAAGTGGCGGAAACGGCCGTTGCCCACATCCGGTCTTTCATGGACAATAAGGTTGCGGTCGACCAGCATCTGGCCGACCAACTGTTGATACCACTGGCCCTGGCAAACGGCCGTTCATCCTTCACAACCGCCGCCATTACTCAGCACACCCTGACCAACGCTGCCCTTCTGCGCTGCTGGCTAGACGTGGGAATTCAAATTGATGGCGCTGAAGGCCAGCCCGGAAAGGTAACCGTCGTTGGTAACGCTTTCCAAAAACCTTGACATTCAATCACCAGTCACATCATTCCAAACACCACTATGTTCGAACTCATTTTTCTTGGCACCTCCTCCTCTGCTCCCTCCGTTCACCGCGGTCTTTCGGCGCACATGGTCCTTCACCGCCATTATCGTTTTCTGCTAGACTGCGGCGAAGGCACGCAGCGCCAGATTTTGCAGAGTGGGTTGGGCTTTAAACGGCTAGACAAGGTGCTTTTGACCCACGGCCACCTTGACCACATATTAGGTTTAGGTGGACTCATCTCCACCCTTTCACGCTGGGAAAATTTAGAAAACCTGGAAATTTACGGAGGCAAAGACGCCTTGAAACGCGTGAGCAACCTGCTTTTCAACGTTGTCTTCCTGGGCGTGCGCCCGCCCGTAGACATTCAACTGCTGCCCTTGCGGCCCGGGCTAGTTATGGAAGACGATAAGTTTACCCTCTCTTCGTTTCCCGTCAGCCATCGTGGGTCAGACAGCTTCGGATTTGTGTTTGCAGAAAAAACAAGACGGCCGTTTCTGGCCGAACAAGCAGCCGCCCTCAATGTCCCCTTTGGCCCGGAGCGTTCACTTTTGGTGCGCGGCGAGCCTGTTACCCTGGCCGATGGGCGCACCATTCACCCGGATGACGTGTTGGGCGAGCCTATTCCCGGCACCAAGTACGTCCACATTGGCGACGTGGGGAGCACAGATGGCCTGGTTGACATTTGCCAGGACGCCGATGCCCTGGTGATCGAATCTACTTACGTGGCCGAGGAAGCGGAAATGGCCCACAACTTTGGGCACATGACTGCGGCCGGCGCAGCCCAACTGGCCCGCGACGCCGGAGTGAAAACATTGATTCTTACCCATCTCTCGCGCCGTTACTACGAAAGGGACGTGCGCCAGGAAGCGCGCGCCATCTTTCGACGCACCTACGTAGCGCGCGACTTCGACCATTTTCAAATTGTCCGCGGCGGCGCAACGCGGTTAAAAAAGGAAAAGGCAGCGAAAACTGATTCCTAAGAACTCAAGATTTGAAGATTGCTCATCTAGGAAGGTGACATAATGAAAGCAGATGTCGTGATATGTGGCGCAGGCATTGCCGGAATTACCGCAGCCTACCATCTAGCGGTTAAGCAGGGTGTAGGCCGCGTGGTGTTGGTGGATGACCAGCCGCCGCTGACCCTGACCAGCGACAAATCCACTGAATGCTACCGCAACTGGTGGCCTGGACCCGGGGACACTATGGTGCGCTTTATGAACCGCTCCATTGACCTCATGGAGGAACTGGCCGACGAAAGCGACAATTATTTTCACCTGAACCGGCGCGGCTACGTGTTCATGACGGCCGATCCGGCGAAGGTGGTCGACTTCCAGGAAAATGCGCGCACGATTTCCGCTTTAGGGGCCGGGCCTGTGCGCGTGCATGACGGACGCGCGGGCGGGCAGCCTTACCGGCCTGCCCCGGCCCATGGCTACCACGACCAGCCTGATGGCGCTGACCTGCTGCTGGACCCGGCGCTGATTAAGCAGCACTTTCCCTTTGCGGCTGCAGATACGCTGGCGGTGCTGCACCCGCGCCGCTGTGGCTGGCTGAGCGCGCAGCAGTTTGGCATGTACCTGCTGGATCAGGCTAAGGCCCATGGCGCGCAGTTGGTAAAAGGCCGGGTAACGGGAGTGAGCATGGATAACGGCCGTATTCACACCGTGCACGTTACCCAGGACAACGCCACGCTGGAGATTGCTACCGGCAACTACGTACTGGCCGCCGGGCCGCTGCTGCGCCAGGCCGGGCAGATGCTGGGCGTTGACCTGCCCGTTTTCAACGAGCTGCATGGCAAAATAGCTTTTGAAGACACCCTGGGCGTTGTGCCCCGCCACCTGCCGCTGATGATCTGGACCGACCCGGTGACCCTGCCCTGGAGCGACGAGGAGCGGGAATTTCTGGCGGAGAGCGAGGAAACCCGCTGGCTGCTGCAAGAATTCCCCGGCGGCGCCCATTTTCGCCCGGAAGGGGGCGAGGGCGCGAGCACGCTGCTGCTGCTGTGGACCTACCACATTGCGCCACAGGAGCCGGTATGGCCGACACGCTTTGAGCCAGAGTATGGCGAGGTGGTGGTACGCGGCCTGACGCGCATGATTCCCGGCCTGGCGGCGTATTTGGAGCGCATGCCGCAGCCGGTGGTGGATGGGGGGTACTACTGCAAGACGCAGGAAAATCGGCCGTTGATTGGCCCGCTGCCTGTACAGGGCGCATACGTTATCGGCGCGCTGTCGGGCTATGGCATCATGGCGGCCATGGCGGCGGGAGAGCTGCTGGCGGCCCACGTCGCCGGGGCTGAACTGCCCGATTATGCCCCCGCTTTTTTGCTCGAACGCTACGATGACCCGGCCTACCGCGAACTGCTGGCCGGCTGGGACGCCTCGGTGGGGCAGTTGTAAGATGTCTTTATGGGGCGTGGGGCAGCGGCTGTTTGTTCCGGGATACAGTGCGCTGCTGCTGGCGGCCTGGCTGAACGGCCGTTTCCCATCTCTGCGCCTGCCCTTCTTAGAAAGCACGCCCATTTTCTTGCTAGGTGTGTTAGGGGTACTGCTGGGGCTGATGTGCATGGTGGCGGCGGCGCGAGCGGCCACCCGCGCTTATGCTGCCGGGCAGTTGGTGACTGATGGGCTGTACGCCCACATGCGCCACCCGCTGTACGCCGCCCACATTTTAGGCATTATGCCGGGGCTGGCTCTGGTGGCCGCTTCGTGGCTGATGCTGCTGATTTGCCTGGGAACCTATGCCTTATTTCGTTATCTCATTCCCCAGGAAGAAATTTACTTAGAAGAGACATTTGGCGATGATTACCGAGTGTACAAAGCCCGGACTCACGCCTTATTGCCATTCCCTAAATAGCAGTCGAGGGTGAAACTGGCAATGGTAGAAACTGTTTTTGAGGAGAGTATATGGTAAGGCGCATGCGAATAAGTTTATTTGTGATTGTTTTTATGCTGTTGACGGCATGTGAAAGCGAAATGACGACATTATCTCTAGCTTCCCTTTCGCCGGAACCGGGAACCGCAACGGCCGTTTCCACGTTGCCAGACTCTACCCCAACAAAAGCCGTTGCCACGCCCAACCCCATTTTCATCCCCATCCTAACAAGCACTCCGGGACCGCCCGCCAATTACACCTATCGCATCATCAACATTTACCCCCACGACCCCGAAGCCTTCACCCAGGGGATGGTGTGGGACAGGGGCACGGTTTTCGAGGGTACGGGTCTCAACAATACCTACGGCGGCATTTCCACCCTGCGCCGCGTTGACCTGGAAACCGGGCAGGTGCTGCAAAGCATCAACCTTCCTGAGGAATATTTTGGCGAAGGCATCGTCGTCTGGGAAGACACCATCATTCAATTGACCTGGCAGAACAACGTGGGTTTTGTGTATGATAAAACAAGCTTTGAACTGCTGCGTGAATTCAGCTACCCGACGGAGGGGTGGGGTATTACCCACGATGGCGAGAAGCTGATTGTGAGTGATGGTACGTCCAACCTGTACTTTTGGGACCCGGAAACGCTGGCCGAAATTGGCCGGGTGGCGGTACATGACAATGGGCCAGTACATCGCTTGAATGAGTTAGAGTACATCAATGGAGAAGTGTGGGCCAACGTCTGGCTGACGGATTTGATTGTGCGCATTGATCCCGCAGATGGCCATGTCACGGGTTGGATCGATCTTTCTGGCCTGTTGGACAATGTAGAGCTACCCCGGCCCCCTGACGTACTGAATGGGATTATGTATGATGCGGAGAACGGCCGTTTATTTGTCACCGGCAAATTCTGGCCCGCCCTCTTTGAAATTGAAGTGGAGCCAATAAAGTGACGAGAGACATCGGATTCTTTTTCTATCCTTCTACTGAGGGCTATCCTTTGGGCTATCCTCAATTAGAGATTCACCTTTATGCTGACCCTACGCAACGCCATTACGACCCCGAACGCGCTGATTTTGTCGTCGCCGGCCTGGAAGGCGGGCGCGAACGTCTCACCATTTCTCATGGTTGGCACGGCCCCAAAAGCTACCGTGCCTGCCTGGGGCGAATTATGCTGCACGACCGCAAAGGCAAGGTAGTAGAAGCATTTTCCTTTGGCGGGCAGCTCACAATTGCCAATCAGGAAGGGGTAACAATTTGCACACTGGTTTCCGATGCGCCGATTCTCGATCTGGTCACACCGCAAAATATTACCACCCGCCTCGTTTCTGAATTTGAGGCGCTGCTGGCCCGCCTGCAGGCCTCCTGGAAACAGCACCCCGCCGCCTTCTTTCGGAAACTGGCTTCTTTGGGACCGCAAACCCTCTTCATTGCCGGATTGGTGAGCATGGAGCAAGCTTATGAGGCAATACCCAGCTCGGCGCGAAATGGCAATATTCGTGAGGAAGATCACGTTGTCCATGAAGCAATTGATGTATTAAAGAAACAAGATCTTTGGCCTGCGGAGCCCGCCAGCCTGGAGGATTTATTGGCGAGCAGCTAGCCAAACGGGCGTGTGCCACCCTTTGTCACAACCGGCTAACTTTTACGCCTTCTTCACGGAGGGGGAGAGGGGGAATCAGACCGGCATGGTACAATTCTTTTTTGGAACATACGTTCTTGTTTGTTCGAGAAACGGCCGTTTCCCCCGCCCTCCTACCCCACACTGAATCCTGGTAAACGGCAATAATTGCCCTGGGTGACTGCGCTTTCAGAACCCAGAGATGAGGCTCATCCGTATTCATATGCCCGATCCACAACTGGTTCAACTGCGGCGCTTTCTTATGGAAGCCTTTGCCGATCATGAGTTAACCGATTTTTGCTTTGACTATTTTCCCGTGGTCTATAACGATCTTGGCGAAAGCATGCGCAAAAGTCAGAAGGCACGCGCCCTGTTAGAACACTGCTCCCGGCAGGGGCGAATGGCGGATCTTGCCGCGGCTCTGAAACGGGAACGGCCCACGGCAAACCTGGATCGATTATTGCGCGCTTCGTTAGGGGATGACCCCCCCGCTTTGCCCGTTGTGGTCACCCGCCACCTGCGCCAAATTTTTATCAGCCATGCGCATCAAGATGCCGCCTTTGCCCGGCGGCTGGCGGCAGATCTGCGCCATGCGGGATGGCAAATCTGGCTTGCGCCGGACAGCATTCGCCCGGGCGAGAAATGGGTGGAGGCCATCAACCGCGGCCTGGACGAGAGCGGCGTATTTTTGCTGCTGCTGTCTCCCCATGCGGTGTCCTCTCGTTGGGTAAAGAGTGAAACGGACGTGGCCATTGAGCTGGAGCATGAAGGCCTGCTGCGTTTCATCCCGGCCCAGGTACAAAAATGTGCCCTGCCCCCCATGTGGCGGGTGTATCAGCGCCTATTTTTTGACAAGGGTTACGAAGATGCGTTTCAAGAATTGCTGGCGCGCTTGCAGGATACAGGTCTTGCGCCATTGCCTGGTAATTGAGCCAGAGTCTGGCTGCGGCCAGGCGTGCTGGCAAACTTGCTCATATTTTGTGGATTAACAAAAAAGGCGGCCACCAGGGACCGCCTTTTCGTTATTCAGCCATTATTACCCAATCACGGTTTCAGGATGGTGATGCTGGTGCCATTGCTGTCGCCGTCAGGGTCGCTGTTGGCGCCCGGGTCGTAGGTGTAGCCGCTGGCGGTAACGTTGCTGACGGTAAAAGTGGCGCTGTTAAGGTTAGTGCGGATGCGCGTGGCGCTGACGCTGCAAAGGCCGCTGCTGTTGGTGGTACAGCTTGCGCTGCCGGCCACGTCCCAATTACCGGTGACGGTGGCGCCAGGCACCGGGCTGCTGCTGGCGTCAACAACCAGGATGGTGGCTGTGGCGTCCCAGCGATTGCGATTGGTAACGGCCGTACCGTCCAGATCAGCCACATGCAGAGACGCACCCGGTACTGGCGTAGGTGTGGGGGGCACTGGCGTGGGCGTAGGTGGCACAGGGGTCGGCGTGGGTGGAACTGGTGTAGGCGTGGGGTCGCCATTGCCCGGATCGCACGCATAGCTAAAGGAGCCAATGTAAGTGCCCCAACGGCCGTCGGTGGTGCCTGTATTTTTGCTGTATTCACCCAGGTACCAGAAGGTGACGCCATCGGGGGCAATGGTCATTTCCGTGTAGTCGCCCCAGCGGCGCGGCGCGGAAGTCTCGAAAGAAGTGTAGGCAATTTCGCCCGCTTTCAGCAGGGCTTCGGCCTGCAGCGTACCTGCCGGATCGCCGCTTTGCCGACCCGTCACCCAAATGCCGGGGTAAATGCTGGTGCTGGACTTACTATAACCGATGGCCATGTCATTGCAGGCGTTGGTGGCCACGTCCGCAAAGAAGCGGTATTCGCCGTTGGAACCATATACGCCGGCATTGGTCACGGAGAAAGTAGCCAAGTCAATTTGCGCCCAGCGCACGCAGTTTACCGTGCCGCTGCCCGGGTTGCAGGCCACTGTTGAAGCCGTCCACCCCGATCCATTGCGATACTCGAAATCTTGTGGCCGCCAATCGTTGGCCTGCAAGGTTTGGCCACCTAGCTGCGGCACGTCCACCGGGAAGCCGGGCGTCATGCCTGTGGCCGCGTTCAGGTTCACCGTACCGGCGACGCCCAGGCTGTTGGCGCCAAAAGGATCATTCCAGGCGTATATGGTGTGGATGCCACCATTGTTGAAATCGGTAATAGTCAAAAAGTGATGGGGACCGCCGGCTGGCCAGGTGTTCTGGTTCCAGCCGTGCAAATTGAGGGGCTGGGGCGTGAATTCGCCGCTGCCCAGGCTGCGGGTGACGAAGCTGGCCGTTTGTCCGCTGTACATGGCCCACTTGTCGAAGGCCCAAATGCGGGCTTCGGCAAAGCTGCAGTTGAATGGGCCGCGGCAGCGGAACATGTTGCCGCCCATGTAGATGGCGTCATTGCCTACGCCAGCGTGGGGGTAATCGAAAAAGTCGCTGCCGGTGGAAAAGGCGTAGATGTTCCAACTGCCGGTGGGATCACCGGTTTGGGAAACGGCAATGCAGTAGGCGGCGCCATTGGCGTCGATGCCCAGCACAAAGCGTCCGGCCTGCTCGTCGTACAGGGCGTTGGGGTCAAATACGCCCGTGCAGGCGGGATTGCTGGCCATGAAGCTGTCGAAAGTGGTGGGGCCGACCAGGCTGTTGCCATTGGTGTCATAAATTTCGAAGGCCACGTTGACCACGGCAATGACGTGGTTGGGCCCGGCGGCAATTTCGGGGTCAGGCGGCACATTGCCGCCGCCACCGCAGCATTCGGTGTAGTCGAGGCTGTCAAAACCGGCGCTGCTGGTGGGGGCATTGAGGGCGGGGCTGCTGCTGGCGACCTGGATGTTGGCATTAGGCTCCAGGCGCAGGGCGGCAGCTTGCAGCTCAGCGATTTCGGCGCGGGAAAGACGGCCGTCTTGCTCGTCCAGGTCTATTTCGCCGCGTTTCCAGCGGTCAAGCTGGTTGTTGGCATCGTAAACGCCGGCAGGAATGTCGGCCAGGTTGACGGCTACCGGCCGGGCCTGCTGCTGTAAAACGACCGGCGCGCCCGCTGGGGCAGGCCGGTCAACGGCAATCGGCGCCAGGGCCTGCATGGCGTCTTGGCGTGTGACGCTTTCGGGGGCGGGGCTGACGGCATGCAGTATCAACCACAAACCACCCAGCATAAGGACGGCCAGCAAGGTAATTCGACTAAGCTGCTTTGGGGACATTTTATTCTCCTCTATGCAATTGAAACTGGTTTGGCTCCCCAAGAGGGGGATAAAATAACGATACAAAAAAAACTCAAAAAGGGCACTTAAATAGTACCATAGTACTGTGCCCGGGGTAATTCTGGTAACTGCAATCAGGGGAAACGGCCGTTTCCCACAAAAAAAGGGATGCTCCCCAACCGGAGAACATCCCTTGTGTCATGCTGCTGAGCGTATGCGTTACCTGGTTCTGCGCCGGGCGAAGAAAATGCCCAGAGCGGCAATGGCTAGCAAGCTTGCGGCAGCCAGGGCCAGTAAGGGACTTTTCGCGGCGGCGGTGAAGGTTTGCAGGGAAACGGCCGTGGGGTCGTTGGAATAGCCGAAGTCCACCGTCAGGTTGGAGCGGTTACTGTCTCCATCCGTATCGGGTTCTTGCCCATTGTAGCTGCCGTCCATCGGTTCCAGGGTTATGGGAAGGCTTTGCACCGGCCCGCTGCCATTGGGCACGCCGTCTGTTGGCCCACCGTTGTCATCATTATCCACATCGTTGTCCGGGTCTGGATTCCCCGCCACGCTTCTAGAGAATCCGGGCGGAGAGTTGGGGACGATGATAACGTAATCCCCTGCATCCAGCCCGTTGAAGAGGTACCCGCCATTCGCGTTTGATACAGTTGTGGCCAGCCTTGCCAAAGGATCCCCGTTTGCATCTACAGACCACAGTTCCACGGTGACGTTGGCAATGCCGGGGTCGCCTACAGCAGAGCCGTCGTTGTCGTCCTGATCGTTCCAAACCGTGCCTCCCACGGCCAGGGCGGGTTCGAAGCCGAAGTCGGCGGTTACGTGGTTGTCACCACTGTTAACGGTGACGGCCGTTTGGCTGTCCGGAGATGTGGTACCGCTGTCTTCATCATAGGTGGCGCGCCAGCCCCCCGGCGCAGTCACCCGCACTGTGTAGTCTCCCGATACCAAATCGCTGAACAGATAGTCGCCGTTGCTGTCGGTGGTCGTGGTGGCTACTAGATTATTACTGGCGTCGTATAGTTCTACCGTGGCCCCGGCAATACCTACCTCGCCGCCATCCTGCACGCCGTCGCCATTCAGGTCACTCCAAACCCGGTCGCCTATGCTGGCCGTGGTCAGATCATCAGAGACGGTATCGTACATCGGTGTAAGCTGTTGGTCACTGACCACAGACGCCGTGTTGTCGATGCTGGCCAGGCCGTTTGGCACCGGATCGTTAACCGTTACCTGGAAAGTAACCGTCATGGTTTGACCCGGTTGCAAGCTGTAGCCGTCAACTGCTGCTACTAGTACGGGAGGGGAACCTCCTGGGTTTGTTGCGAGGTTAGACTGCTCGGTGTATGCGACTTGTACATTATCAAAATAGGCATATTCACCAGACTCCCAGTCTGTAGAACCGGGTGGAGCCTCAAAACGAATGATTGTATTGCTTGTCAGATAACTGGCTAGACTTAACGACGCGCTGCCGGTTTGGGTACCGCCATAGGTAGCTAATGTCGTAAAGTTTGTACCGTCTGTGGAAACCCGCACAGCGATCAGTTCGTTGGTGTCAAGGCCAACGGTTTCCCAGTCAAAGGTAAGGGTTGCGTTCAACGCATTGCCGAGATTGATGCTGCGCTCGATCCGTTCGTCACCCACCCATGCCCAGTGAAAGAAAAGGCGGCCCCCGGTTGTGATACCAACATAATCGCCTATTGGCCCACTACTGCCAGCGGGATCGTTCTCAATCCAATCAGTGGCCCAATTTACCGTGCCATCATTGTTGTCGTAGGCTTGTGTAGAGAATTCATCCCTGACGGATTCTGAGCTAATGATATAACCGGTCGCTGATGCGCTATTTGCCACGTAAGTTGTGCCGGCGGGGAGTGTGTCCGAGATGACGATGCCCGTGTGCTGGCTGGCGGTGTTGTTGCGGATGACCAGCGTGTATTCAATGGTGTCGCCAGGGTTCACCGTGCCTACCGCATCGGAGGTCTTGGCGATGGAAAGGGCTGCAAACTGATAGCCCCAATCCACATCGCTGCGGTCTTCTCCGGCAGACAGGGCCACGCTGGCCACGTTGGCCGTCCCTGGGCCGTCGAGGTCATAGGTGGGCGTGGCGCCGCTGATAGGCGCGCCGGCCGTGCGTACCGTGTAGGTTCCGGCCGGCAGGCCGCCAATGTAATACGCCCCATTGTCATCGGTTACGTCGCTGGGTTCGTTGGGGTCTTGAATCCCGTCGTTGTCCAGGTCGACCCACACCGTTACCCCGCCAATGCCGGATTCACCACCGTCCTGCACGCCATCCCCATCCAGGTCGTTCCAAACGTAGTCAGAAATGGATCCCGTGCCCTGGTAGCCAAAGTCTAGGGTGTCATAAGTCCCTGGGGCGGTGGCCACGATGGTGCTGGCGTTGTCGCAGGCGGTACAGGTCACGCCGGGTTGGTCTGGGTCGCCGGTTTGGGCTACCCCCGCGGGCAGCGTACTCGTCTGCACAAGGACTGTGTAGGTGCCAGGCAGCAGGTCATCGAAGAAGTAATTACCGTTGGCATCGGTGGTGGCCGTAGGACAGTCGCCGCCTACGGTGCAGGAGCCATTGTCCAGTTCCACCACAACACCCGCAATGCCTGGTTCGTCGGCGTCTTGCACGCCATCACCATCCCAGTCATACCAGAGGGTATCGCCAATCTGCACCACTTGCTTGAAACCACTGTCGATGTTGGTTATGGCTTCGCCCTGAACCGGTGCGGCTGGTTCGCTCAAGCCGTCGGAATCCAGGTCATCATTGCCGCCCTGGTCTTCAGCGGTGGGGGCATAGGTGCCAGGAGGTATAAAGGCGACTTCAAAGGTTGGCTCGCCGCCGCCCGCGCCGTTAAAGTCCTCATCCAGCAGCAGGTTGCCAAAGCTGTAGAAACCGTTGGCATCTGTTTGGGTTGTCAGGATGGTGGTTCCGCCGCCAGGCCAGGTGATGGTGAGCTGCACTTCCGCGTCGGCAATGCCGGGCTCGCCCACATCTTGCACACCATCCCGGTCCAGGTCATCCCAGACGAAGTCGCCAATGCTGGCCGGATCGCGATAGTAGCCAAAATCGCCGGTGGTGTTGGTTTCCCCACCGCTGACAGAAACAGTGTAAGAGTCGATTTGGCTGTTACCATCTGCGCCATCATTGGGGCCGTCGGCATGCCAGTAACCGTTCAGCACGTTGGCATCATCAATGACATCTACAAAGTAGGTGGCATCGGGCAGGTTAGTGAAGCTGTAGCTGCCACTGCCATCGGTGGTGTCTGTGCCTACCAGCCGGTCTTCGTTATCGAGAATACCATTCAAGTTGGTGTCCACATACAACCCAATAGTCACCCCAGAGAAGACGGTGGTTTCGCCGCCATCCTGGGTGCCATCGGCGTCACTGTCTTCCCAAAGGGTGCCGCCAATGGTGTTGGGGGCAGCGGCATTGTAACCAAAGTCTTGATTAAGGTTGATTTCGCCAGCGGTCAGGGTGAGAGTGGATTCATGAATTGCTCCACCATCAGGGTCAGAGAAGTTGGTCAGCCCCAGGCCGCCGTTGGGCAGGGTGTTGTAATCTACCTGGACGGTGTAAGTACCCGCAGGTAGGCCCCCAAAGAAGTATTGCCCATTTTCGTTGGTGCGCACCCGCGTAATGATGTTCCCATTGTTATCAACCAGTGAAACCAGCACGCCTTCAAGCCCTTCGCCAGGGTCAAATGAGCCATCGTTGTCGGTGTCCAGCCAGACAGTGTCGCCAATCAGCCCTTCGCCGGACTGGTGGTTGGAAGGCACGTAAGCAAAGTCCTGGTCGAAATTCCCTGCTGGCGTGAGGTCGGCCACCGCGCTGATGCCCAGGCCTGTAACCAAACCGCTGGCGGGGCTGCTGCCATCGGCGTCGTAGGTGGCGGTTAGCCCTTGCAGCACATTGGCCGTGTCATTGACCCACACCAGGTAATCGTCAGTGCCTGTGCCGTCGGCCACCGGCATCCCGTTAAACAGGTATTGGCCATTGGCATCGGTTACGTCAGTGGCAATAATGGGTTCGCCCGCATCCCATTGGCCGTTGCCATTGAGGTCGCGGATGAGGGAGACCGTGACGCCGGGCAGGACCGGCTCACTGCCGTCCTGGGTATTATCGAGGTTAGCATCTACCCACAGCGTGTCGCCGATGGTGGCGCCATTTCCGGCGTCAGGCTGGAAGCCAAAGTCGGCGTTCAGATAAACGTCGCCAGGCGCAAGCAAAATCGGGGTTGTGGTTTGGGTATCGCAGGTGGTGCAGGTTACACCCGGCTGATCGGGATCGCCAGTTTGCGTATACCCTGTGGGCGGGGTGACGCGCACGGTGTAGGCGCCGGCATCGAGGTTGTCAAAAATGTAGCTGCCGTTGTAGTCGGTGGTGGTTGTGGCGGCGACGATGTCGTCAACGGTGCCTAAGATGCCATCTGGACCGGGGGTGAGTAATTCGACGGTGGCATTGTAGAAGCCGGGTTCTTCGGGGTCTTCCAAGCCATCACCGTCGGCGTCGATCCAGACCCGGTCGCCGATGGCTCCCGTGCCGGTATTGCCATTGGTGTCACCGGGGGCGGCCCAGTTGTAGCCAAAATCGGCGCTTAGATATTCTGTTTCGGAGTTGAGGATCAGGCTGCTGGTGTGGGGGGTGCCGGTGCCGTCCTCGTCGTAGGAGGGGTTGGCAGCCAGTCCGGCAGGGAGGGTGTTGGTGTCTATGGTGATGGTATAGCCGGAAGCGTTGCTGGGGGGGACGTCGGGGAAGAGGTAACGGCCGTTAGCATCTGTGTAGGTAGTTAAACTCACCGGGTTACCACTGACATCAGTTCCCTGCAGCGTCACAAGCACATTGGGGATGCCCGGTTCCCCGGCATCCTGGTCGCCATCGCCATCTTCATCCACCCACACGTAATCACCCACGGCGCTGCGGACCGCTACCGTCGCTTGATCAGGCACGCTGCAAATCTCGCCGCTGCCTAAGAGTGCACAAGCGTAGGCCGTGTTGGTGGTGTCTACAAACAGCTCTGTTGTACATTCGTATACCCACGTCTCGCCTGGTTCCAAAAGACCATCGGTATCAGTATCTCCAGAGATGTAGGTTTCCGGTTCGCAAAGATCATCCTCAATCCGGACGTTGTTGACTGTCGTGCCCAGAATGCTTCGGACTTCGTACTGGTAGGTGATCAGGTCACCAGAAGAGACATAAGCCGAGTTAGCAACTTTTGTCATGGCTATTTGCGCACCATAGGGGGGAACAAATGTGCCCAGGTCGGGGGCTTCATCATCACCGCTAAAGCTGAGGGCGGGATCCTGGCCATAGGCGGCCGAGAACGCCACTTCGTTACAGGTGCGGATGTAAGCCCCGGTCATGTCAAAGTCGCCATCAGGGGCATTGTCAATGTGAACTTCGTCAATAGACCAGGTGTCGCCCGCTTCCAGGTTGCCCACGGTGCGGAAACGGATGGCAGTATTGGCGCTGTTGTAGGGGGAGATGCGATAAACTTTACTGGCAAGCTGCGTGGTTGCCGGGTAGGAAATTGGCCCTTCAATTTCCTCCAGGGTAAACCAGGTGGTACCGCCATCAGGAGAGACTTCCACAGCCAGCGCGTCGTCGCTGTTGTAATTTCCCGCAAACTGCACTTTGAAGCTCAGACGGGAAAAGAATTGCCCAGATAGGTTTCGGGAGCGCTGGATAGATATATTTGTTTCATCGCCGCCATTATCCCGGAACTGTAAAGCGCCGCCGGTAATCCAGATTGCCCCGGCATTGGCCGCGCCATCATCCCCTGTTTCTGTCCAATTGGACGCCCAGGTAGATTGCGTTACCCCGGTAAAGGTAGCACCATTGCCCGTATTGTTATTGTACGCCTGGATACTAAAATTGTCGTGGACGAAGGCCCGCGAGGTGGGGTCATGATCTACGCGATAGGAGGCCAGGGCCGTGGCGTTGATGGTTTGTTCTGCTCCAGTCGCTGTTGTGCTAGAGGTGCATGTAATGCCTGACCCATCTTTGTCAACGAAGAGGGTGGTGTTTGCCAGGGGCGTCAGCCAGATAACGCTGCGGCTGTCCGTGCGGCTGGTGCTGGAAGCGTCGAGACACACGCCCTGGTAGCTTTCGTTGGTACAACCGGGCGCCCAGCCGACCAGCACTTCGGGTGTTAGTTGATCGGTGGGGAAAAGGGGTGCGCCCCAGTCGTTAATCTGACCGCTGGCGGTTTGCTGGCTACAATCGGTGATAGAGAAGGGGAGAAATACATCTGTTTGGCTGGCAGTGTAGATATGTGCGCCGGTATTGTAAAGTACACGAGGAGAAACGGCTGTGCCGCCAGCGGGAACGGTTACACTGCCATCAGGTGTCCCCCCACCCACAAAATCGTAGAAAACAGTGATGGGCGAATTACCCGGGTTGAATAACCATACTTCACTGCACCCAGCATTATTGCCTTGAGGAGCTGTGCCAATTGGGGAATAGTAATCATTCCGCCAGGAGTTGTCTGGGAGCAAGCTGAACCAGCGGAATTCATAGGTTGAGCCAATGTCGGAAGTAACCACATCGATGGAGACAGGCGCGCCAGAAACAACGTTCAGGGTGGCTCCTTCCTGAATGCCATCTACCGATATTTTTGCCCCGGCGGCTAAAGCAAAACCATCCAGGTCGTTGACATCGATTAAATCACCATCTCCATTGGCATCTACATCAATTGTCGATGCGCCGGTAGCCAGGATAAACCAGCGGACATCTTCAAAGGCGGCGGTAGCTGTAGTCGTGTCTTCGCCCACCGGGGATGTATAAGAGGTCCCCAGGCGGTTGGTTTCTAGCACTTCCACACCGCCGGCCATGAGCGAACCGGGGACGGAAGGCCAGATAGCGCGGGCAACGGCTACGGGCAAAGTAGCCCCAAATTTATCACGGCCGTCGTAAAAGATTTGCGCAAGATTCCGCGAGTATGGCCCACCCGGAGCGCCAGCTACAGTGACGTCATTGTCCAAGACAATGACGTCGCCATTTTCAAAAACGTCGTCATCAGGTGTCAGACAGGGATTGGGAGTGTTATCGATGCTGGGAGGGCAGCCATTGCCGAGGATGCCATCACCCCAGACCTGGGTGCCATCAGGGTTAGCGGCAGCGTTGTAAACGTTGCTTCCGGGGTTGGCGATGTCGGCATCATAACTGCCGTCTTCCCACTGATCGTAATAAATTAATGTGCCGTCGGTGCCAATAGTAATGTAGGTGACGCTGCGTACAGGGCTGAGGGCTGTGTTACCCGCCCCATTGTCATAGAACATATCCAAAGTGTCATCTTCGGGCATGGTGAGGTAGTATGTTTGCAGCGGGCTCGGATTGATGGCCCTGGCCGTTTTGGGGGCCAGAAATAAATTCATGACCACGAGGATGCCCACAAGGATTGCTAGGTATTTTAGGAATCGCGATGAAGTTTGGGAACGTCGGAGTAAAAAAGGAAACTCTGGTCGAAGGTTGGGGCAATATTTATTATTCATGTGCTATGTGAGCTCCTTGCAATGAAAATAACGGATATAGTTTTGGGCGATGGAGAAAATGATTGATTTTCCCGAGATAAACTGATTGGCGCGAAATGACGGCGCCTCCCAAAATATTACTTATGTGATGTATGCCAAAATCTTTTGCCGAATCAGGCTTTTATAATTATGGTTTCAGGGGTAGGATTGTTCTATGGGAGATTGGTCATGATTGTGGGCATGGACTTTGGCACAACGAATTCGGGAATGGCGGTGTACGACGGCCGTTCCGTACGTGTGCTGCCCTTGGACGAAGACAGTCCCAACCCGCGCGTGCTGCCCACGGCGCTTTACGTGACCAATGAGCAGCGGGTGTTGATCGGCAGAACGGCCGTTTCCACCTACTATGCCCAAAACATCAACCGCCCCGTTAAACTGCGCCGCGTGTGGATAGGCGAGCTGGAAGTGTACGCCGAAGACATGTACTACGTCACCGACGCGTACGCCTGGGTGGACGTGCTGTCGCCGGGGCGTCTCTTCCTCTCCATCAAGTCCAGCCTGCGCGACCCTGAATACCCCGGCACCGTGGTCGGCCAATTCTACTACCCCCTGGAAGACCTCATTGCCCTGTACATGAGCGTGGCTAAGGTGCGCGCCGAGCGGCTGTTGGGCCAGGAGCTGCGCCAGGTGGTGCTGGGGCGACCCGTGCACTTTGCCCGCACCGCCGAACACGACCGGCTGGCCCAGGCCAGGCTGCTGCAGGCCGCCCTGCGCGCCGGTTACGAGACCGTTTACTTCCAGTACGAACCCATTGCCGCCGCCTACAGCTATGAAATGAGCATCGACCATCCGCAGAAAGTGCTGGTCTTTGACTTTGGCGGCGGTACGCTGGACATTACCATCATGCGCCTGGGCGACCCCCAGCGGCGCGAGGTGCTGGCTACGGGCGGCATCCCCGTAGCCGGGGACATATTTGACCAAAAGCTGGTGCGCGCCAAGCTGCCAAAACATTTTGGCGAGGGCAGCGTGTACGGGCCGCGACACGAAGCCCGCGAGACGCCCAGATGGATTTACGACTCCTTTGCAAGCTGGCAAAAGATGCTGGAACTGCAAACGGCCGAAAACCGGCAAATGCTGCAAGAGATTGCCCAGACGTCGCGGCGGCGGTTCCAGATTGAGGCGCTGCTCAACCTGGTATCCAGCAACTACGGCCTGCGTATGTTTGAGGTAGTAGAGCAGGCCAAGCGGCGGCTCTCCGAGAAGCGCGGCGCCGAAATTCGTCTGGAGGGGCCAGGCTTTGACGTGCTGGATTTTGTCACCCGTACCGAGTTTGAAGGCATCATTCGCGCCGAGATCCGGGCTATCGAGGAGCATTTGCAGGAAACGGTGCAGGCGTCAGGTCTGGCTCCGGGCGAGATCGATGCGGTGATTCGCACGGGCGGGTCGGCGCAAATCCCCGCCTTTTACGAGATGCTCTGCCGCCTTTTTGGCGCGGAGAAGGTGCACAGCGTGGATACTTTTAGCAGCGTGACGGCCGGGTTGGGGGTGGTGGCCCACGGCGTGGCCCAGGGGGAGATTGCCCTGCGGGGATACACGGCTGCGGAGGTGCGCCTGCCCGAACCCGAACACCAGCCTAACGTCAGCCCAATTAATTTGCGGCTGCTGCAGCGGCGGATTGAGATGGAGGAGGGTGAACTAACTGGCGCGGAAACGGCTGAGTGGGTGTTGGTGCTGCTGGAAGGGAATGGGCATGTAACGGCCGTTTCCCTGGAATCGGCCGTCGCTCACCCCAATCAACCCCAACTCCCCGAGAGCTTCCCATTGCCTGACTCCTTAACCCACGCGCTGTTGGCGGAGCTGGACGAGCGGCTTTTGCTGGTGACCAACGCCTACCGCTTTTTGCTCTTCACGCCGCGCCAACTGCTGGAAATGCAGCAGGCCGGGCTGACGGTGCGCGACCAGTACCCGCTGGAACCTTTGGAGCACGTGTGCAGCCTCGCTTCCTGGGATGAGGTGAAGGGGCATGAAGATTTGCTGCTGGTGACCTCCTTGGGACTGGTACGGCCGTATCCCCTGCACGTCATGCGCCCCAACGTGGAAACCCCCGTGCCCTTTAAGTTTGACCACGCCCTGCTGGGGCAGGTGGTGACGGTGTTGGGCGCGTCCACGGATGAGGCGCTGCTGGTATTGACGGCCAGCGGGCGGGCGGTGCGCTATGGTCCGGGCGCGCTGCGCCTTTCTGGTACGCAGGCCATTAACTGCGGCAGTGATGACCGGGTGGCGGCGGCGCTGCTGGTTGAACGAGGCTGATCGCGTGCTGCTGGTGACGGAAGATGGCTACGGCCGTCTTTTGCAGCCCGCCTGGGTGCCCGAACCGCTCAAACCCAACAGCAAGGGGCTTTCCCAGATAGCGCGGCGCAGCCCCCTGGCGGGGTCGTGCCTGCTGCCGCCCCAGAATGAGGTGGTATTTGTCACTAACCGGCGTCTGGCTGCGGTAACGGCCGCATCCCTGCCGCTAGAAAATTCCACCAAAAGCCACCGCCTGCTCAAACTGGGCGATGGAGAAAAGGTGCAGGCCATTCTCACAGGTCAGTTGGCAATTAGCCATTGACCATTGACAATTAACATGAGGTTTCTATGTGGTACAACTTTTTCGTCAAGCTGCTGCTGCGCTCCCCTTTGCACAGTTTAGCCAGCCACGGCATGATGTTGATTACCTACTCCGGACGCAAGTCGGGTAAGCGCTACTCCCTGCCGGTGAGCTATGCTGTGGAAGATGACGGCGCGCTGCTGACCACCAGCTTCAAGACGCGGGTGTGGTGGCGCAATTTACGCGGGGGCGTGCCGGTCACGCTGCGGCTGGAGGGCAAGAACGTGCCTGCTGAGGCCGACGTGGTGGAGGAGGAAACGGCCGTTGCCGAGCATTTGCGCACCTATTTCCGCCGTTTCCCCAAAATGGCCCGTCACTTTTTCGTAACGCTGGACGTAGACGGCACGCCCAACCCGCAGGAACTGGCTGCCGCCGCCGCCAAGCGCGTCATCGTGCGCACAAAGCCCATTCGTAAACAATAGTACGATTGACAAAAACTTTTTTTGAACAAGACGCTATGCAAGAAACTGACCTTTCCAAATTACCTGCACCTGAGAAAGAGTGGCCAAAAAATGCCCTTGTGGCCACGTTTTATTTTGTGGCTTCTCTTATAATGACATACCCATTAATGTTTCGCCTGGGCGGAGAATGGTTAGCTACCTACGATCCGGATACTTATGTCAAATTATGGGACATTTGGTGGTTACGAAAGGTGCTTCAGGAGGGGCAGTCCTTAATGTATACCTCCTATCTCTTTTTTCCTGAAGGGGTAGATTTATCCTTTCACAGCATCAGTTACGTGGCTGCTGGTTTGGCTGTTTTGTTCACAGCTATTACTGACACGATTACCGCGTATAACTTAACTATTTTTTTGGCAGTATTCACTGCCGCGTTATCTGGTTATTGGATGGCCCGCGAAGTGCAGCTATCACGTCCGGCGGCGTGGTTAGCCGGAGCCATATATGCCTTTGCACCATATCACATGGCTCACTCTGGCGGACACCCAGACTTGGCCTTCCTGGCGCCTATCCCAATTGCCCTGATTTTCATTCGGCGTGCTTTGCTCAAAGGCAGTTATCGATACGCGTTTTATGGGGCTTTGATGGTTTTTGTTGCTGCATTAACCAGCTTGTACATATTAAACTTATTGTTCTTCACATTGCTGTCGTTGTTTGTTTTTTGGGCCTTTTCTGAACGGAGGTGGCAAAATGGCCGTTTCTGGAAAACAGGATTGGTATTTGGCTTTTTAACGACCTCTCTCGTTTCCCTACGACTTTGGCCTATCCTGACAAACCTTTCTGGCCTTTCACAAGCCATTGAGCAAAAATACGTCGCCGATGCCACGCAAACGGATTTACTTGCCTTCGTGACGCCTTCCCACTTCAATCCCTTTTTTGAGCCATATGTGAAAGAGATTGTTGAAAGTTTTGAGATGAATCAGAAATGGCCGGCCTATCTAGGGTTTGTGCCCCTGGTATTGGTCATGATTGGCCTCATCAGGCGGAAGAACTGGCGCGAGTATGTGCCCTGGTTAACGACGGCTATCCTTTTCTTTCTCTTGGCCTTAGGGCCGATATTGCGTGTAAATGGGCAAACATATGAGAACCTCAAGTTATTGTATGCTTACTTGGATTGGTTCCCACCTATTCGCACCATAGGACGTCCAGATTTCTTTGTGTTGGGTTTGTTGTTGCCATTCGCTATTTGCGCAGCAATAGGTCTCGAAAAAGCCCGTTTTTTGCTAATTGGTCAATCATTCTTGCGAAGTACAATTACTTTGTTAATTATATTTACAGTAATGTTTGAGTATTGGAATGGCCCCTACAACGGTGTAACGCTCAGTCAAGAACCATTCTACGAATTACTGGCAGCAAGTGCTTATCCAACAGCCTTGATTGATTTGCCAATGGGCAGGCAACTCTCTAAGCTTTACCTTTTCTATCAGACAATACATGAGAAGCCTATTGTTGAAGGGCTTGTTGCTCGTACACCGGTCACTGCTTATGCCTATATTCAGCAAAACTTACTGCTGTCATTGTGGTATCGAAATGAGCCCTTGGATTGTCATATTTTTAACTCTGATGATTATCGCAGTGCTTTAGAAGAGCTATTAGCCGATGGAATAGAGTATGTGATACTACATCGGACTTACAGGGTCCAATTGGCGCCTGATTTGTTAGCGCAATTTACAGCCGAACCGGTTTATGCAGATACCGAAAAACAAGTATTTACTCTTGAGGATATGTACCAGGCATCTCCCTGCGAATAGAATCATTATTTGATTATCGTTCAGCGAATACTGTTTCCAGCACCTGGTTGGCAAAAGCGTCCAGTTCCGCTTTGCTTATGCCGTTGGAGAGCAGCACCAGCGTCGTTTCATGGTCGGGTAGGTACCACATTTCCCCGGCAAAACCAGCGCCCTCGTTATCGTGGCCCCACATTGGCCCCCAGGCCGTGTCGCGGCGCATGATGCCCAGGCCGTACTCGTAGCCGTTGTCCATGGGAATGGTGGCCAGGCTCTCGGAACGGCCGTTTTCCCAGGTAAAAGCCCGCTCATACAGCGCCGGGGCGTAGGCGGCCAGGTTTAGCGCATTGGAAATGAGGCCCACGTCGCCCAGCCCGCGCACGCCACCCAAGGAGAGGGTATTCTGGTAACGGCCATCTGCTCCCAGCACGTGGCCCGGCACGTAGCCCACGGGAATTTCCTCGGCAATCTCCAGATAGGTGTCATCCAGCGTCAGCTTGTCCAGCACCCGGTCGCGTAAATTTTCTGCCAGGGTATCGTCCAGCTTCTCTTCTATCAGGAGCTGCAAGAGCAGGTAATTGGTGTTGGCGTAGGCAAACCCCGCCCCCGGTTCTCCCTGTGGTTCCAGACCATAGGCGTAGGCCAGCACCTCTTCTACCCGCCATTCGCGCATGGGGTCGGCGGAAACGGCCGTGGCAAAATCCGGGTTTTGCGCATAATCCGCCAGGCCGCTGCTCATATTCAGCAGTTGGCGTATGGTGATTTGATCGGCATTAGTCAGGTTATCCGTTATTTCAGCCGGAAAATGCTGCGTCAGCGGGTCATCTAATCCAACCTGCCCATCTTCCACCAGTTGAAATACCAGCGTACTCACAAAAGCTTTCGTCATGTCGCCAATGCGAAAATGACTGGTTGAGCGAATCCTTTGCTCGCTGTCCAGGTTAGCCTGGCCCACCGCCAAAATTTGCTCGCCGCTCTGGGGTGAATCCACCACCAAAACGACCCCCGGCCCGTCAGCGGCAAAGGTACTTTCCATGAGCTGTTCCAGCTCGGCGTAAGCCTGGCGCTGCTCCTGGCAGCCCGCCAGCAGCAGTAGCAAAGCAAAAACGAACATAAGCCAACAACTCTTTTTCATTAATGTGATCTCCATTTGATGGGGAGCAGGGGGGCAAGGGTGCAGGGGAGATTTCACATTTACTCCCTCGCTCCCCTGCTCCCTGCGACCAAAGGTCGCCGCTCCCCCGTTTTCCCTAATCCACCAGTTGAATGCCGTTTTGTTCTAGATGCTCTTGCACCAGGGCCAGCAGGCGCGGGCGCATTTCGGCCGCTTTGCCAAAGCGCGCTTTGGTCACCAGGGTCAGTTCCGTCTGCTGGCCAATTGTGCCCGACTCGCTGATGACCTGCCACGGTTCTAGCAAGTTAGGCAGTAAATGAACCGCCTCCTCGCCCAGGCCGGCCAACAGCTCCAGTGTTTGTTGCAAATCGCTGGCCTGCACCTTGATGTTAACGTTGGCCATGGAGAAACGGCCGCGGCTGAAATTGCGAATGACGCGAATTTCCCCGTTGGGAATGGTAAAAACCTCTCCGGTGGGGGCGCGCAGCAGCGTGGTGCGCAGATTAACCTGCTCAACGATCCCCTCATTTCCCAGCAGTTCTACTTTTTCGCCTAGGTCGAAGGGGTCTTCAAAGAGAAACCCAACGCCGGTGAGAAAATCGCTGAGTAACGGCCGTGCCCCCAGCCCAAACGCTGCGCTGAACAACCCGACCATCCACACGATGGTGTCGCCATCCACAAACAGGCTGAGACTGAACAGGGCCGCACTAAGAAAGGCCAAAAAGGAGATGACACTGGCAAACAGGCTCTGCACCGTTTGCAGCCGCTCGGGCCGGACCTGGCGACGGCGAGGCGAGAAGCGGTTCAGGCTGGTGAGCCGGGCTGCTACCAGGCGGCTGGCTAGGCGGTGAATCACCCAGGCCAACAAAAAGTTGAGGGCAATGCGCGCCAGATAGCTGGGCCAGGTACCCGAGGTCAGAAAAGTTTGTATTTGTTCAAATAGTGTCATCAGGAGGGGATTTTACTGGAGATAGCAGGGTTTCCCAAATAACGGACGGCGACTGCATGACGCATTCTGCGGCACAGGGGTACCATGACCAATGATGCATTAGGCTTCTCTTGACCTGCTGCTAAATCTGCTTACCATTGAGGGGCATGAGTGGCTATAAGCTGGAGTTTATGGAGCGGCGCGAGGATGGGAAACGGCCGTCTTCCACACCTAAACCTGACAAAACCCCCCGGGGCTGCGCCCGCTTCCTGCTTGTCATTATCCAACTGGGACTCATCGGCCTCATTCTCAGCCTTCTCCTCTTCATGGGCGGCTACATGTACCTCAGCAACCAGCTTGGCGACGCCATTGCTCAGGTGGCCACATTCCGGGGCACCGGTATTGGCGGCACGCCGCGCTTCTATGACCGCCACGGAACGCTGCTCTTTGAGCTGACTACCACCGAAAAGCGGCGCTGGCTGCCCTATTCCGATATTCCCCGCGTGGTGATTGACGCCACCGTGGCCGTGGAAGACGATACCTTCTGGACCAATTACGGTTTCGACCCGGAGGCTATTGCCGCCGCGCTATTGCGCAACTACCGCCAGCAGGACGGCCGTCCCGTGGGCGCCAGCACCATCACCCAGCAGCTTGTGCGTCACATTGCCTTCAGCTATGAAGACCGCGTCAACGTCAGCTACGAGCGCAAAATCCGCGAAATGTTCCTGGCCTTCATCATGACCCAGCAGCGCAGCAAAGAAGAAATCATTCAGATGTACCTGAATGAGATTTACTACGGCAACCTGGCCTACGGCATCGAAGCGGCGGCACAAACCTACTTTGGCAAATCGGTTGACCGGCTGAATTTGGCGGAAGTCGCCTTTTTGGCCGGGCTGCCGCAGTCGCCGGTGCTGTGGGACCCGTACACCAACTTTGCAGGGGCCAAAGAACGGCAGGAATTTATCCTGGACTTGATGGTGGATGAAGGCATGATTGCCGACTACATGACGCCGAAGTCGCCAAAGGAATTGCCCATCACGCTGCAGCCGCGGATCTCCGTCGCCGATGAAGGTGGCCGAGCATAGTGCTGGAAGCGCCCCATTTTGTGCTGTACGTGCAGCAGGAACTGGAGCGGCGCTACGGTCCCGATGCGCTGGTGCGCGGCGGCTGGCAGGTGACGACCAGCCTGGATTTGAATATTCACAGCATGGCCGAAACGGCGGCTCGCGAGCAGGTAGCCGCCCGCGCAGGCCGCCCACGACGTCAGCAATGCGTCTGTGGTGATCCTCAAACCGGGCACCGGCGAGATTTTGGCGATGGTGGGCAGCCTCGATTATTTTGACGACAGCGATTGACGGCCAGGTGAATGTCGCTTTGCAGCCACGCCAGCCGGGCAGCAGCATCAAGCCCATCACCTACGCCGCCGCCATGGAGCAGGGCTGGACAACGGCCGACGTGCTGTGGGATGTGCCCATTGTGCTGGATTTGGGCGGCGGGCGAGTCGATGCAGCCGGTCAATTATGACGGCCGTTACCATGGCCCCATCCTCTTCCGCGACGCCCTGGCCAACAGCTACAACATTCCGCCCATTCAGCTCATGCGCGACATTGGCATCTCTAACTTCATCGCAACGGCCCGCAACATGGGCATCGAATCCCTGCAAGAGCCACCTGGCTTCTACGGGCTGGCCCTCACCCTGGGCGGCGGCGAAGTGCCTCTGCTGGAAATGACCCACGCCTATGCCACCCTGGCCAACATGGGGCCAACGACCGCGCCTCACCAGCGTTTTGCAAATCACCGACAGCCGGGGCAATGTGCTGTACGATTTGCAAGCAAGATCGCGTGCCGCCGGCCAACGCCTCAATCCGGGCATCGCCTACATCATCACCGACATTTTGGACGATGACCGGGCGCGCATCCCGGCCATGGGCGTACAACAACGCCCTGGAGCTGCCTTTCCCGGCGGCGGCCAAGACGGGCACGACCAACGATTTTCGCGACAATTGGACGCTGGGCTACACGCCCGGCGTGGTGGTGGGCGTGTGGATGGGCAATTCCGACGGGCATCCCATGATTGATTCCTCCGGGCTGCGCGGCA
This sequence comes from uncultured Chloroflexia bacterium, assembly GCA_963695505.1. Taxonomy (GTDB): domain Bacteria; phylum Chloroflexota; class Anaerolineae; order Promineifilales; family Promineifilaceae; genus JACSRF01. The sequence continues at coordinate 97,544 of CAVOGX010000011.1, read as the reverse complement.
CTGCGCCGGTGTGGCGCAGCATCATGGAAGGCATTTACGCTGACGAGGCACTGCTGCGCAGCCTGTGGGTGAATGGCGGTCCGCCGCCGGTAGAATTCGCCGATCCGGGCGGCGTGGAGGAGCGCGAGGTGTGCCTGCCGCAAGGTACGGGGGGCACGTACTGCACGGCGTCGCGCACCGATTTGTTTGTGGCTGGTGGGCCGGTACACGGCATTCCCCGCGTTGGGTTATGCGCCAGATGTGTCGTCGCATCCGGGGGCGTGGACGCTGGTGACGCAGGCGCTGTCGGCGGAAGAGGCGCAGCGCGTGCCGCGCCCGGCGCTGGCGGATGGCACCCAGGCGCCAATACCGACCACGTGCGTGGTGAACGTGGTCCGCCCCATCGAAGGGGCGCGGCTCTTTTTGCCGATGCCGCCCCATTACCCGGATGAGGTGCGGGCGCGGTTGTGGGCGCGCGGGACGGGTTATGCGCATGGCGCCAGCACGGTGTGCGTGGGTACGGCCGTTCAGCCTACTCGTCAGGCAGCGGCAGTTCTGGTGCGGGCGGCAGCGCGCCAGCGCCACCGGCAGCCAGCGGGGGCGGCCTCAGCTACCGCATTACGTCGCCCACGGCCGGGCAGCAAATCCAGGGCACCGACGCCGATTATGGGCACGGCGCAGTTTGACCCGGCGCAGGTGCAATATTACAAGCTGGAAATTGGCAACGGCCGTTCCCCCACAGCCTGGACCACATTTGGCACCACCCACAGCCAACCCGTCAGCGGCGGCGTTTTGGAACAATTGCAGGCGGGCGGTCTGGCTCCCGGAGATTACATCATCCGCCTTGTCTTAGTGGGGCAAGATGGTAATTTTGTGGGTGATCCGCACTACGTGCCCATCAGCGTTGCGCCATAAAAAGCGTGCTGAACCCCTTTGCCCCCCATGCCAGAAGGGGGTCTATCCAATTTTGCAAGCCAATGTACTCTTGGGTGGTTACAGCGAAATCGGGCAGGGGTGTGCCGGCTATTTGCGCTTCCGGCGATGGTACTGCCATTGTAAACGGCCGTAATCCACTTCATTCTGCCCACCCAGCCCGGCCAGCCAGCGCGCAGTCCGGGGCATGGCGGCGTACACCGCGGCTAGTGCTGCCAGGTAGCGGGGCAGCGTGATAATCTTCTTGCGCTGGGCAACAGCCTGCAAGATGGCGTCGGCGACCTGCGGCGGCGTGAGGGCGGGCATCCAGCGCGTCAGCGCCGGCATGCGTTCATTGCTCACGTGTTTTTTGAAGAAATCTGTTCCGGCAACGGTACCCAGGCGTACCAGCGTGGCCTGCACCGGCGAGCCGTGCAGCTCAACGTGCAAAGTTTGGGTAAAGGCATCTATGGCCGCTTTGGCGGCGGCGTAAGCAGCCGAAGAGCCGCCTACAAATATGCGCCCGGCTATCGACCCCATGTTCACAATTTGGCCCCAGCCATTTGCTTCCATTAACGGCAGCGCTTTGTAGGTGGTGTGCACCATGGCGTCATATCCCACGCGCATGGTCAAAAGGGCGTCATCCAGGCTCATGTCGCGCAGGTTGGCCCAGCGCACGAAGGCGGCATTGTTCACCACCACGTCGAGGCGCCCTTCTGCACCGTAGATGTCATCCATCCAGGCGCTTAAAAGCGCGTGGTCGGTGACATCACATTGCGCCAGGTGCAAACGGTGTCCCCAGGGCAAATTGGCCTGTTCTTGCTGCGCGCGCTGCAGGTTCTCAAGGGAACGGCCGCAGGCGTAAACTGTACCCCCATGGGCGGCAAAGGCCTGGGCGATGGCCCACCCAATGCCTTGGGTGCCTCCGGTAACCAGGCAAACGCGTTGGGTAAAGTCGGGTTCTTTCACTTGGGGCGCTCCGCTTTGTGTTGCCCATGCACGGTAATGACCAGGCGGCGGCCCCGCGCGTGGTTGCGGTGTTCGCAGAGGTAGATGCCCTGCCACGTACCCAGCCGGAAACGGCCGTTCTGCACGGGCACGGTTACGCTGCTGCCCAAAAGCGACGCTTTGATATGCGCGGGCATATCATCTGGACCCTCGTAGGTGTGAATGAAATAAGGGGCGTTTTCCGGAACCATCTTGTTAAAATGGCTTTCGAAATCCCGGCGCACGGTGGGGTCGGCATTTTCATTCAGCGTCAGCGAAGCTGAGGTGTGCAAAATGAACACCTGGGCCAACCCCACAGCAAAATTGGCCAATTCCGGGATTTGGGCCACGATTTCTGGGGTTACCAGGTGAAATCCGCGCTTTTTGGGGGTCAGGGTAATCTCTTTTTGGTACCAGCTCATGCTTGCACTCCTTTCTAATCCTTCGATTATACGTGGAGAGGGCGGCATGAAAAAATGATAGGAGGCTTGGCACGGCCGTTTCCCTTATGCTATCGTTAGCATCAAGCAAGGAGAAGGCAAAATGGACGAACTACTGCGCTTTCAAGAATTACCTAAAACCCAGAACCTGTACATGATTGCCGGCTGGCGGCAGTGGGCCGATGCGGGTTCTATCTCTTCCGAACTCCCTCAATACCTGATTGAACAGACAAACGCCCAAAAAATTGGCGAACTAAAGCCCTATGGTTTTTACGTTTTTCAGGTCCCCGGTACCCACCACATGTTTCGCCCGGTCATCCAGCTTGAAGAAGGTTACCGGCAAACTCTGCAAAAAAACAGCAACGAATTTTACTATTTTGGCGATGAAACCAATGGCCTGGTCATTTTCCTCGGCGACGAACCGCAAATGAACGTGGAGCGTTACACAGAGGCTTTTTGCGAGGCTTGCCTGACCCTGGGCGTCAAGCGGGTTGTAGCCTTGGGGGGCGTCTATGGCGCCATGCCCTACGACCGCGACCGCCGCGTATCCTGCCTTTTTAGCCTGCCGGCCATGAAAGCCAGCCTGGAAGACCTGGCGGTGCAATTTTCTAACTATGAAGGAGGCGCCACCATTGGCGCTTACATGGTTGACCATGCCGAGGAAGTAGGGTTAGAAATGGTTGACTTCTACGCTTTTGTGCCTGCTTATAACTTTTCCCAATCCAGCGTTGATCCCCAGGGCTTGAGCATTGAAAATGATTACAAAGCGTGGCTGGACGTAATGCGCCGCATAAACCACCTGTTTGGAATGGCGCTGGACCTGACAGATTTGCAGCAGCGCAGCGATGAACTGTTGACGACCATGGAGCAAAAGCTGGCAGCGTTGGAAGAGGAGATGCCAGAACTCAATGTGCGCGCTTTCATGGCCCAGCTTGAGGAAGATTTTACAGAGCAGCCCTTTTTGCCGCTGGGCGATGTGTGGGCTGAAGAGCTGGATGATTTGTTTGGTGATTTTGAGGAGTAAGCGCTTAGGGTTGGAAACGGCCGTTTTGCCAGTCGGGGTAGCGCCGGCGAAAATGGTCGAAATGATAAAAGGCGGCAATAACCAACGCGTGCGTTATTTTTGCCTGCTGTACCAACGCCGGCAGGTCGGCCAGGTCAACTTCTTCCAGGGCAATGTCTTCTGAGCCATCAAACGTAGGTGTTTGCACCTGGCGCGCATTGAGGGCCAGGTAAGTATGGCACTGGTTGCTCAGAAAAGCCGGGTTGGGCGTCACGCTGCCCAGGTGCACCATTTGTTCCGAAACGTATCCCGTTTCTTCGATCAATTCCCGCTGTGCGGCAGAGGCTGGTGACTCCCCTTCATCGACCATGCCTCCCGGTATCTCCACGCAAATTTCCTCGCGCCCGTGCCGGTACTGCCGAATCAGCACCACTTTGCCCTCCGGCGTAACGGGAACTACGTTTACCCAATCGCCTGCTTCCAGGGCATAGAAGGTGTGTGTATGACCCGTGCGCGGTGAAACGGCCGTATTTTGCCACAGTTTAAAAATGGTATAGTCCCCGACGAGTTCACTTTGTTGTTTTTCCCATTTGCGAATCATGGACGCAATGGTAACGCAAAAAGGGTTGCGTGAAAACGGCCGTTGCCCAGCCTGAGAAGTTCCCAAGACCCCAGCCGCTGGTCTTGACCACGACTGCTGCCAATGCTACCATCCAACTACTGGCCGGCGACTTCCGTCGGTTTTTTTATCCGCAGGAACCCTGCCTGCGCGACAGGACCATGCGCAGCAAAATGTTTGTTATCCGACCATACCAATGGGTGGAGTTTGTAATAAATGGTAATTAAAGATACACGGCCTCGCTACCCGCGCCGTGGTCCCTCCTGCCTGCTGGTTTTGTTTGTAGCAATAGGCATTTTCTTCTCAGTTTTCGTCATGCTTAACCGGGATGACGTTCGTGCTGTCATCATACCAACTCCTATTCCTACCCCAACGCGCTCGGCCACAGAATACGCCCTGCTGGCTGACCTCAGCGAACAAGACCGGCAGTTTGCGGAAGCTATCGAGTACTACCAGACAGCCATTCGCCTGGATGCCACCCGCCCCGAGTTTTACATTCGTTTGATTAACCTGCTGGTCGCCCAAGGTCGGGCCGAAGAAGCCATTGAAGCCGCTGAACAAGTTACCATTCTTGCGCCAGACAACGACCGTGTGTGGACGGCCGTTGCTCTAGCTTACCTGGCCAACGGCGACCGCCTGGAAGACCTTGGCGATCCGGCCGGGGCCAGCCTGCAATATGCCCAGTCCTGGCAGGCAGCCCGCGAGGCAACAAACATCAACCCCGAAAATGCGACTGCTTATGCCTATGCGGCCGGCGGATTGGTGCTGCAGGGCGATCCCAACAAGTATGCCCAGGCCGAAGAACTGGCCGATTTTGCCATCTTCCTCGAGCCAGACAACCCCTGGGCCAGATATTACATGGGTTTGGTCTTCGTCTACCTGGGGCGTTACCAGGAAGCCATTGCCCAACTGCAGCTTGGCATAGAAGCCGATCCATCCATCCCCGACCTATACTACAGCCTAGCCTACAATTACTACGCCGACGGCAGCTTGCCTCTGGCCATCGTCACCCTCGAGGATGCCCTGGCTATTGATCCCAACTATGCCGCAGCCTACGATGGGCTGGCCCACATGTACCTCCAGCTTGGCGAAGATGCACTGGCCGAAGAAAACGCCATCAAGTCAGTTGAATTAAATCCCAACGTAGCCCGCGCTCAAGGGCGTTTGGGCGAGTCTTACTTCCGCCGCAGCAATTTTCCTAAAGCGGTGGAGCATCTGGAACTGGCCGTGGAGATGTATGGCGAGCCGACGGCCTTGAATGCCCGCTTTTTCAACATGCTTGCCTCTTCCTATTACCGTGTTGACGAGACGTTGTGCGTCAACGCCGAACCGCTGTTTCGCCAGGTTTTGCAAGTCTCCCCACCGGACTCCTCTGTCTGGGAACAAGCTTCAGAAGGGCTGGAACTTTGCCGTCTGGCAACCCTTGGCAGCGCTCCCTAAGAAACCCCTAAAACAAATTAGCACTCTTTTTACAAGACTGCTAAAATATGCTTGACATCCCTCGATTCTATGCTACAATGTCAGCGGTTTGGCTAGCACTCCCTTTTGCAGAGTGCTAATTTCCCAGCAGATAACTTAAAAAGCTAATAGTTTAGAAAAGGAGATTTGGTTATGTCTATTAAGCTCAAACCATTGGGTGATCGCTTGGTAGTGGAGCCGAAGGAGCAGGAACAGACCACAGCCTCCGGTCTTGTGCTGCCCGAAACGGCAAAAGAAAAGCCGCAAGAAGGTGTAGTATTGGCTGTTGGTCCTGGCCGCCGTGATGATGACGGCGATCGCATCGATATGGACGTGGCTGTGGGCGACGTGGTGCTTTACGCCAAGTACGCAGGCACAGAAGTAAAAATAGAGCGAGCAAGAAACTGCTGATTCTGAAAGAATCAGATGTTTTAGCAATTGTTGAAAATTAAGTTAAGGAGAATAGTGAATCATGGCTAAGCAACTTGTTTTTCGTGAAGATGCACGGCGTAAGTTGAAGAAGGGTATTGATACGGTGGCAACGGCCGTTTCCACCACCCTCGGCCCCAAAGGCCGCAACGTCGCCCTGGACAAGAAATTTGGCGCACCCACCATCACCCACGATGGCGTCACCGTTGCCAAAGAAATTGAACTGGAAGACCCCTATGAAAATATGGGCGCCCAACTGCTTAAAGAAGCAGCCACCAAAACCAACGACATCGCTGGTGATGGCACCACCACCGCTACCGTTCTGGCCCAGAACATCGTTCACGAAGGGCTGAAAAATGTCGCCGCTGGCGCCAATCCCATGCTGCTCAAGCTGGGCATCGAAGCGGGCACCTCTGCCCTGGCCAAGAAAATCAAAGAGATGGCCGTCAGCATTGACAGCCGCGAAGAAATCGCCTCCGTCGCTTCCATCTCCGCCCAGGACCAGGAAATCGGCAACCTGATTGCCGAAGTCATGGACAAAGTCGGCAAAGACGGCGTCATCACCGTCGAAGAGTCCCGTGGTTTGGAATTCGAAACCGAGTACGTTGAAGGTATGCAGTTTGACCGTGGTTACATCAGCCCCTACTTCGTCACCGATTCCGATACCATGGAAGCCGTCATTGAAGAGCCATACATTCTCATTCATGACAAGAAAATTTCCTCTGCCCAAGACATCGTACCCATTTTGGAAAAACTGGTGCAGATTGGGTAAGCGTGAGCTGGTCATCATCGCCGAAGACATTGACGGCGAAGCGCTGGCTACTCTGGTGCTGAACAAACTGCGCGGCATGATCAACGCCCTGGCAATTAAAGCCCCCGGCTTTGGCGACCGCCGCAAGGCCATGCTGCAAGACATTGCTGTCCTCACCGGTGGCCAGGTTATCACCGAAGAAATGGGCCGCAAACTGGACAGCGTACAGGTTAGCGACCTGGGCCGCGCCGCCAAAGTTGTCTCCACCAAGGATGACACCACCATCGTCGATGGACATGGCGAACAGGCACAGATTAACGGCCGTGTTGAACAAATCAAAGTTGAAATCGACCGCAGCACCTCTGACTACGACCGCGAAAAGCTGCAAGAACGTCTGGCCAAGCTGGCCGGTGGCGTGGCCGTCATTCGCGTAGGCGCCGCCACTGAGGTGGAGCTGAAAGAAAAGAAGCACCGCGTTGAAGATGCCCTGAGCGCTACTCGCGCGGCTGTGGAAGAAGGGATTGTGCCCGGCGGTGGTGTGGCTTTGCTTAACGCCCTGCCCGCGCTGGACAGCGTTCAAGTTGCTGCTGGCGACCCGGCGACTGGCCTGAACATTTTGCGCGCGGCTCTCGAAGCACCCATGCGCAAAATCTCTGAAAATGCGGGCCAGAATGGCGACGTGATTATTCAGAACGTCCGTCGCGCCCAGGCTGAGAAGGGCGACACCAACATTGGCTACAACGTCATGACCGGCGAATACGTCAACATGATTAAGGCTGGCATCATTGACCCGGCTAAAGTGACCCGCGGCGCGCTGGAGAATGCAGCCAGCATCGCTTCCATGATTTTGACCACGGAAGCGCTTATCACGGACATCCCCGAGAAAGAAGCGCCACCAATGCCAGGCGGCGACCCCGGTATGGGTGGCATGTACTAAACCTGAATTGCTTGCAAACTTTAAGGCCCCTCTTCACGAGGGGTCTTTTCTTTTACGTGGAGTTTTTGTACACTGGGCGAAAAAGGGTTTGTTGGTTTGTGCGTTAATCAACGACTGAACTATGAACCAACTAGCCAACCAACCAAATACCCAATCAAACAAAGGAAACCTGATGGGAAAACAACTATTGGCAAAGCTTCTGCCATCGCTAGAAAAAGCCAGGTGGCCGCAAAACCCGCAAACTACCGATTTAGGGCGGCGCACTTACGAAATCAGCCTGGATGACGTGAACACCTATCGGGATGACCCGCAGGTATTGGCTGGCGCATTGCGCACGCTGCTTACCAGTGATTCACGGCCGTATACATTTGCGGGGGTCGCGTACACGCTTCTGGCTGCCTCCCGCGAAAATGACGGCAGCTATGCCCCGGAAGGGTTGGAAGCCGCCATGTCCTGGTTAGAGAAAGCCCAGGAAACCGAACCGGACGTTGTCGACATTAACGTTGTTGAAGCTTTTACCTATATTTATGCCGGGCGCTTTGAGGACGCGCGTATGGTGCTGGATTATTTACAGGAGGAAGACCCGCACAGCTACTATTTGCAAACGGCCGAATTAACCTACTGGTTGGCCTGCAAAGACCTGGAGCAAATTGAGTATTGGTTTGCCAGGGCCTCCGAAGAAGCGCGGACCGTGCCCCAGCGCCTGCGCCTTTTAGCGCAGATTGCCGAGGCGTACAAAGCGTTTGAGATGTGGGACGAAGCGCTGGCCAAGTACAAAGAAGCCATTCATTTTGATGCGGAAAACCATTGGCTGTACCATCACGTCAGCGAAATTTATTGGCAGCAAGAAAACGTGGAAGAGGCTGGACATTACAACAAACGAGCCTTGAAGATTAAAGATTTCCCAGAAGGGCGGCAGATGGAAACGGCCGTTAAAGAAAAAATGGGGGGCACTGGCATGCTGGGACGGCTGTTTAGCGGCAGTTAGCGTGTAACCTGTAACTTGCAACCCGTTACAAGTTTTGTAAAAAGATGTCAACTTCCTGAAAAATTTCTTGGGGGGTTAAGGGGCTGGTATCCAAATATAGGTCGCAATGCTGGCGGGCGTGGGCCAGCCGCTGGTGCTGTTCCGCCAGCCGTTCAGGCCCATAATCAATATGGGGGCGGCGCTGTAAAGAAGCCGAATAATCCACATCTAAGTATATGAGTAAATCAGGCTGGGTGAGGCGCTGCCACATAGCCGGCACGTAGGAATGCTCCTGGGCAGGCTGGCGCACCTGGTAACCTGCCTGGCGCAGGGCTTTGGCCAGAGTTGATTTGCCAGAAGCGCAAGGACCGACGATGGCGATAAGCAGATCAGAGGCCTCAGCGCTCATAAAGGCAGGTGAACCTCCATGCGGCGCACGTCGTGGCCCGTTTCCGCACGGACGTGGGCTACAAGCACGCTGATGTCATCACGGGGACGGCCATTATCCCTGGCCACAGCTTCTTTCAACAGCGTATCGGCAATCACCTGAGAGTCTATGATGCCTTCAGCCAGAATGCGCAGCACGGCCGCCACCGGATTGTAGCTGTTCGTGCCGCTGAGGCTGCCGGCGTGGCGCAGCCCGTCGGTAAAAACCACTACCGTCATCCCTTCTACGATGGGCAGTTCCGTGATGATGGGCTTGGTGTTGCGGTGGGTGCCCACGCTGCGGCACGGCTCGTCCAGCAGCAGCAGCCCCTCTGCGGGAGTATGCACGATGACGGGGGCCTCATTGTTGCGCGAAATGACAAAAGTCTTGGTTTCGGCGTCCACCGAAAGGATGTTGAGAGTGGCGGTCACTTTACCCTTGCGGTGGGTATAGAGGTAATCGTGGGCGGCGCGGGCGGCAGCCCCGTCGCGCACCCCTTCCGCCAGCAGTTGGATGGCCTTGCGGGCCACCATATTGCTGATGGCCTTGGCCGATTTGCCGCTGCGCTGGCCATCCACCAGGACAAAGGAAATGCCGCCGTGGGGGCGTTCAATCATTTCCAGGGTGTCGCCACTTTCGCTGGTGGCGTACTTGCTGACTTTGGCGACGGCAAAATGGACGTCTTTGGACATGGCTTACCTCATAATTATGGCTGCTTGGCAAGGGATTCAGGCAGCCTGGTATTTCTGGTCCGTATTATGGCAAATTTAGGGGAAACGCTCAATTTTTGTAGCCGCCAAAGATGGCGTGGCCGACCTGCAGCCAAAAAACGTCGACGCCGCGGAAGCCCGCCTGGTACAGCCAGTTAAGCTGCTCAAACAGGGGCGAAGGCCTGTCCATGGGGTCTGGATAACAGAAAATGTTGTATTTCCCTTGGCGGAAGGCGTGGAAAGCGTCATCGTTTCCCGCCAGCTCGCGGCTGCGCTGCTGCACGGCCGAATCCCAACCAGCGGCAGCCACGGCCATGCCCCACGCGCTGGCGGGAAAAATCAAATCGGCGATGAGCAGCGCCCCGCCGGGCTGCAGCATGCCATATAAATCCTCGTACAACGTCTCTTTTTGCGCGTCATCCAGGTGGTGGATGGCCAGCGACGAGACAATAGCGTGATAATGGTCCGGCGGCTGCCGCCAACCGTGGTCAAATAGGTCAAAAGGCCGGGCTTCGAAGCGCGGGCCAAAATCGACCAGCCTTGCTGCGGCCTGCTGCCGCATGGCGGCGGAGCCATCCAGGCCCAGCACGCTGCTGTGGGGATGCTGCTGTAAAATTGCCTCGGCCAGCAGCCCCTCGCCGCAGGCCAGGTCCAATATCCTGCCGGGGGCGTCTAGCGGCGGCATCAGGTCGCAGACAAGCTGAATCTGGGTTTCGCGGGTGGGCACAAAGAAACGGCCGTAATCGAGAAAATCTGCCGACGCCTCTTCCGACCACTCATTGGTCATCTTAAAGTTCCTTTGGCCATTCTGTGCTGGGGCGCTGCGCCCGGCAGACGTCCAGCAGCATTTCCAGCTTGTCGTGCCGCTCGCAGTAAAGGATGATTTCCTGCGCCAGCTCCTTTTTCACGCCGCCCGGCAGGTCGTCCTTGTCGATGCCCAGGTCAAAGCAGAGCGCTTCCAACTCCGCTTTGCTGAAATGGCGGGTCATCAACTCCCGCAGGCGAATGCGGTTTTGCAGCAGCAGGTTGGCCTGCTCTTCTTGCAAGAACTGGGTAAAGAACTCGGCCACCGCCAGCTTGCGCGTGGAAATGCTGTTGCGATGCTCCAGGCTCATCTGGGCCATGGTGCGGTTTTCCCCCTCGGGAATGAAAATGGCGTCCCAACCAAAGATTTGGTTGCCGCGCGGTTTAGAGGCAATTTTCCCCTGCAGCTCGCCGTGATAGATGTAGACCCGGCCATCGGGAGCGTGGAAGCCCAGGTCGGTGACCACCTTGGCGGCGCGGTCTTCAAAGGGCTGCAGCATCTTACAAATACCCTCTACGCCCAGGCCGTCGATGAAGAGGCCGGTGACGTTGCCGGGCAGGTCGCGCCAGGCGCGAATGTGCAGGTTGGTTTGTTCGACCAGGAAGGGCAGGTGGGGCAGCATCGGCTTGACCATTTCAATTTTGCGGCGGATGAGCACGGCCAGGTCGGTGGTGACCAGGTCTTCCACGTTGTGCTTGGCCCAGCGCAAATCGGCGTACTTGCCCAGCAAAAATTGGTAATCGTTGAATTTGTTTTCCGAAGCGGTCACCAGATATAGGCGTTCAATGCGTTCGCGGGTCATGCTGGGCCTCCTTTAGCGCTGCAGCCGCCAGTCCAGGGCGGTGTGGCGCTGGGTGGTTTTGTTGTTTTTGACGGCGATGCCGATGGCTTTGCGCGTGCCCACCAGGATGACGAGCTTTTTGGCGCGAGTAACGGCCGTATACAGCAAATTGCGCTGCAGCATCATGTAATGCTGACGTCACCACCGGCATCACCACGCAGGGATACTCGGCGCCCTGGCTCTTGTGCACGCTGAATGGCAGTAGGCGTGCACCAGTCTCATCCACTTCCAGAAAATCATACACCACCGGCGCGCCGTCAATGCTGATGGTGATGGTTTGCTGCAATATGTCCATGGCCGTGATGCGGCCAATATCGCCATTGTAGACGTTTTTGTCGTAATTGTTCACCGTCTGCATCACCTTGTCGCCCACGCGAAAGACCCGCCCGCCCAGCCGCCGCTCCGCCTTTTTGCCGCCCGGCGGATTGAGGGCGGCTTGCAGCAGCACGTTGAGATTGCTCACGCCCACCGCGCCGTTGTACATGGGGGCCAGCACCTGAATGTCGTCCAGCGGGTCGAGGCCGAATTTGTGGGGTACGCGCTTTTGCACCATGTCCACGAGCAGATTCGGCCGCTTCCGCCGGGTCTTGCTTGATGAAGAGGAAGAAATCGTCGGCATCCTCGGCGGTTCAGCGGCATCTGCCCTGGTTGATGCGATGGGCGTTGTGGATGATGAGCGAATCGGCGGCCTGGCGGAAGATGGTTTCCAGGCGGATAACGGCCGTTACCCCCGAAGCAATCAAATCGCGCAGCACGTCCCCCGCGCCCACGCTGGGCAGTTGGTCCACGTCGCCCACCAGCAGCAGATGGCTGTCCGGGCCGATCGCTTTGAGCAGGTTGTTGGCCAGCACCAAATCCAGCATGGAGGCTTCGTCGATGACCACCATGTCGGCGTCGATGCGGATTGTTGCTCGTTACGGCCAAAGCCTTCGCCCGGGTTAAATTCCAGCAGGCGGTGGATGGTTTTGGCTTCGCGCCCCGTCGCTTCGGCCAGCCGCTTGGCGGCGCGGCCCGTGGGGGAGGCCAGGGCGTAGCGTCCGCTTGTGGGCGTCCAGCAAATCCAGCAGGGCGCGCAGGGTGGTCGTTTTGCCCGTGCCGGGGCCGCCGGTGAGAATGGTGACTTTGTGGGAAACGGCCGTTTGGCCACCGCCTGCCTCCTGCTGCTCCGATAAGATTGAAGTTTGCAGATTTCGGATTGCGAGATTTTGGATTGAACCCACTCCTGCCAGCCGGCGACGCCTTCGGATCCGCCAATCAGCGCTTCACCCGCTGCGTCACCCCAATTTCCGAATAGTAAAACGGCGTCAGGTAAACGGCCCGTTCCTCGCGCACAGCGGCTGGCGACTGGTTGCCGAGGGTTTGTCATAGAGATTAGAGATTGGAGATTGGAGATTGCCGCTCCCTAGTCCTCGCTCACCGCTCCCCGACCACCTGCTTCACCGCTCACCGCTGACTGCTGACCGCTTACCGGCTGATACGCTAATCGTCTCCCGCTTCATAAAATCGCTCGTTCTCCAGCTGGTCGATCACCTGCGTCACTCTTGGCCGCCTCCACGCCCAGAATTTCCGCCGCTTCCGGCTCCAGCTCTTCCTGCGGCATGTAGACGTGGCCTTCCTCGGCCATGCGGTTGAGCGTGTAGGCAATGCCCGCCTCGATGCGCGCCGGATCGTCGGGGGCCAGACCCAACGCCTGGGCAATTTTATCGGCCGTTTTGAAGCCGATGCCGTAAACATCCTGCACCAGTCTGGTACGGCGTGTTTTGCACCACCGCCAGCGAGTCGTCGCCGTACTTTTTGTAGATTTTGATGGCCAGAGTGGTGGAAACGCCGTGGGATTGCAAGAAAATCATCACGTCTTTGATGGCCCGCTGCTCCTCCCACGATTTGATGATGCTGTCGCACCCGCTTTTGGCCGATGCCCAGCACGTTGAGCAGCCGCTCCGGGTCGTGGTCGATGACGTCCAGCGTCTCGTCGCCAAAGCGGTTGACGATGCGTTCGGCCATGACCTTGCCCACGCCGCGAATCATGCCGGAGCCGAGGTAGCGCTTGATGCCTTCGGTGGTGGCGGGCAGGGACTGTTCGCACAGTTCCACCTGGAACTGACGGCCGTGTTTGGCGTGGGCCACCCATTTGCCGGTCAGCTTCAGCCATTCGCCCGGGTTCACTTCCGGCAGATTGCCCACGACGGTGATGAGCGCGTCGCGGCCCGCGGCGTATTTGAAACGGCAGCATGCCCCGCGTGTCTGGCTTGAGCCGGATGACGGAGTAGCCATTTTCGTCGTTGTAATAGGTAATGCGCTCGACGGAGCCGCTGAGCTGTTCGCGGTCGGCCATAGGGGTATTTTACGCGGGATTGGGGGGAATGGGAAATGGGGCAAATCCGGTAGGGGCGAGGCAGGTGCGAGAGGCGGTGGCGATTTGCCATCATCAGGTCAAACACCTGCCTCGCCCTGTGGGTTGGGGTGGCATGTGGGTAAAGGGCGAGGCGTTGTCTGGTATGGATGATGGGCATTGAAGGAGATGATTCGCCAACGCCTCGCCCCTACAAAATGGGGGATGGGGGTCAGGGTTGGTTGAGTTGGGCGTCGAGGCGGGCGAGATATCCACGGAGGTTCTGGGTGTTGGGATGATCTGGGCCGAGTTTGGCTTCAAAAACAGCAAGCGCCCGTTGGTAGAAATCGCGGGCATTCTTTTTGTCACCTTCTTGTTCCGCGATGGCGCCCACCCACCAGTAGCTCAGGGCAGTATCGGGATGTTCGGAGCCGAGAACCTTTTCGCGGATTTCCAGGGCGCGGTCGAGGTACGGCCGTGCGCCTTGCAGGTTGCCCATGGCTTGCAGCAGCGACCCCAGGTTGTTGAGGCTTTGGGCCACGTCGGGGTGGTCGGGGCCGAGCGCTTTTTCGCGGATGGCCAGGGCGCGGTCGAGATACGGCCGTGCGCCCTGCAGGTCGCCCATGGCTTGCAGCAGCGTCCCCAAGTTGTTGTTGGCGGCAGCCACGTTGGGGTGTTCGGGACCAAGGGCTTTTTCCCAGATTTTCAGGGCGCGGTCATAGTACGGCCGTGCGCCGGGCAGGTCGCCCAGGTCATGCAGCAGCCACCCCAGGTTGTTGTTGGCGCCAGCCACGTAGGGGTGGTCGGGGCCAAGGGCTTTTTCCCAGATTTCCAGGGCGCGTTCGAGAAACGGCCGTGCGCCTTGCAGGTCGCCCATGGCTTGCAGCAGCGTCCCCAGGTTGTTGAAGCTTTGGGCCTCGTCGGAGTGGTCGGGGCCGAGGGCTTTTTCGCGGATTGCCAGGGCGCGGTCGAAATACGGCCGTGTGCCGGGCAGGACGCCCATGGCTTGCAGCAGCAGCCCCAGGTTGTTGAAGCTTTGGGCCACGTCGGGGTGTTCGAGGCCGAGGGCTTTTTCGCGGATTGCCAGGGCGCGGTCGAAATACGGCCGTGCGCCGGGCAGGTCGCCCATTGTGTACAGCAGCGTCCCCAGGTTGTTGAGGTCAGTGGCCACGGCGGTGTGGTCGGTGGTCAGGGGTGTCCTTTGTAGGGGCACGGTGCACCGTGCCCCTAGGATTTGCAGTTCCAGGGAGTGGCGTTTTCCCAAATGGTTTCGATTTCGAGCTTGAAGAAGGTGTACCAACGGCCGTTTTTCGCCTCCAGCACAAATTTTGGCATCGAACCGCCGGGGGTCTTGAAGGGGTAATGCTCCAGGTAGAAGATACCGTCGCTGCTGGCGGGGTTGACCAGCACGCCGCCGTAGCTCAGGGGGTAGTCGATGACGCGCACCTCCAGCCCGCCAAAGCGCTGCTGCAAATTGCACAGGTCGTCCAGGCTGTCGCGAATGAGGTGGCGGATGCGCTCGGTGCTGTAGCGCGCTTTGTACTCGCGCAGCTCCAGCATTTCCGGGCCCCGGCCGTCGGGAGCCACCAGCAGCACGCGCACGGTGTCGCCGCGGCCCAGCTTTTGCTCCAGGGCGCTGTAGTGGGTGTTAAGGGTGCGGTTGAGGGTGACCCCCACCAGCCACAGGTCGCGGGCGTTGCGCAGGTCATTTTCCATGCTGGCGGGCATTTTTTCCTGAAAAAGGCCGGTGTGGGTGCGGTTAAGGGTTTCCAGGGATTCTTCGAGCTTGTAGCGGTTCCCCAGGGTAGCCACGGCCAGCAGGCCCAGCACGGCCAGGGTGAGGGGGGCAATGAGGGCGGCGGGAGCCACCCCGGCAATGTTAAGAATGGCCAGCCCAATGGCGATGAGGACGGTGATGAAGAGGTCGATGTTTTCGCCCCGGCGAATATCTTCCCAAATGCGTTTTAGATAGGACACGGCCTGCTCCTTTGGTTGAGATGGCACGCGGGATGAACAGAGTGAAGGCGTGCGGCAGCGTTGGGATTTATTTTAATGGAATTGGGGGGAGATGGGAAGATGGAGAGGGATTTGGCGGGGCACGGCGCGCCGTGCCCCTGCTCAAAGGATCAGGATTGTTCTGGAGGAAAAGGGGCGGGCGTGGTTTTGGGTGCGCGCCAGCCCAGGAGAGCCGCGCCGAGGCCCACCAGCAGCAGAATGGGGGCCAGGACGAACCAGCCAATGATGGGCGCAAGGGCGGCGGCGATGAGCAGCAGGCCGGTTTTCAGAGTCACGGCCAGCGTGGACGGGGCAGGGGCGTAGATGCGTTCGCGCAGCAGCAGCAGGGTTCCGGCCAGGCCGATGGCGGCCAGGGCCAGCAGGGCCAGCAAAATGAGCAGGGCCAGCAGCCCGCCCAGGTCACCGCCCTGGCTGAAGAGGGCGGCCAGGATGCCGAAAAAGAGGGCGTTGGCCAGGCCGACCAGGAAGGCGCGGCCAGGGGCGCGCTGCAGGGCGTGGCGGGCGCGGCTGACGCGCTGGGGCAGAAGGTAAATGAGGGTGGCCAGCAAGGCGGCCAGGGTGAGGCCGCCGCCGAGAGCGGTGAGCAGGGCGAGTATGAGTTCAGGCATGGGTTCCTCCATTGGGGGCGGGTGGGGCCAGCAGCAGGCGGTTGGTGACCAGCCACAGCAGCAGGGCGAGGCCGACGAGCAGGCCCCACTGCAGAGCGGGCAGGCCGAAATCGGGCAGGGCGGGACGCTGGGCCAGCAGGTCGGCCACGCGGGTGGACAATTGGGACCAGGTGGGCCAGGCGGGGGCGCTAGCGGCCGCCAGGGCGCGGGTGGTTTGCCCGGCCTGGGCAAGCAGCGGGGCAAAGGTGGGCCAGAGGATGGCGGCGAGGATGAGGGAAACGGCCGTTTCCAAAGCTACCACCCACACCGGCCAGCGGGCAGGCTCCGGCTCGGCTCGGCGGCAGGGCGGCCATTATTTGCGCGGTGAGGTCGGCGGGCAGGGGGAGTTCGGCCACGGCGTCCAGGCTGGCGAAAAGGGCTTGCAGGTGGGCCAGTTCAGCGCGGCAGGTGGGGCAGGCCTCCAGGTGCGCGGCGGCGGCGGCGCGGTCGGCGGCGCTGAGGGTGTGGTCGAGGTATTGGTTGAGGGTGTCGTCAGTTAGATGGTTCATGGTTGCTGGTTGCCGGTTAGCAGGCCGGCCAGTTTTTTACGGGCGCGAAACAGGTCGCTTTTGATGGTGGATAACGGCCGTTCCATGACGGCGGCGATTTCTTCATAACTTAACTCCTGAAAGTGACGCAATTCTATCACGGTGCGGTAGCGAGGCGGCAACCGCAAAATGGCCGCACGAATGCGCCCGGCCTGCTCCTGGGCCAGCAAGGCTTGCTCGGGCGTGGGCGCGCCTGCTGCCCAATCATCCAGGTCGGCGGGATCGTCGGCGCGGCCCACGTCGGTGGCGGTGAGGGCGGGGCGGATGCTTTGGGCTTCCAGGCGGTTGTAGCAGAGATTGGCGGTGATGCGCTTAATCCAGGGGCCGAAGGGGCGCAAGGGATCGTAGCGCTCCAGGGCGCGATAGGCGCGCAGAAAGGCTTCCTGGGAGGCGTCTTCGGCGTCGCGGCGGCTGCCCAGCAAGCGATAGGCCACGTTGAAAACGGCCGTTTGGTGCTGCTGCACCAGCCACGCAAAGGCGGCGCGATCGCCCTGAGCTGCCCGAAGTTGCCAATCTTGTTCATCTGCCGCACGCATGTCCTTATCCTACAATAGGAATACCGGAAACGGCCGTAAAAGTTGCACCTAATTTACAAATTGAGGCAAAAAAGGGGTACGGGCTACCCCTTACTGCGGCGTGAGGATGAAAAGGGGGATCTGGCGCGTCGTTTTTTCTTTGTAACCCTGAAATTGGGGGTGTTTGGCGACGAGCTGCGCCCAGAGACGGTTGTAGGTTTCTTCTGTGGCCAATTCGGCCGTAACGGCCAGCTTTTGCCCTTGCACCTGGATCGTAGTTTGCTCCTGCTCCTTCAGGTTATAGTACCAGCCGGGGTGGCGGTCAGCACCCCCGTTAGAAGCGGTAATGACATAGCTTGCGCCATCCTGCATGTAAACCAGGGGCGTGGTGCGGGCTTTGCCGCTCTTTCGCCCTACGGTGTCCAGGAGCACAATGGGGTTGCCGCCCATCTTGCCGCCAATTTTGCCATTGGTCAGCCGATAAAGCATGACGTGCAGCGTCAGAAAAGCTTTTAGAAAAATTTTCATGAGATCCTTGCCTCCAATGATATGCCGCAGTTTAACATTCAAGGACGCCCAAGCCAACCGCTGTCAATGGCAAGGCGTCTTATTAACTTCTTACTTGACATTGATTTGGGGGCGGCTATACTTTTCCCAATTGCGCAAAGCGCATTTTTCTGACAAATATGAGGTTTATCATGAGACAACATTGCAGGTGTATGGGGCGGGAATAGTCACTCCTTCGTCTCATCCTGATAAAGAGCAAGCACAGGCTAAACAGTAGACGAAGATCGGTGGTGGCTATTCTCGCGAAGCAACGAAAAGTGAACGTTGCGGGAGCCTGATAGAGAGAGCTGCGACCGTTTTTTGTTGCCTGCTGAGCACAAAGCAGGCTGTTCTAAGAGGCGCATTAGGAACCCAACCTGTGCCATAAGAACCTACTGACAGACCCTGTCAAAGGGTTTGAGAGGCCGAAAAGCCTTAACCGAAAACTTGCTTTTATTAGGAGATAACCAACGCTATGTTGTTAACAACCGATAAACCAGAACAGGCATTTTTTGCTGCTGAGTTATCCCACAAACTAGAAGATCAAATTGGAAACACGCCGCTGCTGCGGCTGCACAAAACTTCGCGGGCTTATGGCGTGCCTGATACCGTGGCCGTCTATGCCAAGGCGGAGTGGTTTAACCCCGGCGGTTCCGTGAAGGACCGCCCGGCGCTGAACATTATCCGCACGGCCGAATGGCAGGGGCTGCTAAAGCCGGGTATGACCATCCTCGACGCCTCGTCGGGGAACACAGGCATTGCCTACGCCATGCTGGGTGCGGCGCGGGGCTACAAGGTGCGCCTGGTCATGCCCGAAAACGTTAGCCCAGAGCGGATTGCCATTTTGCGCGCTTATGGCGCGGAGCTAATTTTGATAGATCCACTGGAAGGGATTGATGGCGCCATCCGCGAGACGCGGCGTATGGCGGCCGAGGACCCTAACCTGTTTTACGCCAACCAGTACGATAATCCGGCTAACTGGCAGGCCCATTACCTGACAACGGCCAATGAAATCTGGCAGCAGACCCAGGGGGGCATCACGCACTTTGTCGCTGGCGTAGGGACCAGCGGCACATTCATGGGTAACACGCGCCGCCTGCGGGAGCTGAACCCGCGCATCCGCTTTATCTCCGTGCAGCCCAGCGGTCCGTTTAATGGCATTGAGGGGCTGAAGCATATGCCCACGGCTATCGTACCTAAAATTTACGATGAAACCCTGGCCGATGAGAATCGGGTGATTGAGACGGAAGATGCTCAGGCCATGGCCAAGTTCCTGGCACGCCAGGAAGGGATTTTTGTGGGGGTGTCGGCCGCTTCGGCCGTGCATGTGGCTATGGAAGTGGCCCAAGAGTTAACCCATGGTGTGGTCGTGACGGTTTTGCCCGACAGTGGATTTAAGTACCTGACGCAGAAGTTTTGGACAGAAGATTGAGTAATGGTGAATGGTGTATGTGCTGGGTCACTATTCGTCATTTGCCATAAGTCTGATGTTGATCTTAACCCAGGAAGTTGACGCGCAGATTCGGGCGCATGGGGCGGCGGCGTACCCGTATGAGGGGTGTGGCTTGCTGCTGGGCGTGGCGGAAAACGGCCGTAACCGGGTCATAGCTATTCGCCCGCTGCCTAACGTGTGGCCCAATGAGGAAGAAAAGCGAGTGCGATTTCGCATTGCCCCGGAGGATTGGCGGGATGCGGAGCTGGATGCCCTGGCCGCAGGGCTGGACGTGGTAGGCATCTTCCACAGCCACCCGGACCACCCGCCGGTGGCCTCCCCGCGGGACCTGGCCTGGGCCGCCTGGCCCGGCTATTCTTACCTGATCACCGAAGTGCGCGCGGGACGGCCGTTAGGCAGCCGTTCGTGGCAGCTTGTTGAAGATCGCAGCGGGTTCATAGAAGAGATTGTAGAGAGGTGTTAGGAGGGGAGAGCATCTGGCAGCCTGATGGGCTGACCGGCTGAGAAACTGACAAGCTACATGGAGGTAGAAATGGCAACAATTCGGATTCCAGCTCCGTTACGGCCGTATTCCGGGGGGAGCAGCAGTGTGCAGGTGACGGGAAGCAGCGTGGCCGCCGCATTGGCCGATTTGGGTGAGCAGTACCCGGATTTGGGGCAGCATTTGTTTGAGGGTGATAAGCTGCGCAGTTTTGTCAATTTGTATCTGGACAAGCAGGATATAGACCAGCTGCAGGGGCTGGCGACACCACTGGCAGATGAAGATACGTTGTTGATTATCCCTTCTATTGCCGGGGGGATTGAGAAGGAATATATTGTGGCTAAAGATTAGACTGCAAGTGCAAACAGGAAAAAGCGTATGCAATCATTAATCGACCCGGCAGCCATTGCCGATATACAGTTATCCCATGAAGAAGTGCAGCGTTACAGCCGCCACCTGATCATGCCCGAAGTGGGCATGACCGGGCAAAAAAAGCTGAAGGCGGCCAGCATCCTGCTCATTGGCGCAGGCGGGTTGGGCTCTCCTTTGGCCATGTACCTGGCGGCGGCGGGAATCGGCCGTATCGGTCTGGTAGATTACGATGTGGTGGACTACACAAACCTCCAGCGACAGGTCGTCCACGGCACGAAAGACGTCGGCCGCCCCAAGCTGGCCAGCGCCAAAGAGCGCATTCTGGACATCAATCCTCACGTGCTGGTGGACACCTACGAAATACCCTTGACCTCAGACAATGCACTGGAAATTTTTGCGCCCTACGACGTGATCATTGACGGCACCGATAACTTCCCCACGCGCTATCTGACCAATGACGCCTGCGTGCTGTTGGGCAAGCCCAACGTCTACGGCAGTATTTACCGCTTTGACGGGCAGACGTCGGTCTTTTACGCCAAAGAGGGGCCTTGCTATCGTTGCCTTTTCCCGGAGCCGCCGCCGCCAGGTCTGGTGCCTAGCTGCGCCGAAGGGGGCGTCCTGGGCATTTTGCCCGGCGTGATTGGCGCCATCCAGGCGACAGAAGCTATCAAACTCATTTTGGGCGTGGGAGATTCGTTGATTGGGCGGCTGATGCTTTACGACGCGCTGACCATGACGGTAGAAGAGGTTTACCTGCAAAAAAACCCCAACTGCCCGGTGTGCAGCGAGAATCCGACGCTAACAAAGCTGATTGATTATGAGCAGTTTTGCGGCGTGCCCGCCCATGATCGCAGCCTGTACCACGCCGCAGCAGAAGGAGAAGCTGTGCCCGCCATCACGCCTATGGAACTGCAGGCGCGTTTGCAGCGGGGCGAGCGGCTGCGATTGGTGGATGTGCGCGAACCCCACGAATGGGACATCTCAAATCTGGGTAATTTGGGGGCAACGCTGATGCCCAAGAATTCGGTGCTGGAGCGGATGGGTGAATTGGAAACGGCGACGGAAACGGTGGTGTACTGTCGCAGCGGGGTGCGCAGCGCAGATGCAATCCGCACGCTGAAAAAACACGGCTTCAAGAAGCTGCTAAATTTAGAAGGGGGCATAAACCGCTGGGCGGCGGAGGTGGATCGCACGCTGCCGCAGTATTAGCGGTTAGCATTTCAGCAGGTCAGCTATCAGCTTTAGACAGACAAGCGCCAGGCACCCTTGTAAGTGTCTGGCGTTTTTGTTTTGGGGAACCATTCCTGGCCAGGCAGCGTCTTAGGGACATTGTGTATACTTTTTTCCTGGAGGTTGATGATGAACAAAAAACGCCTGATGCACATGTTAACCTGGATGCTGTTGTTAGCGCTGCTTTTGGCAGCTTGTGGTGGTGTTGAAACGGCCGATAACACCATGAACACAGGGGCGGATGAGGCCGCGCCCGATGCGCCGTCGGCGGTGGGCAGCGAGCGGGTAGGCGCGCCGCTGGCCACACCAGCCACGGGAGAAAAGGCGCCGGAAGAGCGCGTGGAGCTGGACAGCTTTGTGCCGGTGGAGGGGGAAGTTGTCGAAGTGACGCGGGTGGTGACGGAAGAAGTTGTGGAATTGGCAGAGCCATTAGCCGCCGGCGGTGATGAGATGCGGGCGGGGGATACGGCCGTTCCCGAGACCAGCGCCGACGCTTTGACCCTCAACCAAAACAGCCGCCTCACGGCGGGCGAGGTGGACGATAACGCCCAGTGGGACGATTACCTGCTGTTCCTACGCAACTACCAGGGAGCGGCCGTAATGCGCGTGGACGTCAGCGAACGCCATCAAATTTGGGTGGAAGACAGCCAGGGACAGCCGGTTGTGGGGCGTGACGTGCGCATTTCCGCCAATGGCGAACCGGTGGCCACACTGCGCACACACAGCGATGGCCGAGTCTATTTCTTCCCCCGGGCCTATCCCGTCCAGGCTGATGATTACCAGGTTGCGGTGACCACGCAGTCGGGTGCGGAAAGCTTTGTGATTCCGGTCGACGGTTCTCAGCGGGAGTGGTTTGTGACGCTGCCGGAGAATGTGGCAGGTGGAACGGCCGTTAACCTCGATATACTGTTCCTAATTGACGCCACCGGCAGCATGGCCGACGAAATTAATCAGCTCAAAGAGAACATTCGCGCCATTGCGGCACAAATTGACGCCCTGCCCAGCCAGCCCAATGTGCGCTTTGCCATGGTCGCTTACCGGGATCGCGGCGACGCCTTCCTCACCCAGGTGACCGATTTTACGCCCGACGTCACCGAGTTTGCCGCTGAATTGGCGCAGCTTAATGCTGACGGCGGCGGCGATTACCCCGAAGATTTGAACCAGGCTTTTTCAGAAGCCGTACACGAGCCGGAATGGCGGGTCTCAGAAACCGTCAGTCTCATTTTTCTGGTGGCCGACGCGCCGCCCCACCTTGATTACGGGCAGCAAAACCATTATGCTGCGGAAATGGCCCAGGCGGCGGCCCGCGGCATCAAGGTGTACCCCATTGCCAGCAGCGGGCTGGACAGCCAGGGTGAGTACATTTTCCGGCAGTTGGCGCAGTTCACCGGCGGGCGCTTCATTTTCTTGACCTACGGCGCAGAAGGGCCGGGCAGCACGGGAACAGAAACCACCTTTGACGTGTCAGATTACACGGTATCTTCACTGGACGCGCTGGTGGTGCGCATTGTGGAAGAGGAATTGGCCCACCTGACGCGGTAACGAAAATCAGACCATCAAACAAAGGAAGAGGCCAAGGTATGGGTGTACCTTGGCCTCTTGGTGTAAGGAGATGGTATTGCTTGAGAAAGCGTTCGGAGTGCAGTTTTCGCAAATCTTTGGCAACTGTGACAGCCCCACGAGACTATCAACAAGCTTGCCTTAACCCCTCATGCTTTTGGTGCTCGACGCTTTTCTCGCATTCCAATCTATTATTATCTTACACGACTTCTAGGCCGCCGGTCACTAACAAATGTCATAAATGAGCATGTGACTTTCTTCGTAATTGATTTATTGCCCGGCCATTTGTCTGGTCGGCCGCCTCTGTAAAGAGCCAGAATTGGGTTTAAGCAGCTACTTCATAAAGTTCGACCAACACGCCGCCAGTGCCCTTGGGGTGGATGAAGGCGTAGCGGGTATTGCCGTGGCCGATTTTGGCGTCTTCGTTAATTAGTGGCACGTTGGCTTTTTTGAGACGCTCCAGTACCGCATCAATATCCTCAACTTCCAGGCAGATGTGGTGCATGCCCGGGCCGCGTTTTTCCAGATAGCGGGCGACGCCGCTGGAGGGGTCGGTTG
The DNA here is from genome assembly GCA_963695505.1 of uncultured Chloroflexia bacterium. GTDB lineage: Bacteria > Chloroflexota > Anaerolineae > Promineifilales > Promineifilaceae > JACSRF01. The sequence goes on along the minus strand of CAVOGX010000011.1, from coordinate 74,021 downwards.
GTTGTAAAACTTCCAGGTTGCTGTCGCCCACAGGGATAAAGGCCACCTTGACTGCTTCATCCGGCACGTCTTCGACGCGGGAAATGGGTAGCCCCAACGCTTCAGCCCAAAAACCGGTGGCTTCGTCAAGATTGGGAGCAACAATGGCGATATGGTTGATTTTTTTGATCATGGGTATGTCCTTTTCAATGGGGTACTTCACTCTGCTATTTCAGAGAGCTCTAACCAGCGAGCTAAATCATGGTCTAGGGAGATTGTGATTTCTTGAAGACGAGCCGCTAAGGTTTGTAATTTTTCGTAGTCGCTGCCGGTATGGTTAACGGCCGTTTCTAACTCCGCTTTCTCCTTTTCCAGTGCGGCTATTTTTTCTTCCAGGTCTATCAGTTCCCGTTTTTCTTGCCAGGTTAGCTTGCGGGGGCGGTCGGGTTTAGTCGCCGGGGGGGCGGCGGTTTTGCGAGTAGCCGAGGGTGCCGGTGTCATTTCTTGCTGGCGCAGTTGTTGGTAGGTACTGTAAGGGGCAGGGTAGCGGGAGGAGAAACGGCCGTTTTCAAATGCAGCCAAAAAATCCACCGTGCGGTCTAAAAAGTACCGGTCATGGCTGACTGCAATGACACAACCCACAAACTGATCCAGAAATGACTCCAGCACCGCCAGCGTTTCAATATCCAGATCGTTTGTTGGTTCATCTAGCAACAGCACGTTTGGCTGCGTTGCTAGTACGCTCAGCAAATAAAGGCGGCGGCGCTCTCCCCCGCTGAGGGTACTGATTTTGGCTTGTTGCTGCGGGCGCGTGAATAGGAACCATTCCAGCACTTGCGCAGCATCCACCCGCTCTCCATCTGGAGTCCGGATCAACGCCGTTTTTTCCGCGATAAAATCAAGCACGCGCGAATCTTCATCTAAATCACGACTGAGCTGGTCATAGTAGCCAATTTGCACAGTTTCGCCCCACACTACGGTACCGGCATCACTCTCCACATGCCCGGTTAAAATATCCAATAAGGTGGTTTTTCCCACACCATTGGGGCCAATGATACCAATCCGCTCTCCCGGGGTTAACGATAGATCGACGTCTTGAAAGAGGTGGTTGGCGCCATACGATTTGCTTAATCCCTGGGCTTCAAGCACCTTTTTGCCCAGCCGCCGGCTGGCTAAGGCCATGACTACCCGCTCATCACCCCTGTCATAATGAATTTTTTGCAGCTCGGCCACGCGCTGTTTGCGCGCCTTTTGCTTGGTCCCGCGCGCCATGGGCGAACGGTGGATCCAGGCCAGCTCTCGCTGCAGGAACTTGCGTCTTTTTTCCTCTGCGGTGGCTAGCTGCTCTTGCCGGGCTGCTTGCATCTCCAGATAATGCGTATAATTTCCCGGATAACTGACCAACTGTCTCCGGTTAATTTCCACAATCCGATTTACAACCCGATCCAAAAAATACCGATCGTGGGTGACCATCAGCAGGGCGTCAGGCACTGACAGCAAATACTCTTCCAGCCAGGCGATTGTGTCGGCGTCAATGTGGTTGGTAGGCTCATCCAGGATCAGTAAATCAGCCGGATCAATGAGGGCTCGCGCCAGAGCCACACGTTTGCGCTGCCCCCCACTGAGAGTGCCTATCAGAGCGCCAAATTCTGTAATGCCCAACCGGGTCAAAATCGCTTTGGCGTTGGCTTCAGCCGCCCAGCCTGCGGTGCGGTCCATATCATCAGCCAGGGAAATGAGTTGTGACTGAAGTTTCGAATTGCTGGGGTTTTGCTGCAGCAGCCAGCTTGTCGTTTCGTATTGTCGCAGCAGCATGATCTGGGGGGAATCACTGTGAAAAAGCTGCTCCAAAACTGTAAACGAGTCATTTAGCTGGGGTTCTTGGGCTAAATATTGAATGCGCACTCCACCCCAAACAGTGACCTGACCATCATCCGCGCTTTCTAATCCGGCGAGAATACGCAGGAGCGTGGTTTTGCCACTGCCATTGACGCCAATCAGGCCAATGCGATCCCCCTGATTGATAAGTAGGTTGGCATCCTCAAATAAGGCACGCTCACTGTATTGCTTGCCTAAGTTTTCCAGCGTGATCAGGTTCATAAACAATGGTGTTAGTGGAAGGTTGAAAAAGTGTAAAGTAGTTTACATTTTTACTGTAGTTCTTGCCCCTGTAATCGGTACTGCGGTCATGTAAACTATGGTTACCAAGCTACTTAATTTCTTTTTTCCTCCTTTTTCTCCTCTTCCACAAAGACGCCTTGCACCCCCCGCAAGGCGTCTTTGGCGTTTTGGTATCACCTGTGTATCAGTGATAGCAAAAGTTTGTGGTTGATAGAGTGTGCAAGATTCACAAGAAGCATTTGGCAAGCGAAGCCAACGACCTCTTGTAAATCTTGCAAAAATTATCAGGCTAATAAATCGAGGATCAGTGATTTTTCATTACGCAGTTCTTCCTGAGTAATCATCACCTTTTCCTTGGCAAACTTACTCCACTTTAGCCCTGGCACTATGGTGTATCCGCCTGCGCCATCACTGGTTAGAGGGAAGGAGAAGATAAGACCTACGTCAATGCCGTAGCTGCCATCCGAAGGAACGGCCGCAGAGAACCAGTTCCGCTTCTGTCTTGTTGAGGAAACCACGAACATGATCCAGCGCGGCATTGGCGGCGGATAATGCCGAAGACTTACCGCGCGCCTGAATAATGGCCGCGCCACGCTTTTGCACAGTGGAAATGAACTCACCACGCAACCATTCGTGATCAGTAATAACCTCCATGGCAGGACGGCCGTTGATTTTTGCATTTTCTGCATCTGGGTATTGGGTGGCGCTGTGGTTTCCCCAAATCGTCACGTTGCTAACGGCCGTTACCTTCACGCCCGCTTTTTGCGCCAATTGGGCATAGGCGCGATTTTGGTCCAGACGGGTTAGCGCACTAAAACGCTCGTTGGGAATATCAGGCGCATTGTTCATGGCAATTAGACAGTTCGTATTCGCCGGATTACCCACGACCAAAACCCGCACATCATCGGCGGCCCGTTCGTTGAGGGCGTCACCCTGGCCGATGAAAATGGGGCCATTTTCGCGGATGAGGTCGCCTCGTTCCATGCCTTTCCCGCGGGGTTTTGAGCCAACCAACAACGCCCAATTTACGCCATCAAAGGCCACCTTTGGGTCGTCTGTGACGACAACATTGTCTAAAAGTGGAAACGCGCAGTCATCCAATTCCATAACCACCCCTTCCAAGGCCCCTAAAGCCGGGGTAATTTCTAGCAGGTGCAAGGCAACCTTTGTGTCTGGGCCGAACACTTCGCCATTAATCAGGCGTGGCAGAAGCGAATAGCCAATTTGACCAGCAGCGCCGGTTACGGCAACTTTTACTAATTTTGACATCTTTTACTCCTATTTGAACGTAGGCTTACCCTGAAAACAGTAAAGGGCAGCCGAAATAATGGGTTTATAATTGATTCGCTAGGCAAGCTGGGGCCGGATTCATGGATTGGTAGCTAGCTCCCAAAATGATCAGCCCACAGGTTCCCCATTACAACCAGATGAATTTTATGATCGACTATCAATGAAAACAAGCCAGGGAGGACTTTCAGTCACCAGAGCTTATTGGGAATCTGCCAATTATTGACCCAATCTTGGCGATCGGGCATGTCGCTGGCACAAGCTGCAGCTTGTATAGCCTCTAACGAGACGGGCACGCGGCGCAAATCGACGCTGAGGATGCCATCACTCCATTCAACAATGGTGTATTCAGCCCAGGGCAGGATATGGGGCGCACCTTTGAAGGGTGTTTTTTTGAAAGGCATGCCCACGCTTCCAGCATTTAGCAAAAGTGCACCATTATACTGGCGCATCATCTGCACATGCGTGTGCCCACCGGCCATGATGGCGGCTTTGTGCCCATTGAGCATCTTTTCGAGTTCCTTGATGGGCGTTGTCGACAAAATGATATCGACATTGGAACGTGGTGAGCCGTGGAAGCAAAGCAATTTGCTGGCATTGGGCCGGTTGGGGTCCAAGATAATTTCGATTTGGGTTTGGAAAGTTCGCAGATAGTCCAGGTCTGCTGCGTTAAGCTTGTGACGGCACCAGGCGACTGCTTCTAGAACCCAGGGTTGTTCGGTATAGCTGCTCAACAAAGAGGGTTCGACAAGAAAAGCATCATGATTTCCCATCACAGAAGGGCATCCCAATTTGCGCAAGCGCGAAAGCACTTCGCGTGGTTGCGGGCCGAGGGTAACAGCATCGCCCAAAAAAACAGTCTGGGCGATGTTTTGTTGGTCGATATCTGCAAGAACTGCTTCCAAAGAAACAAGGTTGCCGTGTATGTCGGAAATTAGGGCAATGCGCATGGCGAACTCTTTATAACGAACGTTGCCGTAAAGCTTCGTAAAGCAGTAGGGCGACGGAGATGGATAAATTGAGGCTGTCTACTCTGCCGTGCATTGGGATGCGAACCTGCTTGTTGGCATTGGAAAGCCAGAAGGGGCTAAGCCCTTGGGCTTCACTGCCGGCAATGATGGCGGTGGGTTGGGAGAAATCAACGGCCGTATACAATTGTGCTGCGTCAGGCGTTGCGGCCACAATCTGAATGCGGTGCTGGTCAAGCCAGTGGCAAATGCTGGCATTGTTGGCGGCTGCTACCGGCACTGTGAATAAAGCGCCCAGGCTGGCGCGGATCACGTTGGGGTTATGCAGGTCGGTACTGGGTCCGTCGCTGCTGAGAATGACGCCATCAATGCCGGCGCCGTCAGCGGTGCGCAGCACAGCGCCCAGGTTACCCGGTTTTTCAGCGCCCTCAATGATGGCAAACAGCGGATTGGTTGAGTGCGGTAAACTATCCAGATTGGCAGGCAGGTAGGGAATGGTGAGCAGCAGACCACCACTGTCGCCCCGATAAGCAATTTTGGCAAAAACAGCCGTGGTGACTTCAAAGAGATGGGTACGATTTTCCTGAGCCAGCGATTGTAGACAGGAAACGGCCGTTTCTGCTTCTGCTGGCAACAGCTCGGGGCAGAGAAAAGCCTCCCGGGGCACAATACCGCTAGCCAGCGCCTGCGAGACTTCGCGGGCCCCTTCCACCACCGTGAGCTGCTGCGCATCCCGGTAGCGCCGTTGGTTTAGCTTAACCACGTGCTTAATACGGCCGTTTTGTAAACTCGAAATGCGCAGCGTCATTGGCATCCACTCAAGCTGGGCCAGGGCTCAGCATGATAAACGCAAGCTGATCCTGCTCCTGGCGGGCCAGAGCCTGGTGGTAGCGTTTCTTGAAAAACTCCACAATTTGCATAAAAACCGCATCATAAAATGGATCTAGCGCAATACGCTGGCTCTCAGGAATTTTAATTTCGCGTCCTTGGGGTCCCAGCTTCACAATAAAATTGGTTCCCAGCTTTTTGATGAAAAAGCTCATGACAAACGGAGCCGGATTGTTAAAACCAGATTCGTAAGCTGTTAGCTCTACTCCAAAATGCCAAAACGATTCCTCGTTCAAGCGCATAGCCCCCGCCAGCGCGTAAAATTTGTTGTTAGGGTCGAGATCTTCGCCGAGGGGGATGTAGCTAATTTCCTGATCTTGCGGCCATTCAAAATACTCGATCATGCCGTAAACCAGATCGCGAGCAAACTGCTGGCATTCTTTTTCATAGGTCAGAAACGCGCGGCGAGATTTGCTATACACTTCGCAAACCTCCTCGAATTTTGACATGTCCCTGCTCCTTTATGATGATTTATGAACAGATTCGCCTGCGAGCAAACCTCACAGGCGGGATAATACCGCATCTAATTCAGACTGGTTCACGCCGGTTACGCCCAAAGGGCGGTTGACCCGGTCGTGGCAGTCTGAGCCGCCCGTCATCAGTAGTTTGTACTTGCTGGCCCACTCTGCCATGAGCTGCTCGTGCTGCGGCGCGTGGCCCGGGTAGTGAACTTCCAGCCCATCCAGGCCAAGTAATTGGTTGTCTAGAAATTCCGGCATGAGCTTTTCTACGACTTCAATGGGCGGCAGGACCTCATTATATAAACTCTCGCCGGGGAATGAGCCCGCAGCGGGGTGGGCAAATACGCGCACGAGCTGGGGGTACTTTTGCAGTAAGGGGGTCAATTGGGCTGGGTCAATGCCTGATGGCACATATGCGGGGCTGTTATTGCCAATGAGCATATTTACCTGTTCACGGTCTAGACCATGATTTTGGCTTAGGGCCAGGGCAAAGTGGCGGCGGGTGACGTTGGGGGCCAGGGCCTCGATTTCTTCCGCTGTAAGATTGCGCTGCAGGAGGGGTGTTTTGCCTCGAGGTCCAAACTCTTCGTTAATGGCGACCACGCGGGCGCGGACTAATCTGCTGCCGCGCCCCTGGCTGAAAACGGCCGTTGCCATCTCTCGGAAGGCGTTATCTTTAAGCAAGGTATTAGGAATGTACAGCAAATAGTGCAGCGTACCCACAAAATAAGGGCGGCGGAAACGCAGCGAAACCTCCACGCCGGGCACAATGCGAATGCCCAGCTTGAGGCCAGCTTCCAGAGCTTCTTCTAATCCGTCTAAGGTATCGTGATCGGTCACGCCAAGGGCCTGCAAGCCTAGCTCACAGGCGGCTTGCACAAGTTCAGTGGGGGTATATTCGCCGTCTGATGCGGTGGTGTGGTTGTGCAAATCAGCGATAAAGTTGTGCATTAATGCTGCTCCTAGTCAGAAATAGCTACGCCATCACAAAAGGTGACGCCCACATTAGACCATAACAACCTGACGGTGCAAGTAACGGCCGTTTTGCCGTGCATGGGCTGTAAAGGGCCATCTCCTAACCAATCGTCTTCGTCTGCCCCATGGCTGCCACGTCGTAACCGGGCATGTCGGCCACCGCCTGGCGGAAACGGCCGTCGTGCAGTAAAGAGAGCAGCGGCTGCAGCAAATCTGACGCATAATGCGCTTGGGGTATGACCAACTCGTACTCTTCGTGGGCCAGCGGCACAAAATCCAGCTCCAGCGCCCGCGCCGCCGCGCGAATGCCCAGGCCGGCATCGGCCGTGCCGGAGGCAATCGCGGCCGCCACGGCCAGATGCGTGTACTCTTCGCGCTCATAGCCGTGCACCTGCTCCGGCGTCAATGCCGCGTTGCCCCAGTTCATAATCGAGCAGCACCGCGTGCCCGCACCGCGCTGCCGGTTCACAAAGCGCACATCGCGATTGGCAGCATCATCCCAGCCGGTCAGCCCTGTCGGATTCCCGGCAGGTACGATCCAACCCTGCTCACGCCCCACCAGCGTCACCACCGCCACTTCCTGCTCCGGCAGATAACGGCCGACATAGCTGTCGTTATAAACGCCGGTCTCCGGATCCAGCAAATGGGAGCCGGCCAGATGCGCTTCGCCGCGCCGCAGCGCCACCAGCCCGCCCAGGCTGCCCACGTTGGCCGACATCAGCCGCAAACGGCCGTCGCGCGCCGCCAGAAACTGCGCCAGCAAATCCAGGGTCAAATCGTGGCTGCCAATGGCCACAATCGTGCGCTCGATTTCGCGCCGGGGTGCGGTACAGGTGCACGGTTACCTCGGTCCCCGGCGTCGGCCCCTTCGCTGAAACGGGGAATGCGCACGATGCCATCGGCGCGCACCAGCGAGCGTAATGACGCCTGCGCCGCGGCTGATGGGTGTGGCCATGACCTTCTCACCCACTCGGCCTACAGCCACGCGCACGAAGTCGTCATCGCCGGTGTGAGAGTTCACCTTGCGGGTGAAGCGTGCCGTGCAGGGTGGGCGGCTCGATAGGGCTGGCTGCCCCTGCCAGCGGGCCAGCAGCGGCTCCACAAAAATCTCGCCGGTCAGCGCCGCGCTGACCGGGTAGCCAGGCACGCCAATGATGGGGACTTTCGTCGCAGATTTCGGATTTCGGATCGGATCAGCTTCTTCCCATCATGCGTTCGCAGCGTAATCATGCCCGAGGATGACCGGATGACCCGGGCCGCACGGCCACGCCATGCACAAGCAGTTCGCCCAGCTCCTGCACGATATGGGCCGTGTAATCCTCGCTGCCGGCGGAGGAACCGGCGTTGACCAGCACCAGATCATGGTTGCGGCGGCCTAACGCACGGCCGTTTGAATCGCCGCCAGATTCATCCGGCACAATGGGCCAGCGGGTGGGCACGCCGCCCCACTGCTTACCTGCGCCGCCAGGACGATGCTGTTGTACTCGATAATGCTGCCCCGCCGGCGGAGGTCGCTCTGACGGCCGTACTCTGTCCACGGCCTCGACTCAAAGCTCCGACCCCGTGGGGATGATGGCTACACGCGGCCGGCGGTATACCGCCACCCGGCATGACCCGACCCGGCCAGCGCGCCCAGGTCAACCGGGCGCAGCTTGTGGTTGGCGGGCAGCACCAGCTCCGTCGCGACCATGTCTTCGCCCATCGGCCGTACGTGATGCCAGGGCGGCACGGCGGCGCGAATCTTCGATGCCGGCTGTCCCGTTCGCCAGCGTCACCTGCTGCGTCTGCTCGATCATGATCACGGCATTGGCCCAGCCGGGCAGGGCATGGCCGGTGTTGACCGCTTTGGCGGGACGGCTGCCCCCATTTTCCCATTCATCAACCAGGGCAAATTGGATAGGATTGGTTTCAGTAGCCCCGGCAGTATCCTGGGCACGCACGGCGTAGCCGTCCATGGCGCTGGCGTGGTAGTGGGGTGAGGAAATTTTAGCCCAAACGGCAACGGCCGTTACCCGCCCCACGGCCTGCGTTAAAGGGACCCATTCTGCGGGCATGGGCTGCCACAAGCCAGCTTCATGCAAAGCATTGGCCAGCGCAGCCTGGGCTTCGTCCAGAGGAATGTCTTCAAGGTAAATGGTACGCTTCATGGGTACAATCCTAACAAAAAACGCCTGGTGAAGCACCAGGCGCAGTCATGAATGGTGGGCCATAGAGGACTCGAACCTCTGACCAAGTGATTAAAAGTCACCTGCTCTGCCAGCTGAGCTAATGGCCCACTCACATTGGCGCATTATAGCCCTGGGTGAGGCGGCGTGCAAGACGGATTGTAAGAAGGTCCACCTAAGCTAAAGGTGTTAGGGGCGTAACCTGGAATAAATTCCTGCGTACAGGGTTCTATGAGGACAATAGGCTCGAATTCGTCTCCATTCCCAAAATTCAATATAATGTAAACGATACTTTTTTTAATCTGTAAAGCTGTATATGGTACTCAAAGATTTAGCAGTTGAACCCCAAACAAAACCTTCTCTTGCTGCAGTAGACCTGGAGTATCGGCAGCCTACGGAAGTCGTGGTGCGAGAGATTATTGAGACCTTGCTGCTCACCTTTTTCATTTTTTGGATTGTGAATGGCCTGATCGGCCGTTACAAAATTGATGGCAGCAGCATGAACCCGACTTTGTATGATGGCCAGTATTTAATCATTAATAACGTCAGCTACTTGATTGATGAGCCACAAAGAGGGGATGTGATTGTTTTCAAACACCCCCAAAATGATCTAAACCTGATAAAACGTGTTATTGGCTTGCCGGGAGACCACGTAGAAATTCATGATCAAGTGGTTTTCGTGAATGATATTCCTTTGGATGAGCCATATATTCAAGCCCCGCCTGCATACAGTGATGGTACTTGGGATGTGCCAGAAGACCAATATTTTGTATTGGGGGACAACCGCAACAACTCAAGCGATTCACATTCCTGGGGGTTTTTGCCTGAAGAAAATATTTTGGGAAAGGCCGAGGTCGTTTATTGGCCCCCTGATGATTGGCAGATAGTACCGCATTTTGCCTACGATGCGTTTGCCGCTCAAGTAGTTCAGTAGGTCAAGTTGAGGGAGGCGTTCATGGTTTCTGCCACAGAATTAGCCCGCATGATAGATCATACCCTGCTAAAGCCTGAGGCAACAGAGGCCCAGGTTGAAAAACTGTGCGCCGAAGCCGCACAATACCACTTTGCTTCCGTTTGTGTAAATCCAACTTTTGCATCTTTTGCGGCGCAGCAGCTAAACGGTTCAGACGTGGTGGTTTGCACGGTGGTTGGCTTTCCGCTGGGCGCAACACTGCCATCCGTAAAAGCGTATGAAACACACCAGGTAATAGCCGCTGGCGCAACAGAAATTGATATGGTCATCAATGTTGGCGCGCTAAAGTCGGGCCAGCATAAACCGGTGCAAGAAGATATTGCCGCTGTAGTGCAGGCGGCGCATCAGCATGGGGCAACCGTTAAAGTGATCATTGAGGCGGCCCTGTTAACGGATGATGAAAAACGCACTGCTTGCGAGCTTGCGAAAGCGGCTGGTGCTGATTATGTCAAAACTTCGACGGGGTTTGGTCCGGGGGGGCAACGGAGGCAGACGTAGCCTTGATGCGGCAGGTAGTGGGACCAGAGATGGGGGTCAAGGCTGCCGGAGGGATCCGTAACCTGGCGGATGCCCAGAAAATGGTTGCTGCCGGCGCATCACGTTTGGGGGCCAGCGCAAGTGTAAAAATTATGAACGAAGCGGGGCATCAATAAAATGTCTGACGAGATTTGTGAGGAATGCCGTGTTGGGCGTTATCAGGCGGCAACTGTGCCCTATATGCATTGGTTGGGAAAGCAGATGTTGATGTTTCCCGATGCGCCTGCTTTTGTTTGCGATGTGTGTAAGGACGTTCGATATGACACGCGATTCTTGAACAGCATGGACTACGTGCTGGCGCGGCTGGCGCATTCTTCTGTTCGCCGTTCTTTGGCGCAAGGAAAAGTTTTGCCAGAGGAACGCGGCGGGTGGCAACCTTCGCGCCGCTAGTTTTTCATGAATAGATGACCGCTGGTAAATTTCCTTGGTTGTTTAGACTTCTTTATCTTTCCGGTTACTGACATATTCCAATCAATTTTTTCCAAAGTCGAAGATTTAAGAGACCATTGTCGGCAATTGACCTTTTTGCTCCTCGAGCTGGCACAACAGTATGCGCCCCAATTCCAGTGCCTCAAAGAGAGTTGAGCTGGGTTATGATCGAGTGCAAGCCGCTTACACAAACCTGGTCTAGTTGCAGTTTGTGCCCAGTTTATCCTTAACAGGTCAAGGCGGGGCTGAATTTTTTGTTACTTCACCTGGGAGGAAGAGAGGAAGAGAAAACTCTTGTAAAAAGGCGCTTTTTCCTTATAGTATAGGGTACAAATTATCAGGCAACCCTTAATTGACGAAATTCTAGAGCAAGAAGGTTTTGATTTGATAGAAGGAGTTATTTCGCTTTATGGCCGCTAAACGATATGGGCATGTCGTAAACCTTGATTTGTTTACCGATTCTTATCGGGTGACAGGTCGGGCTGTAGTAGGTGCTGGGGGGATTCATGCGGCGCTAGCTGATCCCAATTCAGATTTTTTAGAATTAGAAGATGCTTACATTTCGCGGATTGTGAAACCGGGGGAGATTGTAGCCAGCTATGATATTGTTGCATTTCGTAAGGACAATATCAATTTTATTGTGATGCAAGATAGAAGGGATGGTATTCCGGTGGGAACGCAGCACGGCCGTTCCGTTTTCATTCGTGGCCGCGCTCACCCCACTTTCCTAACCGTTCCTTCTTTTGAGATAAGGGGCGAGATTCACCACGATGGACAGCTTTCGCCCCGTACAGTTTTGGTTCATTCTATGGGGCGTTTCCAGCCCATTTTTGAGGCAGTTGCTTCGGCTTCCCTTTACCCCGAGATTTCCTACAGTGGTGATCTTATTCTTGTTCACAAAGAACGAATAGGAATTTTTTGCTTACAAGACAGCCGCGGCTAACTAACCGCACGCATTTTCATGTGCAAACCGATATCCAAAGCTACAAGGAGACACCGGCATGGCCAGAATTTACGTAATTGATGACGACGAACAGCTGCTGCGTATGGTTGGCCTCATGTTACAACGTGGTGGACATACGACCACACTAATTGGTAGCCCTGCGGACGGTTTTGAAAAAATCATGGCCGACAGACCAGATTTGCTTGTGCTAGACGTCATGATGCCCAATATGAGTGGGCATGATTTAACCCGCAAAATTCGAAACACCAAAGAGCTAGAAAAATTACCGATTCTCATATTGACAGCCCGCTCTCAGGAGATTGACCGGGCAACAGCCCTGGAAAGCGGTGCTGATGGATATTTAAGCAAACCCGTTACGGCGCAAGAGCTTATTGAGAAAGTAGACGAGTTGTTAACTTACAAACAAGTAGCTCAGACGCCGGATTCAGGCGTAGTCATTGCTTTATACAGCTTGCGGGGAGGTGTCGGTCAGACGACTTTGGCCGTTAACCTGGCGTCGTCACTGCGTCGTTTGAGTCAACTTGAAGTGTGTTTGGTAGATTTATCATTGTCTGGCAGCCAGGCATCTTTCCATTTGCGGTTACAACCTCGTTCTTCCTGGTTAGATTTGTTGACATCTGAACCCCTTGATTGGGCGGAAATGCAGAAGCGAATGATCATCCATGGTTCGGGTTTGCGCGTGCTTTCTGCACCGCCTCTGCCACAACTGCCCGATGTGTTGACGCGAGACGCGACAAGAGCCATGTTAGAGCTGCTGCGGCAGAATAGCGCCTTCGTTGTGGTGGATTTGCCCCCAGTGATTTCTCCAGCTTTTGAGGCAGCATTAGAAGCTTCTGATATGGCCATGCACGTTATCACGCCTGATGTGATTGCTGTGCAAACCGCATTAAACGCCAATCGGGCGATTGTCAAAGCAAATGTGCCGATTAAGTATAAAACTCACGTGGTCAACCAGACTACAATTGATGCGCCCATTGCAACGGCCGCTATTGAAAAGGCTTTGAATGCCCGTATTGCTTTTCAAATTGGGTATGATGCGAACCAGCCCCGCGCGCTGACTCAGGGCGTGCCGCTAACATTGACGAATGCGCAATCGGTTTTGCCAACGGCCGTTAACCGCATGGCTGAGGTTATCTGGCAACGCATGACCAAGAGTTGAGACTTACTTTACCAACGAAAAAAGCGCGGTATGGAGAACACATCCGCGCTTTTTTTATTGCCGAATCAGGCCAGTTTCAGGCTGGGCAACACGTACGGAATGTAGACCAGGCCCAGGGGATTCCACTCTTGCAGCAGCTTTAAGCGCGTTTGGCGAATGGCTTCGCCCACGCGCATTTTGTCTTCCAGGAACAGCTTAAAGAAGGTTTCGGCGAAGGTGACGGCCAGCGGCTCAAAGATGGTGATTTCGGTGCCGATGACCCCGGCGGCGTGGGCGACGCCCACAAAAGTGCTGACAAAGTCCAGGGCGGCCTCTGGGGAAAGAGCGGTGGTGTGGCAGCCGTTGATGAAGATTAACGGCCGTACCTTTCGCCAGCGAATGCGCTTATTCAAAATATTATTCGCCACCAGCCGGTCATCACCCTGTGACCCCACCTGCAAAAACGGCAAATCCTTTACCAGCCCACCGTGGCAGTAAAAATACACCGCCTGTGCTTCTGTGCGCTTTAGCAAATTCAGCGCGTCATTTCGCGACTCCGCCAGCTCCCACTGAATAGGCAATGCCTGCAGCCGCTTTGTGTGTTCGCCCAGCAGCTTAAAATCGGTGTACACGCTTGTTGCCATACCTGGCTTATCGGCCACCGGAATTTCCGCGGGGGCATCCGGGGCGGCATCAGTGGTCACCGGCAGGCCAATGCTGTGCCGGAATCCCCAAAAACCGCTGGGGCAAATGACGCGGTCGTTGCCGTGGCTGGGGCACTGTCCCTGGAAGCAGGCCGTCTCGGCCAGAGGAGCGCCGTTTTGCAGCGCGCCGGTAAAGGTGGGGCATAGGCTGTAATCGTCCAATGCCAGGCCATCGTCAAAGGGGTAGTCGTACATCATGGCCAGGGGCAGCACAAGCCGCGCCGAACGCTTGCTGGCAAACTGTATTTGCCCCGGCGGCAGCAGCCAATCCATCACTTCCCAGGGGTCCTGGCCCTCGGCCAAGGGCAGGATAAGGTCGGCAAAGAAGCGGTAGCCCCTCTGGGCAAACAGGGTCAGGTCGCGCTGCAACTGCTTCATGTCACGCACGCCGTCGTAACGGTATGTTTTGCCTTCAGCATAATCATCCTCGTCGCCCCAACTGGCGCGGCGCAGCACGGCTCGCGCCATCTTGATCAGCGTGTTGAGTTCCCCTTCGCCCAGGGTCACGTCTTGCTTGAATTCGTTTTCGCCAAAGTAGCGAAAGCCGTGGGTGCTGTTGCCGTTGTCGTTGAGCATCAGGCTGAGGCGGTTGGGCTGCATGGCGGTCAGGTAACGGCCGTCCAGCGTTTTAGATAGCGTGTAATCCACCTCGGAAACGAGGGCTGGTTGCCCAACAGACGGTGCTGTACCAACGTGGGCGGTGACCAGCCGCGACTGCACCAGATTTTGCCGGTAATAGATGTGGCAGCGCAAGCGGTAGACGCCGGGGACGGCGGGGGTGCGCACGGGGAAGAACAAGCGCCGGGACAGCATGGCTTCGCCCACGGGCGGTGTGGCTACGCGCTGCACCACCTGCACGTCGCCAGTGGGTGGCACCTGGATGAGGCCTATTTCTTGACCTGGGGTGGTTTCCAGTTCGTTGGCAAAGCTGAAGAGGACGACCTGCAATTGTACGTTGGGGGGGAGCTTGTCGATGGGCAGTAAAATATCTTCTTCCTCGATGGTTCCGGGAATGTGCGCACCTACCTCCAGCCAAAAATAGTATGGCACGGCCGTTTGTAGTGGTTTTGTGGAATCGGCGGGCTGTTCGGCGGTAGATTGCGGGGCAAAGCCGGTGTTGACGATGCGCTCGGAGGGGGTTTCCAAATTGTTGGGCAATGGTCCCTTGGCGACGGCGCGAGTGAATTCCTGTGCTTTTTGGGTAAAGTTGTCGCGGTTCAGAATTTTGAGCTGGCGCTGGCTGTCGGCGGAGAGAGTGTACCCGGCGGCTTCAATGGCTTTGAAGGCATTTTGGGCGTCGTTGAGAAAGGTCTCACGTAGGGAGGCATTACTTTGCAGCCAGTTGGCAAAGTCGGCGTTGCTGATGGTTTCCAGCTTGACGTCGTCGCTGACGGGTTCTTCCAGGCTTGGCAGCGGCTTTTGCAGTCGGTCAGCAGAGAAGCGGCTGGCGGCTTTCTGGTACTGGTCACGGAAATTGGCGGCGGACACGCGGCCAAGAATTTGCCGGGCGCGGTCCGAGATGGGGAATCCGGCGGCGGCTAAGGCGTTGAAGGTGCTTTCCGGGTCGGTCAGTAGTTGGCGGCGAAAGGCTTCGTTTTCGTTGGCCCAATGCAAAATTTGGGCGATTTCGTAGTTGTAATCGGCCATTGTGCTACCTCATGGTTGTCAAAGCGTGAAGCTAGAAAGACGCAGGGATGGAAGCCTGCGCCCTGGTCGTATGGGGGAAGGGGGTGTGAAAAGGGTAATCAGTCGCCGCGTTCTTCATCCGCCGTGGTGGCGTCCATAGCGGTACCGCCAGCGCCAACCTGGTCGGATTTCTTGGGCTTCTTGGAACGGCCGTCCAGAAACCAGTCCACGTTAAAGTTTTCGCTGCGGTTCACCATGAGCAGCAGGGCGAGGAAGTAGCCAAAGAAACCCACAAAGAGTCCCACACCATAGGCGCCAAACAGGTCTGTGGCTTCGGGGAAAAGCTGCAAAATGGCTGTGCCGCCAATGATGCCGATGACGGTGACGAGATCGCTGAACTGCACGTCTCCTTTGCGGTAGCGGTTGATGTAGTAGACGTACCAGCCCACAATCGCGCCAAATCCGCCCGCACCCAGCATTTGTATGAAAGTTGCGCTTGCCTGTGTTGTTTCTGCGTCCATATTGATTACCTCCGTTGATGATAGCTAGAGATAGAGGGGCCATTGCTTTTACTCTATCTCTAGCTCTGGCTCTACACTCTAAACTCGCTTTCGTGTGCTTGCCTTAGCTTTTGCTGCCAGGCCAGATGGGTGAAAAAGGAAATAGCGGCGGCAAGTAGAAAGGCAAGAGCAGTTGGCCATGGATGGAGCCATCCCAAGAGCAGGGACAGGAGGAGGGTGGGCGAAACGAGGACCAAAAAGGTGGGAAACGGCCGTTTCCCCCACTGGCGACCCACTAACACCAGCCACCAGCCCCACACCAGGCCTAATCCCACACCGCCTATCGTTGCCATCCACATCCTCTTTGAGGGTACTATTCTTGGGGCAGCAGTTGAAGAATCTCTTCAGCCAGCTCAACACTAGGTGCGCGGACAAGTAACGTTTCGGTATCCGCCGCAAAGCGGCAAAACACCTCGTTGCTGCCCTGCCAACAATCGCTACCGGTAATTGGCAAAGCTCTGTTAGTAACGGTTGCGGCATAGGCGTCAAAGGTGTCCACAAAGATACCTGCGTTTGTGGGTGAATTCCAAGCCAGGCGTAGAACCATTAGTAGGGCGTTGTCAGCTTCGCGCCAGTAGACGGCGTATTGGTCGCCAACCCAACTGGCAACGGCCGTTTCAATGCCCTCCTCAACCTGAGTAGCCAACATCTGCTGCAAACGATAAGCTCCCCAAACACCAGTTCCTTGCAACTGCCAGTCATCCTCTTCAACAGGCTGCAAGTCAGGGAGGGTTATGTCTTCGGAAAGTGTGGAAACACCAGCCAAAACCTGACTGGTGGAGGCCAGGGGCTGCCGGGCGGCCGTAACGCCGTCTACACCACCATCCTGATAGATGTTTAGCGCCCACTGGTAGCCCTGCACGTAGGGGAAGAGCAGTTGCTCGCGCAGCACCTGCGGCAGGTCGGGTAAGGAGACAGCATTCGCAGGGGGTGTTGGTGGCGAAACGGCCGATTCACCGCCGCCAGCCAGATACAACCCTTGCAGCATTGCTGCTTCGCCCATCACCTGCCCCTGGAAGCCGAGCTGCGCGTCAAAGCTGCTGTTTTCAGGAGGTAAATCATTTTTCGTGGTCGCCTCGAGGACCAACTGCCACTCAGCCCACTCCTGCAGCAGCTCCTCGCTTATTGGAACTAGCTGCGCTGCTACGTTATCATAGAGCAGTGCGGCAAAGTCCGTCTGCTGCCAAAAGGCGACATTATCCGGTAGGGCGGCGGCTTCCGCTTCTGAGATCATTGCAAAGGCTTGTAATACGCGGGCCTGTCTGGTTACCGTTTCTGGGGCCAGGTCGCCAAACTGCGCTGCCAGCCACTGGCTAAAACCAGGGCGGCGTATCAGAATGGGAGGTTGAACGGGTTCTAGTGTTGGCTGGCTGGCAAAACTCTGCAACGTGTCCGCAATCTCTGCCTGGCGAAAAGCATCAGCCGTTTGCACGGTGCCAGTCAGAACGGCCGTTGTCCTGTTTTGATTGGCATTTTGAGCTGTGACCGTGATGGTATACGGACCGGCTGTCGAGATGGTTTGGCTAAATATGCGGGTAAATAACGGTTGATTTTCCCCTGAGTACGGCGTTGTGGTTTCGCCATAAGATACGTCAAGTTGCGTAATGCCCTGCAGATCGCTGGCCGCGGCTAAAAATTCCAATGCCTCCCCCACTAATTGCGGCCTGTTTAGCACTTCCAGACTCAGCGCCGGTTCCTGGCTGGCTAACTCTTGTTGCAAGGCGTCTAGCTGGTTGTTGACGGCAGCCAGATCCGTCGTGGCCTGGGCAGAAATGGTGGCAATGATTTGCAGCTTCTCATTGACCTGGCGATCAAGTTCATCTACGGCTGCGGCGGTTGCTGCTAATTGGTTGTTCAATGCGTCACGGGTGGCAGCCACATTTGCGGCGGAAACGGCCGTTAACGTTCCTTCGGCTTCCCGGGTTGTCAGCAAATTGCTTTGCTCTCCCACTCGAGACTGCAATGAAGACTGTGCTTGGAAAGTGAATATAAATGCCGCCACCAAAACAAACAGCAGCATCAGCAGTGTCAAAGAAAAACCAACAAGTCGGGATTGCTTCATAGGATTTGCCCGGTGAGGATCATGGTAAACACCAAAAAACGCCAATTATCAAGCGCTGATGGTAATGCTACACGAGGTCAGATCCTCGGTCAAGCAACAGCTTCCATACGTTCCCGCCATTCAACAAAAAAGGACCAGCGCAAAGGCTGGCCCTGTTTCATGAAAACGCTTTACTTGCAATGCTATTGCACTTTACGCATGAAAATAATCGCATGTACACCAGATGAGCGGACGGCGACAATATGGGCACAAACGATTTCCAACTTTACGGATAAAAACAAGCTTCATCTTAACACACCATACCTTGTACAAGTAATATTTCGCAGCCTGGTTTGAGTATAAACTCAATAGGGAGACTGCTCCATTAATGTCAAGTACAGAACGGGTGAATAAGGCGTGAAAACATTTTTTCGCACGAAAAAGCCTCTCGGTCACACGCATTGCACCCGAGAGGCTTGGCAGAGTTTTTGAAAAAACTAACAAATCTAATAGTTGTCAAGTAGTTCCTGGAAACGTGGGTCATCACGAATGAAGTCGAAGTCAGGATCATGTTTGACCCATTTTTTATCTACCTGTCCTAGGCTTAAAGCAGCGCGCAACAACAACAAGGCCTCTTCCGAATTGCCACATATCGACTCAAAGCAGGCGCGGTTGTACCGGTTTTCATCCTTGATCAGCTCCCGGGCCGTGTTAATTTGCGCTTCATACTCCTCCATACGCCCCAGCTTGCGGTAAATACCAGCCAGAGACCCACGGGAGTACGCATCTTTGGGGTCAAGTTCTATTGCTTTTTCATAGGCTTCAACAGCTTGTTCGTTGTTACCCAACGCATTTTGCACATCCGCTAATCCGCCATACAGTTTGGCTTTTCGTGGATTGAGTTCCAGGGCGCGTATGTACAAGTCGCGGGCTTCTTCAAGTTCCCCCAGTTCTTTGTACAGATTACCCAGGCCATAGTAGGCCATTGGGTAGAGCGGGTTCAACTCGATGGCCTTGCGGTAGGCAGCCAAAGATTGTTCTTGTTGATTCAGGCTGAAATAAACGCTGCCCAGACCGACATAAGCCGTGGCATTTCTTTTGTCATGCCGCAGGGCGCGTTCGTAAGAGGTCAGGGCATCGTAGAGGCGCCCTAATTCCCAATAGACATCGCCCAAACCACGATACGGGTCAGCATAAGTGCGGTCCAGGCGCAGCGCGCGTTCATAAGCGGCAATGGCCTGGTCAAATTTACGCAACGCCCGAAAAGCTTCGCCCAATCCGTAACGCGTGCTGGCGCGGGAGGGATCCAGGTCAATGGATTTCTGATAAAGGCGCAGGGCATCATCGATTTGCCCTAACCCAATGTAAGCTTGCGCAAGCCCATTGAGGTACTCTGGATCGTTGGGATACAGCGTGCAGGCTTGCTCATAAACTTGCCTGGCATTGTCAAACTCTTCCAGGTCAACGAAGATTTTACCCAGTCCGTGATAGGCAGGCGCATACCCTACCTGGTGCTTAATGGCTTCTTGATAGGCGGCAATGGCAGCTTTGGGGCGACCCTGGATTGCATACACTTGACCTAAGCCGTAATGGGCATGGGCAAGGTGAGGCTGAAGCCGACTGGCCTTGTGGTAGCTCGCAAGGGCTTCCTCAGTTGCATCTTGCTGGAAATGCGCGTCGCCGAGCTGGCACCAAAGTTGGGCGTCTTTGGGCCTTGTTTGCAGCGCTTGTTTGTAGGCGGATGCGGCCTTGTCGGGCATGCGCAGCCCCAGATAGGCATCGCCCAAGCCGCGCAGGGCGCTGGTGTTTTGCGGATCTTTTTTCAAGCTGGTTTGTACGGCCGATTGTGCATTTTGATATTGCCCTAAAGCAATGTAAGCCAACCCAAGCCCGGCATGTGCTTGCGGGTGGGTATTATCTAGACGAATGGCTTGGCGGTAGGCGTTGATGGCGTCGTCGAACTGGCTCATGGCGCGGAAGGCTTCGCCTAATCCGCAATGGGCGTCAGCCCACAATGGGGCCATGTCTACTGCGCATTGGTAGGCGGTGAGAGCGGGATTAACACGGCCGTTTTGCAAGTACATTTGCCCCAAACCATAGTACGGTTGGGGGTCGCCCGGTTTAACCTGAATGCTGTGCCGGTACATTGCAATTGCTTCATGGGTCTGGCCCTGACTGGCGTAGATGTCAGCCAGGCCCCGGTAAGCTGGCGCGTTGGTTACATCGAGTGTTAGGGCATGTTTAAAGGCGGCAATCGCTTTTTGCACGCTGCCCTGTTTGGCCTGGAGATTCCCCAACCCTACGTGAGCGGGCGCGTAGCGGCTGTCTAGCTTCAGCGCCTCCTGATACGCTTCAATAGCTTTTTCATTTTGCTCTTCTGCCAGGAATAAATCGCCCAGCGCCGTATGGGCTGCTGCACTTTTATTGTTGATGTGCAGAGCATTCTGACAGGCTGTATGCGCTTGCTGATACTGCTTTAGTTGGCGGTAGACGTTTGCCAGGCCTATGTGGGCTTCAGCCAGGTCAGGGGCTAGCAGTAAGGCTTCATTGTAGGCAGCGGCAGCCTGTTCCAACTTGCCAAACTGGGCGTAAATGTCGCCGAGGGTGGTCTGGAGAACGGCCGTTTCTGGCTGCAAAGCCAGTGCTTCCTCCACGGTGGATATGGCATCATCCATGCGTCCCAAATCTGCCAGCACCCGCCCCAGCTCTGCCCGCGCTTCAACGAAATGAGGGTTCAGGCTCACGCTGGTTTCTAAGGCCCCGCGGGCCTCGGCATACTTGCCCAGCCGATGATAAACTTGACCCAGGCCAATGTACGGCTCATACGCCCCAGGCTCCATTTTAATTGCCGCCTGATAAGCTTGCAGGGCGGCTTCATATTGTTGCAATGCACGCAGTACCTCGCCCAGGCCAAAATGAGGCGCATACCACTCAGACTGCAGTTCAGCAGCATAGGCAAAAGCTTTTTGCGCGTCCTGGTGCAGGTTGCGGGCCATATAAACCCAGCCCAGCCCCTGATAAACGGCCGCATTATAATGGTCCAGCGCCCGCGCGCGCTGGTAAGCATCGCGCGCTTTCCTGATTTGCCCAGACTGCACAAACAAATCTCCCAATCCAATGTATGCGTCAATTTGGTTGGGATCCAGGGCTAGCGCTTGTTGATATGCCTGAATGGCTGCTTCGCCCTGATTTTGGGCGCAAAGAGACCGCCCCAGGCCAATGTAATAGGTGGTACGTTCTGCGTTTTGCTCCATGGCGCGGCGAAAAGCGGCAACAGCCTCACCATGTTCGTTCTTTTGCTGGTGCAGCCACCCCAGGCCGGCGTGGGCGTCAGCAAGCTGCGGGTCCATTTCCAGCGCTTTTTGGTAAGAAGCCTGGGCGGCCAGAGCAATTCCGGACTTCCGCAGGGCGTCACCCAACTTGCTGTGCAAAACGGCCGTATTCTCCCCAATTTGCTGTGCCATGCGATAAGCTCGCACGGCATCGTCGAAGCAGCCCGATGCCAGATATAAATCTCCCAGGTGCAAATACGCCGCGCCATTTTGCGGTTCCCGCTGCAGCACCCGCTTGAACGTTTGCACCGCCTGCTCAGTATCACCCCGGTCTTGCAGCAGTTGGCCCAAACCCATTAATGCGGCCGTTGATTGGTTATCTACCGCCAGCGCCTGCTCGTAAGCCAAAAAGGCATCCTGTTTTTGCCCAAGCTGCAAATACACATCCCCCAAGCTGGCATAAGCAGCCACAAAGCGAGGATTATGCGCCACAGCCTCCCGATAAGCGCTCACAGCTTCTTGTAACTGGCCTTGCTGCTTGTACAGATGCCCCAGCCCGTAGTGCGTGCCGGCATAATAGGCATCCAACCCCTGAGCTTTCTGAAAAGCTGTGCGCGCCTTTTCTGGCTTCCCTGTGTACAGGAACACCATACCCAATCCGGCTTGAGGAGCCGGATTATCAGGAGCCAGGTCACTGGCTTTTAAGAACGCTTTACGCGCATCATCAAAACGCGCCAACTCCAGGTTGACTTCCCCCAGACCATAGTGAGCCTGAGCTGCCAAAGGCGTGAGTTGTAATGCTTTTTGGTAAGATAGCAAGGCTTGTTCCGGCTGCTGCTGCTGGCGGTAAAGATCGCCCAGCCCAATGTATGCGGGTGCTATGGTCGAATCCAACTCCAAAGCCTGCTGATAAGCGCGGATGGCTTCGTCGATTTTGTTAGATTGGGCAAAGATCTGACCCAGTCCCACGTAGGCTTTTGCCATGTTCTTGTCCAGGCGAATGGCTTTTTGGTAGCTGCTAAGTGCGTCAGGCAAGTTGCCCAGCTCTAAATAAGCATCCCCCAAAGCTGTGTGCAGTTCGGCGCTTTCGTAACCCAGTTTGATGGCCTCTTTGTATGATTGCGCAGCCTCTTCTGTGTGGCCTAAGGCGGCCTGCACAAAGGCCAGGTTGTGGTAAGGGAAATAGGGTTCACGACGGTTGGCCAGCCCTTGATGGTAGGCGTTGAGGGCTTTGGGGTATTGGGCCTGCGCCAGATAAACGTTGCCTGCCCCGGTGTGGGCTGCGCCTAGAGTGGGCTCCAGGGAAACGGCCGTTTGGTAAGCTTGCAGCGCCTCATGAAACTGTTTCTTCTGATAGGCAATATCTCCCAAACCCACGTGAGCCAGGGCGCTTTGCGGCGTCAGGCGCACAGCCTGCTGATACGCTTGCTGCGCTTCGGCCAGCTCTTTCTGAGCCAGATGTACGGCTCCCAGACCCATTTGGGCTGCGGCGTTGTCGGGGTCCAGGTCCAGGGCTTTTTGGTAAGCCGCTTGGGCTTTGCTCCATTCCCTGTCGTGACGATACAAATCGCCCATGCCTACATGTGGTTCGGCAAACTGCGCGTCGCGCTGCAATGCTTCATGAAAAGCTCGCTGCGCTTCTTGGGGCTGGTTTTGCGCAGCGAATACCTGCCCCAACCCACAATAGGCCCGGGGAGAATGAGCATCCAGAGCCAGGGCATCCTGGTAAGATTGGTAAGCCTGGGTGAGATTTCCAAGCTGAAAATGAACCTGCCCCATGCCCAGATGAGCTTGCGGTGTAGGGCCATAGCGTTGCAAAGCCTGATCGTAAGCCGCCAGGGCTTCTGGATAACTGCCCAACGCAGCGCAAACGTCCCCTAGATTTACATAAGACAAATCGTGATTTTCATCTTTATCTAGAATTTTCTGGTATGCCTCGAGGGCGGCAGCAGGCTGCTGCAAGCTGTGATAAGCGTCACCTAACCCGTTGTAGGCAGGTAAGTAGGTGGGGTCCGCAGCAATGGCGCGTTGAAATGCAGAAATGGCTTCCTCAGTTTCATGCATGGTTGTTTTGACCAAACCCATCCCCGTGTGAGCGGCTGGGTTCTTTTTGTCTAGCTCGATGGCTTTCTGAAAAGAAGCCTGGGCCTCGCGCGGCCGGCCAATGCGCAGCAATAGCTGCCCCATGCCCACCAGCGGGGTGGCGCTGTCTGGGGCCAGCGAAATTGCCTGGAGAAATGCTTTGTACGCATCTTCGTGATGGCCTAACTCGGCTTGGGCCGCCCCTAAGCCGCAGTGCGCGGCTACCAGTTGGGGATTATGGGTGAGAGCGGCAGAAAAGGAGTCGGCTGCTGCTACAAAGTCTTTGGCGGTTTCCTGCAGGCGGCCCAGCCCCAGGTGGGCTTCAGCCAGAGTGTCATCCAGAGAAACGGCCGTTTCATATGCCTGGCGCGCAGCGGCGAGCTGCCCGACAGCCCGGTAAGCGTCTCCCAACCCACTGTGGGCGCGGGCATCTTGCCCGTTCAGCTCCAGGGCGTGCTGAAAGGCATCCAGGGCATCCTCTGGGCGGCCCAGCCGCAAGTACAACTCGCCCAGCCGCACGCTCACAGCATCTTCAGTCTCAGCGTCGTGGGCGGCCTGTTGATAAGCGGCCAGAGCTTCGTCGTAGCGGCCTAAATCACGGTAAACGTCACCTAACCGGTAACGAATTTCTGTTTCATCGGCGCCCAGGTTCAGAGCTTGCTCGTACAAAGCCTGGGCCTCGGCCGTGCGACCTAGCTTGCGATACACGTCACCCAAGCCGCAGCGCGGTTCTGGGGCATTGGGGGCCAACTGCATGGCGCGTTGATAGGCGCCAATGGCTTCATCCCACTGGTTGCTGGCCTGGTATAGGTGGCCCAGGCCAGCGAAAGGAGCGGCAAGTTGATTATCCAGGTTAGTGGCCCGGCGATAAGCGTCTAACGCCTCGTTGAGCATATCTTGCTCCACGTAGACGTCGCCCAGCCCGCAGTAGGCCTGGGCGTTGTCGGGATGCTGGGAAATGATGGCCTGGTAAGCGGCAATGGCGTCTGCGAAACGGCCGTTTTCCAGGTAAAGTTGGCCCAGCCGCAGGTGCGGCAGCACCATTTGTGGTTCCAAGGAGGCCGCCTTCTTGTAGGCGCGAATGGCTTTGCTCGCATCTCCTTGGGCGACAAAAACCTCACCAATACCGAGGTGCGGGGCGGCGGATTGGCCATTCAGCTTGGCCGCTTTGCGGTATGCGTTGAGCGCGGCTTCTCCATTACCCAGCTCTTTCTGCACGTTGCCCACGCTGACATGAGCAGCAGCGAAACGGCCGTCAATCTCCAACGCCTTTTCATAATGCGCCAGCGCCCCCGTGTAATCTCCCTGCACTTCTTGAATCAGCCCAAGGTAGTAACGAGCATTAGGGCGTGCCGGCAGCCAATCAACCACTTTTTGCAAAATGAGTTTGGCGGCAACGCTTGCTTCAGAGCGGAACTCGCCTTTTGGCCATATCATGCGCCGCGCCAGTGATTCCAGGGATGTGCCTAAAAGCCGCCGTAACACCACCCCTTCTTCTGGTAACCCGGTCTCAGCAGCCTGAAAAGCAGCCTGCGCCTCTTTAAACTCGCCCCGGCGCTGGTGTAGCAAACCCCGGCGCCAATGCAAAATGGCCCAGCGCTCGTGCCCTCCCGCTCCATCTAACCATCCCTGCTGTCCCATACGCTGCAGCAGCCCCAGCATAGCGGCCTCTTCATCCACAGCCGGATGTTCGTGATAGGCTGCCTGGAGCCGGAAATGGACAGTTTGCCCATTTTCGCTGAGCTGGTCTTTCCACCCTGCCATCACCTGCAGCAAACCGCCGCACAAATCTGCGTTATAGGCCAACCCTTCCACAAAACGGGGTATCAGCCAGCGCCAGGCCTCTTTTTCATCGAGCCACAGCAAAAATTGCGCCAGATCAATCACGTACTGCACCCAATTTTCATCACCGCAGCGATTTTCGATTGAGGTTGCTTGCTTGTCGATGGCGGCTAACCGGTCTTGCAATACTGAAACTGCCCGCTGGTTAAGCTGCTTTATTTGCTTTCCCGTACGGCGTACTTCGGCTTTTAGATACTCACGAATAAAAATTGACGGATCATCGTGCAGCCGCGCCCGGTCGGCATGAACCGACGCATAATCTCTCTCTAAACGGTGGATCAATCCATCCAGATCAAACGACTTCTCCCCTTCAGGAGCCAGCATGGCGCGCAAAATATCTACATCACCATCGGCCAAAGCCAGGGCGTAAATGGCTTTTTTGTCTGCTTCGACGACCACGTGCTGCATGTAGCGGTCGGTCATTTTGCGCACAACCTGGTCGCTGGGCGTTACTTCTGCCGTGTCGCCGACAACTTCTTCCAGGGTGGTTCCGGCATTAAGCATGTCGGCAACTTCTTGAATGGCCAGGGGAATACCGCGGGTGATGCGGCTGACGGATTCTAATTTTGCTTGGGTTAGCTCGCATTTTTGCGCCGCAAAATACTGCTGTATGTCATCCAGAGCCAATGGGCGCATGCGGTAAGCGATTAGGCGGCGGGGGCTGTCGTCGGCATACCCCTTGAAGTACTCATTGCCGAACTGGCGGCTGTGCAGCAGGTCGTTGCGGTCGCTAATGACCCACATGACGCGTGATCCGGCCGCGCGAATGACCGCACGCAGCCAAATGTCAGCCCGATCGACGACTTCATAAGAGTCCAGGAAAACGATAAGCCGTTTTTTGTCGGCGACTTTTTCCAAGCCGCGGGCCAGGGCGTAGGCTAACTGCTCGTTGGGATTCAGGAAGTGGTCGAAATAGCCAGGTTTTAAGCGAGCGCGCAGATAGGTTTCCAGCGTTGCCCGCAGCTTGGCTGCCTGTTCTGCGCCAACCTGCACACCGAAATCGAGAAATGTGGTGACCAACTCTTCGCCTTTGTCGCCAATCATGGGCATGCGCGTGCGGATGATTTTTGCAATGACCCCCACACCCATGCTGCGAAAAGCGGCTAATTCTTCCCAACTGTCTTCACTGGTCAGGATTTCTGCCACTTTTTTCTCGGCTTCTTCGGCTTGCTTAAGCGCTTTGCGATAGGCGGGAAACTGTCGGCCCCACTTTTGGCGGATGATGGCAGCGTAAATGCCTTTGAAAACGGCGTCAGCGGTAATGTTTTCGCGGCCAACCTGTAACCCGGCCATTTTTTTACGCTCGTCCTCCCAATCTACCCACAAGGATTGAAAGGCGCCGGAGAAGGGCTTTTCTTTAGTTGTAATGTCACGAAACCGCTTGGCGAGGGTGGTTTTCCCAATACCACCGTCGCCATACAGCAGGCAAATATAGGGAAACTCGTCAGCCTGGGCGGTGTCGAGCAATTCTTGTAGGGCTGACTTGAATTGCTTTTGTTCTTCGACGCGTCCTAAGAAAAGTTTGTTATCGACAGTGATCAAGTTGTTTGCCATTTGTCCTCCCTGGTTTTAGGGCAGCGAAGCCGGGGCTTCTAACTTGCTAAAGTCCCGGGTTTTCCTGTAATTGGCAACTATGCAGAGCTATTTCCCGCACATTTAATTGAGGAAAATGGCTGTGATGATGAAGGCTAAATCAAAAAAAGCAATTTGCCTTTCATTGGCGCATGTCAGGGTATGTAATTTTGGTACTTCTTGTAGCATGTTGTGATAGTACAACAAAACCCTATCAGGTGTCAAGAAAAACAGGCATCGAATCAGTTGTTTCATTGACATGGTGTGTATTTTGGCCTATGATGGGGTTACTATCTGTTGTAGTATCTCAACATTATAACGCTGGCGCTGTTTCGTTGACCTGGCTTTGCATAGTATGTGGATTGGAAACGGCCGTTTCCAATCCCGTCTTCTGACCTTCCCTGGCGTCCAGGCATGAAACCGCCCATCAGGAAAAGAGCAGTAGTTATGAAACGAGAAGGTTTCGCACCCACCCTGACCAAAATCCGTGTACTGGGGGTTGGCGGTGGCGGAATCAACGCCCTCAACCGCATGATTCAACAACGCATCCCGGGCGTAGAGTTTGTGGCTGTAAACACAGACTCCCTTTCCCTGGCGACATCTTTGGCCTGCACCAAGCTACTTGTCGGCGCTAGCGTGACGCGCGGGCTGGGCACTGATGGTAATGTTTTTCTTGGTGAACAGGCTGCTTATGAATCTGCTGACTCCTTGCGGCGCATTGTTCGCGATGCGGACCTGCTTTTTTTGACAGCCAGCATGGGTGGGGGAACAGGTTCCGGCGTTTTGCCCATCATCGCTGAAATGGCGCAAGAGCTGGGCGTGATGACCATTGCCGTGGTGACCCAACCCTTTAGTTTTGAAGGCAAAGAGCGGCAGCGCAACGCAGAGGCGGGGATTCGGCGGCTGCGGCAGTTTGCGGACACCGTCTTGGTGATTCCCAATGATGGGCAGTTGCACCTGGTCAACAAAGGCGCCACTCTGGAAGAAGCGCTGCACATGGCCGATACGGTACTGGTGCACGCCATTCAGGCCATGAGTGACCTGGTGACCTCTTCGGGTTTAATTAACGTCGATTTCGCCGACGTGCTGGCTGTCCTGCAGCAGCCGGGTCAGGCGGTGATGACGGTAGGCCAGGCGCAAGGCGAAAACCGTGCGCAGCAGGCTGTGCAAGAGGCTCTTTCTTTTCCGCTGCTGGATTTGTCGCTAGCAGGGGCACGAGATCTATTGGTTAATATTTCGGCCGGGCCAGATTTGACTCTAGGGGAGATTCAGCAGGTTGTTTCCTCTATTCAAAAAGCCACAGGCTCGAGTGCAAGCTTGAAGTTTGGGGCGGTATTCGATGAGCGCCTGGGTCAGACGCTGCGGGTCACGATTGTGGCTAAAGGAACTTGCCCCGCGCTGCCAGTGGCAGAAACCCCAGATCAACAAGAAGCGTCGATAACTTCGACAACGCGGCCGTTTCCTGCTGTGCAACTCTGGCAATCCCTCGAGCCCGCCTTGGGCCGCCTGCGCCACGCTTTTGGCTGAGGCAAAAGGATTATTGGGTTTTTACCCTGAAACTGTTTACAATTAGGGCTGTGTATGAGCGGAACGGCCGTTTGTAGTTTCATTGCACGCAGGTAAGTGAAGCGCATGCCGGAGAGCTTGCAAAAAGCCCTAACTTCTATTGCCAGTAAGATTCAACATCGTGCTACTCGCCAACACGTTGTCATAATTGCCCTTTCTCTTTTTGCCCTATGGTCTTTGTGGCTCGTGGGGCGCATGGCGTTCATGGGCCAGCTTGGCTTCCAGGGTAAAACGCTGTGGGATTGGCTCGACCTGCTGCTGCTGCCCATTGTGCTTTTGGGCGGCGGCTGGTTTTTGGCCCGCGTCATTCAGGAATCCCAGCGTCGTTCCTCTACAGAGCAGCAGCGTGAAGCCAGCCTGCAAAGCCTCTTTGACCGCATGACCGACATGCTGCTGCGGGAAAACCTGCGCGGCGCCGGGGAAAACGATGACGTGCGCCGTCTGGCCCGTGCCCGCACGCTGGCCACCTTACAGCCCTTAGACGTCACTCGCCGGGGGCAGGCGCTGTTATTTTTAGCGGAGGCGGGATTGATTGGCCAACCCCCGCTAATAGATTTAAGTGGGGCAATGCTGCAAGGAGCTTATCTGCCGGGGGCAGATTTACCGGCCCTGGACCTGACCCGCGTACAGTTGGAAACGGCCGTTCTGCGCCACGCCAACTTGCGCCAGACCAATCTGTGGGCGGCCAACTTGCACCTGAGCAACCTGCACCACGCCGACCTCAGCCATGCAACTTTACGCGTGGCCAATCTCAACCACAGCCAGCTAACTCAGGCGAACCTGCGCGGTGCAGATATGGTGGGCGCCCAATTAACGGGGGCCAATTTACGCGAAGCCAACGTTTCTGGGGCCAATTTGTGGGGCGCAACAGCCCCTAAAGCGGACTTCAGCGAGGCCAACTTGCACCAGGCGCGGCTGCGCGGTACCCGTTTACACCAGGCTACGCTGCGGGAAGCTGTGCTCATTGGGGCTGAGCTCACCAAAGCCCAGGGGGACGCGGTCAACTTTGTGGATGCCCAGCTTACCGGGGCAAATTTTCAGCAGGCAAACTTGCCCGACGCCAATTTGCGCGGGGCAACCCTCAACGGGGCCCGGCTGGTAGAAACCAACCTGGAACGGGCACGTATGTGGGGTGTTGAGGCGGTTGGCGCAAATTTCCGCGGGGCAAACCTGCATCAAGCCGTACTGCGCGTGGCGAATTTGCAAAAAGCTTACCTGCGCGAGACCAATCTGCAGCAGGCTAACTTGCAGGTAGCCGATTTGGAGCGCGCCACATTAACGGATGCCGATTTGCGCGGGGCGGATTTACGGGAAGCGGATTTAACGGGGGCTGTTTTGAACGGGGCGGATCTAACGGGAGCTGATTTGCGCCATGCTAAGGTAACGGCCGTACAGTTGGCCAGCACCAAATCATTGCACAATGCCATTATGCCCAACGGCAAGCGCTACGATGCCATCGTACCTCTGCCGCACTACACAGGGGAGCTGTAACCCCCCCCGCCTACAACCGCCGCTTCATTTGCCGCACAACTTTTTGCATCACCTTATCGGAGCGATTGGGGTCCAGCCGGGCAACAGGCGGGCGCTCTTTCTTTTCGGCTTGTTCCAGAGCGTGATGCACCAGGAGGTGGTTATGGCGGCGCATAAAGTCTACGGGGGTGGCATCGGGGTGTGCGGCAGAATCGGCCGTTTGTGCCTGGGCCAGTTTATCCTTCAAATCGCCAATCTCGTCCGCGGGTAGGTAAGCGGCGGCTGTGCTGAACTCCAGGTGGTCATACACTGGGACCAGCCGCGCCAAAACGACTTCGCCAATTTCCACCACCCCCCGGCCTCCTGGTTCTTCCACGGCAAAAGACTCTCCAAAGAAGAAATCCTCCAGGTACAGCTTGTTGGCATCATAATCTGTCAGAGTGTATGCCCAGGAAGTGCCTGCTTCGGCCATCCATTTTTCTAGCACCTGCTGCTGCACCGTAGACAACTCATCCCATTTGTCGCTGCGGTAAGTGTCTAGCAGGCGGGAACCATCGGCCAAACGATAATCGAAGACAAACCAATCAAAGAAGCGCAGCGCCTCCGGCTGACTCATTTCTTCGGCGTTGTCGATGGTGTAAAAGTCGTTCCAGTATTGTGCCAACGCCTGGGCAAAATCCGCGGCAAACTGTTCATCCCGCGCGTACAGCATAAAATCACGGCTCAGAAAATGGGCCGCCTGCACCCAATCCCGCTTCTCTTTTTCTTGCTGCTGGTCTATGGGCATGTGGCATTTTTTATACTTTTTGCCGCTGCCGCAGTAACAGGGTTCGTTTCGGCCTGGTTTTTCCATTATGCACCTTCCAATTCTGCCAGGATGGGCAGCAATTCTTGCAATGTTTCAATTGTATAGTCAGGTTTTACCCCGTCCAAATCGCGCGCCAGATGAGGTGGCGAAATCAGAACACTAATCAGACCAGCAGCGTGGGCGCCGGCAATGTCGTTAGCCGGACGGTCTCCCACGAAAATGGCTTCTGCTGGCTTGCAAGCCACCTGTCGCAGCAGCTCGTAGTAAATGGCAGGATGGGGTTTTATGTAGCCAAAGTCGCCAGAGGTCAACCGCGCATCAAAGTAATCTAAAAGGCCATAGGCGCGCAGCTCCACATCGCGCATCCACATTGGCATCATGGCGTTGGTGAGCAGCCCCAGCTTATAGCCCTGTTGGCGCAGTGTGGAGAGTGTCGCGTGGGTATCCGGGTAGGGAGCGACGCCGGGGACAGGCTGCCAGTTGAAGGCTCGCATGGCTGCCCGAAGATCAATTTGTTGTGGGTCCAGAGATAGGGCGTGGAAAAGAGTTTGCAGCACATTGGCAAACCGGACGCCAACCAGGGTGGTGTTGGCTTCATCCCAGGCTTCCTGCACGACTTTTTGATACTGCTGAAAAAAGGTTTCACAGTTGGGCAGGTCATGCCCCTCCTCCAGGAGGTAGGCGTGCAGACCGGCAACGTGGCTCCGAAAGAGTTCGGGATAAGGTTGTGTCTGGCCTGACCAATCGATGAGGGTATCGTCAAAGTCAAAGAGAATGGCCTGGATAGTTTTATTTTCGGCTGCCATACTGCTCCCGTTTGGTAATTGCGAAGGGGGCTGTTTTGCGAATCAGGCCGCTTCGCTGGTTTGGCTGCTGTGACTGCGCCCGCGCATGTATTCGATAAACATGGGCAGCACGGAAACGAAGATAATGCCCAAGATGACGTACTCGAAGTTGGCTTTGACAAACGGTATATTGCCAAAGAAGTAGCCCAAGAGACTGAAGCCAAAGGTCCATAGGAAACCGCCGAGAACGTTGTAGGTGATGAAACGGCCGTAACGCATGGTTCCTACCCCGGCCACAAAAGGCGCAAAGGTGCGCACGATGGGCACAAAACGAGCCAGCACGATCGTTTTCCCGCCATGTTTGGCATAGAAGGCCTGCGTTTTTTCCAGATACTCCCGCTTGAGCACCTTTTTCAGCCAGCGGTTTTGCGTGTCAAAGATGCGCAGCCCCAGCTTGTGCCCGATCCAATAATTAACCGTATCACCCAAAACGGCCGCGACAAACAGCAGCAGCATCAGGAACACAATATTCAGGTCGCCCAGGGCGGCAAAAGTGCCGGCGGCAAACAAAAGGGAATCGCCGGGCAAAAACGGCGTAATCACCAGACCTGTTTCGATGAAAATCACAGTGAATAATAGTGCATACGTAAGCGTGCCGTAGTTGCGAATGACTACGCTTAAGTGTTCATCCAAATGGAGAAACAAATCGACTACAAAGGTCAAAATATCCATGAAAACCTCTAATTCGATTGCAGATGAGCCAGGCGCTCAATCAGCAAGACGACTCCCAGCCCGCCCAGGGCCAGCAGAACGGCCAAAGCCACTTCTAAAGGATCCCCGGCAAAGTCAGGCAGTATGTTGAGCTGCTTGGTGACGATTCTTTCGCCGTGGCTCAAAACGTACTGCCCATTGTCGTCCAGCAGCCAGGACACATCTTCTTTCCAGGGCCACACCTTGCGCAGGCTGCCCATCATCAGACCGGTCAGGGCGGCAACGGTCAAGTCGTGGTAGCGTTTGAAGAGCCAGCTTAGAAACTGGGCGAAAGTCACCAATCCTACGACAGCACCAACACCCACCAGACCGATGGTTAAAAAGTCACGGTCGTTCACGGCCGAAAGCACGAATTGGTATTTGCCTAGCAGCACCAGAATGAATGCGCCAGAAATGCCGGGCAAAATCATGGCGCAAATGGCGATGGCCCCGCTGAGCATGAGAAACCACCACTCGTTAGGGGTGTGGGCAGGGGCGGCGCCAACCAGCAGGTAAGCGGCCACGGCCGCTGCAGCCATAGTGAAGTGAATGGCCGGCCGCCAGTTTTGGATGCGCCGCGCCACGGCAAAGACGGAGGCCAGTACCAGGCCAAAGAAGAAGCTCCACAGCAGCACCGGCTGGTTGACGAGCAGCCACTCCAGGCCATGCGATAGGGTAAAAATGGCGATGAGGATGCCGCCGAACACAGCCACGAGGAAGGGCCAGTTCAGAATGCGAAAGACCTCTTTAATTTGTAAGCGGAACAGGGCGCGCAAGAAATTAGGCTCGCCGATCATGCGCAGGGAGTCGATCAGCTCTTCATAGATGCCAAAAATGAAGGCCATTGTGCCACCGGAGACGCCGGGCACAATGTCAGAGGCGCCCATGGCCATGCCGCGCAGGGCCAACCCCAGGTAATCACGCAAGGTGCGGCGGGGGGAAACGGCCGTTGTTTCCATTGTTTTCTGCATAAAATCGTGTCCTTATTCAACAAATTTTTGGGCAGGTGTTTGCCGACCCAAAACAGCGAGAGATTATAGCACCGTGGGAAACGGCCGTCACTTTTGCTCACCTTCGATTGGGCTACGCTCCCCGTTTACAGCCTTCTCCCGTGCTGACTGCATTAGTGATAGCGGGCGGCAAAGAAAACGACCGCAATTTTAGAACTGCGGCCGTTTTCCATAGGAGGTGATTGGTGATGGCCAGAAGCTGGCAATCTTAGCTGAAGTTGACGTTGATTTTAACTGCGAAATAGCTCGCGCATAATAATGTTGCGCTGAATCTGGCTGGTGCCTTCGTAAATCTGGTAGATTTTAATGTCGCGCATCAATTTTTCCACCGGATACTCGGACATGTAACCGTAGCCGCCAAAGACCTGCACGGCGTCGGTGGTGACCTTCATGGCCATGTCAGCAGCGTAGGCCTTGGCAAAAGCGGCGGCGGTGGTGTTGCGCGTGCCGCTGTCCACGGCCCAGGCCGCTTTCCACACCAGCAGGCGCGCAGCTTCGACCTGCATGGCCATGTCGGCGACCATGTGACCAATAGCCTGGTGCTGCCAGATGGGCTGGCCCATGCTCATGCGCTCCTTGGCGTATTTGATAGCTTCGTCCAATGCGCGCTGGGCCACGCCCACGGCCCCGGCGGCCACCGAGGGGCGGCTGTGGTCGAACACCTTCATGGCGTAGAGGAAGCCCATGCCTTCTTGCCCCAGCAGGTGGGTGGCGGGCACTTTTACATCGTCGAAGATGACTTCGGCCGTATCGGAGGCGTGCTGGCCCATTTTGTCGAAAGGCTTGCCGACGCTGACGCCTTCCCAGTCGCGATCCACCACAAAGAAGCTCATGCCTTTGTAGCGGTCACGAGTGCCCCGCAGTTCGGGGGCGGTGTAGGCCAACACGGTGTAGAAGTTGGCGTTGGTGGCCCCGGTGATGAAGGTTTTGCCCCCTTTGAGGATGTAATGGTCGCCATTTTTAACGGCCGTTGTGGCAATGCCCGATACGTCTGACCCGGCTTCTGGTTCGGTAACGCAGTAGGCGCACAGCGCACCGTCGGCCATGCGGTTGCCGTAGGTGGTCTTTTGCTCTTCGCTGCCGCCAATGAGAATGGGCAGCATGCCCAGGCTGTTGACGCCAATGGCTGTGCTGATGCCAGAGCAGCCCCAAGCCAGCTCTTCGCTGACCAGGCACTCTTCAAACATGCTCAGCCCCAGCCCGCCATACTCTTCGGGCGTGTTCATGGTGGTCAGGCCCATTTCTTGCGCCTTCTTCACCACTGGCCACGGAAATTCGTGACTTTTGTCATAATGTTCGGCCACGGGCGCAATTTCGTTGCGGGCAAAGTCACGGGCAAGCTGCTGAATTTCTTTGTGCTCTTCCGAGAGATTGAAATTAATGCTTTCGTTCATCTTGCGTCTCCTAATTAAAACGTAACTACCAGGCTTTTCTGATAAAGTTTGCTAGCTTGTTGGTTGGTTTGCTAGTTTGCCGGTTTGTTGGTTCGCTGCTAACTCTCTAGCCCACTATCCAACCAACCCACTAACCCACTATTTGTCACTCATCTTTTGCAGGGGGAATAAGCGCGCCCTGATAGAGCGCTTCAACTTTGGGCAGGTCAATGGTCATGATACCGTCCAGGCTGCCGGTGTCGATGAGGCCCTCGCGGGGAATCTGGCCTTTTTCGGCAATGGGGCCTTCGACAAAAACTTTGCCCAGGACAAAGCCGGTAATGTCACCCTCGCTGCCGATAATGATGTCGCCAATGGTGCCGACTTTGGTGCCGCCAGGGGTGTCTACATCGCGACTGCGCAGTTTTTCGAAGCGCAGCCAGGTTTCGGCAGCTTCATGCTCTTTTTCGGTGATAATGACGTCTGCTTTTTTGACCAGGATGGCGTCAATGCCAAAAACGACGACATTTTCGCGATCGATGAGGTTGTGGCTGCGTTTGAGCAGCCCTTCGGAACCAAGGAAGATGCCGGTGATCCAGTTGAGGTCTTCGTCCAGGTAGAGGTCTTTGACGTTACCCAGGAAACGGCCGTCTGTGACGCTGATTATTGGCTTGCCGGTGAGTTCTTTACCAAGTCGCATGTGCTTGCTCCATTTTTGCTTACAGAAAGGTGGTTAATATAAAAATTATAGACCGTGTGCCAGGAGGGGTAAAGAACTTACACTCAGGGTCACAGTCGCGTGAAAGTCAGCCGTACCTTCCATGATACTGATTTTACTCTCATGACGCAATGCGGCAAATAACCTCTTGTTTTAGCCGCTGTGTTCTTAGAATTGTGTCATGGATAAAGGGATTGAGCCGTGGCGAGAGTATAATGAAGGGATGAAGAAGCGAAATTGGCGAAAATTTTTGGAGCGCGTGATTCTGGCAACGGCCGTTGCTTTTTTCATTGCTGTGGTGCCGCTGCCAGTCTGGACGCCAAACTGGTTTTTGTACTGGCAGGTGCCGGTAACGGTATTTGTTTTTGTGGTCTACATCGGCAAACTGCTAATTGACACGATCCTCTTTCCGCGGAAATAAGCCGTTAGTCGGCCTGATCCACGGGACGCCTAAGATTCAGGCACCAACGAGTAGTCATATGGTTCAACCCCTGGCCCGTAGTGGTAAGTGTTGGGGTAAGGGATGTAGTTGCTGAAGACGGACTCGTCAATGAGGATTTCACCGTCGGCGTTGTAGACGGTGCGACGTACCAGCACGTCTACCCCAGGCGTAGCCCAATCAATTTGCAGCACCGTGCCTGGCTCTAGGTCGGCATCAAACACCCAGCGGTCTTCTTCAGGGGCGGGAGTTTCCGTCATGTTGAAGAATTCCGGCTCGGTTTTTACAATCTGCCGCCCCATGCTGGTGCTGTAAAACTTAAAAGTGAGTGCCTCATTTTCCGTATCGTAATAATTTTCGATGAGCAGGTAATGCGGCGTGTTGTTGATAAAGCGCATGTCGACAATGGGGGAATAGACGGTGGCGTCCATACCTGGCCCCTGCCCATCGTTGTAATAATCGAGCCAGTAGCCATGCTCCCAGCGCTCGACGATGGGAAACCCTCCCAAAAAGGCAGTCTGGTAAAGGGTGGTGCTCACCTGGCACACGCCGCCCCCAATGCCTTTAATTGTTTGCCCACCCACAATGATCAGCCCTTCCTCGTAGCCGTCGGCTTCGCTGATGCTGCCCAGGTATTTGTTAAAGGAAAATTCTTCGTAAGGGGCAACGACAATGCCGAAAAAGTTGGCAGCGGCGCGGGCAATATTGTGTTTGCGTTCGTCGGAAGAACCGTAGAACCAGGTGGTAGATTGGGTGATGAGTTCGGTAATGCTCAACTCGGCGGCAGTGGATTCCGAGGAAACAGTCGGAATGATATCATTGACGATGAAGGGAATGCGGCGGTTGCTGCTGCCCAGTTGAGCCATAAGCTCTTCCAGGGTGGCATCCACGTCAAGTTCACGGCCGTTAACGTGAGGGGCAACCAGTATTAATTCGCGCGTATCGTCGTCAAAGTAAAAGCGGGCGCGCACCGGCTCGCGGTAAAGTTGGTCAGCGAATTGGGCCAGCCAGGCGCGAGCGGCGTTTTCATCGACAATCACGTCGTGCTGCATTGTGCCGTCGGCGCGTGGGGTCATGTTGACCCGCAGCCAGCGGGTAAGCTCGGTCACGGGCAGCTCGATAGTTTGCAGGTCGGTATCGTCTAAGGGTTCAGCCAGGTAGAAGTTGATGGGATTACTGGTCATTTGCTGAATCTGGTTGGCGCCAACAAAATCATCCATCAGCGCAGGTTCTATGTCATGGATTAACAGTTCAATCTGCGCCTGGCGGAAATCCATAATCGGTGCCACCAACTGCTCCCGCAGATAGGCCAGGTCCAGACGGCGGCCCAACTGGCCCGGCACGTAGGTGGTGCTGCTGCCACTTAGGTCAAAGCTGGCGTTGCGGGCGGGCTGGTCAATGGCGGCGGCCATCTCGCCCAGGGCGGCATCGAGCTGGCTTTCGTCAAAAACGATGATTGGGGCTAGGGAACGGCCGTAGTACCAGCTAGTAAACAAGTCGCGAATTTGCTGGCCCGGCTGGCCTTCGCGCCCAATGCCCATGGCGGCCTGGACCGTTTGAGCCACGTCAAAGGTCAACCCCAGCTCGGCCGGCGATTTACCCCATACTTGCCTGGTAGCCGGATCGGCAAAAGTGACAGCTTCTTCTTCCGGGTAAGGGAAGGCCGCAGCCAGGACAGCCTGAGCTTCGGCCGGGGTTTTCTCGCTCAGGTCGATGCCCCACACGCTGACGCCACTGTAGATACGGCCGTTATGCGCGCTTTCATATGAAGAAACCACCACAGCCAGGGCTATGGTTATCAACACCAGCGTGGTTAAGGGAACGAGCAGAAAGTAGCTGAGATTGCGTCCCAGATGTTTGCGATTAACAGATAAAGCAGCTTGCATACACACTCTTGTGGGGCAGGCCAACATAGTTTTTGCCTACCGCGGGCAAATTATAGCATTTATGTTTCCCGTTCCCGCAGATATTTAGCATAAACTCAGCCCCCGGCTTCGGCCCAGACCGCCTCAAACTCTTCGACGAAGAAACTGGCAAATGTGGGGTCGTGCACAATGACGACATTCTCGTCATTTTGGCGGTTCGCATTGTCGGTGAAGTTAAAGGAGCCAAAAATCACGGTTTGGCGGTCAATGATGATCACCTTGTGATGCATGAATTGGGAATTGCCGTCCTGGCGCACCTGCAAATTAGACAGCCGCATAACCTGCATGATGGGGTAATAGCTAAAAGAGGTATCGGAGCCTAGCGTTTCAAAGACCCCCCGCGTTTCTACCCCGGCGTCCACGCGTCCCAGCAGAGACTCGCCAATTTGGTCGTTCGTGAAGGAAAATGCCATGAATAAAATTTCTTGTTCGGCGCGAGCCAGGGCACGAGATAACACCAGGGCGATATCTTTTTCTGCCCCAAAATAAGTCTCTACACCCACCCCGCGAATGGTCAGCAGCTCGTTGGGCGTGTTGTCGGGCGAAGTGGGGCCGAACTGGCGCTCGTCGTACATCTCGGTCATCTCGGCCAGGTAGTTTGCTGCCAGGCGGGGTTCATCAAAACGAACCAGGTTGTTGTTGTTGCAGTAAACGCCGTTGCTGGTGAAGTTCATGGAGCCGGTCCAGGTGATACGGCCGTCAATCACAATGAACTTGTCATGCATCAGCCCTCGGCGCTTGTCTTCCACCACGCTGATGCCGTTGCGCCGCAGGCGGCGAACAGCGCTCAAATCCCCATTATCCTCGTCGGTTACCACGTGCACTGTCACGCCGCGCTGCTCCAGCTCTATGAGCGCATTGACAATGGGTTCCGAGTCCAGGTCATATGCAGCGACGTCAACCTGCACGCTGGCCTGGCGCAAATCGGCAGCAATGATTTCATCTACGCCGCCCTCCCGCTCATTCTCCGGCGGGCAGGTGGGATTTGTAAAGTAAATCTCGTACCAGGCCCCCCCTGCAGAGGTAGGGGCAGTGGGGGTCACGCCATCATCAGACAGTCCGGTTTTTTCGAGCAGGTCGACGCCAAAAATAATGGAAAGCACGCCTAAAATCACCACGAGGATACCACCAATACCGGCCGTTTTTTTGTCCATGCTACTCCCTTTTAAGTGGCCTGCGCCAGAAAAAAGAGCTAGAGATGGGCTTCCCCTCTAGCTCTCGTTAGACTCGTCTGCAAACCGTCCGCTATTTTTCCTGAATTTGAAAGGCGGGCAGCGTTTCCAGTCGTTTATCCACCTGCACAATGTGGTAAGGCATCCACCCAATGCCAAAAAGGTCTACGCTAATGTCTTTCTTGTAGGGCGTGACCGGTATGGTGGTAATCCTGGCGGCCACATCCTGCCACTTCTGCTCCAAATCGTCTAGCGCTTTTTGCATTTCCGCCTCGAGCTCGTCCATTTCTTCCTGCAGCCGCTCAATTTCCTCTTTGGATTCTTCTACATCTTCACGGGCGCGCGCGGTCATGCGCCGCTTTGTCATGGAAGAGGACACGCTGCGCCGCCGCTTAGAGAAAAGGCTGAAGAGGGTTTCGGCATGCGTGGCGGTTTCTTCCAGTTTGCGCCGCTTGTACTCTGCTTCATCTTCATCTAATTCGCGCTGTTCTTTAGTAAGTTTTGCTTCAAGACTGTCGATTTTGCGCTCATATTGGTCTTCAATCTTGTCGGCTTCGACCTCGGCTTTGGCGGCGGCAGCTTTCTGGCACAGAGCAGAAAAATCGGCTTCACTCGTTTCCGGACCGGCATAGACGTCAAGTTCCTCATTCGCTTTCACCTGCACTTCGCCAGAGCGGTAAATCCAATCGACGAAATCGGCTTCTAAGCTTTTCAGGGTTTTGGCGTCGTTGAGCGCCCCGCTCAACGTTGCGTATCGGGCATCTGCGCGCGGCGTGCGCTCCAGCTTGCGCGGCTCAATGGGCTGCACCAGGAAATCTTCCCAGCGCACGCCGCCGCGTTCGTCCGGCTCGATGATCAGGGCGGCGGGCTGCCGCTCGTGGTCGAGGTTGTATTTGCGGTTCAGGTAACGGACGTGAGCCTGGGCCAGCAAAACGGGTTGGTAGAGTGTGCCGGCAGAAGAGGCATCAGGGGGTAGGAAACGGCCGTATTCCTGGGCCGCCTGGGTCAAAGACATGGTTTCCGGCAAAAAGTACTCCGCCACCCGACCGGGCACGGCAGGCTGGGTTTGCGAACCCGGCAGCTCTTCGGCTGCTGCTGGTGCAGCAGCGGGCACAGGTGCAGTTGTTTGTGGTGATGAGGCTGGCGAAGACGCGGTCGGGGCTGTGTGGGTAACGGCCGTTTCCGGACCCACCCCGGCCAGCTCGTTCAGCGCCGGAATTTGCGTGCGCGTCACCGGACCAGCCAGGTAATTCATCGCCCAGCGCGTTTGGAACAACACGGGGTGCGGCTCATGCACGTTGCGCAGCAAAAACACCCGCTTGCCAATGCCCGAAATCAGATCGTCATATTCCTGGCGGTCCAGCCCGCCCGGCATGGCGCTGGCCAGCCCGTCCAGAAGCCGCTGCTTTGTCCTGTTCCGTGCCCAGCTTGCCAATGAACCAGGTGCCGGCGTTGGACAGCGCCTTGTAATCCACGTCGACCGGGTTTTGCGTGGCCAGCACCATGCCCACCCCAAAGGCCCGCGCCTGCTTCAGCATGCGCAGCATGGGCTCTTTGGAAGGCGGGTTGCCGACCGGCGGCATAGTAGCCAAAAATCTCGTCAAAGTAAACCAGGGCGCGCAGAGAAGTCGTGCCGCTTTGCGTGCGCATCCACGATTCCACGGCCGAATAGAGCAGGGTCACAAAGAACATGCGCTCCGCTTCGGAGAGATGGGCGATGTAGAAAATGGTGTGGCGCGGCTTGCCGCCGGCGTCGTAGAGGAGTTTGGGAATGTCCAGCGGCGTCCCTTCAATCCATGCCTGGAAAGCTGGCGCGGCCAGGATGTTGTTCAGCAGCATGGCCAGCTCGAAGCGATCTTTTTCGGGGAAAAAGCGATTGATATCAAAGACCCCCAGCTTCTCAAAAGGAGGAGTCTGAGTTTGCAAAATCAGTTCGCCCAAGTCCAGGTCTTGCCCCTGGCTCCAGGCGTGCTCAAAAATGTTGGCCAGCAATATGTGCTCGCGGGAACGCACCGGGTCAATGTCTTTCAGGCCAATCAGGCCGAGCAGCGCCGTGACCGTACCGGAAATCTTTTCGCGCAGCAGTTCGACGTTGTCTTCCCAGGGAATGGCAGGCGCTGCCAAAGAAGCCAGAATGCTCAACGACAATCCTGCATCAGAACCCGGCGTGTAGACGGCAAACTGCACACTGTCTTTCAGGGCCTGGATACGGTCCGGAGCGATGTCCCATTTTGCCAGACCGTTGCGCCAGAGATTGGCCGTGTCTGCTGCTGTTTCTTCTATGGTTTTACCTTCCCGCCGCGCCTCATCGGCGTTGACCCAGGGCTGGAAATCGGCCGGCCGAACTCCGGAAAATGCAGCAAGGCGTTGGTGATGTCTCCCTTGGGATCAATCATCAGCGCCGGGATGTTGTTGCAGCGCCGCTTCTTCCAACAGGTCCAGGCACAGCCCGGTTTTACCCGAACCGGTCATCCCTACAACGACGCCATGGGTCGTCAAATCTTCTGGTGCATAGAGCAGGGGAGTTTCGTCGGTCTTGTTTGCCTGGATGTCAAAAATTCGCCCTAGATAGAATTTTCCGTCGGTGTCCATCATGTCTAAATCCTCCAGGGCAAAGTCTAACGCAAAATGGGCAGGACGTCATCCTGCGTCATGGCCCGCCTCAGGCTTTGAGGAAGAGGACAATGGAAAGCAGCCTATCCATAGTTTTGCAAAATTTGGATCAGGATCTGGTAGGCAGTCTCGGTATCCCCTTGGGTGCGAGCGGCTTGCAGGGCGCGCCGCAGGTGTTTGTGGCTGCGGGCGGCCGGTTGCCCGGCCAGCCAAGCCAGATTTTTGAAAAGGCGAATGACGGGAGCGTCAACGACGCCTTCGTCATCCCGTTTTTTTTCTGACAGGAGCAGATGGGGCACGAGTTCGAGGATGGTGAGCACGGCCGTTTCCGTTTCCTGCTCCTTGCCCGATTCAGCCACCGACAGCCGCCGCGCCGCCCAATTTTGCAAAGCCTGCACCTGGTCGGCGGACAAAAAAGCGTGGAAAGCGCTGCACGCAGCCTGAATGGATGGGGGTATTAGCATGCGGCCGATTATAAATCGCGGCGGCTAAAACTCCACATGGCCAGCCCCAGCAGCGCCAGCATGTAAAACACGGCGTAACCCATCATCAAGTCACTGGGCTGGGACATCACGGCAAAAGGGCCGGCCAGCATGGGCAAATTGGCAAACTGCGGCTGGAACAGGATCAGCGCCCGCTTCCACAGAATTTCGGTGGGCATAATCAGGCTGGTGAGAATGCCGATGTCCACGGCCGTTTCGTTGCGCAGCATCGCCCCAATTTGTTCCACCCAGCCGCCAAGAAAGGCCAGGCCGTAGAGCATGAAGGCCAGCACCCCGTTAGCCAGCGAGGAGAGGCGCGTGCCTCCGGCCATAGTCAGCGACAGTACCAGCAGCCCTTGCAGCACCATCAGGCTAAAGCCAGGCAGCACGTTTTGAATCGTGTAGCCGGTGCGCCAGTTGACGAAAAGGATAATGCCCCCAGAGAGAATGACCACGTACACCAGCAGCATGACGGCGAAGCCCACCCATTTACCCAGAATTAGCTCCCAGCGGCGTAATGGCTTGGTGAGCAAGGCCTCGATGGTGTGGCTTTCGATTTCCTCGGAAACGGCCGTAACCGAGGTCACCACCGTGGTCACGATGACCAAAAAATTGATGGCGTACAGCCCCGCCGCCAGCAGCGTGCCTACGACAAATTGCCCATTTTCCGAATCCAGCCCCGACTGCTCTACGTCTTGGTAGATGTAATGGAAAGCGACGGCAAAAAAAGCGACAAAGGCTATGGCCAGCACCAGGGCAATCCACAAAATGCGGCGGCGCTGGGTTTCTTGAATGGTGAGTTGGGCAATAATCAGTACGCGCATCTCAAGCCTCGCTTACCTGGCCCACAATCTGCAAAAAACGCTCTTCCAGCGACAGGCGCTGCGGGCTGAGTTCGTACAGGGCGTGGCCATGATCCACCAACCATTGCGCCAGCTTTGGCAGGTGGGCTTCGTGGGGCAGTGTCAGGTGAATACGGCCGTTTATCCCCTGCCAGCCCGCGTGTTCGCCAAACTGGGCCAGATCGGCCAGCAGTTGGGGCGTAGGCTGGCCCACGCGCAGCGTCACCTGTACCTGGGTATCCGCCTCGTGCAGATTCAACGTTTGCAAAATACGGCCGTTGCGAATGAATGCTACCCGGTCGCAGGTCTGCTCTACCTCGCTCAGCAGGTGGGAATTCAAGAATACCGTGGTGCCCTCGGCGCGCAGCCCGTTGATGATGTCGCGCACCAGGCGGCGCCCCAGCGGGTCCAGCCCGGAGGTTGGCTCGTCCAAAATAACCAGCGCCGGATCGTTGAGCAGCGCCTGGGCCAGGCCAATGCGTTGCAGCATGCCCTTGGAGAAAGCGCGCAGCCGCGTGGTGGCCCGGTCGGCCAGCCCCACCAGCTCCAGCAGGTCGGGAACGACGGCGGCGCGCCGGGCAGCGCTCATGCCGTATAAACGGCCGTGCACGTCTAAAAATTCCGCCGCCCGCAGCCAGGCGTGAAAGCGAAAGTGTTCGGGGAGAAAGCCGATTTTGGCGCGGGTTTGGCGATGGCCCAGGGGTTGGCCCAGCAGAACGGCCGTGCCCGCTGTGGGCTGCGTCAGCCCCAACAACATCTTTACAGAAGTGGTTTTACCCGCCCCATTTGGTCCCAGAAAGCCAAAAACCTCGCCCGCCTGCGCTTGCAGCGTCAGGTCCGCCACGGCGACTTTGGGGCCGAATTCCTTACGCAAACCTTGGGTATCAATAACAAAATCAGCAGGCATTGTGTGTCTTTTCTTTCACAGACCCAAAAGTTTCCGCAAACCCTTTGGGTCTTAAATCGCCCGTTAGCGCAAAGAATTGGCCAGCCGCAGCAGTTCGTTGGCGCTGCCGGATCCGCTGAGCACGTACAAGACGTCAGCCTGCTGCCAGATGAGGGCGTTGAACTGCCCGCCCGTGCTGGACAGCACCAGCCCGCTGCTGCCGTTGACCGTGACTTCGTTGAAAGTGGCTATGTCTTGGGGAATGGGCAGCAGCAGCGTGCTGGTCCAATCAATGGAACGGGCCAGCCGCGCCGCTTCGTCGGCATTCATGCCCACCGCTTGCAGCATCGCTTCCCCCAGGGGCACGGGATCTAGGTCGCCGGGGTATTCCACCAGCGGGACGGGCGTCTGCAGCAGCGTCGTGCCATCGACCCAGGTTTGCTGCACGCCGGGGTAAATGACGACTTCTACGGCCTTGCCGTCCAATTCATCGGCCAGCAGGGTGGGGTCGGCGCCAGCCATTTGCAAAATTTGGCGCGATCCGGCTACGTCGATGATGAAACGGCCGTTTCCCCCATCCGCCACGTAAATTTCATCCGGGTCGCCCAGCAGCCCCAGGGAGCGTACTGTGCTCAGGCCCGTCAGCCGCGCGGCTTCGGCCAGGGAATCGGCCGAGGTGATGGCGCCCGGCTCGTTGGCGATGATTACTTCACCGGGCATTAAACCTTCGCGGGCAATGTTTTCCAGCAGGGCGAGCTGGTCGGCGGAAATAGAAACGGCGGCAAATTTTTGCACGCGGAACAGCCCCAAAAAGTCGCTGGCGGCGGCGCGCACGGCCGGGAAGCTGAACGCCATGCCAAACACGACCAGCAGCATCAAAACGGCCGTGGCCAGCCGCCGGTTGGGGTTCAGCCAAAAATTACGCCAAACCTCCCGCCAGCTAGGCGAGGGAGGCACTTCTACGCGCTGTTTTAATGCTGCCAGCGCCTGCCCGGCCGGTTTTGGGGTATCTTGGGAACCGGGAGCCAGTTGGGAAAGCTGGGCCAGCACCTCTTGCAATTCACGATCTTCCGACATCATCTTCCTCCCGGCGAGGTTCTTCCTGACCCCGCCTCCGCCTCATAAGCCTGGCGGAAGGCTGCAGCCGCGCGGGCCAGTAACGTGCCCACAGAACCAGGGGCGACGTCGCAGGCGGCAGCGCATTCGGCATAGCTAAAGCCCATTTGCCGCATGAGCAGAAGCTGGACCTGCCTTTCAGAAAGCTGGGCCAGCGCCTGGCGTACGGCCGTTTTTGTTTCGCGCCGTTCCACCTCTTGTTCGGCCGTGGGACCGCCCTGGGGGTCAGGCACCAGCACCGTATTGCGCTGCCACAATCGCTTGCGGCTGCGGATGGCGTTGTAGCCCATGTTAGTCGCCACGCGGTACAACCAGGCCCCC
The DNA here is from genome assembly GCA_963695505.1 of uncultured Chloroflexia bacterium. Lineage (GTDB taxonomy): Bacteria > Chloroflexota > Anaerolineae > Promineifilales > Promineifilaceae > JACSRF01. The sequence continues at coordinate 29,161 of CAVOGX010000011.1, read as the reverse complement.
AGATTATGCTCTCGCTGCCGTGAAAACAGCTTGTCGGTAAAGGCATGCTGGTGCAGCTTCAGAAAAACTTCTTGCGTCAGGTCTTCGGCTTCGGCGCGGCTGCCCAGCAGCCGAAACAACAGGCCGTAAACGCGGTCGTAGTGGCGGTAGAAAAGGGTGTCAAAGGATGCGGCGTCGCCATCCCTGGCGCGCTCCAGCAGCACATTATCTGATAGGGCCGTCACGGGTTCCTCATGAACAGGGTTTATATTGCGCAATTCACTCCCCTAAACACCGCCTGCTTGAGTTTTGTGACTGGAAGATGGGTAAGAGGTTACAAGTGTTTGTAACTTGTAACCTCTTACCGTCTTATTCGGGGAAATGCTGCTCGAAGAATGCCGTGGCAATCTTGGGATTGTCGATGAGGTATTGGTAGCCGCCAAAGCGGTGGGTGGTTTCGACAAACAGAGGCCCTTCGGCATGGGGGGTGGCCGCAGCCATGCGCGCCACGTCTTCCATGCTGCCCCATTCGTCCCCCTTGCCCTGCACGTACAACACCGGGGTGTCGCCGGCGCCAGCCGCGGCAAAGCTGGGTTGAAAAGCAGCAAAGCGCTGCCCACCCGCTGCCTGATACATCTGGTCCACTAGAGCTGAAACGGCCGTTCCTAAAGGTCCCATCATGTAGCGGGCCATGCGCTGGGCAAAGAGGGCCGGCGTAGTGGGCTGTACGGCAATGGCGGCCTGGATGCTATTCGTTTGCGGGAGGGTATAAAGGAGAGTGTTGGCGCCCATCGAAAAGCCAACGACGCCGATGCGCCCGGCGTCCACGTCAGAACGGTCGTGTAAATAAGCCAGGGCGCCTAACAAATCATTTGCTTCATTTTGACCAAATGTTACCGGCGGCTGGGCCGCGCTTTCACCGTGGTTGCGCAGGTCAAACATAAACACGTGGAACCCATCTTGATGTAAAGCATACATCAACCGCAGGAAGTCTACCGGCGACGCGCCACTAAAAGTGGAAACGGCATCTTCGGCCGCTTCGCCCAGGCGGTTCCAGGGCCAGCCGTGCACCAAAATGATGGTGCCTCCTTTCCGCCGCGACTCGGCTGGGGCGGCTACAAACCAGCCGGAGAGGCGCACGCCATCCTGGGCCGGGAACTGCACGTCTTCAAAATCCAGCCCCAGGTCGGCGGGGGTGGCCCACTGCCGCTGGCGGGGCGGGTTGATGGCTCGTTTGGCAAAGAGAGCGGCAACGGCCGTTACCGCGCCAACCACAAATCCTGCTAACAAAAACAACAAACGCAAAACACGTTTAAATAATGACATGGTACACGCTCCTCTACATTAGCTGGCCAGCGAGGCCAGTAAACTCTTCCTTGCATTGTAATGGAATTGTGACATTTGGCACAACCGCATGCCTATGAAATTTCCACGCCGGCAAATAGATCGTTTTCGCGAAAGCCATCTGGCGCAGGAGGTACGGCGCGAATGAAAGTTTCGCGAGCCATAAACCGCCGCTGGAACCATTCTGGCAGGGCACGGCTGTTGCCGGTGCCGCCACCCTGGCTGGCGTGGCGGGCGCTGGCCTCTCGCTTCACATCCCAGTAGGCCCGGTAATCAATGGTGGCATGAAGTTTGTGTCGCGGCAGCCCCAGCTTGGTGAAATTAATGTCCTTATTGCGCCCGGCGCGGGTAGGATCCTGGCCGCGCAGCCGCATGAGAAAGGTGAAAAACTTGACCATGGTGTTGGGAAAAGCGGTGTAATAAAGCCGCTGCGGCAGGTAAGGGGCCGGGCCAATTTCAGGGAATTGGTCTGGATCACCGGCCGCGTGAAAAGCAGGGGTGGTGATTTTCCAGCAGAAAATGTGGTCGGGGTGGAAATAACCACCTGTTTCGTCGTGGGTGATGACTACCTGGGGGCGTATCTCCCGGATGAGGCGCACAACGCGGCCAATTGCTTCCGTTTCATCGGCGTTGATGAAGGCATCAGGATGCTGGTTAGCCGGATCGTTGATGTAGCCGGAATCGCGGTAGTCCAAGGTATATAGGGTAGCCCCCAAAACAGAAACGGCCGCTTCCAATTCCCCGGCCCGCACCTCGGCCAGCTTTTCTCGCGCTTCTTCGTAGCCTTCCGCTACCGAACCGGCTGCGCCATCGGTGGCAATGGCAATATGCACCTCGACGCCCTCGGCGGCATAACGGGCAAAAGTGCCTCCCGGTCCAAAAGATTCATCATCAGGATGGGCCAAAACGGCCAGCAAACGTCGCGCCATTAGCTATTTCACTTTCTGGGAAGATTTGACAAAAAATTCGATCATCGGCAGCAGCGGCATGGGCTGCACTGAATGGTAAGGATGACGAACGCCCGGCATCACCAGCAGGCCGCCGCGCGGCACAACCCGACTGAGGCGATGAGCTTCGGCCAATGAAACCAACTCGTCCCGGTCGCCCAGGCAGATGAGAGCAGGGCACTGTAACTGGGCCGCCATGTTTTCTGTCATGCCTTTTTGTGACAGGAGCATGATCAGGTCTGCCGCCTGGCGCACCAGTTCGCGCCAGCGCCGCCCGCCATGTTCTTGCACCAACTGGTCGGCGTAGGCGGGTACAGTTTCGGCCATATTGTCGGGGTCTAGCTGCTCGCGCATCTTAACGGCCGCTTCTACGCTCCAGTAGAATTTTGTGGCGTGCATGACGAGGGACTGCACCCGGCGCGGTTGGTTGAGGGCGAGCATGAGGCCCAAATAGCCGCCCAGGTCGTACCCGACAATGTGAACGCGGGGTATGTCCAGGAAATCGAGCAGGCCGAGGACATCGTACATCATGCGCTCGGGGTTAAGGCTGGGGGACTTGTTTTCGGAACGGCCGTGTCCACGTAAATCCATCAGCACCACCGTGAATTCGGTGGCCAGCGACTTCACAAAGTTCCGCCACTGACTGCTAATGGAACCAAGGAGGCCGGGAAGCAGCAGAACAACTTCGCGATCCGGTCGGGCCCCGAACATCTCGTAATTTATAAGGGTGCCATCATCTGTCGTCCAATTTGTCATGTGTACCTCCACATAGCTGGTTAGCCGGTCAGTTTTCCAGCTTGTCAGGCTATTGCCCTGACCGGCTGACTGGCTGACTGGCTTATCCTGTTGCTACAACAAAGCCAATAGCCAAAGAATCTGTGTGGGAGAGGCTAATTGCCCACTGCCGTAAACCCAATGAGTTGGCGTATGCCTGGGTTTTGTTGTGCAAAATCAGCTCTGGTTTACCCTGATCATCGTTGACAACCTCAATCTCGCGCCAGGTAACGATTTCGCCCATGCCTGTGCCCAGGGCTTTGGCCACTGCTTCTTTGATAGCGAAACGGGCGGCGAGGCTGGAGATACGGCCGTTACAATACGCCTGTTCCTGTACCGTGAAAACCCGGTTTAAAAAGCGGTCGCCATAGCGGGAAATCAAGGACTCAATCCGCTCTAGTTCACTCAAATCTACGCCAATTGTCAACATCAGCTTCCTAAAATTTGCTAACTGCCAGCCACCGCCACGGCTATTTGTGCTACGCTTAAATATTTTTGGGCGGCGGCCTGCACCCGCTCCGGCGTAATCTCCCAAATCATGTCCGGGTATTGCTGCAAATAATCCAGGCCCAGGCCGTAAAACTCCATGTCCGTTAACACGTTAACCAGCCCGCTGTTGGTTTCCAGGCCCACCGGCATGGATCCCGTGATGTACGCCTGGCTGTCGGCCAATTCCTCAGCGGAAACGGGTTCGTTTTGCATGCGCGCAATCTCATCAAGAATGGCCAGAACAGCTTCCTCCACGTTCTGTGGAGCCACCCCTGCGCTGGCAAACCAGGGTGACGGTCCCAGGCCTCCCTGCAAATGGCTGTAAGCATAGTATGCCAGACCGCGCTTCTCGCGCACATTTTCGCCAATACGGCCCATCATACCAAATACGCCCAGGATCGTGTTCATCATTTTTGCATCCAGGTAATCTGGTGCAGCGCGGCGCGGTCCGGGCAGGCCTAGCAAAACGTCCGCCTGGTTTTTATCAGGCATATGGACGTGGCGACGCACCACAACGGGGGGGCGAGGGACATCTGCTACAGGGGGCAAAGCTTGCTGCTGCGGGTTTTGCCAGTCACCCAATACGCGCTCAATTTGGGCAATGGCATCGGCCGTTTTCACCGCGCCCACGATGCCTAAAATCATGCCTTGGGGGCCATAATAGCGCTTGTGAAAATCAACCATATCTTCGCGGAGGATGGCTGAGACAGTATGCGGGTAGCCTTCGGTGGACAGGCTGTAAGGGTGTTCGGGGTAAAGCAATTCGCGAAAGGCCATGTTTGCCATGTGGCGGGTGTCGTTGGCGCGCATTTGCAGACCGGTAAGAATCTGCCCGCGCAGCAGCTCAACCTGGTCGACGGGAAAAGTGGGTTCGCACAGGGATTGGGCCAGGAGGTCAACCAATAGAGGGAGGTCTTCGGCCAGGGCGTGACCGGAAAATTCTGTGGTGTGCCGCCCGCTGCTAAAATCCAGCCCGGCTCCCACCGACTCTAGCGCTTCGTAAATGTCCCCAAAACTGCGCTGCCGGGTGCCGTGCAGCAGCAGGCTGGCGGTGAAGCTGGCCAATCCAGCCTGGCTGTGCGTTTCTGCCAGAGCGCCGGCCCGCACCAGGCCGCTGAGGACGATGGATTCGCTGGCGAAGTTTTCGTACACGAGGATGGTGATGCCGTTAGGCAGAGTTTGGCGCTGAATGTTTTCTGGGCCAGGATAGGTTAAATTGGGCATAAGTCTCTGAAGATTACTTTGAACAAGGTGATTTGAGAGGACATATTTCCGGTGAAATTTCACCATTTACTCTTGAACCCCCTTCTTTATCAGGGAGGTGTTGATCATATCATTGGCAGAGGGACGCGCAAGCTCAGGGTGCAGGATCGCGGCGCATGATGAGTAAAGTGAAGTCGTCGTGCTGGCTGGCGTCGCCGATAAAGGCGCTTACCGCTTTTAGAACGGCCGTTGCCATATCAGCGGCGGTGGCCTGGGGATCCTGGCGCAGGACGTGGGCTACGGCCGTTTCCAACCGTTCCGCGCCAAATTCTTGCAGATCATCATTCATCGCCTCCGTCACGCCATCCGTGTACAGTACGACGGCATCGCCGGGAGCCAGGTCAATGGTACACTGCTCCAGCTCTACCTCCGCCATGACGCCTAAAACGGCGCCGGCGGCTTTAAGGGGTGTAAAGATTTGCGTGGCGGCCTGCCACCACAGCGGGTGGTTGTGCCCGGCATTGGCGTAGGTGAAACGGCCGTTACTGACGTCCAGCGTGGCGTAAAAAGCAGACAAAAACATGTCGGACACGCTGTCTTCCAGGACAAAGCGGTTAGCCCAAGTCAGCGCCTCGGCCGGGGGCCGCCCACGCAGCGCGGTATTGCGAATGGTTGTGCGGCTCAAGGCCATGAACAGCGCCGCCGGAACCCCCTTATCCGACACGTCGGCAATAACGACCCCCAGCAAATTTTCCTGGCCGGGAACGAAAAAGTAGTCATAAAAATCGCCGCCCACCTGCCTTGCCGGTTCATACTCCACGGCAAATTGCCAACCCGGCACGCTGAGGCTAGACTGCGGCAGCATGCTTAGCTGTATTTGCCGTCCTACTGCCAGCTCCCGTTCGATGCGGTGCCGCGCCAGCTCTTCCTCGCGCAGCCGCGCTTTTTCAATGGCGATGGCCGCCTGGTTGGCCATGAGCTGTAAGAAACGAATCTCGCCCTCTTCAAAGATGCGGGTGCTGCGGGTGTCCACAACCAGTGTGCCAATGGAACGGCCGTAAGCTACCAACGGCACAATGGCCGCACTTTGAAACCCCTCCTGCCGCAGCCAGGACAGCATCGGCGATTGGCTCATCAGCGGAATCTCTTCCGGCCCATTCCACAACAGCGGCTGCTGGCTTTGTAACACCTGCCCCGAACCGGTGCCGGCTACGGGAACCCGATACGCATTGCCCACTGGGTCAGAAACCCAGCCGCTGGCCGCCTGAAAACACAGAAAGTCTTCTTCGCCGCTGACCAGCAAAATGGCGCAGGCATCGACTGCCAGCAGTTGGCATACCTCATCCACCAGGTAATGCAGCAAATCAGGCAGATTGGAAAGACTCAGCAACTGCCGTGATAAATTGAGCAGAGCCAGTTGTTCATCAATACGCTGCTCATGCATCAGGTCAAAGAGGCGGGCGCGATCCAAAAAAACGCCCATCTGCAGCCCCGCGTTGGTGAGCAAAGCCAGCTTCTCTGGCGTAAAAGCCTCCCAATTGGGCGCCGCCACGTTTAAAATACCTAATATCTGCTGCTTAGAGCGTAGGGGCGCAGAGGCGTGAACGGTCAGGCCGCGCCGCTCGCCACTGGCTTCACTCAGGCGGCTGCAGTGTACCTCATTGTACGCCATGTTTAGCTGCCCTTCCTGGCATAAGGTTTGGCAGGCGCAGCCCTTGTTCCAAGGAGCAGGGTTTTTCAAGGCAAGGGCGGGGGGTAAATTGTGATGGGCGGCTAAAATAAAGCCGCGTCCAGCCCAACGACCCTGAGCTTCCGGATCGCGCAAGAAGAGCCACCCGGTTTTTAGCCCCATAAGATCGATGAGCTGGGTTAGAGCAGATTGCAATGCTTCAGCCGTGTTTTCGGCCTGGTTGAGGGTAGCCGTAATCTTGTTGAGGGTGTTTAACGTTTGAATGAGGATAGGTTCTGCAGCCATAGTCTGTATTCTAGCACCAATTACCAGTTAGAAGTTGTCGAATACCGGTCAGGTGATTTCACGGTAATCGGGCAACGGCCGTTACCACCTCTACCCCTATAAAGAAGGAATAAACAATCCCCGCACGTCGGGCGCTGCTTTAATCCGGCGCAGCGGCGGGTGAAACTGCGCAGGTTCGGGCGTGAGAGAGTGCATTAATCAGGGGAATGGGGAGTGATTTCGTAGGTATCGGTGGAAACGGCCGTTCCTGCTTCTAAGACCGTCCAATCCAGTACCACTTCCTGCCCGCCAAAGCCGTCTACCAGGTCGTGGGCCCGCACCCGCACTGTCGAGATGCCAGCGGGAATGATAATGCCGCTCTGGCTGCGGGTGAAAGGCTGTTCAGTCTCGTGGGGATGAAGCAGCAGGCGCGTAAAGGGGCTGTCCAGGTCTGGTTTTGCCACCGTGCCATCCGGCAGAACCACGTCCCAGCCGTCGGCATAATCTTCCCAGCCCGTGTCGGGGTGAGCTACCGTCACGTGAAAGGTCCACGAGCTGTCCGCCGCCTGCACGGCGCGCACAAAGAGCACGTCGGCATTGGCGGTGCTGGCGGCAGGTTGTTCGGTTGTGGGCATGGGGGGCAGGGTTGGGATAGGGGTAGCAACGGCCGTTGTGAAGGCCGCGGTAGGCGTCATGGGCGGCGGCGCCGGCCTGCCCGCCGCAAAGGGTGGACGGCAGCTTACCAAAACGGCCGTAATCAACAATCCCCACAGCCAGCGCCCCTTCATATTGCCTCGTTTTCCTCCGCCTCGGAGCCGTTGGGCGAAGGGTCATACCAGCCCACCGTGCGGTTGGCTTTGGATAAATATAACTGCCGCACGCGCTCCATGTCGGCCAGCGTGACTGCGTTCAGGCGGTCCAGCACCGTCTCAAACCAACGATAATCGCCGACTACGGCTTCGGCCATACCCAAAAGCTGCGTCTGCCCGGTAATGCTCTCGCCGGCCATCACAAATTCCGCTTTGGCCCGCTTGAGCGCTTTGTCCAGCTCGGCCTGAGTGATGGGTGCTGCTGCCAGCCGCGCCAGTTCAGCATCCAGGGCGGCTTCGACTTCAGCCAGGGAACGGCCGTGCCGCACCACCGCGCTGAATCGTATACAAAAAGGGGTCCACCGTTGGTCCCAGGCCGCCAAAAGCCGCCGCTGCCAGTTCGGTATCCACCAGCGCTTTGTACAGCCGCGAGCTTTTGTTGGTGCCACCGCCGCCAAACATGCCCAGGCTGCTGCCCCCGGCAAAGGCCGCATTGAGCAATGTCAACGGCAAAATAATCGGGATGGTTGGCGGCCGGCGCTTGGTAAGCCACAGGTGAGATAAGCCGTATCGCCGGGCCGTTGACAACGTACCCGCCGTTCACCCTTTTGCGGCGGCTCCTGTCGGGCAATGGGCGGCGCAGCTTCGCCGGCGGGAATGCTGCCGACAGTTCGCTTCAATTTGCGCCAGCATCTCGGCCGTTATCAAAATCGCCTACCACCACAGCAATGGCATTGTTGGGCGCGTAATAGCGCCGGTAATGAGCCGTACAAATCATCCCGCGTCATGCTGCGCAAATCAGCTTCGTCGCCAATCACTTCGTGATGGTACGGATGCACGCGAAAGGCAGCGGACGTCAGCTCCTCATTCAGCAAAAAGCGTGGGTCATTTTCGTACATGTCGCCGCTCCGACAGGATGACGGTGCGCTCTGATTCCACCTCCTCCGGCGTCATGAGGGTGTTGATCATGCGGTCGGCCTCCAGTTCGCAGCGCCAGGTCAATGCGATTGGAGGGCATGGTTTCGTAGTAGGCGGTGAAATCGAGCCAGGTGAAGGCATTCAAATGGCCGCCCTCGCGGGAAATCATGCGATCCAGCTGGCCGCCGGGGAAGGTGGGCGTGCCTTTGAACATCATGTGTTCGACCCAGTGGGAAACGCCGGTCAATGCCCGGTATTTCCTGCGGCTGCCCACGCGGTACCAGATCATGAAGCTGGCGACGGGCGCGTGGTGCATTTCTTTGAGGACGACGGTCAGGCCGTTGTCCAGGGTGGTTTTGGTGACGGGTAAATGGTTGGGCATAGGGTACCTTTTAGCAAGTTGGCAAGTCAGCCAGCCAGCCAGTCAGGCTAAAACGCAAATAGGCTGATGTGCTGATTGGCTGAAATACTGACACGCTATGCTTTCACTGCTCCAGATTTTTGCGGGTCGAAGCCGGGCGGCCATTGAGTATAGTTGTCGTAACGAGCGAGGTCTAGATTTGCTTGGGAAACAGCCGTTTCCCGCAAATCACATCCCTGCAAGTTGGCGCTGCGCAAATTAGCGCCCTTCAAGGCGGCCCGCCGCAAATCCGCCTGGCTGAGGTCGGCTGCTTGTAAATTGGCTCCGTTCATGTTCGCTCCCTGCAAATTGGCCCGCCGCAGCTTAGCCCGACTCAGCTTGGCGCGATAAAAGGAAGCTTTGGCCAGGTCCATGCCGGATAAGTTCATGCCGGAAAGGTCCAGACCACCAAAATTGCGGTTGCCGTTGAGCACCATGATGACTTCTTTACGATTGAGTTCGGCCATAAGGAGATTATAGCGGGGCGGGGAGGAGGAGGCGAGAATGCGCGGAGGGATTCACCGTGCAGGCAAACTCGCCCACCTGTCCACTCCCAGGTAGACTTCTGCCATGCAGTGGGCCATAGAAGTGCAGGGACTGACCAAAGGTGTACGATCACCCGGAAGGCTGGCGGCTGGCGCGCGCCGTGCCGGTAACGGCCGTTACCGACCTGCACCTGACTATTGCCCCGGGCGAACTCTTTGGCCTGCTAGGCCCCAACGGGGCGGGCAAAACCACCCTGGTAAAAATGCTCTGCACCCTCATTCAGCCCACCAGCGGCTCGGCGCGAGTTGCCGGACACACCTTGGCCCAGGCCGCGGCCATTCGTGCTGCCGTAGGGCTGGTGGTTTCGGATGAGCGCAGCTTCTTTTGGCGGCTGTCAGCTCGGCGCAACCTGGACTTTTTTGCTGCCCTGCACGGGTTAAACGACCGTTCTGCAGAGCAGCGCATTCAACAGGTGTTGGACGACGTGAACTTGCTAGACGTTGCCGACCGCCGCTTCAGCAGTTTTTCCAGCGGCATGCGCCAGCGGCTGGCCATTGCCCGCGCCCTGCTGCACCGCCCGCTAATCCTTTTTTTAGACGAACCGAGCCGTAGTTTGGACCCCTCCGCTACCCAGCGGCTCCACGACCTGATTCTTCGCCTGCAAACGCAGCGCGAAATGACGGTATTTCTCATCACCCACGACCTGGCAGAGGCGGAGAAGTTGTGTGGTCGGGTGGCGCTGATGCATCAGGGACGCATCCAGGCCGTGGGCAGCCCCGACGCGCTGCGGCAGCAGCTCCGCCCTCAGCACGAGTATCAGTTGACGGTGGGTGAAGTAGAAACGGCCGTGCGCCAATACCTGCACACGCATTTCGCCGTAAACGCCGAGAACTTGTCCTCGCAGCAAACCCTGCTTACCTTCCAGGCGGCCGCAGGAGATGGGCGATTAACGGCCGTATTAGCCTACCTCCACCAGCAGCAGTGCCCCATCCACCAGATTGAAACCCATACCCCAACCCTAGAAGTAGTATTTTCCTATTTCACAAAAATTTGAATTCGTGGTAAAATTTCACGTATCTTTCACGTGCAGTGCGCAGACGTGTTTCAACACAGCATACACACCATGACACATCCTTGGGGTGAGATATGGATCTTCGGCGACACCTAGACGATTTTCTGCACCAGCATCACCATCAACTTTCGATCATGGCAATTCATGGCTACCAGCAAAACGGCCGTGGTGCTATCCCCGTCTTAATGCAGGCTCCATCAGGTTTCAGGCTGCGCCGCCGCCATCTCCGGTTCGGCGTACACACATATCGCCGGGCCGACAGCCTCCCGCTCAACGTCTTTGAAGAAGAGTTCTATACCCGCATCCAAACCTACAGCCCCAGCAGCAGCGGCTTGCTTATTTTCCAGTATGAGCCTGGTCCGGTCAGTGGTTACCTGGAATTTGAGCTATCCGTTTCTGCGCGGGTGCAATTTGCCAGCCAGACCCTCCCTTTCAACTGGGCGGCATTGCGCCCCAGTTAGCGACAAATGCCAGTTGTCCGTGTCCAATAAACGGTAAGCAGTTAACAGAAAGCGCTTATTGCAATAAAATTTACCATGGCTACAAAGTTGCTCCGCTTTGCGGTAACCGTTTGCTTATGACCCGCCTACTTGCTTTCCTAGTTCGCGATTTCTACACCGAAACCAGCTATCGATTAGGCTTTCTGGTTAGCCTGGGCGGCATCTTCTTTCGTGTTTTCATTTTCTATTTCCTGGCCCAACTGATAAATGAAAGCGCCGCACCCCTGCTCAGTGAATACAATGGCGATTATTTTGCCTTTGTCCTGATTGGTATTGCCTTTGGTGGCTATTTCAGCACCGGGCTAACCGGCTTTGCCAATGCCCTACGCCAGTCGCAAACCACGGGCACGCTGGAAGCGATGATGATGACACCCACACCTGTTTCCCTGCTAATTGTGGGGTCTGCACTGTGGAGCTACACTTACACGACTTTTCGCGTTCTCGTTTACCTGCTCATTGGGGTCCTGCTGCTCGACTTAAATTTGACCCGCGCTAACGTGCCTGCTGCCCTGGTCAGTCTGCTGCTGGCCATCATCGCTTTTGCCAGCATGGGCATCATAGCTGCCAGCGTCATCATGGTTATCAAGCGCGGCGATCCCATCACGGCCCTGTTTGGCAATCTGGCCAACCTCATTGGCGGCGTCTATTACCCCATTGAGATTTTGCCCGATTGGCTGCAACTTTTAGCCCGGCTGCTGCCTATCACTTACGGCCTGCGAGCCATGCGCCTGTCCTTGCTCAACGGCGCTTCATGGGCGGAATTAGCCCCCGATTTGTTGGCCTTGCTCATCTTTTGCGTGGTGCTCTTTCCCCTGTCCTTACTCATCTTTCGCTATGCGGTAGAGCAGGCCCGCGCCGACGGCAGCCTGGCGCAGTATTAGGCGCCGTTGGAGCCAGGAGGAGAGCCGTAAGGACAGTCTTAATAAAGACTGATTATTCTTGTGATAAGATTCACAAGATAGAGTGGGAGTCAACTGCTCACAAGATTCAGCACCCAAAACGTATTTATGTCTGTCGCGAAAACATTGTCCGAAAGGATTCTGGTGGGGGCAAAATGGTCATCATTAAGCCGCTGGGTTTTGGTTGCCTTTTTGTTTATGCTCATCATTTTGCCTAGTTTGCGGGCGTTCTCTTTTAATGTCTGGTTTGGTTCGCTGGCAACGGGGTTGTGTTTTGCGTTTGTCTCTTTGGGTGTTTTCATATCGTTTCGCATTCTTGATTTCCCTGATTTGACCATTGATGGCAGTTTCCCGATGGGAGCGGCCATAGCTGCGGCTATGATTGTGACTGGATATTCACCCTTGCTTGCTCTGTCTGTGGCTTTTTTAGGGGGGGCGCTGGCAGGAGTGGTGACAGCCGTAATTTCCACCCGTCTCAATATTCACAGCCTGCTTGCTTCCATCCTCGTTACCACAGCCCTGATCAGCATAAATTTGCGCATCATGGGCCGCTCCAACATCCCCTTGCTGAATGAAGCAACGCTGTTTACGCCCTTTGCCACCCCTTTTCGCGAGGCTTTGCAGGAATGGGGCGGGAATCCTTTGGCAAGGATTGCCAGTAGCCTGCTGGCAATATTGCTGGTTGGGGCTGTGGTATTGGCCGTTAAACTTCTTTTCGACTGGCTAATGGGCACAGAATTCGGCCTGGCTATGCGCGCTACAGGTGACAACCCGCAGATGATGCGCGCCCTGGGTACAAACACCAACCGCATGATCATCATAGGTCTGGCCCTGAGCAATGGGTTGGTAGGGCTTTCAGGGGCCATCTTCGCGCAGTACCAGGGGTTTGCTGATGTGAACATGGGGGTAGGGCTAATAGTGGCGGGATTGGCGGCGGTGATAGTAGGCGAGACGCTATTTCGCCCGCAGCATGTGCGGGGGGCGACCACAGCCGTTATTCTGGGAATGGTGATTTATCGTATGGCCATTGCCGCCGCTCTTAGTATACAGGTTCCCCTGTTTGGTGGCGCAGTTTTTCGCATCAGCGCCCAAGATGTGAAACTGGCAACGGCCGTTCTCGTCCTCCTCGCTCTTTGGATGACCCACAACCAGAAGCAAAGACAACAGAAAAAACATGTTACGCATTGAAGCCCTACACCACGTCTTTAACCCTGGCGATGTGAACGAAATCCACGCGGTGCGCGGTGTGGATTTGCGCCTGCCTGCCCAACAATTTGTGACTATCATCGGCAGCAATGGTGCAGGAAAAACCACCCTGTTCAACGCCATTGCCGGCCTTTTTGCCCCTACGCGAGGGCGCATCTACATAGATAATGTAGACGTAACCGCCTGGCCCGAACACCGGCGCGGCGCCCTGGTGGGGCGCGTCTTTCAAAACCCCCTCATGGGCACGGCAGCCTCCATGACCATTGCCCAAAACCTGATGCTGGCTGCGCTGCGCGGTAAGCCCCATCGCCTGCGCCGTGGGGTTACGACCGTGCGGCAGCGGCACTTTCAAAACGCGCTAAAGACCATAGATTTAGGATTGGAAAACCGGCTCGACTCGCGGGTGGCCTTGCTTAGCGGCGGGCAGCGGCAAGCGCTAACCCTGCTCATGGCTACGCTGGCCCACCCCAAAATATTGCTGCTCGACGAGCATACGGCTGCCCTGGACCCTGCCACTGCGCAAAAAATCCTGGCCCTCACGCAGCACATCGTCCGCACCCAGCACCTCACGGCGTTGATGATTACGCACAACATGCAGCAAGCCCTGGCTTATGGGGACAGAACTTTAATGATGGATAACGGCCGTGTCATCCTCGATATTGACGTCCAGGCTAAAAAGGGGTTATCCGTGCAAGACCTGGTAGACAAATTCAGCCAGGTGCGCCACGAACAGTGGGCCACCGACACTGCCCTGCTCACTTAACAAAACCGGCTCAGCCCCATGTGCGAGTCAAATTGATTAGCGAGATGGGTTCAATCTCGCAGATTAAAACCATCGGCAAATGGAGGAACCTCATGAACAAACGTATCATTTTCCTGGTAATCATGTTTCTGCTTATCGCCGTAGGCATCTCTGGCTGCCAAAGCGCGGAAGAGGAACCCATCGTCATCGGTATGATGACCATGGTTAGCCACCCCTCCCTGGACGCCATCGCTCAGGGCGTCAAAGACCAACTGGCCGAAGCCGGCTACGTAGATGGCGAAAACATCACCATCCTCACCGGTAACGCCGAAGGCGACATCGCCACCCTCAGCACCATCGCCCAGCAATTTGTAGATGAGAAAGTCACCCTCATTGTTGCCACGACCACCCCGGCCCTCCAGGCGGCTTACAACATTACTCAGGATGCCCAGGCCCCGCCTATCATTTTCAACGGCGTAAGCAATCCCTACACTGCCGGCATCGCTAATGCGCCTGACGATCACCCCGCCTGGGTGTTAGGCAACCAGCTACTTGACCCTGTGGCCGAATCTATGGCTCTTATCACAACTCTCCAGCCTGGCGCACAAACCATTGGCCTGATCTACAATCCGGCTGAAGCCAATGCCGTTTACCTGGTGGAGCTTGCCGAAGAAGAAGCGGTCAAAATGGGCGTGACGCTAGAATTGGCTACCGTCGCCAACAGCAGTGAAGTGCAAACGGCCGCCGAAGCCCTGCTGCCGCGCAATATCGACGCCTTCCTGGCTATCAGCGACAACACGGTGACCTCTGGCCTCGAAGCGCTGGTGCAGGTAGCCAACGACAATGACATTCTGATTGTGGGCACCAGTGCCTCCATGCCGCCGCGCGGCGTCGCCGCCTCATACGGTATTGACCCTTACCAGGAAGGGCTGGACTCTGGTGAACTGGTGGTGCAGTACCTCAAGGGAGACTTGGATCTGGCTGCCGCTCCTATTGCCATTCAGGATGCCGTGCTGCTGACCGTTAACCCCGCCGCCGCTGCGGAGCAGGGTGTCGATTTGCCGCAGAATCTCATTGACACGGCCGATTCGGTCATTGAGTAGTTGGTTGTTGGTTGGTTAGTTGGTTGGTTTGCAAATTTGCTAATATGCAAACTTGCAAACCAGCCGCCAACTACCAATTTCACCCCGTATTCTTCAACCCTGAAGCAATGCCGTTGATGGTGATGAAAATGGCCTGCAGCAGCTCCTCTGCGTCGGGGCTGTCTTCGGGAAGCTGGCGCAGCCGGCGCAGCAGGGCCACCTGAATGAAGTTCAGCGGATCTACGTAAGGGTTGCGCTGCCGCACGGAGCGCTGCAAGGTGGGGTCATTATCCAGCAATCTCGCGCTGCCCGGTCACCTGCAAAATCCAGTGGCAGGTCAGGTCGTAAGAGGCGGCGATCTGGCCAAACACGCGCTGACGCAGAGCAGCGTCTTCCACCAGACCGGCGTAGAGGCGGGCAATGCCCATGTCGGCCTTGACCAGTGAGATTTGGGCATTGTCGATAAGGGTGCGAAAGAAGGGCCATTCCTGGTACATGGTTTGCAGCCGGCGCCACCGTTTGCGGTGTACGGCCGTATGCCGCCAGCGCTTCTCCCAATCCATACCAGCCCGGCAGCACAAGGCGGCTTTGCATCCAGCTAAAGCCCCAGGGAATGGCCCGCAGGCTGGCAAAGGTCGCCTGCCCGGTGCGCCGCGACGGCCGAGAGCCAATGTGCATCTGGCTCACCTCGGCGATGGGCGTGGCCTGCTGCCAGAAAGCCAGCAGTTCCGGCGATCTCGTAAATGAGACTCGCGGTAGGTGCGTAGGGCAATGGCCGCTAATTCATCCATCGCCTCTCGCCATTTTGGCTTGGGCTGGGCGCGCCTGCGGTAGCGCGGTGGCAGGCTGTTCATCAGCACGGCGTGCACCACCTGCTCCAGGTGGCGGCGGGCAATGGCCGGGTGACTGTAATGCTCGTCAATGATTTCGCCCTGTTCGGTGATGCGGATACGGCCGTTTACCGACCCCGGTGGTTGCGCCAGAATCGCCCGGTTGGCTGGGCCGCCGCCGCGGGCAATCGTGCCGCCACGCCCGTGGAAACAGCGTCATCGTCACGCCGTGGTCGCGGCACGTCTCCGCCAGCGCCTCCTGCGCCTGGTACAGTTCCCAGTTGGCTGCCAGGTAACCCGCATCCTTGTTGCTGTCCGAATAGCCGATCATGATCGTTTGCTGCCGGCCCACCCGCGCCAGGTGGCGGCGCGTAGGCCGGGTCGGTAAACAGTGCTGTCATGATGGCCGGGCCATGCTGCAAATCCTCTCGCGTTTCCAGCAGCGGCGCAAAGGTCAGCCCCTCTGTTTCCGTGCCGGGGCGCAGGCAAAGGCCGTGCCAGTAGGCCAGCAGCAGCGGCGCGAGAATGTCTTCCGGGCCGTGCGTCATGCTCACAATGTACGGGCCAATCAGCTCCGCGCCGTAAAAATTGACCGCCCGCTCCAAAATCTGGAACAGCGCCAGCGTTTCCTGGGTTTCTGCCGACAAATCGGTTAGCGAGTCCAGGTCGGGAATTGGCTCCTGCAGCAGGTGGGCCAGCAGCGTGGCGCGGTCGGCTGGCTCTAGCTCGGCGAAATTGTCGTGCAAGCCAAGGCGGTTCAGCAGTTCGTCGAGAACGGCCGTATTGAAATCGCTGTACTGCCGGATATCCAGCCGCGCCACGTGCAGGCCAAACACCCGCGCCTGGTGCAGCATCTGCGCCAGGTCGGCGTCTACCATGCGCCCCAGGTTAATCTGCCGCAGGGCGCGCTCCATCAACTTTAACGGCGCCAGCAAATCTTCCCGGCGGCGCAGGCGCAGCGGCGGGTTGCTCAGCCCTTTCAGCCGCGCCACCATGTCCCCGCCGCGACGCTTCCGCCAGGTCCGCCTTCAGGTTGGCCGACCAGATGCGATACGGTTCGTGGGGATAGCGGTTTTGCAGAAAGGAGACGTGTTCGGAGCGGGCGGTGGCGGCGTCCAACTCCGCCTGCGTCTGCGGGTCAATAGCCACCAGCTTGTCCGAGACCGACAGCGAGCGGTCCAGGACGCGCATCTCCTCACGGTGTTTTTCCACCGCCAGCCCGCGATGCAGCCGCAGGGTTTCGGCCGTCACGTCGGCGGTGACGTTGGGGTTGCCGTCCCGGTCGCCGCCAATCCAGGAGCCAAAGGTCAAAAAGCGTTCCGGCAGGGGCAAATTGGGGTAATGGGCGGCCAGCGCCTGCGCCAGGCTGTCGTAAATGTCCGGCAGCACCTCCCACAGCACGGTGTCAAAATAGAAGAGGCCGGTGCGCACTTCGTCGGTGACCGACGGCTTGTCGGTGCGGCTGCGGTCGGTCACCCACAAGCCCGTGACCTCGGCCACAATGCGCTGGATCAGGTCCTCCTCTTCACTGGGTACCAGGTCGCGCACGCGCAGCTCGTACAGCGCCTCGCTGATGCGCCGTAATTTGGACAGCACGGTGCGCCGCTTGGCCTGGGTGGGGTGGGCGGTAAAGACCAGCTCGATGTGCAGCCGCGCCAGCAGGTCGGCCATTTCGAATTCGTCCACGCCCATCTGCTCGAGGTTGGCAACGGCCGTTGCAATCGACTCGCGCAACGGCCGGGGATGCGCTTCTCGCTCCCGCTGCCGCAGCACCCAGATACGGTGCTGCTCCTCCGCCAGGTTAATCAGCTCAAAATAGAGGGTGAAGGTCCGCGCCACCAGTTCCGCCTGGCGCGGGTCAAGCCCGCCCACCAGATCTGCCAGATAGCCATCCAGCTCTTGCTGGTTGCCCGGCTGCTCATCGGCGCGCCGCGCTTTGCTCAGGGCGCGAATGCGCTCCTCCAGCTCGAAAATGGGCAGCCCCGCCTGGCGGCGAATGACCCGCCCCAGGGTGTCGCCCAGCAGATGAATGTCCTGGCTTAGAGGATCGGTGTGGTTTATGGCCATAGGTTAGCCTCCGGATGAAGTTGGATGGGTAGATTGCTTGATGGTTGGTTTGTCGATTACAAGATACTTGCAAACCAATCAACTTGCAAACTACCTGCTTTCCCCACCAGTCATCACCAACCACCTATGAAAGCCTCCCTACACTTACCAGCCCGCCCTGGACGAAGCGGAACGCATTTTGCGGCAAATCGCCCCTTCCCCATGCGCCATTTCAACGGGAGGGCGAGGCAGGTGGGAGAGGAAATTTGGCGCTTTGCTAAGATTATTTCCACCTGCCTCGCCCCTACCCTATGTCCTGATTGAGGTTCGGAGACAGTTTATTGGCTGCGCCAGGCGGCGGAATCAGGCGTGAAGAGCGGCGCGCCAAATTCGGCCACGCCAAACTCGGCAATTAGTTCCTGGGTGGGCAGGGAAATCAACCAGTCGATGAACTTGTTCGCCAGGTCGTTTTGGATGTGGTCGCCCTTGGTCGGGTTGACGGCCATGACGCCGTAGGGGTTGAAGAGAATGGGGTCGCCCTCCACCACAATGACCAGCTCCGTGCCTTCCAGGGTGCGGGCCAGGTAAGTGGCGCGGTCGCTGAGGGTGTAGGCCTGCTGCTCGTCGGCCATGGTGAGCACCGCGCCCATGCCTTGCCCGGCGGAGATGTACCAATCGCCGACCGGTTCAATGCCCGCAGCGGCCCAAATCGCTTTTTCCTTGCTGTGAGTGCCGGAATCGTCGCCGCGGGAGACAAAGGGCGCTTGGGCAGCGGCAATCTGGGCCAGGGCGGCGGCGGCGTCGGTCATGCCCGCAATGCCGGCGGGGTCGCCGGGCGGGCCAACGATGACAAAGTCGTTGTACATGACGTCTTCGCGGCGTACGCCGTCCCCATTGGCCATGAATTCATCTTCGCGGGCGCGGGCGTGGACGAGGAGCACGTCGGCGTTGCCGTCTACACCCAACTGCAGGGCCTGCCCGGTGCCGACGGCAATTACGTCCACGGTGACGTTGTATTCCGCTTCAAAGACGGGCAGGATGGTGCCCAGCAGGCCGGAATCCTCGGTGCTGGTGGTGGTGGCGAGGATGAGGGTTTGGGGTGCGGTGGGTTCTTCAGCCGACAGGTTCCTCAACGGCCGTTTCCCCACTATTGGCCACATTATTGACTGCAGGCTCGTTGTTGCCGCCGCAAGCGGCCAGCAGCAAAATCAGGACCAGTAAACACAACCATCTATGCTTCATTTTAGGCTCCTTTTTGTATAGCTTGTCAGCAATTAAGCACTTCAGCAAGTCAGCAATTCAGCACGTCAGGCTGGCCGACTGACCGGCTGATTAGCTGACGCGCTCACTAATAAACCATATCCCCGGCCACGAAAGCCTGGGTACGGGGGTCGCTGGGGTTACTAAAAAAGGTGTGGGTGTCGGCCGTTTCCACGATACGGCCGTCCAGCAAAAAGAGCACCTGCGTGGCCAGCCGTTTCGCCTGAAAAATGTTGTGGGTCACCAACACCAGGGTCGTACCTTTTTCCTTATTGAGCTGGCCCACAATTTCTTCGATGAGGCGCACGTTGTAGGGATCCAGGTTGGCGGTGGGTTCGTCCAGCAGCAGCACCTCCGGCTGCAAAACGATGGCGCGGGCCAGGGCCACGCGCTGTGCCTCACCGCCGGAGAGGGTGCGGGCGCGCTGGCGGGCGAAGCTTTGCAGCCCCACCTGCTCCAGGGCGGCGGCCACGCGGGCGTCGCCGTTGGGCTGGCTGCGCAGGCGCAAGCCGTAGGCGACGTTGGCTTTGACGCTGCGGTTGAGGAGATACGGCCGTTGAAACACGGTGGTCACTTTGCGGCGCAAGGCCAGGGGCATGGGTTGGCTGGCGCTGAAGGGAGTGTCGTGGAAATGAATACGGCCGCTGCTGGGGGTTTCCAAAAAGTTGAGCAGGCGCAGCAGGGTGCTTTTGCCTGCCCCGCTGGGGCCAACCACGGCCAAAATCTCCCCGCGCCGGATGGTGAGGTGGGGCAAGTGCAGGACAAAACGGCCGTTGTACTCCTGACGTACCTCGTGTAGTTCGTAGAGCAGGTCACTCATGGGTGGTCCGCCCTTGCAACTGCAGCATTAGCAAATTGGCCAAAAAAGAAAGCCCCAGCAAAATGACGCCCAGGGCGATGGCCAGGTCAAAATTACCCTTGCGGGTTTCCAGCACGATGGCGGTGGTGAGCACGCGCGTCTTGTGCTCGATATTGCCGCCCACCAACATCACCGCGCCCACTTCGGAGATGATGCCGCCAAAGCCGGCAATGACCGAGACCAGCACGCCGACCCGCGCTTCGGACAAAATGGCCAGAGTCGCCTGCCAGCGCGTGGCGCCCAATGCCCGCACCTGCTGGCGCAGGTTGGGGTCTACGCCCAGCACGGCGGCCATGGTAAACCCGGCCACCAGGGGAAAGGCGATGATGGTTTGGGCGATAATCATCGCGCCAGGGGTGAAGAGGGCGGGGATGATGGCGCTGTCCAGGCTGCCCAGGGGGCCGCTGCGGGAAAGCAGCAGGTAGACGAAGAGGCCGATGACTACCGGTGGGAAGCCCATACCGGTGTAGAGAAAGACCATGAGCAGGGAACGGCCGCAAAAGCGGCTTAGTCCCATAAACGCGCCAACGGGAATGCCGATGAGGGTGCTGATGACCAGGGCGATGCCGGTGACACGCAGGGAGAGC
The DNA here is from genome assembly GCA_963695505.1 of uncultured Chloroflexia bacterium. Taxonomy (GTDB): domain Bacteria; phylum Chloroflexota; class Anaerolineae; order Promineifilales; family Promineifilaceae; genus JACSRF01. Next base: position 8,775 of record CAVOGX010000011.1, on the reverse strand, counting down.
TGCACAACCTCCCACAGGGTCGGGTCACGGGCGATGATGAGTTCGATGGCTTGCAGCAGCCCTTGCCAGAGTTGATTCATAGAAGTCCAGAAGACTGGAGATTAGAGACGGGGGACTGTCTTGTTAGTCTCTAGTCTTTATTATCTTTATAGCCAGATTATGTCGCCGGTGGCGGCGGTGTCGTAGCCGCCCAGGGCGCCCACGGCTTCTTTGAAAGCGGTGGTTTGGATCAGGGTGAACAGGGTCTGGAATACGGCCGTTTCCCACACCATTTCCGTCAAGGCCAATTGGTACACTTCTTGCGTCAGGGGGATAAACCCCAACCCGCAGGCGGCCGCGGCGGCGTGAATGCCCAGCCCCGCGTTAGCAATACCATCGGCAATGGCCTGGGCGACGCCCAAATGGGTGGCTTCCTCGCGGGCGAACCCGCCAATTTGCGCCGAATCAATTTGCAGGGTGCGTAATTGGGCATCCAGCCACACTCGCGTGCCGCTGCCATTCTGCCGGTTTATCCACTGCACCCCTGGCCGGGTAAGGTGGGCCAGCCCGTGGACCTGCAGGGGGTTGCCGGGCGGTACCATCAGCCCCAGGGAGCGGTGGGCCAGGGTGACCAGGGCAATGCGCTGGCCGGGCAAAAGGTGGCTGATGAACGGCCGATTGTAGGTGTCGGTGGCTTCGTCCCACAAGTGCGTACCGGCTACGTCTGCCTCGCCGCGGGCCAGGGCCATCAGCCCCCCCAGGCTGCCGGTAAAACGCACGTCCAGCTTGGCTTCGGGGAGGCGTTCGGGCAGCAGGCGGGCCAGCAGGTCTATGGTAAGGTCGTGGCTGCCTACAAAGCGCAGCTGCGTGGCCGGCATGCTGTCTTCTCTGGGCGGCGGTGTTTTTTGCAGCGCCAGCCAGCGCCCCAGGGCCACGGATAGGGCGGCCTGCACCTGGGCCGGGTCGTGCCCCTGGCCCAAGGCTTCCAGCAGGAACTGCTCGGCGCGGTTGATGAGGGCGGCCCACTGTAGAAACGGCCGTTCTCCTGGCAAAGGGTTCTCGGCCACGTGGGTGCCGCTGCCGCGATGACTGCTAATTAAGCCTTCGGCGGCCAGCAGGGCATAGGCGCGGCTGACGGTGCCCGGCGTGCAGCTCCACTGTTGGGCCATTTCGCGCACAGAGAGAAGGCGTTCCCCCGGTGACAGGTCGCCGCTGGCAATTTGCCGCCGCAGCGTTTCCGCGATTTCCTGGTAAAGATGGGGTGTTTGAGAGTGCATAATTGTACCTTTTGTATGGATACAATCGTAACAAACTGCCCTTAACCAGGCAACAAAAAAAGCGCCAGAGCAAACATGCAGCTTACCCTGGCGCTTTGTAACTTGTAACAGATTGCAGTGATAGGTTATTTACCTTTTTGGAAGACGCCACCCACGGGCAGGAAATCATATCCCCGGTCAACCAATGTCTGGAAATCGGGAATCATGCGCCGGCCGTCGATGACCAGGTAAGGCGGCTTGACGGTGGTGTTAATGGTGTGCGAGAGGCCGCGGAACTCTTCCCAGTCGGTGGAAACATAGGCGGCGTCGCTGCCGGCAATAGCCTCTTTGGCAGAGTCGAAATACTTGATGCGGTCAAAAAGGTGGTTCTTGGCCGGGTTGAACCAGTAGCTCTGGGCGGCGTCAGCGGCCAGCGGATCGTAGGCGCGAATTTCCTGCACGCCCTTGGCCAGCAGGGATTCCACCACCTTCAACGCCGCCGAATCGCGCATATCGTTGGTGCGCTTCTTGAAGGCCAGCCCCAGCAGCGCCACCGACTTTTGGTTGAAGCTAAAGCCTGCTTCGTGCACGGCGCGATCAATCAGGTAGACCTTCTGGTACTCATTGATGTTGTAGACCGCTTGCAGCAGGTCGGTGCGGCGGCCGGCCTGGTTAAGCTGGTAAATCATGGATTGAATGTCTTTGCCGAAGCAACTGCCGCCCGCGCCGTTGCTGACGTAGGAACCCCAGGTGCTGATGCGCGTGTCCGCTGTGACGCCAATTTTCAGGTCTTCCATGCGCACATTGGGGAAGGTTTCGGCAATGCGCGCGCCAACGCCGTTCCAGAAGGAGATGTAGGTGAGCAGCAGGTTGTTGGCCACGTACTTGATGGATTCGGCCGTTTCTGGGGTGGTTTCCAGGTAGCGAATGCGTACGTGGTTGACAAACTGGGCGTAAATGCGGCGGATAATCTGGAAGTCTTCTTCCGTGTCTGCGCCCACCACCACGCGGTCAGGCTTGCGTGAGCCGTCGACGGCGTTACCTTGGGCCAGGAACTCCGGGTTGGAGGCCACGCCAAAGTTTTCGACGTCGTGCTCGTTCATGATGTTTTGCAGCAAGCGGGCCGTGCCTACAGGGACGGTGCTTTTGTTCACCAAAACCACGCGCTTTTTGTCTTCCCGCTTGGCTAGCAGCTCGGCGATGGTATGGGCGGCGTTGGTGTAGTAGCTCAGGTCGGTAGAACCGTCTCGTTTTGGCGGGGTGTTCAGGCAAAAGAAAAAGATGTCAGTGCCGTCGACTACCTCTGAGACGTCATTGGTGAAGAAGAGGTAGCGTTCTTTGGTCTCTTGAATGGCGGAAACCAAACCGGGCTCATTGACATAACGCTCGATTTCTTCTGCTTCGCCAGTTTTATAGGCGGTGATTCGCTTTTTATCAATATCGTAGGCATGTACTTCGTGCCCATATTCAGCCATAACGGCGGCATGGGGCAGACCGACAAAGCCGGTTCCAACAACAATAATCTTCATGGAAAAGTCTCCTTAATAATGCGAATAGTCAATTGTTAACAGCCAAAGGTGGATGGCAATGTTTTTGAAGATGTACAAGTGACACTAACTATACCACTCCAAAAGTTAGCCTATCTACCTTACAAAGGTACTTAAACCAGACGATTGCATAATGATAAACAAACGTCCATTATCTCTTGTCTTCCTGCATGAGGCGGGCGGCACGACGACCGATTTCCACGGCAAAGTTCGTGCCCCGGTCCCAAGGGTAAACCTGGCTCATGCTGGCCAGATAGAGGCCAGGCAGCGGCGTGCGGAGATCGGGCACGTTTTGCGCGTGGTTGACCAGGGGCACAGGTTGGGCGTAAGGGGCGCGGAAGAGCCAGCTTTTGCGCACCCACTCAGGACGGAAGCTGGGGTTGATTTTAGGCAGGGCATTGAGGAACAGCGCTTCAATTTCCTCCTGGCTCATCCGAAAATAGGGGTGGTCTGGCTTGACATAATCGCCGCAGTAGACAATCTGGTCGCCGCCGTAATGCTTTTTGTCGATGTAGTTGGTGTGCTCCACCAGGGCCAGGAAGGGAATGTCGGTTTTGGTTTTGTCAGGGGTGTCGGCGGGCAGGTTGAGCCAATAGGTGCGGGTGTCGGCCATAAGGGGCTTCTCGAGGGCCAGCACCAGGACCACAGCACCCATGCTGTGGAGCTTTTGCAGCCCGCTGAGGTAGTCTGGCGGCAGGTCGGGGGCCAGGCGGCTGAGGAGGTTGGGGGATGTGGTGAAGAGTACCTGATCGAAAACGACCGTTTCTTTCCCCACCTGCACCGCTAAGCGGCCTTCTTCAGGACGAATACACTCAACGGGAGCCTGGAGGCGGATTTGCCCGCCGCGTGCTTCAACGGCCGTGGTCAATACGTCCACAAAAAACTGGAAACCGCCTTCAAAGTAGCCCAGACTGAAGCTGCGCACGTGCAGCCGCGCCCAGAGCCAGGCCATGTTCACCTGCTCGTAGTAGTCGCCAAATTTGCCAATCAGCAGGGGTTTCCAGGAAATGTCGTGGATTTTTTGCCCATACCAGCGGCGGGTCCAGGAAACGGCCGTTTCCTTCTCTAAATGCCGCCAAAATTTAGTGTAGCGCAAAAACGCCCCCACCACGCCAAAACGAAAAAAGTCCCATAGGTTGTAGCCGGGGAACTTGAACCAATCGATGGGGTTGCTAAAGGGGTAAATTTGCCCTTTGTGCCAGATAGAAGTGCGCGGCGTGGGGAAAAACACCTTGTCCTTGATGCCTAATTCTTCGACCAGATCCAGAATGGCTTTGTCAGACTGAAAGAGATGATGGTAAAAGTGTTCCAGGTACCAGTCCCAGTTTTCGTCAATAAAACCGGCCGCCAGCCCGCCGGTGCGATCGCTGGCTTCAAAAATAGTGACCTCGTGACCGGCGCGCAGCAAATCATAAGCGGCTGACAGCCCGGCAAGGCCGCCGCCGACAACGGCTATTTTCATGGGCGGGTTTCTCCTTCAGCGAGCTCCATCGCTTTACTGAAGTCTGACCAGCCCAACCCCTCGCGCACCATGTAGTAAACGCCTAACAGAGTAATTGGCAGCCAGAGGGCGGCATGTAGTACCAACGTGTATGCCGAGGCAATTGTTTCCTCAATGCCATAGAGGGTCAAAACAGCAATTCCCGGGCCATCAAAGGTTCCTATGTATCCCGGTGCTGACGGCAATGTGGTCGCCAGATTGACAATGCCGTTCATCAACATCAGGGCAAAAAAGCTCACCTCGAAATCAAAGGCATGCATAACAAACCAATATTTAACCGTTTCCAGCAGCCAGATAACGATGCTGGTTACAAAAATCATGAGTACGTTGCGGAAGCTGCGCAGCGATTCCAAACCAGTGAGAAAGCGCTGCAAAAACCCAAGCAGCGGCTCCTGCCCTTTTTCTGGCAGCAGACTCACGGCCAACCACTCTGCCAGCGCCATAAAACGGGCGGGCACTGCCGCCAGGGCAAAGAAAATGACCAGCGCGGTAAAGAAGGCAACGCTGGCAAGAATGACAATAGTGCGGATGCTGTCATCGGGAATGGGCGCCAGCGGCAGCGCCGCAAACACGAAGATCAGCATCACCAACCCATCAAAAACGCGCTCCACCACCACCGTGGCCAGGCTGGCGCTGATAGGGACTTCTTCGCGCTGGCGCAGCACGTAGGCGCGCAGCACTTCCCCGGCGCGGAAGGGATAGATGTTGTTGCCCATGTAGCCAATGACGACCACTGGAAACAATTTTCGCAGCGGTATGTGCTTCAGCGGGCGGAGCATGTAATCCCAGCGCCAGGTGCGGGCCCATACGGCCAAAAAGTACACGGCGATGCTGGGTATGAGCCACCAGTAATTGGCGGCGCGCATATCGCGCCACACGTCGCCCAGCTTCTAGGCCGTTCAGTGCCCACCATAAAAAACCGGCGCTAATCAGAATGGCCGCGCCAAGCCAGAGGATGCGTTTGTGCAAAGCTGCCTCAAATTGTGAAGTGTAATAGTACGATAGTGTAGTAGAAGTAGCGTGCGCTATTGTGTAACATGATCCTAACGCACAAAAATTGTTTTGTTTGTGCGTTTGCTAACGAGGCAATTGTATCAGGTTGAGAAGGGAAGGGAAAACGGGGAACGGCCGTCACTCATCACTGAATTCAACCACGACCATCCGGTTAAGATTATCAGCTTGATACACCCTTGCGGGTATTTACAGCAATATTTCATGGATTAGCCGAGAACCCGCCCTGAATCAGTTATGTTGTCGTGATATTTTTCACAAATGTAACAATTATCGTAATAGTAAGGCTGTAAGCTATTTCTAGAGTTGTGTTTAACTGGGTAGTTTGCGAGAAATAGGGGTTTGGGCTGTTTGGCATCTCAGGCAAAACGTGATCGATTATTTTGAACTGCAAAGTTGGAGAAACGGCCGTAACCGTTTACCGTGTGGTTTGTGTGGGTTTTGCCAGTTGTACCCATGCAGGCCATCAGAATAAGGAGGCTATTATCGGACATCCCAATTAGCTTGATTAAACCATTTCCGGTGTACAAACACCAGCTATTTAACGTTATTTTTCGGGGCTTTTGCTGCCCCTATTTCAGGAGAGAAACAATGAAATCGAAGCTAACAATACTTACTTCTTATCCTCCTATTGACTTTAATGACTACAGCCGTGCAGGCCGCAAACAACTTGTACGTTGGTGGAACGGGCGCTGCAGATAGTGGCAATTGCCAAAGCACGCCTTGTGCTACCATTGGCTATGCCATTGGCCAGGCCAGTCCCGACGACGTGATTACCCTCCAAGAGGACCTCACGGAGGGAATGGTAGTAGTTACCATCCACAGGGAAATAAAATAAGGCATCATGGCAAAGAAAGTAGTTGCAACATTACAGAGCGGAGTCGGCAGGAATTTCACAAAATGTATCAAAATGGTGAAATCGCCCGATTCCGGTGCATACCTTTTCGAAGAAGAGGTTGTGCACAATGACCACATCAAGGATTTCTTTAAGAAGACAGACAGCTAAAAATATTTTTCGGCGCTGAAACTCATTAAGCTTTCTTTCATACAAGAAAGCTTTTTTAGTATCTTCAAGTTGGCAAACCACTAGAAATTTAATAAATGGGAATCTTTTCCAGGGATAAAAAAGAGTCGCTGAACAAAGGACTCGAAAAGACCAAGGAAAGTGTGTTCAAAAAATTATCCAGGGCCGTTGTGGGTAAATCCCGCGTGGATGAAGAAGTACTGGATAATCTCGAGGAGGTCCTTATTACATCCGATGTAGGTGTTGATACTACCCTGAAAATCATTGAAAGGATTGAACAGCGGGTCTCCCGTGATAAATACATGGGCACGGAAGAGCTGAATTTGAAATTAAAGGAGGAGATCACCGGTCTGCTGGCCGAACATGATAATGCAAGCGGGCATTTTTCTTTTTCAGATCCGCTGCCTGCAAAACCGTATGTTATTATGGTGGTTGGTGTAAACGGTGTGGGGAAGACCACCACCATAGGAAAACTTGCCTGGCAATCTCAAGCATGCCGGCAAAAAAGTTTACATGGGGGCGGCAGATACTTTTCGGGCAGCAGCCGTTGACCAGCTGAGCATCTGGGCCGAAAGGGCAGGCGTGCATGAAATTGTAAAACAGGACATGGGATCTGATCCGGCTTCTGTTGCCTATGATTCCCTCGTTCCTCCGCAGTGGCCAACGATGTTGATGTGGTGATCATTGATACGGCCGGCCGGCTGCATAATAAGATAAACCTGATGAGATGAGCTGACCAAGATCAAACGGGTTATGGACCAAGATCCTTCCGGAAGCCCCACATGAAATACTTACTGGTTCTTGACGGGAGCACCGGACAAAATGCATTTGAACAGGCTAAACAGTTTACTGCTGCCACCGAGGTTAATGCTCTGGCGCTTACAAAACTTGACGGTACAGCTAAGGGAGGGGTTGTAATAGGAATTTCCGACCAGTTCAAGGTACCCGTTAAATACATCGGAGTCGGAGAGAAAATGGAAGATCTTCTTGTTTTCGATCGTGAGGAATTCGTTGATTCCCTCTTCGGAAGCCAGACCTAGAATCTGAATGCTGCTAAAAAAGCCATGAAATCCCGTCCGCATAAAGTAAATGTAATAACACTGGGTTGTTCAAGAACCTGGTGGATTCCGAGGTTCTGATGAAGCAGGTGGATGCACAGGGTATACAGGTTGTTTATGATTCCGATGATCCCGATGCCAGAACAGTAATCATTAATACCTGTGGATTTATCAAGGATGCCAAACAGGAGTCCATTGACACCATACTTGAATACATCAGGGAAAAAGAGGAGGGAAGGCTGGATAATGTTTATGTTATGGGTTGTTTATCAGAGCGCTACAAAGAAGATCTTAAGAAGGAGATCCCTGAAGTGGACAGGTATTTTGGAGTAAACAGTATCCAGGAGATAATTACTCAGCTGGGTGGAGATTTCCGGAAAGAACTGGTCGGAGAGCGGCTGCTCATCACCCCATCACATTATGCCTATTTAAAGATTTCAGAAGGGTGCGACCGAAAATGTTCCTTCTGCGCCATACCGCTTATACGCGGGAAGCAAAAGTCAAAACCTCTTGAAGAAGTGATCCGGGAGGCTGAGTTGCTTGTGGGGAAAGGGGTGAGGAGATCATCCTGATTGCACAGGATCTTACTGCTTATGGATCAGACCTTTACGGGGAAAGAGAACTGCCTGTTTTGCTGGATTCCCTTGCGGGAATAAAGGGTTTGTCCTGGTTACGGCTTCATTATGCCTATCCGGCAGGATTTCCGGATGAGATACTGGAGCAGATACGCAAATACCCTACTATTTGCAATTACCTTGATATTCCTTTCCAGCATATTTCAGATCCGATACTTACCGCCATGCACAGGGGAATAGACCGCCAGGGCAGTCTCGACCTGCTAGGAAGAATCCGCCATATCATTCCTGGTGCTGCTTTGCGGACCACCTTATTAGTCGGACATCCGGGGGAGGGTGAAAAGGAGTTCAAGGAATTAATGGAATTCGTAGAAAAATCACGTTTTGAGAGACTTGGAGTGTTTACTTATTCAGAGGAGGAGGACACCTGGGGGCCAAAAACCTCAAGGATTCCATACCGGAAGAAGTGAAAAGGTCAAGACTTGAAGAATTAATGCAATTGCAGCAGTCCATCTCCCTGCATATCAATGAGAAAAGAGTCGGAGATGTTATTGAGGTTATGATTGACAGGCAGAAGGAGATTATTATGTAGGCCGGACCCAATATGATTCTCCAGAGGTTGATAATGAAGTACTTGTCCAGTCCAAATCAATAGTATCTCCGGGCGATTTTATCAATGTTAACATAACCGAAGCCAGGGAGTTTGACCTCTATGGATTTGCAGTAAAATAGGATATTACGGTCAATGCGGTCATCTATTACTCCTTAATTTTCAGCCTTCTCTTCTTTGCCCGGAAGCGCTTTTTTCCCTTTGGGCAATTCTT
>CAVOGX010000010.1:0-275612 GCA_963695505.1 uncultured Chloroflexia bacterium | reverse complement strand
GCCCCGCCAGCCGCGCAGGTGAGCCCGCTGGTTTGGTTTCATGAGAGCCTCCTTTTTGTTGCTTTGTCGGTGACATGGGACGGGATTGGCGCGGGGCGAAAAGCCTGTGCGTCTTCCATTTTTCGTGCTGGATGCCAATCCCTCCACCGACTGATAGGAGATACTCTAACCAATCCGACGGTTTTGTTAAAGTTCGATTTTTTTTCATAATACCAGGAGCAAAAGACATAAAATTCCGATGAATAGATTATTACGAGTTTCGCTCTTTGTCTTAATCTTTGGCGTTATCGGTTGCCGGACACAGGCTGCAGATGATTTCGGCATCTATCTCCTAGCCAAAGACCAACCAGCAACCCAATTAGCGAATAGTGATCTGAATACTTTGGAGCTTCAAGAACGGCCGGTGATCGGTATAAACGATATCCTGTCTTATGACAGCGAATCACACGAGATTCAACTCACTGAGACTGCTTACCGGCGCATCCAGGAACTATATCCTCTGCCGGTGCGAGTGGACGGGATCCCGTTTGTAGTTCGCGCTGGCAATGAACCGATTTATGCTGGCGCGTTCTGGACGCCGGTTTCCTCCCTCAGCTACGATGGAGTCATCATCCTGCAACCTTTTCGCAAGGATGAGACGAGTATCGGGCTATTGCTGGGCTACCCAGGCCTCCCTGCCTCTGCAGAGGAAGATCCACGGTCAGACCGTCGGATCATCAATGCATTGGATAGGGCCAGAAAATTGAAATAGAAGTATCGACCAAGATAGAGCCGACGGCCCGCCATATATAAGAGCGAATAATGTCAAATAAACCAAGCGCAAACAAGTTAAAAGCAACGGTCCTGTTACCAATTCTAATCGCGATGATTTTAAGCGCTTGCAGACTGAATAGATGGCTACCGCTCGAGTCAGGCGTGTATGATCCTACATCCAGAGCAATGACGACCGGAACCATCGAAACGCTGCAATTGAATGGTGAAAGTCAGGTGGCGACGTTTCACCTGGCCGATGGAAGCCGGATTGTGGTCTCGATCTCCGCTCGAGATAGGACGGATTGGCCGTCGGGCTGCCCGGCCAATATCGGTTCATCCAACATGGAGGTCCTGGACATCAATGAGGAGACTTTGGTGATCGCCGGGCAAAGATTCGATGATCCTATCCTAGTGCGCAACTGCCCTGCGGAGCCGGAGCAGATCGCCCTGCGGGAAGATGGCCTTATGGGCGGCGGGGGTGGCGCCTGTGCTAACATCAGCAAGTGCCTCTATCTGGCCAGACAACCTGAGGTGACAGCCATGCTAACGGCTCCAATTGTCAATGCCAAGCCGCTGCCATCTTCTATTAAGGGCTACGAGCTGTACAGTTGGTACGACCAGGCGAGCGACAGCTGGCGCTTCACCTTGATTACGGGAACGAATCGTTTGAAGGCGGTTGAAGAGCTAATTGCGGAGGAGAATCAAGTAACCCAGAGTGATTGGGTGAAGATCACGGCCATTGGAACAGAGGCTTTGAAAGACTTGCTGAGACGCCTGCCGCCGGGCACAGAATTGTTCTGGTTGGATAGAGAGCGACTGGAAGGTGTTGGCAAACTGACCGCTAATATCACGCTGCCCGAGGCAAGCGTGGTGGAAAATATCGAAAATCACTGTTGGCAGTTGGATATACAACTGCACATGAGGGAATAGTCATTGGGTGGAGACGTTAAGATGAAGAATCAGCGCATTATAACAGTAATTCTCCTGGTGCTTTTATTGCTGGCGGTTTCTTGCCAAGCCGAGACATCGACTTCGGGGACGACGACGGCCGTAACACCGAACACGCGGGTGGTTGAACAGACGGCTGGTCCGACAATGGTTGTCCAGGAAGAACCGACGACGACTCCTGCGAAGCCGGTGACTCCTACGGATACAGCACCGTCCGGAGGTCAGGCGGCCGGGGTTGGATTACGAGCCAGGCTCGAGGTGCCCAATACGCTGCCCCTGGGCGAGCCGGTGAAGGTGCAGTTCTTCTTAGTGAATGACTCCAATGAGGATCTGTATGTGCTCAACTGGTTTACGCCGCTAGAAGGATTAGGAGGCGATATCTTCCAAGTCAGGAGGGATGGAGAAACAGTGCCTTACCAGGGGCCACTGGCCGAGCGAGCCGAGCCCACACCCGAAGCATATACGTTGATCGAGGCTGGGGGAATTGTCTGGGCGGAGGTGAATCTGACTCACGCCTACGACTTCTCAATTCCAGGGAATTATATTATCGAGTTCAACTCGCCAGAATTCTTTCATATTGCCAGCAGCCAGGCGGAGATGGCCAGAACATACGACGAACTTGGACCTATCGAACTCGCTTCCAATGAAGTCACAGTAACCTTAGTAGACGACGATAGTATATCCGCTGATACTGAGGCAGCCCGAGAGGTACTGGCCCGCTACTTCTCGCTCCTTAGCGAGGGCCGGTACGCTAATGCCGTCGCGCTTTATGGCGGCAGGTATGAAATCTTAAGAGATTGGAACCCAACGGCAAACCCCGACGATCTTGCTGCGTTGCTTGAGAAAGGTTGCACAATCAACGGCCTTCGGTGTCTTCCTGCCAAGACCATCATGGCCATGGGCAGAGACGCTCCTGATACCTATAATTTCGCGGTCCAATTCGAGGAGCCAGATGGCAGCTTGCTAGTATTTGAGCCTGGCGTGGATTGGGCAGAGGACACCTTTCCGAAATCGCTGTTTGAGTTCATAGTTGTGGGCGAAGGAGATAACTTCATCGTGCAGGATCTCCCGGTCTACATGCCCTAGCTGTCAACCCAAAGTTTCCTGCCGAGATGTATGAAGCAAGTTAGGGATGACCTAACGCTACCAGCTCCATATACAATGCTGGGCCAATGATGGCCAGGGCTATTCATAAGCAACGACTCACGACTAGCCAGAAAGAGTAGTACAGATGAGTGCAGTGGACTCTCTTCAATCTAAACGGGCTAAGCTCTCGTTAAACCCTTGTTGTTGACCGCCAAAGGCATTATTCCGGAAATCGCATATAGAAATCAAGGTTCACCAATCTAACCATGAGATAAGATCTAAAACTGAAATTGACACTTGGTTTCGCGCCTGTAGAATAGCGCGAAGTAGTATCGAAAAAGCCCGATGAGGCTGATTTACAACAACGCTGCAAATCAGACCACACGGATATTAACATAACCGCTTGTTGTTAAAGGATTCTACCTCAAGTAAAATTACATTACAGGCGTGATCCTGGTTTTTGGAGTTCACATCCGTGAGGGGCGGAACTGCGTTCCGCTTGGGGTTCAAGTCCTGTCGCGCCCACTTTTTTCGACACTTTGGTCTGATAACCGGGGTGTTTTTTTATTTGTTGGCCATGTTGTTGTCGCCCGATATGTGGTTTGCTTACCTCAAGGATAGCATATAGGCAGGGTGCCAAATTGGGGCCGTTTGAAATCGCGTAGCACACTATTATCCTCGTTAACTGGCGTCTCGTTTGTGCGCTGGTCTAATCTCATCGTTACGTTTGAAATCCCTCGACCTATTCTTGAAGTACATAACGGCCGTTCAGAAAGTACCTAACATGTCGCCCAGCATCTACCGGCGGCAGGGAGAAGGTGGCATTTGCCTGACGAATCATATTGGCGATCATCAGTGGGCCCAGCAGAGCGGCCACAGCCTGCAAGGGCGGCTCCGGCTGCAGGGTATCCTCGGCCTGGTAGCGGGCCAGCAGGGCGGCCACCCCTTCCATTAACTGTAGAGGCGCGTCAAGTAAATCGCCAAGTTCGGGGTGGCGGGCAATTTCACCCATTAACGCGGTGATGAACTGACCGTGCTCTGCGGATAGGTCTTGGTAGGCCTGTACCACACGCTCTAAATCGGCCGCAATATCGCCTGTGTAGCGGGTCGCCGCGGTGAAATCCATCTGTACGGCCGTAGCAGTGATGGCCTGCTTGACCAGTTCAGCCTTGCTCTCGTACTTGCGAAACAGGGTCACCTCGCTAATATTGGCTGCTTCAGCAATCTGCTTTGTCTTGGCGCCGGCGTAACCGCGTTCAATCACGGTCTGCATAACCGCACGATATACCTTTTCATCATCGATTATCTTTGGCATTCAAGCTCCTATTGACTCAACCATCATACCATAAGAAAGTGTTGACTTACAATAAACAATCTGTTACTCTAATGGAAGTAACGACTAACAAAAGGAGCTTGGATAAGTCCAAGGAGTGACCATGTTTAATCGTCTGGTGGAAATCTTCAAAGGTGGGAGCAAGCCGTCGATGGATGAAATGTTGGAGGAATCAGATCGGCACCTGGAGAACTTCGACAGGCTGATCCTGCCCGCACAAGAGTCCAAACCTCGTACGCCATTCAATTCCGATGTGCCGGTGGAAGAAGTGTCCATGGCCAACCTCACCGCTAGTCAGAAGCTGGCCGTTCTGCCCAAGGCGCTGCCGTTATTCGCCAACATGCAGCTTGGTGCGCGGATGTACGATGGCCGGTTCCAGCCCACTAAGAGCGAGGCCACGCCGGAATTCATCACCGATCTAGAAAGAATGGCTCGCGATATGGGTGCAAAAGACATTGGCTATGTCAAGGTGCCACGCAACGCTATTTTCCAGGGCAAGGGCTTGCCCTATGATAACGCGATCTTGTTCACTGTGGAGATGGATAAAGGACCGATCGACACGTCACCTAGTTTTGAATGTCAGGCTGAGGTGATGGACGGCTACAAGCGCATGTCCATAATCTCGCGCAAATTGGCAAAGCATCTGCGGAAGCATGGCTATGCAGCTTACCCGGGAATGGCGTTGGGTGGGGTCACTGATTACGTGTACCTGGCTGAGTTAGCCGGGCTGGGGGCCATTGGTTATCATGGCCTGCTGATTTCTCCTGGGGAGGGGGCACGGCTGCGCATCAACACCATTTATACCAATATCAGCAATTTACCCACGCCCCAGGTGACGGGCGTGGCCAACGAGCATTTGTGGGTGCGTGATTTCTGCGCCATGTGCAAGAAGTGCGTGCGTAGATGCCCAATCGACGCAATTTTTGATGAACCACAACCACGTGGCGATGGGGGCATGCAGACGATCGAACATGCCACCTGCCGTGATTACTTCACACGCAACTACGGCTGTGCAGTCTGTCTGGCTGTCTGCCCGTTTAGCCAGGTTGGATATGACAAAGTAAAAGCTAATTTCAAAGGCAATCCAAGCGCTCGGCAGTTCCTCGTTCCCGGAACAGTCGTGCCTGAGGAGCAGCTTGCAGTGAATGGATCCAAAAAACTTACGAAATTAAGCCGCCATAGATGAATATTTGAATAAACTTGCATGAAGGAAAAACGATGACATTTAAGGCTCGTCTATTTCATACCTTCAAACAGCGAATCCTAAAACCACAAATGAACCGACAAGATTTCTGGGAGAAAATGGTTGCGGATATCCCCGATGCAACACGAGGTGGCGAAAATTCACCTGTACGGTTCAATATTCCTCGCGAGGGGATTAAGTTGGAAGGCGATCATCCTCCCTTGCCTGGATTTCCCAAATCAGCGCCGCAAATGATTGGCAGCATTATCAATATTCGCAAATCCATCTTTGACCTGCAGAAAAATCCTGCAGATGGAAAGAAGAGAATTGATCCGCTAACGTTAAACGAACTGCGACAGTTTGCCAAAACGGTTGGTGCTGATGAAATCGGGTTTGCATCCGTGCCGCAGGAATGGGTGTTCAAGAACAGTGCCATACGTTATACACAGGCCATTGTGCTGGTAATGGAAATGGACAAAGCGCGCATGGACCTGGCGCCCAACCCGGACACGGCCGTTATGGTCCATGAAACCTATAATGCGCTGGGGCAGATATCCAATAAGATCGCCGACTGGCTGCGAGAACGGGGATATGCCGCTCATGCTGGGCATCCCTTGGGTGGGATGGCTTTATATCCGCCCATGGCCCAGGCCGCTGGTTTAGGATGGCGCGGCATTAATGGATTGGTGATCACGCCCCAATTTGGACCGCGGGTGCGATTGGCAGCGGTTTTTACTGAGATTAAAAATCTACCGCTTTATGAAGGCGATGAACACGCCTGGGTTTTGGATTTTTGTGAGGTGTGCAAACGCTGTATTCGGGATTGTCCAGTAGATGCGTTTTATGATCGACCCATGCAGCATGATAACGGGTTGGTGACCGTACTTGATAATGGCGAATGCTTCCCATATTTTGCGAAAAATCACGGCTGTTCCGTATGCATCAAAGTTTGCCCATTCAACCAGCAAGGGTACGAGAAAATCAAAAAAGCCTATCTTGATATGAAGGTAGAGAGAAGTGTGGACCTTGCCATCTAGCGCGTTTAAGAAGTTGTCTCTGGCATCAGAAACGAAAAGCGCTCTCCGATCCATATTGGCGCTAGATGACATACGCGGTTAAATGCACCGCGGGTCAAGCTGCGCCCTTTGATACCATGGCCTTTGAGCGAGAACGTAAACCCTGGTCTCAGGCCATCAGCAGATTGGCGAAGAGGTACCGAACACGGGGGTGGCAACCATGGGCGGTTTTAATTGCAGGGTTGCACCATCAGTCGCAGCGCGTTATCAGGGAGGGGATTGGCGGAACTATCAACGGCCGTTTGCCGTTCCCCGCTTGCAAAATCGTAAACGCCTATCAATAACTGCGCAGGCTGACTGCCTTCCGGTGGGTTTAGCGCGCGCCGATCGATGATTTGCCAGCCTTTGGGCAAGGTCCATGCTGCTGGCGCTAGGTCTAATGGTGGTCCATCGGCTTGGTCGATGAGTTGCCCTGCGCTATCTAACAACTGCACAAAGATTGAGTGCGTGGGGGCTGGCGGCGTGGTTGCTTGCCACGTTAAGCTAAGGCTTATCCCTGGTGATGAACATGTGACGCTGGCGCCCTGTAGGGTGTAAGGGCCAATGGTGGCAAGGGGGTTAGCAACGGCCGTTGACGGTAAAAGCTGACCTGTTTCACGTGTGCTGATCCCCGAATCGGCGATTGTGGTTATAAAGACTGTTGCTCCGGCGGGCGTCCAATTAGCCAAAGGCTGTGCTAGTTCGCCCCGTGCATGAACCCCGTAAGGGTAGCCGGTATCCTGCAAGCTGTCTGGCAGCTCTACGGCCAGTACGGGGCGATTGCCACCCATATTTTCCTGGATCAGCTCCTCGGCAAAGAGGTGATACCCCATCAGGGTGACATACTCGACGCCAATGGCATAGGTGTTGCGTGGCGGCGATGTCCATGCGGGCAAATTGACCAGCAGCATGCCCTCGTCAGACGGCCGTTCGGCCATTGTCTCCGCCATCACTGCCAAAGGTGAGCTAATCTGAGCAAAAGCATCAAGCCGACCGCGCACAAATAGGCTGCTGGTTATGGCAATGCCCGCCAGTAACAAGACCCACACTACACGCCCGCGGCGATTCAGCACAAACAGGCTGTCGAGCAATACCGCCCAAATTAGGGCCACCCCCACCCCGCCCAAATACAGGAGCCGCGCTCCGTGATGGATGTAGTAGGTGGGTAAGTTGATCCCGATAAGCAGGGAGGCCATGAGCCACCATCCCCAGCCAAGAAGGAGCGCCAGGCGATTTTCAGGCCGGCGCGCAGCCCATAATGACCAGAACATCAGGATGAGAATGCCGCCAATGATGATGACGCCGGCTGAAATGTTGGGCAGAAGATGGGCAAACCACGCCAATGGGTAAACGGCCGATTGAAGCAAGTAGAGCAGTTTTGGCCACAGTTCGTTACTGCCATCTGCAAGGCTGGGGCCGCTGCCCCGTGGCAAAAATTGATAGATGATGATGTAAATGATCCCCATCGCGATAAAGATTAAGTAAGGGGATCGATGGAGGATGGTGCGCAAGTTTGTGAAGACCGAGTGGGTGGGTGACCAACGCCATTTTCGCGGCTCAAACTCATTGTTTGCTGACCATTGAATGAGGGCGGCCAATGGTCCAAAGAGGGCCATCGTTTCATGGGTGAGGAGTCCGATGAGAAAGAGCCCACTTATCAATACCCAGATTGCGTAACGGCCGTTCTGACCCCATAAATACAAATGGAGCAAACAAAGCATCAGCCCCGCCGCCAGCGGGTAAACATTGTTCCCATAAAAAGCAATGGCCTGATAAGCAAAAGGATAAGTTGCCAGGAGCAAACCTGCGGCAAAGGCTCGCGTCCAACGGTGCCATAAGCGCCATGCAAGGGTCGTGATCAACACCGCATTCAGCGCCTGTTGCAGCCAACTTAAACCATGAAGCAACGTGCTGGGGTAATAGCCAAATAATTGTTTAATAATCAAAAAGGGGAGAAAAACAAACGGACGGAAAAAGCCAAAATCAGTTGATGGCAGCCAAACAGAGCGGAAATCCAGTCCATTGGTAAGGCGAATATGCAGCAGATCGTCAAAAAGCAAGGGGAGCGATAAAACTGGCCAATACAAAAGTAAGGCCGCCAAACCTATCATCACAAAGAGCACGAATAGGCGGTGTTTGTGTAGAAATGCACCCATTTATAAATGCGGAAAAAATCTGGCTTGGGAAACGTTATTAAACCTTTATTCAGCGAGAATACCCCTTGGCTTGCCACGTGGGTTCCACGCTCTAGCAAAACCTGACCTGCAAGGGCAAAATTCCGTAATACCCCGTCTGCTTGCTGCGGGGATAGGAATTTTGAAGGTTTTGCAAATTTATTTATTGCGCCAGTTTTTACGAGATTCCGGTCCGGCCAGCCCGATAACGCGGGAGACTGGTAACACAAAAAGTACACCCGTGTTTGGTTCGTCCAGGGTGCCCACTATAGATAAGGTGGCTTCTACCACTGCATCTACTTTTGCTTCCCCTTCAACCACGGTAAAGAGGGTGCGATGATGCTCCTCCCGCGTGCGCAGCAGATTCATGAGGCTGGGCATCAAGGGCAGATCGTCGCGAATGCTAGATTCGCGCAGGCGGCCTAAACCGGTACTTTCCAGAATGGTTACACCGCTGACTCCAGTGGCATCCCAGGCATCTAAAACGTCAGTACATCTATCTGGATTATTCAGGACAAGCATGACCATGTGGTACATAGGGGAACCTCCTCATTTTGTGACGGCCGTTTTGCGTGGCGTCTCTTTTTTGGCAAATGACATGCGCAACATAGGGGGCGTAAGCAGCGTGGCGACGATAACCATAAACACCGCAATTGAGAAATTTTCCTGCGAAATTAATCCTTCCAGCAGGGCAAAAGAAGCCACAATCAACCCCACTTCGCCGCGGGACACCATGCCAATGCCCAACTGCAGGGCCTCCCGATTGGGAAAGCCGCCCATTTTAGCTCCCAAGCCGCTGCCCAATATTTTGCTGACTATGGCAATCGCCGTGAGGATCAGGGCAAACCACCAGGCGCTGCCGCTAATGGCCCGCAGATTGACCTCCAGGCCAATGTTAACGAAGAAAATGGGCACAAAGAACCCATAAGCCAGAGTTGAGACGCCCGTCTCAATGCGATCACGAAAAGGCAGCCGGGCTAAAAACAGGCCGACCAAAAATGCGCCAGTGATGGTGGCCACGCCGCCAATTACCTCGGCGGCCCAGGAAAAAAGTAAGGTAAGGACAAGCACGCTGGCTATGGTGCCCTGGCTGATGGGCAGCCGGTCTATCCGGGAAACCAGGCGGGGCAGCACCCACAAACCCAACGCAACGGCCGTTCCCAGGTACCCCACCATGCGCAGCAGCGTTACCAGCACATCGCCTAAGCCTTGGGAAGAGCCGCCCACCAGGATGAATGAAATTGAGAGCGTCAAAATGACCAGGATGTCGTCAAAAACGGCCGCGCCTAGCAGCGCCAGCCCTACCCGACTCCGCAGCACCCCTAATTCCAACAGCGTTTGTGCCGAGATGCTGACGCTGGTAGCGGAAAGCGTCAGGCCCAGAAACAAAGCCTCGCCGCCGTCTGCGCCAAAGAGAACGGCCGTACCATAACCCAAACCCAGTGGCAGCAGCACGCCCAAAACCCCGGACAGCGCCGCAACTTTGCCGGACTTTAACAATTCCGAAAGTTGCAGTTCCAATCCCGCCAGCAGCATCAGCAAAATGACGCCCAGCTCGGCCATCAGGGTAATAAACTCCCCCAGCACCTCTTCGCTGCCGTGAAAAATTGGCCAGACGTGCAGCATATCAAATACGGTGGGGCCTAAGATTACCCCGGCCAGCAGTTCGCCCAGTACGGACGGCTGCTTAAAGCGGGTGCTGATATACCCGCTGGCCTTGGCAGCCACAATAATAATGATTAACGCGAGTAGAAAGTTAAGAAAATCTTCGGCCATGATTTATGTCTTTAAGTGTCAAGTGTCCAAGTGTTAACTGTTTAGGTATCAGGTGCGGCGGGCGATTACCGTGAGGGTAATCTGGTCGTTACTGCGGCGCAGTTCCACGGTGTCACCATGGTTAATTTGAGCGATGATGTCCCTATCAAAACCATAAGCGTACGGAATGCCCTCCAGCGAGCAGGCAGGCGCGCTTTGTTGGTCAATGTCGGTATTGACAATGGCTACCGGCGCCTTGCCCCGGTAAAACAATTCGAGCAGCACGTAGGGCGCTACGGTAGAACCGCTGCCTTTGGGGAAGATGGCAATCTTTCCGGCCATGCTTTGCCCGTCAGCAGGATGTCCCGGTTCCTCCACAACGGCCGTTTCCCGGTTCACAAAGCCCAAAAAGGTAATGGGCGCATCCGTCACAAAAGCCTCGGCGCGCACGCAAAAGTCCTTCTGCGAAGGCAAACCGCGCCCCTGGGCGGAAAAAGGCCCCGTGGCAGCTAAACGCTGAGGAGCAGAGGTGCTGAGGTGCGGAGGTGTCGCAGTTTTCTCCACTGCCCCCTTGCTCCCCTGCTCCCCATCAATCCTAATTTCCCCTAACGCCACCGCCACGCAGTCCGCCAGGGTCATCACGGAGGTAGGAATGCCGTTCAGCCCAGATTTGATGTAATGCTCGGCCTTCATAGAGTTGGTGAGCACGTGCCGCACCCAGCTTTGGTCGTAGGGCACCACTTCCGGGCAGGTATTTTCCAGCAGCAGTGCGCCGCTGCTGCGAATGAGTTCGGCCAATCCGGTGCGTTCAGCAATAGCCTTGTTTTGCGATGATGTGAAGACCCATAAAGGCGGTGTGTTGGCGGGCAGCGTTTTGCTCTGCAGCAGTTCGGCCGTGGCCCGCAGTTCGCCCACCGAAGCCTGGGGGCAGCCAATTGTTATCAGCGAGACGGGTTCCCGCGGGCGCAGGTCGGCGTAGCGACTGGCCAGTTCCGCCGCGCCAAAGGTCAACGAATCTTGAAAGGCTGCCGGAGGGATGTCGCCCTGCCCGACGATGTAGAGGAGGGGACAGCCATAGTTAGCGGCAGCGGCCGTCAGGGCCTTTTTCTGTTCGTGGCTTAAGTCAGCGGGCAGCCCCAAAATGAGGGGAATAGGTCCCAGGGGCATCTGCCAGGTGGGCTGGCGCTGCTTGCCGATCCAGTCGCCGAGGATGGAGAAGTCGGTAGGATCGTGCAGGGGGGTGGTGACGCGGACTTCCAGGTTGGGGGAACGGCCGTTTTCTTCCAGCAAGCCATACTTTGGCGTAAAACCGGTCAGGGCGCTGGCCAGCGCGGAAAGGCCTGACTCGCGGTTGGTGTGCAGCCCGCAGTAAGAGTTGCCGAAGGCGATGGCATTCGACTCTGCCCAGGCGGCTGTGCCCTGGCAGTTTACCCCTTCCCATTCGTAAGGGGTGCAAGACTGCGTGGGGCGCACGCCTAACTGCTCGTATAAGGCCACAATTTCCAAACTGTGTTCCTTAAAATCGGGCGCAGTAATGCGCATAGCCGCAAACTGATCCGCGTCGCACCCGGCGGCGTTTAGGGTGGTAGGTACCACCACACGGGCATCGGTATCTTCGGCCAGCCGCCGCAAAAACAGGCGCAGCCCCAGCCCCCCGGTAAGCGGAGAGACACCAGAAAGATGGGCGCTTTGAATAGGGATGAGTTCAGCCGCCCCGGCGGTGGCGGCCATATCCACCAGCAGGCGCATGCCCATTTGCGCAGCACGGCCGTTTCCCCCGCGCAGCATTCTTTCTTGTTCTGGTGCCAAAGTCAGTTTAGGATGCATTGACCTTAACCTTAGTGCAAAGAGTCTTGTGGTGCAACCAAGTCAATCTGCATCACCTGGGCCAACGGGTGGTGATCCGGCTTGCCGCCGAGTTTGGTTGTCAGTCGCCTGGCCATAGCCAGGCGCGCCACGGCGGGTCTCCGCTTTTTCCCCCTGCGGAGGCCGTTTGCCTTCGCGCCAGTTAAAGTATTCACGGACAGTCTGGTAGGCGAAGTCAATGTCCCAGTGGGGCGCAAAATCGGACAGCACCGCTTCCCAAATTGCCTGCTCGCTGCTGCGCCGCTTGCGCGGGTCCACCAGGTAGCGCATCGTCAGCAGCACGCCGCTGGCCTCAACACTGGTGTAAATGGTGGGCGTAATGTTGCGGTAGGCAATGACAAAACGCTTGTCGGCCCGTTTGCGATACTCTTCGATGGCCCGGCTGGGATCAGGTGCGTGTTGGGTAATGATCCTCAGCAAAATTCCTTTAGCCTTCTCCCAGTTGCTCTCGAAGGTCACCAGCACAGGGATTTCATTCCAGATGAAGGGAATGCCCTGGTGGGAATTAACCAGGGGTTCGCGAAAGACCTGGCCATTGGGGACGTGAATGACCCGCCCGGTGCTTTGTTCGGCATTGATGCGGCCGCCTTCACGATGACCAATTTCCAGCAAAATGAATTCAACCAGGCCAATGTCGATAACGTCGCCCATAAGTTTGCCAATTTCGATGCGGTCGCCCACTTTGAACGGCCGTTGCCACAATATGTAGCCCCAGCCTGCCAGGTTAATGATTAAATCTTGTAAAGCAATGGCAATACCGGCCGATAGCAAACCCAGGTAGGTGGCCAACGACTGGATTCCTTCTAACCACACCCGGCCAATGAGAAAAATACCCAATATGACAGTTAAATATTGAATTACCTTGCGCCAATTGTATTGGGCTCGCGCATTGCCCTGAAAGCGGCGGTGAATAAACCGCGCGGCCAAAAACCGTACGCCCCACAACAGCAAGAAAATCAGCAGGGACAAAAACAGCTTCGACTGCGTATCGATACTCAGGTTCAAATAAGATTGGATTAGCTCGCGAATCTGGTCAATCATGGCGCTATTTGGTTCAGCGTTTCCGGTCTGACCACCTCTACTGGCACACCGGTTTGCGCTTTGATGGCTATTGCAAACTGCTCAACTGCATCGTCGCCAAAGACGTTGGCGCTGGTTCCGCGGGGCGCCCCCAAAAGCAGCAGTTCCGCCTGTGACTCATGCAGGAAACGGCCGATTTCCTCCCGCACCAATCCGTGCCGGATTACAATGTCCGTATCTAATCCTGACAACTTTGCCCGGTGCTGCGCAATACGCAGCAGCGTCTTGCCCATCCAATCCAGCTCCGACTGCACGGCTGACAGCAGGCTTTTATCAATGCCTTCCACCGTACCTGAGTCCGTCACATACAAAAAAATGAGTCGCTTATCCATTTCTTTGCTGCGCCGGATAGCTTGCAGTTGCGCTGCGCGGCTGCCTTCCCCACCTCGTGTTGCACAAACAATACAAGTCATATTACTCTTCCCCTTCCTTGTTTTTGGTCCGCATCTTTTGCCCAAGACCGCGATTTTCCTGGATGGCGTGCAGTGCAGCCAGCCGATCATCTGCTTCCCTAATCAGGTCATGGTACACATCCTCCGAAATGAAGCCGCGCCGTACTGCGTCGCTGATGGCCCCGCGCTCTGCAACGAGCACATCTTCCCGCGCTTGCAGGTACATTTCCTGCTCCAATTCAGAGTAAGCCTGCAAATGTGCACGCAGGGCTAATTTGGAATCATTGATTTCCGCATCGTAAACGGCACGCATAGCGTCCCAAATGTCAGGAAATAAAATACCTTCGTCGTGCAGCCTGTCTAGCTCCTGCCGCCCGGCGCGCCGGGCATACACTTGTCCCAACCGATGTTGTAGCTTCAAGCGCTGGTTTGGCTTGTCGGCCAGACCCAACCGACGAATAAGCCGTTCAATGGTGGTGCCCTGTACCAACAAGGTAAAAAGCACCACGCCAAAAGTCATCACTCTCAGCTCGGCAGCAATGACGTCGCCCAACATATCACCACTGAGGGTCAAGGCCAGAGCCAGACTGATGGCCCCGCGCAGGCCGCCCCAGTACATGACAGGCCTGTAGGACCTGGGAATTCGCTGCCTGGCGGGGGCAAAACGGTTGTGAACGGCCGTTAACGAGAACACAATAATCCCGCGGCTGAGCAACACAGCCAGAACCGCAACCACAATAGGCACAATATTGGGTAGAAGCTGTGCAATCTCAATCTCCAGGCCAATGAGCAAGAACACCAAAGAGTTCACCGCAAAAGCCAGAAACTCCCAAAAGTTATCCAGGGTCAGCTTCGTCGTGGGCGACGTATTCTGCGTGCCAATATTGCCCACCATCAGCCCGGCGGCAACGACAGCCAAAATACCGCTGACGTGAAACTCTTCCGCCACCACAAAGGAGCCAAAGGCCAGGGCCACCGTGGTTGCCGTCTCAATCAGGTGATCATCCACATTCTTCAAGATGATGTAAGAAACAACGTATCCCAGTCCCAGCCCGATACCTAACCCACCGAAGGAAACCTGCAAAAACTCCAGCAGTCCCTCAGCTAAACCCATTGATTCATCTCCGGACCCTAAATTAACGGCCGCTGCGCCAATGGCCAGGTTAAAGAGCACAATCGCCACCCCATCATTGAACATGCTTTCCCCTTCAACCAGGATCGAAAGCCGTTTGCTGACCCCCAGGGTGCGGAAAAAAGCAATCACCGCCACTGGGTCGGTGGCTGAAATAAGCGCACCAAACGCCAGAGCAGCTTCCACGGGAATGTCCAGCACAGGAGCGATAATGCTGCCTACCAGCAGCGTGCCAATCATGGTTCCTACAACAGCCAGCAAGATCACGAAGAACAAATCCGACTTCAAACTTCTCCATTTAATGTGCAGGGTGGCTTCAAACAACAGGGGCGGCACCAAAATGGCGATGATTAGATCGCTGCTTACCGTAAAACCTAAAAAATTTGGGAAAAAGGATAGCACGAGCCCAGCCAGCACCAGGGCCACCGTGTAAGGCAGCTTGACTCGCCGGATGAGAATGGCCACCAGGGCAGCAATCGAAAGCAGCAAAACGACGCCCAGCTCTAATTGGATAAGTTGGCTTACTTCTTGAGCGAAAGAAATGGAATAATCCATTGACATCTCCACTGTTTGCATAGACCTATCAGGTTGCTAATATCCTGGCAGGCGTTCTCAATCTTCCAAATAAAGTGAAAGGTCAACCTCGCCATATTCCCCTTTGGTAAATTTGGCTTTGTCGCCTTTCCAGGGAATGGTGCAGTCAAAACCTAATTTGGCTGTGCGGCTTTTCTGTCCGGGCACGTGCAAGCCAGAAGGGTCGAGCGAACTGCCCGGCTGGTTTTCTAGCATAACCAGGTCCTTGTCTGCCTGAAAGCGCGTAGCCAAGGCCCATTCCACGGCCATCGGATCAAACAGATCAACGTCCGTGTCTACAACCCAGACGTGTTTCAAAGAGCCATGCCCTTTGAAGGCGGCGGCAATGGCTAGTCGGCCATCATCGGGGCCTTGTTTGTCGATTTGCACGACGGCGTGCAGCCAGGAAGCCCCACCTGGCGTGATGGCCACGCCTGTGCAGCGGGCAACTTTGCTCACTTCGGCGAAAATGGTTGGCTCTTTGGGCATGCCCATCAAGGTTTTATGCTCTAGACCACCGGGCAGCAGAGCGTGGAAAATGGGGTCGCGGCGATGCGTGATCAGGTCAATTTCAATTACCGGCTGGTCGCGTTCGATGTCCATGGTTTCTGTCAAATCCATAAAAGGTCCTTCGCGATGGCGTTGGCCGGTAATGCGTCCTTCCAGCACGATTTCCGCGTCGGCGGGTACGTACAGGTCGCTGGTTCGGCATTTTACGACAGGGGTAGGATACAAGGCGTTGGCCACAGCCATTTCGTCCACACCGGGGGGCGGGGACATAGAGGCAGCCAAGTGTACGGGTAAGGATACCCCAATGCAAATGGCCACGGGTAAGTCCCCTGTTGTTTTGCTCATTGCGGTGTGGGTACCACGTCGCTCCACAATGCGCGCGGCAAAATGGTTGTTATCCAGGCGCAGAAGCCGATGGTAGCACATGTTTGGGCCTAAGTCGGGATCGCGGGTAATGACCACGGCGCTGGCAATGTAGTGTCCGGCATCCTGGGGGAGATGCAGCAAAATGGGCAGTTTGTATAAATCGACTTCCTCTTCAATGACTTCTTGGCAGGCGCCTTGGGCCACGACTGAAGGCTTTTGCGGATGATCATTGGCCTGGGCCAGGTGGTGAATAAGCTGATCGATGGGTACGTCGAGGGCCATGCTGAAGTATTGGCGGTCGGCGCAGGGATTGGCGCACACGCGCCAGCCAGGATAGCCGGTAATGTGATTGAAAAGGACTGGCTGCCTGGATAGAGCATGGGCGACGTTGGCCAGTTCAAATGTAACCTCTACGGGTTTGTCGATTGTAACCAGGTCGCCGCTGGCGGCAGCCTGGTCAAGAAATTTTCGGAAGCTCATGATTGCTCCATTTAATAAAGTGATAAGGAGAGTCGAGAACCGAAGTAAGGTCGTGGGTGGTGACCCGCACATGGCTCTGCTCCCTTGCTTGATGGTTACTGTTGTTAGTTTAGATTTTCGTTGAGGGGTTGGCAACTATTTGGCGTGGGGATGGCGTCAGATGATCAACGAATATGGAGTAGGGCTTGGGGTGGGGGAATTTGATATGATAGTGTTTAGTTGAATGAGTTTGTAAGCAGGTACGCTTGCAGGCGCAAGTATGTGCGCAGACAAACAATTTATGGAGGCTTCCATGGCAGGTTATCGGGCTTTACTGTTGATGATTATGGTTTTGGTATTGGTTTCCCTGGCATGTAATGCTTTTGCGGGAAACGTGGAACCTGCTTTACCACCGCCGCCAACGCTGGATGGCGGCACGGCCGTTCCTGGGCAAGCGGATGAAGCAGCTACCCCGGGGGTGGCCGCCACCGTTACTTTGCCCGTGACCGGGGAAGCAACGGCCACTCTGGACTTTCCAGTGGTACAGGCGTTGGTAGACCTCAACGTGCGCACTGGACCGGGGATCATCTATGACGCTGTGGGTTTTTTACTGCAAGATGAGATGGCACGGGTGTTGGGCAAAGACCCGGCCAGCGGGTGGTGGCTCATTGAGTGCCCGCCTCGAGCTACCGGAACAACTTGTTGGGTAACGGGGCGCGTGGAATTTACAGCCATTACTTTACCCGAAGCCGTACCTGTCGCTGAAGTGCCCCCCACGCCCACACCGGAGCCGCGCGCCATTGGTCCCATTGTCGCTTACGTGGATAACGGCCGTTTGTTTGTTTTGCCCCTCGATGTCAACCAAACTCCGGTCACCGCCGCCGCTCCCGTTCTCCTTGCCGAAGAAGCCACCATTCTCGACCTGCACATTTCGCCAAACGGCCGTCACATTGCTTATCGGGTGCAAACCGATTTGAGCAATGAACTGCACATAACCAACGTCGATGGCAGCGGCAGCCAGGTGCTTCTTGCCGCTGCTGATCTCCCAACAGCCGGCGAACAGACCGCCTCCACATCGGTGGTTTGGATTAACCAGGTTGGTTGGTTGCCCGACAGCCAGACCCTGTTGTTCAACACCGAAGTGCGAAATAGGCCCGGCTCCGGCACAAACCAGGAAGATTTATGGCAAGTATCCTTGAGCGGTGAGCCGGAGCAACTTTTTTCACCTGGGGCGGGAGCTGGCTTATTTACCATTTCCAACACAGGGCAGGTACTGATGAGCCGCAGCAACGCTATTTTGCGCCGCAGCGGCAGCACCAGCGAACCGCTTATTCAATTTACACCTGTCAGTGCACCTAGCGGCAGCCGCCATTATCCGCAGCCTCAATGGTCCGATGATGGAACGCGCGCCTTAGTGGCCGTTCCTGCTAGCGACCCGCGCGCTACCAATGCTCGGGTTGAGCTGTGGCAAATTCCCTCATCTGGGACAGCGATATTGTTGGGTAACCTGGATGGCTATTCCTTTTCCGACCCCATTCTCTGGTCTCCGGACGGCAACCGCATGGGATACGTACGCCAGGTGGCAGGCGAAACGCCGCTGCTTCTGTTGGCCGGAACAGGTGGGCAAGATCTGAGCACGGTGCACAGTGAACCCAACCTAACTTTTTGGGGCTGGGCGCCAGACAGCAACAACTTTCTATATGAGGGTCCAGGGTTTTGGGCGATTGGACGCCCGGGGCAGAACCCCGCGGCTAATGCGCTGCCTGCGGGAGCCCAAGTAGGAGATGCGCAATGGCTGACGGCCGATTCATTTCTGCTGGCAGTGGGCAACAGCGGCGCCTGGACGTTGACGAGCGGTGTCACCGATGGTCGCCAGCAACCTTTGAGCCCATTAGGCGATAGGCTGCCCTTGTTTTCTGTGTGGGTGCCATAATTCTGGCCACGCACAGAAAGTTAGCGACAGTTCTTCACACGGATTGCGCTTCATTCAACATAGGAAAAAAAAGGCCAGGGGATCCCTGGCCTCTGATAAATTACAGGTTTTGCGATGAAAACTTTACCGCCTAACGCTTCTAGGCACTATTACCGTATCATAGCCATAGTTGCTGTTCCCGCAGGCGTCAGACACAATGTACTTCACATAATATAGACGCCCCTTACCTGTCCCCGAGCGCTCGGCGCGCAGGTCAAAGGTGAAGTCATCTATAATCACGATATCGTTAGCCGTGTCGCCATCACCCAGCCCGTCATCTGGCTCACTGGAGCTTACCCCAATCAATTGCACCGTGGGGTTTTGATCGAAGTTGTCGTTTACTATCACAGTGGCTTCTACCCTCACATACTGGTGGTTGGGTGGCCACAAGACACTAGGGGAAAGCGAAACTTGAATGGTCGGGGCAATGGCATCACAGACATTCATTCCCACGATCACGGGATCATGGTCTGAAGCCCGGAAAGCGTTTGCCTCATAAATTGGTAAAGCGGTTGATTCACGTTCAAAGGATTGCTCATTATCGCCGTCACGAATGTCGTCATTGTAATCAAAAACAGGAATTTCATCTGCATTGATCTGCCATGCTGTTGTACCGACTATCTGGTTGAATAAACTGCTGCTTGCCAATGCATAATCAAGATAACCGAGCTGCCCATCAAACACATATGTGTACGCTGATGGCCCAATTATTGCATCCAATAAATCAGTGTAATCATCCGCTGTACCCATCGTATCATCTGCGCCGGCTTCAATGGCATCAATCGGATCTTCGTTTCGGTAAGAATTCAGGTCCCCAATGATGAGAAAATCGGGATCCCCACTTCCAGTTGGGTCTGTGGCCAACCAGTCGACCAAGGCTTCAGCAGCCGCTTTTCGGGTCAAGTTACAGTTGCCTTGGCCATCGCCAACATCAGGGTCTCCAATGTCATCACAAGCTGACCCTTTTGATTTTAAGTGGTTTACAACAACTGTCAGCACCCCACCTGTGGCTGATTCTTGGAATGTTTGGGCAAGCGCTGGTCGATTACTAGTATCAATAAAGCGCGGATCGATATTGCTATCTAAAATCGCTGCACTGCCTATGGCAGTGACAGTCGCTGATTTGTAAATAAAAGCCACCGCGATTTCATCGGTGCCGATTACGCCCGTGGCAATGTAATTGTAAGGGCCACAGTTAGCATTGATTCCATTCAACCCATTGAGTAGATCTTGCAGTGCTACGCTGCCATTATTTTCAATCTCAATTAGCCCTACAATGTCCGCATCCATTTCACAAATCGCCACCGCAATTTTTTCTCTTTGGCGATCTAGCTCCGAAATTGAATCCGCTCCGCGCGAATTTATGGAGGTGAAATAATTGAGCACATTAAAGCTGGCAACCTTCAGCGAACCACCGACTGCGTTAGGGGTATTTAGGCGTTCGTTATTTGATACAAAGTTATATGTGAAAGCTTCTTCGACTGGTCGGACACGCCATGCATCTGTACCACTTTGGCCAGCA
The DNA here is from genome assembly GCA_963695505.1 of uncultured Chloroflexia bacterium. Taxonomy (GTDB): domain Bacteria; phylum Chloroflexota; class Anaerolineae; order Promineifilales; family Promineifilaceae; genus JACSRF01. The sequence continues at coordinate 255,453 of CAVOGX010000010.1, read as the reverse complement.
AAAGACCAGTGCATGATTCCCTTTAGGTCGCTGATGCTATCACCACCACGAATAAAGTTGCTGTTGCTCAGTCCGGGGCGTGGCCAGAAGTAAGGTTCATCTTCAGTGCCGATAATCGCGTCGTTTTGGATATTGTTATCATCATCTAAAATGATTCGCTTACTACCAAGATCCTCCAGGAATGCTGTGTACCCGGAAATACTCGGTTCGTTAGCGTCTGTAAACTGCCGTGGCCGCGCATCTGCGGTCAGTACCAGTTGGCCATAGCGCGCCAGTTCGAAATACTCACTGACGACAAGTGTGTCGGTGAAATAGACAAGCATGCCTTCGACGTTTTCAAATGTTGTTTCAGCCAGCGTACTGCCCCCGGCTGGCAAATCAACCATTGTGGGTTGGGGCAGAGGATTGCTGCTGCTCAAAACATTCACCACACCATTTGAGCCCGTAACATCAATTTGGCTCATGCCAAAGAAATCTTCGGGCAAGCCAGTAACCTCTACCAGGTCACCCACGTTCACTTCAGCCGCGCACGGATTACAGTAAACAAATATCCCTTCTGAGGTGTTTGGGTCCGCATCAATGTCGTTGTCTTCCTCTTGAATAAAGAAGCCGTTCAGTTGGTCGCTATTTTGATAATCACCCACTACCACTGCCTCAACCTGTACAAGGTTGGTTATGGCTACGGAGCTGCCCGCCCCTTGAATTTCGTGAATCTTAGCTTCTTGTACCTCTCCGCCATTGCAATCGTTTGCTGCCCCTGGAGTGCTGCTGGTGAAAACAAAATCCGCATTATTCTGGTTGGTGTCTATGCCATCAGGGCAGCGTGAGATGCTGCCATCCGCGCTGTCTTCCAGTCCCGTGCCGGAGCCTTCTGTGTATGGGCTGCCAGTGTCACCTTCATAGCTCACTGTGTCAATTAGTTCCCCATTGTAGGTAATTGCCACTGCATCAGGGGAACCGTTTTGAATAAGGTTTGTATCAGGTGTCACATCCAGATCGCAGTTGGCCACACTAGCTATGCTGCTACAAACAACGTAATACTCTCCTGCTGACAACGATACCGCTGGCAAAGCATATGAACCATAGACAACAGTTCCATTCCCGTTAATCAGTTCCAAGACAATGCCGTCCAGGTTCACGGCCGTTTCGCCTATATTCTTTAGCTCAACAAATTCGGCCGTATCTGTGCCAGGCTGATCATAATCAATTTCGTTTACGACTAAAGAAGGAACCAGCGGTGGTGCGATTTCGTTTGCTGCTTCAGGGGTGTTTATTGCTTCACCTGGATCAGGCATGTTTGTGAAGCCTGGTAGACCGGAACCATCAAAATCATTCCGAACCCAGTCACTGCTATTGTTGGTATCTATCCGGTCAGGAATCCGGGATGCACCACCTACGGTAAAAGAGCCACCATCAAAACTGGCTGCTAATGTTGTCTCGCCATAAGTAAGATCACCGGTCCCGCCATCATTTACGGCTATGCTGTCTACAATTCGAGTCCATGGAGTGGCATCCAGTGTTCCATCATTGTCCAAATCCAGATCATCGCTAATTGCACCGGTGAACCCTTCGACTAGCAGCACGGTTACCGTCCCGTTTTCGAAAGCATTGCCCAGGAATCCCGTCGTCCAATAACCATTGGCATTGGTAGTACCTAACAAGAAAACGCCATCAATTACGCCAGCGCCAGTGCTGTCCCCCTCTATCTGCACTAGAGAGAGGTTAGAGTATTCGGTGTTGTTATCACCAGCAATTTCGACGAATTCGTACGTATCGGTACCGGTGTGATTGAACACAAATTCATTGATGACAGGATCTGATGGTTCACCAGGACCCCCAGTGAAGCTTTGGTTGGTATTGAATGCGCCGAAGGTGTTTGGTCCTGCAGGGACCCAGGTAAAGTCCTCATAGGCAGAGCCGGTACCGGTCAACTGTAAGGAATGGCCGACGGCCGTATCTGATGGTTCACTGACCCCAATATCTGTGCTTACCATACCGTCGGCAGGGCCACCCACGGCTGCAAAACTCCCTTCGTAACTTAGAAACTGAATTACTGCACCCGTATTGTCGACCAACGCGAAACCGTCAGGCGACCCATTTTGAATGCCGTTTGAAGGGTAGCTTACAACCACGACGCCAAAGCCACCGCCCAAGTCCGGGATCGTGGCACCAATGGCGTCAGTGTCGTAAACAGCCCCCCCGTTTCCATTGTATAGCACCAGACTCCAACTGCTTAGGTCTGTTCCGGCAGGACCGGCAATCTCAATAGCTTCGCCGACATCGGTTCCATCATTATCATAGTGAATTTCATTAATGAAAACGGAAGTTGCCGCTTGAGCACGCATGGATACATGCATGGTCAACAAGCCTACAAATGCGGTCATTACAAAAAACAAAAAAAACCTTCGCTGACGATTCATATTTCCTCCTCAAGAAATATTGTGGTGTAAGCATGGGGAAAACAGGCTCGTGTTTCTGACGAGGTTTCAAGTGCCAGAGCCAATAATGGCTCGTGCGACTAATTGGGAAATAGTTCTCCTCTCGGCTTACGCAAAAAATTGCAAATCCCCCTAATTCTGCAGCAAAAACCTTTTCTTACAACTTACAATTTGCTCCTCTTGGTTGATAATTGAGTTACTCAGACAACCGGTCAGCCAGGTATTTGAAGGAGAAAAAGAGGCGTTTCCATAGAATAAAGATAACCTTTCGCAAACGAAAAAATTCACAAGGGGCAAGGTTTAATGGGGGTGATCGGTTTAGATTTCAGTGCTTATATCTTTCCAGTTTTCACCCTCTCGACGGTATTGCAGTATGCCGGGCACTTCATCCAGTACCGTTTGGATAGGAACCAGACGCCCCACAGTGACGTAACGGCCGTCTCCCGCGGGGGTGCTGGTAGCCTGTTCGGAAAAGCGGTCGCTGTTTTCGTAGAACCAGGGCTGCACGGTCATCATGGGCAAGCAATACAGGTGACCGATTTCCACAAAGTAGTAGAAAAGCCAGTGGGCTTTGGTGTAAAGAAAGCAGCCGGGGGTGCCTTTTCCGGTGTTGCTAATCGTCTCAAAAAAGAAGTTGCCAGTATGATGGTAGCGATCCCCCTTAATTTCGATGGCGATGGTGCGGAGACGGCCGTTTCCATCCACAATCGTCCACAGCAAATCCACGTCATGAGCCTGGAACGCCTTGTCATCCTCTACGTTATGCACCGCCACCGTATACTTTTGCCAATAATTCTCCAGAAAATGTGTCACGTCCGCCGCGGCTTGCCGGGCAATGCCCGACGTATAAGCCATGCTGTGCTGTTTGAGCGTTTTCATGTCAGCTCCTCTGGAAAACCGGTCAGGTTCATTTCCGAGAAAAAGTCGCGCCCCCTGTCCTGCACTGACAGGGGGCGCTCGCAGAGGGGATGTGACACGTGGGTGAATGAATTTTCACGCACGCAGTAAGCAAAAGGAACTACAAAGGTGTTGGCGGCATCTTAGCGGCGGCGCAAGAAGGCCGGAATATCCAGATTATTGGGCGAAAACTTGGGCTGCACCGGTTCCTGCGCAGCCTGGGATTCGGGGCGCGGGGTGGGGGCGGGGCGAGAGAGCGCTTCTGCAGTCGTGGAACGGCCGTATTCCTGCTGCAGCATCTGCCTGCGGCTCAGCCCCCGCTCAAAACCCGTGGCAATTACCGTGATCCGTAAATCCTCACCCATGGTTTCATCAATAACCGCGCCAAAAATCATATTGGCATCAGGATGTGCCGTTTCGCGGATAATCGATGCTGCCTCGTTGACCTCGAACAGGCTCATGTTCGAGCCGCCTGTCACGTTAAAGAGAATGCCCTGCGCACCGTCGATGGTCACGTCTAGCAGGCGGGAGTTGATAGCCTGCTCGGCTGCCAGCCGGGCACGGTCCTCGCCAGAAGCAGTGCCCACGGCCATCAGGGCAGCCCCCCCTTGGGACATAATGGCCTTCACGTCGGCAAAGTCCAGGTTAATCAGGCCCGGCACGGTAATCAATTCGCTAATGCCCTGAATACCCTGCCGCAGCACGTCGTCGGCCATGCGGAACGATTCACTGAGCGAAACCCGCTTGTCGGTAAGTTCCAGCAGGCGGTCGTTGGGAATGATAATAAGCGTATCCACGTGTTCTTTGAGCCGTTCGATGCCCTGTTCGGCTGCTTTTGCGCGGCGGCTGCCCTCAAAGAGGAAGGGGCGGGTGACAACGCCAATGGTCAAAGCGCCCTGGTCGCGGGCAATTTTGGCAACCATTGGCGCCGCGCCTGTGCCCGTACCGCCACCCATACCGGCCGTGATGAACACCATATCGGCGCCTTCCAGCACCTCGTACAGCTCCTCGGCTGACTCGTTGGCCGCGTGTTCACCCTGTTCCGGGTTGCCGCCTGCCCCAAGTCCGCGGGTCAGCTTGTCGCCAATGCGCACGCGGGTGGGGGCATTGGACAATAGCAAGGCCTGGTTGTCGGTGTTAATCGCAATGAAATCAACGCCGCTAACGCCTTCAGCAATCATGCGATTGACGGCATTGCTGCCACCACCGCCAACGCCTACTACACGGATGCAAGCTAAATTTTCTAGTTCAGGTCCTCTTTGCATGTCATTCCCTCTTTTCCACGGATGGGTTCCCCCATCTTTTCAATCAAAGCAGCGTGGCCTTATTCCCTGGCCGAGGATCATAACGGCTGGCATATTGTTCCAGGGTAGCCTTATCAATCAGCCATTTGTTGCCAAATTTGATGGCTGGCAGCTTGCCCTGGCGGATGAGGCGTCGTACGGATTCCGGATGGATGTTCAGTCGTTTACTGACTTCCTGGACGCCGGCATAACTTTCGAGTAAGTCTTCTTTGGTCATTATCATATGCGGGATACTACAACAATTATACTGTTGTAAAAATACAACAAAACTTCATATATGTCAAGTATCTTGTTGTAATTCTTCAACAATTGCAGGGGTTTTTAGAGGCAGAAAACACGTAACCGTTAACGCCGGCGGATACCCTGAAGGATTTCGGTGGCCAGAATGAGCAACAGTACATCAGCAAATTCCTTCGGGCCTGGGTAGTACTCTGTTTACACAGTTTCACCCATTTGCCATTCTGAGTGAAACGAAGAATCTCACGCACATGGTCGGGATGCTTCACTGCGTTCAGCATGACAAATGTCAAAAGATTTAATTAACAGTGTAGTGGTTATAAACTCAGTCAATTAGAAGGCCGCAGATGGAAACCAGCGATTGGTTTTCTTGATCCGCAGGGCAGTGAGCATAGGCAATTTGCTGACCGCTGCTGGCTTGCAAGAAGCGCAGCAGCAGGTAAATAGAGGAGAAGCCGCAAATGCGGTGGCGATCTTCCACGGCCGCAATTTGCTGGTAAAAGCTGGCGTGGTCCCCTTGTAAGATGGCGCTAATAAGAGAGTGGTCTTTCTGCTCAAGGTCGCTGCGGCGGGCCTTACCCATGGTGAAGGTGTCACCAAAGGCGGGGCCGACGTGGGCCAGGTCAACAGAGGCGACGGCCAGCACTTTTTTCCCGGCAGTTTCGCGCTGCAGGGTTTGGATAACGGCCTTTATCCGCGCATCATCTTCGGGGTGGCTGCCATTGCCTACAAAGTGATGGAAGGAGCCGCAAAGTATGGGCACCATGGGTTTGGGCTTCATGCCTGCTTCCTGGTAAATGTGGTGCAGCCACACGGCGGAAAGCTCCACTGAATGCTCCTGCTTGTGATGCAGTTCGTCGGCAAAGGCCGCTTCGGGTCCCACAGCCTTTGCCAGTTTTTCAACTAGCGGTAGATGCGTGGGCAGCACCCCATAGGGCGTGGCGTAGGGCTGCCGGGTGAGGGTGATGGCGCCATAACCGCCGTTGTGGTCGGTGCCAAAGATGAGGACGAGGTCGGCTTCGCGCACGGCCGTTGCGGCCCGCCGCCAAACCTGCGCATAGACCTTGCCGCCCCGAAAGTAGTCGATGTGTGGGGAGATGATGCCGCGCCCGCGCCACGGCTGCCAGCCGTTCAGGCTGTCTCCGGCAGCGTATTCTTGAAGGCGCTGGGTTAGCTCTTGGGGATCGCCGGGGTAGCTCAGGTCAGCCAGCGCCGGCGGGCGATGCGGCTGGGCGCGATATTCGTCTAACAACGCCTGCCGCGCCTGGTGGAAACGGCCGTTATCCAGTAAATATGCCTGATCAAGCTGGGCCAGCACATCCTCGATGATCGCAATGTCAACGGCCTCCCCCACGTGCGCGCTGAAATGCGCTTGTAATTCAGCGACAGTACGCGTGCCGTCGCAAAAAGCCAGCAGCGCTCCAAGCACCTGCGGCACCAGCAGTTGCTGGTCGCTCAGGCGCAGCGGGTCAGTGACCAGCCACATGGGTCTTTGCTGGTGCATGACGGGCTCAAAACTAAGGGGGCGCAGCTTTGGCTTGGGGTTGGTCATGATCTCATTACCCGCACAGCGGCGCAAAGCCGAAGGGACCTAGCAAAAATTCCCAAAACGGCCGTAATCCCCCACAGTAAAGTAAACGGCCGTTGTCATACGCATCCAAAATGAACAGGGTTGCCGTACACAAAAATGCCGCCAACAACAGCAGCCCGCAGCCAAGCAAAAGCGGGTGCAGGCGACGGCGAGGTACAGGCGCAGCAGGCGCATAAGCTTCCGGGCTGCTGGCTACGGGCGGCATGAGTGCCGATGGCGGAACCGCTGTTGGAGCGGGTGAAGGTGCTGCCACGGCGGCTTGCTGTGGCGCAAATGCTGGCTGCTGCGGCGGCACGACGATTTCCCCGGTTGGTGTGTCATCTTCATCCAGGTATTCCGGTTCAGGCAGATGAAAAGAAAGCACAATGGTCTCGCCCAGGTTAATTGTCGCCCCGTTTGTCAGGGGAGTCGTGCTGGCAATGCGACGGCCGTTTACAAAGGTGCCGTTGGTGCTGCCCAAATCCTGAATCGTATATTCCCGCGAACCTTGCCGCAAAATTTGCGCATGCTGCCGCGAAACTTCAGAGTCAACAAACACAATGTCATTATTAGGCCCGCGTCCGATAACCGTAGCCGGTTTATTGAGCAAATACTGCTGCTGCAAATACGGACCCTCTTCTACGATAAGAAAGGCTGCATCTTCGTTCATTGTCTCCAATCCTTCCCTGGCTGTCAGGCCAGTACGCCGCACATTTTACCACTTTCTCCGCTTTGCGCGGCAAAAATCTGCCAAGATGCCTTATAATGGACCCCAAGATCGTCAATAAATGAGCACAATTTCCTAAAGATGAAAAGAAATGGCTACTAACCTCCAAACCGTTCTTACCCGCTTCACGGGGTCAGCCGCAGGCAGCGATAAAAAATTTGGCACCTTTGCCGGCGTGTTTGTACCCACTGTCCTGACCATTTTGGGCGCAATTATGTATTTACGCCTGGGTTGGGTAGTGGGGAATGCCGGTTTACTGGGTGCCATTGTCATAATTTTGCTGGCCCACGTCATTACTGTTACGACCGGCCTTTCCGTGTCTTCCATCGCCACCAACATTCGCGTTGGGGCGGGTGGGGCGTTTTCCATCATTTCGCAATCGTTAGGTCTGGAAGTGGGTGGCAGCATCAGCGTCCCGCTGTACCTGGCCCAGGCCATATCTACCGTGCTCTACATTTTTGCCTTTATGGAAGGATGGCAGCGCATTTTTGGCGCGGGTTCGCGCTGGTCAGAACTGTGGATAGTTCTGATTACCTTTGTCATCGTTTTTGCCATTGCCTACGTCAGCGCCAAACTGGCCTCACGCATTCAGTTTCTTATTTTGGCCATCGTAGGTATTTCTCTGTTCTCGATTGTTTTGGGCAGTTTCCCCACAGAAGCGCAGCCGGGCATGGTGCAGGAAGTGCAGTTGTGGGGGGCATTCCCCGATGGCAATTTTTGGTATATCTTTTCTGTGTTTTTCCCGGCCGTCACCGGCATTATGGCCGGCATTAGCCTGAGCGGTGCGCTGCAAGACCCCCGCGAGAGCATCCCAAAAGGCACCATGAGTGCTGTTGGACTGACCTTGGTCATATACCTCGCCCTGGCTTATTGGCTGTCTCGCGTGGCGGCCGTCGATGATTTATTGAACACAACCACGGTCATGGTGGACAAGGCATATTGGGGGTGGGCGATTTTAGCCGGGTTGTTGGGGGCCACGTTTTCATCGGCGTTGGGATCGCTGCTGGCTGCGCCACGGGTGCTGCAAGCCCTGGGCAGCCACGGCGTGCTGCCATACGGCCGTTTACTGGCCAAAGAGTCATCCAGTAACGAACCGCGCAACGCCATGCTCGCCACCGGCGGCATTGTGCTGATAACCTTGCTGTTCGCCTGGATGGCCGGCGGGTTGAACGCCATAGCCCCACTCATTACCATGTTCTTCCTCATTACGTACTTTTCGTTGAATGCCGTGGTGCTCATTGAGCAAACGCTGGGCATGGTCAGCTTTCGCCCGACCTTTGCCATTCCGCGCGTTGTGCCTTTCGTGGGCATGATGGGCTGCCTATTTGTGATGTTTTTGGTGAACCCAATATTCAGCCTGGTAGCCATCGTGGTGACCTTGAGCATTTATGGCTATTTGCTGCGCCGCCACCTCAACACGCCCTGGGAAGACGTGCGCAGCGGCCTCTTCTTGACCCTGGCCAACTGGGCCGTGGAGCGGGTGAGCAAAATGCCTCCTTCACCGGAGCGCACATGGAGCCCCAATTTGCTGGTTCCGGTAACCTCCAGCAAGCAGTTGATGGGCATCTTTCGCTTCCTGTGCGCCATTACCTCACCGCAAGGGTCGGTGCGAGCGCTGGGCATTTACCCGCCGGAGCAGCGGGCTAACGTGGCCGCCCTGCCGGAACAGGTGGCTGCTTTCGGCCGTTACGGCATTGGTGGGCGGTCTATTTTGCTGGAAGAAGCGGACTTCGTGACCGGCGTGCGGGCGACGATGGAGGTGTTGAGCAGCAGCTATTTCCGGCCCAATATTTTGTTTATGCCGGCGCTGCCCCGGGAAGGGCAAATGGGCGACCCGGAGGCTTGGGTGCGGCTGCTGGAGCGAGCGCCATCTTATCGCGTGGCGGTGGTGCTGTATGCGCAGCATGGTTTAACGGGAATGGGACAGGAGCAGGTGATCAACGTGTGGGTGCGGGAGCAAGGCCCGGACTGGAAGCTGGCGCTGCGCCTGGCGAACCTGGATCTAGCTGTGCTGCTGGCATATCAGGTGGCGCGGAATTGGCACGGCCGTATCAACCTGTGCATGGTCGTGGACGATGAAGAAATGGAATCCCAGGCGCGCCCCTTCTTACAAGAATTAATTAGCCTGGCCCGGCTGCCCGCCAGCACGACTTTGCACTTGTACCAGGGGAGCTTTTGGCAGGTGCTGGCGCAGGCGCCGCGCGCCGACCTGACGATTTTAGGCTTGCAGGCCCGGCCCGACCTGGAGTTTATTGCCCGGGCCATTGAGGTGGTAGACGGTACCTGCGTTTTTGTGCGCGACTCTGGCGACGAAAGCGCCCTGGCATAGGAGGCAGATCATGGAAGAAGCTGTTATAATTGACATAAATCAAGCGGATGTAGACAACCTGGCTGCTTTGCCGGGCATTGGTGAGGTGCTGGCGGCGCGCATAGTGGAGTATCGCCAAACGGTGCACCCTTTTGAAGAAATCATCGAGCTGGCGGCGGTTCCCGGCATATCCGAGCGGATGGTGCGCCAGATAGCAGACCGGGTGACGGTAAGCCCGCCACCCGCGGCCACAGAAGGAGCTGAAGCAGACATGGAAGAACCCGCACAGGAAGCGGAAACGGCCCAAACTGGGGCAAAAACTACGCCGCAAAGTGAACCAACAGAATCGATTGCGCCCGAACCGGTGGAAACGGCCGTTGCAGAGCCAGAGACGGAGCCTGCCGAAGCCCCGGAACCGGAAGCGGTCTTAGGAGCGGAGCCAGAAGCAGGCGCTGAAGCAGCGGATGAAGCAGTGGCTGATTCAGCAGTCGAAGAAGAGATGGAGCCGATCGTTTTGCCAGAGATGACCGCTGAGGAAACCCCAGCCCGGCAAGCCGCGCCTCCGCCAACGCCAACGGGCATGGCCCCATCGCAGCGGCGGGGCTGCGTTTTTATCTTGCTGGGTTCGCTGCTCGGCGCGCTGCTGGGGATGGTGCTCTCGCTGGCTGTGCTGGCGGCGTTGAACAACGGCCGTTTGCAATTTACCCAGGAAACAAGCCGCCTGCGCAGTGAAGTGGGCAACTTACAGCAGCGCCAGGCGGAGCTGCAGGCCCAATTGGGCACGGCGGAAGCGCAAGGAGCGGCGGCGGCGCAGCAGTTGGATACCTACATTCCGGCTGTGGAAGCGGTGGCCACGCGGCAGGGGGAGATGTTTCAGGCGCAGGCTACGGCCGAGGCGGGATTGGCAGGCGTGGCGGCAGAATTGGCCCAACTGGAAGAGGAAACGGCCGTTATGGCCGAGCGGGTGGATAATGTCGCTGCGGCGGCAGAGGCTTTTGACGCCTTTTTAGCCGGACTGCGCGCCTTGCTGGTCGATTTTGAGGGCGGCATAGCGCCCACGCTGCAGGTAACGACCACGGTTACCAGCACGCCCACACCCACGGTAACTGGCGGCAGTCCGGCAGCCAGCCCCACAGGGTCGGCGCCCAGCAGCACGCCCACACCCACGCTGATGCCCACGCGCACGCCGCGCCCCACGGCTACCCCCATTGGGCAGCCCACCGCCGAAAGCTAGAAATCGAGGTTAGAGCCAGAGTTATGATAATTAGCCTCTCGCTCTTGCTCTCGCAAAAAAGAGGAGTTTTAAATGAGCACAAATGACACCAATCGTCCCGGTTTTGTTCGCCGCCTGCTGCGGGCGTTTCTCGTGACATTGTTTACCTTGTCCATATTGCTGATCCTCGTGGTGGCGGGCTATTTCGGCACCCGGGAACTGCAGCGCTCTTTTGACAGCGTGACCACTCGCGTCAGCGCCAACGAGCAGTCGCTGGCCTTGCTGCGGGAGAATGTAAACGACATCATTGCCCAAAACCCGGATCAAATGGGCCAGATTGATGGCTTGCAGGCCGATATTGCAGCGCTGGATGAACGGCTGGCGAATTTACGGACGTCGCTGATGGACCAGGAAACGGCCGTTTCTGACCTGAATGCTGCGGTCAACAGCGCCGATGAGGCGCTGGCCGCACGGGCCGCTACCCTGGAAGAAGGGTTGGGCGCCTTGCAAAGCGACCTCATTGACAACACCAGCCAGGTAGACGCCCTGGGCGGAGACATGGACGGTGTCCGCGCTGAAGTCACCCAGCTCAATGAGCAGGTATCCGGTCTGGAGCAAGCCGCCGTGACGGCGGCTTCGCAGGCCAGCGCGGCCATTGACGCCAGCCAGGTGGTCACCCTCACGGTAGGGGAGGTGCAAGACACCCTGATACTCTTCCGCGCCTGGGAGCTGGTGACCCGCGCCCGGCTGCGGCTGGTGGAGAGCAATTTGGGGCTGGCCACCGACGATATTCAGCTTGCCGCCGGCGTGGCGGCGGCATTGGCTACCACTTTCCCGGAAGAGCAGGCAGCGCTGCTGACCCAGGCGCAAACCCGGCTGGCGCAGGCGCTGGCCAATTTGCCGGGCAACCCCGGCGGGGCCGCCCTGGACCTGGAGCAGGCCTGGGACGCGTTGGACGGCGTGCTGGCGCTGCGCATTGCCTTACCGGAACTGCCCCCCACGCCTGAACCGACGGCCGTGGAAACGGGTACAATCGCCCCCCCGGTCGCAACGCCGGAACCAACCCCGACCACCAGCCCTTAGGCGGCGCAAAGCCATATAGCGGAATGAAAAACGGCCGTTCTGTGCAGAACGGCCGTTTTCGCTGTACCTGAGTTTATGCCCTAGTAGCCTAGAAGGTATAGATGTTAAGGCTTTTAGACCGGGCGCTCTGGTAATTTTACTGGTTTAAAGGTGTGCTTCAGCCGCGCCGCGACTTGTCCAAAGTGTGCTTCAATTCAAGGTACCTCACATAACCAAATCGTGCCGCGATACAAGGCCGCGAAGCAGCATCGGCTGCAAGTGGTGTTGGGCGGCCACACTGGTGCGATAGGCAGAAAACACTATGGACTTCTCCCTCTTTGGCTCTCTAGGTCTCTAGCTTGCCTTTTCAGGTCCTCTTGCTCGCTTTTCAGCTCCTCTTGTTCACTTTCCAGCCGGGCATGTTCCGCCTCTAGCTGACAACGTTCTGTCTCTAGTCGAGAGTGTTCTGCCTCTAGCTGACAACGTTCTGCCTCTAGCCTTTGAACCTTTTTCTCAAGCTTATCCCGCTCTGCCTCAAGTATCTCGGTCTTTTTCTCAAACTTATCCCTGTGTTCCAGACCAGCCTCGATTAGGCCGATGAGTCCGGAAAGTTTGTTGGGGTCGTGCTTGCTTACGCGCAAGAACTCGTCAAGCTTCTGAGACTGCTTCTGCCAGGTGATTATCCAATCCCCTTGCTCATCTGTAACCAGCACACTCATCTTTCCCATAAGGTGGTGGGCTTGTTCTGTCTTTTCCTCCGTCCTCACTCGCTTGTCCATGCGATGTTTGAGAAAAGTCGTGAAGACTGTCGTAATCAGACTGCTGCCTAGCGCTATAGCTGCGCCAGCTAGTAACAAAACTACTTCGTTGCTCATCTTGCTCCTTTTCGCAAGGCCACAGATGCCAAATTCATCCAACTCAATACAGATAGGCCGCCCAACGCCAGCTTCAGCGGGCGGCGGGCCGGTCAAGGACCTTTAACCAACGGAATGACTCACATGAGCCCCGATCTCGCCGCTCCGCTGATAGCATTGTTAGGCAGCAAATTATGCACGTCATACGATCTTGCTCAATCGTCTCTTACCATGCATCAATCCAGTACAATCCGTCTCGCAATCTTATTCCCGGTGGATTAATGCCTTCAGGGTATATCTTGAAGCCTGCTACGTCTCCGATACCGAACTTTTTGATCAATACATACTCGTCGGTAACCCTAACGTAAACAGGATGAACCCGAGTAATTGCAGGTGGATGTTCCATTATTTGACCACAACCTGGATAAGCAATTTCACAATTGCCAGCCTCTGCCAATTGCGCATTTCTTATCAGTTCTCTTCCTTCAGCAACAACCTGTTCGGGCCCAGCCAGGTAAAGCGCAATCATGGAGCCTGTCGCTGAGGCAAAGATACCGGGCATAAGATTTAGAAAAGCCAACGATAACCAAACCCCTGTAAAGCGCATGAAGGTCTGACGACGAATCGCCTTTCTCAAACTGAAAATCAGACAGATACCTGCTAGTAAGAATCCTACGAGCCACAAAAGAATACCGATTGGGATGAAGGAAGCAAAGAACGGGTGAAATCCCAGCAGAAAACTGATTAGGATTTTTGCTAGAACGATAAGGGTCAGTGTAAAGATCAGTGGATTTGACTTTACATTCCTCCTAAACACTGACACCCATTGTGCTTGATACCCTGAGAATGACATTCTACCTTTCCAACCCACCAAATCGATGATTTTCTGTTATAGTTGCCTAACTATTTTTTTAGACTGCATGAAGCAGTCTAAACCGCTGTTTTGTGACTAATGGGCCGCCAACGGCCGTTCATGTAACCCGACTACGCTATTTTACATCCACCAATACCAATGTTGTCAATTGATAAAAATCATAAATTCCTGGTGACAAATTCACTTTATTGAAGGCCAGCCCATACGGCCGTTTTCGCCCCACAATCCGTGCCTGAGATATTTACCGGAATGAAAAACGGCCGTCCTCATGCAGAACGGCCGTTTTAGCTGCTATCAAGTTAAGTGCCCCTGCCGTGACTCGAACACGGGCTTCCGGCTTCGGAGGCCGACGCTCTATCCACTGAGCTACAGGGGCCAAAAGCGAGTTGATTTTGCCATAGAGAGGGGGGAAAGTCAAACCACCAGACTACTCCTCTTCCGCCTCTATGGTAACCTCAGTCACTTCCTCCTCGGAGGGAATACGGCCGTACAGCTCGGTCAGCTCGTGCAGGCGGCTGGCAATGCTTGGCTGCAGCATCTCTGGCTTGTAGCGCCAGCGCCAGTAGCCGCCGGTTTTGCCGGGGAAGTTCATGCGCGCTTCCGTGCCCAACTGCATCAGGTCTTGCATGGTAGCAACGGCCGTATCCGCCACCGACATCCACGCCAGGCGAATCATGTCCCAGACAATATTGCGCCCATCTACCCCCAGGTAGCGGCGAATGTGGTCCCGTTCCCACTCATTGGCGCTGTTGTACCAACCTAAAGTTGTGTCATTGTCATGGGTGCCGGTGTACACCACGCAGTTGGGCGTCTCGAAGTTATGGGGTAAAAAGCTGCTGTTGCGCTCGCCGCCAAAGGCAAACTGCAAAATTTTCATCCCCGGAAAATCAAAGCGGTCACGCAGGTCGCGCACTGCCGGGGTAATTACGCCTAAATCTTCGGCAATGATGGGCAGGTCGCCCAACTGCGCCCGCATTTTCTCGAAGAAGTCAGCGCCCGGACCCTTCACCCAGCGTCCTTTAACGGCCGTTGGCTCGTCGGCAGGAATCTCCCAGAAGGCGTCAAAGCCGCGGAAATGGTCAATGCGCACAATGTCCGCCTGGGTGAAGGTCATTTCCAGCCGCTTGACCCACCAGGCGTAATTGTTTTTGGCCATGCGCGGCCAGCGGTACAGCGGGTTGCCCCAGCGCTGGCCAGTTTCGCTGAAGTAATCCGGCGGCACCCCGGCAATAAATTGTGGCGAGCCGTCCTCATTCAGGAAGAACAGGTCGGGATTGGCCCACACGTCGGCGCTGTCGTAGGCCACAAAAATGGGGATGTCCCCCACGATTTTGATGCCGCGCTCGTTGGCGTACTCCTTCAAATCCAGCCACTGCCGGAAAAAGAGAAACTGCCAGAATTTGTGCCGCTCTACGGCTTCGGCCAGCCGGGCAAACCAGTCGGCCATTGCTTCCGGTTCGCGGCGGGCAATATCGGCGGGCCAGGTGTTCCACACGCCGCCTTCATGGCTGGCATGGTAATTTTTGACGGCCATGAAAAGGGCGAAGTCTTCGAGCCAATATTCTTGTTCGATGCAAAACTCTTCTAAAGCATCACGCTGCTCGGCCGTGCCGTGAGCGCGGAAGTGCTGGTAAGCCTGGGTCAGCAGGCTCTCTTTGTAAGCGATGACGGGGCCATAATCGACGATTTCGCTGGGGAAGGGAGGCACGTAGGAAACGGCCGTTTCCGGCAGCAATCCCTCGGCAATCAACCTGTCCGGGCTAATCAGCAGCGGATTTCCGGCAAAGGCCGAAAAACATTGATAAGGTGAATCGGCGTAACCCGTGGGCCCCAGCGGCAAAATTTGCCACAAAGACTGCCGCGCTTCCACCAAAAAATCCACAAAGCGATAAGCCGCCTCCCCCAAATCACCCACGCCATACCGGCTGGGAAAAGACGTAGGGTGTACCAATACTCCAGAAGAACGTGCAAATCTCATAGTAATTCCTTTTTGCTTGTCAGCCGATCAGCTCATTAGCTTTTCAGCTTCAATCTCTAATCTCCATTCCCCATTCCCCATTCAGCATTCCTAGAACCCCCGCATCCGGGCGATGGCCCACTCATAGAGCTGGTGGTACCCTTTCGCCGAGCGCTCCCAGGAGAAATCAGCCTGCATTCCCCGCCGCTGAATGCCGCGCCACGTTTCTTTGTCCACGTTGTAAAAGTAAATGGCCCGCTGCAGCGCTTGCCAGAAGGCGTCACTGCTGTAAAAGTTAAAAGAAAACCCTGTTATCCCATCCTGCACCGTGTCCGCCAGGCCGCCGGTGGCGCGCACCAGGGGCACGCTGCCGTAGCGCATGGCAATCATCTGCCCCAGGCCGCACGGCTCAAAAAGGGAGGGCATCAGGAAAATGTCGCTGCCGGCGTAGATGAGCGGGGCCAGCCCGGCATTGTAGGCCAGAAAAGCGGTCATTTTATCGCGGTGATAATTGGCAATTTGCGCAAACATCCCCTCATATTCTGGCTGCCCTGTGCCCAGCACCACGAACTGCGCCGGGCCGGAAAAGCCATTCATCAAGCGGTGAATGACCTCGCCGGTAATGTCCAGCCCTTTTTGCCAGTCCAGCCGCGAAATCATGGCCACCAGGGGAACGTCATCTACCTGGGGCAAATTGGCGCGGGCCTGCAAGGCGCGCCGGTTGTGCAGCCGCTCATCCATGCTGTCCAGGTCAAAAGGCGCTGCCAGCCGCGAATCGGTGGCCGGGTTCCATTCGTCGTAGTCCAGGCCGTTGAGAATGCCGTGCAGGTCATACTGGCGGTGGCGCAGCAGCGCGTCTAATCCCGCCCCGCCCTCGTAGGTGGTGATTTCGCGGGCGTAAGTGGGGCTGACGGTGTTGACCATGGTGGCATGGTAAATGCCCCGCGCCATGAAATTTACTTCGTCATACGCTTCTTCGTTGAGCGAGTGGGTGACGATGCCCAAGTAGTTGAAGACGTGCCAGTTGGTTTTGCCCTGGTGGGCCAGATTGTGAATGGTAAAGACGCTGGGCACGCCGCGGAAGAATTCGTCGGCTTGCCCGGCGGTAGCCAGCCAGGTAACGGCCGGCGCGGTGTGCCAGTCGTGGGCGTGCAGCAGGTCAGGCCGCCAATCGAGGGCGCGCACGAATTCCAGGGCCGCTTTGCTGTAAAAAGCGAAGCGATAGACGTCGTCCCAATAGCTGTAAAGCTGGTCACGGTTGAAAAGGTACTGCTGGGCGATGAAGTAAATAGGCACGTCACTGCCGGGCAGGCGGCCTTCGAAGGCTCCCGCTTCGATGTTTCCCGCACCTGTCGGCACGCGGAAAACCTGGTCCATGGGTTCGACGCCGGGATAGCCTGCCTCGATATTTTTATAGGCGGGCATAATAACGCGCACGTCGTGGCCCAGGGCATGCAGTGCTTTGGGCAGGGAGCCGCCAATATCGCCTAATCCGCCAGTTTTGGCAAAGGGGGCGACTTCGGCGCTGAGGAAAAGGATTTTAAGGGGTTCGGCCATAGCGTTCTCTCTTGATACCTGATGGCGGGTGGCCACCAAATTTATCGCTCATTGCTAATTGTTCATTGTGAATAGCTTATTGCTATTGTCCCTGATTTGGCGTGGTTCTTCAACTACTGGGCATGACCCAGGTGCGAAAGAGCAGAACGGCTGTTCCTGCCAGCACTGCTCCAAAAACAAACGGCGCTGCCGGGCCAAACCCGGCCCAGCCGCCCAGGCCTTGCCAAAGTATGCCCGCAATGAGGCTGGCGGGTAAAACAGCCAGACCCACAGCCGCATTGTACAGGCCAAAGGCAGTACCGCGCTGCTCTCTGGGTACAATATCGGCCACAAAGGCTTTGGCTGTGCCTTCCACGGCGGCATAGTAAACCCCGTACAGCGCATAGAGCAGGAAGATGTGAACGGCCGTTTCCGCCAGGGCGAACCCCACGTACAGCACCCCGTACACCAGCCACCCTCCGGTAATCAGCCGTTCGCGGCCTACCCGGTCCGACAGCGACCCCAGCGGCCCCGACAGCAGCGCATACACCAGGTTAAAGGTCGCCAGCATGCCCAAGATGCCCAAAACGCTCAAGCCGCGCTCCTGCGCCCGTAAAATGAGAAAAGCGTCGGCCGAATTACCCAGCGTAAACAACACCAGCACCAGGAGAAAGCGGCGAAACCGCCGGTCAAAACCGCGCCACGAGAGCCTGGGCAGGCTGGCCTTCTTTGCCACCGGCGTTTCCCGGGCCCCCGCCGCCAGAATTAGCACCGCCAGCACGGCCGGCGCAATGCTGAATAACACCACCCGCTGAAAAGTTGCCCGCTCCAAATTCAGGCTGCCGGATTGGGTGGCCCACACGACCGCCAGCGCAATAAGGATGCCCGTCATGGCCCCGGCGGTGTCGCCGGCGCGGTGCAGCCCATAGGCCAACCCGCGATGCTCTTCGCCAATGCTGTCGGCAATGAGAGCATCGCGTGGCGCGGTGCGAATGCCCTTGCCCACGCGGTCGCCAAAGCGCACCGCCAGCACTCCCCACCAGGAGGTGGCAAAGTAGAGCAGGGGCTTGACCACGGTCGAAAGCCCGTAACCGGCCACAGCCAGCCCTTTGCGCTGGCCTAACTTATCCGAGAACCAGCCGGAGAGGATTTTGAGCAAGCTGGCAGCGCTCTCGGCTAATCCTTCGATAAGGCCAATGACGTTGGTGCGCACCCCAAGTACGTTGGCTAAAAAGAGGGGCAGCAGGTTGAGTACCATCTCGCTGGAGATATCGGTGAGGAAGCTGGTGGCGGTGACAATCCACACATTGCGTGGCAGTTGGCGTAAGGGAGGTTGTGGAGGTGTTGATGCCATTTTTGTCCTTTAATCATCCACCACCTTGACGGAGGTTTCACGTTTCTCCAAGGGGTGTTGTACAATACAAGTAGAAATCTTGGGAGTGATGGATTATATGACTTTTCGCCGCATGTTGCCCTTTATTCTGATTAACGTTTTGGTCTCCGCCGCCGTGGTTTTGGGTATTTTGTTTTGGTGGGACAGCCGGGAGCAGGAGACGGAAGTGGTGATGCAGGAAACGGCCGTTGCCGCCACAGCCCCCGCCGCCACGGCCGCAGCCATTGCCCAAACCCTGCCTGAACCTACAGCTACCGCCGAGCCGGAGAGCGCTATTCCGGTGCATATCGTGCGGTCTGGCGACACCCTCATGAGCATCAGTCAATTTTACGACGTGCCGATGGATGACATCATGATCATGAACGGCATGAGTGATCCCAACTTCCTCACCGTGGGCCAGGAGCTCCTCATTCCCGTAGGCGGCATTCCCACAGCCACGCCATTACCCACGGCGCCACCCGAACCATCCGTTGTACCCTCACCCAACCCCACTGTTCCGGCTGATGCCGCAGGGGAAGTAGATTTACAAATCACCGAGGTGTTTGGCGTAGGCGACCTGGCCGAGGAAGCGGTGCAGCTTGTAAATGCGGGCAGCCGGCAGGTTGGCCTGCTGGATTGGACACTGCGCGACGAAAATGGCTATGTTTATACATTTAGTCTATTTACGTTATATGGAGCTGGCTCGGGTGTGGTTATTCATACGGAAGCCGGTGAAGATACCACCACAGACCTCTTTTGGGGGCTGGAAGAACCCATCTGGCAATCTGGCGAGCGGGTGACGCTGCTAGACGGCGAGGGGAGTATTCAAGCAACGTTTGTCATTCCTTAGGATGTGCCGGCCCGCGGCGCGGCACGCAAGGTGGAGGAGAGCTCATGCGTGGTTTAATCGATCGCAAAGGTGAACAATTTGCCTATTTGGAAGGAACCGTTCTCTACACCATGGAAGGTGAGCCGACAGGCCGCCAGGAAGGAAGCTTCATTCTTGATTTAGGCGGCAAGCGCATCTGGCGGATTATTGGCGATGGCGTTTACACGCTGGATGGCGCAGAAAGTATCGGCTATTTTGGCGGCGACATGCCGGCCGAGCACGTTTGGTAAAATACTGACTGACTCGCTGACCGGCTGAATGCTTACAATTGATAAAGCTAACTAAAGGAGAGTTTATGCGACTGGGCGCCCATATGAGCACAGCCGGTGGAGCACATACGGCTTTTCAGCGTGGTCAGGACACTGGCTGCGAGTCAATGTTGATATTTACCAAGAGTAACCGCCAGTGGGCGGCAAAACCACTGACGCCGGAAGATATTGAAAAGTTTGCGCAGGCTGCGGCTGAATTTGACCAGATTTACCCGGTAGCCGTTCACGCCAGCTACCTCATTAACGTGGGGTCGCCGGACGAAGCGCTGTGGGAAAAATCCTACCAGGCGTTGAAGGTTGAGGTAGAACGCGCCGGACAGCTTGGCATCCCGTTGCTGACCTTTCACCCGGGTTCCTTCGTCAAGAGCGACGAGAAAATGGGGCTGGCAAATATCGCCCGCGCAGTGCAGAGGTTGTTGTTAGAAACGGCCGAAACCGCCCCCAGCACCACCATTTGCCTGGAAAACATGGCCGGGCAGGGCACCAACTTGGGCTGCAAATTTGAGCACCTGGCCTACCTGCTGCAAGAAGCTGACCATCACCCGCGCCTGGGCGTTTGCTTTGACACCTGCCACGCTTTCGCTTCTGGCTACGACATTCGCAGCCCGGAAGCGTACGCGGCGACCATGGCCGAGTTTGATCGCGTGGTGGGGCTGGAACACATCAAGTTTTTCCACCTCAATGACAGCAAACACGAGCTGGGTTCCAACAAAGACCGCCACGAACACATCGGCCAGGGCTTTATTGGCAAAGAAGGATTTGCTAACTTTGTCAATGACCCGCGCTGGGCCGACCACGCCGGGCATCTGGAAACGCCGAAGACGGAGAAGGGTGAGGACGGCAATGAAGTGGAGATGGACCCGGTAAACCTGGCAACCTTGCGGGCATTGATCCGGTAAAGCTATGTTCATTGTCGACGCCCACCTGGATTTAGCCTACAACGCCCTGCGTTACGGCCGTAACCAAACCCAACCCCTGGCGAATTTGCGCGCGCGCGAACCTCAGCCTGGCCCACGCGGCCTGCCTACCGTTTCTCTACCCGCCCTGCAAGAGGGGGGCGTGGGTCTCGTCTTTGGCACCCTGTTTGTGATGCCAGCGGCCTACAAAGTTGCCGGCCTGGAGGCTGAGGTGGTGTACCGCACCCCTGCCGAAGCCCATCAGCAGGCTATGGTGCAGCTAGATTATTACCATCGCCTGGCTGACGAGCTGGAAACTGTGCGCCTGGTGACCGATTTAGCCAGCCTGGACGAGGTGCTTGCCAGCCATGGAAATGGGGAACGGCCATTGCTGGGTATTGTGCCCCTCATGGAAGGGGCTGACCCCATCCGCGAGCCAGAGGAGGCGGAGATGTGGTACGGGCGCGACCTGCGCCTTATTGGCCTGGCGTGGGACGATACCCGCTATGCTGCTGGGGCGTGGCGCGGCGGCGGCGGCCTGACAAAAGAAGGGTATCGCCTTCTGGAAGTGATGGCGGAATTTGGCTTTATTGCTGACCTGACGCACATGAGCGAGCGGGCCAGCCTGGAGACCATGGAGCATTACGCCGGGCCGGTAGCCTTTACCCACAGCAACGTGCGCGCCATTGTGCCCGGTGAGCGGCAGCTCAGCGAGCGCCAAATTGCCATGCTGGGCGAGCGGGATGGCGTCATTGGCGTGGTGCTGTTTAATAAGTTTTTGCAATCAGGTTGGGACAAAAGCCGGCCAAAAGAGCAGGTAACATTGGACGACGTAGTTGCCCACGTGGACGCCATCTGCCAACTGTTGGGGAACGCCGATCACGTAGGTATTGGCAGTGACCTGGACGGCGGCTTTGGCGCAGCGCATATCCCGGCAGAGCTGGATTCAGTGGTTGACTTGGGGCTGATTGGCGCGAAGCTGCGCGAAAAGGGTTACGAGGAAAGCCACGTGGCTAACATCATGGGGGATAACTGGGTGCGCCTGCTGCGCCGGGCGTGGGGCGGTGATCAGTGATCGGTGGGCGGTGATCGATAATCAGAGTGAAGTTACTGAAAACTGAATACTGAACACCTCGCATCTAATCGTTGACGGGGAGCCCGCTGGGCACGCTGGCAGGAATCCATTGATCTAGGTCATAGACGGCCGTATCGGTCAACGCCTCTAAAAATGCCAAAATGTCGCCAATTTCCGCATCGGTCAACGGCCGTTTCGGCCGTACCTGCCCATCCAGCGCTTGCAGCATCTCAATTAGCAGCAGTTCGTCATCTTGAAAAGTTCCCCACAAATCAGGGGGCAGATGGGCGGTTTCGTCGTAGGTTTGCAGGGCCTGGGCGGGGTTTAGGTGGTGGCGAACGGCCGTTTCCAATGAGGCGTAAGCGCCATTGTGCATGTAGGGACCGGTAACGGCCACGTTGCGCAGGGGGGGCGTGCGAAAGGCAAAGCGCCCTAAGCCATTTTCCAGTTCGCGGCCGTGTCCAAAGTCCAGGGGCGCTTCCTCTCCTTTGCCCGGCCCCACCTGGGGCACGGCAATGTTGTGAGGCTGCTGGTCGGTGAGCAGGCTGCCGCTATGACAGACAGCGCAGTTAGCGTCTCCGTAAAAGAGAATTGCCCCTCGTTTGGCGGCGTCGGAGAGAACGGCCGTTTCTCCGGTCAGGTAGCGGTCCCAGGGGCTGTCGGGCAGGGTGAAGGCGGCAATTTCAAACGCAGCAATGGCGTTGGCCGCATATTGAAAGCCCAGCTCCGCAGCCGGCACGCCGGGGTAGGCGGCGGCAAAAAGCGCCACGTATTCCGGTTCGGCTAAAATCCGCGCCATGACGGCTGCCCAAATTTCAGCAAAATCAAATTCGCTCCACAAGGCCAGCTCGTTAGGCTGTTGGTTCACGTCCCAATCGCCATAGAACCCGCGCATTTCCCCGCTGGCAATAACCGGGAACATCGCCTGAACGGCCAATACGCTGTCGAGACCGGGTGGCAGTTGGTCGGCGGCAGGGGTAGAGAAACGGCCGTTTTCTAGCTGTACCACGCGATTATCCCAAAACATCGTCCGCCACTGTGGCGCGCCGCGATTGAACAGTTCCGGGGCATTCCTCGCAACGAACCCCCGCCGGTAGCCAAGAATGCGCTCTGGTCCTAACCCCTGCCCGTTTGTGCCAATAGAAAGGGGCAGACCGTCGCCGGTAGCTAAGGAAGGATGGTGGCAGGTGGCGCAGGAAATGTTCCGATTGCCGCTGAGCAGCTTGTCAAAAAACAGCGCCTGCCCCAAAGTCACTTTAGCCGGGTCAGGTGACGCTCCTGGGTCCAGCGGGGCGATGGCATGGGCGGCAAGGGCGGCCTGCAGTTGATCGTCTAGCGTAGGTGGGGCAGATTGTCCACAGCCTGCCAGCAGCCCCAAAAAGATGAAAGTGAAAAGCAGTTGACGCATAGGTCAAACTCCTAATTTTGTCTTAAAAACTTGAGGTTAGCTGACAATAACCTGGCGGGCAACTTTAATTGTGACGCTGGCGCTGCCAAATATGCAGCATTGCGGGCAGGCGGGCTTTGGGTCACAATTAGCCCCTATGACAAATCAAGAAACCTTAAAGCTGACAATTGACATTGCCCGTGAGGCCGGAGCGCTGCTGCGGCAGGGGTACGGGCAGAAAAAAGAGATTACGCGGAAGAGTTCGGCCGTGGATTGGGTGACTCAGTTCGACACGGCCGCAGAGAAAATTATTTTGGAACGGCTGCAAGCGGCGTTCCCTCATCATCAAATTGTGGCCGAAGAGAGTGGAGACAATCACAATAACAGCGCCTTCATCTGGTACGTTGACCCGCTGGATGGCACGACCAATTTTGCCCACAGCTTCCCCGTCTTTTGCGTGTCCATGGCACTCTACCAGGGAAAAACGCCAATGGTGGGGGTGATTTACGACCCGCTGCGGGATGAATGCTTTTATGCAGCCCACGGAGAAGGCGCCTATTTGCAGAGCAGTGGGCAGACTGCGCGTTTGCAAGTGACCGGCACGGCCGAACTGGTGAACAGCCTGCTGGCCACGGGCTTCCCGTATGACCGGCATCACAGCGACCACGATAACGTGGCTCAGGCGCAGGCGTTTTTGAAGCAGGTGCAGGGGCTGCGGCGCGCAGGAGCGGCGGCGCTGGACCTGGCTTACGTAGCGGCGGGGCGGCTGGATGGCTATTGGGAGTATAAGCTGAGCAGTTGGGATATTGCGGCGGGGGTGCTGCTGGTGCAGGAGGCGGGCGGCACGGTAACAGAGATGGATGGGCAGCCCTTTGAAATAGTGCCGCGCCCGTCGATGGTGGTGAGTAACGGCCGTATCCACCCCCAGATGCTGCAAATTCTGGCCCCCTTTGCCCAAGCATAAGCCTCATGGAACGCCTTCCACTCTGGCAGCAGCGCTATTTTCGCTTTCTAGGCCAGCTTTACTTTGTAACCTACTGGCTGCGTCACCGCTACATTCTGGGTTTTGCCATTTACACCTGGCTGATGCTGCTCTTTTTCATCCTGCTCTTTGTCGCAGGTATGTCCGGTTGGGGCTGGCGCGCCTTTCTGACTGTGTTGGCAATAGGCGCTCTGGTGCGGGCTGCTTTTTGGGTTAGCGAGCGGGCTGGTTACAGCAAATTTGTGCCTGATGGGGAGCCTGAATTGCCCGCCACCGCCGAACTGCGACCCTTGCCGCACAACCAGCGCGTGCAAACCTGGGCTACCGGTGTATTTAGCCTCATCGACCGCGAAAACTTTGTGCTGCTGCGCAACCCTACGCAATATTGGCGTGTTCCTCTGGGCGACCACATTCTCATGGTGCAGCAAGCTCCCCAACGGTACCTCTACCAGATGTTCAACGCCAAAACGCTGCAAAATGTGCAGCGTGGTTGGTTTATTTTTGGCCCACAGCCCCATCCCGCTTTAGCCGTGACCTTTCAGGTCATTTTTGGCCCAGGGCTGGATGACCCCACCTTGCGGTATTTTGTGGGCGGCGGGCTGGGCAAGAGCGCCACAACATGGCGCACCATTTACCTCTCCTTTGAAGAAGAAGCTGATTTTCTGGCTGTCTGGCACACAATTTTGCAAGATTATGCAGGTTACAGGTAACAGGTTCCACATTGATTTTACTTGTAACTTTCTATTTCGTTGTCAAAAAGGCGGCGCCTACCCAACCTTCTTCACCGCTGGGAGCACGTACTTGCTGCCAGGACACGCCATTTACATCAATGGGGGGTGCCTCTAACAAACCCACCACCGTACCCTCCGGCAAAATAAGGATTTCAGCGCCTCCCGGAGCCTGGCGCAGGGTCAACCCTACGCCGCTGGTGCCGCTGACGATGGCCTGGGGTAGGTCTGGTGTGGGCGGCGGCGTGGGCGTGCTGCTGAGGACGGGCGGTGCATTTAGGATGGCAGGCGGGTAGGCGGCGGGGTCGTTGAAATGGTCGTAGGCTAGCTGCGAAATGCGGGCAAAGAGGGGTGAGGCTACATCCCATTCCAGCCAGATGGGTGTGTAGAGGATCAGGACGATGATGTAGTCTTGCCGGGGAGAATAGACGATACCGGCGTCGCCGTACGTGTCGTCAATGTAGCCCAGTTTGTGGGCAATAGGGATGCCTTCGGGCAGGCCAGCTTCCAGCAGCTTGACCAGCTCGTTGAGCTGGAGCATTTGCAGAATTTCCGCGCATTCAGCCTGAGTGAGCTGGTCGGGATAAGTGGTGAGGAGGGGGGAACGGCCGTGTTCGGCACAGGCATACAGCATTTCTAGCAGGTCAGCCAGATCGGCGGCCGTTGTTTGGCGGTGAATATCGGGTCGGGTGCTGATGTCCGTGCGCTGGTTAGCCGGAGTCAGGTATGTCTGTGGACGGTCTGGCTTGGGCTCGGCATCGTAAGGCACGGCCATAAACGTGTTGTAAAGACCCAGTTCGCGCATCGACTGCGTGACAATGTCTGCCCCAATGTAGGTGTTGGGCTGGCGGGCAACGGTTTGCAGCAGCAGGTTGGCGGCAAAGTTGCTGGAGAGAGCGGTGGTTTGGGTGATGAGCTTTCTTTGCTCAATGTTGGGTGGGCTATCCAGCACACGGTAGGTGTTGATGAGGATGGGGATCTTGATCAGGCTCATACCCGCCACCGCCAGGTCTGGTTCGCGGCTAATTTCTGCGCCAGTTTGCAGGTCGCGCACGACATAGCTGCTGAGGCCGTTAAAATCGGCCAGTTCTTGCTCGATGGCCGCTGCCAGGTACGCTAGGGGCGGCGGTGTAGGCAGCAATGTGGGCAAGGGTGATGGTGTGGGGGATGGTATTGGGGGTGGGGCGCTGGTTGGGGTGGCTGTGGAGGTGGCTAATAATGAGTAGTCAATTGTTAATTGTGAATTGTTAGTTGTTGTAGGTGTGGGGCTGGAATCGGCCGTTGTGGCAGGTTGGCAGGCAGCCAGAAAAACTAGCAGCATGAAGCTTATGGTGAGCCATGAATGTCGCATAGCTGGCAAAGATAGCGCGCCTGGAAAGACGGGGCAAACATCCTCATTTGCCATTTTCCCATTTCAGCTCAGCCTGAATTTACGGTAAAATTGGCGCGGAATGACGAGTGAAGAGCGCAGGAACAAGGGAGAGACCGATGCAATTTGGCTTATTTGAAGAAAAACCAACCTATTTTGCCACCTTAGATGATCTGGTGTCACACATGATGAAGATGGAAGATGACCCGTTGTTCCCCCAGGGTACCAACATGGTCATCTATCGCGGGAATCCGGCGGCAAAGCTGATGATTGTGGGCGAAGCGCCGGGCACGGAGGAAGATCGGCAGGGCAAGCCTTTTGTGGGGCGGTCAGGCCAACTGCTGGACCAGATTTTGCAAGCGGTAAACTTTGACCCGGAGCAAGATGTGTTTATTACTAATGCCGTGTTTCGCCTGCCACCGGGAGATGATGGCAAACCGCTGCGCAAACCGACCTCTGATGAGATTGCCTTTTACAAGCCTTACCTGCTGGAGATCATTCGTTTGGTGGACCCGGTGATTATGCTGCTGACAGGGAACGTGGCCACGGAATCGCTGCTGGGCCAGGTGGGGATAACAAAACTGCGAGGGCAGTGGTTTGATTGGAACGGCCGTTACGCCATGCCCATCTTTCACCCTGCTTACCTGCTGCGCAACCAATCCCGCAAGCCGGGCCAGCCCAAAGCCCTTACCTGGCAGGACATTCAAGAAGTACGCCGCAAATACGACGAGCTAATGGGCCAAAAGTAAATGACCGCTGGTTTTTCCGACAGGGCTGCCCTACGGGGTGAGCCCGGCTATGTGTGGCGCTCCGGGCAGGAACGACGGCTCAACATGGTGCGTCAATGGGTGCAGCTAGAGGGGGCAACCATACTGGACAATGGCTGTGGACTGGGTACGTGGTTAGACGCCTTTAGCGCATACAGCAGCCATTGCTTCGGATTAGAGGTAGAGCAAGAGCGCGCAGTCGTGGCCCGGCAGAAGGGGGCGGGCGTGGCCCTGGGCGTAGGCGAAAGGCTGCCCTTTGCCGCCAACTCCTTTGATTTCGTATTCAGCAATGAAGTGATTGAGCATGTAGATGACGATGAGTTGTATGCCGCAGAGATGGTGCGGGTGACGAAACCAGGCGGGCGTATCCTTATCTTTTGCCCCAACCGCTGGTATCCCGTAGAGCAGCACGGCATATACTGGCGCGGCGAGTATCATTTTGGCAACAAACCATTGGTCAATTATCTGCCAAACCCCTTGCGCAACCGCTTGGCTCCGCACGTGCGGGCGTACACCAAACGCGGTCTGCTGCAGTTGTTTAAGGGGTTACCGGTTGTAAGGGTGCACCACGGGGTTATTTTTGGTGGCTATGACAATATTGAAAATCGCTGGCCTGTTGGGGGTCGCTGGCTGAAGCGTGTGCTGTACGCGATGGAACAAACACCCTTAGCCACCTTGGGCATTTCGCATATGCTGGTCATTGAGAAGAAAAAAGAGGACGTATTCTAGCGCCAGATTTCGAGGGTCCTCATCTAATCTTCTTTCGGTTCAGGGTCGGGGTCAGCCAGTAATGACCAGATTAATAACAAAATCAACGTGATGATGAGCAGCCAGTTCATGATGAATTTCCATTGTTAGCGGATTGAAAAATAAGCGAGCCTGTCTTCAATGTAGCATTATCGATTTTGGCCACAATAGTTCCCTGGTGGGGGTGGTACAAATGGGTTATGCAGTCAGAAACGGCCGTTTGCTGCCTCACACAAAACCGGTCTGGTTGATTTCAAAAATTCCCCAAATTGACAATACCAATCCCCTTGTTTTACGCCTGACGCCCAACTACAATCTGGATAAAGATAAAGATTAATAACCAGGCTTGTAGAGACATCAAGAAATCTTCCAGCCTGATTCCCAATATCCAAATCAATTGAGGAGTGTGGCAAATGAGCAACAATGGAAGCAGTAACGGTAAAGGAGAAGTGGGCAGCATCAAAGTAAAGCGCGGGTTGGCCCAAATGTTGAAAGGCGGCGTGATCATGGACGTGGTGACCCCGGAGCAAGCCATCATTGCTGAGGAGGCGGGCGCGGTGGCCGTCATGGCTCTGGAACGCGTCCCGGCGGATATTCGCCAGGATGGTGGTGTCGCCCGCATGTCTGATCCCGGCCTGATTAAAGAAATCATTCAGTCCGTAAGCATTCCGGTCATGGCCAAGGCTCGCATAGGCCATTTTGTTGAAGCTCAAATTTTGGAGGCCATAGGCGTGGATTACGTGGACGAGAGCGAAGTGCTAACCCCGGCAGATGAAGCGTATCACATTAACAAGCACCCCTTCAAGATTCCCTTCGTATGCGGCTGTCGCAATTTGGGTGAGGCGCTGCGGCGCATTGGTGAAGGCGCGGCCATGATTCGTACGAAAGGCGAAGCAGGTACAGGTGACGTGGTGGAAGCCGTGCGCCATGCACGCACGGTATTGGGTGACATTCGCCGCCTGCAAGCCATGCCTGATGAAGAGTTGATGACCTATGCCAAAGAAATTGGCGCACCCTATGAGCTGGTGGTGGAAACGAAAGCATTAGGCCGGCTGCCGGTGGTTAATTTTGCGGCCGGAGGAATTGCTACCCCCGCTGACGCCGCATTGATGATGCAAATTGGCGTGGATGGCGTGTTTGTGGGTTCCGGCATTTTCAAGAGCGGCGACCCGGCCAAGCGGGCTAAAGCGATCGTGATGGCTACAACCCACTTCAATAACCCGCAAATTCTGGCAGAAGTGAGCGAGAATTTGGGCGAACCGATGGTAGGTATTAACGTCGGCAGCCTGGAAGAAAAAGATCAGTTAGCGGTGCGCGGCTGGTAAGCTGTGCAGGGGAGCAGGGGGGCGGAGGAGCAAGGGAGAAAAAAAGCTCTCCTGCCCCCTCGCTCCCTTGCTTTTTGAGGTGGTAAATGAAAATTGGTGTCTTGGCCTTGCAAGGGGCATTCATTGAGCACATCAAGATACTGCGGGGATTAGGAGTAGAGGCGGTAGAAGTACGCCTGCCCGCAGATTTGGAAGGTCTGGATGGCCTAATTATTCCCGGTGGGGAGAGTACAACCATTGGCAAGCTGGCTACGGCTTATGGCCTGATGGAACCGCTGCGCCAATTTGCCGCAGAAAAACCGCTGTGGGGTACTTGTGCAGGGATGATTTTCATGGCGAAGGAAATTGGTAATGGCTCTGCGGGTCGCGACCAACCCCTGCTGGGCATTATGGATGTGGAAGTGGAACGCAATGCTTTCGGGCGGCAGGTAGACAGCTTTGAAGTAGACCTGGAGGTGCCGGTGTTTACCAATGGGAATGGTCCATTTCCCGCCGTATTTATTCGCGCTCCCCGGCTGGTGGCGGCCAAGGGCAAGGCACGGGTCATTGCCACGCTAGCCGACGGGTCGGCCGTTGCTGCGCAACAGGGTAAATGGCTGGTTACATCCTTCCACCCGGAGTTAACCAACGATTCGCGGTTTCATGAATACTTTTTGAGCCTGGTAGCTGGCAGCTAATAGCTGGCCGTGGGCAAATCGGCAATCAGCTTACTGTCTTTGAGGGAGGGTAACGGTGAAGATTGCGCCACCGTCAGGATGATTTTCGGCCCAGATACGGCCGTTATGCTGCTCTATTAATTCCCGCGCAATAAATAAACCCAGGCCGGTGCCGGTGCCGCTGGATTTGGTTGTGAAAAACGGTTCGAAAATTTGATCAAGCAGTTCAGCAGGAATGCCGGATCCTTCATCGCGAACGGATAGGGCAAACTGCTCCCCTGAGTGATTGTTTTCCTCACGCACAGCCCACGTTTTGACGTAAATATTTCCGCCCTCAGGCTGCATGGCGTCGCGGGCGTTGTTGAGCAGGTTGATTAAAACCTGGGTCAGGCGGTTGTGGTCACAGACAATGGATTGCAGATCGTCAGCCAGGTCGGTGTGAATGGTGACGTTGTACTCTTTTTGGAACTGCGGCATCACCAGCGTCAAGGCGTCCTCAACAACCATGTTTAAGCCAGTAACGGCCGTTTGCAATCCCGTATCGTGCGTGTAATGTCGCAGCACCTCCACAATGCGCGCACTGCGCCAGGCGCTTTGCTCAATCATCTGAATATAATGCAGCAGCACTTCGGCATCCAGATTTTTGCTGTTTACTTCGTGAAGCAGGTTGCTGCAGGTGGCGGTGATGATTGAGAGGGGGTTGGTCAGCTCATGGGCCACACTGGCCGTGAGGGTGCCGACACCGGCCAGTCTCTGCGTGTGCAACAGCGCATTTTGGGCCTGCTTTAGCTCCGCCAGGTCGGTCATTGAAATCAATTTGTCGCCTCGCTCTGCTTCACCAATGGGTGTAATGGAAACCGATACAGGGATGGAACGGCCGTCTGCGTGAACGGCATTAGTTTTATGCTGATGCAAAGTACCTGAGAGTTTTAGTAATGCCGGAGGTAAGAAGCGGTTGCAGTCCTGGCCAACTATCTCCTCAGGTTCTAAACCAAGGATGGTTCCTGCTGGTTGGTTGGCAAATTTTACCGTGCCGAAATTGTTCACAACGAGGGTACCGCTTGTCATGAACGGCAAAAATGCTTCTGACAACTGCCAGGCACTACCCCGTCTCAATTCAACCATCCAACCTTTTCCTCACTCACCTGTAGCATACGCCAGCACCTCTTTTCCGTCCGTATGAGCCCCGTAAATTCAGCGTGAAGGGGGCGTGAACGGAGAAATTTTAGGTTGTGATTGGAGGCTGTTAGTTACGTTCGATCAGGCAAACTGGCACGGCCGTTCCCTCTGTCTCGTTGCCCGCGGCGTCCACCGCCACCACGCGAAATGTGTGGCAGCCCGGCCCGCGAATCGTCCACTTTTCCGTGAAAGGCGGCACGGTGCTGATGGCAAAAGGTACGCCGGCGTTATCCACGTAAAACTCTACCCGGTCGATGGAGAGGTCGTCGCTGGCCTGCGCCTGCACAATCACCCACTCTTCGTCGGTAAAAACCTCCTGGTTGGGCAGGGGGAACAAAATTTCGGCCGTAGGCGGGGTGTTGTCCACGGTGATGGGCAGGCTGACCTCCTCAAAACTACCGTCCTGGCGTACGGCCGTTAACAGCAGCGTGTAAAGTCCATTCAGGTTTTCCACATCCCACACTCCCAAGGAGCCACCTTCAACCGGCTCCGTCACGCTGTCGGCAATGGAACGCAGGTCAGTAGGGGTCAGTCCGGCAAAATAAGCCAGGCGGTAGAAGGCAAAATTATCCAGTGTTACCGTCCCGCTAATGATTACCTGGCCTCGCACGTAATCAAAGGGGCGCGGGGCCAAAATAGCCACGTCCCCTCCCGGCGGTGGCACGCTGATGGTGTCGTATTCCGTGGGCGGCTGCTCAATTTCATTTTCGCGCACCCAATCTGCCGCCGCTTCCGGGTATATGCGGTAAATTTTGCGTTCGATCAGGTCAGGGGGGGTGTAGAGGGTGGCCAAACGGCCGTTTTCCCGGTTAATGGCGAATTCCTGGAACACATTGTCAAAAATCACCGGCTCCGTGCCCACAACGAACCATTCCGACACCCTTGGGCAGATGGGTGTGGGCAGCAAGCCAGAAATGTCGCAAATCGGCCGTTCCACCATGCCCGGCGGCTGCGGCCAAACCTGCACCGGTTCTTCTTGCAGGGCCCAACTCATCAAGGCGTGCCAGATAGGAGCGGCCCCTTTGCTGCCTGGCACCTCGTCCATGGGGCTGTTGTCCGTGTTTCCCACCCATACCCCCGTCACCAATTGCGGGGTATACCCAATAGTCCAGGCGTCGCGGTAATCGTTGGTTGTGCCCGTCTTCACCGCTGCCGGGCGATTGTCTGGCAGCTCCAAGGCGTTGGGGCAGCCAAATGCGGCACAGCGGGCGCTGCGATCGCTTAGAATATCATTCATTAAGAAAGCGAGCTGCGGCGTTAAAATTTCGCGACGCTCAGGCTGGCTGTACTCATAAAGAACATTGCCGTTGCCATCTTCCACGCGCAAGATGGCCACAGGATCCAGCGTGCGGAACCCCAACCGCTGCTGATTTTCTGGGCGGGGCTGTCCCACCATCACCCCCATGTTGTCCATCACGCTAAAGGCGTAGGCCATGTCTAGCAGCCGCACCTCGCCGCCTCCCAGCGTCAGCGACAAGCCAAAAGCGTTTGGCCCGCCATCCAGGCTGGTGATGCCCAAGTTGTGCGCTGTGCGGATGACTTTGTCTACGCCCACCCAGCTCATGACCTGTACGGCGGGCACATTATAGCTGTTGCCTAACGCCTCGCGCAGCCGCATAGGGCCGTGGAACCGGCGGTCATAATTCTGGGGCACATAGGCGCTGCCGTTATATGGCGTGCCAAAGTCGGTTTCTACGTCTAGCACCATGGTAGCGGCCGTATATCCCTGGCTGAGGGCGGTGAGGTAGGTGAAGGGCTTGAAGGAGGATCCCGGCTGGCGCAGCCCATCCACAGCCACGTTAAAGGAGCCATCGATGCGCCTGTCCCAATAATTTAGGCTGCCCACCAAGCTCTTGATTTCGCCGGTGGTAGGGTCCAGCATAATCACGGCTGCGTTGTTTACGCTGCGGTTAACACCCACATCGACACTGTTTTGCGGGGGCAAAAACGCCAAAGCAGGGCAGGCGGCGCGTTCGTCGGCGGGCAGCAGTTCGCCCACCTGTCCGGATAGCCGCGCAACCTGGGCGCGAGCCACACATTCCGCCTGGCGCTGCATTTCCAAATCGAGGCTCGTGTAGACGCGTAGACCCCCGCGCAGCACCATTTCCGGCCCAAACATTTCTTCAAGCTGCTGCCGCACATAAAGGGCAAAGTGGGGGGCAATGATGTCGAAGCGCTCTTCAATGCCAGGCGAGACCTGCACCGCAGTGAATTGAGCAGCAGCAGATTGCTCCAGGGTGATAGCGCCATCGTTGACCATGGCCTCCAGCACCAGAAGCTGCCGCTCTTTGGCCGCGGCGGGGTTGTCAATGGGGTTGAGGGCAGGCGATTGCGGAATGACGGCCAGCAGGCTGGCTTCGGCCAGCGTCAGCTCACTGGCCGGTTTGTTGAAGTAGACGCGGGCCGCGGCCTCGATGCCATAAGCCAGGTTGCCGTAGAAGTTGGTGTTGAGATACCATTCTAGAATTTGCTCTTTGTCGTAGGTTTGGGTGACTTGCTGAGCCAGGATGACTTCTTCTGCTTTGCGGCGGTAATCATCGAAGCTGACTTCTTCGCCCACGACGCGACGTGAGGGATCGATAAGGGTGTTTTTGACAAGTTGTTGTGTGATAGAGGAGCCGCCCTGCACGTCACCGCCGAGAATGACGAATTCGTAGAAGGCGCGCCCAATTCCTTCCACATCATAGCCCGGGTTTTCCCAGTAGGTTTTGTCTTCAATGGCAATGGTGGCGTCTATGACAGATTGGGGAATTTGACCAAGAGTGAGCCATTGGCGGTCGCCGCCGAGGGGATCGATGACTTCATAAATGAGAATGAGGTCGCGACTGCCATCGGGCTGGCGGCTACCCCAGGCGTAGATTTTGCTGGTTTCGAAGGTGGTGCTGGTGTCCTGGCCCAGGCGCTCTAGCTGGGTGATGTCAGGAAGGGATTGGGAGAATGCGGCGGCAACGGCCGTTACGCCGACCAAAACCGTCATTACCACCGCCCCAAAGATTGCCAATAATACCAGTCCGGCCAGGCAGCCAGAACGCCGGATAGACTGACCACCCCTCTGGGTGCGCCGAAATCGCCGCTGCCGCCATTGCATGATGCGTGTACTTTTTGGCATAATCCTGGTTATCCCACTTCACAATTGTCCAGGGGCAAAAAAATCCCTATTCGCTTACAATTAACGGGATTTTCCCTACATTTTTAAACCTCCGCAAGCCTTCTCATGAACCGCGGCTTAAGACCCGTGACAATTTGATAGGTATTGATGGTTCAAATCGGTTTGAAAGATTTGAGCAAAAAGATGAGTATGGCTAGAATACGTTATGATGTGCATGCGCTTGCGCAATAATAAATTGAGGTGAATGATCATGATGCAAGAGGGATCAATAGCTAGAAGCCGGCTGACGCCAGATATGTTGTGGCCCATTGAGCAATATAAAGAAGAAGGGCTGTATTTTTACCTGGAAGCGACGAAAGATGTTTTGCCGAACGGCCGTGTCAACGTGGAGAATCACGGCGAAATGATTATGCTGGGCAGTTATTCCTACTTGGGGTTAATTGGCCATCCGAAAATTAATGAGGCGGCAAAGGCAGCGATTGACAAGTATGGAACTGGGACTCACGGGGTGCGCCTCCTGGCAGGGTCATTGACTTTGCATAACGAGTTGGAGGAGCGGATTGCCCGTTTTAAGAAAACGGAGGCCGCCATTTCTTTTTCCAGTGGCTATGTAACGAACCTGGCAACTATTTCAGGCTTGCTGCGCAAAGGGGATACGGTGATTAGTGACAAGTTGAACCATGCCAGCATTGTAGATGGCTGCCTGCTGGCGATGGCCAACCACGTCCGTTTCCGTCACAACGACATGGAACACCTGGAACGCCGTTTACAAGAAGCGCGCAAGGTAAATATAAACGGCCGTATCATTGTGGTAGCCGATGCAGTCTTCAGCATGGATGGCGACATCATCAACCTGCCCGAAGTGCACCGCCTGTGCCGCCAGTATGACGCTTACCTGATGATTGACGAAGCGCACTCCATTGGCGTTCTGGGTGAAACCGGTCACGGTATCGAAGAGCATTTTGGCATGCCGCCAGAAACCATCGATATCAAAATGGGCACGCTCAGCAAAACCATTCCCAGCGGGGGTGGTTACGTGGCTGGCAGCAGCGAGCTGATTACCTTCCTCAAACATGAGGCCCGGGCATTTATCTTCTCGGCGGCCATACCACCTGCATCAGCAGCGGCAGCAAAAGCGGCCTTTGACGTCATTGAGGAAGAGCCGTGGCGGGTGAAAAAGGTCCAGGACAATTACCATCATTTTGCTGGGAGGTTGAAAGCCGCAGGTTTTGACTTGCTATATTCGGAGACGGCGATTGTGCCGGTGATCTGCGGAGATCTGGATCCGGCCGTGCAGCTGGCTCACTATTGCCAGCAGAATGGCATTTTTGTGCAGGCGGTTGTGGCCCCGGTGGTGCCGGTCCATTTATCCCGTTTGCGTGCTTGCGTGCTGGCGGCCCACACTACTGAAGACCTGGATTACTGCGCAGACACGGTGATTGCCGGTGGGCGCAAACTGGGCATAATCTCTTAACCCTTGCCAAAACCTAAAGAGAAATTTGGCAGCCCCTGCATATTTTAAATGCAGGGGCTTTTTTCTTGCCAGAAGGCGGGGTTTGTGATAATTTGTGTGTCTTATCCGTACAAAAACTTGACAAGCTTGATCCATGCCAAGCATGTCCACCTCACACGATACGCTAACCTCTGGGAAGCCACAAAAGAGTCACAAAATGATTTTCCTGGTTTGGGAATGAATTTCTCAGACCGTGCACTGAACTAAACCGCATCTGAGGAAGCATGACGGCTAGCGCAGATTATCTGAAAGTTGATGACGTATCACTTTATTTTGGCGGCAATGCAGCGCTTTGCGAAGTGAGCTTTGGCGTGCGCCAGGGGGAAATCCTGGCCATCATTGGCCCTAACGGCGCGGGCAAGACTTCCATGCTCAACTGTATCAGCGGTTTTTACCGCCCGCAGAACGGCCGTATCCGCTATAAAAATCACGACCTCACCAAAACGCCTACCCACAAAATTGCTTCCCTGGGCATTGCCCGCACCTTCCAGAACATCGCTCTCTACACCGGCCTTTCGACGCTAGACAACCTCATGGCTGCCCGCCACATTCACATGCAGCAAAATAGCCTGGCCAGCATGCTGTACTGGGGACGAGCCCAGCGCGAAGAGGTGGCTCATCGCGCTCGCGTCGAAGAAATCATTGATTTTTTAGAAATTGCGCACATTCGCAAGGCCATTGTGGGTGCGCTTTCTTATGGGCTGCGCAAGCGCGTGGAGCTGGGGCGCGCTCTAGCCCTAGAGCCGGATCTACTGCTGCTGGATGAACCCATGGCGGGCATGAATGTTGAAGAAAAAGAGGACATGGCCCGCTTCATTCTCGACATTCACGAAAGGCAGAACACCACCATCGTGCTCATTGAACATGACATGGGCCTGGTCATGGACATTTCTGACCGCGTCGTGGTGCTCGATTTTGGTCGCAAAATTGCACAAGGGACCCCCGACGAAGTGAAAAACGACGAAAAGGTCATCCACGCTTATCTAGGTGAAGCCTGATGAATGGTCAATGGTCAATAGCTAATTGCCAATTGTTAATGACCCCGCCGTTGACAATTGACCATTGACCGTTAACGATTGACAATTATGCAAAATCCTCAAACCCTTCCTCAATATTTTCTGCGGCAGGTGCACAAGTATGGTGCGGGCAAGCTTGCCATGCGCCAGAAGGAATTTGGCATCTGGCGGGAGTTTAGCTGGCAGGAATCGTACGAAAATGTGCGCGACTTTGCCTTGGGGTTGATTGTGCTGGGCGTGCAGCGTAACGATAAAATTTGCACCATTGGGGATAACGACCGCTTTTACCTGTGGGGCTACCTGGGTTTGCTGGCTGTGGGAGCCACGCAGGTGGGTATTTACACCGACGCCATTCCCGACGAGCTGGCCTACATTGCCGCCCACAGCGACGCCACCTTTGCCCTGGCCAAAGACCAGGAGCAATGCGATAAGCTGCTGGAAATCCGCGACCAACTGCCCAAAATGCGGCGGGTTATTTACTGGGAAGAGAAGGGCTTATGGCACTATGATGACCCGTGGCTGATCTCCTTTGCCGAGGTGCAAACCTTGGGGCGCGAGCTGGCACAAACGGAGCCGGAGCGGTTTGAGACAGAGGTTTGGCTGGGACAGGCGCGGGATACGGCCGTTCTCTGCTACACTTCTGGCACTACCGGCCTGCCCAAAGGGGCCATGCTCAGTCACGACAACCTCATGACCAGCAGCCAGATTTTCCAGGAAGTAGACCCCCGCTTCGACACCGACAACCACGTCAGCCTGCTGCCTCTCGGCTGGATTGGCGAGCACGCCCTGGGCATCGCACCCCACTGCTACACCGGCATTATCCTCAACTTTCCTGAAGAGCCAGAAACCGTACGCGAAAACGTGCGCGAAATCGCCCCCGAAGGCATTCTCTATAACTCCCGCCTGTGGGAGTCATTGGTGGGCATGGTGCAGGTCAATATCAAAGAAACGACCTGGCTCAACCGCAAGCTTTTCGACCTCTTTTTACCGGTAGGCTACGCCTATGCCGACAAAACTCTGCACCGCGAAGAGGCTGGTTTGGGGCTGAAGCTAGCCTACAATTTGGGAGACCTGGCCGTTTTTGCTCCCTTGCGCGACAAACTGGGCATGTCCCGCATCCGCACGGCCTACACCGCTGGGGCCGCTCTCAGTCCCGACGTGATCCGCTTTTTCCATGCGTTGGGTATCAATCTGAAGCAGGTGTATGGCTCTACGGAAGTAACCGGCGGGCTGACAATGCACCGCGACGGCGACATCAAGTTTGCCAGCGTGGGCCAGCCTATCCCCGGCACGGCCGTAAAAATTGACCCGGATACCAGCGAAATTTTGCTTACCGGCCCGGTGGTCTTTCAGGGGTATTACAAGAATTCGGAGGCCACGGCCGAATCCCTGGTGACAGATGCCGAGGGGCGGCGCTGGTTCCGCACCGGTGACGCTGGTTACGTAGACGACGATGGCCATCTCATTTACCTGGACCGCGTGAAGGACATGATTACTCTGGCCAATGGTGAGCGCTTTTCGCCGCAGTTTGTGGAAGGGCGGCTAAAGTTTAACCCGTACATCCGTGACGTAATGGCTGTAGGCGGCCCGAATCGTGACTTTGCCACAGCCCTCGTCGTCATGGATTTTGGCAATGTGGGCAACTGGGCCGAGCGGCGCAGCCTGGGCTACACGACCTTCATTGACCTGTCGCAGAAACCGGAGGTGTACGCGCTGGTGAGTGAGGCGGTGACGGAGGTGAATGAGAGCTTGCCTGTAAACGGCCGTGTCCGCCGTTACGTCCTTATGCACAAAGAATTTGACGCCGACGAAGCGGAAATGACCCGCTCCCGCAAGCTGCGCCGCGGCGTCCTCTACGACAAGTACGCCAACATCATCGAAGCCATGTACAACGGACAAGAAAAAATAGACGTTCGCGCCACCGTGCGCTACCAGGACGGCAGCGAAAGTACAATTGAGACCTCCATAAAGATTGCATCTCTATAATTGTGGATTTTGGATTTTCGATTGCGGAATGAAGAATTCCCCCAATCCGAAATCCGAAATTCCCAATCCGAAATCATTATGAACTGGCAGCTACTACCCCAATTTGCAATGACCGGCCTCCTCAATGGCGGCCCAATCGCCCTCATCGCCCTGGGCATTGTTCTGGTCTTCAAATCGTCAGAAATCTTCAACTTCGCCCACGGGCAAATGCTGCTCATAGGGGCCATGGCTACCTGGTGGTTCTCCTCCCCGGAAGGGCTGGGGCTGCCCCTGTGGGCGGCCATTATCGCTGCGCTGGCCGTTTCCGTGCTACTTGGCCTGCTCATCGAACGCCTTACCCTGCGCCCCATGACCGGCCAGCCTCTCCTTTCCATCATCCTCATGACCCTGGCCCTGGGCCAGTTCTTGCAGGGGCTGACCATTCTTACCTTTGGCACTACCCAGCGTAATTTCCCCGTCATCTTCTCCATCACTGACCCCTACCGCATCACTTTACCTTTCACCTTCAACGATAACCCCATCGTGGTCATCCTCAAGCAAAACCTGGTCTGGTCCTTCGTGGTGGCCATGGTTTGCGTCGTGGTGCTGGTGCTGTTCTTCCAGTACACGCGCACCGGCCTGGCTATGCGCGCCACGGCTGAAGATCACGAAACGGCGCAGAGCGTGGGCATTCGCATAAACCAGGTGTTTGGCCTTTCCTGGGCTATTGCCGGGGTTATTGCCGCCATCGGTGGTGTTCTTATTGCCACCGCCAGCGGCCTGGACTTAAGCCTATCGATTGTGGTGCTGGCTGCTTTTCCGGCGGTGCTGCTGGGTGGATTAGAATCCATTCCTGGGGCCATCGTAGGTGGGCTGCTTATTGGACTGGTGCAGGGTCTGGTGGGCTTGCCCAATAACGATTTTTTCCTGGGCCCAGAGGTGGCACAGGCTATTCGTAATTCTACCGAGATTGTGCCCTACGTCATTCTGTTAATTGTGCTGGTCATTCGCCCTGATGGGTTGTTTGGCCAAAAACGAATTGAGCGCGTGTAGATTGGTTAGTTAGTTGGATGGTTGGCTGGTTTGTTCCCTGCCAACCAACAAACCTGAACTGGAGATTTTAATGGCCGTTTTGCGACCTGCGGGTGATTTTGATACCAGCTACAAACAAGACATGGCTGTTGTGCGCCAGCGCTGGCAGTGGGCGGTGCTCTTCCTGTTCCTGGTGGCGATGTTTGCGCTGCCTTACTATGCATCGGAGCCGCTGGTGTCGCTGGTTAACCGCATTGGCATTGCCATCATTGCCGTGCAGGGTCTGAACATTCTCACCGGCTATACCGGGCAAATTTCGCTGGGGCAGGCGGCCTTTATGACCGTCGGCGCGTATATTTCGGCTTTGCTGGTGGGCGTTGCCGGTTGGAGCTTTTTCCTGGCGCTGCCGGTGGCGGGCATGGGCGCCGGGCTGGTGGGGCTGCTATTTGGCTTGCCGTCGTTACGCGTCAAAGGCTTTTACCTGGTGATGGCTACCTTGAGCGCGCAATTTATTATTCCCTGGCTGTCGCGCCATATTTATCCGGATCTGCTAAATGGCGCGCAGGGCATTAACGTGCCGGTGCCGACATTCTCTCTGCCGGTCATTGCCAACACCTGCTTTTTGGGAACCGCGTTCAACGCTGAGGTAGGCGCCTGTGTCTACCGCTTTGCTACGCCGATGGAATTTATCCACATAACGCTGGGGGTATTGGTGGTAAGCACGATTGTGGCTTTGAACATATCCCGCAGCCGGCTGGGACGAGCGTTAATCTCGGTGCGGGACAATGACCTGGCGGCAGAATTACTGGGGGTGAATTTGTTCGCGTACAAGCTGCGCGCCTTTTTCATTGCGGCCGTTTACGCCGGCGTGGCGGGGGCACTGCTGGCCCACAATTTGCGGCACATCAATTCGCAGACGGTGGGGCTGGTGGACTCGATTTTGTTTATGGGCATGCTGGTGGTTGGCGGGCTGGGCAGCAACCTGGGGCCGATTTTTGGCGCAGCATTGGTGACGCTGCTGGAGGAGCTGGCGACGGTGCTGGCCCCGGCGCTCATTGCCGCCATGCCTGACGTGGCGGGGGGGGCCACGGCCGCTTTACGGCCGTTAATCTTTGGCCTGGCCCTCATGCTGTTTCTCATTTTTGAACCCCGCGGGTTGGCGTACCGCTGGACGTTGATCAAGGCGGCGTGGCGGTTACGGCCGTATGCACGTTAAAGGAGGTGATGTCACAGAAAATTGCAGAAGAATTTAACTGGGTTTCAAAATGATTCACATATACTCAATCAAAGGAGAAGGAAGAAAAATGAAAAAGTGGACACTTGCCATACTGATCGTCCTCCTTGGCGTCTTGGTGCTGAGTGCCTGCGGTACTCCCGCTGAAAATGCGGCTAACAATACCGCTAACCAGCCTACCGAGGAACCGGCAGTGGAGGAACCCGCTGTTGAAGAACCGGTGACAGAAGAACCTGCCGCTGAAGAACCAACCCCAGAACCAACTGCTGAACCCATGGAGGAACCTACCGAGGAACCGATG
Organism: uncultured Chloroflexia bacterium; assembly: GCA_963695505.1. Lineage (GTDB taxonomy): Bacteria > Chloroflexota > Anaerolineae > Promineifilales > Promineifilaceae > JACSRF01. The sequence goes on along the minus strand of CAVOGX010000010.1, from coordinate 214,665 downwards.
GAGGAACCCACTGAGGAACCCATGGAAGAACCGTCCATGCGCACCGACAACCTGGAAGGAGAAACCATCACCTTCTATCACTTTGGCGACCTCTCCGGTCCCTATGCTGCCATCACCGGTCCCCTGGTTTTTGGCATGGAAGATGCCGTCAACGCCATTAACGAGAACGGGGGCATTCGCGGTGCAACCATTGAAGTACAATTTGCTGACACCGGCGGCAGCGTCGACGAAGCCGTCGCCGCGTATGATCGCTTCACCGGCGCCGACGACAACGCGATGATCATGATCACCTACGGCTCCGGCGAAGTCGAAGCCCTGGCCAGCCGCTTTGCCGAAGATAAAATCCCCAACCTGTCGGCCGGGTTGAGCGCCGCTGGTTTTTATGGCCCGGAATCTGGCTACACTTTTGGCCTTGGCCCCATCTACCCCGACCAGTTTGGCCTCTTCATGGATTACGTCACGGCCAATTGGGCTGATATGAAACCAGCAAGCGCCGGCGACGACATCAAACTGGCCTACCTGAGCTGGCCGGGCGCCTTCGGACAGGGCGCGCTGACCGATGAAACCCGCGCCTATGCCGAAAGCCTGGGCGTGGAAATTGTGGCCGAGGAGACTTACGATCTGGCCCCCACGGCCGACACCACCACCGCCATCCTGAACGCGCAGGCTGCCGGCGCTAACGTCATCTGGACCAACTCCCTGGCCTTTGGACCGGCAGCGTTGATGAATGGCTTGGGTGCGTTGGGTCTGCAGCAAGATTTCATCCTGGGCGGCTGCAACTGGGCGATGGACCTGGCGACCTATGCCTTTGTTTCCGATCCGACACTGGCTGTTGGGTTAATTGCCCCGTTCCCCTACCTGTGGTGGAACGACGCCGACAACCCAGGCGTTCAGTATGCGGATGAGCTGTTTGCGGCCAATGAGCGCACGGCCGGGGCGCGGAATGTCGGTTATCTGCTGCTGGTGGCCGGTGTTGATCTGGCCGTGCAGGCCATCGAACTGGCCATTGACGAGGTGGGCTTCGACAACCTGACAGGCGAAGCCGTCTACAATGCGCTTGACCGACCATGGGACCCATTGACGCGCTGGACGGCGTCATGCGCGTCGATTACTCCAACGGCGTGCGCGCGCCGCATGAGGCGCAAATTCGCCAGATTCAGGGTGGCCCGGATGCGTTTGTTGTGTCTGCAAGATTGGACAGAGATGCCGGACTTGCGGCCGCAAGAGTACGATACTGACTAAGATTGGAGATAGAGATTGGGATATGGTGACCTGCAATATCTCTAATCTCTGATCCCCTTCTGTTGCTATGCTAAAAATCAACAACATCGAAGTCGTTTACAGTGACGTGATTCTGGTGCTGCGCGGCGTTTCGCTTGCAGGTCGAGGAGGGGCAAATTGTGTCGCTGCTGGGTGCCAATGGCGCAGGCAAAACGACGACGCTTAAGGCCATCTCCGGCCTGCTGCTGCGCGAAGATGGCGCGGTGACGCGAGGCAGCATTGAGTTTGACGGGCGAACGGCTCGACAAGCTGGCGGCTGAAGAAATTACGCGGCGGGCATTGTGCAGGTGCTGGAAGGGCGGCGCCTGTTTCAGCATCTGACCACGGAGGAAAATTTGCTGACCGGTGCTTTGATTCACCCCAACCACGGGCGGAAACTAAACGTTCTCTGGCGCAGGTGTATGAGTATTTCCCGCCGCTGGCTGAAGCTGCGCAATCGCACGGCCGGCTATCTGTCCGGCGGGGAGCAGCAGATGGTGGCCATTGGCCGCGCCCTGATGGCCCGGCCGCGACTGATGCTGCTGGATGAGCCTTCGTTGGGGCTGGCCCCGCTGCTGGTGCAGGCGATTTTTGAGATGATTCGCAAGTACAACGAGGAGTCGGGTGTGTCGATTTTGCTGGTGGAGCAAAACGCCAATGTGGCGCTGCAAGCGGCCGATTATGCCTACGTGATGGAAAACGGCCGTATCGTTCTCGACGGCCCCGCTGACCAACTGGCCCAAAATGCCGACATCAAAGAGTTTTACCTGGGACTGACGCGGTGGGCGAACGCAAAAGCTACCGGGACGTGAAACATTACAAACGGCGCAAGCGCTGGCTGGGTTGACAAGCTGTCTGGCAGCGCGACACGGCTAAAATGAGAATAGTTTGTGCAATTTGGCACAATGACTAGAATCAGGGGTCAGCTGAGGAGCTGCGCACGCGGCTCCAAGAACCCACACAAACGAGCGTCATGCCGCATTAAGTGCATGGCGCTTACTTTTTTAGGAGTTTACACCATGAAAAAATTGCTCGTTTTGGTCTTTGCTTACCGGTTTGCTGGCCGCCTGCGGCACGCCGGTGGAAGAAACGGCCGAAACCACAGAAACGGCCGTGCTGCGCACCGACAACCTTGCAGGGCGAAACCATCACCTTTTACCACTTTGGCGACCTCTCCGGCCCCTACGCCTCGACGACCGGCGTGCTCATTCATGGCTTTGAAGATGCCATTGCCGCCATTAACGAGCAGGGGGGCATTCGCGGCGCCACCATCGAAGTCAAATTTTCGGACACAGGCGGCAGCGTAGATGAAGCCGTGGCCGCCTACGACCGCTTCACCAGCGAAGACGACAACGTGCTCATCATGTTCCTCTACGGTTCCGGCGATGCTGAAGCTCTGGCCGGGCGCTTCAAGGAAGATCGGATTCCCGCCCTCTCCGCCGGGCTGAGCGCCGAGGCGTTTTATGGCGCAGAATCTGGCTACGTTTTTGGCTATGGCCCCATTTACCCCGACCAGTTTGGCTATTTTCTCGATTACGTGACTGCCAATTGGGATGCCGTGAAGCCGGAAGGTGCGGGCGACGAGATTAAGCTGGCCTACGTTAGCTGGCCCGGCGCTTACGGGCAGGGGGCCTTGACGCCCGAAAGCCGCGCCTATGCCGCCAGCCTGGGCGTGGAAATTGTAGCCGAGGAAATCATTGACCTGTCGCCAACGGCCGACGGCACCGTAGCCGTACTCAGCGCCGAGTCGGCGGGCGCCAACGTGCTCTACACCAACACCCTCACCTTTGGTCCGGCGACCATTCTCAACGCCCTGGCCGCCTTGGACAAGCAGGATCAATTTTTGGTAGGCGGCAACAATTGGGCTATGGACGTAGCCACCTTTGCCTTCCTGTCGGAACCGACGCTGGCCAATGGGTTTATTGCGCCCTTCCCGTACCAATGGTGGTCGGACACGGACCACCCCGGCATCCAATATGCGCGGGAGGTATTTGCCGCCAACGAACGGCCGGAAGCGGAGCGCAGCTCTGGCTATTTGATCAGCATGTCGGGGGTGGATTTGGCGGTAACGGCCGTTGAGCGGGCGATTGACCAGGTGGGCTTTGATAACCTGACGGGGCAGGCCGTCTACGAAGCGTTCTTGTCCCTGGGAGCCTATGAGGCGCTGGACGGCGTCATGCGCTTTGACTTCTCCGGCGACAATCGTTCACCTCACGTGGCCCAAATTCGCCAGATTCAGGGTGGGCCAGAGGCCTTTGTGGTGCTGCAAGATTGGATGCCAACGCCAGATCTGCGCCCGGCGGCGGCAGATACGGATGGAGAATAATGGTTGGGAAAGGACGGCCGTTTTGCTTGTCACTCGCTGATTGGCTATAGTGGGGCAACTATTCATGAGCAAGGCGCACTACGCAAGATAAAAACACCATAGGCAATGGTGTGGCAGTTGGCGTGTTCATTGAGTCGCATAACCAAGAACTTCCCCAACTGCCTCACCTCTACATTTGTACCGGAGTAACCAATGCGTTCAGCAGCAAAGGCAGATTCCTGGAAAACCAGGCCTATGCCCCCACAGCAGAAAGAGCTGCTGGTAGATGGCAGCTACTCAGCGCAAGAAATGGACCAGATAAAGCAAGGCTTTATTCCTGCCAGTCAGGAAGATAAATGGTTCATTTACTACGAGGGGCCGTGGCTCCATTTTCACCGCAGTTGGACTGGGACCTGCATCTTTCAAATGCTGTTTGTGGCTGAGGATGGTTATTTTCGGGCGGACAGGCTCATTGTGAACCAGGACCCCGGCCAATACAAGATGACCGACGATAATTACAATTTGTCGCTGGCCGCTTACCTGATTGATCATTTGCTGCTGGGCCGCTTTGCGCAGGTACCCTTGCCGGGCAAAATGTCGGAGCAAGACCAGCAGCGGCACCAGCAGCACGTGATGGGGCAGAAGCTGGGGAAAAATGGCTCAATCAGGCTGAACTTGCTTTCAGACAATTGAAGTCAGGATGGTTTTTTGCCATATTTTTCGCCTGAGGCAGGACCTTGCGCTAGAATTAGGGCAACCATTCATCCCCAATAGAGGCTATTATGGAAGAAGACAACTCGGTTAATTACGTAATCCCCCTGGCCATAGGCATTGGCGTGATGGCCGCCTGCGGCGTAGCCAGCCTGGTTCTGGTCTTGCTAGCCACGCTGGTTTTGTAAGCACGCTTATGGGCGTTAATTTACCCTGTTGGCACCGCAGCCAGCAGGGTTTTTCTTTGTGTGGCGAGTGCATCATGAAGGTTGTGACAGAACAGTGGGTTGAGAATGCTGGCCTACGGCTGCACACGCTGGTGGGCAATGCGGATGGCCCAGGAACCCCCCTGGTTTTTGTACCCGGTGGATTAGGCGCAGCCGAGGATTACCTGCCAGACATCCCGGAGTTTGCGCCGCGCCCGGTGCTGGCAATGAGCCTGCGCGGGCAAGGACGCAGCGATGCCCCCGAGAGTGGCTATCGGCTGGAAAATTATGTGGGGGATGTGGAACGTGTGCTGGCGGTAAGTAGCTGGAAACGGCCGTGTTTGATGGCTTACTCTATGGCTGTACCCGTTGCTGTGGCTTTTGCGGCCCAAGACCCGGATCGCCTGGGAGGCTTGATTCTGGGTGATTACCCTGCCCGCTACCCGCGCATTCCCCCGGAGTGGGTGGATAATGCTGTGTTTCAGTTGGGGCGGCTTAACCAGCGGCACGTGATGGAGGCTATGCAGCGCGAATCAGAAGAGGTGGAGTTGTGGGCACGGCTGCCAGCCATTACCTGCCCGGTGCTGGTGCTGCGTGGGGGCCAGCCGGGCGCCAGGCTCAATGAAGCGGATGCCGCCCGTTATCAACAACTGCTGCCCCGCTGCCGGGTGTTAACCTTTCCTCACTCTGACCACGCCCTTTGGGACCCGGATCCGAACCAGTTTCTGACGGCGATCAAGGTGTTTTTGGCAGAACTGGATACACAGCGCAAGATAACCCCATAGGTTACGGCCGTTGCTTTTCTTTTTTCTGAGGATATTTGACAGAAGCGGCCTGGCACTGTATAGTATGCCAAAGTTTCAAGATTTAAGAAGTTGTAAGTTCTGACTAGGCCATTTGAAGACGCTGTCTGGATGAACAAGTCTGGACGGCGTTTTTTGTTGCAGTAGTTGTTGAGAACCAAAACGTTCTGAAATCTGAGAAGCAAAAATATTTTAGAAAACATAAGGAGTTTTCAACAATGAGTGACCGTGTTACTGGAACCGTGAAATGGTTCAATGATCAAAAAGGTTTTGGATTTTTGTCTCGCGATAATGGCGACGATGTGTTTGTACACTACTCAGCCATTGAATCCCAAGGTTTCCGCAGTTTGGCGGAAGGCGATGCGGTAGAGTTTTCTATCGTGCAAGGCCCTAAAGGCCCGGCAGCGGCTGACGTCCGTAAGATTTAAGCGCTCCGCACTAACAATTGAATAAATGAAAGAGGCCAACCCTAAAGTTGGCCTCTTTTCTTTTGGGCCATAATGGGAAAGAGGAACGGTAGTACACCGGCTTAAAAAGTCGTGCTAGAATTACACCGCTGGGACGACCTGTCCCGCAGGCTGGGGCAGATGGCCCGCAGAGGTGAATGGGCAGCAATGCCCAACCTGATTACCGACGAAACTCTTGAAACCTGTGTTGTTACCGGCTCTTGGGCCGAACTGCCTGGCAAGGTGCGGGCTAAATGAGGCATTTTGCTGGACCGCGTGAGCTACTACCTTGCCCGTTATCCTTGGCGAAGGGGATGCGGGCTGGCGCGCCTCTAAGACCGCATTTGCAGACCACCAACCGGTAAATGATGACCGAAAAAGGAGAACTTATGCCTGATATGATCCGCGTCACACGTTCTTTTATTGCCGCTGATGCGCTGGCCGATGTGATTAACGCTGAATATGATTTTGCCGCCCCGGTAAATTGCAAGCTGTTTACCAAGGTGCTGCGCACGCAAGACAATGACCATTACAAAATTCTGGTGGGCGACCGCAAGTACGTGGTGCGCGTATACCAGATTGCCTCCCACCTGAACCGCCAGCAGGAGGATTATGAGTACGAGCTGGCCTGGCTGGACTATTTGCGGGAGCAAGCGCTGCCTGTGGCTTACCCCATTCGGCGCAAAGACGGCCGTTTCCTGGGCAGCGTGCTGGCTCCTGAAGGGCTGCGCTACTACGCCCTGTTCAGCTTTGCTGATGGGCAGCCCATGAACGTGCGCAACGAGAATCAATTGTTTGCCCTGGGGGCCAACATGGCCAAAATCCACGTGGTATCCAACAGCTTCCAAACGGAGCATGAGCGGCAGCCTATGAACCTGGAATTTCTGGTGGATTGGCCGGTGGAGCGTCTGCAGCGCATTTGGGGCAACCGGCCCAGCCGCCAGCGCGACCTGGAGTTGCTGGTATCTTCAGCAGCAGAGGCCAAGGAAGAACTTTTGGCCTTGATTCGCAACCCGTACCACACGGAAGATGGCTGGGGACCGATTGGCGGTGATTTCCACAGCCACAATACCTACTTCATTGATGACGACAGCCCCACTTTCTTCAACTTTGACCTGTGCGGGCCGGGCTGGCGCGCCTATGACATCGCCGCCTTTTTGCTGAACACCGATTTGCTGAACATTTCGCAGGATTTAACGGAGGCATTTTTTGCGGGGTATTACTCGCAACGGCCGTTATCCGACAATGAACACGCCGCTATTTCCCCCTTCCTCACCATTCGCCGCGTCTGGCTGACGGCCGCCTTTACCCGCGAGGACGTGCCCGTGGGCTATTCCTTCATTGCCCCGGCATGATAGGGCGCAAATGATGCGGCGGCTAATGCGCTGCCTGATGAAATTTGTTTTTACCGCGTCGCATGAAACGCTTATTTCGTTAGCCTGCCCATATTTGTGGAATGAAATATGCGCTCCCACACGGAGGTTGTTTTATGGCATCTGAAGAACGCGATAAGAAAATTGAGTCCTATGGAATGGCTTATCAACGGTTGATGTTTGTCTTAGAACGTTTTCCACGAGAAATGTGGCAATTCAGGCCAGCTCCAGACCAATGGACGATCCACAAATCGATCATCCACTTGCCGATAGTGAAGCCATAGCTACATCCGTTGCCGCCGTTTCTTGCAGAACCTGGCGGCACCGTGCTGGGATACGATGAAAATAAGTGGGCGCGCGATTTACGCTATCACGACCAAAGCACCGACGATGCATTGGAATTGTTCAAATGGCTAAGGCACAAATCGCATACGCTCATCAAGGATTTGCCTGAACCAGTTCGGTCGAACACGGTCCATCATACGGAGAACGGTATATTGACGATGGAAGATTGGCTGGACACCTACGAGCGGCATATTCCTGAGCATGTAGAGCAGATGCAGGCCAATTATGATGACTGGGTGAGACAGAAAGAGGCAGGCTAACAATCGCATCAAGCCGACGTACTACCGCCGACCACTTCCTCACCATCCGCCGCGTCTGGCTGACGGACGCCTTACCCGCGAGGACGTGCCCGTGGGCTATTCGTTTATTGCCCCGGCATGATAGGGTGTAGTTAATGCAGTGGCTGACAAGATGATTTATGAACTCTATTTTTGACCGCGCCACATGAAACGCTTAATACGTTGGGTGGCTAGCCTCGAGATCAATGTCTCTGTTACAAGACCCAGTCAAAGCTTTAAATCAGATTGATTGGTATCTCGACAATCAATCGTTAGAAAAGTTCCCTGGTGCTTTTCTATTAGCAGCCGGCAATCTCTCTCGTCAAGTTCTAGAGCAAATCCTATTTATCCTTGCGTTCTACGGTGGAATGCCTGAATCATCCTATATGAAGGCAAATTTCCAGTTGAGGCCAGCCGGGGCGATACTAATCTCTTTGCGCCAGACAGACCCAAAGTCCGGGACTTCTTACATTGAGCAAGCTGGCAGGCGAAGCCCTAGAATTGACAAGTATGCACGACTATCGCGTTCCCTCGACAAGTGGCGAGATGAGTTTAATGAACCATCGCATTTTCGAAACCCCGCTGCGAGACATCGCACACGCGAGGGCAATATCCGTAATTTAAGCCAACGAATGCGCAATCTATTCGACCCGCTGCGATTCTCATCTCATTACAGCCGGCAGTGAATAAATGCTCTCAAACGGTAAGGTCCAAGCATTTATAGACAAAGACGAACAATGCACCCCTGGAGTCAAAGTTGACCTGGTAGTTGACGTGAAGGATATTGTAATTGAGCAAGGGAGCCTCAAACTTAAGTCACCTGAGATGCCGTTTCGTGGGTGCCAGATACGGCGGAGGTTCCTCTTCGAGTTTCTGATTCGGTAATTGTTGTCCAGCATTCAGTGGGCATAAAGTTTCAGGGGCGTTTCATCACACGAAATGGTGTTCCCATAGACCTTTCGACAGCAAGGACAATGCTCGCGAGTTTTGAAAGAAGCGTAGAGGATAGTAGGCGCCTTAAGAAGCACTTGCGGGAGCTCGGTATCACCATTAAGCATCATCATGGCACATAAACGAAGTGAGCCGCGCATTATCGAGTAGGCGCGCGGAGCGTGTCTGCGATAACATGGCATGCAGCGGACGCCGCTCATGCCCCCGTTAGAAGAGACCTTTTACCAGTAAACGACCGTTTCCCTTACCAACACCCCCATCCAAATTCCCTTTTATCCGTAACCCGAAGCCCATAGGCCGCTCTCCGTAGGCGGTACAAGATAGAATCTTTCGGTTTCACCGCCTACGGAATACGGAACAAGGGTCCTACATCAACCCCGCCATAACCTCCGCCAGCTTCTCCTGCGGCGGGCGCAGCGCCGCTTCCGGCAGGTGGGCCAGCGGCGTTTCTACCATCTTGCTCACCTCTGCCAGGTTGGGGCGGGTAGGGTTGTAGTACACCAGCCCGGTAATGAATTCCTGCTTTTGCTGCGCCCACTGCAGGCGGTGCAGCGCCCCCATCTTGTCTGTGGGATCGTAATCTTCTTCCAGCTTGCGCAGTTGGATGTAGGAGCCATCGGGCATTTCCACCACCTTCATTTCCCCCGGCGCATACTCGTCAATGACGATTTCTTCACTGGGCGGCACCCAGCCAAAGTCGTGCAGCGGCTCTTCGTGCTCCTTGCCGTAGCCGTAGCTCTTGGTGGAGGTGTCGTGGTTGTTGAAGGCCACGCAGGGGCTGATGATGTCCAGAACGGCCGTACCCGTTGAAGCTCAGCGCCGCTTTTAGCAGTTCCCGCACCTGCTTGGCATCGCCAGAAAAGGAACGGGCCACAAAGCCAGCCCCGGCCAATAATCGCTTCCATGCAAATGTCCACCGGCGGGAACTCGTTTGTCCCCGGCATATTTCAGCTTCTGCCCTTCATCGGCCGTGGCGCTGAAAACTGCCCTTTGGTCAGGCCATAGACGCCATTGTTTTCCACAATGTACACCATGCGCACATTGCGCCGCATCATATGCTTGAACTGCCCCATGCCAATGCTGCCCGTGTCGCCGTCCCCGCTGACGCCAATGGCCTGCAGGTGATGGTTGGCCATCAACGCGCCGGTGCCGATGGACGGCATACGGCCGTGCAGCGAATTAAAGCCAAAAGACCGCCCCAAAAAGTAAGCCGGCGATTTGCTGGAGCAGCCGATCCCGCTCAGCTTGATAATTTCGTGCGGCTGGATGTTCAGCTCGTAGGCCACCTGGATAATCTGGCTGGAAATGGAATTATGGCCGCATCCTTGACATAATGTCGTGGGACGGCCGTTGTAATCTGCCTTGGTCAATCCGATTAAATTAACTGCGTTCTTGTCTGTCTCGTACCCATGCAGTTACTCCTTTTGCTCCTCCGCAATCGCTTCAACGATCCAGCGCGCCGTCAGCGGCATCCCATCCAAATGCGCCAGCGAAACCAGCTTGGTGGCCATTTCCGGCAGTTCCGTTTGCAAAATCGTGTGCAGTTGGCCATCCCGATTCAGTTCCACCACGTAAACCTGGTCATGGCGGTCAATAAAGTCCCGCACTTCCTCGTTGATGGGCAGCGCCCGCAGGCGCAAGAAGCTGGTTTTCATGCCATCGGCCGCCAGCCGGTCGCGGGCTTCGTCAATGGCAAACTTGGTCGTGCCATAGGCGATAATGCCAATAGTCGGCATCGTCCACTTTCGTCAATGACCGGAGCGGGCACCAGCTCACGCGCCGTGTCAAATTTGCGCTGGATGCGGCCATGTTTTGTACCCAATCTTCCGGGCGCTCGCTGTAGACGGCCTTTTCGTTGTGGCCGGTGCCGCGCGCAAACCAGGCGGCCAGCGGATGTTCATTGCCGGGCAGGGTGCGGTAGGGAATGCCGTCGCCATCAATGTCTTTGTAACGGCCGTAAATCCTTTTTCCTGCACTTCATCGGCCGTCAGCACCTTGCCCCGCTTAATCGGTTCGGTCGGATACTCAAACGGCTCCGACATCCAGTTATTCATCCCCAAATCCAGATCGCTCAGCACAAACACCGGCGTTTGCAGTCTGATCGGCCAGGTTGAATGAAGATCGTGCCAAATTCAAAACATTCCTTCACCGATGGCAGGCAGCAAAATGACGTTTTTGGTATCGCCATGTCCCAGGTAGTAGGTGGAAATCACGTCGCCCTGGCCGGTGCGGGTGGGCAGGCCGGTGCTGGGGCCAACCCGCTGAATGTCCCAAATGACGGCCGGAACTTCGGCAAAATAGCCCAATCCGGCAAACTCGGCCATCAGCGAAATGCCGGGGCCAGAGGTGGCCGTCATGGCGCGCGCCCCGGCCCAACCTGCGCCAAAATCATGCCGATGGCCGCCAATTCATCCTCTGCCTGCACGACGGCGTAGGTGGCCTGACCGGTTTCCGGGTCGCGGCGCAGTTTGGGCAGGTAATCGTTCAGGGCGTCAACCAGGCTGGTGGAGGGCGTAATGGGGTACCAGGCGGCGAAGGTCACGCCGCCAAACACAGCGCCTAAAGCCGCCGCTTCATTGCCGGTGATGAGGATCTGTCCCTCTGTAGCGTTCATCGGTTCCACCCGGTACGGGTCTTGCTTTTGCCAGATTTTCCGCTGTCCAGTCGTAAGCGGCACGGACCACGCCATGTTGGGGTCGACCAGCTTGCGCCGCCCGTTGAAATGGTAAGCTCAGCGCCTCGTCAATCTTTTCCAGGGGAATGCCCAGCAAATAGGCCAGCGCGCCAACGTAAACCATGTTGGCGATGTAATCGCGCAGCTTGCCTTTCATGCCGGTGTCGCGCACAAACTGGTTGACGGGAATGCCGTAGTAGGTCACGTCGTCTCGTTCGGGCATATGGCGCCAGTCGTCGTTGTAAATGCAGACGCCGCCAGTGGGCAAATTGCTGGATGTCTTCATGAACGGTGGCCTGCGTTAAAGGCCACCAGGATTTCAGACGTGTGGCGGCGGGCGACGTACCCTTCATGGCTGACGCGAATGTGGTACCAGGTGGGCAGTCCTTGAATGTTGGAGGGGAAGATGTTTTTGCCGTTGACGGGGATGCCCATCTTGAAGAAGGCACGCAGCAGGGCCAGGTTGGCCGTTTGGCTGCCGGTACCGTTGGCGGTGGCGACGACAATGGAAAAGTCGTTGACGACGGACGGCCGTTCCCCAACCTGCTCCTCGGCTGTCATTGTTTCTGTTAATCCCATATCGATACACTCCTCTTTATAAAACGAACACATAGGCAGAGCCCCCGCCTATGACGTTCAATTAACACCAGTATTCGGTAAACCATGTGCAGTTATCAGTACGATTTATATTTGGCCAGCCGAATACTGATTACTGACTTCTGATTACCGGAACTAGCCGGTTACCGTCCATACATCTGCCGAGCGGTACAAGCTTGTTCAAGTCACCCTTACCTTTTTGCGGCCTGAGCCGCTTCAATCTGCGCCATCAGGCCTTCGGTATAGGTAGGGTCTTCTACCTGGCGAATAACGCCCATGGGCGCCGGGAACTGCGGATATTCCATACTGCTGATCATGTAAGCCAACTGCCTTAGAACTGTTCATCATGCACAATCAAATCATCTTCGGTGTACTCATCGCCCAACTCAACCACTTCCGGCTTGAACCCATTCAGACGAATGCCTTTGTCCATGGTTGTTGCCAAAGACCATCGGCTTGCCATGTTCCAGGTAAATGATATGATCATCCCGTTCTTGCGGTCTTGCAGCGGTCCCCATTCATTGGGATTGAAGATGATGCAGTTCTGGTAAACTTCGACAAAGGAGGTGCCTTTGTGGGCAGCGGCGGCTGCCAGCACTTCGCCCAAATGCTGCGTGTGGGTGTCCATGAGCGCGCGACAAAGGTTGCTTCAGAGGCCAGTGCCAGCGCCATCGGATTGATCGGCTGTTCAATCGATCCCATCGGCGAAGACTTGCGTCTTGTACCCCTGGCGGGAGGTGGGTGAATATTGTCCCTTTGTCAGGCCGTAAATGCGGTTATTGAAGAGGATAATGTTCAGATTGACGTTACGGCGCATGGCATGGATGCAGTGGTTGCCGCCGATGGAGAGGCCATCGCCATCGCCGGTGATAACCCAAATGCTCAAATCGGGATTGGTAACTGGCCAAACCGGTGGCCAGCGTGGGGGCACGGCCGTGGATGCTGTGGATGCCGTAGGTGTTCATGTAGTACGGAAAGCGGCTGGAGCAGCCAATGCCAGAAATGAAGACAATATCTTCTTTGGCCACGCCAATGTCTGGCAATGTTTTCTGCATTTGAGCCAGAATGGCATAGTCGCCGCAGCCGGGGCACCAGCGCACCGTTTGGTCAGATACAAAATCTTTGCGGGTCAGTTCTAAAGGAATGGTATTTGTGCTCATAATTTTCCTCTTTTGCCAGCAAACGCCCCGCGCTTACTGATTCAAAACCTCCTCAATTTTTGGCTAATTTCGCCGATCTTAAACGGCTGGCCGTGCATCTTGGAGTAAGGAATTACCTTTCGGGCAAATTTGCCTTGCAGCAAGAAGGCAAGTTGCCCGCCGTTTAATTCGGCACCAACACTTTGCTATAGCGCTGCAAAACCGCTTCCAAATTCTTGGGGAAGGGATTGAGATAACGGATATGGGCATGGGCAACCGACTTGCCTTTGTTCGACAGCCTTTTGCGACGGCCGTGCGCACCGCGCCAAACGTGCCGCCCCAAGAAATCACCAGCAAATCACCTTCTTCTGGGCCAAAGACTTCTTGCTCGGGAATAATATCGCCAGGCGGGCCACCTTTTCGGCGCGTTCGTGGCATCATCTGCTCGTGGTGTTCGGGGCGGTAAGAGACATTGCCGGTAAGGGGCGCTTTGGCTCAGACCCCCAATACGGTGTTCCAGCCCATGCGTGCCGGGAATGGCCCAGGGCGCGCGCCGGTTTCCGGGTCGCGCTTATAGGGCAAGAAGGGTTCCTCCGCGCCATTGCCGTTGGCCGCAGCGTGGGATGATTTATCTCAATGGCTGGAATTTCGTCCGGGTTTGGGATGGACCACGGTTCGGAGCTGTTGGCCAGGAAGCCGTCGGAGAGAATGACGACCGGCGTCATGGCGTGCACGGCGAAACGGCACGCTTCGATGGCAATGTTGAAGCAGTCGGCGGGGCTGTTGGGGGCGATGACGGGGATGGGGCTTTCACCGTTACGGCCGTACATCACTTGCAGCAAGTCCGACTGTTCCATTTTGGTGGGCAGGCCGGTGCTGGGGCCGCCGCGCTGCACGTTGATAATGACCATGGGCAGTTCCAGCGCCACGGCCAGGTTCATCGCTTCGCTTTTGAGGGCGATGCCGGGGCCGCTGGTGCCGGTGACGGCCAATGCGCCGCCAAAAGCCGCGCCAATGACCGAACCCATGGCCGCAATTTCGTCTTCAGCCTGGAAGGTGCGCACGTCGAAATTGCGCAGAGGCGCCAGGTTGTGCAAAATGTCGCTGGCTGGGGTGATGGGATAGGTGCCGTAAAAGAGCGGTTTGCCCATTTTGTAAGCGGCCGTGACCAGACCCATGGCCGTTGCTTCATTGCCCGTCACTTTGCGGTAGGTACCGGCAGGCAGGCTGGCAGGACGAATGCGATAGCGCTGCCGAAACGCTTCCGTGGTTTCGCCAAAGTAGTAGCCAGTTTCCATTGCCTTGGTGTTGGCTTCGGCTATTTCTGGTTTTTTGGCAAACTTTTTCTTGAGCCAATCCCCGGATGTGTCCAGCGGGCGGTCAAACATCCAAAAGGTCAATACCCAAGGCAAAAAAGTTTTGGCAGCGATCTTTATCTTTGGTGGACAGCCCTTCAATATCTTTCAGCGCTTCACGGTTGAGAGAGGTCAAGGGCACTTCGTGAACTTCGTACCCTTTCAGGACTGCCATCTTCCAGCGGATTGCTGTCATACCCGGCTTTTTGCAGGTTGGCGGGGGTAAAGGCATCGGTGTTGACGATGATGATGCCGCTGGATTCCAGATCGGCCGATGCTGGCTTTGAGCGCGGCCGGATTCATGGCGACCAGCACGTGGGGCGCATCGCCAGGGGTCAACACGTCCTGCTGGAAAAGTTGACCTGAAAGCCGCTGACGCCAGCCAGTGTTCCAGCTGGGGCGCGAATTTCGGCCGGGAAATCGGGCATGGTGCTGATGTCGTTGCCAAAAACGGCCGATGTGTTGGTAAATTGGGTGCCGGTTAGCTGCATCCCGTCACCAGAGTCGCCCGCAAAACGAATGACGACCGATTCGAGTTCTTCTATTTGCACATTATCTTTTTGTTCACTCATGTTTGAAATTTCTCCCTTCAAATGTGCTATACCGGCTCAGGTATAGTGGGTAATAAATTGAAGTGTTGGGTTAACAGTTCACGGCCGTAATCATACTCACACTCTAGTAATGCTTCCACAATACGTTGGTGGTAAGTCCATACCTCCGTCCAATACTGGTAGCTGGCAAAGCGGGTAAGCTCGCTGGCGGCGTAGGCGTCCCAATAGGCAGATAAAATGCCTTGTACGAAGGGGTTTTCCAGACGGCAGAAGATTTTAAGGTGAAGCTGGCGGTGTTCGCCGTTGGGGACGTGGATGGGGGTGCCGCGCAGTTTTTGCCAGGCCAGGGTCACGATTTGGCGCAGCTCCTCCTTGTCGGCGGGGGTCAGAAGGGTAACGGCCGTATCCCAAAAACTTACCTCTAAAGCCACCCGCACCTGGCTTAACTGCTGGAAAGTGGCTTCCCCGCTGCCTAGCCCAAACAGCACCCCATTAAGTACGGCAGGTGCAAAATTGAAGGGTTCGCGCTGCATTCCCAGACGCGGTCGCACCGACACGAGGTCCATGCTGCGTGCCAGCTCTAGCTGCTCGCGCAGCTTGCCCACGCTCACCCCCAATTCCTTGCTGATTTTAGTCAGAGTCGGCAGCTGTTCGCCCGCTGCGATCTGATTGTCCAGCAAGTATTTCAAAAAATCTGAGTCAAGTTTGTCGAATACCATTTCATTTATCGAATGAATTAGATAAATCGGATAAATCCAACGTTTGAAGTATAACAAATTTTTTACCATTGACAAATGTTTTTGGCCAAGGATTAAATTTTTCCAGATCAGGGGTCAGCTACTCAATGAAGCGGGCGAATTCGGAAAGAGGGTGCCGGGTTTTGGTCTTGGTTTCGGCTGGGAAGCCAATGGTAATCAGGGCTTGCGGCTGCCACTCTTCGGGTAACGCCAGCTCCTGACGGACAACTTCGGGGGCAAACAACGGGGCGCACATCCAGCAGGCACCTAACCCCAAAGCATGGGCGGCCAACAGCAGGTTTTGCCCGGCCATGGCTGCACTTTGCACGGCCATCACCCATTCGTGGTGCTGCCGTTGGGGGTCAGGATAGCGGTCCATGTCCTGCATGGTGAGGCAAAGGAGGATAAGCAGGGGGGCGGCGGTGATGCGCTGGTAGGATCGGGCAACATCCTTCTCGATTACGTCCGCCGGCACACCGTCTGCGGTGAGGTCTGCGCGCAGCTTTTGGCCCATAGCCTGAGCCAGCCGCTCTTTAGCCGTGGCGTGGCGCAGGATGGCGAAGCGCCACGGCTGGCGGTTGTGGGCGGAAGGGGCCCAAGAAGCAGCAGTGAGTAACTGGTTCATCAGTTCATCGGGAATGGGGTCGGGGGTGTAGCGACGAATACTGCGGCGGGTGGTGAGCCAGGTGAGGGGATCGGTCATTGGCATGGGTAATCAGTTACCAGTAATTCGCCACATATCACTTTTAAAAATAAGGGACAAAATGGATAGGAACCGACTGATCCAAACATAAACAGCGCTCTATCCAGTCCCAGCCTAAACGAAAATAACTTTTATCACGGCGACTCTTATGGTCCAGCATATGACGCAAACCGCGTTTCACGACCCAACTTCCCAGGGTTATGAACCAAACAAAGGTGATACAGACCGCCAGTACCAGGCGAGAAATGCGGTCAGCATCGGCCAGATGTGTTGCTTCCAAATCAAAACCATGTCCTTTCATGTCGCCATACATCTCTTCAATCCACATCCGTATTCGGTAACGACGAATCAGTTGGCGGGCTCCAGCCTGGTTGCTCACCAGATACCACGGTTCGTCTTCTTCTTTGGCCCAATGCAGCACCAGGTAAAACCAACCCACATCATGTTTCTGGGTCAAACGAACCCAGCCAATCGCCCGTGTTTCGCCTTTTTGCAATGCCAGTTGGCTCAACTTAATCCACGCTTGACCAGACCAGCGCACCTTCGTGCGGCCGTTTTGACGAATGACAAACGACCAGCCTTGCCGCCGCAGCCAGCGCAGCAACTCGACCGACTCAAAACCCGCATCCCCCATGACCCACACCTTGGACTTTCTGGGCAACAACCTCTGCGACATATTTAAACAGCTTCAACTGTTCGGCCACCGCCACATGCCCTTTGCGCCCCTTGTGGACACTCCAAACCAGAGGCAGCGTGCGTTTTTTGTAAGCGATGCCAATGGTCATCAACCGGTAGTGAAAGCCCACTTTCGTGCAATCAATGACCAATCGAATTTCTTTACCTACAAATGCACTCACCAACTGTTGGGCCAGCGGATGGTACCAATCACGCACCGCGACATGGCGGTTGTTCAAAAAGCGGCGCAGCCGGTTGGTGAGGCTGGGCAGTTTACTGGCCAACGGCCACTTCCGCACAATCATAGGCAAATGAATCGCTCCGCTCAACTGCAAGCCCACAATAAGCCAAGCCATATTTCGCAGTCGGGTGATTCTTTCTTGCGGCAACCATTGGCAAAGCTGTTGCAACGTTTTATGATAGGTTCGAAGGTTGTTAGACATCATCAACTCCTTGATTTGTTTGGGCAAAACAATTTTCTTGGAGTGGTAGTCTAACAACCTTTTTTATTAACGATCAAAGTGATATGTAGAGTAATCAGACCAGTCTTTCTCTGGTACTTGTCTGCTGAACACTGAATACTGAACACTTGTATTAGAGGGTTTTGCGCAGGATAACGGCCGTTTCTCCTCCAGGCATCTTGACTTTGCGTTCCTCTACAAAGCCCAGGCGGAGGTACAGGGGCAGAGCTTCCCGATTATCTTCGGTGACGCCCAGCTCAACGGCCGTTTCTCCCAGGTGACGGGCAATGCGCAGCAGCACAATCATGCAACGCCGTGCCCACGCCCCGGCGGCGATGCTGGGTGATGACAAACAAATTGGCCAGTTCGGTGCTGTGGGGGTACATAATCAGTTCGCCGCTGCCCACAATGCGCTTGTTTCGTTCCGCCACCAGCCAGGCTGTACGACCGTCCTCCTGCCATTCTATGAGCTGCTCGAAATGGTGCCAAAAGGCGTTCGCCGACTTGTGCGGATAACATGCCTCAAGAAGGGCGTCGTAATCATCACGCATTACCAGGCGAAAGGTGAGCCCTGTGGCTGCTGCTAGCGGTGGTTCAAGTAAATCAGGCGTTAAAGTCAACTTCTTCATTCTCCCAAAAGTTAGTTGGTTTGTTCGTGGCCGGTTAGTACCTTGTTAAAAAAGTATTCGAAATCAGGACTGAGCTTGTCGAAGTCCGGCCCTCGACGGGCTCGGGCCTCCCTATTATTGAAAAACTTCTTAATACTGAATTAGTTTGTTAGTTGGCCAGTTTGCCTGCCTGCTTTTCAACCAACCAACCAGCTATCTAACCATCAAACTATCCAACCAACAAACCTTACGGTTGATAAAACCGCAAATGCACCGCTCCCAAATTGATTTCATCCCCGTTGGCCAACTGCGTGCCATATTCTGGCACCTGTTTTTCGTTGACCCAAGTGCCGCTGGTGCTGCCTTCGTCGAAAATGCGGTAATGGGTCCCTTCTAGCATCATGGTGGCGTGCAATCGCGAAACGGTGATGTCATTCTCGAAGGCAATGTCTGCCTGCTGCGGTGAACGACCCAACCGCACCTGCACCCCAATCAGCGGCATTTCTGGCGGCATTTTTGAGATGGCGTCTAGCACCACCAGCCGCGCCAGCACCCGAGGTCCGTCAACATCTTCTTCCGCCTGTTCGTAGGTGACCTGCGGTCCGGCGCTGCGGCGACGACGAGACCTGCCCCGTGGCAGCAGAGTGGGTAAGGATTTCAGCAGACCCTGCCGCCAAATAAAGAAAAGACCGCCGGCCAAAACGGCTATGACGAGCAAAATTGCCAGCCAGCGTACCAAGGTTTGCACTAGGCCACCCCCGGCATCTAATTCGTCGGGTATGGCGCGCCTTCCTTCATTGACTTGCAGGGTGATGACCGGGCTGGTGGCGCGCATGCCCTGGTCGTCCAGCACGGCTACCTGGATGGTGTTGGCTCCATAACCCAAGTTGCTTATTTCGGCCGTGAATTCGGCAATTTCGGCCACGTCGATTTCCTGCGGCACGCCATTGACTACCAATTGGGCGGCGGTGAGCGTGCGCTCAACGCCATCGAGCCAGCGCGCGCTGGTAGCAAAACGGAGCGCAACCGGATCTTCCAGGTCTGGCAGGTTGAGGGTGCGGCTCTCTTCAGGCAGATCGATGAGGATGCTGGGCATGTTGGTGGGGACGTCAATTTCAGCGGTAACGGCCGTTTCCGGTTGGTTTACCAGCGCCATCTCCACAGGAAAAGTGCCCCCTTGCAAGTCAGGAACCTGGTAGCGGATGATGGTCTGGTTGCGGAAGGTGGTGATGCGGTTCCAAATGATAGCCCAGTCGGTGGCGTTTTCCATTTTGACAGCCAGGCCACGGGCGCTGCTGGCTACCTGAATCAGGTAATCTTGCCCTTGCTGCTGCCCGGTGGGCGGCAAATCTTCATTGGTTAGCCAGATGGTGTGAATGGGAATACCCAACGCGTTAGCGCGCGCTGCTACCTCATCAGGCTGAAACTGGGTGCTGACAGCGTCTGTGCCGTCAGAGATGATGACCAGAGCCGCAGCCATGGCCGGGTCGGGTTTCATCTCGGGGATTTGCTCCAGCAAATTTACGCTGCTGTCGATGAGCGCCGTTGCACCCGTAGAGGGGGCCAGGGGGTTGGCGAAGAAGTTGGTCACGCTGTTGTAGAACCGGTCCGGCGGCAGCAGGGAGCGGGCGCTGTTTTCGCCAACCTGATAAATGGCAACGGCATCGACCTGCTCTTTCATGACCGGGGGGGCGGCATATTGCTGAATCGCATCTTGAATGGCAGTAAACTGAGCGGATACACCACCAGGAATGTCAATGAGGAAGACAGTTAAAACGCCCACTTCTTTGCTGCCACCAAAGGTGTAAGTGGGCACAGGCAAGTCGTTGTGGCGCAGGGTAATGGCCTGGCTATTTAGGTCCAGGGGTTCGCCCAGAGGCGAGATACCATAGACTTGCAGTTCAAGGGTAGGTGGACTGCCGGCATTGGTTTCGGTGATTATGAGCTGGGGAATTGTTTCCTGTTGGGCGGTGAGAATACGGCCGTTTCCACCAACCAGCGCTAAGCCAATGAGGGTGAATGCGACAATAACAAAAATGCGCCACTGTTTGCCAGCCATAACTACCAATCCTTTTCCTTCAAGATGGCCCCACGCCATATTTTGCACGCTAAACGTTCATATCAACTCAGTGTTATAATAGCAAACCGTTGGCATAAAGTAAACATAATCAGCAAAACAAGCATTGCAACACTTCAGCAAGTCAGGCTGACAAACTGATTCGCTGAAAAGCTGAATAGCTGACTGACTGACAGGCAAATCAATAATGACGAGATTTTGGCGATTGGGTATTGGGCTGTTATTTTTACTGCTCTGCGGGGCGCATGCGACTGCTTCTGCCCAACCAGAACCACCAGAACCCACGATTCCGCTGCGCGTTGCCCGGCTGGACACCGGCGCATACCCTCAAATCACCCTGCACCTGGCGGCGGCTGACCCCCGCCAACCCCTGCGCGAGGAGTTGGTGGGCCTGACGCTGGCCGAAAACGAGGCGCCTATTCCCAATTTCTCGCTGGCGCGGGAGGCTGTGGGCGTGGACCTTTTCTTCATCATCGACGCCAATGAGAGCATTGTCACTGTTGACGTCGAAGGTGAGGAGACGCGCCTGAAAAAGGTGCAAGACGCCCTGGTGCGCTTTGCCACCCAGTTTATGGACCCGGCAGGGTTAGACCGGGTGAGTGTGATTGTGCCGGACGAGGAAGGGGGCCGGTTTTTGGTGCAAGATGCCATCACGCCCAGCCAGGTGGTTAACGGTGTGGTGGATTACACGCCGGAGCGGTTGGGACCCACACCGCTGCAAGGTATGCTGGCCCTGGCGTTGAACCATGCGCAAAGCCTGCAGGATGAAAACGGCCGTTTTCCAGGCCATCATGCTCTTTACTGACGGGGCGGAACTGGACCGCCAGCTTGATTTTGCCGCTCTCACCACCCAGGCGGAGGGTTTGGCAGTGCCCTTTTATGCCGCCATTCTTGGTTCCCGCGCCGATCCTGACGAAATTGAAAACGTGACGCAGCTCACCGAACCTACCGCGGGCACATACCTGCATATGCCCCAGCCGCAGGCAGCCGATCCGCTTTTTGCCTTGTGGCAGGCTCACGGCATCCACGCCCGCCTGCAGTACCGCACCCCGCAGCCTGTCAACGGCCGTTCCACCCTCACCATTAACCTAAACGGGCAGCAGCTTACCACCAGCTACAACCTGGAGCTGTCGCCACCTCAGCTAACCCTACTGCTGACGCCGGGAGCATTGGTGCGCCAGGGCAGCAGCGCCGATACTCCCTTGGCTGACCTGACGCCACAGATGCAATCGGTGCCCCTGCTGGTGCAGTGGCCGGACGGCGTACCCCGCGACCTGGTAACCCTTTCCCTGCTGGTAAATGGCCAGCCGCAAGTGACTTTGCAAAACCCGATTCTAGACAGCGCCGGGTCCGCGATGCTGGAATGGTCGCTGGTTGAAGTGGATGCTGGCGATGTGACCCTGGAAGCCCAGGCAGAAGATGCCTTTGGCCTGATCGCCAGCAGCGATACTGTGCCCCTGACCATCGTGGTGCAGCGCCCCACGCCGCTGCCGCCCACGCCTGCTCCGCAGCCAACGGCCGTTCCCATACCTACACTGCTAGAAACGGCCGTTTCCAATCCCACCTGGTTGGCAGGGGGATTGGGCGGTCTGGCCTTACTGGTCGTGCTGCTGCTGATGATGCGCCGCCGCAAAGCAAAACTTTCGGCAGGAGCGCCTCCTGTTTCTGAACCGGATTTATTGCCGGAATTAGAACCAGAGCCGGTTGAACGGCTGGGCGCTTACCTGGTATTGGATGAGGAAACGGCCGTGCCCGGCATTGACGCGCCTATTTTCCTGAATGGCGACAACCTGACCATTGGGCGCGACCCGTCCGCAGCCGATGTGTGCCTGGATGCCCCCACCATTTCCCGAATGCATGCGCGCATCCGCCGCCGCACTGACAGCACTTATTGGCTTTATGACGAAGGCAGCGCCGACGGCACCTTTTTAGACCACCAGCGGTTGGGGCTAGCGCCGCGCGCCTTGGAGCATGGCAGTTTGCTGCGCTTTGGGCAGGTGCGCGCTACCTTTGAGCTAAGACCAATTCGCCATGAGAAATGACCCCTCCCCCCTCACTGAAAAGAGGCTGCCAGTAAACACCATTATCTTTGATATGGACGGCCTGATGGTGGACACAGAACCCCTGTCCCGTCGCGCCTGGGACGCCGTGTTGGCGGACTTCGGGCACAAGCTGGATGATGCCGTTTATGCGGGGATGATTGGCCGGCGCAGCCATGACAGCGGGCAGATGGTGCTGGACGCCTATCCACTGCCCCTTACTTTGGATGAGCTGATAGCCCAGAAGAACGGCCGTTACCAGACCATCCTGGCTCATGGGATTCCCGAAATGCCCGGCTTGCGCCAGCTTCTAGCCGAACTGGTTCAGCGCGGCATTCATTGGGGGGTGGCCACCAGCAGCCCCCGTGCCCACGCCCTGGCCATCCTGGTGCGGCTCGGTCTGGCTGACGCATGCCGCGCCATCGCCGCTGGAGACGAGGTTGTGCATGGAAAGCCCGCTCCGGATATTTACCTGTTGGCGGCAGAGCGAATGAGGGTTTCTCCGGCGCAATGTGTGGCCTTGGAAGATTCTGCACCGGGTTGCCGGGCGGCGGTGGCCGCCGGAATGCGCGGGGTAGCCGTGCCTAATGGGCACACTACCCAGGCAGATTTCAGCTTTGCTTTTGCCGTGATGCCTTCTTTGCAAGAAGTTGCGGCACGGCTGGATGAACTGCTAGGTTAACGGGGCCTGAAGGTCGTTACAAAATGCCCTCTTCTGTGATAGGATCGTGTGAAATATTGGGGGCAACCTGATACGGGGCCACCGAACTCTTTCTTATTCCCAGATTGGGTTAGGCAAGCACCCCCAATACCCATATGTAAAGAAAAATTGATTTGGCAGCATGAGGATGTATGTCTGAGCAAAAGATTTCGATACTTTTGTTGGAACAGGACGAGGCTGAAGCAGCTCGCCTGGAAGCGCTGTTAATGGAAAGTGAGGGCGAAAATTACCTCATTGACGTGCATTGGGTGCAATCGCTGCCGGAAAGCCTATTGCTTATTCGTCACCAGAATTTTCAAGTGATTATGCTGGGGCTGCCACTCCTGGAAAGGATTGGTGAGGGATTGAGCGTACTGCGGCTGATCCGCCAATTACGACCGGCGACGCCAATTATTGCCCTGGTTGCTCAAGAAATTATGGGCCTGGGGTTGCAAGCCTTGGAACTGGGTGCATATGCGTATTTTCCGCGCCACCAGTTGAATTCAGAGATGGTTCGCCGCCTGGTTGCCAGAGCCGCTGCGCAGCAATCCATCTTACAAGATGCTCAAGATATAGATTCTCTCAGTGAGGTGGCAATTGAGTCTTTGCCGGTGCAGGTGGCGGTGCTGGATGCGGGAGGCGTTATTACGGCCGTAAACCAGGAGTGGGAAAAACAGGCCCAGGTGGTTACAGATCCCCTCATCGCGCAAACGGCGCCGGGCCTAGATTACCTGGCCCACATGCGGCAGCGAGAAGCAGCAGCCGTTGTTAACGGTTTGCAAGCCATCCTCAGCGGTCAGCAAACCAGGTTTCATTTGGAATACTCCCAAATTCAAGGCAGCGACGTGTGCTGGTACATGTTTTGTATTACCCCTATGCGCTGGCCTGTGGGAGGCGCCATCATTTCGCGTTTCGATGTCTCTTCCGTAGTCGCGCATGAAATTCGCACCAATGCGCAGCAAGAAGAATTGGCAAATTTACGCAACCAGGTTGCTAGCCTGACGCATGAACTGCGCAGCCCCTTGACGGCCATGCGCCTATACGTGGACCTGGCAACCCAGGGCAAACCAGAAAAACAGGCGCAATATCTGGGGGTATTGTCTCAACAAGTCCTGTACATGGAGCAATTAGTCAATGATTTGCTCGTCTTATCAAAGTTGCAGCAAGACGATGTGCCTAGGCATTTTGTTAGCATAAACCTGAATGATCTGGTGCAGCACGTGATGCTTCTGCAGCAACCAATGGCTGCTGAAAAGGGTTTGGACGTCGTTTTTGTAGACGCTGACCTGCCTCCCATCCTGGGGGATACGCGGCTGTTGACGCGGGTGGTGACCAATTTGCTGGCCAACGCTATTCGCTACACGCGGAACGGCCGTATTACCCTGGCTACCACCTTCGATGCCTCAACCAACAGGGTCAATCTTAGCGTTATGGATACCGGCATTGGTATCACCCCCGAGATGCTGCCCCATATTTTTGAACCCTTTTTCCGCACACCCCGCGCAAAACAAACGGCCGAAACCGGCACCGGGCTGGGGCTAAACATAGTGCGCGAAATTGTCCAGCAGCATAACGGTGGCGTGGGTGTAACCAGCGAAGTGGGACGCGGCAGTACCTTTCTGGTGTGGTTCCCGGCGCACCCTCCATTATTTGGAGCTTAGCTGGCACCTGATTCAGGGAAGACTGCCCAGCGAACAGGATGAGGACCCTGTTGAGAGGAGAAACCATGTTGACCTACCATAAATATCATGGCGCAGGCAACGATTACATCGTTATCAACCCTGGAGAGACCCCACAAGGAGTGGATGGCAACGCTATCCGTCGCGTTTGCGACCGGCATCGTGGCGTAGGCAGCGATGGCATTTTGTGGGGACCGCTGACCTCTGCTAAAGCTCAATTTGGCCTGGAAATTTATAATCCTGACGGCAGCTACGTGGAAAAAAGCGGAAATGGTTTGCGTATCTTTTCCCGCTATTTGTGGGATCAAGGTTTAGTGGGTGCGGAGCCATTCACGGTGGAAACGGGTGGAGACGTGGTAACAGCCCAGGTGGCGGCAAATGGACGGGAGGTGACGGTGCAAATGGGGCGTGTGCGCTTCCACAGCAGCGAAATCCCGGTGGCCGGCCCGCCGCGTGAAGTGCTTTTGGAGCCAATCACGGTGGAGGGGCGTGAACTGCGCTATTCGGCGGCATCTTTGGGGAATCCACATTGTGTGGTGCTGCTGGATGAAATTTCAGCGGAAATTGCCCAGTCCTATGGCCCGGCTTTAGAACGGCACCCCAACTTCCCCAACCGTACTAACGTGCAGTTTGTTCAGGTCCTTGACCGGCAAAATATTCGCGTGGAGATTTGGGAGCGCGGGGCAGGATACACCCTGTCGTCGGGCAGCAGCAGTTGTGCGGCAGCAGGGGTAGCCTACCGGCTGGGGCTGGTGGACCACAAAGTGACTTCCCACATGCCGGGTGGGAAGCTTACCATTACCCTGGATGAAACATTGCAGGCCACCATGACCGGACCAGTGGTGCGGGTGCATGATGGCGTCATGGCGGCTGAGGCGCTGCTTGAGTAACTGGTGGCTGATCGACGCGCATGGCCAGCAGCAGGGGAATGGCGAGCAGATTAAAGACCGCCATGCTGATGAAAATCCAACGGAAGTCAATGGTGTCGATGAGGCCGGTGGTCACTGCTTGCCCCAGCCCGGTGCCGACGTTAGAGATGGCCATGAAGATGGCAAACTGGCCAGCCCCAATGCGCGGGTCGGTTTTGTTCATGGAGAGCGTGAGGAAAACCAGTTCTGAGGTAGCCAGCGCCCCGCCCCAAATGAAAGCCATATAGGGCATGTTTTGCAGGTTGGCCACCAGGGCGATGAGCAGCAGCGTGAGAGAAACGGCCGTTGCCGTTAGCACCCCCAAATGCCAGATGGACATACGCCTGCCCAGCGTCAATCCAGTTATTCCCCCGGCAACCATGCCCAGCCCGCCTAAAGCCGCCACATCCCCCACCTGGACCAGGGTGCCTCCCAAACCTTCGTTGGCAAAGAGAGTGATAATGGCGTTGGTACCGTAAATGGCTACCGAGTAAACTATGGCGTAGAGGCTGAAGCGCCCTATTTCTGGCCGCCATAATGCGCGCAGTGCCTCCCAGGAAAACTGCTGTTCGTCTGGCCTCTGCCCTGCTTCGGGCAGGCGGCTGAGTAGGGGGAGAGGCAGCAGGGCAAATAGGATAACTGCCGCAAAGACCACCTGCCATCCCACGGTGACAATGAGACGGCCGTAAATGGCGGCCATCATCACAAAACCCAGGGCCCGCCCCACCAGCATTGCACCTTGCACCTGTTCGTGCTGTGGGCGAGGCGTCACGTCAATGGCCAGCCCGTCGGCCACCGTATCATAAAAGGCCAGCCCGAAGGCAATAAACAAAGCGACCAGTAAAAACAGCGGGTACTGGGCCACGGGTGGGATGAAAGCCGCCCCCAGACCGCCCAGGGCAATGGCCAGCAGCCCCAGGCGCATGTACGGCCCGCGGTGGCCGCGCCCCACCAAAGGCAGGTTGAGGGGCGTTTTGTCACTGAGCAGGCCAATGCCGATTTTCAGGATAAAGGGGGCGGCTAGCAGCCCATTAAGCAGCGAAAGCTGTCCGGCACTGGCCCCGGATAGGCGCAGGTAGAGATTGTTGAAGACGAGGACGTAGGCCAACATGGCCCCTTGCACAAAGTAGAGCAGGCCAAAGAAGAGGAAACGGCCGTTGCGCGTGGCAATAAATGCTTGGAAAGTTAAGGAATTTGGTGTCAATAGCTTATAATTCTTCGATTTCAGCACTGAAGATGCGGTCGAGGCGGAAGGTGCGCTGTTCGCGCCGCAGGTGGCAGTGAGCGACCAGGTAACCCACGCCGTTCAGCTCAGTGGGGTAAAGGGGGGTAATGGTGCGGCGAGTTTCCCCTTGTTTGGGATTGACATAGAGGATGCGCAGCTTACGGCCGTCTTGCAGCGCCTCTTGGATTTCTGCAGGCAAGAAAACCTGCGGTGGGGGCGGGGTAAAAATAGGGCCACCTTGCGCGTGCAGCAGGTCTCCTACCGTTTCCAGGCGCTGTTTTTGTAATTCGCGCACCATGCGTTTCAAAATTTCGGCCGTCATGTACACGTCGGCCAGGGCGCGGTGAGCTGGCCCCATGCGCACGCCCAACTGCCGCGCCACATTTCCCAGGCTGTTACTGCCAAAGTAAAAAAACTCTCGAGCCAGCCTGAGTGTACACAGCCACGGGTTAGGCAGCAGCGAGTAACCGGGCTTTGCGTTGGCCCCATAACCACTTATGAACAGTTCCTGGCCAATGAACGAAGCGTCAAAGGGAGCATTGTGGGCTACCAACAGTGCGCCATCCAGCATTTTGAGTAGGGCAGGGGCCACGTCGGCGAAGCGGGGCTGGTGGCGCAAGTCTTCGTCCGTAATGCCGTTAACGGCGCTGGCCTGGCGGTCCATAGGCCGGTCGGGCTGAATGAGCTGCGACAGTTCGGCCGTAACGACGCCCCCTTCCAGTCGCACCGCCCCAATTTCTACTACGCGATGTCCCAAAGCTGGGCTCAGACCGGTGGTTTCGGTGTCGAGAATGACGGTGGGGACGGAAAACGGCCGTTTTTCGGCAAAATTAAGCATGCTCCCATTGTACAAACAAACACCCATATTGGGCAGCAGTTTATGCTCATCATTTTTTTGCTTGTTAATAACACCCGTGCTATAATGCTTACGCATAGCTTCTAGCGTCGTATACCTGTGGTCAGAAAGTGGGCGTCCCCCACTTTTTTGTTTTCTAATCAGGTAATGCCGGTGCAAAATTGATGTATCGGTAAATATAATTTTATGTAGGACAAGTTGACCCAATAAGATGAAGAGCGAATTTATTTTAGCGTTCAACGAAATATGTGAATCACGTGGTCTGCCGAAGGAAGATGTCTTTGAAGCCCTTAAAACGGCTTTGGTCTCAGCCTTTCGGCGCGATACCAACCTGAGCAACATGCAAAAGGTGACGGTGGAAATTGATCCGCGCACGGGTGAACCTACCATTTACGCGGAAAAAGAAACCGTAGAATCAATTTTTGATTCGCGCACTGAGGTGCTGCTGGATGAAGCGCGCAAGGCGGGCTACCCTGAGGCCGAGTTGGGAGATTTGGTGATGATTGACAGCACCACGGCCGATTTTGGCCGTATTGCTGCCCAAACAGCCAAGCAGGTGCTTTTGCAGCGCGTGCGCGAAGCCGAGCGCGAACATCTTTTCGAAGATTTCTCCGGGCGTGAAGGCGAATTGGTAAACGGCACGGTGCAAAGCATCAGCGGGCAGCACATCACCATTGGTCTGGGCCTGACCGAAGCGACTCTGCCGAAGAGCCAGCAGGTGCCGGGCGAGCGCTACCGCGCCCACGACAAAATTCGCGTATACATTTTGGAAGTGCGCCGCACCAATCGCGGCCCGCAAATTTTTGTCAGCCGCAACCACCGCAACCTGCTGCGCCGCCTGCTTGAGCTGGAAGTGCCGGAAATTTATAACGGCCAGGTAGAAATTAAGAGCATTGCCCGCGAGGCTGGGCAGCGCTCCAAAGTGGCCGTGCAGGCGCTGCAGCCCGGTGTGGACCCGGTGGGTGCGTGCGTGGGCATGCGCGGCGTGCGCATTCAAAGCATTGTGCGCGAGCTGAATGACGAGAAGATTGACGTCATTGAATGGGACCCGGACCAGCGCGTGTTTATTGCCAAGGCATTAAGCCCGGCGCGGGTGTCCCAGGTCTTTTTGGAAGAGCATCCTGATGAGGGCAAAACGGCCATTGTCATCGTGCCCGACGACCAGCTTTCGCTGGCCATTGGCCGCGAAGGGCAAAATGCGCGGCTGGCCGCCAAGCTGACAGGCTGGCGCATTGACATTAAGAGCCTGACTGAAGCGGCTGAAGATTCGCTGACGCACCTGGATTCACCGGTTGTTCCGGACCATGTAACGAAGAATAAGATCCTGATTGAACAGGTGGAGCAAATTCTGGCTAAGAAAGCGGCGACTCGCCCCATAACGTCGGAGGATTACCGTACACTGGACATGCTAGTATCGCAAGTGGAAGGCAGCATCGTGGCGGTGCGCGCCGCCAAATTTGAAGTGTTGCGGAAAGAACGAGCCATGGCGCGCCGCAATGTGCCTTCCGAAACCTGGAAATTGCCCATTGACGAGATCGATTTCCCGGGCCGCATTCATAATTTGCTTCTGGACAACGAAATCGAGACCGTTGGGGATGTGCTCTATAACCTGGAAATTGGCGATGAGATATTCCTGAATTTTAAGGGCTTTGGCGATAAGATGCTGGAAACCGTCAAGGAAATGACGGACGCTTACATGGCCCGCTTGATGGTAGAATTGGAAGCGAAAGCTGAGGTTGAGGCAGAAGCTGTTGCGGAAGCTGAGGAAGGGGCAGAGATGGTGGCAGAAACGGCCGTTTCTGAAGTTGAAACCCCGGAAGCTATTGCTGAAGCTATGCTTGAAGCCGAAGAGGAAGAGCCGGAACTGCCAGAAGCCGTAGTGGCTGAGGAAGCAGTTGTGGCCGCTGCCGAGGAAGAACCTGCTCCTGAACCACTTCCGGACATTGACGATTTGTCGAAATCGTTGGTTGAAGACCTCCTTGAAACCGAAGATGAGGAAGAGGAACAACCAACCATTGTGGTAGTTCGACCTTCCAAGACTGAAGCGGAAGACGACGCAGGCGATAAGCGGCGTGGCCATAAAAGCCGTGAGCTGGTCTTCGATGAAGACATGGGCGAGGTTGTGGCTCGACGCAAGCGCAAAGGCAGCCGGCGCCGGCCTAAATGGGAAGAGTTCGACATTGAGGATTTGGAAGAAGATTTTTAAGCAGTAACAGGGCTCAGCCCGCCCAGCAGGTTAGGGTGGGCTGATTTACCCTTTGCCGCATATGAACCAGAAAAAAACAAAGCCACGCCGGCAAAAGCACGTACCGCAGCGGTCGTGCGTTATCTGCCGCGAAAAGTTTGATAAAAGACGGCTGACGCGAATCGTTCGCACACCGGATAGTGGCGTTATTATTGACCCAACAGGCAAACGAAACGGGCGTGGTGCTTATTTATGCGATAACCCGACATGTTGGGACAGGGCATTACAGCAAAAACAGCTATTGAACAAAGCCCTGATGACGACAGTTGAAGAAGAGGAATGGGCCGCAATAGCTGCCCAGAAGCCTTTGGATGTTCAACAGGAACAATAATTCCGCAGCAGAAATGGCGCACCGTTTGGTGCCTCTTTGCAGGAAAGGAAAGAATGGCAGAAACAAAAACAATCATAGAACTTCCTGACTTTGTGACAGTTCGCGAACTGGCCAATTTTTTGGGGCGCAGCCCCATCGATGTCATTAAGGAGTTGATGAGTAACGGCATCATGGCCAACATCAACCAGCAAATTGACTTCGATACGGCCGCTATCGTGGCTGAAGAGATGGGTTTTGAAGTAGCCTCGAAATCGGCCGAAATTGAGGAAGAGATTCAAGAAGTCGAAGAAGAAAAACTGGCGTGGCGGAAAATTTTAGCCAAAGAAGATGAGTCGAAATTGGAACCCCGTGCGCCGGTGATTACGATGCTGGGGCACGTTGACCACGGAAAAACCTCTCTTCTCGATGTGCTTCGCCATGCCAACGTGCAAGCTGGAGAGGCGGGTGGCATTACGCAGCATATTGGTGCTTATCAAATTTCCCACCAGGATCAGACCATCACATTTTTAGACACGCCAGGCCATGAGGCTTTTACGGCCATGCGGGCCCGCGGGGCTCAGGCAACAGATATTGCGATTTTGGTAGTAGCTGCCGACGATGGCGTAATGCCCCAGACCCGGGAGGCTGCTGACCACGCCCGCGCGGCTCACGTGCCAATTATCGTTGCCTTAAACAAAATTGATTTGCCCAGTGCCAACACCATGCGCGTGATGCAGCAGCTTAGTGAAATTGGGCTGGTTCCCGACGAATGGGATGGTGACACGATGGTCATCCCCGTTTCGGCAAAAGAGCAGCTAGGCATTGAAGACCTGCTGGAGGCAATTTTGCTGGTAGCCGAAGATTTGCAGCCTCGAGCAAACCCCAATGCCGCACCAACGGGAACGGTGTTAGAAGCACGTAAGGAAAAGGGCCAGGGGGTAATGGTCACACTGCTGGTGCAAAATGGCTCACTGTCTCACGGGGATACTTTGTTGATTGGCACGCATTACGGCCGTATCAAAGCCATGTACGATTACACCGGCAAGCGCATTAAAAAGGCTGGCCCCTCCACCCCTGTTTCCGTATCGGGCCTGAATGGCATTCCTGAAGCGGGTGACCAATTCGAGGTAGTCCCCAGCGAGAAAGAAGCCCGAAAAGTTGTCTCCGATATGGAAGTGGAAATAGGCCCCCAGCGCCAGCGTCCAGCTACCCTTGACGAATTCTTCGCCCGCCTGCAGGAGGGTGATACCAAAACCCTATACCTGATCGTCAAAGCAGACGTACAAGGGTCCCTGGAACCCATTGTTAACTCTCTCGAAAAGCTAAGTAATGACGAGGTAAACGTCGACATCTTGAGGGCTGATACGGGGATTATCACAGAAAGTGACGTGATGCTGGCGTCTGCCTCCGATGCCGTGATCTTGGGCTTCAACGTCAGCGCCGACCCGATTGCTTATGCAGCCGCTACCAGCGAGCAGGTGGAGATAAAGACGTACAACATCATTTATCACCTGATTGAAGATGTAGAAAAAGCCCTGAAAGGGATGTTGGAACCTACCTATGAGCAGGTGGTTATTGGCCGGGCTGAAGTACGCCAGACCTTTAAGATCCGTGGATTGGGTAGGGTAGCAGGTTCTTTTATGCGTACAGGTGAAGCCCGTCGCAATGCCCAGGCCCGCGTTATTCGCAATAAGAAGCTCTTGTTTGAGGGTGGCGTCACCAGCCTCAAACATTTGCAAGAAAACGTGCGCGAAGTTAAAGCAGGCTTTGAATTTGGCGTGCGTGTGGGTGACTTCAATGATTACATGGCCGGGGATATTCTAGAGTTTTACGTAACCAAAAAAGTAGAAGCCGTTTAGCACGAAGCCTGGAACCGATTTTTCTGATGAGTAAAGTTAGACAGCAGCGCACAGCAGAACAAATTCAATATATGTTGAGTGATATATTTCAGCGTGAGCTGCGGGATCCGCGTGTCCAGGGCGTAACAATAACTGAGGTCAGGGTTGACCGCGAGCTGCAACACGCCGACGTGTATGTGAACGCTCTCGGGGATGAGTCGCGGGAACAGGAAGTGGTTACGGCTTTGCACAATGCGGCTGGTTTTTTGCGCCGTGAGCTGGCACAGCGGTTGTCAGGGCGTACCGTACCTCAAATTCACTTTCGCTGGGATCCAACATTAGCCCACGCAGAAATTGTGAATGAGATTTTGGACAGTCTTGATTTACCGCCGGAAGAGCCAGCAGCAGGAAATGAGACGCTAGAAGAGCCAACAGCAGGGGATGAGACGTTGGAAGACGAGTAATTTTTCGCCCCCCTGTTTTCGTTGCAAATTAAGACATTAAAGAAGTCCTACAAAATTGTGATAGATTAACCGGTTCTGGAAACCTGACAAAGGTTTGTGCAGGCCGGTAAAAAGAGACGTTTGTGTCCATAAACCACGAGATTCAGCAGGCTATCAAGTCTGCTGAATCTATTTTAGTCATAACCCATATTGGCCCCGATGGCGACGCCCTTGGTTCATTAACGGCCGTTGGGGCAGCCCTCAAGCAGTTAGGAAAATCCCATTCCTTGGTATGTGATGACGGGGGACTCAGCCGTTTTCGCTACTTGCCATTTTCGGAAAATATTCAAAACCGGCGCGATAGCGCTGGTAATTACGACCTCATCATCGCTGTCGACTGTGGTGATGAAATGCGCATGGGCCAATCCTTTTCAACGTTGCCAGATCCCAAGCCCCCCGTCATCAACATTGATCACCACGTTACCAATACCCTTTTCGGTGACATCAACCTGGTTAGGCCCGATGTTGCGTCAACCACAGAAGTGCTGTATGGCTTATTTGCTGACATGGGGCTGAATATGTCACAAGAAATGGCCTTGTGCCTGCTGACCGGGTTGGTCACTGATACTTTGGGATTTCGGACGGTGGGCGTGTCGGCCAACACGATGAAAATTGCCAGCCACCTGATGGACGCCGGGGCAGATTTGTCTCTGGTAACCATGCACGGCCTTAACTTGAAGCCCCTGTCAACATTGCGGTTATGGCAGCTAGGCTTGAACAACATGCGCATGGAAAATGGCTTGATTTGGACAACGCTGGATAAAGGCGCCTTGCGCGATATTGGGCACACGGGGGCCAGCAGCGCCGGGTTGGTAAATCTCCTGGCAGATGTGGATGAAGCAGCGATAGGTGCCGTCCTTATGGAGATGGAAGATGGCTCGGTGCGCGTGGGGTTTCGCTGCCGCCCTCCTTACAACGTGTCCGAGTTAGCTGTCAACCTGGGCGGCGGTGGGCATCCTCTGGCGGCCGGCTGTACGCTGGATGGTCCACTGGATAGGGCGGAGTCGCTGGTGGTGGATATGTGTAAGGATGCGGTTCGCCAACAGGCGGCGATGGCCGTGAATGACTACTAATGCCAGCAGGTCATGGTGCTAGAAGGGGTACTAAACGTTGACAAGCCGCAGGGCATGTCATCCCATGACGTCGTGAGTGTTGTGAGGCGCCTGGGAGGACTGCGCCGTGTGGGGCACGCAGGCACGCTCGATCCATTGGCGACGGGCGTGCTTTTACTTTGCCTGGGCCGCGCCACCCGCCTGGTGGAATATTTGATGGGGCAGCGTAAGCAGTATGTAACAACCGTGCGCCTGGGTCAGGAAACCAACACCTATGATGCGGAAGGTGGGGTTGTGGCAGAACGGCCGTTTACCCACATCACCCCTGGTAAAATTGCCGCCGCCCTCGACCATTTCCGTGGTCCCATCCAGCAGCAGCCGCCCATGTACTCGGCCATCAAGAAAGACGGCCAACCCTTATACAAGCTGGCCCGCCAGGGACAAGAAGTGGAACGGCCGTATCGCGAGGTCCACATTTATGCCCTGGAAATGACCGGGTGGACGCCACCATTTTTAGAGCTTTCCCTCACCTGCTCCTCTGGCACCTACGTGCGTTCTCTAGCTCACGATTTGGGGGCGGTCTTGGGCTGTGGTGGTCACGTCACCGCTCTGCGGCGCACCGCTATAGGGGACTTCAACGTAGCTGACGCCGTGCCGCTAGACGCATTAACGAGCGAAAATTTAGCTGAATATCTACATCCACCAGAAACGGCCGTTGTTCATCTGCCGCCTCTCATCCTCAACGAAGCCGACACCCGTGCTCTGCAAATGGGTCAGCCTCTGGTTTGCCAGCCCGAACATCCCCACCACCTGCTAGCCCGCGTCTATGGCCCTGATGGGACCTTTGTGGGCATTGCCGCCCGGCAGGACGATTGTTGGCAGGCCAAAAAAATCTTCCAGGGCATTCATTAGTCTCTCAAGTAGATTATCAAACTTTCTTCAAAAAGCGTGCCGGCATGCGCAATCACCCCAACGGGCTGGCCGCAATATTGGGTGACGAATCCCCAAACATGATTGGTTTTGGGCCGAAGCCGCCAAATTATGGGTTACAATAGCAGCGTTTGAACGAATGGTAGGCAAGGTGAGTGGGGATTATGGATGTACTGCGCACGAAGCTCTACATGCCGCCGCTGCGGCCGAACATGGTGGTCCGCCCGCGGCTGCTGCAGCAGTTGGAAGATGGGGTACAACACGGCCGTTTCCTGACCCTGGTTTCCGCACCGGCTGGATATGGCAAAACAACCCTGATTGCCGCCTGGCGCCAGCAAAATCAGCATGCCGAATCTGGCGACAAACCAGAGAGCGGTTCCTGGTTGTCCCTTGATGACGAAGATAACGATCCCCTCCGTTTTTTCGCTTACCTGCTGGCGGCGCTGCGTGAAAGCGGCCTAAACCTGGAGACGACCTCAAAATATTTAAGCGGGCTGTCTCAGCCTCCAGCCATCCCTAATTTTATGACTACCCTGCTCATTGACATCGAGCAGGCTGCAAACGGCCGTTCCCTGGTCCTGGTGTTAGACGATTATCACAAAATCCAAACGGCCACCATTCACGATGCCTTGCAATTTTTGCTGGACCATGTGCCGCCAAACCTGCACCTGGTGCTCATCACCCGTGAAGACCCACCTCTGACGCTGGCCCGCTGGCGCGTGGGCAACCGGATGACCGAGATTCGGGCCAGTGATCTGCGCTTTACGCCGGCCGAAGCTGTCGATTTTTTCAACCAAACCATGGGTCTGTCCCTGGCCAGAACGGACATTGCGGCCTTGGAACAGCGTACCGAGGGTTGGGCAGCAGGCTTGCAGTTGGCGGCAATTGCCGCGCAGGGTCGTGCTGATGCGGCGGACTTCATTGCGACCTTCAGCGGCAGCCATCAATACGTCATCGATTACCTGGTGGAAGAGGTTCTACGCCTGCAGGATGAATCTGTGCGCACTTTTTTGCGGGAAACGGCCGTGTTGAATCGTTTCACCGCTTCCTTGTGTGATGCCGTGACGGGGCGCAGCGACAGCCAGGCTGTCCTGGCCGAGCTGGAACGAAACCACCTCTTCCTGGTGCCGCTGGATAACCAGCGCTACTGGTATCGCTACCACAATTTACTCGCCGATTCGCTGCGCGTTGGTTTGGACAAAGAGCGGCAAGCTGCCAGCCACCGGCGGGCGGCAGCCTGGTTTGCCGACCAAAGACTATTTCCCGAGGCCATTGATCATGCTGCTGCCGCCGGCGACACGGCAGAAGTTGCCCGCTTGATTCGCCTGGCTGCCGAGCCCGCCTTTCAGAAAGGGCAAATCAGGCAGATCGCCGCCTGGTTAAAGCGCCTACCTCAAGACCTGATCGTGCAAGATCCTGAATTTGGCATTTTCTGGGTGTTAGCCCTCATTTTAACCGGACGAAGTCAGGAAGCCCCAGCGGCAGTTGCCTTGCTGGAGAAGCACCAGGCTGATTGGGACAATCCTCGCCAGAAAGGGCGTTTACTGGCCATTAAAGCGTGGGTTGCGGACATTACCAGCAGCAGCCAGCGGGCTGAACTGCCATACCAGGCTGTTGAAGCCATCAATGAAGATGACACTTTGTTTCGGGCCTTTGTCACAGTGCCACTGGGTCACGTTCATCTCCAGCAGGGCCGCTTGCAAGACGCCATCAAGATTTTCGAAGAGGGCCTGGAGCTGATTCGCTGGCAGGGAGATACCTTTGTCCGACTGTCGCTGGCTGCTAACCTCATTCATACGTTGAACCACGCTGGTCGGCGCCTGCAAGCATGGTCCTTGTGCCAACTAATTATTGCCGACTTTGTCGATGCGAATGGCAAGCCGCTGCCCCCGGTTGGGCTGCCTTATTTACTGAGCGCCTGGCTGCACTATGATGCCGACCGCCTGGAACGGGCGAGGCAAGATTTGGCTACTGGGCGTGATTTGATGCAACAAGCATTTAAAGAAACGATGCTTACCCCGTTGGAAATTGAACTTCCGGTTTTGCTGCACATGGCGGCAGGAGACCTGCAGCAGGCTCAGATGGTGGTGCAAGCTGGAATTGACAGGGCCGCGACCCAAAAGTATCAGTTTGGGGTGGACTCAGGGAAGCGCATTGCCGCCGAACTGAATTTGCGCCAGGGTGAGGTAACGGCCGTTCGTCGCTGGGTAGACGCCCTTTCCTTACCTGCTGCCCCCAGTACAGATAGTGCCCGGCCAAAGCTTTATCCGCACCATGATGCGGTTTACCTGGTCTATGTCCGCCTGCTGCTGGCGGAGGAGCGCCAGGAAGAAGCCGCTTCCTGGTTGAAGGCCTTGGAAAAATCGGCGCGGGATGGGGAGCGGGGGCGCAGCCTCATCACCATTCTCTTGCTGCAGGCTGTCGTAAACGAGGATGCTTTTCCTTTCCTACAAGAAGCGGTGGAGCGTGCTGCCGCCGGGCAGTATTTGCGGCTAATTGTAGATGAGTGTGCCTGGCCGGGTCATGGGGAGCGTTTGCGCCGCCTGCTGCGCCGGGAAGCGGTACGCATGCCCAATACATCTTTTGTGAATACCATGCTTGGCGCATTGCCTGATGAGAAGACAGGTGTGCCAGAAACGGCCGTTACCCAATCTGCTAAAGTTCCCCAACTGCTGGAGCCGCTCACGGAACAAGAACAGGTCGTTCTTAATTTGCTGGCGACCGGGCAGTCTAATCGCGAAATTGCCGACGAGCTGGTCATTACCTTGGGGACCGCCAAGTGGCACGTGCACAACATTTACCAGAAGCTGGACGTCGGCAGCCGCGCTGAAGCGGTTGCCCGCATCCACGAATGGCAGCTACTCGACCGGTAA
Organism: uncultured Chloroflexia bacterium; assembly: GCA_963695505.1. Taxonomy (GTDB): domain Bacteria; phylum Chloroflexota; class Anaerolineae; order Promineifilales; family Promineifilaceae; genus JACSRF01. Next base: position 177,252 of record CAVOGX010000010.1, on the reverse strand, counting down.
GTAGCTTTGTAAAGCAAATCTTTTGACATTTGTCATGCTGGACGCAGTGAAGGCATCCCGACCAAGTTGCGTGAGATTCTTCGTTTCACTCAGAATGACAAATGGGTGAAACTTTGTTATCAGAGTATTGAATACCTTGTTAAAAAAGTATTCGAAATGAGGCCCGAGCCTGTCGAGGGCTAGCCCTCCTAAACCTCTTCCCCAACCCCCAAACCTATCTGGCGATAGGCGACATGCTGCTTCCCACCCGGTATGCTTTAAGCATCAATTCATGCAGAAAAGGAAGCAGAACAATGTCTACACATACAATCAAACCAATTTCGGAAAATCGTTCAGCGACGCGTCTGATCATGGCGATGGTGCTTTTGGCGGCTGTCGCGCTAACTGCCGGTGTCATGGTTGTGCGTTCGCAAGCTGCCCGGCCTTCACCGCCGACGGATTTTACTCTTGTGGCAGAAATAGACCTGTCTGCGGGTCCGTACGAGGACGAAACAGTGGGTGAATTTTCCTTGGCGGAAACGGCCGTTGCCAGCCTCTATTTGTCCTTGCCCAACATTGACACGCCTGCCTTCGATTTGCGCATGATCGGCCCCGATGGAGAGAGCTACCCAATTTTGCAGGGAGATTTCATAACCGATCGCAGCGGCAGCGGCACCTGGCAGCAAAGCCTGACGCCGGGTAAGTACAAGCTGGTGCTATCTGCGGCACAAAGCACGGGCAGCGCCGCCATTTTCTGGGGGATGCGCTGACAGCCAGGGAGAGCGTGATGGATACCTTTTTGGAAACGGCCGTATACGAAATTCGCATTCAGGGGCATTTGGACAACCGGCGGGCCGATTGGTTTACCGGCATGACCATCACCCCTCTGGCAGAAGGCGTCACAGCCATGATCGGCCCGGTGCCGGATCAGGCGGCGCTGTACGGACTGCTCAGCCGTATCCGCGACCTGGGGGTGGTACTGCTTTTAGTGCGCCGCCTGGAAGCTGAAACGGGTGTAGAGCAAGAACAAGTGAAAATCAAGTCTAATCAAAATAGTTTTACATAAAGAAAGGAGAAAAGGATAAAAAAATGAGTACGCTATCTCGTAAGCACATTAACGAACACATACAACCAACTCAAAATCAGGTTAGGAGTGGAAGCATGGCGCGCAAAGTGGGGTTCTTCCTGCTCAAAATATTGGGTGGACTCGTTGCACTGTTGTCTCTGCTGCCGGTGGCTGTGCTGCCCTTCATTACGGCCGTACCGCTGGCCCTGTGCCTGCTGCTGGCGCTGGTGGATGTGGGCCTGCTGGTATTGCTGGCGCGGGCGGAGAGTGTGGCGGTGAAAACGGCCGTTTTGCCTGGCCTAATCATCGTCTCCGGGCTGGCTGTGCTGCTGTCCCAATGGTATGCCACTACGCCGCCCATATTGGACGAGAGTGGCCAACCTCTGCCGGGCAGCATTGCCGAGCTGACAACGGTGGAGTTGAACGGCAGCGAGCAATGGGTTTCCATCCGTGGTCACGACACGAGCAACCCGGTGCTGCTCTTTCTCGCGGGCGGGCCCGGCGGCAGCCAGTTGGCCACAGCTCGTCGCTCCCTGAGTGGTTTAGAGGAGCACTTTGTGGTGGTCAATTGGGAGCAGCCCGGCGCAGGCAAATCCTTCTATGCCGTTGATCGCACCACGCTGACCCCTGAGCGTTACATCGCAGACGCCCATGAGCTCATCGGTTACTTGCAGCAGCGCTTTGGCCAGGAGAAGGTCTACATATTAGGCGAGTCTTGGGGCAGCGCGCTAGGCATCATGCTGGCGCAGCGCTACCCGGAACAGATTCACGCCTTCATGGGCACAGGGCAAATGGTAGCTTTTTTGGAAAACGACCTCATCTGCTATGAGTTTGCATTAAATTTGGCCCGGGAACGAGGAGATGAAAAGAAAGTGGCGCGTTTGGAGACCCAGGGCCCGCCCCCCTATTATGGTGATGGCGTGGCCTGGAAGCAGGCAGCATACCTGATGGACACCTTTAATTACATGAATCAAAACCCGGCTATCCTGGACAATGGCTTCAATACCTTTGCCGACATCGCCAGTGAGGAATATGGCTTGCTGGACAAGGTAAACTGGGTGCGCGGCCCATTGGACACCCTGGGAAATGTTTACCCGCAGTTGTGGGACGTGGATTTTCGCCAACAGGCTACCCAATTGGAGGTGCCTGTCTACTTCCTCATTGGCCGCCACGACGTGAACGCGCCCACATCGCTGACCGAGGAGTATTACAATTTGCTCAGCGCGCCCCACAAAGAATTGGTCTGGTTTGAGCATTCTGGCCACAATCCCTGGACCAGTGAAGCGGACGCTTTTGTAGATGTGGTGGTTAATCAGGTTTTGACAGAGACGAGCCGGTAACGGCCGTTTCTACCCCACCGCCATTTTACCCGCCCGGAAAGCCATCACAAGCGCCGGGCGGGTGTTTTTTTATGCAAGCAGACCATGAGCAACAGATGCCGCAGACCCCCGCGTCTGATACAATTCGCCCCGCAGCTTATGGAAAATGCTTATGAGTTTTTTGCATGTACAGCACTTAACTGAAGTTCCCCACCGGCAGCCTACCTTCCTGACCATTGGTTCTTTTGATGGCGTCCATCGCGGACACCAGGAAGTCATTCGCAGCATGGTCACGGCTGCCCGCCAGCAGGGCGTGCGTGCGGCTGTGCTTACCTTTTTTCCTCATCCCAAGCGCATTGTGCAAAACCTAACCGGGCCTTACTACATCACCCGCCTGAGCGACCGGGTGGCGCTGCTGGAAGCCTTGGGCGTCGATCTGGTCGTAACCCACCCCTTCAATGACGAGGTGCGCACCACCCGGGCTGCCGACTTTGTGCAAGAAATGCTGGATTTTTTAGACATGCGCCAGCTATGGGGCGGGAACTTTGCCTTCGGTTACAAACGGGAAGGGGACGTGCCCTTTTTGCGCAAGCTAGGCGCAGAGAAGGGCTTTACCGTTGAGCTAGTGAAGTCTATGGTCAAAGTGAGGGATGACTGGGTGAGCAGCAGCAGAATTCGCGACTGCCTGAATACCGGAAATGTGGTGGAGGCCAACGCGTGTTTGGGACGGCCGTTTCACGTGACCGGCACCGTTATCATGGGCGACCAGCGCGGGCGCACCATTGGTTTTCCCACGGCCAACCTGGAAACCTGGGACGAACTGCTGCTGCCCGCCAACGGCGTGTATGCGGCCTACGCCTGGGTAGGGGATAATCGCTATCTGGCTGCTACGAACGTTGGCGTGCGTCCCACGGTAAACGGCCGTGACGTCCGCGTTGAAGCGCATCTCCTCGATTTTGCGGGTGATTTATACGGTCAGGAGCTCAAAGTAGAGTTTTTGACCCGTATTCGCGCCGAGAAAAAATTTTCCGGTTTACCGGCTCTTCAGAACCAAATCAACCAAGACGTCGCTGAAATCCGCAGCTTGTTAGCCTGAATGGCCTCGCAACCAGAAGCGCTCTTTTTGCGTAGGGTATGCATGGAGCCATTGACTTTTGAAGTCTCTTCTTTATAATTTAGACATATCTAAATTTCCGCTTGTGGGAGTGACCAACATGAACGAAATAGTCATAGAAACAAAAGGATTGACGGTTTATTACGGCCGTCATCGGGGCATAGAAGATCTGGACATGGAGGTACGGCGCGGAGAAGTATATGGGTTTCTGGGCCCAAACGGCGCCGGGAAAACCACCACGCAGCGCGTCCTGCTGGACATCATTCGCCCGACCCGAGGCATGGCTGCCTTGTTTGGCCTCGATTGCCAGCGAGACGGGGTGCAGGTGCGCGAACGCGTCAGCTACTTACCTGGTGAGTTGAGTCTATACCCAACCATGAGCGGGCAAAACTTTTTGCGCATGATTGGCAGGCTGCGGGGTAATCGGGTTGAAAAAAAATATCGCACGGAACTGTGCGAACGCTTGGACCTGGACCCCAGCCGCAGAATGCGCGAATATTCCCGGGGGAATAAGCAGAAAGTTGGGTTGGTGGCGGCTTTTATGAACAAGCCTGACCTGCTGATTCTGGATGAGCCGACCAGCGGGCTGGATCCCCTGGTACAGCAAACGGTGCTGGAACTGGTTCGCGAGGCGCGGGATGACGGCCGAACCGTTTTCTTCTCCTCCCACATCCTTTCGGAAGTGCAGGAGGTGTGCGACCGGGTAGGCATTATTCGCGAAGGGCGGCTGGTAAAAACGGAGCGGGTGGAGACGCTGACCAAACAGCAGTTTAAGCGACTGCGGTTGAGTTTTGCGCAAATACCGCCGGTGGGGGCTTTTGACTTTGACGGGGTAACGGAGACAGCGCGGAACGAGCAGGAAATTATGCTGGAAGTGCGCCAAAATTTAAACGAGGTTTTGCAAACGGCCGTTACTTACAACGTAACGGATATGGATATGCCTCCCGTAACGCTGGAGGAGATATTCCTGGCTTACTATGGTGGAGGAAACAATCATGCTTAACTTACTGTGGGTAGAATTGAGAAAACAGGCCACAGCCATTGTGGGATGGGGTGTTGGCATTGGCGCTTACCTGGCGCTCATTATGGCCATGTCCCCTGAATTGGCTCCCCAATTTGCCAACATCGATTTCGCCTCCATACCCATTTACCAGGCTTTTGGCATGTCCGAGGAGTTTAATTTCGCGTCGATTCCCAACCTTATTGCCGTCTACGTTTCCTTTGTCGGACTAACCATTGCTATTTATGCTATCCTGGCCGGAACCGGCGTGCTGGCTGGTGAGGAAGACAACGGTACGCTGGAAATCATCCTGTCGCTGCCCATGCCCCGCTGGAAAGTTGTTTTGGCGAAAGCCTTAGCCATTGCCCTGGCCTTGTTTGCGGTGCTGCTCATTGCTTACCTGGGTTACCTGGCCGTGTTTCCGGGTGTCGAGGCGGAATTGAATGGCGAAGTGTCATTAGGTGACCTGTTCTTGAGCACCATTGAAACCTGGCCTCTGGCTTTCTTCTTCGCCATGTTTGCCCTTTGCATGGGAGCATACCTGCCGCGCCGTGGCCATGCGCTGACTGTTGGGTTGAGCCTGCTCATCGGCGGGTACTTGTTTAATAATCTGGCTGAACAGGCTGGCCCACTGAAGGATTTGCGGGAATTCTTGCCTTTTTACTACAGTGTGGGTGGCAAAGTATTAACCGAAGGGTTGGACTGGGGCAAAATGGGCGTATTAGCCGGTGCGGGGCTGGTTTTCTTGGCCCTGGCTCTGCTCAGCTTCCAGCGCCGCAATGTCACCGTGGGGCAGTGGCCCTGGGCAAAATGGCGGCGCGCCTAGCGAGAACCGAAAATTTTTTGCAGGGACACGGCGCGCCGTGTCCCTTTCAAATTCCGCATTTGTAAGCCCCTATTCTGTACTCACCAAGGGGAGAAATGTAAAGAAGCCAGGCTCTTCCCCTTCCTCTAAACCAAAGTATGCGAAATCTCCAAGTTGGCAAAAGTCCACAGCCAGGGTGTTATTTGCCGTGTCTCGCAAGTAGGTGGAGGGGGGAGCACAGGTGCTTATGACATCTTGCCAGCGAGAGCGATTAGCAAAGGAAAGGGTGAGCCAATCCTCCAGCAGCCCGGAAACGTCCTCATCGCGATATTGCAAAGCGAGATTGGCGCGCTGCAGCAGCGCGTAGCTGCTTAAAGGCAGGGAGTCGCGGTAGGCTGTGAGAGAGAAGGCGGGGCCGAAAAGCTGCTGGCCAGTGGGTGGAGTGACGCCAGTGAGCTCATCAAGCAAGATGGTGGTGGGGGCGTCTACCGCGCCAGCGGGTAAGCTCACGGTTACCACCTGCCCCGGGTGTGGCGTGTAGGTAAAGGATCCTCCTGCGGCGGGCGTGACGCTGGTTCCAGCGATGCCGGCCAGTACAGGTAAGGCAACCTGGCCGCTGCCGTAAGCGTTGCTGGCCTGCAGGGTGGCGGTGTAGACGCCGGTGGCGGTGTACACATGCTGCCCAACCAGGTTGGTCGGCGTGCCATCGCCAAAGTCCCAGGTGGTGGTCATGGGGATGCTGCCCTGGCTGAGGTTAGTGAAAACGGCCGTTTCCCCCACAATGGCCGGGCTGTTGGTGCTAAAGTAAGCCAGCGGTGCGGCTTCACCCAGATTGATGGGGTGAAAGGTCGGCCCGCCAAAGCAGGGGTACGATTCTGGATTTGGTTCCCCGCTCACCGTCCAGCAGTAAGCTTCGCCCACGGCGCCGCTGGCCTGCATTTGCGGCACGTACCAGAGGACCAGGTTCTCGTCCACAATGGATTCACCATTCAGGTAGAGGTGGGGACCCTGGCGGTAATCGCCGCCAGTGGCGCAGCAGTCGCCGATAATGGGCAGGTCGGCGTCCCCTTCGGCGGGATGGTGCTGGACGGCGTAAAAGTAGGCGTTGTCGCCGGGGTCGGTGACAGTGCCGCTGCCCTGGTTGGGAGCCATGTAGTAGCCGAAGCCGGTCTGGTCGGCGATGCGCCAGCGGTAGCCTTCGGCGGTGTAGGGTGCGCCCTGCAGCTCCCAGAATTCGCTGTTTTGGGTGACCCATTGGCTGCCATCCCAGGAGGCCAGCAGGTCGTTGTCGTCGCCATCCAGGGCCAGGTCGATGCGGATGAGGGGGCGGTACATGGCCGTACCCCCGCCGCAGTCGCGCCCGTAAGCACCGGCCATAATTCGGAAACGGCCGTCGGCAAAAAACTGCACCCGCTGTTCATAACGATAATTGCAGTTGTATCCCCAGTTCGACATGCGAAAATCTTGCCTGACTTCAAAGCCCGTAGAGGCGTCTGCTTCATCTTGCAAAAAAATGATTTGGGTGTCGCCATAGGGGTAAATGGGGAAGCCGCCGCCGCCCCCACCGCAGCCGGTGTAATCTTCAAAGCCAAAAGTGCTGCTGTACATGGCGTGCCATTCGGCCAATTTGACGCTGCGCAGCACGGACACCCCATTGTAGGAGACGTCGTACACGCGCAGGCCATCGGTGCCGGTTACTTCGTAGTGAATCTCCCAGCCGTCCTGAGTGTAGCTGCCGGGTGTGGGGCAGTCATTGCCGGAAAAAGGAACAGAGCCATGGGGTTCGTTGGGCTGCAAATCAGTCCAGGCTACCTTGAGCAGCTTCTCTTCGGTCAGGTCGATGATTACCCACAGGTTGCGGTCGCCCACTTCAAAGGTGGGGGCTACGCAAAGGTGGGTGAGGCAGGCCGAGTCGAGCAGGCCGCCATCGACGGGGGCCATACTCACTGCGGTGGGCTGGAAGCCGAGGGCGTCGATGACGGTGGGGTGGTTGAGGGCAATGCGCGTGGCCAGGTCGGCCAGCCGCTGGTTGATGCCGGGGTGAGCTTCGGGCTGGTAGAAGACGTCCAGAACTTCGCCGCTGTTGGGGTTGACGATGGCAATAATGGCGGCGTTTTCGTCGAAATTGTAGATTTCTACCTGCTGGCAAGGGGCGCTGGCGCAAACGGCGCTGCTGGCGGGGTAATGCTGGCCCACTTCACGCACGCCAAACAGCTCGGTGCGGTCTCCTGCTGTGTAGGACAGCACGCGCTCGTCGCGGAGGGCCAGGTTGGCGGCCAGGGTTTGGGCCGGGGTGCGCTCGGTGGCCAGGGGAACGCCAGCCATTTTGCCGCGCACACTTTTGAGGGGGCTGACCAGGTCGCTGCTCATGACGATGATGAGCAGCATGAGCAGCAACAGAATGCTGAGGGTGCGAAAGTTTTTCATGGGCTGTGCCTCGCGGGGTGAGTTGGGTTTTTGTGCAGCGGTCCTATTTTAACATGAAAAGGCACGGTCGGCGGGCTGCGTGGTTGGTTTTGGGGGACAACCAAACGTTTTTCGGCCAAACGGCCGTCATACGTTGACGTTCCGTACGTAAATCCGTACAATTTAGGGAGTTGTACGGAGGTAAACGAATGACAACGATGAGCGCCACAGAAGCCCGGGCAATTCTGTACCGGTTGATAGATGAAGTTGGGACCTCGCACGAGCCAGTGTTGATTACCGGAAAGCGCGGCAATGCCGTGTTGCTAGCGGAAGATGATTGGCGCGCCATTGAGGAAACATTGTATCTGCTCTCCATCCCCGGTATGCGCGAGTCCATTGTGGAGGGCATGACCGAGCCGGTTGACGAACTGGATGAAAATCTTGAGTGGTAATGGTGACAATGACCTGGCGCATTGTTTTTACCAATCAAGCGAAAAAAGACGCGAAAAAGCTGTCTTCATCAGGACTGCGGTCCAAAGCGGAAGAACTCCTGGATATTTTGCGCGAAAATCCTTATCAGACACCGCCTCGTTTTGAGAAATTGGTGGGTGATTTGACCGGTTCGTATTCACGGCGCATCAACATCCAGCACCGGTTGGTTTATCAGGTTTATGATGAGGAAGGGGTGGTGAAGGTCATTCGCATGTGGACGCACTATGAGTGAGGGTTAGAAAAACGAATTTGAGGTTTTCTTAGGCCAACATAAATCGGGCAAGAAAGGTTTTTGCTTCATTTGCTAAGGGGTAGGAATTTTTGCTGTGCTCATTGATTTGCACGACGACGGTTTCGGCTGTGGCTACGCAACGGCCGTCCTGAAACAAGCCCTGGTAGAGGCTGATGGAGCTGCTGCCCACCCGCGTAACGGCCGTGCCGATGTCGACCCGCCCTGGCCAGTTGATTTCGGCCAGAAACTTTAAGCTGAGACTGGCAATGACAAATGAGGCGTTTACGGCCGTTAACGGGCTTTGCGGGTCGTAAAGGAACTCTACGCGCCCGGTTTCTAGAAAAGTGGAAAAGGCAGCGTTGTTCACGTGCCCTTGCCGGTCGGTGTCGGCGTAGCGCACTTTGTCGAAGGTTCGTAAGGGAAAATCGGCCAGAGCCGGGGTTTGTTTTTCTGCTGGTTGAGCTGTCACAGGGTTATTCTTCTTTTACGCCGTCTCTACCTCAACTGCTAAACGCAGCCCCAGGCTATGTAACAGCGTTTTCAAGCTGGATAATTGAGGATTTCCCGCAGGTGATAGCATTCGGTAAAGATTTTCTCTGTTCAAAGAAGCCTCTTGCGCTACCCGCGAAAAACCGCGCGCTTCGGTGATGTCGCGTAAAGCCAAGAGGAACACCTCCTGGTCATTTTCTTCCAGCGCCGCATTCAGATACGCCGCCGCTTCTTCGGGGTCTGCCAGAGACGCTTTCAGTCCATTTTCATAGTTTGCAGTTGTTGGGTTCATCATATCCTCCGCAAATAGTCATCCCAATACGTTTGGGCTAACTCAATGTCTCTGGATTGTGTTTTCTTGTCGCCCCCATACAACAGAATGACAACCGTATTGCGTTGCGCCCAAAATAAACACGATAACCAGATCCATGTGGGATTTGTAACTCGCTTACGCCACGTCCCACGCTTTTGCAATCGCCGAAATTACCCAATCGAATTCGATTCAGCCGGACACGGATTTTTGCTCTAGCTTGCCGGTCTCTTAACCCCTCCAACCAATCACGAAATGGATTTTGTCCCGAATCGGTCAAGTATTCCAGCAATTCGATTTGAGTATGATTCATAAGCGTATTGTAGCACAAAAGCTACAAACTGGTGCATTCTTTCTTGAAAATGCTGCGCCGCTCCTAACGGAAAAGCTCAGGCGTGGCGCGGGTTAACTGGCGAGCCCATCAATTCCAAGCGCCTCACATAACCAAATCGAGCCGCGATACAAGGCCGCGAAGCGGCGTCGGCTTCATGCCGTGTTAGCCGCGCCCTCACTTTACCGCTTGTGCAAGCCCTCTTTCCATGCAAGTATAGCCTGGTCATGCCCTCCCCCTGTCAAGTTCTTAGGGATAACTCCAGCAGTAAAGAAAGCTGGATTGAACGTCTCTCGGCTTGCTCTCAACTCACCCCCCACTTGACGACATTCGTACACTATGAGAATGCCATTCCCTCTAGGGTCATCCTCAAAGAAGTATACATCTAGCAACCTCTCTACCTCGACGTGCAATCCTGTCTCCTCGAAGGTTTCTCTGATGGCTGCTTCAAGCGGGCTCTCGTCTGCCTCCACGTAACCTGCGGGCAAGTTCCAGCAGCCTTTAAATGGTGCATAGGTTCTCTGTAGCAATAACAGGCCACTTTCTTGTTCAATAAGAGCGCCTGCCCCGACTTTCAACTGGGCATGGTAGGCGCGCTGGCACTGCGAACAAAACGACCGCTGCCTATTGTCAAACAGCCTCATCTCAAGGGTGATACCGCAATCAGGACAATACTTCATTGTTTCCCGTTGCATAGTCCATTCTTTGCGAGGCGTTAGTGGATATTTTAGTAGAACTGGCAGTCAAAGCTCCACTCTCCGTTCTTGGTCTTGTTAAAGTAAGCAACACCATTGTCTGCCCACATCCATCTCGGCTTTTCTTCGCTTCCTATTTGGAAGACATAACCTTCGAGTTCAGCGCCACGCTGAATTTCGTAAGGAAAGCCGCCGAATTTGGTGTTTGTATACCGATTGTATTCGTAGAAGAATCTGTCTGAGGCTCCTTCAGTTTCGCTTATTGGTGTCATGTTCACTATTTCCCAGGCATTTTCCCATCCTGGTGCGTCATCTTCTACAAGATTCCACTTGATCGGAAACTCTTTCACCATTTCAGGCTCATTGGATGATGGAAGAGGACGCAATCCATCAAAAGATTTGTATTCTCTTATCAACCAACCTTCGCCATGCGGTTTATCAAAAGGTATTTCATCGCGATTAAAGAAAACAACCAAGAAACCGGTGCTTTCTAGCTCAGGTGGAACATATGGCAGTTCACTTACCTTAACTTGAAGAAGGCAAAACATATCTTTTCCCTTATGCTGGGGAAGCGCTTCTCCTTCCAGACCTGCTCCGCTACCACCAAACCACGAAGTAATTTTATTTTCAGGAAGTCGGAAACCACCGATTTGTGAAATCGATGCTTTTCGTAGCGATCTAGCTAGCTTTTTGTATGTTGCATTTACTGATTCCATGATAGCATTGCTCCGCTAACGTCGCCATCAAACGCGCTGGTACGGGTCACCAAAACCTTCGCCAATTACCAAGACGCAAGCCATCCGAGGCATCGCGCCAGCGTCGGGTGTATGGATTGTTTGGGCGTGGATCAAAATGGGATTTCATCCCAATCGGATTCACTTTGTGGGCTTACACTCGGATGCACGAATTCCTCCCCTTCTATTGACTGCAAAAACTTTATAGCACTCGCAACATAATTAACAATCAAAATGCTTTCGCTGTAGTTCAGAATAGGGTTGTCATGGGCAAAGCTTTGGTTGTTTCTCACACTATTGAACGCGTCAAATTCTTCTTCTTGGTCGTAATGTACCGTTACGTAGGTACAGGATGAACCAAAACTTGGATGTGGATATGTGTGAAGCACAGCATAATTGATGCCAAGAATATTATAATTACAGGCCTCATAATTGTAGTAAATTGTACCATTATCAGAATCGGTTCGAGTATTAAAACCAGGCCAAGAATTAATAACAGATTCGGGGCTTTCTAGGGTAACATAACTGATGGCTCGACATCTTGCAGATGAGGCACTCAAACAACCAACACTAATCTTAGTTCGATTATCCGGTAAAAGGGGAACCACTTGCCAAGCAAGATGCTCGCCATCGGAAAAATAGCAAGGATGTGCCCGGCTATTGCAAGCAGTATGCTCAATAAAACACATCCCCTGAAAATGAATGTTATGGTAGTTTTTTTGTCGCATAGGCAGACTTCCTGGGGTTTTGTGCTGTGAGACATCAGCCCTTACTAAGGCTCAAAACTCCATAACATAAGTTGCGCGAGTCGATTTCATTAATGAAGAAAGTATAAAATAACGTTTGGGACATGATGAAATACTTATGATTGTCCGTGTCTTTCATTAACCACCTAACTATTTATGAACCTGCCTGACTATAGTCAAGAAACTCGTTTACCATAGTCGGGCAAACGGCCGTTACTCACCACCATCTGGCCCATGCGGCGCCTGCCAGGCCGGCGACTTGTGTACGTGCACAACCTGCCAGCCCTTGTCTGGCGTTTTGACGAGCACGCGGCTTTCGTTGTGGGTGCGGTGGGTGATGCCGTTTTCTCCGGCCATGGTGAGCATGAAGGTGTAGCTGACAACGGCCGTATTCCCCGTAAAGCTGCAAGCGCGGCTCCAGCAAGTCGTAGCGAAAGTCCGCTCCCGTGCCCGCCCAACTGTGGTCGATCATGAATAGGTGGAAGTCCAGCCCATCCTGCCGGTGCGGGGTGACAAACCATTCGTATAACGACAAATCTGCGCCCGTGGTGGCTTTGTAGGTTTCGACGTCGCGGGTGAAAATGCTGTTGAGGTGCCGGTGCAGAAAATCCCAGATTTCTTGTTCTTGTGCGTTCATGCTGATTGATCCAGATATTGCAGGGCAAGCTGCACGCGCTCGTCCACGGTTTTGGCTTCGCGGGGCAGGTTTTGCAGGGCCGACTGGGCTTCGACGATGCTGAAGCCGAGGCCGGTGAGGAAGTCGATCACGTCGGCGTCCACGTCGCTGACAAAGGAAACGGCCGTTTCCATCACGCTCAAATCCAGCTTGTCGCGCAGTTGGAACATGATGCGTTCGGCCGTTTTCTTGCCGATGCCGGGGACGCGCTGCAGAACGGCCGTTTCCTCCCGCATAATGGCGCTCTTCAGCAGTTCCGGGCTGAGCGTGCCCAAAATCGACAGCGCCACCTTGGGTCCCACGCCGTTGACCCCCAGCAGCACTTCAAACAACTGCAAATCCTCTTCCGACTCAAAGCCGTACAGCGACAGCTCCGTTTCGCGCACAATCAGGTGGGTGTGCAGGCGCATGTGGCGGCCCACGCCGCCCACATCTTCCAGCACCGTGCGCGGCACCAGCACCCGCAGGCCCACGCCGCCCACGCCAATGACCAGGCTGTGGGCTTCAATTTTTAGAACGTTTCCGCTGAGCGAGGCAATCATAAGTGGAGATTTGAGATTAGAGATTGCGCCAATCTCTAGTCATAAAGCGATTCAAACCGTTGATATTGATAATGCGTAATCGCCACCGCCAGGCCATCGGCGGCATCGTCGGGGCGGGGCGTTTCTTCCAGTTCCAGCAGGTTGCGCACCATGAGCTGCACCTGTGCTTTGTCGGCCTTGCCATAGCCGGTGACGGCATCTTTGATTTGCGGCGGCGAATATTCGCCAATGGGAATGTTGGCATTGGCCAGGCACAGCAGCAGCACGCCTCGCGCCTGCCCTACGCTGATGGCGGTGGTGATGTTACGCCCGAAAAAGACTTCTTCGACGCCCGCTGTGTCGGGCTGGTAAGTCGGCGATGAGCTGGTTAAGTTCCTGATAAATGATTTGCAAGCGCCGCGCCGCGCTGTCTTTGGGTGTGGTGGTGATGACGCCATAAGTGACCAGTTGGAAACGGCCGTCTTCCGCATCAATAATGCCATATCCCGTCGTTGCCGTGCCGGGGTCTAAGCCAAGAATGCGCATGAGAATGTGGCGTGCTGCATGCACTGCTTAACACGCAGCATGCAATCCGGCTCTAGCCTTCAATTTCGGCAATGGCTTCATCGGTGATATTCAGCGCTGAATACACGTTTTGCACGTCATCCAGATCCTCCAGGTTTTCGATAACCCGCATCACCTGCATCATTTCGTGCATCCCCAAATCCATAGGATTGTTGGGATCATAGATCATGCTGACTTCATCCAGCGGAATATCAGCCTCGCGCAGTGCCTTTTGTACAGCCTGGAAATAATCGAGTTCAACGTAAATTTCCGTTATTTCCCCAAATTGGATATCATCTGCACCGGCGTCAGCCGCCACCAGGAAGAGGTCGTCTTCATCAACTTCTTCAACGATGCTGATGTAGCCCTTGCGGGTGAACTGCCAGGCTACGGAGCCAGACTCGGCCAGGCTGCCGCCATTTTTGCTCAGCACGTGACGCAGGTCGGCCACGGCCCGGTTGCGGTTATCGGTAACCACTTCCACAATCAAGCCCACTCCATGGGGGGCGTAGGCTTCGTAGATCGTTTTCAACCAGCTCCAGCCCTTCCAGTTCGCCCGTGCCGCGCTTTACGGCACGCTCAATATTGTCTTTGGGCATGTTGGCAGCTTTGGCTTTGTCGATAGCCAGAGCCAGGCGGTTGTTGAAGGTCGGGTCACCGCCTCCTTCGCGGGCGGCAATGGTAATTTCTTTGGCCAGCCGGGTGAAGAGCTTGCCACGCTTGGCGTCTACCGCGGCTTTTTTGTGTTTTATGGTGGACCATTTCGAATGTCCTGACATGGTTTTCACTCCAGATGAACAAATTAACCATCTTTCGATAGTGAGGGTCGATTATATCATACATTATTTAGTTGTCGTTTCCTGCGCGCGCCTTTTTTACCTGAGGTGAAGAGCCGGGAAACATGGTTTCTAAGAGGGCCGGGAGCATAGCGAGCGGCCATGTCGCTGTTGATTTGCTTTTGCTGGCAAATTTCGGTGTAAAGCTGCCCGCTGGCGCGGATCTGCCGTTCCTGGGTTTCAGGATCCAGCGCAATGAGGCCAAACCGTCGGGTCCAACCGCGGTCCCATTCAAAGTTGTCCACCAGGCTCCAATGGTAGTAGCCCATCACAGGGAAGTTGAAGCTGATGGCGCGCCAAATTTCGCGCAGGTGGGTGAGAATGTAAGACGGCCGTAACCGGTCTTCTACATCGGGCACGCCATTCTCGGTAATGTAAATGGGCTTGTTGTATTTGAGCGCCTTTTTGATGACCTGGAACAATCCAGCGGGGTATACTTCGCCATAGTTGCCGTCGCTGACCACTGCATCGGGTTCCCAAGTGTCTTCTAGTACGCCGCCAATGGGCGGAAATTTGACATAAAACCGCGTGTAGTAGTTGATGCCCACAAAGTCCAAGGTCCCGGCCAGATTTTTGATTTTGGGAGAGGGGAAGGGGAAGCGAAAACGGCCGTTCACCAGGCTGTCCAGCCACGATTCATTGTAATACCAGGACAACCAACGAGCCCAGCGACGAGTAGGCCAACTGCTGCCCGGTCGCGCCGCTATCACCGCCATGTTCTTAGCGACACCTACCGGGGCGGCTGGATAAGCTTCCTTAATCGTATGGTAGGCGGCGGCGTGGCAGACCAACAGATTCCGCAAAGCCTCACCGCCGCTGGCCAAACCCTTCCGTGTGGGGGCGGGGAAGGCTCCCTCTAGATAGCGCATAAATACGTACACCATGGGCTCGTTGATGGTGACCCATTTGGGAACCAAATCGCCCAACACCTCCACCACCTTCGCCGCATACCGCTGGAAATAGTCGCGGACAATGGCGTTATTAAAGTCGCCTTTTTCCACCAGCCACTGCGGGTTGCTAAAATGATGCAGCGTGACCATGGGTTCAATGCCCCGGTCGCGCATGGCCTGCAAAATCTGCCGATAGCGGTCCAGGGCCGCCCCGTCGAAGCGGCTGGGTTCCGGCTCAATGCGGCTCCATTCCAGAGACAAGCGGTGGGCATTGGTGCCCATCTTGGCCGCTCTGTCCAGGTCTGCTTCTGCATTTTCCCACCAGTCACAGGCCAGTGCGGACCGATGACCTTCCAAAATGTGGCCTGGGCCTTGTTCCCACTGCCACCAATCGTTATTTGTGTTGTTCCCTTCTACCTGGTGTGCAGCAGTAGCCGTCCCCCACAAGAAGTCATCCGGGAATATCATTGCCGCTTTTGCCATAATCGTCTCCTTCTTCCTGCCGTAATTATATCTGGCATCTGCGGCTTCGTCTCTTTCGCCCTCAAATTCGCCGAAACGTGCAATAGAAACGGCCGTACCTGATCTTTTGTGTAATTATTCTCGCCTTGTTATACTTGTCCCACTGCTGTGTTAAGAATTGGCAGGCAATATTGTTGTCAAAATCTACCGACCCACAACACCCAAGCGGTGCTAAGCAGTGTGGTTCATTGGAGATTTTCGTGAAAGATTTGGTCCCTGTCAGTGGTTATTATTACCCCAACGTAATGGGCCGCATCCTCCTCGCCTCAATGGAAGAAGTGATGGGGCGCAATGGGTTAAATGCCTTGCTGAATCTTGCCAGAATGCCTAACTTTATTCAGGAGCCACCTGCCGATAACCTGGAAAAGCGGTTTGACTTTGCCAATATTGCCAACCTGACCTTGGGCCTTGACGAGATTTACGGGCCTCGAGGAGGCCGCGGCCTGGCGCTGCGCGGCGGGCGCGCTATCTTCTCTCGTGGACTGAAGCATTTTGGCACGCTGGCTGGCGTGGGGGACCTGGCCTTTAAGATGCTGCCCCTACAAGCCAAACTCAAGATAGGCGTTCCGGCTGTTGCCCGCATTTTTAGCCAATTTAGTGACCAGATTAGCCGCGTGGAAGAGTTTGACGACCATTTTTTGTATTATATTGATCGCTGCTCAATGTGCTGGGGACGAAAAGCGGAACGGCCGATTTGCTTCATTGCTGTGGGAATTTTGCAAGAAGCTTTGCGTTGGGTTAGCGGTGGCCTTGAGTTTCGGATTGAAGAAATTGAGTGTGTGGCCATGGGCGCGCGTTCTTGTGTTTTTAGAATTGATAAGGATCCAATCAAGTAATTGCTTTTTAGTGGCTTTATGTGTCTGAGGGCAGTACCAAATTAAATAGTCTGCTTCTATCAGCCAGCCCACAAGGAAAGGTGGCTTATGGCTAATGAAAACAAGGGTCTCAAAATATTTTTTGTAGAAGATGATGCCGATCTTTCGGATATGCTAACGGCCTATTTCCAGGTGCAAGGTTACCAGGTTGCTCATACTGGCAACGGTGAAGAGGCTGTGAAGTTGATAGCCGAGTTCATGCCGGACATTGCGGTCCTGGACATTCGCCTGCCGGATATTGACGGCTATGAAGTTTGTCGCCGGCTGCGGGGCAATCGACGCACCCAAGAACTGCCGGTCATTTTCTTGACCGAGAAACGAGAACGTCAAGATAAGCTGTCTGGTTTGGAACTGGGAGCGGTTGATTACATTACGAAACCTTTTGACATCCAGGAACTGCGTTTGCGGGTCCGAAACGCCCTACGGCGCTCAAATCGCGACAGCTTATACAATCCGGTAACAGGATTACCAGAAGGGGAGGCCCTGCAAGAACGCTTGCTCCAGGCTTTGCACGGACCAGACTGGGGAGTTGTATTGGTACGGGTGCGGGGATTGCATAAATTCCGTGACCGGTACGGGTTTGTGGCTGCGGATGACGTCTCGCGAGCCGTCGCTTTAATGTTGACGAACGCAGTGCAAGAAACGGGCAATGCGGATGATTTTGTAGGGCACGCTGACCAAAGCGACTATCTACTGGTTACATCGGCTAACGAATGCAAGAAGCTTGCCCGGCGTTGTGATATGCGCTTACAGGCATCGGTGTCTTACTTTTACCCCGCACTGGATAGGCAGCGCCTAAAAGATCTAAGTCATGATGAGCGGTTAAGCGTGGAAGTGTATTGGTTAACTGTGCATGAACATCAATTTACCAATTTGGATGCCATGTTTGATGCTTTGGTAAGGTTGTAATGCTGGGTTGAAGAGGAGTTTTTGCTACAATACGGCATATTTTCCAGCAGGTCAGGGCTATTTTTAGCCCTGATTTTGTTTTACTGAGGCAAACATTGGTGGCTTAACTGTTTGGTTTGCGTTAGGTTTTTTGGGTAAACATGGGTTATTGATTGAGGTGATGAAGCGATTACGGCCGTTCCTCCCCGACATCCTTTTGCTCTTCAGCTTCCTGCTGCTGCCGCTGCTGCTGTATGCGCCGGTGACTTTGGGCGGCAAAACCATGCTGTCCGTCGACAACCTCTACCAGTGGGAACCCTGGGCTTCTCAAGCCGCCGACTTTGGCGTTGAGCAGCCGCAAAATCCCCTGCTGACCGACCTGGTGATCCAGAACTACGCCTGGAAACGCTTTACAGTAGAGACCGTAAAAGCTGGCGACATTCCCCTGTGGAATCCCTACCTCTTTGCTGGTGCGCCTTTCTTGGCTGCCGGCCAGCATTCCATGCTTTATCCCTTTAGCTGGCTCTTTTTCCTGCTGCCCATTCCCAAAGCGTATGGCTGGTATGCGTTAAGCCAGGTGTGGCTGGCCGGGGTACTCATGTACATTTTTGGCCGGGTGCTGCGCATGCGCCGCGGCAGCGCGGTAGTGGCCGGGCTGGTGTACCAGGGGAGCGGGTTTTTGTTGGCCAGTACGGCCGTTTTCCCCATGATTAGCGGCGCGGCAGTGTGGCTGCCCCTGCTGCTGGCCTGCATCGAAATGGTGATTAGAGATTGGAGATTAGAGATTGCCCATCCCGTCTCCCAATCCCAAATCCCAAATCCGAAATCCGAAATCCCAAATCCCAAATCCCAAATCCTCACCCCTTTATGGGTTGCCATTGGCAGCATTGCCCTCGGCCTGCAAATCCTCGCCGGGCACATTGAAATCACTTACTACACCCTCCTCGTCATGGGCGTGTATGCACTCTGGCGCTGGCTGTCATCCGTCACGCGTAACCCTTTAGCCTTCAGCATTCAGCCTTCAGCTCTCAAACCTCTGGGCTGGCTGCTGGGCATGGTGCTGGTCGGCCTCATGCTCGGCGGCATCCAGTTTGTGCCTTTCTTGGAAGTGGGGCAGGCTAACTTCCGCAGCGGCGAAACCACGCTGGAGCAGGTGCGCGGCTACGCTTTCCCTCCGCGGCGGGCACTGGCTTTTGCGATGCCTAACTTCTTTGGCAGCCCGGCCCAGCAAAGCGTCACCGATGCCCTGACCGGCGAGACCATTACCCTATCTGGAACCAGCGAATGGGGCATCAAGAATTACGTGGAAGGGGCGGCTTACCTGGGCATTTTGCCCCTTTTCCTGGTTCTCATCGCCCTGTTTTCTTTGTTCCAGCGCAGGAATCCCAAATCCGAAATCCAAAATCCCAAATCTGAGATTGCCGATCGCCGGGCGCATACGGGCTTTTTCGCCGCCATGAGCCTGCTGGCGCTGGCTTTCATTTTTGGCACGCCGCTGTATGCGCTTATTTACTATGGCCTGCCCTTCGCCGACCAGATTCGCACGCCGTTTCGTTGGGTTTTTCCACTGTCGCTGTTTGTGGCGGCGCTGGCCGGCTTTGGCATGGACGTTTTGCAAGGAGCCAGAGCTAGAGCTAGAGCTAGAGATAGAGGAGTTCAGCCTTCAGTCTCCAGTCTCCAATCTCTAATCTCCATTTTGGCAGGGCTGGCCTTTTGGGGGCGGGCTGCTGCTGCTGGCTGGGGCTGTTTGTTTCGCGGACGGCTTATGCCCGCGTGGAGCCATTGGTTGAGCGCCTGTTTCACGGCCTGGCCCTGGCTGATTTAGCTTTCCCCGATGCGCGGGCTTTTTACAGCTTTGAGTTTCGCCAACTATTCATTTTAGGGTTGATCCTGGTGGCGGTAGGGGTGGTGCTGTGGATGAGCCGCTACCGCCTTGCTGTGCGCGGTGTGCCAGCCTGGTTGTTTCTGGCGGCGGCGGTGCTAGTGTTGGATTTGTATGTGGCGAATGCCGGTTTTAATGCGGCTACAGACCCCGCTTTGCTCGACTACAAGCCTGACCTGGTGCAATGGCTGGAGCAGCAGCCGGGAGAGTGGCGCATAACCAGCTTTGCGCCTCATGGCGACAAGCCCTTTAACGCCAATTCTGGCTGGCTGTATAACCTGCAAGATGTGCGCGGCTATGACTCCATTATCCCCAAGCAATTTGTCGATTATATGGCGGCTATCGAGCCGCAAAATGAGCTGCAATACAACCGCATCCAGCCCATCGTCAACTGGGAAGCGCTGAACTCGCCGCTGCTGGATGTGCTAAACGTCAAGTACGTCATCACGGCCGAAACTATTGACCTGCCCAAGCTGCAACTGGCGTGGCAGGGCAATGGCCTGGGCGTGTATGAGAATCTGGCCGTGACCCCCCGCGCCTACACGCTGCCGCAAACCAGTACCGTGCTGGCCGATGATGCGCTGGCGGCGCTGGCGGAGTATGACCCACGCAGTTTTGTTGTCGTTGAGGTTGGAGACTGGAGATTGGATACTAAGCCCCAATCCCCAATCTCTAACCTCTATTCTCTGGCAACGATTGACCATTACAGCAACCGTGAGGTGGTGGTAAGTGCGGAGGTGGCGGAGCAGGCGTGGTTGGTGCTAAATGACAGCTATTTTGCAGGGTGGAAGGCGTTTGTACGGCCGTTTGGTGGCGTAGAAGATGAAGAAGTGGAAACGGCCGTTACCCGCGTCAACGGCAACTTTCGGGGCGTGCTGCTAGAGCCCGGCCATTGGACGGTGCGCTTCCGCTACAGCCCCATCAGCTTCCAGCTTGGCGCGCTGCTCAGCGCTATGGGCGTCATCGTGCTGGTTTTTGGCGGTGGCGTGTGGGGCTGGCAAACCATCGTCAGGCCCGACGCGGCCATGACCACTACCCGCAGCATTGCCAAAAACAGCGCCGCACCTATGGTGCTCAACCTGTTCAACAAGGGTATTGATTTTGTCTTTGCCATGTTCTACCTGCGGGTGATGGGGCCGGCCGACGCCGGCAGCTTTGCCACGGCCATTGCCGCCGCCGGCATTTTTGATATTCTCGCTAACTTTGGCCTGGACATCCTCGTCATCCGCGAAGTCTCGAAGGAGCGCAGCCAGGCCAGCAGCTATCTGCTGAACACCACCGTGCTGCGCCTGGGCGCGGCCGTGGTGGCCAGCTTGCCCATGGTCGTGTTGATTGCCAGCACCAACCTGTTCAGCAACCCCTTCACCCGCCCGGAGATTTTGGCCATTGGCTTCATCATGATCGGCATGGTCATTTCCGGCATGTCCAAAGGAGTGACGGGACTGTTTTACGTGTATGAAAAGGCAGAAGTTCCGGCGGCCATGACCACGGCGACGACGATTTTGAAGGTGGGTTTTGGCGTGGTGGTATTGCTGTTGGGCTACAGCTTTGTGGGCTTAGCGGCCGTTTCCATACTCACCAACCTTATCACCCTGGCCGTGTTAGGGTTGCTGGCGGCGCGCAGCTTTGCCCTGGGCGGCCCCTGGCGGGTCGATTGGTCCTTGCAGCGGCGCATGGTGCGCCTGGGCTTCCCGCTGATGCTCATTCACCTGCTGCAAACGGTATTCATTTCCGTGGACGTCTACCTGCTGCGCACCATGCTGCACAATGGTGAGGAGGTGGTAGGCTGGTACAGCAGCGCCTACAAATGGTTTAACGCGCTGCAAATTGTGCCTTCGTTTTTTACCCTGGCTCTGTTCCCCATCATTTCGCGGGAAATCGAGCGGTCCATGGAGGCAGCGCGGCGCATGTACCAGATGGCGCTGAAAATTATGCTGCTGCTGGCGCTGCCGACGGCAGCCATCACCACCTTTTTGGCTTACCCACTGGTGCAGCTTTTAGGCGGCGACGAATTTTTGCCCCATGGGGCCATTGCGCTGCAAATTGTGATCTGGTCGATTCCCATTGGCTGGCTGAACAGCGTGACCAATTACGTGCTCATTGCCCTGGGGCTGGAGCGCATGCAGCCGCGGGCCTTTGCCCTGGCCGTGGGCTTCAACATTGTGGCCAATGCCCTGTTTATTCCGCGCTACAGCTACGTGGCGGCGTCGGTGACGACGGTGCTGTCGGAGGTGGTGCTGCTGTTGGTGTTTGACTATTACTTGCGGCAGAAGATGGCAGGGTTGGAGTGGAGGCGGCTGGTGATACGGCCGTTCCTGGCCGCTGCGATCATGGTGGGGTTAATGGTACTTTGCTACCCCATCAACGAATGGCTGGCGGCCGTGGTAGGTGGGGCGGCATATTTGATCGGTTTGTGGGTTTTTCGTGTCATTGGCGACGACGAGAAGCAGATTTTGCGCGCCATTTTGCCCAATGCAATTGCGAGACGGTTAAAGCTGATTTAAGATAGCAAGATATGGCAAAGGTCGAGATAGATATTCCCGTAACTGAGTCGTTATTGGCACAAGCAGATCAAGCATCTAAAGAGATGGAGATAACTCGCAGCCAGCTCTTTGTTTCAGCCATTACTGAATTTCTACGTTGGCGTGAATCACAGGAGGGTAATGAGGAGGTTAATGAGCAAGAATCTCTTGGAGAAGTGCAAAGAAGCTCTTGAAGCATATTATGGTGCTCAATTCAAGGGCTTGATTTTGTATGGGTCTGTAGCCCGCAACGAGGCTGATGTGGCAAGCGATATTGACTTGCTTGTTTTATTAAATAAACCATTTGACTATTTTGTGGAACTGCGGCACATCATTGACATTTTGTACCCTATCCAATTGGAATCAGAGCAGCTTATTTCAGCCAGACCGGTCATGATGCAAGAGTATGAACGTGGCACTATTCAGCTTTACCGCAACGCGCAACGTGAAGGGGTAATGGTATGATGGCAGATTATGAGCAGGAAATTGCCGCTAATTTAGAACGATCAAAGCGCTCTCTCCAGGCAGCAAGAGATTTAGCTGACAAAGGCTATCATGATTTTGCTGCGTCCCGTGCGTATTATGCTG
This sequence comes from uncultured Chloroflexia bacterium, assembly GCA_963695505.1. Taxonomy (GTDB): domain Bacteria; phylum Chloroflexota; class Anaerolineae; order Promineifilales; family Promineifilaceae; genus JACSRF01. The sequence goes on along the minus strand of CAVOGX010000010.1, from coordinate 154,770 downwards.
CTTTTTATGGGGCGATGGCCGTATTACTTAATGAAGGTTTGGAATTTAGCAAACACAGTGGTGTCATTGCTTCCATCCACCAGCAATTTGTAAAAACAGGCAAGTTAAGCAGAGAGCATGGCAAGAACTTGAACTGGCTTTTCGAAGTTCGGAATCTTGGTGATTATGGTGGGACAGCCCATGTGTCTGAGATACAAGCTGAGCAGGCCATTCAGGCTGCACATAATTTCTTACAGGCAGTTACTTCTTTGATTAGCGGCTAAATTTTATGGCCCGCCGCAACACGAGAATTGCCCTCCTCCTCATTTTGCTGCTGGCCGCGGCGCTGCGGCTGGTGGGGCTGAACAACACCTCCCCCCCCGGCATCACCCACGACGAAGTGGCCAACTGGCTCATCGACCGTTCCATCCTGGCTGGAAACCACGCTATTTACTTTACCCAGGCTTACGGCCACGAGGCTGGCTACCATTATTTGCAAGCTGGTTTTGTGGCCTTGCTGGGTGACAACGTGTTGGCGCTGCGCCTGCCGTCCGCTTTCCTGGGGCTGCTGCTGGTGGCGGTGACCTATGCTCTGGTGCGGCGGCTCTTTGGGCGGGATGCGGGGGTACTGGCGGCGGGGGTAACGGCCGTTCTCCTGTGGCCGGTTTTCTTCAGCCGCCTGGCGCTGCGCGCCATCAGCCTGCCCGTGCTGTCCGGGCTGTCGACCATTCTTTGGTGGCAAGCCTGGGAACACAAAGACGCAAGTGCTCCCTTGCTCTTCACCGCTGCCGGTCTCATCGCCGGACTCAGCTTCCACACCTACATGGCGGCGCGGGCGGTACCCATCTTTTATGGCGCGTGGCTGATCTACCTGGCCCTGTTTCACAGGCGCGAGCTGCGGGCGCGCTGGCGTGGCGTGGCGCTGTTCTGGCTGGCATACGCGTTGGTGGCCGCCCCGCTGGCGTGGTATTTGCTGACCAATCCGGGGGCAGAGTTCCGCGTCAGCGAGGTGGATGCGCCGCTGCGGGCGCTGTTGACAGGAGACTTGCGCCCCATTTTGGCCAATAGCTGGGCAATCTTGCGCGGCTTTATCACCCAGGGGGACCCGCTGTGGCGGCAAAATGTAGCCGAACGGGCGGTGTTTGACCCACTGCTGGCGCTGCTATTTTATGCCGGATTGGGGCTGTTTTTGCGGCGTTGGCGTACCCCCAGATATGGGTTTGTGCTGCTGTGGCTGGCCACATCTGCGCTGCCCAGTTTGGTGACCATTAACGCCCCCAGCAGCATCCGCATGATTAATGGCCTGCCCCTGCTGACCGTGCCGCTGGCGGTGGTTTTTGTCCAACTTATGCACAAAGCGCGCACTTTTTCCACAGAAAGCAGGCAGTTTTCCACAACTCTGGCTCTTACGGTGGGGCTGGTGGTGTGGGGCGGCTTGGTGGGCTGGGGAACGGCCGTTGCCATCTTCCAGACCTGGCCGAATAACGAAGAAGTGCAGTTTGTGTGGCAGGCCGCCTTCACAGATATGGGGGTCTATTTGGACGCCCAAAGCAACGTGAATGGGGCCGCCATTGCCGGATGGACGCCGGACACCATGGATGCGCCCACCATGGAACTGCTGCTGCAGCGGGAAGATGCGCGACTAAGCCACTTTAGCCCGCTGGACGGCACGCTGGTCTTGCCCGGCTCCGGCGGCCCTATCCTGCGCCCCGCCATTCTGGAACTGGATGGGTATTGGGAAGGCCAGTTGGCGGCGTGGGGGGCCGAAGTGGTGGAGTACGGCCGTTTTGTGCAGTACACGCTGCCCCAAAGCCCAATCATCACCCTGGATGTGGCCCAAACGGCCATCTTTGGGGGCGAACTGCGCCTGCTGGGTTTTGACCGATTACCCGGTGGGCTGGTAACCTCTTGGGAAGTGGTCGCTGTGCCGGAAAACGGCCGTCGCCTGTTTGTGCAGCTTTTGGACGCCGCGGGAAATGTGCTGGCTGAAGATTATCATTGGGACACGGCCGATCCGCAAAACCTGTGGCAGCCCCGCTGGCAGGTGGGCGACCGCATTTTGCAGCGACATACCCTGCCCAAACTTGGCCGGGTGGCACAGGTACGCCTTGGCGTCTTTGACCCGTACACTTGCGACCCTGGCCCCTGCCAAAACTTGCCCTTGAAAGTGGCGCGGCATTTTCTGCTGCCGTTCCCCCTGACGAACCCTCCCTAAAAAGGAAATGCCTATGTTTGAACTGCAGCCCACGAAACCCCTGCTGAAGCTATCCGGCGCATTGGGCTGGGACTGATTGATGAAAATCTGCACCTGTTGCAGGACGAAACCGGGGATCGTGATAAAGCCATTCACGAAGCGCGCAAGAATTTTAAGCGGCTGCGGGCGGTGCTGCGCCTGATTCGAGATGAAATTGGCGAAGAGATTTACAAAGCGGAAAATACCATCTTTCGGGATGCCAGCCGCCGCCTGGCGGTGCTGCGCGACAGCGCCGTGATGGTGGAGACGCTGGAAGCTGTCAGAATTGAGCACGCTGGTGACCTGCCAGAGGCAGGTTTGTCTGACGTGTATGGCAAGCTGGTGGCCTGGCAAGAAGGGGTGCGCGACCAATTTTTGCAAAATGCGGACACGCTGCCCGAGGTGGTAGAGGTGCTGCAAGCAGCCCGCCCGCGCTTTGCGGCACTGCCCATAGCGCGGCAAGATTACGCCGCCTTTTCCGGTGGCCTGCAGCGCGTGTACCGGCGGGGGCGCAGGCGCATGCAGGAGGCGTATGCCACCGGCAGTGCGAAATTGTTTCATGATTGGCGCAAGCAGGTGAAGTATTTGTGGCATCAGGTGGAGATTTTGCACCTGCTTTGGCCACCGGTCATGGACGAGCTGGCGCGGGAGCTGCACCATTTATCTACTTTACTGGGGGATGCCCATGACCTGGTGGTGCTGCGGGAGATGCTGCTGGAAGGGCAGGGATTTAACGGCCGTAACGAAGAGCTGCTAGCTGTATTGCAGGAACGGCAAAGGGCGCTGGAGAAAGCGGCTTTTCCGGTGGGGCAGCGTATTTTTGCGGAACGGCCGTTGGCCTTTGTGCAGCGCTTGGCAACCTACTGGGAAGCGTGGCAGGTGTATGGCTACAATGGCCTGCCGGCGGAAACGCCCCAGACCATTTTTGTGGGCACGCAGGATGCGGCGGCGGCGTTGGGGGTTTCGGTAGCGGCCGTGCGCGCGCGCATTGCCAGTGGAGAGCTGCCGGCGATCAAGGTAAGCGGCGTGTGGGTGATTCCGGTAGGAGCTTTGCCAGCACCGGCCTGATTAGGGGCTGGTCTGGCGAGTAATGGTGTGCCACGTGCGCTTTCCGCATTGGGGGCATTGGCGCAGTTGGTGGGGATTGCCCCTGGCCTTCCAGCGAATGCCGCCCAGTTCCCACACGGACTTTTCGTAACCGCAGGGGCAGCGTACCATCCACTGCCGCGACTCGGCTTCCATATTTTTTGCCCAGGCTACCGGTAAAATTTTGCTGAAGAATTTTTGCAATCTGGTCATCTTACGCGTTTCCTTGTTGTAAATAGGCTTTTATGGGCGCGGTGTGCTCTGCGTAATGCCAGAAGGTGTTGCCGCCCACCATGTGCCAGAGTGGGCTTTCGGGTGGTCGCCAGGCGTAGTAGCCAGGGGTAAAGAGGGCGTCTTCGGGAACGGCCGTTACCGCCGCCACAATTTGCCTTTCCAGATCATCAAACTCGTCCAACACTGTATCCAGGGATTTTTGGGCGTTAACGGCCGTAAATTCCGCATTCATGCGCTCAATATCAACGTCGGATTGCGGGCGGTCTGGCGTTTCACCGCGTACGGCCATTCCCAGCCAGCGACACATGCTGGCTTCCCAGGAGCAGACGTGGGCGACGATGTCTTTTGCCGACCAGTCCGCTTCGATGCCTGGGGTTGCCATTTGGACGGCAGGTATACTATGGATGAGGGTGGAAAAGGCGCGCCGAGTGGTGGAAACGGCCGTTAACAACCCTGCTTTATTCGTCGGATTGCTCATCCCTACCTCCGTGAATCGGCTAAATCAGAATCATGCCTCAAAATTGTAGCCGATAAAAGCGGATTTGTAGCAATTTCTGGCCCAATTTAAGCCGTGGGTTGTGGAAACGACGGCATGGCACAACGGCGTCATGCCCCTGCGCCTGGCCTACTACCTTAGCGATGTCCTGCTCCCGGTTGCCTATATCAGCTCTGTGCGCGACGTTTTATTGTGCGGGAATGAGGTAATGGTCGTGCGTGATTTTGAGGAATATCATCACGTCGCTCCCGGCGGGCGCCGCGAAGCGGGGGAAACGCTGCGGGCAACGCTGCGCCGGGAAGTGTTGGAAGAAACGGGCTGGACATTGCGCAATCCCCGGCTGTTGGGTTTTGTCCATTTTTACCACCTGGCCCCAACCGGGTGGATATGCTTTCCCTTAATTGCAGCCCATGCTCCGCGGCGACTGAATCCCTCAATTTTTTATGAGCGTTGGCCTCGACTATTGGTTTGTCCCTGTGTTTAATTTGTGAATGCGCGTATGTTTGAGGCAATATTTTGTGTCCTGGTCAGAAATGATCGTAAGTCGATTGTTCTACAGGACTCTAGTTTTGGAGAAAGTTTAAGTTGACGAAAAAAGTGTATGTAGGAAATTTATCGTTTGATGCCACCGAGCAGCAGGTCCAGGATATGTTCGCTGAGTTTGGCAAAGTTGAATCCATTGCCATGATCAATGACCGGGACAGCGGTCGCTTCCGTGGTTTTTGTTTCGTGGAAATGGAAGACTCGGCGGCTAATGCGGCCATTAATGCCTTAAACGGTAAAATGGTTGATGATCGCGATTTGCGCGTCAATGAAGCCCGCCCGCGCGAAGAGCGCTCTGGCGGGGTGGCGGCTACCGTGGTGGCAATCGTGGCGGTGGCAATCGTGGCGGTGGCAATCGTGGCGGTGGCAATCGCGATAATTATGGCGGCGGTGGCAATCGCTGGTAGGATTTAGAAGCTTTTTGTGATTGATGCGGCTGATCAGCCGCTCAGTAACGAAATAAACAAACGGCCGTTTTCAGACAATTTGTCTGGAAACGGCCGTTTTTTGTGTCTATCCGTTACGGCGTCAACCGCTGACTGTCGCGCGGGAACAACGTGGCCACCACCATTTGCCAGCAACCGTGGCTGCCAGCCTCTTGTCGGCCTCGGAACTGGTCGAAGGCCTTACGCGGTAACGGGCACTCCCGGAGGCGGTTATTAAGTGGTCAGTCATCGGTGTTCAGTTATCGGTGGTGTCGCCGTCGCTGTTTACCGTTCACTGTATGCTGTTTACTGAAAACTGCTCGCTGCTCGGCTCAAGGGTGTCATTATCAGGGATTGGTGGTGGCACTTGCAGTAAGTACGTCACTCTCTGCTCACCAAAGGGACCTGCTAACCTGTTCCCATCACTGCCTTTTTGTATCTGTTATTGTGGGGCTTAGGTTAGTAAATTGAGGCTGGGTTTGTCAATGTTTGGTTTGTCAATGTTTGGGTGGTTGATTGTTTTGATGGGTCGTATACTAACCGGTGCTGCACAGGCAGATGTTTTTTGAAGGAGATAGATTGATGAGTGCTGAAGCGCCGGCAAAAGATAGTAGGGTTTCTTGGCGAATGGGGCAGCGCCTGCGCCGCCGTCTGGATGAGATACAGCCGCCGGATTCGCTGGTCTTAGTGCTCACGGCCGTTTTGGTGGGCATTGGTACCGGATCTAGGGGCTGTGGTATTTGTGTGGATGCTGGCGCGTATCAACGACGCCAGCCGCTGGGTGCAGCAGACTATTGGCAGCACGGTGGGCTTGCTGGTGGTGATGACGTCCGCCGGGGTTGTGGTGGGCTACATGGTCAACCGCTGGGCGCGAGAGGCTAAGGGGCATGGCGTACCGGAGGTCATGGAGGCAATTGCACTGCGTAACGGCCGTATCCGACCCCGGGTGGCAGCCGTTAAAGTGCTGGCTTCTTCCATCACCATTGGTGCAGGCGGATCGGCCGGGCGCGAAGGTCCCATTGTGCAGGTAGGTGCAGCCCTGGGGTCCACCATTGGGCAATTGTTCCACTTCTCTGCCGAACGCGTGCGCACCCTGGTGGCCTGCGGCGCGGCGGCAGGCATAGCCGCCACATTCAACGCGCCCATTGCCGGGGCCATCTTTGCCCTGGAAGTGATTCTGGGTAAATTTACCACCCGCTATTTTGGGGCCGTTGTCATCAGCTCCGTTTCGGCCGGCATTATTGGCCGCATCTTTCTATCCGACGCCCCAGCCTTTGCCGTGCCTGCTTACCCTTTGAACAGCTTTGCCGAACTGCCCATTTACATCATGCTGGGCTTCCTGGCCTCCTTGGTGGCAGTGGTTTTCATTCGCTGGCTGTATTGGCTGGAGGGATTATTCGATGGTTGGAAAGTGCCCATGCCACTGAAAACGGCGATAGGCATGTTGTTGACCGGTCTGGTGGGCATTTACTTGTTACCCAATCGGGAGGTGCTGGGTCCAGGACTGGATTTTATTGGCGAGGCAATCGCTGAAGACATCTCCCTTTCCCTGGGGCTGATGGCGGGGCTGCTGTTGTGGAAGATGGTGGCGACGGGGTTGACGTTGGGACCGGGCAATTCTGGCGGTGTGTTTGCGCCCAGTTTGTTTATGGGAGCAGTGCTGGGCGGCATGGTGGGCACGTTGGCTCATAATTTGTGGCCGAATGTGGCGGTGAATCCTGGCGCGTATGCCATTGTGGGGATGGCGGCGGTATTTGCCGGGGCGGCGCGAGCGCCGATTACGGCCGTACTCATCGTGTTTGAAATGTCCAACGATTACCAGCTTATTTTGCCCCTGATGCTGGCAGCAGTCCTGGCCACGCTGCTGGCCGAGCACCTGTTTTCTGAATCCATTTACACCCTGAAGCTCAAACTCAAGGGTATCAGCTTGCAGCGCGGGCGCGACCTGGACCTGCTGCAAAGCATGCAGGTGCGCGAGGCGATGACCCCCAACCCCTACGTGGTGCAGGCCAAGACGCCGTTGGCAAAGCTGGATGAATTCTTTCAACAAACCCACAGTCACAGTTTTCCCGTAGTGGATGAGTCGTCAAGGTTAGTGGGTATGGTTAGTTTACGAGATTATGATCGGGCACTTGAGAGTGGTTGCGGGGAAGGGTGCACAGTGCTCGATATTGCCACTACCGGCAATTTATTGGTGGCTTTTGACGATGAACCGTTGGGCAGCGCTATTCAGCGGTTGGGCGTGCGTGGTATTAATAAAATGCCTGTTGTTACCCGCACAGACCCGGAGCGGGTCATTGGCGTCATTCGCCGTAGTGACATTGTGAAGGCATATAACGTGGCGCTGTCGCGCAAGGCGAAGGGGCAGTTTGACGAAGATCGGGCTCGTTTGCGCCTGGTGGATAATACGGAGTTTTTGGAAGTCGAAATTCCCGCCAGCAGTCCGGCGGTCGCCAAGCCACTGGCGACGCTGGCGCAGAATTTACCACATGATTGCGTCGTCGTGTCCATTCGGAGGCATGGCTCGGTGATTATTCCGCATGGCGATACGGTTCTACAAGGAGGAGACCTGGTTCACGCCTTTTTGCGCCGTTCGGATGAGGGCAACTACGTAGTTGTTTGTTGGGGAAGGCTGAGGCGCAGAAATAAAAACGGCCGTTTCGGGGGAGAAACGGCCTTGGCGATCCTGTTTTGGCTTATGTAAGTCATTCAATAGCCACAATACGTAGGCGAATTTCTCCGCCTGGTGTAAGGGCTACAACCGTTTGTCCCTTCTTTGCGCCGAGCAGCGCTCGACCAATGGGCGACTCGTTCGAGATTAGCCCCTGGCTGGGGTCGGCTTCTGGCGCGCCGACAATGTGGTACGATTCTTCGTCATCGTATCCTTCTTCCATTACGGTTACCTTGTTGCCCACGCTCACCACGTCCCGAGGTACGTCTTCTGTAATGATTTTGGCGCGACGGAGGGCATCCTCCAAATCTTTTATGCGCCCTTCCACGAAGCCTTGTTCCTCTTTTGCGGCGTGGTAGTCTGCATTTTCCTTCAGGTCACCCTGGGCAATGGCAATTTCTAGTTTACGCGAAATTTCCTCACGTTTTATGCTGGTCAGATATTCCAGCTCTTCTTTGATTTTTTCCAAACCTTCTTCGGTTAAATAAACGACATCTTCACCAGGAATCATGATCTTCTCTCCACATTTTGGTAATTGCTACCCGGTTTAGTTAATTGGGTTGATGGGTTTACCAGGATTTGTGACTTGGGAGCTATCAAGTCCAAGCCAAAAAAGCGTAAGAATAAATAACCCCGCACGCTGCGGGGCCATATCCTACCGCTATTACTGCAATCACTGTTTGGACATGGGTAGTATACACGAGAGGTTCTTTTCTGTCTAGCGAACTTCTGGCTGTTTTACTGCTGTATCGTGTGAAAGATGACGGTTTTTCGAAAGAAGTTTTGTAATCAATAGAATCGATAATCAGAGTATGCAGTTGGACAGCCCAACGATCAATCCTTTGGAGAAAAAGGCCTGCGTGAACACCAATCGAACACAGCAATCTAGCCTGACTTCTACTGAACAGGTCTACGCACTCATCTTGAACTCGGATGGTAAAGCTCTGGTGCGGCAGGTATTGCCCTCCCTCAATGCTTCCATACATTGGACGATGTTAAGAGCAAATCTGGCGGATAACCAAGATCCGGTGGCGGTGGCCCGCGATGAATTGTTTGCTTATGGGTATGAAAGCCCAAGCTGGATTTACCTGGGGAGTTTTACCAGCTCAGAAGGGCGGGTTTTTCATTTTCTGTTTGCGCGGGATGCGCAAAAGGCGCCTTGCGAGCAGTGCGGTAAAAATGGGGTGCAGTGGGTCAGCTTGCGTGATTTACGCTATGCGCTGCTGGACGGTCGAATTGGCCAGATGAGTGACGCCACCAGCGTTGCCTTGTCCATGTATCTCATGGCTTTGCATCATAAATCAGAAACGGCCGTTACGCCCCCTAAACCTGCCTGACAACCCGCATACGTAAAGAAAAAAAGCGTTACCTGCTAAATGGCGGGTAACGCTTTTTGCTATTTCCAGCAGGCTGCTGCCGCTTATTCTTTTACATAAGGCTGACCGTCAGCCGCAGGCATTTGCCCACGTCCAACAACGCCAGCCAGAACAATCATTGTGGCAACATAGGGAGCCATCAACAAGAACTGCGAGGGAATATTTACCCCAAGAATTGCCAGGCGGGCTGCCAGCGAATCGGCAAACCCAAATAACAGGCCTGCCCCGAAAGAACCAACGGGCGTCCAGTTACCAAAAATCATAGCCGCCAGGCCAATAAAACCGCGACCGGCAGTCATGACCTCATCAAAGCGTCCCACCGAGCCTAACGTAAAATAAGCGCCACCAAAACCGGCCATCATACCGCCTAAAATTACCGCCATGTAGCGCGTGCGGAAAACATTGATGCCCAGCGTGTCGGCTGCTCGTGGATGCTCCCCTACAGATCGCAGGCGCAGACCCCACCTAGTGTAAAACAACGCTACGCTCAGCACAGCCAAGAAGATGAACATCGCGTACACGAACATGTTGTTATCGAATAAGATGGGGCCTAAAAAAGGGATTTCTGACAATCCAGGAATGGCCCAAGCACTAAACGTGCCGGGATTATTCAACTCCTGATACTCTTGTAAAAACTTGGCCGAGATATAAGACGTGATGCCCGTGGCAAAAATATTAATCACCGTTCCAGAAACAATCTGGTCAATCATATACTTGATAGAAAAGACGGCGTGCACCAGAGCCAACAAAGCGCCTGTCAGCACCGCTGCCAGCACGCCCAGCCACAAATTGTCCGTAATACTGGCAATGAGCGAGCCCATCATGGCTCCTGCTAACATCATCCCTTCGATGGCAATATTGACCACCCCAGCGCGCTCGCAAAGCACGCCCGATAAAGCGCCCAGTGTGATGGGCACCGCCTTAGAAAGAGTCGTGTTCAATAGACCAACAAGGTTCAGGGAATTTCCAGCCGCTGCCCAGGCCAGGAAGCTGAAGATGAAAAAACCAGCTACTATGGCCAGCACCCAATTCGTTTGGCGGCCAAACCCGCGGGCTAACTGTGCCCCACCCAATACAGCGCTGATAATAGCCAATGTGTTTAGGGTAGCCAGAGTAGGCAGTTGCCAGTCCAGGCTTTCTGCCTGTGCACCGCCGGGGGCCAGACCAAAGGTGGTGATTTCTCCCGCAGGCATGCCTCGACTGAAGAATATCCAAATGCCAAAGGCAATCCCCAGAAACAGGATACCCATTACGCGTTGACGGCGAGAAGATACATATTTTTGAGCAGTGAGTGTTGCAGTTGCTGAAGCCATTTTATCCTTCTCCCCAACCACGCAGCATCATGCCCCCTTCTTCACCGGCTGCAGGTTCCCGCAAACGATAAATTGTACGGATGATCGCAGGGGCGGCGATAAAGGCCAGTATCAATGCTTGCAGGACAGAAATAATGTCGATGGGAATTCCAGCGGCGAGCTGCATGCCTAAAGCCCCGCTGCGCAGTGTGCCAAAGAGGAGGGCAGCCAGCACCACGCCGAGGGGATGGCTTTTCCCCAGCAGCGCCAGCGCAATGGCATCAAACCCGTACCCGGCAGAAAAGGCAAGGGCGAGGTTGTGGTTAACGCCAAGAACCTCATTGGCTCCGGCCAGTCCGGAGAGTGCCCCGGCAAATGACATGGCAACAATGGTTACGATGGTAATGTTCATCCCGGCATAGCGCGCAGCATGCGGGTTTGCGCCCACGGTACGTAAATCGAACCCCCAGCGAGTGCGGAAGAGGAACCAGGAAACGAACCAGGCGACCAGCAGGGCCAGGAAGAAACCAGCGTGAAAGCGAATGGGGTTGTCGAAGAAACGGGGCAGCATGGCGCTTTCCTGGATGGTTGGGCTGACCGGGTTGAAGGAATCGGGTCGCCTCATAGGACCGTTTAGGAGCCACTCGCTGAGGCGGAATGCGATGTAATTGAGCATGATGGTATTGATCACTTCATGGCCGCCCGTTTTGGCTTTGAGCCATCCTGGTATGAAGCCCCACAAACCGCCGCCAATTGCGCCAGCAATGATTGCCAGAGGCAGATGTATGAGGGTGGGGAGGCCGGTGAGAGAGTAACCAATGAATGCGGCAAAAATGGCCCCCATGAATAGCTGCCCTTCTGCCCCGATATTGAAGAGGCCGGAGCGAAAACCAAGAGCCACCGATAATCCGGCAAAGATGTATGGTGTGGAGGCAACCAGGCTTTCGAGGAAGGGGTTGAAGGCGCGGCGGATTTCCAGGGCCTCACCGCTTTGTAAGGCGTTGATAATGCGGCTGGGAGAGCCAAGGGCGCTGGTGAAAAGAGCAACGTAGGCCTCGGAGACAGCTTCCCAGGCGGTGCTTAAACCTTCCAGCGGGGACTCACCCCAGGCCTGGTAAACTTCTTCGGTGGTAAAGATGATGATGAAGGCGCCTAAGATGAGACCAGTGATGACGGCGAGGATAGGTATGAGAACGGATTGGCTGGTAAGTTCATCTAGGAAAACCCGGGTGAAGCCTTTTTTCTTATTCTGTGTGTCGTTATTTTCGGTCATGGCAACCTCTTAGTCGTTTGCAGGGGCTGCTGCAGGTGGACTGGTTGATAAGCTTGCGGCTTCTGGCAGATGTTCTGGTTTAACACCGGCCATGAGCAGACCAAGCTCTTCCTTTGTGGCGCCTTCGCCGGGAACGATTGCGATGATTTCACCCCGATACATCACGGCAATCCGGTCGGATAGCTGCAGGATTTCGTCGAGTTCTGGGGATACAACCATAACGGCCGTTCCTTCGTCGCGCTTCTGCAAAATGCGGCTGTGGATATACTCAATGGAGCCGACGTCCAGGCCGCGGGTGGGCTGCGAAGTGACCAGAAACTTCACCGGCCTATTAAATTCGCGGGCAATAATCACCTTTTGCTGGTTACCACCCGAAAGGGAACCAGCCGAGGTCGTAGCGCTGGGTGTGCGAATGTCAAATCGTTCGATCAGCTCGTCGGCCGTCTGGCGAATGGCTGCCGGCTGCAAAGTGACGCCTTTGGTAAATGGAGATTGGTAATAAGTATTGAGCACCACATTTTCCGTAATGGGGGCCGAGAGGACCAGGCCGTCTTTTTGGCGGTCTTCAGGAACGTGACCCGTACCCAACTCGGTGACGCGGCGCGGTGAAGCGTGAGTGATGTCTTCTCCGAGCAGGGTTACCTTGCCAGCCACCGCCGGACGCAGCCCGGTAATTGCTTCTACCAGCTCAGTTTGACCGTTACCTTGTACGCCAGCCACTCCTAATATTTCACCCGCACGAACGTCAAATGAGACCCCGGAAACGGCCGCTTGCTGCCGCTCATCCAAGACGACTAAATCTTCCACGCGCAGCACCGGGTCTCCCACCTGGGGTAGTTTCTTGTCCAATTCAAGCATGACTTCCCGCCCCACCATCATTTCAGCCAGCTTTTTCTGGTCGGCCACGTCGGGAGTCGTGGCGCCCACAACTTTGCCACGACGAATGACTGTTATGCGGTCGGCTGCGTGCAAAACTTCCCGCAGCTTATGGGTGATGAAGATGATTGATTTACCCTGGGCCACCAGTGACTGCATGATTTTGAAGAGTTCGTCGGCTTCCTGAGGGGTCAGAACGGCCGTTGGTTCATCAAAAATCAAAATATCTGCTTCCCGGTACAACAGCTTGATGATTTCCACACGCTGCTGCACCCCCACTGGCAGGTCACGCACGTACGTGTCCGGTTCCACTGCAAGCTTGTACTTCTCTGAAATTTCACGGATACGCTTGGCTGCTTCCGCGCGATTGAGAAAGCCACCCCCATAGGTTGACTCATCCCCCAGCATCACATTTTCGGTGACCGTAAAGACGGGAATGAGCATAAAATGTTGGTGAACCATGCCAATACCGGCAGCAATGGCATCTCTAGGGGAGTGAACCTCAATTTTTTGACCACGGCTAAAAATCTCGCCCTCGTCTGGTTGATACAGTCCATACAGGATGTTCATTAGCGTGGTTTTGCCTGCCCCGTTCTCGCCTAATAGCGCGTGAATTTCCCCCTCATTAAGGGTCAGGTCGATATGATCGTTTGCCAAGACGCCAGGAAAACGTTTGGTAATCCCTTTGAGTTCGAGCACTGGGGCCATATTGAATCGCCTTCCTTTCCCAAAAAAGCAACAGGGGCTAGTTTATGCTAGCCCCTGTTTTATCACTACTTTGCATTAGATGATGAAACAGTCAGGTGCTTCAGGACAATGACATCATCTTATCATCAGCGGGCTAGGCTTATGGAGCAGTTTGTAACTCTCCAGCAATAATGGCAGCGCGCACGCCTTCCAATTCAGTCTTCAAATCACTACTGACCATGCTGTCTAGCTGACCAAATTCGGTGATGTCTACACCTTCGTTTTCCAATGTACCCAGGAAGATGCCGCCGGAGAACTCATCGTTCATTACCAGCCTAGACGCTTCAAGAACAGAAACGTCCATTTTTTTCAATACGGAGGTTAGTATGATATTGGCATAATCGGGAGCAGTTAGAGTCCAGTCTGAGTCGACGCCAATGATGTAGACATTGCCTGCTTCTTGCGCGGCTGCTGCTGTGCCTAAACCAACCGGTCCAGCAACAGGCATAATGATGTCAGCCCCTTCGGAAATTAAGGTTTCACCCAGGGTCTTGCCATCGTCTGTGCTTTCAAAGTTGCCGACGAAGAGGCCATCTTGCGTGGCTGGATCCCAGCCTAGTACTTCTACGTTGGTGCCGTGGACTTCATTGTAGTGATCTACACCTAACGCAAACCCGTCCATAAAAATTGAGACGGTGGGGATGTTAATACCGCCAAAGGTACCCACCTTACCAGTTTGGGTGGTGCCAGCAGCCAGGTAGCCGGCCATAAAGGCAGCTTCATCCGTGGCAAAAACCAGGCCCAGGACGTTGTCAAATGCGGGATCGTAGGCAAAGTCAACGATAGCAAAGTTTTGTTCCGGGTTAGTTTCAGCGGCTGCGGCGGTGGCATCGCCCAACAGGAACCCAACGGTCACGATTAGGTCACAATCATCTTCCAGAAAGGCATTGATGTTGCGTTCGTAATCTGTCTGTTGTTGAGATTCCAGGTATTTTGCTTCGCCACCCAGCTCAGCCTCAACTTGCTGGGCGCCTTTCCAGGCGGTAGCGTTAAAGGATTTGTCATCAATCCCACCAGCATCGGTTACCTGACATACTTTAACACCACCTTCTTCGGCCGTCTCTTCTTCACCGCCGCCACCACAGGCTGCTAAAGCCAGCGTAAATATCAACAAAACTGTTACCAACAAACCAATTCGTTTTAGTGTCATGTTCTTCTCTCCTTGAACATAGATTTTTACCGCAAAATTTATGCGGTTTTTCTAATTTGTTACTTATTATAACCAACAATTTGGAAGCGGGTAGCGCAGTTTGCTAATTGGTTTTTTGATCAAGCCCCAAACAATTGAATCTATTTTCCCAGTGACTTGAGTGGGATTTAAACTAATAATGAAGTATAGAGTTTTTAGTATGGCACACAGTTTTTTTAATTGATGGATGATGAAACAATTGAATTTAGGATTACAAAGATGAAAACTAAGTCTTTATTTGCAATCGTATTTATTTTTATTATTTTGGGCAATTCTCCTGTTTTTGCTAATAACATGGCCAAAATTAATTTTGCCCAAGACTTTCTCCAAGTGCCTGAGAAGATGACGTTTAATAACGACGAGGGTAATAATGGTATATCCTCAAATAGTGAAATAATAAAAAGTCCCCAAATCTTGCTTAAAATGGCTCAGGAACAGGGTGCCGTACGGGTGGTTGTGGGTTTAAATATTGACTTTATCCCTGAGGGGGAACTGCGTAGCCCGCTTGCTGTTGACCGGCAGCAGCAGCAAATTGCCCAAGCCCAAGAAAATGTTCTCAAAACTTTGCCGGGAGATGTTACAGTTAATGCAAAGTTTGAGATTATTCCGTACATGGCATTGACTGTAGACGAAGAAGCGTTGCAAGCCTTGCTTCAATCCTCTGAGATCAATTACATTCAAGAGGATCGTCTCTCTGCTCCGACGTTAGCCAGTACAATTCCCCTAATTGGGGCTGATGTTGTTCATGCTGGTGGCACGACAGGCACAGATTGGACTGTGGCTGTGTTGGATTCTGGGGTGCAGTGGGATCATGAGTTTTTGGGTGGCACTGCCAACAGCCGGGTGGTAGACGAAGCCTGTTTTTCAACAACAGATGCCGGGAATGGATCCACGTCCATCTGTGCACCAGCACCCCATGAAGCAGACTCAGACACAGCTTTATGTTTGGACGGCACGACAAATATTTGTGCTCATGGTACCCATGTGGCAGGTATTGCTGCTGGCAGCCAGGAATATGCCATGGTGAGTTATGATGGTGTAGCACCGGATGCGAATGTGATCGCTGTGCAGGTTTTCAGCCGTTTTCCGGCGGGGTCTACGTATTGTGGCATATTCTCAACAGTTGATTGTGTGCTAAGTTATGACTCGGACCTGATTAGCGGCTTGCAATATGTTTACAATCAAAGGGGCAATTTTAACATTGCGGCGGTGAATATGAGCCTGGGAGGGGGACGTTACTATGACGAGGCTGCCTGCGATGCGGATGAAGCGCCCACAAAGGCAGTGATTGACAGCTTGCGTTCTGTAGGGATTGCCACGGTTATTTCTTCTGGCAACAGTAGTTATAAAGATAGTATTGGGGCACCGGGCTGTATCTCAACGGCCGTTGCTGTGGGCGCTACCGATGACAGCGACGTGGTTGCCTCATTTTCAAACAGCAGTAACCTGGTCGAACTCCTTGCACCCGGCGTGTCTGTTGATTCTTCTGTTCCGCCGGATAATGGCGTGATTTATGATAATTACCAGGGTACCTCTATGGCTGCCCCTCACGTGACTGGAGCCTGGGCGTTAATTAAACAAAATAATCCCACAGCTTCCGTCTCGGAAGTCTTGAACATTTTGCAAAACACCGGGGTTGTCGTCACCGATGTGAATGGCATTGGCATTCCGCGGATTCAAGTTGATGCTGCTCTAAGTACCGGCGAAATCAGTGGAACAGTAACCGATATCAGCAGTGGTATTCCTATTCAAGATGCTGTGATCAGCGCAGTTGGCGGTAGTCAATACACTACAACATCCGATGTAAATGGACAGTATAGTTTATGGGTTCCGGCGGGTAACTATGACGTAACAGCTTCTGCTTTCGGTTACCAACCTGTGACCCAAAACAGTGTGGCAGTGCTGGTTGGCGCAACAACCACTGCAGACTTCACCTTGGCTGCAGTCCCAAGTTACTTGGTTTCCGGTGTAGTAACTGATGCCTCAACTGGTTGGCCTTTGTATGCCAGTATCGACATCCCAGGTTACCCAGGTAGCCCGGTATGGACCGACCCGGTAACAGGGGCATACAGCGTTACCTTGCCTGCTGCTGTCACCCATGAGTTTACCGTTAGCGCCTGGGTGGATGGCTATACGGCTGTTGCCCGGATGGTGGGGCCACTTGTCGGGGATTCAACTGAAGATTTTGCACTTTTTGCCGGCGCGTTGGTTTGTAACGCTCCTGGTTATACCCTTTCCACATCTCAAATATTTAGCCATTCATTTGAAGGTGGTGGGACTAATTTTCCGTCAAGTAATTGGGAACAGGTTGTTGTGAGCGGCAATGGTGGTAATTGGACGCGGCCCAGCGCTGGAACCAATCCTGCTGCCTCGCCCCATACGGGCAGCAAACTAGCAAGTTTTAATTCTTACACAGCTTCAAGCGGCAGCCAGACTCGACTCTATCGCACGAGTGGGCTAAATTTGAGCAGTTATGCCAACCCCGTGGCTTCATTTTGGTTCTATCATGGTGATTGCGGCTGGAATGCCGGTGATAGAATTCAATTCCAAGTTTCAACCAATGGTGGTACTGTTTGGAATAATGTGGGTACACCGGTTGTACAGGCGCAGTCTGGCGGCTGGCAGCAATATTCTTTTGATCTCAGCACTTACGCAGGCGCGGGGATGACTGATGTTCGGTTGGGATTCTTAGGGATAAGCGATTTTGGCTGCAATTTGCATATTGATGACGTAGTAGTTGTAGAAAATACCTGCACAGCACCCGTCGCTGGTGGCTTGGTAGTAGGCAACGTGTATGATGGCAACACGCTGACCGGGTTAAATGGGGCCGCCGTCTCCAACGAGGATGGTTACAACACCACCAGCGCTGCCACACCAGACGACCCGAATGTGGATGACGGCTTTTACACCCTTTTCTCCCCTGCGGGTGATAAGCAGTTCACAGCCTTATTTACCAATTATGTCGTTGACGTGGATACGGTTCCGGTTGTGGCCAATGATACTGTCCGGCACGACTTTTATTTGGGCAGCGGTTTACTCAGTTACGTGCCAGCGGCTCTGGATGTAGTTCTGCCGGCGGGTAGCAGTGGGACACGGCCGTTTACCATCACAAACAGCGGTAGTGGTGCGGCCAACTTCTCTTTGTTGGAGGTAGGTGACGCAACGGCCATTGGATTGGCCTGGCAATCGATGACACCCTTACCTGAAGAGCGTGTCTTCCACGCTGTGGTCGCTGATGCTAACTTCCTCTACGTAATAGGCGGCACAAGTGACGCTGGGGCTACAACGCCAACGAACACAAACTTTCGTTACGACACGCTTACAGATTCCTGGACAACCTTGTCATCCATGCCCGTTACTCTTGACTCAATTGATGGTATTGCCATTGACGACAAAATATATATTCCTGGTGATAGCAGCACAGCTACGACTTACGTTTACGATATTATTAACGATAGTTGGTCAAGCATTGCAACCAACAATGGCTATTCTGCTCGCTCCCAATATCAGGTAGTGGCTATTGGCACAGATTTGTACGTGTTAGGTGGCATTATAGCAACCAGCAATGCCAGCACCACCGAAGTGTGGCGATTGGATACCACCACAGGAATCTGGTCAGCAGAGACCTCTATGCAAAATTCACGCACCAGTTTTTCGGCGGCTGCTATTGCCGGGGAGATTTATGTGGCTGGGGGGGTGCTTTTCCCCGGATTCACGCCAGATATGACTTCAGAAAAATATGATGGCGTTTCCTGGCAGTATGTAGCCAGTTTGCCAGATGGGGGTGGCACATATACGCGTTGGTCTTACAATGCCGATGGCTCGTATGACGGCAAGTTGTGGTTGGGTGCTGGCCGTCGGGACGCTGGTTGGAACGTGTTGAATCACGCTGCATATTATGATCCGGTCACCGATACTTGGATTGACTCGCCAACAATTCCATCGTTGAGCCAGGGGCGGGTTTACATGGAGGGAGCGGTCGGTGGAGATGGTTATTTTTACGTCATCGGTGGGCGGAATGCAGCCGGTGATGCGATTTATGCCATCAATGAACGCTTGCAAGTGGCGGCGGATATTCCCTGGCTGAGTGAAGCACCCACTTCCGGCACAATTTCGGCGGTTACCGACCAGCCAGTTGACGTTACCTTTGACGCCTCATCACTTACGCCAGGGCAGTACACTGGGCAGCTTGCTGTTACCCACGACACGCCTTCCATTTTGCAAAATGTACCGATAACCTTGACTGTGGTTACAGGCTACTTGTGGAATGGCAACGTGAATTCTGATTGGGATGTAGCAGCAAACTGGACGCCAAATGGTGTTCCCGACGGTTTTGCCAGCGTGGTTATCGACCCGGCCAACCTGACCGGGGCAGCAGCCTGGCCGGTTCTGAACGTAGACCCCACAGTGGTTGATTTGAGGCTGGAAACTGGAGCGGAGCTGACGATTCCCAACGGCCGTTCCCTCACCGTCAACCATGCGCTTACCAACAATGGTCTGCTGCGCCAAGAAATCGACATCCAAAGCGCAGCCCTGACCCGCTTCCTGCACATTACCGGCAGCGGCGGCGACGCCTACTACGGTGTAGATATCACCCCGGCGGATGCAATGGGCCTGACTACTGTTGAGATTCGCGGCAATCAGGCGACCGGTTGTAACCAGGGAGACCAATTAGCCCAACGCTGCTTCGACATTAGCCCAACCACACCCCAAGAGGCCACAGTTCGTTTCTGGTATCTACATGCTGAAAACAATGGCGAAGATGTGCCCACGATGAAGGCTTATCACTGGAATGGTGGCAGTTGGGATCAGTTGGATGCTGATGGGGAGCTAAGAGGCACTGAGGGACCGTATGAATGGGTTGAGGTTGACAATGTTGACAGCTACTCCCCCTTTGGCCTGGCTGATGGGTCACCCAATAATCCTACGGCCGTTTCTCTACAAACGCTTTACGCCAGCACGCCAACCAATTATGCTTTGGCAATAACGGCGCTGTTGTTCCTTACTCTGCTCACCTTCTTCAGCCTGCGTCTGCGCAGACGATAACGAACACCGCTGGAGATGGGGAGAGGAAAAAGCCTCTCCCCTTTTCATTTCAGCAGCGAGCGCCCCGACAGCAACGGCCGTTCCCCGCGAATGCCTGTCTCCGTATGATCCTCAATAAATTCGAGCACCTTCTGCCACACCTTGCGGTGAATGGGCTCCACTGGCCGCATTAACTCATGCCCCACTTGGGGAAAAAATTTCATTTCCTTATCCGGCGTGTTCAATTTCTGAAATAACTTTTCCGTGTTACCGGCATTCACCGCCGGGTCACTGCCCCCCTGGAAAATGATGACCGGCAGCCGCAACCTGGGCCAGAGCTTGCGCCCCAGCGCGGCTATTTTGCGCATTTCATCTAGCCCATCGACAGGCAGCCGTGAGGCTTCTACCAGCCAATCTTGCAGTTTCGGATCGTCGGGGTCAATGTCAGGGTTGTAGTCGAGTACCCGCCCCACAAATATGTCCCTATCCGCATGTTTGCTCTTGAGCGGATAAAACCATTTCATGAAGAATCGCCCGATGGCCACCAGCCTGATACGCCAATCAGGTACGTCAAAGAGCGGGGCCAGCATCACGAAGCCGCAAATGTCTGGGTTGTGAATGGCCAGGTGTGCTCCCAACACCGCCCCCATAGAGTGCCCGGTAATAAAAATTTGGTCACAGTGCTGGCGCAAAAAAGCCAGCCCCTCTTCCGCTTCCGCCAGCCATTGGTGGCGCGAGAGGTTGTGAATTTTGTATGGCAGGTGGCCATGGCCGGGCAGCAGGGGGCAGTGGCAGGTAATGCCCTCTTCGGCCAGGAACTCGGCCATCGGGCGTGTGCTCGCCGGGCTGCCCATGAAACCGTGCAGCATTAACATGCCAATGCGTTCAGGTCCGGTTTCCGGCGCCGCGAAGAAGGTGTACGCTTGGCGCTCAGGCGGGACGTCATAGGTTGGTTGATAGGGCATAACTAACCTCCGAATACAGAGTAGGGTGCAGGGGTAAAGTATAGTAAGCGGAAGGGGTGATGTGCAAGTTTGCCATATTGCCCCCTGCCCACCTACAATATGGCCTATGCCAATACACGTATTGTCTGCCCAACTGGCCTCGCAAATTGCGGCGGGTGAGGTGGTGGAACGGCCGTCTTCCGTAGTTAAGGAACTGGTCGAAAATGCCCTGGACGCCGGAGCCACCACCATCAACATCGACGTGCGCGGCGGAGGTCGCCAGCTTATCCAGGTGGCCGACGATGGCTGTGGCATTCCCGCAGCCGAAATAGAGACCGCCTTCTTGCGTCACGCCACCTCCAAGCTGAACACGTCTGACGACCTGAAAGCCATTTATACCCTGGGCTTTCGGGGCGAGGCGCTGGCGGCCATTGCAGCCGTCAGCCGGGTAACAGTGGTCAGCCGCACGGCAGAGGAAGCGGCCGGCACGCGGCTGCTGCTGGAGGGAGGCCACGTCACCGAACGCGAGACTGCAGGCGCACCTCAGGGCACGGTCATTGCCGTCGAACAGCTTTTTTACAACGTGCCCGCCCGCCTTAAGTTCCTCAAATCGGCCAACACGGAAAAACGCCTCATTGACGAGTTTGTCACCCGTTATGCGCTGGCCTACCCGCAGGTGCGCTTCCGGTTGGTCCACGACAACCGCATTAGCTTCCAGACCAGCGGCAATGGCAGCGTGCCCGACGTGCTGGTGGCCATTTACGGCCCGGACACGGCGCGGCAACTGTTGCCTCTGGCAGAGGAGAGCGAGGGAGCAGGGGAGCAGCGGAGCAGGGGAGAAAACGTCACCCTTGCTCCTTTGCCCTCCAGCTCCCCTGCAGATAAAAAGACTATCAACGTGAGCGGCTACGTGGGACCGCCCAGCCTGCACTGGGCCAACCGCAGCCACATTACGCTGTTCGTCAACGGCCGTTGGGTTAAAGACAACAGTCTCACCTATGCCGTCATCCAGGCCTACCATACGCTGCTGCCTACCGGGCGCTACCCTCTGGGCATCATTTTCCTCAAGCTGCCTGCTGCGGAATTGGACGTCAACGTGCATCCGGCTAAAACGGAAGTGCGCTTCCAGAACAGCAATGCGGTGTTTGGCGCCGTGCAGCGGGCTGTGCGCCAGACCCTGGTAGCGGACAGCCCCATTCGCAGCATGTCGGCCTGGCATGTGGGGGGCAGCGGTCATGAAGAAACGGCCGTTTCCTGGGCTGGGCAGCTCGATCACCAGGCATTTGGGCAATGGGATGAGGCCGGGCGACCGGAGCTGGGCTTGGACTGGTCACGAGGAGAGGGGAGCGAAGATACGGCCGTTACGCCCACCCAACCTGCCCAGCGGCCCAATCTGGGCGGTGACAGATTGCCGATAATGCGCGTAGTCGGTCAGGTTGGTGCGGCTTATATCATCACCGAAGG
Organism: uncultured Chloroflexia bacterium; assembly: GCA_963695505.1. Taxonomy (GTDB): domain Bacteria; phylum Chloroflexota; class Anaerolineae; order Promineifilales; family Promineifilaceae; genus JACSRF01. The sequence continues at coordinate 132,917 of CAVOGX010000010.1, read as the reverse complement.
GCCGGATGGCATGTTTCTCATTGACCAGCATGCTGCCCATGAGCGCATTTTGTATGAGCAGTTTATGCTCCAGTGGGAGCAAAAGCAGGTGGTGTCGCAAACGCTGCTGGCAGGAACGGCCGTGCATCTTTCCCCGCCTCAGGCGACCCTGCTAGAAGAGTACCTTGACACATTAGCACAGATTGGCTTTCAGGTAGAGCCCTTTGGCCCTCACGCCTTTATGGTGCGCGCCATTCCCGCGATTTTGATAAAACAAGACCCTGCTCAAATTTTGCTCACCGTTGTCGAAGATTTAGAGCGCGGCGACGCCCCCTTGCAAAGCAAAATTGAAGACCGCATCATCCTGCGCGTTTGCAAATCGGCAGCCGTCAAAGCGGGGCAAACCCTGTCTCAGCGCGAAATGGAAGCGATGATTCAGCAGCTAGAAGCGTGCCACAGCCCCCACACCTGCCCGCACGGCCGTCCCACCCTCATTCACCTCTCCGTAGCCCAACTGGCGCGGCAGTTCGGCCGTATTTAAGATTAGAGGCTGGAGATTAGCGAGCTTTCACTCTCTATTCTCCAGTTTCCTCATCCTCCTCCGTTTCCAAAACCAGCCGCATATTCTGGAAGGAGAGCCGCCAGCCGCCGTCAACGCCCCCTGTACATGGCTCAATGCGTAATCCGCTCACCTCTGGGCTGCCTGCCGCTAACTGCACCGAGTAAGAAACCCCTGCTTCCATGGTGAAGTCCCCATATCCCGGTCCATTTTCCGGCTTGAAGCCCGTGAAAAAACTATCTTCTCCGGCATCCCAACGCACGACCACTTCTGCGCCTGGTAGTTCATTTAGCAGCGCATCATAGGTGATCACTTCAATACGTGGCGTCGACACTGTGCTGCACAATCGTTCCTGGTTGAGCAGGCGGTAATCAGGCCGGACGGTGGGTGACGGAACCAGGGTTGGAACGGGAGTGATTGTTGGGGCAGGCGTGCGGGTAGGGGTGTTGGTGGGCAGTGGCACCGTTGTGGGATTAAGAATCGCCGTTGGAGTAGCTGTAAGTAAGACAGCCGGGGCCGCACCATTTACGGGTGTAGGGGCAAAGAGGGCAACAACTGCCCCCTCTGCGCCAGCTTGTCGGGCCAGAGCCGCCAGGTTTTCTACTACCTGTGGTGGTCGTTGTGTGCGCAGGTATTGTTCTAGCAGAGCGTTTAGAGTTTGGGGTAGATTGGGGTCATCCAGCGCCTCAAGGCGCTCCATGGCCTGAGGCCAGTTTCCTGTAACTGCATAGCTTTGGCTCACGAGATAAATGTATTCTTCTTTGTAACTCGCGTTCAAACGTGCTGGTCTGGCATCCACAAAGATAACGGGGTCAACTACCCAGGCATAATAAAGCCCGAGACTTAGCCCCAGCGCCAGCCCAACCAGCAGCAGGCTGGCTGTGGAGATGCGCGATGAGAGGTTGCGCGGTTCGGGGCGATTTTTGCGCCGTCTACCCCCCATTTGCTCCTCCTGTCAAATATGGAGCGAAGGCTGGGGACTCTAGACCCAGGTCAGCGGCCAGCCGCACCATTTGGCGAATTGCCACCGCATCTTCATCGCGCAAAATTGTATCTAGCGTCACCGTAAAGAAAAAGTCTTGGCCTGTATCGCCTGCCCCCAGGCTGTTTACCCGCCGTTCCGCGCTGCCTAAATCACCATCCAATGCATAGGTGGCGGCAATCATCAATGCATAATCGCGCCGGTAACGATCTTGCAATATTTCCGGTGCAGCATCCGTAAATTCTGTCGGCCAAGCCTCCCAGCCCAGATACAAACCCAGGCCCAAACCTACGGAAAACCCAATGATAATGAATATGGCAAAGCGCAACAATTTTGGCATTTTCAGCTATTCAGCGTGTCAGCATTTCAGCAATTGCAACGATAAAGTTTTTTGGTTAGTCAGCTTCTTTACCTGACTACCTGATAAATTGACAATCTGACCGACTGACAAATAAAAAAGGCCGCCGTCCGGCAGCCTTCTTTCCTTGGTCATTTGCCCTGCCAACTAGCGGGGCTTATAATCCAGCGGCGGTAACAAGCTGGGAAGGTGCCGAAGGTGGGAATCGAACCCACACTCCCGAAGGAACACGATTTTGAGTCGTGCGCGTCTGCCTGTTCCGCCACTTCGGCACTCCTTTTTAAGGTGACGGAAGTATAAATCAATGCATTTCTTCTGTCAAAGGATGCGCGGCCTGTTGGTGTGCTCGTTGGATGGTTAGTTAGTTGGATGGTTTGCTAACCAACAATCAAACTAACCAACTACCAAACCATCCAACCAATGAACTATGGATGAAGTAGCCTTAATTGCTGATGCAAAAAACGGAGATGTGCAGGCTTACAATCGCCTGGTTATTCATTACCAGGAATTAGCCTATAACATCGCGCGGCGCATCATGGGAGATCCGCAGGCTGCGGAAGACATTACCCAGGAATCGTTTATTGCCGCTTATAAGGCGCTGAACCGCTTTCGTGGTGGCAGCTTCAAATCGTGGCTTCTGCGTATTGTGACCAACCGCTGCTACGATGAACTGCGCCGACACAAGCGCCGCCCCCAAGCCTCCATTGACGAATTGACCGAAGAGAATGAATCAGCCCCATTCTTGCGCAGCCCGGGCGACACGCCAGAACAATACCAGCAGCGGGCAGAATTGGCGGAGGCCATTGAACATTGTTTGCAGGCCTTACCGGATGACCAGCGCATTGTCGCCGTGATGTGTGACGTGGAAGGATATGACTACAATGAGATTGCCGGTATTTTGTCTATCTCATTGGGGACGGTGAAGTCGCGCATCAGTCGCGCGCGCAGCAAGCTGCGGGAATGTTTGCAAAAGGTGCAGGAACTATTGCCTATGCAATATCGTCTAAGTACGTAAGAACAGACGATAGGATCATGGCTGTTGGGCTATGTTGTGACGAATCATGATAGATTTTTGGCGTAATTGGACGAAATCGACCGAAGAGAAGCGGCGGGAAGCGATAAACGCTTACCTGGACGATTCTCTCTCTTCGCGCCAGCGTGCAGCGTTTGAGGCGGAGTTAGCGCAAGATGAAACGCTGCAGGCGGAGATGGCGCAGCTGCGCCTGGTGCGCGAAAATTTACGCCAACTCCCGCGTCGCCGCACGCCGCGAAATTTTACGTTGGATCCGGCACTTTACGGCCGTCCCCAGCGCGAGCCATTGGTGCAGGTCTACCCGGTTCTGCGGGTTGCCACCGTGCTGACCGCTTTTTTCTTTGTGCTGGCCATTGCCTTGCAAACCCTCACGCCTGGTGGCCTGATGGCCCCTGAGGCGCAGGTGGTGGAGGTGACGCGGGTGGTGACCATGAGTGATGAAGTGGCGATGGAAGCGGCTGCCGAAGCGCCGATGGAAGAAGCTGCGCCTCTAGCTGCCGCCCCAATGGTGGAGGGGGAAGTCATTGAAGTGACGCGGGTCGTAACCGAAATGGTGGTGGAAACGGCCGTTGAAGAAGAGGTGGTGGCCGAAACTGCTGCGGAACCGGCTGCTGAAATGGCGGCAGATGAGGCGGAAACCGATGCTGCCGAGGGAGTGTCAATGGCTCCGGCGACAGAACCAGTAGGCACGGCCGTTCCCATTACCACAACCACACCCTCACCTACCGCCACGCTGCTGCCCACACCCTCACCCACGAATACACCTGACATCCCCCGCTTATTCTCTGAGGAGCCGGCGACAGACCGGGCAGGCGGGGAGTTGGGTGGGCAAAATGGGCTGGAAACGGCCGTTTTCACCCCCACGCCTATGCCAGAAACCAGTACCGCCACGCCATTCTCAGCCATCTCCTGGCTGCCGATAGGGCTGGGCGCGCTGCTGGTGCTGCTGGCAGCCCTCACCTTTGCTGCTCGCCGCCGCCTGCTATAACGAGAGCGCGGGCAAGCTAACAAACCTGCAAACTGGCTTACCTGCGCCACTGCTTACTCCCATGACCATAGAATCCGCCCCCGTAGACATTGCTTATTGCCCGCGCTGTGCAGCGCCCCTGGAAACCAAGCTGTTTAGCGACAAGCTGCGCCGCATTTGCCCAGCCTGCGGCTACATTCACTTTACCGACCCCAAAGTGGGGGTGGGGGTGTTGGTGCAGCAGGAGGGGTGCATTTTGCTGGTACGGCGCAAGATGAACCCGGAGCGCGGCAAGTGGAGCGTGCCTGCCGGGTTTGTGGATAGGGGAGAGGATCCGCGGGAAACGGCCGTACGCGAAACCTTGGAGGAAACCAACCTCCACGTCGCCATCACCGGGCTGGTAGACGTGTATTTCAACCCGCCCCAAAATGGCTTTGCCTCCTCCATCTTCATCATGTTCCGGGCTGAATTATTGGGCGGCGAAATGGAGGCCGGGGACGACGCAGACGCCGTAGGTTTCTTTGCCCTGGATGAACTACCAGAGTTGGCCTTTACCAGCACCAAAGACGTGGTGCGGCTGCTTGCAGAAGAGAAATAGAGGGATTGTAGCGGGAAAAGGTGGGGAGGGAGAACACCAGACGGTTATTAGCCGTGATTGACAGCCCGTCTCGTTCATAGTAGTATGTTGATACTATGTATTAGATACTACACCCGGGGTGTGAACATGGCAAACTATACAGAGCGAGTGCAAACGGTCCTGAGTAAAGAGCAATATGAACGGCTGATTGAACTGGCCGAGCAAGAGCAAAAGCCGCTTAGTGTGATGATTCGCGAGGCTATTCAGGAACGCTACTTTGTGAAGATTGACCAGCAAAAACGTCAGGATGCGTTGGCCAATTTATTAGCTTTGGATGCCCCTGTTGCGGATTGGGCACAAATGGAAGCGGAAATCGAACAAGGGGCACTCGATGAATGATGCCCCTTATTTTCTAGACGTGAATGTGCCAATGTACGCGGCTGGCAAGGACCACCTATATAAAGAATCGTGCGTTTGGGTATTGACGGAGGTAGCAAACGGCCGTTTGGACACAATCGTCGACGCCGAAATTATTCAGGAGATCCTATATCGTTACGGCGCGATTCAGCAGTGGCAAATTGGCGTACAAATGGCACGAAATTTGCTGGATTTAGTTCCCAAGGTGCTGCCTGTTACAGCCAGTGATGTGAAAACGGCCGTTTCTCTATTCGCCCATTACGCGCCACAAGGCGTAAAGGCACGAGATGTGCTGCATACGGCCGTGATGCAAAATCACGATCTCACCCACATCATCTCCACCGACAGGCATTTCGACCAAATTGATGGCATCACCCGCCTTGATCCGCAAGTTTTGTTTGCCAACGGGTAGCATTCCGCCTCATTTCAGCGCACCAATTACGGAATAGGAATTACGGATTACGGAAACGCCGTCGTCGTCCACTGCAAACCGTTCACCGCCACATCCATAATGCGCAAATCCCAATGCAAGTGCGGACCGCTGGACAGCCCCGTGGAGCCGACCTGGGCAATCAACTGCCCCTGCGTGATTTCATCCCCCACTATCACCAGGCTTTCTAACAGGTGAAAATAGGCGGTCATGACGCCGCGGCCGTGGTCAATGATCACGGCATTGCCCCTAAGCTGCAGCGCGCCACTGTACACTACCACCCCATCCGCCGCCGCGTACACCGGCACGCCGGCCGCCGCACCGAAATCTACGCCGGTGTGGAAAATTTCGATAGGACCGCCATTGTAGGAGCGGGCGTCGCCATAGGGGGCGGTGATGACGGTGTTGGTGATGGGCACCTGGAACAACCCGGCCCAATCCTGGGTTTCGCGGAATTGGGTGTAAATGGTGGCCAGGTAGGCATCTTCGGTCTGGCGCACTTCGGGGGCCAGCAGGGCGTTTTGCTCTTCGGGCACGGTGATGTATTGGGTGCTGTAATTGCCAGACAGCACGTCCAGCTCTTGCATCAGGGGCGTCCACGGCCGATTTCCGGAACCACCGAGGGTCAAGGTGTAGCTGCCGGGCGAGGTGAAGGCGTCCAGGCCCACCAGGGCGGCGTAGCCGTCGCCGCTGGGGGCAAAGATGAGGGCTTGTCCGGCCAGTTCGCCGGTGGGAATGCCTTCTAGCAGGTTTTCGACGTAAATGGAGAGGGTCTGGCCCTGGGTGATGGGAAACGGCCGTATCTGCACGTCCACCCATTCCCCGGGCAAGGGGCGGTAAACGGTCGTCCGCATCGGGAATGCGCAGCCGCTGCCCGGCAAAGAGCCGCGTGGGAAAAGGCAGCCCATTGGCCTGGGCCAGCGCCAGCGGGGACAGCCGGGTGCGGGCGGCAATGGTCAGCAGCGATTCGCCGGGGGCCACCACGTGGGGCACGCCGTTCACCGCCTGCGGCAGCGCCGACCCGGTGCGGCTGATGACGGTAATCGACTGTCCCAATTTCAGGGGCTGCTCCGGGTAAATGGCGTTGTTGACTTGCAGCACGCTCTCTAAGTCGGTGTTGAATAAGGCGGCAATGCCCGCCAGCGAATCCCCGGCCTGCACGGTGTAGACGGTGGCCACCGCTTCGCCCTCGCCGCCGGGAACAACCAATTCTTGCCCCACAAAGAGTACGTCGTCGGGGTTCAGGCCGTTTACCGCCAGCAGTTCCTCTACCGTTACGCCATAAAGCCCGGCGATGTAGGTGAGATTTTCCCCTTCCTGCACGCGGTGGATGAAGGGAATGGGGTCATTGGGCGGGGTAGGCGTTTCGGTTTGGGCCTGCGCACGAAGGGCGGGCAGGCTGAAGAGCAAAAGCAGCGCGAAAAGGGTTAAGCGTTTCATAAAATATTCCGGTGAATACTGGCAAAAATCAAAGAGCGTTAAACTGCACGGTATCGCCGACCTGAACGTGGGCGAGGATGTCGGGATGGCCTTCGATGACATATTGGGCCGGGGCCTGGGGCGCGTAAGAGAGCCGCCAGGGGTGGGCAACGGTTTTGTCTACTACCTGGCCCTGGCTGTTGACCCAGATGACGCCCAGGCTCGAAGTTGACGAAGAGCATGTGGATGGCGGTGCTCAGGCGGCTGTCCCCGTTTTCGACGAGGACGAGGCCATCGTCAGGGGCCAGGTGGCGGCGAAAGGTGAAACCGCGCAGCTTGCTGGCAAAGCTGTCACACCATTTGGCGCGGGGGATGAGAATACGGCCGTTTCCCGCCAGCGTGATTTGCCGGTATGTGATCATGGAGGCAAGTATACAACAATGAACAATGAACAATGAAAAATTAACAAAGAATACTGCTTTTGTTCATTGTTCCTTGCTCATTGCTAATTGCCTTAGTTCGTTGTAGATGGCTTGCGACTGGGGAAAATGGAAGGTGCGCGGCGACTGCCAGAACTCGGCCAGGAAGCGGTTGCCCGTTTGCTGCTGGTAGACCAGAGCTTGCAAGTACATGTCCAGCTTGTCGGCGTCGTGCACCAGGTGGGATTCGGCCGTTTCTGCGGCGTGCAGCTCTTCCCACAAGTCCAGCCATTCCCCGGCAAAGGGGACCCCTTGCAGTGTTTCCTGCATGGCGCCCCGCTCTACGTCGCTTTTGATGCCGGGGGGCAGATAGCGCCACGCCGGGGTGGGAATATCGCTGGTCAGCCCTTCGGGCAAATCGTGCAGGGCGGCCATGGCCAGCACGCGGGCGGCGTCCAGGGGCTCCTCCAGCAGGGGCAGCAAGGTGAGGGCGGCGTAGATGACGCCAAAGCTGTGGGCGGCGACGTTTTCGGGGTTGGGCACACCGCGCTGCACCCAACCGGTACGGACGGTGCGTTTGAGCTGGTTGCCATGCAGCAGGAGATTGATAACGGCCGTTACATTCATAGACTTCCCTTTATTGAACAATAGATTGCGAATTTTAAAAACGCGTTTAGTCTGGCAATTTACTTGCGGCGTCCCCTGGCCAGCCGCGCCGTCAAATACAGACCCAAAATGAGCGGCAGGCTGGGGCAAATGAGCACAGGCAGGCCCAGGCCAGAGGCTTCAGCAATTCCGGCACCAATTCCCAGGGCAATAAAGGTTAATGTAAAGGTGGTGAAAAGGCCCAGCAGCCAGATGATGACTTTTCGCGTGCGGCTTGGTTTGGCGGGGGAAACGGCCGTTTCCGTTCCCGGCGCGGCAGCCTGAAAATCACCTGCGGCAGCGGGCGGGTAGGCTGCAGGTTGCATTTCCGCACGGAAAAATTGCGTGGCTGCAATTATCACTTCAGCCGAGGCTTCCACCACTTCTTCCGGTCCAACCTGGCTGCTTACCTGCACCACAAAGGGATAGCTGCCTGGCGGTGCGGCATCTCGAGGCGGCTGGATCGGAATGGTGACTTCCCGTTGTTCGCCCACCGCCAGCTTAACCAGCGGCGCGCGCGCGGGCAGCCATGCTTTGGCCAGACCCTCGACGGTGACGGCAAAAGAGTCGGCGAAATCCCCCTGGTTGTGCACCAGCACGGTAAGAGCAGCGTTGCCGCCGGGGGCAATGGTCAGGCGGTCGGCGGGCAGGCGCACGCGCGCGCGAGGCGGCTTAGGAGGTGGGGTCCAGGCTGGAGCGGCCGGTATCGGGGCCACCTGCTCACCAGAGTCTGGCTGGCCGGGCAGCAGTTGCAGCCAGTTGTCGCTGATGCGCACCATGGCCTGGGGGGGCCAGGGGGTGGGCTGCTGTGGCGTGAGTTTACGGCCGTCCAAATAGACGCCATTGGTGCTGCCCAGGTCGGTAATCTGCCAGCCTTGGGCAGTTTGCTCCAGCAGAGCGTGAAAATTCGACACCCCCCGCGAAGGCAGCACCACGTCATTGTCGGGGGCACGGCCAATGCGGATGTGCGGTTGAGCCAGTGGATAGGTGCGGGGTTCGCCGTCGTGTTGGGTTACGACCACCTGGGCAAAAGTGTCCGGCTGCAGCGAGGGTCGTTCGACGGCATCCTGGGTTGATAGGCCAGATTCAGCAGGTTGGGCTAGATCATGCTGCGCAGCTTCGCTTGTGGCTTCTGCAACAGCATCCCCTTGCGCTGTGGCGACCGATGGGGGAGGTTCCAATTGGCTGAGGGGCTCTTCTTCGGCCGTTTCTTCTTCTTTTTTAGCAGCCTCAAATTTGGTTAGCATGCTGACCGATTTAGCCTGCCCGCCAAAGGTGGCGATGTCGCTGTCGCTGAGCTGGGCGGCAGCTTTGCGCAGTTCCTGCGCCATTTCTTTGCTGGTCTGGTAGCGGTATTCCGGCTCTTTGGCCAGGGCCGTGAGAATAATGCGCTCCACGGTGAAAGGCAGGCCAGGACGCACCAGGTGCGGCTCCAGGGGCTGGCTGTTGAGGTGCTGCAGCACGGCATCGGTGGGTGATTTGATGTCGAAAGGAAGCTGGCCGGTGGCCAGTTGGTACAGCACCACGCCCAGGGAGTAAATGTCGGAACGGCCGTCCAGGGATTTGCCCATGACCTGTTCCGGGGACATGTAGGGCAGGGTGCCGATAAAAGTGCCCGTTTGGGTTTGCACGCCCCCTTCCATGAGCTTGGCCAGCCCAAAATCTGTGACCACGGCGCGTAGAGGCGGGTTGCCTGGGCGCTCCGGGTCTTCCAGCTTCTTGACCAGGACGTTATCGGGCTTAATGTCGCGGTGAATGACGCCGTGGCGGTGGGCATAGCCTAAAGCGTCTGCCACCTGGGCCATAATGAACAGCGTTTCGTTGAGGCGCACAACCTGCTGCGTTTTGGTAACCTGGCCAATGTAATCCCCCAGGCTGGCACCTTCCACCAGCTCCATGACAATGTACAGGTAATCGGCAGTACGGCCGAAGCGGTAGATGCTGACGATGGAAGGGTGGCTGAGCCGGGCGGCCGCTTTCGCCTCTTGCTGGAAGCGTTCCTGAAATTCCGTTTGCGCCAGGTATTGGGGGTGCATAATCTTCAGGGCGACCGGGCGGTCCAAATCCACGTCGATGGCGCGGCAGACGGTGCCCATGCCGCCGTCCCCGATTATGCTTTCCACCTTGTAGTTTTCGATTTGCTGCCCAATCAGGTAACTCATACGGCCCTCAGCACCATCCTCAAATCACGTCCATCGTACCATAGATTCAGGGGAATGGGCAGAATTTTACGTGATTTGTACGCGAATTTTGCGACGCTAGGATTCAGGTGTAGGGGTTGGCGTCTCTGTGGGCGGTACGATAGTAATAATGATGGAAAGCGTGGGCGTTTCTGTGGGTGTAGGGGTGGATGTAGGTGTCGCCGTCGGCGTGTTGGTTGGGGTGGGGGTGGTGGTTGGCGTTGGCGTGGGGGTGGCCGTAGGCTGCAGCAGGTTTAGGAGCACGCGCCGTTCTAAGGAGACGGGGTCATTTTCTGGCGTGTAAGGGTTGTCAGGGCCAAAGATGCGTACGCGCACCACCACAGGGCCAAAGGCTGAGATGCCGCTGGTGTCCCACAAGGCCAGCGTGTTGTTATCGACGCTGATGTCACGCCGTTCTTGCACCAATCCCCAGCCGCCGGGGTCGGTGCCCAGGCCGTACTCGACTTGATAGCCGCCGTAGTTGGGGCTGCGCACGCTGCCGCGAATCTCCACGGCGTCGATGATGTCGCTGTTTTCCGGCGGGGCGGTGATGGCCAGGAACGGCCGTTCCCCGCCCGGTTGGCACGATTCTGTGGGGGGTAAGCGTAAAGGCAAGCTGATATTCCGCCCGCTGGCCCATGCCTGGCCGCCGCTGGTGTTCTCCAGCCAGTTTCGCGCATTTTGCAGCTCGCGCGGCTGCACCGAGGGGTCCCCGCTGACCAGCAGGTTAATAAATGTGGCCTCGTAAGGAGATTCGGTGCACGCTTCGTTGGCCCGCTGCAGCGTCCACAAGTCGACGGGTATTTGCTGCAAGAAGTGGTTACTCTCATCCAGGGGTAACTGGTCGGCGGCAAAAAGCTCAATGCGCCGGTCGGCGCAGGCGGCGCTGGCCTGCACGCCAGAATCGGTGCAGATTTCCATTTCCACCACGCCGGCAGGCCGCGGGAAGCTGACGGGCTGTTTGTCGGCCAGATATTGGGTCATGAAGCGGTTCCAGATGGGGCTGGCGACGCGATAGCCAGACTGTCCCGCACCGATGGGTTCATTGTCGGTGTTGCCCACCCAAACGGCCGTTACCACCTGCGGCGTAAAGCCAATGGTCCAGCCATCGCGCACGTCGTTGGCCGTGCTGCCGGAGGTGCCGGTTTTGGCCGCCACCTGGTGGCCGGGGATGACCAGGTTGTTTTGCAGGCCAAATTCCGGCTGGCGGGCGCTGTTGTCAGACAAAATATTGCTCAACAGGTAAGCATGCTCCGGGCGCACCACCTGGGTTTGGGCCGGGTCTGGCGGCGTGTATTGGAAGAGCATTTCTCCCTGGTTGCTTTCGATGCGGGTGATAGCGTAGGGTGCCAGGTAACGCCCCTGGTTGGCCAGCGTGCCAAACGCGGCGGCCATTTGCAGCGGCGGTATTTCGCCGCCACCGAGAGAGAGGGCCAGGCCATAATTGCGTGGCTGGCCCACTTCGGCGCAGCCATCGTCTTGCAGGGCTGTCAGGCCCAGCTTTTGTACGTTGGCAATGAAGTTGCACACCCCGACGAATTCCAGTCCTTTAACGGCCGTTACGTTGTACGAATTCCCCAGCGCCGGGCGCAGCAGCAGGGGCCCATGAAACTGGTCGTCATAGTTCTTGGGCTCATAGGGCGGGTTCGTGCCGTTGGGGAACTGCGTGGGCACGTCCCAAATCAGGGTGGCGGGCGTCCAGCCCCGCTCCATTGCCGAAAGGAAAACCAGCGGCTTGATGGTTGACCCTGGCTGGCGCGGCTGCAGCGCCATGTTCACCTGCCCGCTGATCACCTCGTCGTTAAAGTCTACGCTGCCAATCAGAGCCAAAATCTGACCTGTTTCCGGCTGTAAAACCACCATGGTGGCGTTGTTGGCCCCGGCAGCCACGATGCTGTCCCGATATTCGGCAATGCTTTCTTCGGCCAATTTTTGCGTGATGGGATCAATGGTAGTGTGAATGTTTAAGCCGCCGCGATAAATGTTTTGCGCCCCTAAGATATCCTCGGCCTGCTGCAGCACGGTGAAAGTAAAATGAGGGAAGCGCACCGTTACCTCTGGCGGCTCCATGTTGTAAATAAACAGGTTGGTCTCATTAAGGGCCGCTTGCGCTTCGTTCAGTGTAGCGTAATCCTCCTGCACCATCAGCGTCAGCACTTCCCACTGGCGGCCAATGGCTTTGTCCGGAGAAGTGTAAGGATCCCATAAGGCCGGCGCCTGGGGCAGCCCTGCTAAGAGCGACGCTTCGGTCAGGTTCAGGTCGGCAGCCGATTTATTGAAATAGGTTTGGGCGGCGGCTTCAATGCCGTAAGCCAGGTTGCCGTAGTAAATTTCGTTGAGATAGAGTTCTAAAATTTCTTCTTTGGAGTAGGTACGGGAGATTTCGGCGGCGAGGATAATCTCGCGCACTTTGCGGCGGAAAGTGCGTTCCGTGCGCTCGTCTTCGCTGAGCAGCAGGGCGCGCACAAGCTGCTGGGTGATGGTGCTGGCCCCGGAAACAATTTCGCGCTCCTGGGCAGCCTGCACAATGGCGCGGGCAATGCCCACGGGGTCGAAGCCGGGGTTCGTGTAAAAGCGGGCGTCTTCTGTGGCTATGGTGGCCTGGATGAGCAGGGGTGATATGCGCGAAAGGGGCACCCAGGTGCGGTTACCGGTTTCAGGATCGGCCAGGGCGTAAAGCAAATCGCCGTTGCGGTCATAGATGCGTGCGGTCTCAAAGGTGCTAGCCTGCTGGCGCAGCTCTTGGGGTGAGGGCAGGTCACGGGCGATGAGGCTGTAACCTACAGCGGCGCCAGCAATGGTCAGGGCGACCCCGGCAATGCTAAGAACGAGCAAGATGACAATTGTTCTTGTTATGCAGCTTCCCCAGTTGCGCTGGCTGCGTGTCTGTGGTTTCGGGATGGGAACGGCTTGCTGCTGGGGCGGCATGGCCACCCGCACGGGTTGCCGGGCGTCGCGCACTGGCTGGCGTGGGTCACGCACGGGCTGGCGCTGAGGGCGGGGCTGGGTGGGCAACTGTGGGCCTGTGCTTCCCAGGTTTTGGGGGTCACGCTGCGGTTGGCGGCGCGGCATCTGCGGTTGTTCGCCGGGGGCTGCGGGTTTAGACTCTGGACGATGAATTTCGGTGGGAGCATCGGATGCAGGCTGCGGTGGGCGCATTTGCGGCCGGATGCGCTGCTTGGTGCTGCCAGGGAAGGCGACGCGGGGCTGTACGGCCGTTGCGTCTTCGTCGTTTTCTAAGGGCACGGTATCGGGCGGGACAAGGTCATCAAGGGTGAGAGGCAGGCCAACAGGAGTCCGGGCCAGTGGTTCGGGTGGGCTGGTGAGGGTGCCGGTATCCTCATCCTCGTTGCTGAGCAGGGGGGCTGGCGTATCGGTCGTTTCCTCGGTGGCAGGCGCGGGGGGAGAATCGGCCGAATCTGACATCAAATCTAGCAGGGAAACCGTGCCAACTTCCTCCGCTTTATCTTTTTTTGCTGGCTGTGACGATGTTTCCGATTGTGGGGATACCTCCTCGGTATCCTCAGAAGGATCGCGTTTTTCCAACTCATCACTCATTGTGTATACCTATGGTTAGCGTTCAGACGCTCATCTCACAGCAATTTAGCATTCGATTAGAGGTTTTTGCTTTTGACCAGCATGACCCAGTCGCCGCGCTGTACGGCCTTGCCATGCTGGTTTACAACGCTGTACTTCATGGTAATGTTCCCACCACCCAGGCGAGGCAGCGCTTTTTGAGCGGTGATTTCCAACTGTACGTGGACGGTGTCGCCAATAAAAACGGGCAGGCTGAACTTGGCTGAAAGCTCACGGAAGGCCAGGACAGTGCCTTCGATAACCCCGGACTGTACGGCCAAACCGGTGGCGATGGACTGCACCAGCAAGCCATGAGCCACCCGCTGCCCAAAGGTGTCTTGGGCGGCAAACTCCGCATCGGTGTGGATCTGGTTGTAGTCACCAGAAAGCCCGGCGAAGTTGACGATGTCGGCCTCAGTGATGGTGCGCGCGGCCGTGACCAATTGGTCGCCAACCACAAACTCTTCAAAAAAGCGGCCTCGGGGTTGGTAAGTCAGGTCTGTCATTGATAAAAGTCCTTTTTTGTCTCTGTGGATGATGAGAACCGCTCATTTACTCTGCTGCTGCAGCCAGCTTTTCTGCTTCGTCGGCGATGGTTAAGGCGTCAATGAATGGATCCAGGTCGCCGTCAATGACCGCCTGTAAATTGTAGCTGGTAAAGCCAATGCGGTGGTCGGTGACCCGGCTTTGCGGGTAGTTGTAGGTGCGAATTTTCTCGCTGCGGTCGCCGGTGCCGACCTGAGACTTGCGATCGGCAGCTACCGAGGCATTTTGTTTCGCTTCTTCCTCTTCTTGGAGGCGCGCCTGAATAATGGCAATGCCCAACCGTTTGTTTTGGGTGAGGCTGCGTTCGCTTTGTATTTTGACGGAAATGCCGGTGGGTTTGTGGACGATGTGGGCGGCGGTGGCATTTTTCTGCATGTGCTGGCCACCGGGTCCGGAGGAGAAGGTTGGGGTAATTTCCAGATCCCGTTCGTCAATGGTGATGTTGACATCTTCGATTTCTGGCATGACGGCGACGGTGGCTGTGCTGGTGTGGATGCGTCCCTGGGACTCGGTTTGCGGCACGCGCTGCACGCGGTGGACACCGCTTTCAAATTTAAAGCGCGAGTAGGCTCCTTTCCCTTTGACAGACATGATGACTTCTTTGTAGCCGCCGACGCCGGTGGCGTTTTCGTCGATGATTTGGGTTTTCCATCGACGTAGTTCGGCATAACGTGCGTACATGCGCAGCAGGTCGGCAGCAAAAATACCGGCTTCGTCGCCGCCAGCCCCGGCGCGGATTTCAATGTAGACGTTTTTGTCGTCGCGGCGGTCCTTAGGTACGAGCAAGGAGCGCATGCGGCCTTCAAGAAACTCGAGCTTAGTTTCCAGGCGGGTAATTTCTTCTTCAGCCAAGGCAATGAGGTCGGGGTCCTCTTCCACGTCCGACATTTCGCGGGCTTCTTCTAGCTCCTGGCTAAGTTTTTGGTGTTGATTATAAGCCTCGACCAATGGAGCAATGTCTGACCGCTCTTGAGCTAACTCGTTTATTTGAGTGTAGTCGGCCATGATTTCGGGGTCGGCCATTTGTTTTTCGATTTCATCAAATCGGGTTACGACTTTGGCAATTTTTTCGAGCATATCGTTGTTGTTAATCCTGAGTTGGTTGTAGGCTGATTGCGTGTGAAACGGCCGTTTCCGGCCAATATTTGTGTATCTGCCACTCTTGAACAGCACTTGTTCAGCAATCGAAGATTATAACGGTTGGCATAGGCACGTCAAGCCAGCGTTCCTGGATAACACCACTGGTAGAACCCGTTTTAGCCCCAACCATGAACAAACTTTGAAGTTAAATAGGAGACAATTGAGTTTATGATACAATACCCGCCAATAAAAAACCTTTCCCGGAATCAAATAAATTCCGCCCGGAACCGGCCAGGTTCCACCCAAAACCATGGAGGAAAGACAACAAAAACATGAATCGTGAGTATCATCGTTGGTATAGTCCTTCTTTAGGGCGCGATATGGAGCTGCTCATTTTTGGCCACGCTGGCGCGCGAGCGTTGGTTTTCCCCACATCCAAGGGAAAATTTTACGAGTGGGAAGACCGTGGCATGATGGATACCTTAGGTGACCACTTGGAAAATGGCTGGCTGCAGATGATTTGCGTGGACAGCGTTGACGCTGAGAGCTGGTACGCGTATTGGAAGCACCCCGGCGATCGTGCCTGGCGCCACATGCAGTATGAATTTTATCTGTTGAATGAAGTCATGCCCTTGTCGCAAAACATCAACCCCAATCCGTTTCTCATCACATTGGGGGCCAGCTTTGGCGCATACCATGCCGTAAACTTTGCTCTGCGCCATCCCCATTTGGTAGGTCGAGCCATCGGCATGAGCGGCCTTTACGACATCAGCCCCTGGACCAGCGGCCACACCGACCAAAATGTGCATGCCAATAACCCGGTAGCCTACATTGCCCATGAGCATGATCCCGGCCGGTTGGCTGCTTTGCGCAATTTAGACATTATTTTGGCCGTAGGCCATGACGACACCCTCCGCGGCAGCAATGAGCATTTATCCGGACTGCTGTGGCAAAAAGATATCGGTAATGCACTGCGCATTTGGGACGGCTGGGCCCACGATTGGCCCTGGTGGAAGCAGATGGTGCGCCAATACGTTGGCGGCCATGATTAGAGCTCGCAGTAGTTTTTGTAAGGGCGTAAATATTTACGCCTTCACCACAGGACACACGTAAACGTAAATTGGTGAATGGAGAATTGGGAGGTGACACAATGAGCTTGAAAGTTGGGATAATGGTGGGCCGGGAGTGGTCTTTCCCCCCGTCGTTTATTGAAGAGGTGAAACGGCGCGATGCCGGTGTGGTAGCTGAGTACGTGAAGATTGGCGGCACGCGTATGGACGAACCAAACGAATATGCGGTCATCGTAGACCGCATCTCGCATGAAGTGCCCTATTATCGCTCCTATTTGAAGAATGCGGTGCTGCAAGGGGTGACGGTGGTCAACAATCCCTTTATGTGGACGGCCGATGACAAATTTTTCGAGGCGTCATTGGCAGCCAAGCTGGGTATAGCCCATCCCAAAACGGTAGTGCTGCCCAACAAGGATTACGTACCGGGCATCAAGCATGACGAAAGCTTGCGCAACCTTGTCTTTCCGCTGGATTGGGAAGGGATACTGGATTACATTGGCCTGCCATGCGTGTTGAAGGACGCTCATGGTGGCGGCTGGCGTGATGTCTACGTCTGCTACTCTCTGGAGGACGTGTGGCGGGCTTACAACGAATCCGGCCTGCTGACCATGGTCTTACAGGAGTTTATTGAGTGGGACCATTACGTGCGCTGCATGTGCCTGGGGCAAAAGGAAGTGCTGCCCATGAAATATTCGCCCGGCGAGCGGCGCTATTACGTGGAACATGCACATATGACACCAGAGTTGGGGGCGCGAGTAGTGGAAGATTCTCTAAAACTCAACCAGGCGCTGGGCTATGACATGAATACAGTGGAGTTTGCGGTGAAAGATGGCGTGCCCTACGCCATTGATTTTATGAACCCAGCCCCAGACATGGACGTGAATTCGCTGACGCCCTTTTATTTTGATTGGGTGGTGAAGCATATGGCCGACATGGTGATTGACCTGGCGCAAAATCCACGCCCGCAGTTGACGGAATTGAAATGGGCGGAATTTTTTAACAAGTAAGAGGGTGAAATGGGGCTCAAAGAGGCAGTTGACACGTATCATGATTTGCTGACGGAGGAGATGGCAACGGAGTCGTGGGGGCAGATGCACGACCAGATGCAGCGGCGGGGGCTGTTATTTGGGACACGGCCGTTATGCACCGTCTTACGCCCGCGCTTCCTCACACCTGACCAGTATATTTTTTTGCGCCGCCAGATACGGCCGTTGCTGCGGGCCTTTGACAAAATATCCCGCCGTGCCGTAGGTGACGCTGAGTTCCGGCAGCAGTTTGGCCTCTTTGACTGGGAAGAAGAACTGATTCAAATTGATCCGGGATATGACATGCATACACCGCTCACGCGGTTGGATTCATTCTTTATCACCAGCCAGGGCGAGCTGAAATTTACCGAGTACAATGCGGAAGTGCCGGCGGCATCAGCCTATAATGACGTGCTGAATGAGGTCTTTTATGGCCTACCGGTAATGGGGAATTTTATGCGCAAGTACGTGGTACGGCCGTTACCCACCCGCCACAGTGTTATGCACGTGTTGCTGGACGCTTACCGTGAGTGGGGCGGCACGGATAAGCCGCGCATTGCCATTTTGGACTGGCGCGAAGTGCCCACCCACAGCGAATTTGAGCTGTTTATTCAATATTTCCGCTCTCAGGGCCTGGAATGTGAGATTATCGACCCGCGCGAGGTGACGTATGAAAACGGCCGTCTCCTGCATAACGGCTTCCACATCAACCTCATTTACAAGCGCGTGCTAATCACCGAACTCATCGAACGCTGCGGCATTGACGGCCCCGTTATCCATGCTGTGCGCGATAAGGCCGTGTGTCTGGTCAATCCCTTCCAGTGCAAGCTGCTCTATAAAAAGGCCAGCCTGGCCGTGCTCAGCGATGAAAACAATGCAGAAATGTTTGACCCGGCTGAATTGGCAGCCATCAAAAGCCACATACCCTGGACGCGCATTGTCGAAGAGCGGCATACGACTTACGGTGATCTGCCTGTGGACCTGGTGCCCTTCATGCACAAATATCGCGAGCAGTTGGTGCTAAAGCCCAACGACGATTATGGGGGTCGCGGCATCGTGCTGGGCTGGCAAACCAACACCAGCGGCTGGGAAAAGGCGGTAGAGGAAGCGCTTAGCAGCGACAGCCCCTTTATTGTGCAGGAACGGGTAGGTATCCCCAGTGAACCGTATCCCAGCATCGTAGACGGCCGTCTCCAAATTTACGAGCGCATGCTCGACACGGCCCCCTTCATCTTTTATGGGGATTACGTGGATGGTTGCCTGACCCGCCTCTCCACAGATCCCTTATTGAACGTTTCTGCGGGCGGTGGTTCAACAGTGCCTACTTTTGTGGTGGAAGAAAGGTAATCACAATCCTTGAAAATCGGTTAAAATAAGGGAGTTGTGGTAATCTTATGAAACCAGTTTCCCCGAAAAACCGAACACTCGAAATGGAGAGAATAGCCAGGTGGTTGATTCAAACGGCAATCAAGTAGCTGTATTTATTGATTATCAAAACTTGCGCAACGCCGACTGGGCGCGCATCATGGCCGAAGCAGAAAAACTAGGCCGCATCGTCATCAAAAGAGCGTATGCCGATTGGACTCGTCACCGCAGCGACCATCATGCCTTGCTCAATTTAGGAGTAGACGTTGAACAAGTCTCGTCGAAACGCGGTAAAAACGCGGCCGATATCCGTATAGCCATAGACGCCATGGATGTTTTGCTGGATAAACGCACCTCCATCAGCCATGTTTTTTTGGTCTCCGGCGACGGTGATTTTACAGACCTGGTAAATCGACTCAAGTTTTATGGGAAAATGGTGGTAGGCCTGGGGACAAAAGAAACCACGGCCGATTACTTACGCGAAGCGTGTGACGATTATATTTATTACGAAGACCTCGTTGCCAAACGCACGCAATCGACCAACAGATCGAACCGACGCCCCAAAAAAGACGTCAATATTGCCAAGAATTTGCTCCAGCAGGTGCTGGAAGAGACACCCAAAGAATGGCACAGTGCAGGCAAAATAAAGCGCGAAATGTGCCAGCGCAACCCTAATTTTAACGAAGGAGATTATGGGTTCTCCGGTTTTATGGCCTTTGTTAACGAGATGCCCGAGGTGGCAGAAACTCGCTACGCCGAGGGGGGTCATGCAGAAGTTCGCCTACGCCAAACAGGCAGCATGACCCTGTCTGATGCGCGCCAGTTGTTAATTGAAGCGATGGGTTATAACGCCAACGAGTGGGTTCTTTCCGCCCAACTCAAACAGCGCATGCGTCAGCTACGTTCTGAGTTTGATGAAGGGGAACTGGGTTATAAAGGGTTTAACGCGTTTTTAGAAGGTCAGGAAGATTTGCTGGCAACGCAACGAGATGAGGCTGCCAATTTGCGGGTGAAACTGAAAACCATTAGTGTGCCAACAGCGGCAAAACTCGCAGATATTGTGGAAAGCGTCGGAGAAGATGGCGGCCAGGAGGACCCGGAGGAAACGCTTCTGGACAAGTATGTACGTTTCCTGCGGCAGCAGCGGGTGCACTTGACCCCCACAGAACACCGGGCGCGCATCGTTTTGAAGGTGTACGAACTGTTTAAGAAGCAGCCGGAAGATATTTCCCTGGTGCGGTTTCAGGATATCCTGGAGGGGTATTTTGCTGAGAATTACCCCCAAATACCCGAAGATGTGGTGGTTGAAGTGCTTTACCAGTTGTTTTGGTCTTTTTGTTTTGAATTTGACGAGGACGACGGCCGTTACTCTCCTGAAACCCGCTTATGGGAGAAGCGCACCATGTTAGCCGATGATGTGACCAGCCGCTCGAAAATGCTGGACAAATGTGACCGGTTTTTACTGAGCAAAATTGCGGAGCGAGTGGAAGGCGCCGAGAATGTAGACCGCGAGGTGGCGATGGAACTGCTGTACGGCCGTGTTGGCACACCGCAAATGCTGCAGCACGTCGAGCAACTATTGACAGAAATTTGAGATTAGAGGTTGGAGTGTGGCTATTCCCCAATCTCAATCCCAAATCTCATATTTACTATGGGCTTTATTTTAGGCGGACTTGAAACCGAAGATTATGACCGGCACTACAGTGACCGTGAACTCCTGCAGCGAATTTTAAGCTATTTTCGGCCGTATTCACGCCTGATGTCGCTGGTAGCGGTCATGCTGGTGCTGAACTCTATTTCCACCACGGCTGGCCCCATCCTCATTGCCAAAGGCATCGACATTTTAAGCCAAAACCCTTCCACAGCAGGTATCTGGCTGATGGCGGGTGGGATTATGCTGCTCGGTGTATCCGCCTGGGTGTTTAACTATGTGCGCCAGCTTTTCTCAGCGCGAGTCATTGGCAACGTGGTGCTGCAACTGCGCAGTGACGTGTTTGAAGCGACTATTGGCCATGACCTTTCTTTTTACGATGAGCATCCGTCGGGCAAAGTTGTAAGCCGCGTTACTTCAGACACGCAAGATTTTTCGGCTGTGGTCGATCTGACCATGAATTTGATCAGCCAACTGCTGCTGGTGGTGCTTTTGACGGTATGGCTGTTGACGATCAATGGGTGGCTGACATTGCTGATGGTTGGCATGACGCCCCTGGCCGTGGGTATTGCGCTCAGTTTTCGGCGCATTGCCCGGCAAGTGACACAAAATGCACGACGGATTACGGCCGTTATCAATGCTCAAATCCAGGAATCCATCAGCGGTATTGTGGTGGCTAAAAGCTTTCGCCAGGAACCGGCCATTTATGACAGCTTTGCCGAAAACAACCAGCAGGGATACAGGCTGGGCTTGCAGCGCGGGCTGACGCTGGTCACGATTTTCCCCATTATGGGCATAGCTTCAGGCATCGGCACGGCCGCTTTGGTGTATGCGGGCGGGCTGGCGACCAGGGGGAGCCTGGCCACAGTGACGCCGGGTGAATGGTACCTTTTTATGCAGGCTGTGGGCTTCTACTGGTGGCCAATGATGAATATTGCCTCTTTTTGGAGCCAGTTTCAGGATGGTTTATCCGCGTCAGAGCGCGTGTTTGCGCTGATTGATGCAGACCCTAAAGTGCGGCAGTTGCAGGAAGAAGAAGTTGGGCGGCTGAAGGGCCGAATTCAATTCCAGCACGTACGCTTTAGCTACACAGACAAAGAGGTGGTGCTGCCCGATTTTAACCTGGACATTGCCGCCGGCGAAACCGTTGCCCTGGTGGGGCATACTGGCGCGGGCAAAAGCAGTATAGCCCGGCTCATTACCCGCTTTTATGAGTTTCAGGACGGGAAAATATTAATTGATGGGCGGGATTTGCGCTCGCTGAACCTGGGCCAATATCGCATGCAAATCGGACTGGTACCTCAGGAACCGTTTTTATTTTCCGGTACGGTACGAGAAAATGTGCGTTACGGCCGTCCCCAGGCCAGCGACGAAGAAGTGTGGCAAGCAGCCCGGCAGATTAGCAACGGTGAATGGTTGGAAGTGCTGCCGCAAGGGCTGGACAGCGACGTGGGCGAGCGGGGCAGCAGCCTTTCTATGGGGCAGCGGCAGTTGGTAGCCCTGGCACGAGTGATTCTTAAGGACCCGGCTATCTTTATTTTGGATGAGGCGACGGCCAGCGTTGATCCATTTACAGAAACGCAGATTCAAGAAGGGTTGGATGCCCTGATGCGCCAGCGCACGGCCGTTGTCATTGCCCACCGTCTTTCGACGATACGCCACGCAGACCGCATTATTGTCATGGAAAACGGCCGTATCATTGAAGAGGGCACACACGATACCCTAATAAGCCACAGCGGGCATTATGCCGATCTCTACAACACCTATTTTCGCCACCAATCCCTGTCTTATATCGACAATTGGCAGCGTGAAACGGCCGCCGATTAAGAAAACCCGTTACTGACAGAATGTTTAGTTTAGAAATAATTCAGGACTTCGCTTAAGGACGTTATTCGTTTAACTTTTGGCGGAAAGAAATTGGAAGAATTCGGATTCTTGCGGTCTAGCCATAGTCCCAAACCAAACCCCCCTTGCTCCACAGCCCCAATAGCATCCACTTCAAGATTGTCACCCACAAATGCACATTCATTAGGCTGCAGCCTTAAGCGCCTAGCGGCCTGTTGGAAAACTATGGGGATGGGCTTATACGCGCCGATTTCATCGCTGATAATGATGTTTTCGTCAGGAATGTAATGCCCCACCTCATTTTCCATCATTTTGCGGGCAACCCAGGTATGGTTAGAGACAATGCCCAGGGCAAGCCCCTTTAGATGCAAACCTCGCAAAGTTGGCAGCGTGTCTTCATAAAGCAAAGTTGGCAGGTTTGCGTAGTCGTGGTAAAGAGCGAGGGCTTTCTCTACACTGATGGGGGGAAACCCCAGCAATTCCAGCAGATGCTGGTAATAAATGGCTATATCTTCCTGAGTTTGGGGCGGATTTGTGACCTGGGGGAACTGGTTTGTTGAGGCTAATTGTTGGTAAGCTTCAATAGCTTCCTGAACTGCTTCGTGAGAGCAAATGTACCCTCCACGTTGGAAAAGGGCAGTTAGAATTTGGCTCCGAGGTACATCACCCAAGACGTAGGCGAGTGTCATATCCCAATCGAACAACACGCCGCGAAGAACATTTTCTTTGCTTTTCATGAAATTTGGTACCAAGTATTTTGCATGCCCTGCCAATAATGTGCTACGTTGGACTTGGTGAAGACATTAAAAAGCCACGCAATGAATCTAATTCCCCAATTTTATCTTTCGTGCGCAAAATTGGGTAATTTAATCATCGCAAATTGAGAGATAGTGTAATTGAGGGTTGGAATCAGGGCAAAAAATGTGGCCAGAAATAAAAAACGGCCGCTTTTCACACGGAAAAACGGCCGTTTCTTAAACTAGGTTTCAAGTTAGATTACGCAGCTTCAAACTCGCCCTCGACAATATCTTCATCTTCAGCGCGCCCGGAATCGCTGTTTCCCTCGGGGGTTCCGGTTTGGTAGGCTGACTGGCCTATTTGCATCATCAACTGCTGGATTTCTGCCGTGAGCTGCTTCATGAGGGTTACGTCCTCACCTTGCAAGGCTTCCTTCAAAGCAGTAATTTTGCTTTCAATCTGCGTACGCACTTCCGCCGGGGCTTGCCCATTTAGCCCTTCCAGGCTTTTTTCAGTTTGGTAGATGGTTTGGTCCGCCACGTTGCGAGCCTCCACCAGGGTGCGCCGCTGTTGGTCCTCAGCTTTATGTAGATCGGCTTCACGCACCATGCGTTCGATGTCTGCTTCGTTGAGGTTCGTGCTGGCGGTAATGG
The DNA here is from genome assembly GCA_963695505.1 of uncultured Chloroflexia bacterium. GTDB lineage: Bacteria > Chloroflexota > Anaerolineae > Promineifilales > Promineifilaceae > JACSRF01. Next base: position 109,403 of record CAVOGX010000010.1, on the reverse strand, counting down.
TAATGGCCTGGCTTTTGCCGGTAGCCTTGTCTTGCGCCGTGACGTTGAGAATGCCGTTGGCGTCGATGTCGAAGGTGACCTCAATCTGCGGAATCCCACGCGGTGCTGGGGGGATTCCCTCCAGCCGGAAAACGCCCAGCGTGGTGTTGTCGGTTGCCATGGGACGCTCGCCCTGCAGCACGTGGACGTCTACGGCCGTTTGCCCATCCTCTGCCGTGCTAAAGACCTCTGATTTGCGGGTCGGAATCGTGGTGTTTCGCGGAATCAACGGCGTCATGACGCCGCCCAAGGTTTCCAAACCCAGGCTTAGAGGCGTTACGTCCAGAAGCAGTACGTCATTTACTTCACCGCCTAGCACGCCACCTTGTAAGGCTGCGCCCAAGGCCACCACTTCGTCGGGGTTCACGCTCTTGTTAGGTTCCTGCCCGGTCAGCTTCTTAACTAGCTCTTGCACCATGGGCATGCGGGTGGAGCCACCAACCAACACCACAGCATGCAGCTGATCTGTATTGAGGTTTGCGTCTTTTAGCACGCGTTGTACCGGCCCTTCGATGCGCTGCAGCAGACCGTCGGTAAGTTGTTCGAATTTAGCCCGGCTAAGGGTCATTTGAAGATGCTTGGGGCCATTGGCGTCAGCGGTGATGAAGGGTAGATTGAGTTCCGTTTGCATCACGCTAGATAGCTCAATTTTTGCCTTTTCGGCCGCTTCACGAATGCGCTGCAAAGCCTGGCGGTCTTTGTTTAGGTCAATACCCTGATCGCGCAGGAATTCGGCCGTGACCCAGTCGACAATAGCCAGGTCCCAGTCATCGCCACCCAGGTGGGTGTCACCATTGGTAGCCAAGACCTCTACAACGCCATCACCAACTTCCAGCACTGACACATCGAAGGTGCCGCCGCCCAGGTCGAAGACAAGAATCGTCTCATCTTCCCCTTTGTCCAGCCCATAGGCTAAGGCTGCTGCCGTAGGTTCGTTGATGATGCGCAGCACTTCCAGCCCGGCTATTTTGCCAGCATCTTTGGTGGCCTGGCGCTGGCTGTCATTGAAGTAAGCGGGTACGGTGATAACCGCCTTCGTAACGGCCGTTCCCAGGTAATCCTCGGCATCCTTCTTGAGTTTAGCCAGGACCATGGCCGAAATTTCTTGTGGGGTATATTCTCGCCCTGTTTGTTTAATTTTGACGCGGATGTCTCCCTGAGGACCGCTTACTACGGCATAAGGCAGCCGTGATTTCTCTGCGGCCGTTTCCGAATCGTCAAAACGTCGGCCAATAAACCGTTTGACAGAAAAAACAGTATTTTCTGGGTTAATAGTTGCTTGCCGCTTGGCAGTTAGCCCCACCAAACGTTCCCCATTTTTATTAAAAGCCACGATAGAAGGGGTCAGGCGGCTGCCTTCAGCGGAAGAAATGACAGTGGGTTCACCGCCTTCCATGACGGCCACCACCGAGTTTGTTGTTCCTAGATCGATTCCTACAATTTTGCTCATACGTCTACTCCTCTTGCAATAATATACAAATGTACAGACATAAAGATACGAGGAATGTGTAAGAATTGGGTTTGCGATACGTATGCGTTGTGTTAGCGACGCATGCTGGCATAGATAATGCCGCAGAGGATGAAAACGCTGCCCACTACTGTCAACCAGTTTGGCACCTCGCGTAGGATGATGAAGGCTAGCAGCGTGGCCCCAATGGGCTCGGAGATGACGGCAATCGAAACGTAGGCGGCTGATAAATAGCCAAGTCCATAGTTGTACGCAGAATGGCCGACAAGTTGGGGAAATACAGCCATAAGCAGCAAAATTAGAAAGGCTTGCAGCGGGTAGTCTACAAGCTGATAGTGGCTGATGAGAACGGCCAGGAGTAAAAAAATGGCAGCGCTGCCATAGACCACGGTAATGTAGCCAAGCAGAGAAATTTTACGACGGAGGCGCCGACCAATGATCAGATAGATTGTGGCTGCTACTGCCCCTATCAAGGCTAGCCCGTTGCCAAGCAGGGGGTTGAGCTGGTTGGTGAATTGGGTCAGGCTGAATTGGAAACGGCCGTTTGTCACCGCTACTACGTCCGCCATGCCGATAATTAGAGTCCCTATCATGGCTAAGCCAATGCCCACCTTTAACCGGCGGGTCAAAGCTTCGCCCAGTAAAAATGGCGCTGCCAACCCCACCCACAAAGGAGAAGTATTCACCAACACCGTCGAGCTGGCTACCGAGGTGAATGCTAAGGAGCTTATCCAGGTGGCAAAGTGGACAGCCAGGAAAAAGCCCGACAAAATCGCCAGCCGCCAATCAGAGGGCAGCAGCCCCGCCAATTCCTGGCGCCGGTGAGTCAGCGCCAGGGGCAGCAATATAAGGGTGGCAAAGGTCAACCGCCAGGCGGCAATGACCAACGATGGCACTTCCAGTCCCTGAGCCAGCCGCACTAAAATGGAGCCGGATGAGATGCCTAATACCCCGATAAACAGCACCAAAAAAGGTGAGATTCTTGGATTATCTGATTGGATCATTAGCCTTGTTTGGTAGAGTGGACATCTTACGAGTTTACAGGTAAAAATGAAACGAGCTTGTGTTTGTTTATAGGTTTTTCCCACAATAGTTTATTTAGGAAGGTGCAAAGATGAAAATTTTAACTTCGAGAATCAAAGCAATGTTCCCCGCGACTGCTGAACTTAGCGCGCACTGCGATGGCCCCTGCGGCGTATATGATCCCGCTTCGGCGCGCATTGCTGCTGAAGCAGTCGTATCTATGACCAAGAAAATTAAGGCTCTGGAAGGCAAGACCGACCTGGAGTCCATGAATAACATGAGCCGCTACATTTCCATCAAGGAAGAGCAGGCCCACCTGGCGAAGGCTGAGGTGTTGGTCCTGTGGACAGACTATTTCAAGCCCGTCCATCTGGAGCAATTCCCCGACTTGCACAATGTCATCTGGGACACAACTAAACTGCTTTCCCACTGCAAACAGCACGTAGACGTGGATGCTGCCAACAAGTTGATGGAAAAGATGCGGCAAGTTCACGATATTTTCTGGGCTACGAAAGGCCGGGATGTGGCTTTTTACGTCGCCAGCTAGTAAACGGTATATGGTATAGACCTCGGTCAATGGATACCATTTACTAAATCCCGCCAACTTATAGTCAATGCGAGACAGCAATCTGCTAGATGTGCTGCTCTGGATAATGAGGCTCCGGGTGCGCTTTCGCATCACCGGAGCCTCTATGCTTCCGCTGCTACAACCTGGGGACGAAGTGCTGGTGGATGTTCGGGCGTACCGAAATCAAGGGCCGCAAGTTGGGGATGTAGTCATGGTGCAGCACCCGCACCAGCCTGAGACGAAAATGGTGAAGCGGGTAACGGCCGTTCTGCCCAATGACACCTACCATGTAGAAGGAGATAACCCGGAGCACAGCACAGACAGTCGCACATTTGGGTTTTTGCAGCGCCAATTGATATTAGGTCGTGTTACCAGCCTCTTTGGCTGATTCAGAGGGCTTTTACACCTCCACAATTACACTGCAAAGAAAATTGACAAAGGCTTTAGGTATGGCTAGAATGAGACCTGTAACTCACCAATTACTCATCAACATGGTGGATAATAATGGAGTTATTTTACGCCAAATACTTTTGCCCAAATTTTAATGAAGGAGACATGTTATGACCCATATTGTAACCCGACTCTGCTTGCGTGATACCGCTTGTGTTGAGGTTTGCCCGGTGGAGTGCATGGTCTTGGGTAAGCCTGAAGAGGAATGGCCCTGGCTGTACATCGACCCAGACACCTGTATCGATTGCGGCGCATGCGTACCCGAATGCCCCTACGAAGCTATCTTCCCTGAAGAAGAAGTACCCTTTGATTACGAAGCTCCTGCAGGCGTTTGGATTGCCAATACAAAGGAATTGCTTCCCGATGGCCAGCCCTTTGAGGGTGAAATTGATGGTCATCAGGTAAAACTGCTCAATGCCAAGCAGTTAGCTGGTGGGGAAGTTCTGGATCTGACCGAAGATATTCCACCGAATTACGATTTCTTCTCTGAAGGTCCTGGCTACGACGCCATGGATTAATCAAAATTAGCGGCCGATTTACTCTCAAACGGCCAACAATTAAAAAAAGCCGAATTAGCTGGCATTCGTCCTCACAGACGTTGTAAGCTAAATCGGCTTTTATTTTGTCCCACTAAACCGTATTTCAAAGGAAAGAGGTAAATCATGACAGCGATTCGCATTGAAAAAGATTCTCTGGGCGAAGTCCAGGTGCCCAGCACAGCTTACTGGGGCGCACAAACCCAACGGGCTATTCACAATTTTCCCATAACCGGTCTTGTGCCATACCCCGCCTTCATTTGGTCTATGGCCATGATTAAGCGTGCGGCGGCCCAAGTCAATGCTGATTTGGACTTGTTCCCTGACAAAGAAGTTGCCGGCCAGACCTTTAAGGGAGCAGACCTGGCTCAAGCCATCATGGAGGCTGCCGACGAGGTTGTTTCCGGGAAGTTTAACAATCAATTTGTCGTCGATCCCATTCAGGCTGGCGCCGGAACCAGCCACAATATGAACACGAACGAAGTCATCGCGAACCGGGCTAACGAAATACTGGGGTTTGCCCTGGACGCGCCGTTGAAACCCGTCCACCCCAACGACCATGTAAACATGGCTCAGTCCACCAATGACACGATACCCACCGCTATCCGCCTGGGCTGCCTGTGGCGGCTAGATGAACTGCTGCAAGCCCTGGATCACCTGGCTGTGGAACTTGAGCAAAAGGCTGCGGAATTTGACAATGTGGTGAAAAGCGGCCGTACGCATCTGCAAGATGCCGTTCCCGTGCGCTTAGGCCAGGAGTTTGGGGCATATGCTCTGGCCGTACGCCGTAATGCAAAAAAAATTAAACAAGCTGCAAAAGGGCTGCGCCGCTTAGGAATTGGCGGTACCGCTACAGGTTCCGGCTTGAATGCCCACGCCGAATATCATGGCCGAATGGTTAAGACTTTGAGCCAGCTTACCGGGCTCAAACTCAAAGAGTCCGACAACCTGTTTGAGAGTATGCAGAGCATGGCCGATGCTGTGCATTTTAGCGCTTCCTTACGCACCCTGGCCCAAGACCTGACGCGTATCGCCAACGATTTTCGCCTTCTTTCTTCAGGCCCGGCTACCGGATTGGACGAAATTCGCCTCCCAGCCGTCCAACCGGGCTCCTCTATCATGCCCGGCAAAGTCAATCCGGTATTGGCCGAAATGCTGAACATGGCTATGTATCAGGTTATGGGTAACGATCTCACGGTGATGATGGCTGGCCAGGCCGGACAGTTGGAACTAAATGTGATGATGCCCATCATTGCTTACAACCTCTTTCAAAGCATGGATATCATCATCAACGCCGTCAATGCTTTTACGGATAAATGTGTGGTGGGAGTACAGGCAAATCCCGAAAAAGCGACGGGTTGGCTGGCCAAGAATGCTATCCTGGTAACGGCACTCAATCCGGTGATTGGGTATCTGAGAGGGGCTGAGGTTGCCAAAGAAGCAATGACCAGCAACCGTACTGTTCGCGAAGTGGTCATTGAGAAGGGCTACCTGGGGGGAGAAGATTTAGATCAGTTACTTAACGTTTACAACCTAACCGAAGGGGGCATTCAAGGAACATAGCCCATCATTCAGAAATTGTGTTTGAGGCAGGACAGGTTATTTGAGGGTCAGACTCACCGGACAGTGGTCTGACCCTTCTACGTCTTGGTGGATTTTGGCGTCGACTAACTCAGGCAATAAATCTGGGGAAATAAAAAAGTAATCCAGCCGCCAGCCTACGTTGCGCTGCCGCGCCCCGCCAATGTAGCTCCACCAGCTGTATGCACCGGTACGTTCAGGGTAAAGGTGGCGGAAAGAGTCTACGTAACCTTGTTCAACCACGTCGTCTATCCAGGCGCGTTCTTCGTCCAGGAAGCCTGTAGTGTTCCGATTTTGCCGGGGGCGCGCCAGGTCAATTTCCCGATGAGAGGTATTTATATCGCCACAAAAAATGAGCGATTTCCCGGCAGACCGGAGCTGGTTGCAGTAAGCCAAAAAGTCAGCCTTATAAGCCATTTTGAAGGGTACGCGGCTGTGGTCGCGGCTGCCGTTGGGAAAGTATGCGCCAATAAAGACGAAATCGGGATATTCGGCAATGATTGTCCGACCCTCGCGATCGTAGTCAGGAATACCTAACCCAATTTGTACCGTGATGGGTTGAGTGCGGGTGTAAAGGGCGACCCCGCTATATCCCTTGCGTTCGGCGGCCGCCCAGTAGGTCAGGTAACCAGGCGGTTGTCTAAGTTGGGCATCAAGCTGGTCGGGGTGGGCTTTGGTTTCTTGAAGGCAAAGGATGTCAGGTTGGACCTGGTCTAGCCAGGATAAGAAGCCTTTGCGCTGAGCTGCACGGATGCCGTTGACGTTCCAGGAATAAAGATTTTGCATGGGGAATAATTATGGCTGGTAAGGGCTTTCTGCTAAGAGCTTCTTAAAATGTTTAATGCCCTGCTGATAGGCCTTTTTTTGCATGGTTCTGATGAATTTATGGTTGCGTTGAGGCTCTTTAGCTGCGGGACGGGAAGTTGCTTCCAAAGAGAGGATAAGATTGCCGTCCGGGCGCCATTTGATATTGACAGCCCATTCACCTTCGGTGATGTGAGGGGCAAGGGTGATGTATTTAAATCCGCAAAGGCGGGGTTCCTGAGTGACCTCGTATATGCGATTTACGCCAATAACATCCAATAGATGATATTTCCATATTGCCGCCAGGTGGATGCGTTGGATGATCATATCTCCTGTTCGCATTGAGCGTTTTCCTAGAGTGAAATCGCTGGTGGGGGTTAATAGTGTAGGGGGATAAAATAGGTAGTGAAGCAGGAGTTGAGCAGCGTGTTGGAAGAGACGGCCGTTTCCATCGTGGCCTAACCAAACTTCGTGGTGGTCCTGCTGCCAACTGGCGTCTAGAACCTGTCCAGGTGTAAAGCTGGCGGCCTCATTGGCCCAGAGGTCTAAATACTTAACGTCGCAGCACCCATCATCGAACCAACTGAGGGTAGCTGTAGTCAGAAAAGCCATATGCTGACCTGTTTTCCCATAGGGGGCAATCTAAGAAGGAAAGAAAAAGCTAATTTTCTGATATTAGTTTATTTTATGCTGGCTGCAGAGCCTTGGCAACTTCCTGTGCACTTACATGACATAATGTATTGTTGCCCATTCGTCAACTGGGCTTAAGGTTGGTATAATTGCACCTTGCGGATGAGGTGCAAAGTTTCCAAATTATAAAAGAACTTCATATTATTGTTCTCATCCCGTGAATTAATACCTCAATATTGAATTCCCCTTGATTACAGGAGAAGGATGTGATTCAAGCCCAAACCCAAACAGCAGACTATTGGGGACTCAACTTTACACCAACTGAAAAAGATATTGAGCAAATCTCTAATCACTTATTAGAAGTGGAGAAGCCACAGCGAGCGATTGAATTAGCTCGGGTTGTGATAGCTTATCGAGTTGCCGAAGAACTCCGCCAGGTGGAACGCTTGCTTTCTGGCCGCACGGTTTATCAACCTCGAAACAGTTTTGAACCGGGTCAGGAATTGGTTTTCCCGATGATGCACTTTGCCCATGGTCAGGTTAAGGCAGTGCGTAAGGGTTATAACCCGCAATATGGCGCTTTTAATGTAGCCACTGTCGACATCAATGGTAAAAAGCGTGAATTTGCTGCCGACTTACAGGCAGAGCACAGCCTTAACGTGGATGAAGCAGACCTGATGGCAACCATGCTGAACATTGACGCTGAGGAATTATTCGATCTTTACAGCCATCTGGTGGAAAAGAAGCTGGTAAAACGCCTGGAAGAATCCACCGAATGGATACGACTGGGCCAAGAATGGTTCCTGAAAGCCCTGATGATGGATATCAATGTAGGGCATCTGCATTTGGCCGAAGCGATATTGGAGATTAATGAAGGCGGACCCTTACCCCCCCAAGAAATTATCCCCCATTTAGACCTGGACAGCAGCATTGACGCATCTGTGAAGCGCTTCTCGTTGAATTACGCCATGCTGCAAGACGGCCGTTTTGATGAAATTGCGCCCACGGGTGAAGTCCTCTGGTTTTTGCGCCGGTTAGAACCTGATGGCGTTAAAGAAACCCCTGAGCGCCTCAAATACACGCCAGTTTCTTATGACCGCGCCTTGCTTAGTCCCCAACTGCTGGCCTTAGAGCGTGAGCTCGATGACGAATGGTCAGAACTGGATCCGGTCGGCACGGCCGAGGCGACTACCCTGACCTTGACCTACCCCCACCGTTGGGCCGGTACCTTGCCGTTTAGTTCGCGCACGCGTCCCTTGTTTCCTACCAGCAAATCCCCTCGCCAGCGGATCCTGTTTTTGGACGAAGGCACGGGTCAAGAAATTGTGGGCTGGGTAGTGCGAGAAGAGCGCTACATTTATGGGTTTAAAGAGTGGTTCGAAGAGAACGAAATTGCTGTGGGTGCTTACATTTATCTACGCCCAGGATCAGAACCAGGCAAAGTTGTCCTGAATTTTGACCGGCGGAGGCCGCAGCGAGAATGGGTGCGCCTGGCCACAGTGACAGAAAACCACATCAAGTTTGAGTTAATGCGGCGCAGCGTAGGCTGTGGCTATGATGACCTGCTCATTGTGGGGACAGATGTGGTAACGGCCGTTGATGCTTTAGCGCGCCGTGTAGAATCCCACAAACGTTCCGTTGCTTCCTTGTTGGCTGAACTGTTTCCAGAACTGGCCAGCCTCAATCCCCAAAATGCCGTGCATGCCAAAACATTATACAGCGCGCTAAACATGCTGAAGCGACTACCACCGGGGCCGATATTTGCCGAATTGGTGCGGCACCCAGCCTTCAAACCTGTAGGCGACCATTACTGGCGCTTTGAAAGTGAAAATTGGCGAGGATAATAAAATCAGGCTCACCCTGCTTAAATTGCTGGATAAGCAAACTAAGCAACCAAAATTGAAGGAGATGTTTTGTCCGGAAATCCACGTCCTAAACCAAAACCCCCCATCATAAAACGGGCTACACCCGACACTTTGTTTTATATTGATTATGATTGGTGGGAGTCATCTAACCTGGACCTAAAGACTTACCTGTACACCCGCATGTCAAACATGGCTGAAATGGAGGTCGACTTTGATGCTGAAGAAGTAGACATGGTTGACCCGAAAACGGCCGAAGTCAGGCGAGTAGATGGCTTCCAGTATATGGTGCAAATTTACTTCAGCCAGCTTCCAGACGATTTCATGGCCAGCGCGTCCCTGGTTGACGCCGTTTTTAGCGTGCTGCTGGCCAATGGTAACCAGCCCATGACAGCCAAAGAAATTGCGGCGCGCGTGAATCGGTCACCAGACGTCATTTTGCGCACTTTTTCTGGTCCCCGGGTGTACCAGGGCATACGGCCCCAGCAAGATTAGGTGTCTTCAGGTAATGTGGAAGTGGAAGTGAAGCTGTACGGCGCCCTCCGCGACTATCGTCCGCCTGTAGAGGGATTGCCCCACCATCCTTTTCTCGTTGACGTGCCAGGCCATGCTGCCGTCGCGGATTTGGTGGAGCAGCTATCGTTGCCGGAGGATTTGATAGCCGGTTTAGCCATCAACAATCTCACGGCCGATTTGCAAACAAGGTTGCAGCCGGGAGATAAGGTAAGCATATTCCCACCGACTGCAGGGGGTTAGTTACAGGTAGCAATGGGGTGATTGGGACAGCCATTGGGCGCCTGATTGATTCAAGAGGGGTGTAGCATGCGTGTTTTTATTGCTGGCGTGATGCAGGCTGATCGGACCGATCGATTTATTGAAGCCCAAGATTACCGGGGAGAAATTTCCCGGGCATTACGCCAAAGGTTGCCAGACGTACAAATTCTCGATCCATTTGCTTTGCATCCAAATAGTGTGGATTATGATGATGTGCAGGCGCGGGCAACGTTTTTGTCGCTGACGAAAATGGCCGGTACGGCCGATTTGCTTATTGCCTATTTGCCCAAGCTCAGCATGGGCACGGCCATGGAAATGTGGGAAGCGCATCAAGCGCAGACCTACATCGTGGCTGTTACGCCCTTTGTGCACCATTGGGCGGTGCGCTTCACCGCCAACGAGGTGCTGCCGGACCTGGACACACTGCTAACCCATATTGAAAACGGCCGTATTCCCCAACTGCTGCAATCTCGCGCCAAAGTTGACGCACCCTCTCTTGCCGATTAGAATTGCGCCATCTGCAACCCAATGCATTATGCCCCAGTAGCTCAAAGGATAGAGCGCCGGACTTCTAATCCGTAGGTTGGGGGTTCGAGTCCCTCCTGGGGTGCTGATTGTTGTAGCCGTGACCGTGTAGCATTAGCTACCAGCCACGGCTTCATTGTTCACCGCAATCACCTCTTAAACTAGCCCATGCTGCTTATTTCTGGAGCCACCGGTTTTCTTGGACACAACCTCGTTCCGCGCCTGGTACATGCCGGGTACCCGGTACGGGCTTTGGTACGCTACGGCAGCGAAACGCGTTTCTTGCAAGATTTGGGCGTGGAGCTGGCCTTTGTCTCTGACATCACTGAGGAAACGGCCGTTGCCCAGGCTATGCAAGGTTGCCAATACGTCATTCACGCTGCGGGACAGTTTCGTTTTTGGGGCGACCTGCCCGGTTTCTGGCAGACCAACGTCCGCGGCACCCTGGCCATGCTCAACGCCGCCAGCGCCGCCGGCGTCCAGCGCTTTGTGCACATTTCCACGCTTGCTCTGGTAGGCAAAACCCCCGACAGCATCATCGACGAAGCCGTGCCCTGCCTGCCTCTGGACCCCTACCAGCGCACCAAGCTGGAAGCGGAAAACCTGGCCCTGGCCTTTCACCGCTATCGTGATCTACCAGTGATCGTCCTGCGCCCCGGCTGGTTTTATGGCCCTTGGGGGCGCTACGCCTTCAACCGCCTCAATTTCGAAGAACCGCTGCGCGGCTGGCGCATCAAAGTCGATGGCGGACGCAACGTGCTGTGCCCTGTTTTTGTCTCCGACGTAGCCCAGGCTGTCCAGCAGGCTCTGTCCCGGGGGCGCCCAGGCGAGATTTACAACATTAGCGGCCGTTCCCTCAGCCACAACGAAATCAACGCCATCATTAGCGACCTGGCCGGTATTCCCCGCTGGCGCGTGCCCATTCCCCGCTTTGTGGTGCTTAACCTGGCGCGCGCCTGGACGGCCGTTTCCCGCTACACCGGCCGCGAACCCTTCTATCCCATCAACCTGGCCCCCTACGTCTTCCAAAACTGGCGCGTCAGCATTGCCAAAGCGGAAGCGGAGCTGGGTTTTGTGCCTACCCCTTTTGCCGAAGGCGCAAAAGAAACGCTAGAATGGTACTGGCAGCAGGGTATTCTGCCTTCTAAAGGACGTTAAATACGTTAGGTTAGTGTGCTAGTGGGCTAAGTTTGTTGCATATCCATCAACCAACCATCACCCCAACTAACCAACTGTACAACAAGGAAACTCATGACCCTCAAAATCTTTACCGTGGCCGAAATGGTAGCCGCCGAAAAAGCCGCCGACGCCAGCGGTTGGTCCTACGACCAGATGATGGAAACGGCCGGAAAGCGCGTGGCTGAAGCCATCATCGCCCGCTATCCGGTGCAAGAGGCCGCAATTCTGGTGCTGGTGGGGCCGGGCAACAACGGCGGCGATGGCCTGGTGGCCGGGCGCTACCTGGCCCAGGCTGGGCGCTGACGTGGTTTTCTACCTCTACAAGCCCCGCGACCCAGAGCAAGATGCCAACTTCGCCAAAATTCAGGAGATGGGCCTGCTGGTCATTGAAGCCGGTTTTGACCAGCGCTACCGCGTCCTGCGCACCCGGCTCAACATCACCGACATCGTCATCGATGCCCTGCTGGGCACAGGTGTTACCCGCCCCATTGACGGCGAACTGGCCAACTTGCTGAAGCAGGTGCAGGCGGGGTGAAAGAACGCGCTGACTTTTTAGCCCAGCAATATGAAACCGGCCTCACCAGCATTGCCCAGGTTCCCGACACATTCCCAATGAAAGCGGCGCCGGTGGTAACGGCCGTAGACTGCCCCAGCGGGCTCAACTGCGATACCGGCGAGCTGGATGCGTTAGCCCTTCCCGCCGATCTCACCGTGACCTTTGCCGGGCCAAAGCGGGGTCATTTTCGCTTTCCCGGTGCGGCGGCCTGCGGCGAACTGGTGGTGGCGGACATTGGCATCGACCCCGAGTCTGCCGGAGGTGGTCCGGCGTGCCTGTGGAATTGATGACGGCCGTTTCCGCTAAAAACTGGCTGCCAACCCGCCCCAAAGACGGCCACAAAGGCACCTTTGGCTGGAGCCTCATTGCTGCCGGATCAGCCGACTACTGGGGCGCGCCGCTGCTGGCGGCCAAAGGCGCATATCGGGTCGGGGCCGGGCTGGTAGCCCTGGCCGTGCCGGAGCGCATTCGCCCCACCATTGCCGCCCAAATGCCCGAAGCCACGTATCCTGCGGTCGCTGAGAAACATAAGCTTGGCGTGGAGAGCGCCCGCCTGCTGCTCAAACAAATGGAGCGCTTCAAATCCCTGCTAATTGGCCCCGGACTGGGCAATGCGGCCGAATTTATGGAGGTCATTTTCAAGGCCAATGGCCCTGCCCACAACCTGCCGCCCCTGGTGGTAGACGCCGACGGGCTGAATCTGCTGGCACAGATGCCCGATTGGCCCCGCCGCCTGCCGCCCCACACCATTCTCACGCCCCACCCGGGAGAAATGGCGCGGCTGGTAGGCGCAGAGCTGGACGATGACCGCGTGAACCTGGCACGGCAAAAAGCAGCAGGAATGGGGGCACGTGGTGGTGCTCAAGGGGGCCTACACGGTGGTGGCTGGCCCAGACGGCCGTTGCCACGTCATCCCCTTTGCCAACCCGCTATTAGGGGCGGCGGGCAGCGGCGACGTGCTGGCCGGGGTCATGGCCGGGCTGCTGGCTCAGGGGGTGGGGGCTTACGAAACGGCCGTTCTCGGCGCGTATCTCCACGGCGCAGCGGGTGAACTGGCCCGGGCTGAAATTGGCGACGCCGGGCTGCTTTCCGGCGAACTGGCCGATTGGCTGCCCGACGTACGCAAAGCGTTACTGGCTTAATCAGGATCCGCATTAACCTTAAGAGGCTGCTTTGGCGGGCCGGTACGCGCCAGATCGCCCCAGGGGTAAACGGCCGCTTCCTGGGCTGCCTTGCGCAGTTGGGGATTATCAGAGTAATAGCCGTGCTTTTCTGGAGGAATCAACGCCTTAATTCGGCGCATAATCTCGTGCCCAATTTCGTCCAGTGCCTCACGCCGTTCTCGTCCGCGACCCTCCACCGCGTAAGGGCCAAAGGGCTCGCCAATGCGAATGGTGACTTTGGCCCGGCGGCCTTTGGGCAATTTGCGGAAAATCTCCGGAATGCCGTCCAGACCAATGGGCAAAATGGGCGCGCCGCTCTGGGTGGCAATGTATGCTGTGCCGGGGCGAGCCGGGCGCAATACTTCTGCCCATGAACCACCTTCGGGGAACACAATCAGCACACCTTTTTGCGCCAGCACCGCCTGGGCGGCGCGCATGGCGTCCCGTGAAGCCGCCCCGCGCCGCACGTGATAATAACCCCAGGTGTTGGGTATCCATTTCAGGTAAAACGGGGCATCAATGAGAAAGTGACCACCCAAGAATTCGATAGGCCATTGCGTGATGCGCACCATGGCAGCCGTGTCGCCAAAGTGGAAATGGTTGCCCACAATGATGAGAGGACCACCATCGGGCAAATTTTCTTGCCCGATGATTTCCAGATCGCACAGCAGACCAAAGGCAATTTTGGAAAAGAAGCGAAAAACAGCGCGGCGTTTTTGAAAGCGGGGGTAAGGGAAGGCGACGATGTCTGGCTTCATAATCAATAGTCTATCAGCATCTCAGGGTTTCAGCATCTCAGCCTGACCTGCTGACCTGCTGACCTGCTGATTAGCTGAAAAGCTGCCCCAGTGACATGGCGATAAGCCATTGTGCCGCCCAATAGGTGGTCAGCACCAGTACGCGGGCAGCCACATACTTTTGCCGGAAGCGGTCCAGCGCCAGCAGCGAATCGGATATGACGAAGAGCACCGCGCCAACGGCCGCCAGCAGTGCTGGGGTTGTCGCCAATGCGCTCCAGCGCCCCAGCGCCTGCCACGCCATAAGCAAAATGGTGACAATGTAAGCAATGACGGGGCCGCGCATTTTGCCCAGGTGGGAATGCAGCAGCGCATAAATGATGCCCCCATACAGCAGTCAGGGGCAGCAGCCACCAGGAATAGGTTGCCCCGCCAATGGTGAAGGCAGCAATGTAAAACCAGTGCCCGGCGAGAAAGCTGCCCAGCCCTAATGTGAAGTAGCGCGGGGGCAGCATGAGGAACACGTCACCGGCCAGGCACAGAATCAGCCCGGCAACAACCAGCCATTTGTAGGCAGGGGTGTCGGGGGTACTGCCTTGCAGCGCCAAAAGTATGATAAGCAAGGTAGTAGCGGGTTTGAAGATATAGACGTGGGTGCGGCTGGACTGGTATTCACCACGGATGGCGAAAACGGCCGTTCCCATGGCCAGTAATGTCAAAATTGTGGGAACCATGGCAAACTCCTTTGCCTACATTGTACTAACCAATAAACCAACAAACCAACCCGTTGTCACCTTTCCCCTAATCCTGCATCTATAAGAAAGGATGGTAAGCAAGAAACTCTTGCCTCCTAAACTATTCCTTATCGGAGGATAATTCTCATGGAAATGATTATCGATTTTCCCGGCGGCATGCGTGTAGACGCCCACTTTGGCCCCTTTACGGTGCCCACAGACCAGCCGCCGGTAAGCAGTGCGCCTACGCCCTTTGCCACCTTCCTGGCCTCCATCGGCACCTGTGCCGGCATCTACGTGCTGGGCTTTTGCCGCCAGCGCGGCCTTTCTACCGAGGGCATTCGCCTGGTGCAGAGCTTGCAGGTGAACCCCTTTACTGGTCTGGTATCTCACGTGAACCTGGACATTCAATTACCGCCAGAGTTCCCGGAGAAGTACAAATCGGCCGTCACTCGCGCGGCAGACCAGTGCGCGGTGAAGAAGCATTTTGAGCAGCCGCCGCAAATTACAGTGCAGACTTCAACGCTAGAAACGGCCGTTGCCTGAAACTGAAACCATTACTCCCACAGCAAAAAGCCTGGCTTCCGCAACAGCCAGGCTTTTTGTTGGGTACAGTTTATCTCAGCGTTAAAAAAGGTATTTTGCACTGTCATTCTGAGCCAGAGGCGAAGAATCCCATTCAACCGGGTGAGGATGCTTCACTTCATTCAGCATGACAATTGTAAAAAGATTTGCTCCACAATGTTGTATCACAATCGGCTATCCCGCGCCGGCCGCACCGCCACCGGCTGCACCCGCACCCGCGGCCCCTGCCCCGGCGGCCGCGCCGCCAGACGAGGAGGAAGCGGCACTCATGGCCACAAAGGCGGCCATGCTGTCTGCTGGATTGCTGCTAGGCAGCGCCTTAAAGTAAGGGGGCAGCTCCAGCCACCCTTCTTTTTCAAAGAATTTTGACCACTGGTGCAGCAGGCCGAAGGCAGCAGCAAAAGGCAGGTACTTCAGGAACATGTTGGGGCTGTCTACCGCCTGTTTGCCGCGGCTGACCCCTTTGATGTAGTTGCTGAAACGCTGCCAGGCGGCTGCTTCTTGTGCCGCTTCATTGGTCAGCGGGGAGATGGCGGCGCCGCCTAGAAGGGCGACCATGCCTACGCCCATGATGCCAAAGCTGATGGCCAGAAATGCCGGACCAATGCTGGGGATTACCAGGAACAGCATGCTGGCTACCCCAGCAAAGAACAACAAGGCCCCCATGGTAAAGAGCCATCTGCGGCGCTGCTGGCGCGCCTCGCTAAAGACCTGCGCCGCTTTGAGTTCGGCCTTGACGCTTTCCGTGTAGTTCTTCCAGCGCCGTGAGGTGACGACGTTTTGTAGTTCAGAAAATTTAATGGTTTTGACCGCCATCCCCTTCTTGGTGGTGAATATGAGGTCGAGCAAGGCTTCCTGGT
Organism: uncultured Chloroflexia bacterium; assembly: GCA_963695505.1. GTDB lineage: Bacteria > Chloroflexota > Anaerolineae > Promineifilales > Promineifilaceae > JACSRF01. The sequence goes on along the minus strand of CAVOGX010000010.1, from coordinate 93,329 downwards.
GGGGCTGCAGGTGAGACGGCCGTTCCAGCAGGCGGATGATAAAATCATGCTTGCGGTACCATTTTTGCTCTGGTGACTCATCAATTTCCAGCATCCCTTGTTCCGCCAGGTCAAAGAGGGCGCCCAGGGCGCTGGACCAGCCGGCCCCGCTGCCAGGAGTCAGCAGCGCCCCGGCCAACCCCGGGGCCATTTTCGCAGGTGGCTCATAGGCGATGCCGCGCCGGTCCACCCGCGGACTGCCGGTTCGCAGTTGGGTAAACATGAAGCCAGAGCCTGCCAGCAAAATCAGAATGCCACCGCCAATCCAATACGGTGCCTGGGCGTTTTGCGCCTCGCGGGCGGCCTGCCACGCCGGCGGTTCGCCAATCAGGCTGCCGGTAGGGTAGGTGAGGGAGACCACCAACGGGCTGTTGGGTCCGAGGTTTTGCAGGCTGAAGGTTGCCTGATTGTTGTTGACCTGGACGCGAGGATTTCCGGCCAAAATAGCTGGCTCACCAACCGGCCGCAGCCCCAATGGCCAACGTATTGTCGTAACACTGTTAGCAATGGCAAAGTCGTATTCGTCGGGGAGGGCCTGCCAGCGCATTTCGTCGCCGGCGTCGCCCTGGCGCACCACGCCCGCCACGCGGTAACGCAGCACCACGGTGCGCGTCGTGTTGGTGGTGGGTTCAAAGTGCCAGGTCAGGCGCATGGGGTCACGCCCCTCAATTTCCACCTGCCCGGGGTCGGAGCCCTGCGCAAAAGTACGGCCGTCTACCGTGGACTCCAGCACGGTCACACCATCGGTATGATCGGTGGGTAGTTCGCGGAAAATGAAGGTGAAAGGGCCACCCACAAAGCGGTAGGTGACGGTTTCGGTCACCAGCAGGGAGCCACCTTCTTCTACAACCACATCTACGTCAAACTGGTCGGCGCTGTACGCTTTTTCTTGCGCCGCAGCCGGGTTTGGCACTGCAGCCCACAGCACAGCAAAAAGAACCACACTGAGAAACCACAGTTTTTTCGTCATGTTTTCCTTCCTTACAAGAAATGGGCAGGCGTCAGGGCCTGCGAATCGTTGATAATCATTTTCTTTACGGGAAGGAAGAGGCCGGGTTGCACTGTCACTCCCTAGGCAAAAATTGGTGGTGCTGGGCGATGAGAAAAGTCAGCAAGGTCAGGTCGAGTGCCAGAGTCAGAAAATCGAACAGGCCAAACTGGTCGGTGAAGGTGATGAGGATGTTGATGAGGAGAACGGCCGTAGCCAGCCCAAAGTAATACCGCTTTTGAGGTCATGACAGCCCATAACCAGAAAGCCCCATTGCCCCCGCATTGCCCACCATCAGCAAACCAATAACCGCCAGCGTGACCGAGCCTGCGCCCCGGCTGCCCAAGCCCGTCAGCGAAAAGACCCCAATGGCTAACCAAATTGTCGTGGTTAAGAAAATAAAGCTTGTGTGGCACAACATAGCAATTTTTTGTTAATAGCTGACTCTAAAATCACGTATTTGCTGGAAAGAGTTTACAGTGATCGTTCAATCTCCTCGTAGAAGTATACTCCACGTTGATTTTTTGATTTTTAACGAGATTGTCGACACTTCTTTTGTATTCTGAAGATGTAAATTGCATGAAGTGTTCTCGAACAATTTCAAGCCATATTTCTTGTCGTTTTGAACCAGGGTTTGTAGTAACCTTTTGAATAATTAACTTTTCAAGATTTGCTCTTGTACGCATATCCTTCCAATCTAATTTCTCGAATAGAGTTCCAGAAAAATCTGCCTCATGCATTTGACCGAAGTAAGCTTTGCACATTTCATCGTTCATTAATAACATAGCATCTGCATGCCGAGATGCAAAAGTGATGAAATATTTGATTCTTGATCCGCTATCCTCGCGCACTGGGCAAGAACCTGTAAATGGTAGATACTGAGCAATACGATTTCGATATTCTTGCAAAAGCAAACGTTCTTTTTCATGAGCTTCCAAGCTTGAGCTCGAAAAATAAATATCTTTCCAATAATCCCCACCAAAAACTTTTGTCATTGTTTTGTGATAGCTGGCAATTCGAGGGGTTATACCATGTTCTTTGACTGCGTTAACTGCTGCTAATCTATGAGTGATTGGCATACTAACATTTAGAACAATTTCTGTACTGTAGAGTTTGTTTCGACTTAAAAACGGCTCAAGCGTGGCAAATTCACACCCCTTTAAACCAAACGGATCAAGGTAGATAAATACCGTTTGGTTATACAGTTGAGACGCTATTTCTTCAAGCAGGGTAGAAGCATCCCCTAAAATGGGTTTTGCATTGGAAAACCAATTTTGTTCCGATAAAGCTTTTTTCAAGCGCTCGTGGTGCTTTTTATTATGATTTACAAAGATGGCTTTGTATTGATTGGGGGCATATTTTTCTGCTGCGCCACACATGATAATAGGCGAACCTATTTCTTGATCTTCTTCGTACACGCCAGGACCAGCATATCCGTCAATGAGAAGTATTGGCTTACGCAATTTTGCCACTTTTCTTAAGTAAGCTGGCATATACCCTTGCAAAACTTTGTCTTTGATTTTTGACCAAGGGCGTTTTCCTTTGAAAAATTCATTGTCGATGTTGCTCATATTTTTCCCCTTCCACAAAACTTTTGAGCAAAGAAATGCGAGCTGGAACGATTTTAAAAGAGGTTGATTTAAGCTACTTCATGCCAAGTCTAAAATGCATGCGGTTTTGCGGCAATGTTGGTTGTTACAAGTGCAGGTAATTGATTCCAAGTTCTCCCTTCTAGCAATCGGCCTGTTTTTTTCTTGTTCTTTCCTCCCCATTGTTTGAAAAAGAATGGTACTTTTGCAACGAGACATTGATCTCGAATAGCAGTGACCCACTTTTTTTCGAGAGGACGAGCTCAGGACCAGATTCGCCACCAACAATGACCCAATCAATATTTTCTAAGTTTGAGATTCAGGCAATGGGCCTAACAGGGTTCCAATGAGAGGAATTTTACTTTTGCATCAGACGTTGGCGTAAATGATCAATCCGAAGGTGTATTTTTCGATTTTCAACGCTAACGCCCATCCAAACATTGTCTGGCCATTCAATTTCGTCGCTCAACTCAAGTAACCGTTGTGAACGTTTTGTCAAAACTTGAAAATTGTGCCAATAAGCGCGATGCATGACGTCAAAAACGCGCTGAATATACTCAAGCGGTACATCTTTATGAAATAAATCACTCATGGAGTTGACAAAGATGAGCTGTGGTTTTTTCCAGGTAACGGCCGTTCCAACATATGTTCGTGTAATGTAGACTTCAAACCCATTGGCGTAATTTGCCTGCCCCATAGCCTGAAGCCGTAAAGCCATGCGTTCTGCATAACAATTTTTGCAGCCCGGACTGATCTTTGTGCAGCCTGTAACGGGATTCCACGTGGATTCTGTCCATTCAATTTTTGATTGGGCCACATAACACCTCCAAATCTGTTAGGCTTCCCCATTTATGTCCACTTAACTTCAGTAATATTTTAGAACAAATGTATCATTATTGCAACGCGTCCCGCAGCACCTCCGCCGGGTGCAGGGCGCGGCGCTGCGTGCCGTGCTTGATTTGCTGACGGCAGCTCGACCCGGCGGCCACAATGAGCGTGTCCTGGACGTGGCGGCGCGCACGGCCGGCAGCAGGCGGCGCTCGGCCATTTGCAGCGAAATGTCGACATGCTCCGCTTCGTAGCCAAAGGCGCCGGCCATGCCGCAGCAGCCGATTCCACTTCCTCACGGTGTAGTTGGGCGGCAGGCTGAGAACGCGGTGGCTGGGCCCGGTGCCCACCAGCGCTTTTTGGTGGCAGTGGCCGTGCAGCAAGATGTGGCGCGCTTCTCTGCGGTGAAGTTCAGATTCAGTTCGCCCTCGTCGGCCAGTTTGGCGATGAATTCCTCGAAGGTGTAGGCATGGTCGGCCAACAGTTGGCACCTGCGCGTCGCCGGGCAGCAGGTACAGGTACTCATCGCGCAGGGTGAGCAGGCTGCTGGGTTCCAGCCCGACGATGGGCATGCCTTGCTCGGCGAAGGGGGCCAGTTGGTCGACGGTGTCGCGGGCGCGGCCGCGGCCTTGTCTACCAGCCCTTTGGAGATGGCGGGACGGCCGTCATCCCCCGACACCGCCTCAATCGCCAAAACCGGCCGCTTCCAGCACCTCCACCGCCGCCTGGCCGATTTCCGGGTAGTTGAAGTTGGTGAAGGGATCGATGAAAAGGACGACTTCGGATTTGGGATTTGGGGTTATGCGGATGATGGAGTGCGGCGGGCAAACCAGTGCATGAAGGGCTGGCGGGCGAAAGGAGGCAGGGTGCGCTGCGCGGGGATGCCCAGAAGTGTTCCATCCCTGCGCGAATGAGGCCGTTTTTGCAGCGTCCAGTTGGCGATGGGAGCCAATGGACCGGCTGCCCAGCCGGTTGAGCCGGCCAATGTTGGCAAACAGCCGGGTGCGCAGGGGAACGCCGTTGGCATCGTAATACTGCGCCAGGAATTCAAACTTGATTTTGGCCATGTCCACCGACGAGGGGCATTCGGCCTTGCACGCCTTGCACTCGATGCACAAGTCCATCGCTTCGTACATGCTGTGGGCTGGTGAGGTCGGTGGTGGGCGAGCTGGCCGGACTATAGCGGCGCGCAGCAGGTTGGCCCGGCCGCGGGTGCTGTGCATCTCCTCGCGGGTGACCTGAAGCTGGGGCACATCGTGTCGATGGTCCGTTTGCGGCAGATGCCGGCCCCGTTGCACATTTCCACGGCCCGATCAAAGCCGCCCGGCCGGGGATTCCGACTCATGCTCGCTGAAATCAATGTGGGGTGTGATGGGGCATGAACTGGTAGCCTGCGCCAAAACGCAGATTTTCGGTCATCGGTCCGGCGTCGACGATGTTGCCGGGATTGAGGATGTTTTGCGGGATCGAAGATGCTGTTTAACCTGCTTGAAGAGGCCGTACAAGTCGGGGCCGAAGAAATGCTTCGTTGAGCCAACTGCGGGCACGGCCGTCCCCATGTTCGCTGGAAAATGCGCCGCCATAGCCGTGCAGCAAATCTACCGAAAAGTGGGTGATTTCCGGCAGCTTGGCCACTTCGGTCGCTTTTTTGGCGTTGATGAGCGGGCGGACGTGCAGGCAGCCGGCGCTGGCGTGGGCGTAGTAGGCCACGTCGGTGCCGATGTCGTGGCAGAAACTGCTTCAACTTTGGTGACGTATTCGGCCAGATGTTCGACGGGAACGGCCGCATCCTCGATGAAGGGAATCGGTTTGTGGTCGCCCTTGATGGACATGAGCAGCCCCAGCCCGACTTTGCGCACCTTCCACACGTCGGCTTTGCTTCGCGCGGTCGAAGGCGGTGGTAACGGCCGTGTGCCGCCACCCCTTGTTTCTGCAAATGAGTCTGCAATCTGTCAACCTTTGCCCGCAGTTCCGTGCTCGCTCTCGCCGTAAAACTCGGTAATCAGCACGCAGTTGGGCGTGCCGTCGATGAAAGTGGTCAGCAGCCGGGCATACTCCGGCACTTCGCGGCACAGGGTCAGGCCCAGATTGTCCAGCAGTTCGACGGCCGAAGGGTCGATTTCGAGCATGATGGGTACGGCCGTTAACGCTGTCGGGCAGGCTGTCAAAATGAACGATGGCCAGCGCCGTCTTCGTTGGGAAGGGGCACCAGATTCAGCTTGAGGTCGGTGATCACCGCCAGCGTGCCTTCCGCGCCGCAGATCAGCTTGGCCAGATTAAACCGCTCATCGGTCGGCCAGTGGAAGCTCAGGCCATCTTCACGGGATCAAGCCGATCCAGGTTGTAGCCACCGCAGCGCCGCCAGTGGCGCGGGGTGTGGTGCCGGATGATTTGTTGGTTGGCTGGGTTGTTGGTTAGTTGGATGGTTTGCGGATAGATGTCGCCCTCCAGGCCGGCGCGGTTTTGGCGTTGGTTGCCAGTTCAGCGGCGGTTAAGGGGCCGAAATGAGCTGGTGAAGCCGTCGCTCAGAATGACGTTCATTTCCAGCACGTGATCGGCCGTCATGCCGTACAAAATGGAGTGCGCCCCGGTGGAGTTGTTGGAGACGATGCCGCCCATGGCCGCCCGGTTGCTGCTGGCCGGGTCGGGGCCAAACTGCAAGCCATACTGGCGCAGGTGCAAATTCAGCTCATCCAGCACAATGCCCGGCTGCACCCGCACCCACTGCTCTTCCGGCGTTCACTTCCAGCACCTGGTCCAGGTGGCGGGTAAAGTCGATGACCAGCGCCTCGTTGACGGCCTGCCCGGCCAGGCTGCTGCCGGCTGTGCGCGGCAGCATGGGGACGCGGTATTTCGCCGCCAGCTCTACCGCCGCCTGCACATCGTCCATCGTTTGCGGAATAAGGACGCCGTGGGGCTTCACCTGGTAGATGCTGGCGTCGGTGCTGTAGAGGATGCGGCTGTATTCGTCGGTGCGCAGGTCGCCGCGCACGCGCCGGCCTAATTCATGAAGAAAGTCGTAGAGGTGTGGGGAATTTGACATCTGTTCTCCTTTTGCACATTGCTGCAAGCATATGGACGTATAAGCTGTGTGGCGTGGCTAACAGTAAAGCGAATTTGAAACATCTTTCATTAGCCCTACGGTGGCGGAAATTGGCCGCTGCCGGTGAAGTCGGCGTCGTCCAGAAGCGGAATACCGCTGTCTGCCAGAGTGTTGCCAAAGATGTCGGTGACGCGAAAGGTGTAGGGGCCAGGCCCCAGGCCGCTAAAAGCTACAAAATAGTTGTAGGATGTCCGCGGAAGTTGCCGGTAAACGTCGCCGCCATCCAGCCATTCCACGCTGACGACAGGGTTACGGTGGTTGCGAATCTGTACGGCCGTCCACCAGGGGTTGCTGCCGTCCTTAAAATGATACACGATGGGACCTTCCAGCGTGTAGCTGAGCAACTGCCAGGTAATGGGCACCCGCCCAGCTATGGGATTGGCGATGTGGGCGAAGGCTTCCAGGCTCAAGTCGACGTCGCCGGGAGCGCAAGGAGGGCAACTGTCCACCACCCTCACGTCCACGGCCCCGTTGGGGCCATGGACCCGGATGTAAGCGCCGCACAGGGCAGCATTGGCGTAATCGGTCAGGTTCAGTGCGGCGACCATCAGGTTGTCGGGCGTGGCCGGGAAGCCGCAGTTTCCAGCTCCCGTGGCGGCGTAGTAAGTGCCCTCGCCGCTGTGCACCGGACCAAAGGGGATAGGCGCCAGAGGGGCGCTCACCAGCGGTAAGTAGAGCTGCGTGTCACCCTGGGCGCGCGCCTGGCCAATTACCAGCGCGATAAGGCTAATGAACAGGACTAAAAAAGCGTTGAATGCTCCTGCTTTTTTTACCAACCTTGGCCTCCGTCGTTTTTAACCTGGTGCCTACGGCCTGCTGTGAGGGTGGTGGTTTCATTGTGCTGATTGGCTGCTGGATAACGGCCGTTTCTATCCATGGAGTATAACAAATTACCGGTCTGTTTGTGCGCCAGAGTGCGGTTTTGGAAGAGTGCGTAAACCGCACTCAATAGGTGGCTCACTGCGCGGCTCAATTTTTTCCAGTTTACCAATTGCCGTTCCCCCCTTATAATGAAATTATCTTATCGACAATTTTACCTTACCCTAATCCCGCGATCACGCACCGCTTTGCTGCCCCCATTTGTAGGAGTGATGTTCATGAGTCAAAAGAAAATCGGCCGTTACGAAATTCTCCGCGAAATCGGCCGGGGGGGGATGGCAACAGTTTACCTGGCGTTTGACCCTGTGCTCGAACGGGAGGTAGCCCTCAAAGTGCTGCCCACCTATTTTGCCCACGAGGCAGAATTTTCAGCGCGCTTTGAGCAAGAGGCCAAAACCATTGCCGCTTTAGAGCACCGCTGCATTGTTTCCATGTACGACTATGGCGAAGACGGCGATTGGCCCTATTTTGTGATGCGCTACATGCCGGGGGGCAACCTGAAGGAGCGTCTGGCGCAGGGGCCGCTGCCCGTCAGTGAAGCCGCGCGCATTTTGCACCGGGTAGCCAGCGCCCTGGACAAAGCCCACAGCCGCGGCATTGTGCACCGCGACCTTAAGCCGGCCAACATTCTCTTTGACGAGGATCGGGAAGCCTTTTTGTGCGATTTTGGCATTGTGAAACTGGCTGCCGGCTCGGCGGCATACACGCAAACGGGCAATATCTTGGGCACGCCTGCCTACATGAGCCCGGAACAGGCGCGGGCGGTAGATAAGCTGGATGGGCGCAGCGACATTTACTCCCTAGGCGTGGTGCTCTATGAAATGCTAACCGGCAAAATTCCTTACGAGGCGGATACGACGCTGGGCCAGGCGATGATGCACGTGCTGGAGCCGGTTCCTGACGTCCTGGCAGCCAATGCGGACCTGCCCTCAGCGTGCCGGGACATCATTCTCAAAGCGATGGCCAAACAGAAAGAGGAGCGGTACGTGTCGGCGGCAGAATTGGCGGCGGCGGTGCAGGCGGCAGCCGATGGATCTGTCGCACCTTCCATGCCTGTAGAGAAAGTGAAGGAGGAAACGGCCGTTTCCCCCACACCTGCCAAATCAACCCCAGCCCCATCCCCGCCTGTGGAAACCCCACCTCGACCCGAATCCCGGCAGGTTGCCCACGAACCAGAGCCTGCACCCTTGCTTGACCATACCCCCCCAGTCATTCAGACATCCCAGGCCACCGTCATGCCTAAGCCCAATTTCCCGGCTGCCCCAGCAGTTGAACGCCCTGCCTTTGTGCAAGAGCCGACATTCACACCAGCACTCTCGGCCGCTCCGGCCAGCCAACCCAACTTTTTGCAGCGCTGGTGGCGCGCTGGTTTGCTGTTCTTTGCCTTGCTGCTGACCTTTGTGGGTATGCACTCCTGGCTTATTTACCTTAATAATTACACTCCCTTATGTCATCGTTGGCGTGGTGGATTGGAACAAACAGCGCAAGCTGCGCGGCGCTCTATTGCTGTTACTTGCCCTGTTCTGGGTTATCTCTTTCATGAATCAAATGGGTTTGATTTATTTCGATGCATTGTACATACCTTCTTGGCGGATATTCGCATTTGGCCTAACTTTGTTGGCGCTTCTTTGGGCCATTGTGGATGGCGCGCGCGGAGCCCCCGGCGGCAAAATACCGCAACCTTCCACACTACAGAATGCCCGGATAAGCCTGGCGGCCGATTGGCGGGTAAACTGGTTTGTTTACTTGCTGGTGGCGCTTTTGGCATTGATCTTGGGGTGGGGTGCAGCGGTGCTCTATGCCAATGTGCTATGTAGCAACTGCGATTCTAATGCCCAACAAATTGGTGCATGGGTCATCTGGTTTGGCGGGGCTGTGATGCTTTTTAGCTTAACCGTGCGCCGCACCCGGAACTGGCGCCACGAACGGGCGCGTAAAAGGATTGCGAACAGGTAGTCATGTCTGAGGCAAGCCCAACAGTATTGTGGACGGCCGATTTAGGCCAGCGCATCAGCCAGCCACCTCTGGTTTTGGGGGAGACGCTGGTTGTCGCTTCCCAGCCCCAGGGGAGGTTTGTGCAGCACGGCCGTTTACAAGGTATCAACCTGCAGACCGGCCAGGTCAACTGGCAGCACAATTACGAATTTGCCCTGGTGACAGGCATGCAAGCCTATCATTTAATCCTGGAAGGATTTACCGTCGCCGTTGTCTCAGCCAGCAGCAGCGATTTCCTGCATGGCGCGGGCAGCGTGCAGGCCTTTAATGAAGCTGGGGAAATTTTCTGGCAGTGGCAAACGGGCGAGCAAAGTTTTTCCGCGCCCCTGGTGCAAAATCGCCGCATTTACCTTATTTCCGGCTCCAAAACGCTGACCATCATCAGCCCCGAGGATGAGGGCAACAACGAGCAGCGCATTCCCCTCTCGGCCAACGCCTCCTACGCTGCGCCAATCATCCAGGATGGCATTGCCTACATTCCTTGCCGCGGGCCGGAACTGCTGGCGGTGGCCATCGATGGTGGGCGAACGCTGGCATTTTCGCTTTCAGGGTGGGAAGCAGGAGTGGCTGGACCAGACGCCGGTGCTGGCCAATAATCTGATTTTTGCGGTGAGCAGCTTGGGCACGCTGCTGGCGGTGGATAAGGAGCACGGCCATCAGGTTTGGTCGCTGGCCCTAGGTGAGGAACGGCCGTTAAGCCGCCCGGAATCTTTCGATGACCGCTTATTCGTGGGCTCCCGTCAGGGTTTGACGGCGCTGGACGTGCACAACGGCCGTATCCTGTGGCAATTTAACACTACCAGACCAGTTGGGTCCCAGCCCCTGGTGCTGCACGACACCCTGTACTTTACCTGCGAGGACCACCATTTCTATGCGGTTGACGTGGCGAGTGGGAAAGAGATTTGGCGCTACTACATGCCGCGCCGCATTGAAATGCCGCCCATACATACGCCATCAGCACTGCTTGTCGCCGACCGGGGGGGCAATGTCGCTGCCCTGGAACGGCCGTTTGTTCCTGAACCGGTCTTGGACGAGCAGCAAACCCTGGCCCAGTTCCAACAAAAAGAAGCCAAACGTGTCATTGCCCAGGCTTACGAAGATGTGGGCATTCCCCAGCAGGCGGCAACCCTCTGGTACGAACTGGGCGAACTCGAGCAGGCCGCCAAAGATTTCGAAAAGGCGGAAAAATGGCTGCAAGCGGCCCAACTTTGGGAGCGGCTTGACCGTTATGGCATGCGCGCCCAGGCTTTAGAAAACCATGCTTACTTATTGGCGCAAAAGGCGTTGGGCAACGAGGAAAAAGCGTTAGCCTGGCAGCAAGCCGCCCTGGCTTTCGTAGAGACTGGAGACAAAGAAGCTCGCTTGCGCTGCGAGCAAGAAGTCGCCCGTTACCGCCGCGAGCCCATCCTGGCCCTCACCATCGACATCGAACCGATGGTGCTTAACTCCTGGTCTCGCCTTGCTTACGACGTGGTCAATAACGGCTTTGGCGTGGCACGTTATGTCAAAATAAAACTCAAAGACGACCAGTTTGAGGGGCAGTCAGGGCGTACCCAAACCATGATTACATTGGCGCCAGGCAAAGCTTACAACCATTGGCTGGACGTCTGCCCCCGGGCCCAGGGAACCAGCGTGCCCATGCAGCTCATCATTGAGTATCAAGACAAAATGGAGCGGCAGCACAAGCTGGAACGCACTTTCTACCTGGAGGTCACCGGCGCGGCGGTGCTGCCTACGGTTCTGTCACCCATGACGCCGGAAAAAATCGCCACGCCCGACAGTCACCAAATTCTGGCGGACCTATCGGCGGTAAACGGCCGTGACCTGCCCCAACTGCGTAACGAAATGGTGCGCTATTTTGGCCTTGAAGAACTGGTGGACATGCTCTTTGAGCTCAATCTGAATGCGGATGAGTTTCACAGGGAGCGGGCCAGCACCCTGGCGCGAGAATTGATCGTCTACCTGGTGCGTAACGGCCGTCTTTCCGAACTCATCACCCTCTGCCAGGAACGCCGCCCCCACGTGGAATGGTAACTGGACCACTGCCAATCACATTCCTTTGTTTCCTGCAATTAACCAGCTCTTTATTGCTTTCTGACGTGAGAAAGCCACCCGAATAACATTGCCCGGTTTCTTGATTCAGTAGGGATTTGCATCTATTTTTAATTCCCAATAGTTTGCCTTTTGCTGGCGGGCGATGGTGATGGCCTGCTGCCGGCAAGCCTTTGCCTGGGCTTCATTGCCTTCCACAAGGCACAACTCCGCTTTTGTGCGCAGCAGTTCAGCCTCAAAATAATGTTCGTTGCTGTTGGCGATTTCCTTTTCTGCGGCGCGTACAGCCTGCCGCGCCTTGGCCAACTGCCCAGATTGTCGATACACGTCCACCAGCGTGCTCCAACGACTGGTGTGGCCCAGTTTGCTGCCAATTATGGCCTCTCTCTCCATCGCCTGCTCCATCAAAGTTAACCCTTCTGCTGCCTTTTTCTGTGCGGCGTGCCCTTTTTGGTTAACGGCCGTAAACGCCTTTGCCTGTCCCAAATAAAACAGAGCCAATATCTCCAGGTAGACAAAACCCCCTTTGCGCGCCGCCTCAATTGCCAACTGGGCGTATTTTTCTTCTTCTGCAAGTCTACCCAGGTACCATTTTGGGGTACAGCCAGCCACCAACAGCGAAAAAGTATGCGTGTAGGGATGGTCCAGTTCTTCTGACCAGGCTAAAGCCTGCTGCAAACAGGTTTCTGCCTCCTCAAGCTGGCCCATATGGAGCAGTACATGCCCCTGCCATATTTTGCTGGCAATGCCAGGGTCTTGACCAAAAGTATAGACTTGTGGCTGATGACGTGCGGGGTCGTAGAGGGCATTGGCTGCCTCGAAATGAGCCAGCGCTTCCTCATTGCATCCCATAAAGAAAAGCGGCAGTCCCGTCAGCACATGCGCTTGCATTTTATGCATATCGCTGACTGCTTCTTGGTGGCTGATGGCTAACATCTGCTGCGCCACAGACAAGGCCGTGTCAAGCTGCCCGCCCACTGCATAAAAGGAAGTCAGCCAAAAAAGAGAAGTCACTAATTCCGGCGCAGCATCTACCTGACGACAAAGCTCATAGGCACGATCATATGCCTGCTTCACTTCGGGGGCGGCATACCCTTTTACGGCTAACAATGCCGCACCGAGAGCTAATTGACAGGTAATTTCTTGCTGAATTTGCGCAGGGGTTTCTGGCTGGGAGGCTAATAAGGCCAGGCTTTGGCGGTAGTGGGTGATGGCCTCGGTATGGGCTGAGAGGCGCAGGGCGTGTTGCCCGGCCAGTTGATGGTAGTGGATGGCTTTGGGGATAACTTGGGCCTCGGTAAAATGAAACGCAAGTTGAGCAGCCACGGTCATCATGTCAGTTTCAGCCGCCTCATGAAGCTGTTCCAACAATTCACCAGTCGCTTGATGCAGGTAACTGCGTTCGCTGGGGTCTAAACGGCCGTACACATACATTTGAAACAGATTGTGCCGAAAGCGGTAACGCGAAATAGTTTGCTGCCCAAACTGCTGCTGCCCCTGCGCCCGCACCAGCCGGTGGCTTCTTGCCAGGTCCCCGCTCAAACAACGAATAATTTCCAGCGGGGATTGTTCCATCACCTGCGCAACTATTTCAGCCACAAATGCCTCGCCCTGAATACTGGCTATGGTCAGAAGATGGCGCAGGGGTTGGGGCAAACGGCCGATTCGCTCGGCAATAATCGCTTCGGCTTTGGCCGGGAGCTGAGTCCAGCATACCGCATTACCCTCTTGCCAACAGCCGGCCTCATTACGAACCAGATCACCGCGTTCCTGTAAGCCAGCCACCAATTCCACCGTAAACAGAGCATGACCCCGCGTTTGGTGAAATAGCGTCCGGCGGAAGGATTGGTCTAATTGATTTGTTTCTGTGTCCAGCCACGCATCTACAAAGGCACGACCATCTGCCTGGTTAAGCGCTACTTCTATCTCGCCAAAATCTCGTGTGAGCTCATGAACAAATGGGGCGAGAGGATGGCGCTGGCCGGTTATTGGCTGATTCTCGATTACTTCCTCAGGGCGGTACGTGCCGATAATCAAGATGGGGTAGCCGACGATTTGGCGGCGCAAATGAAAAAGCAGATCAATCGAGCCGCTGTCCGCCCATTGCAAATCATCCAGCAGCAGCAGCAGGGGGCCATGCTGGCTAAACATCTGCAAGAAGTGCGTGAATTGCCGGAAAAGGTTGGCCTGTGAAGGAGTATTCGCCACGGCCGTTTGCTGCACATCTTCTGGCAGAATGGCAGGGTCGATCAAGGTCGCCAGCACGTTTGGGGCTCCAGTTTGCAGGAGCTGCAAGGCTGTGGGGCGCAAAAACCAGAGGCGATTGACCTGCTCGCGGTTGAGAGTGCCGCTGTGCCATTGGGACTCAATATCGCCGATGGCATGTGCCAAAACGAGACGGAAGGGCAAATAGGGATTGCCCTGCCCGGTGTGGGCTTGGCATTCGCCAAAAAGAGGAATAGGAGCAGGGGTTTGGTTTTGGGCTTGCTGGGCGAAGGCTTGCAAAAGCAGGGTTTTGCCGCTGCCCGCTTCACCTGTGATAAAAACGAACTGGCCCTGCCCGGCAACGGCCGTTTGCCAGTAGCTTTGCAACTGCGCCAATTCTCGCTCCCGCGCCACAAAAGGAGCGGGAACAATTGTGCGCGGTTCGGCCAAAAATGGGGGCGGGGCAGGTGTGGTTGTCTTCGCTCGCTCATCCCGAATCTCTTCGTACAGGCGGCAAGTGGCTGGTTCAGGAGTAATGCCAAGTTCTGCCCAGAGCTCTTGCTGGAACTGCTCGTAATGGGCCAAGGCGGTGGTTCGCTGTCCGGTGCAAGCTAGAAGGCGCAAAAGCTGTCGCTGGCCTGGTTCGTACCAGGGTTCCACGTTTACTTGCTGCCAGGCAAATTGCACCGCCTGTTCTGGCCGATGATGGGTTTCATAGTAGGTGGTTAAGCGGTTGAGGCTGCGCAAGAGCTGGCGTTGTATCTGTTCTCGTTTGAGCAGTGACCACTCTTCAAAGGCGATGCTGTCGTTGATGGAGAATCCACCGAGGAAACGGCCGTTTACCAGGGCCACGGCCTCTTCCATTTGGGCCAAACTCGGCTCTTCCCCAATGTGCAATTCCTCAAAATGGACGGCATCGACAAAGGCATTGCTGGCGGCGTTGAACTGGATAGTTTGGCGGGTGACGTGCAGGTAACGGCCGTTCTCATCTGCAATCACCCGGCGCAAATTAGCCAGGGCGCGGCGCAAATTGGCCCGCGCTCTGCGTTCGGGCTGACCGGGCCAGAGCAAGGCAGCCAGCGTTTCGCGGCGAAACGGCCGTGCCTGCTCCACAGCCAGATAAACCAATAAAGCCCGCACCTTGTCGGATAAGAAGCCATTTATGGGGGTGTTCTCGTTTCTAATCTGCAGTGGCCCCAGGGTTGAAATGACGAGTTTGGTCATGGTCACAGCCTCCTCACTCGGTATGTAAATTATTATAGGGGATGGTTACGGCCGTTCTCACCTGAGGAATGTCACCAATTCTGCTGCCATTTTGGACGTTTTCTTAACGATGGCTTGCTAAGCTTGAACTCTCAGGTGAGGAAAAAGTGAACCAAGAAGAAGTGATCTTTCGCTCATATCTGCTGCGCTTGTGGCGGGTGAAACAGAATGGTGATTGGGGCTGGCGCGCCTCTTTGGAAGAAGCCGGCACGGGTCAGCAACGGGCATTCACTAATTTAGATGCACTTTTTAGCTATCTGGCGGCTGTTTCGGCTGAAGCAGAAACAGGTGCAGCCGTTAGCGAACAAGAGGAGTCAGAATTATGAAGAAGTTAGTTTCCTTGATCGTTTTATTATTGTTACTGTTGGCTGCTTGCGGTGGCAGCGATACGCCAGAATCCGCACAGCCGGCCCCTGAAGATGCCATTATTGAAGATGAGATGGCCGAACCAACGGCCGTTCCCGAACCCACATCCGAACCCGAACCGACAGAAGCACCTGCCATGATCACGTCCGCAGACGAGATGGTGGGTATTTGGGAAGGAACCATTGCCGGTGAAAGGGGATATTTAATGTACACGGCAGACGGCCGTTACTTCCTCTCCCTTTCTCAAGATAATTTGGCAACGACCCCCCGTATATCCGGTGAATATTGGTTTGAAAATGGGCAGCTTCATCTGCGCGACCTGGAAAACATGGGTCATTGGGCAGAGTGCCCAGCCGAAACGGTGGGCGTGTATGAAGTTTTGCTCATGGATGACGGCAAAACCAAATTTCAAACGGTGGATGATGGCTGCAACGAGGGCGGTTTTACGCGCAACTACGCCTTTGCCAACATGACTCAAGAATGGATCGCCGAGCCGGTAGAACCAGAAGCTCCTGAGGCCATGAATGACGAGGAAACGCTGCCAGAATTGGCGGCTGCCCTGCAGGCCATTGCCGACAACTGGGTCAATGAGAATGGTGTGCCTGGTTTCATCCTGATGGTGGATGCCCCTGACTACAACTTCACCTGGAAAGGGGCGGAGGGCATGGCCAACCCCGAAGATGGAATTGAGATGGTGGCGGATGATCAATTTATCATTTCTAGCGTGACGAAGATGTATACGGCCGTTACCATCATGAAACTCGCTGAACAAGGCCAACTCAACCTCGATGATCCCATCAGCCTCTATGTGCCAGAGAACATTGTCTCTCGCATTCTTGTCTTGGATGGCGAATCCTACGGTGAAACCATCACCGTGCGTCAACTGTTGAGCCACACCAGCGGCCTGGGCGACTTTTCCAACGGCGCGGATAACGACGGCAGCGGGCTGCCTGATTTCAAGGATTTAGTGCTGGCCGAACCGGATACGATGTGGGATGAAATGCAGGTGTTGGAATGGGCCATTGCTAATGCACCCCCTGTAGCCAAACCAGGAGAAACGTTCAACTACAGTGACACCAATTTTCAACTGTTAGGCTTGGTTGTGGAAACAGCATCGGGCATGGCGCTGCATGAGGCGTATCGTCAGTTCATCTTTGAGCCGTTGGGGATGGAACACACCTATTTTGAGTTTCGTGAGGAGGTGGTGCCGGGGGTGGACGGCCGTTCCCTCTCCCACGCCTACTACAACGGCACGCTGTGGAATGAGCTAGACAGCCATTCCTACGAATGGGGGTCGGGCGGGCTGGTGTCCACCGTTGAAGACCAGAACCGCTTCTTGTGGGCCTGGGTCAATGGCGATCTCTTTGACGACCCGGCCAGCAAAGAGGCCATGATGGAATGGGTTGAGACAAGCGACGCGGGGGCGTATTATGGCTTGGGTACATACTTATTTGCGCCGGACGAATGGGATATTCCTGGCCTGGGCACCTTACAAGGGCATGGCGGGCTTTTTAACAGCTTTGCGTATTATTGGCCGGAGCAAAACGCGACCCTCATTGGCACGCTAGACTCGAACCAACCCCCGCTGGGCTTCATCGGAGTGATGATTGATGTGATGTTTGCCGTGCAGGGGGCGGTTGGTAGTTAAGATTAAATCACCACCGCGGGATAACACTGCCTCCGCGTTTCTTCGTTACTGAACCGCTTGAATGCGCTGAGGTTGCCTTGGTTATGCCGAACTCAAAGCCACGATTTCCACGTCACCCAGGGCGCGGCGCAGGTCGGCGGACTGCATGATTACGGCCGTTCCGCGCACGCCGGAGCCTAAGGATATCTCTTCCGGCACAAAGATGCCCGGGTCAGCCAGAATGCGCAGCGGCTGGGGCAGGCCAAAGGGGGCCACCGCGCCGCGCTCGTAGCCGGTGATGGCCAGCACCTCTTCTTCGCTGGCCATGGTCAGCCGCTTTTCGCCCAGGGTGCGGCGCAGCGTCTTCCAGTTAATTTGCTGCGGCCCGGCCATTAGCGCCATGACAAAATGGTCAGCGGCAAGGCGGAAAACGATGCTGCGAATGATTTGCTCCGGCTGGTGGCCGCGCTCGGCGGCGGCCTGCTCCAGCGACCGCACAGGGCCGGCGTGGGTGAAGGTGCTGTAGGGGATGCCCAGGGCGTCCAGGGCCTGGGTGACGGGGGTGTTTAGAGTTTCCATCAGGTTATTATACTGAAGGGCAATAGAATGACATGTTGAGACAGGAAATTAGAGATTGAAGGCTGGAGATTGGCAAGCCTCCAATCTCTAGCCTGGCTGAGAACGTAGGTTTGGGTCCTTAGGAATGATGGCCGTGCTTGACGAATGGGGAATATCCGTTTACTATATCGCCATACGTAATACTACGCGAGACGTAATAGTGGAGCGGTGCAGAAAATGAGTTTTGACGACATGGGGCGCTTTGCCGACCCCGCCCTTCTCATTTTGACCAGCCTGGCCAACAGCCCGCGTCATGGGTATGCCATGATGGAAGACATTGCTACCTTTGCCGGGGTGCGGCTGGGACCGGGCACTCTGTATGGCGCGCTGGCCCGGCTGGAAAAGCTGGCCTGGATTGCACCCCTGCCCCCTGAAGATCGGAAACGGCCGTATCAACTGACGGCCAACGGCCGTGATGCGTTGCAGCAGCGGTTAGCCAGCCTGCAAAGCGTGACTGCGCTGGCCGAGGCGCGCCTGGAGGGGTCACTATGAGCCGGTGGATGGTCTTGTTGGTGGTGAAGCTGTATCCATCGGCCTGGCGGCAGCGCTACGCCGCCGAATTTCTTGCCATGTTAGAGGAAGCCTCGCCTCTGGCCTGGCGGGATGGCCTAGATATTGTGCGTGGGGTGATGGATGCCCATTTGCACTTAGAATGGATGGAACCGGGGAGGTGGCCGATGAATGGCAGACTTGTTTTTCGCATTGCTGGGGTGGGGGCTGTTTTGAGTACGGTGTTGCTGGCCCTAGGGCTGCTTAACAGCCAGCGATTGCCAGAAGCAGAGGCGGAGTTTCTGGTCCTCATGTCGCCGCTGGCTTTACTGCCGCTGGCTGTGGCGTTGCACGCGCTTTTTCAGGCCGCTGCGCCGCGAGCCAGTCGCCTGACGGCGGTAGTGGGGCTGGTTAGCATGACGCTCTATTTTCTGGTAACCCTGGTGGGGGCGGTTACGTCGTGGCTGGTACGGCCGTTAACCATTCCGCTGGACTGGGTTGTCCTCTTGTATCAGGGCATGATTGCCTTGGTGGGAGTATGGCTGTTAATGGCCGCCTACCTGGGCTGGCGCACGCGCACGCTGCCTGTGGCCGTACCTGGTCTGATGCTGGCGGCAGGTCTTTCCTGGTTGGTGATGTTTGCGGGGCTGATGCTAAACAGCCGCGGGAATGCGTATTTTGGCGCGCCGCTGGCGGCGGTGCTGGGCTTGAGCTTGTTTGTATGGATAATTGCCCACGCGGTGTGGACGGTGTGGCTGGGGGTGTGGCTTTGGTTTCCAGAGCGTACGGCGGAAACGGCCGTTGCCCCCTAACGCTTTGACACGGCAGGCTAGGGGTGGAAAAGGCCTATTAATAATTCTACTCACCGACTTTTGAAATAGCACCTTGAGCTACGGCTACCATCTTTGAAGTACCAAACTGTCAAATCCGCTGCCTAGATATTTGACTGCCAATAAATGTATAGTCATTATTCGTTTCTAAATGCAATACCTTCGCCAAAAATAGCGTAAATTGAGCGATTGAGTAAGATACGAGTTTTTACCGACCAAGGAAAAAATTCCGTAATTACACAACCGCTCATGATAGATATTTTAGCACTTTTACAACATTTGAATCCTGTTCTCTCAAAAACAACCATACGGCAAATGAATCTTATCATTTCTGCCATGTTAGCCATGACCGGTCGGGTCACCATGTTAGGCATTTCCCGCTGGACAGACAAAGGTGGTAGTTATCGTACGGTACAACGGTTTTTTCATAAAAGCCTTCCCTGGGCACAGATATTGTGGCTATTTTTCTGTGCGCATCTTCAGCAAGTTAAAGATGTCTATATATTGGCCGGAGACGAATGTGTGGTCACCAAATCGGGAAAGTTAACTTTCGGATTTGACCGATTCTTTTCATCTCTGTTTGGCAAACCAGTTCCCAGCATCGCGTTCTTTGCGCTTTCCCTGGTCAACTGTCGGCGAGCGCCGTTCTTATCCGGTGATGGCGAAACAAGTTGTCCGCACCGAGGAAGAAAAGGCTGAGGCAAAACAAAAAGCAAAGCAGAAAAAAGCCAAGAAACAACAAAAGCAAGGGGAAGCGCGGAAGACCCAAAGGAAGTAAGAATCGCAACAAAACCGAAGTGACCTTAACCCCAGAACTGATACGAATTCAGGAGATGATCAAACAGTTTCTCGCCTTAGCTGGCAAAAGCATCACGATTGTCATACATCGCCTTGGATGGGCACTTTGGCAACAACAATGCCTTGCAAATGGTGCGGCAATGTCATCTTCACATCGTTTCCAAACTGCGCTATGATTCGGCTTTATACTTCTCTATACGAAGGAGAAAAGAAACGCCAGAAGTATGGTGACAAGCTCGATTATGCTCACATACCAGCAGAACATCTTCAAGAGACGACCATTGAAGATGGCATTCGAACTGACATTTACCAAGCCACCTTGCTCCATAAAGAATTTGCCAAATCACTCAATGTCGTCATTATCGTGAAAACGAAGTTGGCTACAGGAGCCACCGCCCGAGTCATTCTGTTTTCAAGTGACCTTGACCTGGGCTGGGCACAACTGATTGACTATTATCGGCTGCGATTCCAAATCGAATTCAATTTTCGGGATGCCAAACAGTATTGGGGTTTGGAAGATTTTATGAATGTAAAGGAAACGGGGTGACGAATGCTATTAATCTCTCCCTGTTCATGGTCAACGTTTCACAGGTGCTGTTACGTGAGTTTCGTCAAGAGGATTCAACTGTTAATGTGCTAGATTTGAAAGCATACTATCGCGGTCATAAATATGTGACCGAAACGTTAAAATTGCTTCCGCAAAAACCAGACCCAATTTTAATGGGCGCGATTTTTGACAAGATTTCGCGACTAGGAAGGGTGCATAACCCTCAGCCTAGCCTAAATTCGCCATGAATTGGCAAAGGTATTGAAATGGTGTGCGATTTAACGGCTTGAGAGCGTCTAATTTTAGCCAGACATAATGCAATTTGGGGGATCCCAACTATTTTCTAGGCTTGAAGCCTTTATGCGAGAATGACATTGAGGTTTTCTTGGATCAGCGGCGATATTTCCTTATTCACTTGTTCCTCGATTTCATCACGTGCCACTTCCAGGTCATATAATGCTTGCAGGTTCATCCACAACTCTGCTGACGTGCCAAAATAGCGACTTAACCTTATCGCCGTATCGGCCGTTATACTCCTTTTTCCCAGCACTATTTCATTGATCTTGCGAGGGTAGACATTCATCTCTTTTGCCAAACGATATTGACTGATACCCAGTGGCTTAAGAAAATCTTCAAGCAAAACTTCGCCGGGATGCACTGGGGGAATTCGTGTCTCGTTCATAGGTTGTCCTCACTTAATGATAATCCACAATCTCAACTTCATAAGCATCACCATCTTGCCATTTGAAACAGATTCGCCATTGATCATTTATCCGAATGCTGTGTTGACCCATTCGGTCACCAGACAGTTTTTCCAATCGATTTGATGGTGGAATTAATAAGTCCTTCAGTTCTTTAGCAGAATGTAAAAAGGCCAATCTTCGGTACGCAATTTTTTGAATGTCTTGTGGTAGCTTGCGAGAAAAGTTACGATGAAATACCTTTTCGGTTTCTTTAGATTTAAAGGACTTGATCATGCAAAGATAATACCGCAAAGCGGTAATACCGTCAAGCGGTATGTGTTAGATCGTCTCTAGAGTGTTGAAGTGCCAGCAAGTTCTAGTTAGCTATGGTCATTGTGAGTGGCAATGACGCCTGACCCTCCAACACCTGACACCTTTCACGCCCGCAGTTCCACTACGTCGCCATCTTCCAGCACGTGGTCGCGGCCCACCATTTGCCCGTCAAAAGCGCCGCTGCCCCAAATCCGTGCCGATTTCAGATTATCTACAAAATCTTTGTGCACCTTGGCGGCGAATTCTTCCAGCGTGCTGCCCTTCTTCATGACGAAAGGCGCGGTAAAGTCCGGCTCTTCCCCCGGCGGCTTGGAGAAGACGCGCATGACGCCCAATTCGGCCAGAATGGCCTCTTTGAGCTTGTCCAGGTGGCGGGTGGTCACGGCCGAAATCGACAGCAGCGCGCACTCCCCTTCAAACAGCTCGCACAGCACGGCAAAATCCTCGTCGCTGTCCTCGTCATCATTTTTGTTCACCACAAAGAGAATGGGCTTGTACACAATGCGCCGGTCTACCACTTCGGCCGGCTTTTGCTTCAGGGGCACAATGCGGTACGCGGCCAACAACGCCAGGGACTCTTCCAGTTGGGCGATGGGGTACGCTTGCAAATCCAGCAGCAGCAAAATCAGATCGGCGCGGCGAATGAGGTCCATCATCGTTGGTTCTACGTAGTTGGGATCCAGAGGCGGCAGGTCGATGAGCTGCACAGGCACGTGGTGCACCAGCATCATGCCCGGCGTGGGTTCCCAGGTGGAGTAGGGGGCGGGCGACACTTCGGGGTCGGCGTTGGTAAGCGCCTGCACCAGGGCCGACTTGCCCACGTTGGCCGGGCCGACCACCACCACTTGTCCCGCGCCTTCCTTGTCAATGGTGTAGGGCGAATGGTGGCGGGCGCTGCCTTTGGAACCCTGGGCGGCCGATTTCATCTTGGAGAGCCGCTTGCGCATGTCGGCGCGCAGCTTGTCGGTGCCCTTGTGCTTGGGCACGGTGCTGATTAGTTCTTCCAGCAGGCGAATTTTCTCGTCCGGGGAGGTGGCCGCTTTATACCGTTCCTCGACTTCGTAATATTCAGGGGGGAGATTTGTGGGCATGGCTCCTCTTTAGTGGCGAGTTTTACGCGTTCCCTTTGAAAAAGTCTAGAGCAAGAGCTAGAGATAGAGAGTTGTTCTTACTTTTGCTCTTGCTTTTCATTCATGGTGTTGAGCCTGCGCTTATGTCTTCTCCTTCCGGGGCATAGACTGCACCCATGAAGAGGATGAGGCAGGTGTAGTTGTCCTGGATGGCGCAGAAGAAGGGGTGGTTGACAACCATCTCGAAAGGAGGATCGGGCATGCTGCGCACCATGACCACGGCCGTGGCTGCCGCTGCTTCGGCCCCTTCCTCATTCACTTCCAGCACCGCTTCGTGAATGACTTTGCTGATGTACAGCATTTCCCCGGTCGCGGACATGCGGGGGAAAGCGTTGGTCGTCAATCCCAGCGCTTGCAGGTGACCCAACAGGGACTGCTTGCAGCGCAGCTTGAAGCGAGGCAGCACAATGAGGCCGGACTGCCGCCCGCGCTGCATCACTTGGGGATCCCACGGTTGGTTGGGTCCAAAGGGATGCTGCACGCCCAGCCGCTGCCGCCAGGCAGCCCAGTTTTGCGGCGTCAGGTTGTCCTGCAACTGGGCTAGGGGCAAGTTTGGTTTGGGCAGCAGCACGAGGAAAGAGAAACGGCCGTTGCCAAAAGGCAGGCTGATCATCTGCCCGTGCTCGCTGTTCGGCATAATGGTATTCACCGCGGCGGCGCATCAGCGGTATCTGCCTCGCTTGCCCATCGGCCAGGTAAAAATCCCCCGGCTGCGTTTCCGCCGCGTCAAAAACCGCCTGCCAGTTTCCCTTGAAATAGATGGCATTAACCAGCACCAGCACCGCTTCTATTAAATCTCCGGGCGTCAACAAATCGGTGATTTTGTCCCGGGTTTTGCCTGCTACCCAGGCGTTAATGGTAGCGGCGGCTTGCGTCACGTTGCCAAAGTCCAGGTTGGCAATTTCGGCGCCAAAATGCTGCTGTAGAGCCTCGCGAAAAGCGGCGGCAAAGGGGAAGCGGGGTTCGGCCCACAGGCTGTTGCCCATGGCCAGAATGGTTTGCGAATCGGCCGTGCCTAATTCTGCCCACAGCGCGCCAAAGGCTTCGTTGAGCATTGGCCACGTTTCATCAGGCAGGCGCAATGTATGGCGCACGGCGGCCATGGCCGCATCGCTGCCGCCGTTGCCGGTCATGGCCAGTGCCAGAGCAATGCTGGCAGGAGAAATGAAGATGTTGCTGCCCGGCTGCTGCTGGCCCAACTGGCGCAGCAAATCAAAGCCAAACTGATTGTTTGCGGTTACTACGTTTGCCAGGGCCATCTTAAACTCCTCTTTCAGTAATCAGTTGGCAGTAATCAGTAAACAGTTTGGCCCTGTCACTGAACACTGAATACTGGTCACCGTTCGTGCAAAATACGCTCCAGGGCTTGCAGCAGCAGCAGTACGTTCTCCGGGCGGCTGTTGTAGCCCATCAGCCCCACGCGCCACACTTTGCCCGCCAGCTTGCTGAAACCACCGGCGACCTCAATGTTGTATTCGCGCAGCAGCCGTTTGGCCACCGCGCCGGCGTCCACGCCATCAGGCACGCGCACGGTGGTCAGGCTGGGGATGCGCAGGGCGGGGTCGGGCACGTGGCAGGTCAGGTCTATGGCGGCCATGCCCTTCCCAAAACAGCTCGGCGTTGGCTTGGTGGCGCTGCCAGCGGGCTTCTAACCCTTCTTCGGCCACCAGGCGCAGCCCTTCACGCAGGGCGTAAATCATGTTGCTGCTCATGGTGTGGTGGTAGCCACGGGTTTCGCCCAGCCAATACTTGGCCAGCAGGTTGATGTCCAGGTAGAAGCTGCTGACTTTGTGAGAACGGCCGTTTATCTTGGCCATGGCCCGGTCACTAAAGGTCAGCGGGGAGGCGCCGGGCGGGCAGCTCAGCCCCTTTTGCGAGCAGCTGTAGGCCACGTCCACCTCCCATTCATCCAGGAAAAGCGGGGCCGCGCCCAAACTGGTCACGCTGTCGGTGAGGAAAAGGCAGCCGTGTTGGTGGCACAGCGCGCCGATGCCCTCCAGGGGCTGCAAAGCGCCGGTAGAGGTCTCGGCGTGCACCAGCATGAGGACGGCCGGTTTGTGGGCCGCCAACGCTGCTTCCACCTCGTCCAGGCTAAAAACTTCGCCCCACGCTTTTTCGACGACGCGCACGTCCGCGCCGTGACGCCCGGCCATGTCCACCAGCCGCTCGCCAAAGTAGCCGATGACGCCCACCAGCACTACGTCACCGGGCTCTACGAGATTGGCAACGGCCGCTTCCATAGCCGCTGTGCCCGTGCCGCTGACGGCGATAGTGTAATCATTGTCCGTCTGCCAGGCGTAGCGCAGCAGTTCCTGTACGTCGTTCATCAGGGGCACAAAGGCCGGGTCCAGGTGACTGAGGGTGGGCATGCTCATGGTTTGCAGCACCCGTGGGTCAGCGTTGGAGGGGCCAGGGCCCAGCAGCAGGCGCGGCGGCACGTTTACCTGGGCGAATTGTTTTTGATGGGTCATGTTGAGAGGAGGTGTTGTCATGATTTTTTCCTTTTTGCGTATCAGGGTTTTACGTGTCAAGTGTTCGGTTAAATCATACGTCGGCAGCGGGTGGGTTTGCAAGTGGGTTGTTATGGTTGGTGTGGCTGGTTGGCTTGTAACTTGCTTTCATGCCACCCAGCCCCAAATGAAGAACTGCCCGCTGTAAAATAGGGTGAGGGCTAGAAAAAGGTAAAGGATCAGGCGGTGGGCCCACCTATTTTGCCCCCACAGGCCTAGCAGCATGAAGGTGGGGAAGAAGGCCAACGTGTAGCGCGAGAAAGAGTACAGCGGCTTGACGGGCGAGGTGGGCAGCAGCATGAAAAGCAGCAGTAAGGTGGCGTAAAGACCATAGCTGACCCCTAACCGCCGAAAAGCACGGATTGTGGTGATAATCAGCAGCAAGGCGCAGGCGGTGTCCAGCAGTAGAGCGATAATTTCGTTGCGGCGCACCTCGCCGCCGAGAAAGAGGGTCTGCAAGGCGGTGAGGATGTCCTGCCCGGGAATGCCGGTGCTTTGGAACCAGTTTCGGCCGTAAATCTCGGTCAGTGGCGGCAGCCCCAACCACCAGCGGTAAACCATGAATAGCAGGAGGGCGATACCTGGTAAGGCGGCGAACAGCAATCGGTAAACAGTAATCCGATATCTGATATCCGAAATCCGAAATTGGTTACGGATAAGGGGTAACCGATCACGGATCACGAAGTAAGCTAGAGGCACGACCAGCACCCAACCCGTCAGCCGTGTGGCGGCGGCCAGAAAGCCTAAAATGCCCGCCAGTGGGAAACGGCCGTTGCGCCCGGCCCAGAAAGATCCCAGGGCTAGCAAAATAAAGAGCGGCTCCGTGTAGGCGGCAAACAGAAAGAAGCCGGTGGGAAACAGCACCAGGTAGACCAGCGTGCGCGCGGCGTGCTTTTCTCCCAATTCGCTGGCTGCCACCTGGTAAAGCAAAATGAGCAGCCCCAGCGTGGCTAGGTTACTGATGAGCAGGCCCGCCGCCAGCCGTGCCGCCGTGCCGCCGCCCAACACATTGCTGAGGCCGCGCACCAGCCAGGGGTAGAGGGGGGGAAACACGGAATCCTCTTCCTGAGCGTAGCCTTCGCGGGCAATGCGCATATATCGTTGGGTATCAAAGCGCTGCCACGGGCCGAGCAGCAGCCCTTCCACCCCCTCACTGAGCTGGGTTTCACCTAAATACGGCCGTACCGCCTCATCCGGTTCTGTGGGAATGGGCAGCAGCAGGACCATCACTGCGGCCCACAGCGTAAAAAAGAGTCGTGCCGCCAGAAAGATTAGCGTGCCGTACTTAACTGCCGGAATTTGCCACCACCGCTTCAACTGCCTGATCATGGCTTAATTAAACCGCAAATTGGCCGCTTTGCCACAGCCCAGATGTATTTCACACCAGAACAGGCCTGGTATTTTGGGCCTAATTTGCCCAGCAGCGTTTTTTGCGTTTGAAATTGGCGCTATACTTACTTAACGAAAACGGCCGTAAACTGGTCACTGACTACCCAAACATTATTACAAACATGAAAAACAGATCATGCCCTCGTTGATTTATCTTTCGATTCCGGTCCTATGCCTGGAAATGGCGCTTCTCGTATACGTGCTGTTGCTCGATGCGCGCGACTTGCGTAATCGTTATTATGCTGCCTTTATGCTGCTGCTGGTCATAAGCACCAGCGGCACGCTTATTCAAGGCACTGCGGAGACTTACAAACTGGCTTATTTGGGAGCCTGGATGCAGACCATTTCGATCATCTCCGCCGGGCCAACGGTTTGGTTGGTGATTCTTGCGACCTTTAGACCAGCCCTGCTTCGCCGAAAGCCAGTTCACCTTTTTATTTACAGCTTGGCCATCATTCCCGTCATTATCACAGCCCTGGACCTTATTTTCGGAACCGCTTTCATTTTTGATTTCCCCCCCGAATTATACGTAGAAAACTACCAAAGCCTGCGGGTTTTTCTTACCGGGCCCCTGGGAGTACCTGCCTACATCTTCAGCTTATTTGCCCTTAGCATCGGGTTTGTTGTGCCGTTACTCGTATTTGCCCTGCGCGCGCAAGGCGACAAAAGGCTGCGCCGTACAGCCTGGCTGCTGATTGGGGGCGTAATGGTTTCCGGGGTGGTCGGCAGTTGGGCTCGCCAGTTTTCCCCCCTGATTGTTAGTTTAAATGGGCCGTTGTTATCGGCCGTTGTCAGCGCCGTAGCCATCAAACGCTATCAGGTATTTTCTCCGGTTTCCATCGCCTTGCGAGAGGCAGTGGATGCCGCGGACACGGGGATTTTGATTTTTAGCCAGGAACAAGAGCTTATTGATGCGAATATTGCGGCTCAGCGTTTGCTGGATTTTAAAATGAGCGCGCACAAAATAATTAACCTCAGGATGATTATAAACCACCTGGCGAAACAGGCGCCTTTACAGCGACAAGAACTCATCAATATGTCAGAGGCCATTTCGACGAAATCAGGCAAATACAATTTGCAGATTCAGGTAAACAGCCAGATTGAATCTAGCATGACCAAGGTGCGCCATCTTAACCTGGTGGTTAAACCTGTGTTCGATCCTTATGAAGATCAAATTGGGTACTTATGCACTGTGGATGATCTTTCAGATGAGCGTGAAGCGCAGGCAATAATTCAGCAGGCAAATCGAGAGTTACAAATTGCGAGCGAAATCATACAGCACTTGAACGGAACGATGGAACTT
This sequence comes from uncultured Chloroflexia bacterium, assembly GCA_963695505.1. Taxonomy (GTDB): domain Bacteria; phylum Chloroflexota; class Anaerolineae; order Promineifilales; family Promineifilaceae; genus JACSRF01. The sequence goes on along the minus strand of CAVOGX010000010.1, from coordinate 65,765 downwards.
GAAGATTCACTGTTTTTCGTGTTCAAGAAGGTGAAAGAAATTGCATTTTGTAATTTTGTGGATCTGTTCATGTTCAAAGAGCATGTTAAGAAGCTGCGGAATATTTATGATAATGGCAGTTTGAAAATTGGCGGCGCAAGTTTAAGCATCGATCCGGTAAACACGGCTGCTGCTAACAGGGTGATGTCGGGAGAGCTTTTTCTAAACCCAAGCATTATGAGCAGCACAATGTGCCCATTAGAAATCCTGTTACGAAGTGGGGGAAGCAGCTCTTACGCCAGCTTGCCTCTGCAAATCGGGCAGCATGTTACAGGCATGTTAGTGTTAGGATGGGAAGATCCACATGGATATTACCAAAGACAGATGCCGCTGCTGCGCCAGATCACAGATGCGCTGTCGTTAACCATTGAACGTGCGCGATTGCTAGAGCAAATTCAACAACGCGTGGCCGAGTTAGAAAGCCTCAGCATCCTGGCAATGGAGCTAAGACAACTGCCATCCGTCCGCGAGATCCTGCACACAATTATCATTAATCTCCCCATACCGGATATTGCTGCGGGAGCAATTTTCCTTCTAAATGAACAAAAGAATTCTTTTGTTGTAAGGAGCTGGTACCCCCTGTTAGGGCAAATGGATTTGTATGATTGGCATTATCGGTTGGGAGACAGTATTGTGGGTAAAGTGTCCGCGCGGGGGGAATCTCATTTCTCAACGGACCTATTAACAGATTCTCTCTTGCAAATACCTGAGAATATGCGGCTGCTTTTTTTTAATGAGGGTAGTGCAATTACGTTGCCGCTCCATTCCAGAGAGCGCCTTGTGGGGATTATGCTGCTGCAGGTAAAAAACCGGCGTCACTTCAGTCCGGGCGAGGTTCGCCTGCTACGAGCATTGGCCAATATTACTGCCAGCGTACTGGAACGGGAGTTGGTTTTAGAGTCTTTAGAGGAAACAGTTACTTATCGTACTCAGGAATTGGCTTTTGCCAATGAGCAGCTCAAAGAGCTTGACCGGTTGAAATCTAAATTTGTATCCGATGTTTCTCACGAACTGCGGACACCGATAACAAATATCAGTCTGTATATTGATCTCCTGGAAATGGATAGGCTCAATAAGCGCGAAAATTATTTAACCATTCTCAAACATCAGGCTAAACGTTTGGGACAATTGGTGGAAGACATTCTGAACCTCTCTCGCCTGGAAACCGTAGACCCCGAAAATCTCGACTTTTCTTTTGTAAACTTAAATGAGGTTATTGAGCGGGTAACGGCCGTTCATCACCAACAGGCTGAGGCCGCTGGATTGGATTTGATTGTCATTGTTGATGAACCCATACCCCTTGTGTACGGCGAGAGTAACCAGCTTGCGCAGGTGGTTACAAACTTACTAAACAATGCCATAAACTATACCAAAACGGGCTATGTGCGAGTATGTACATTTTCGGACGCAAAGGGTGAACGGGTATGTTTGCAGGTGGAGGACACCGGGAAAGGGCTAGAACCCGCAGACCAAGCGCATTTATTTGAACGATTTTACCGTGGGCAGCGCACGGGTTCATCCAATATTCCAGGCACAGGTTTAGGATTAGCCATCGCCAAAGAAATTGTAGATTTGCATCAGGGGGAGATCGAAGTTGAAAGCCAATTGGGTGAGGGCACAACATTTCGGGTGTGGCTGCCTGCTTATAAAAGCGGGTAGGGTTGAGTTTTTCTGGAACCGGACCGGTAAATGAGCCAAGAGCAGAAACAAGGGATGTGGCTAGTTGTGGGGCTGGCAGGGTTGATAACCGCCGGCCCTTTTTTGCTGACTTTGGCGGGTGATGCCCAAGTGCATCTGGCTATTGCCGAGCGCTTCGTGGACGGAGAGCCGTTTCGCTATAATCCCGGTGGAGAACTGGTCGTGGCGTCGACCAGCCCTTTCTGGACGCTGCTGCTGGTGCTGTACTACTTGCTGGTAGGGGCGGGGGCTCCACTGCTGTTGAAGATGACAGGTGTGGTCGTGTGGCTGGCAACGGCCGTTCTGCTCTATCGCCTCTCGCGAAAAACCTGGCACTTTTCGGAACCCATTTCCCTGGCCGTGACGGCGTTGTGGCTGGCCCATACCGTCGTGGTGGCCAATGCTCTCAACGGACTAGAAAATGGGCTGGGCGCGCTGCAGCTTCTGTGGCTGTACCGCCTGACCCTGGCAGGCCATTTGACCCGTCGCCGCGCGGGGGCTATGGGCTTGCTATTGGGCTGGGCGCTGCTCACGCGCCCTGACGTAGGATTGTTTGCCCTGCTGTTGGTGGGGACTTTTGCGGTACGGCGGAGGCAGGATTTTGTAGCTAACCTGCCCGCGGCAGCCACACATTTGTTACTACTGGCCGGATTAGCAGCTTTGGTGCTGCTGCCCTGGTACGGCTACCAATTTAGCGTTACGGGCAAGCTCGTCACCGACTCCTCGGTAGCGCGACTGTACACGGGTCGCCAGGGGGCGCTGCCCCTGCTGGGCGGCTGGCTTTATTTTCACCCGAAGGCGCTCCTGTCCTTGGCGGCGGCGTTTTTGCCGCTGGGTATTGGGATAGTTGGTTTGTTGGTTAGTTGGTGGGTTGGTTGGCGAAAGGGGGAGCGAGCGCTGTTTGCGCAAGGAACGGCCGTTTTGCTGGTGGGTTTTGGCCTCCTCTTTTTCAGCTTTGGCGTAGGGGCGGAGGCCTTTGGCCGCTACTTTTTGCCGCTGTACCCCTTCTTCTTTTTGGCGGGGGTGGCCGGGTTGGTAGAGGTGGCCGGGTGGATTAGGCGCTGGCGAGAAACGGCCGTACGCCCCTTCATTGGCCTCATCATCCTCTTTTTGCTGGCTACCAGTGGATACGATTATTATCGCCGGCTTGGCCCTGGCCGCTTTGTGCCAGACCGCACCCTGGACGTTATTTACGGCCCTGCCAACCTGCAATATTACTCAGCTAATCTGTTCGACCTGGTCAACACTCCCGCCCAACGTAAAGCAGCTACAGACCAACTTCTGGCCGACTTGCAGGCCAGCAACCTATTCCACGCAACCATTGCCGTCACGGAGGTACAGCTTCGTTATTTTGTGGATGAGCGGGTGAAGGTTTTAAGCCTGGACGGCCGAACTTCAGCCAACATCCTTGACTATTTCGACCGGGAAAGCGGTGTCCCTGATTTTGCCGCCTATTTTCGCGCTACGCGCCCCGACTTTGTACACGTTAACCAATGGTGTGCCGTGGGGGGGTGGTTGGCTTCCTTGCGCCCGGCGACAATTACGCCGAACCTGGTTTGCCAGTGGCAGCAGCAAACTGCGCAAATGGCTTTAGGAGAGCAGTTTGATTGGGATGGCAATGGGGTGCAGTTGGTGGCTCCGGAGATAGTGCGGATATTTTGGAATAATTAACAATGTTAATCGCTCATTGTTAATTGGCCTACCAGGAGGATGAGCGCCGTTACCATGTCGTTTCGGCCAGTCTTTACGGCTACGTCAATGTCCAGCAGGTGGCGGTAAATTTGCTCCAACTGGCCCATGCTGAAACCCCGCGCCTGCTGAAATATTTTACCCACCACAAAGCTGTGCAGGCGCAGCGCCTGGCTGATGGCCGGCGGCTTTTCCCCCGCGTCGGCCAACTCCTTGACCTGAATCAACAACCGGAATTGGCGCACGAACATAGCAAAGAGTTGAAAAGGCTCTTCACCTTCGTTGAACTTTTGCTGGAGCAGGAGCGCCGCTTTTTTGCCGTTGCGGTTGCCAATTGCGTCCACCAGGTCAAAAATGCTGGCTTCAGCCACGTACGGGCTGAGGATTTGCACGTCTTCGCTTTTTATTTCGCGCTCCCCGGCATAAAGCACCAGCTTTTCCAGCTCGTTGTCGAGAATTTGCAGGTCGTTGCCGATATTGGCGGCAAGTAGTTGGGTGGCCTGCGGGGAAATACGGCCGTTCTTCTCGTCCACCCGCTGCCGGATCCAGCGCTCTACGCCTATGCCCTCAGGCCGTCTAAATAGCTTGACGTAGCTGTTTTCGGCCGTTTCCGCCGCCTGTAGAATGGCGTGGTTGCCCGGCAGCTTGTCCGATTCCAGAAAAAACAGGCGGGTAGTTTCCGGAAGCTGCGGTAGATAATCAGCTATTTGCTTGAGAAGACTTTTGTCTGGCTTGCTGGTGAGCAAATCTTGCACCAGCACCACCCGCACCTTAGCCAAAAAAGGCACGGCGCTGCACGCCTGTACCAGGTCGGAAAATGTGATGGGCGCATCCAGGCGGGTTGTATTCAGGTCCACCATGCTGGGGTCGCCCAGCTTGGCCAGCACGTTTTGCAGCGTTTCCTTTTGCGAATGGGTGTCGTCGCCGTGGAAAATGTAGTACATGGTGGTGGGGGGTGTTGGTTAGTTGGTTGGTTGGATTATAGCCAACTATCAAACTATCAAACTATCTAACTGTCCAACCATCAAACTAACCTCAGCTTTTATCCTCGCGTTTGGATGCGGTAGGAGGTGGCCTGCATGTCTGGACGTCCGCCGGTGAGCAGGAGTTGAAAGAGGCGGGTGATAGCTGACGGCCGTACCTGCCGCACGCTTACCACTTCCAGGTCTTGCAGGTTGCCATCCACAGTGTACTGCGCCTGAAGCTGCACGCCCACAGGGCGCGAAACGATTAAGGCAACCACAACGGCCAGAATAGCCGAAGGCAGGGCATGGAAAAGTACGGAAAAGTCGGTAGACGGCCGTTTCTGCCGTTTTTGCTCCATGCTAAATACAGAGTGGGCGGCCATGGTGGCCATGGTCGCCGTGGTTAGCAGTACCGTGCCGCAGTTAGGGTGCACCGCCAGGTGATGCTCTCCGGCCTTCATGCGCGTGTGCGCTTCCTGAACCGCGGCGCGAACGTCTTCTTCGTCAATATTGCCGTACACGTTCAAACTAAAGCCGCGATGATCCGAGTTGCCCTGAGCGCTAAAATTTTGGTGCTTCGCCGTAAGCATATGAATCGTGGCGTGTTCTAACCCATGATTGCGCCGCACCCGGCTGATAATTTCGTTAAGCATAACAATCTCCCAAAACTAAGTTGCAGCAAGTGTAACAGAAAATGAAAAATGCTGAATGCGGAATGGGCGTCATTCATTCATCTTTCAGCGTTCACCATTCCTTCTTTAAAAGTGGGCAGCCCCAAATCTGGCGCCTTTTGCCCCGCCAAGAATGCGTCCAAGGCGGCGCGGGTTGCCGTGCGGTCGTCCCAAGGGTACTCGACCGTCCCAAAACACATGGACTGCTCGTGCCCCTTGCCGCAAATAAGCACAATGTCCCCCGGTATGGCCAGGGTCAGGGCAAAGTAGATGGCTCGCCCCCGGTCGGGGACGCGCCAAAAGGTTTCGCCTTCCACGCCGCCGCCGCGCCGCGCCCCTTCGGCCATCAGCGCCAGAATCTCATCCAATGACTCAGTACGTGGGTCTTCGGCCGTAAGAATGGTCAGGTCCGCGTGACGAGCAGAGATTTCCGCCATGAGGTGGCGCTTGTCCACGTCACGCTGCCCGGCGCTGCCAAAAACGGTAATCAACCGCCCGTTGCTCATTTTGCGGGCGACACTGATAGCTTTTTCCAGCGAAATGGGCGTGTGCGCAAAATCCACAATGACGGTAAAGGCTGGCCGCGGTCAATGCGTTCCATGCGCCCGCTGATGGGTGGCACGGATTCCAGCCCTTTTTGGATGGCTTTCTGGGGGAATGTGCAGGGCATGGGCAACGGCCGTTGCCGCCAGCATGTTGTACACGTTGAATTCACCGACCAGGGGGGAAGAAATGCTGAACGCTGAATGCTGAACGCTGAATGCTGAATGCTGAAAGCTGAATGCTGAATGCTGAAAGCTGAATGCTGAATGCTGAATGCTGAATGCCGTGCCCGCCGGGGTGTAGGCGATATTGGTGGCCTGGATGTCGGCATTGTCGTGCAGACCATAGGTTACCTGCCGGGGCACATTCACCTGGCTCAGGCGTGCGAAAGAGGCATCGTCGCGGTTGAGTACGGCCGTTTTCACCACTTCCTTTTTGTACGGATTCCCAGGCTCCAGTCTCCAGTTTCCAGCTTCCCCCACCATCCCAAACAGCCTTCGTTTGGCGGCGAAATAATTCTCCCAACTGCCGTGAATGTCCAGGTGTTCGTGGGTGATGTTGGTGACGGCGGCCACGTCGTAGGCCACGGCCGTTACCCGCCCCAGCGCCAGGGCGTGGGAGGTCGTTTCCAGCACCACATGGGTGAGCCCGGCGTCTACCATGCGCCGCAAATACTGCTGGATGACGGGCGCTTCCGGCGTGGTCACGTGCAGGGCCAGCGCTTCCTCCTCCTCGCCAATCACGGCCTTGATGGTGCTGAGCATGCCCGCCCGCAGCCCGGCGGCTTGCAAGATGCTGAAGAGAATTTGCGCCGTGCTGCTCTTGCCGTCGGTGCCGGTGATGCCGATGACGACCAACTGCTGGCTGGGGAAGCCGTACCAGGCGGCGGAGAGCCAGGCCAGGGTAACGGCCGTATCCGGCACAGTCAAATACAGCAAGTCAGCGGGAATTGCAAACCCCAGGTCGGCGGCGGGACGCTGAGCAATGATGACCCGCGCCCCCTTTTCGATGGCCTGCGGAATGTAGCGGTGGGCGTCGCTCCAGACGGTGCCATCACCGCGCAGGCGCAGGCGGGCCACGAAGCAGGCTCCCGGCTGCACGGCGCGGCTGTCGTCGGTGAGCTGTGTCAGCGGGATGTCGGGGCCATTGTAGGTGGGTGGTTCGGGGTGAGAAACGGCCGTGGCCCAGTCATACAGCAGCTTTTTGAAGGAGATTGGCGATTGGAGATTGGCAATTGTCATAGCGCGTTTGCAAAAATGTCAGAGTAAGCGTTCAGCTATCAGGGTTTCAGCTTTTCAGCCATTAGTTTACTTGGGAAGAACAACTTGTAAATTCACAAAGTAGGTAAGGCATCGTTTCAGCCTTATCACCCACGTTCGGGCTAAAAACAATCAACCTGATTGGCTGATTGGCTGACAGGCTGAACGCCTGTTTGTCAGAATTTCGCCTGTTGTACTTCATCTGGGGAAATTTTGCATGTCAATCGTTGGGGATGGTGTGTGCCCTGAAAAGTACTGGTTCGCCACAGGCTTGGCAAAGCCTTCACGACGCTGGTAGACTTCGTGGCAATAAAGTTTGCCGACAATTGTTATGCAGATTCGTTGTGTAATGAATTCGCATATCAAATAGTTAGCCGCCACAAAAAAGAAGGAGCTATCAGATATGAAGATTAGAGGGAAACGGGTCGTACTAACGGATGAGCGCGATTCTGATCCTGAAGATTACTTCAGATGGTTCAATTTGGCAGAGTGGCAATACTATGATCGGCCGGATCAGCCTTTCCAGCCGACCAGTCGGGAGCAATTTGAAAAACGCGCCCAGAAAAACCGGGAGCGATATGATGAGCGCGTCAAAGATAAATCTAGGCCGAAACCTGGTTTGCATATAGATACGGTTGGTGGACAACATCTTGGATGGGTCTCGATCTACGATTGGGATCCATCCGAAAAATCTACTTATATCGGGATCGGAATACCTGAAGAAGAGTGCTGGGATGAAAGGGTATGGCAACTGATGCTGTGGCGATCCTATTGTCAAACTACTTATTGAGTCCCGATTTACCGTTGCCAACACAGATCCGCGCAACCTAGACTGCATAATGGTATGGATACGCCCTGCCCAAAATGCAGGTTTTGCTGACGTTAAAAAATCATGCCCTACCGTTCTCCCATTTAGACCAGCACAGAATTACTTTAGAGTGTTGATGCAAGAATCTCCAGTAATTTCACGAACTGATTGGCCTTACACTGAGAAAGGTTGAGGTGGCTATCCTCACAGCCTTGAACGGCTACAAAGAGGGGGTTTCAACGCGATTTTGTGACTCTATTTTGTGTTTTCGTAATTAAGGAGTCTTGATGCCGCCCAAAACGCTTCCACGGCAGGTGAGTCAAGGTTCACCTAATTCCTACCGTTGGCCCAACCGATCCACCCGCGCGGCTGTCGTCGTGCGCTGTGTCAGGGGGACGTCGGGGCCATTGAGACGGGCGGTGCGCGGTCGAGCGGCCCCAACCTTTAGCTAGATTATCACAGTTCAACGCGACGGCCGTTATCGGCAAGGATAGCGGTATTCCATGTGGCGGGCGGTGGCCTGGGCAACCTCCATGCCCAGGTAGCGGGCGACGACGCGCAAGGCCATGTCGATGCCCGCAGAAATGCCGGCCGAGGTGACGATGTGCCCATCTTCCACCACATGCTGGTCGCGGACGACGTTGACGGCCGGGTAGCTGTCAGACATCCAGTCCAGGGTGGTGTAGTGGGTGGTGGCAGAACGGCCGTTTAGCAACCCCACCTTACCCAACAGCATCGAGCCTGTACAAACCGAAGTCAGCGTCTCCACCTGCGCCCCCTGCGCGGCAATCCACTCCAGCAGGGGCTGGCGGTGGAGAGCAGCGCGCACGCCCCAGCCGCCGGGCACAACCAGCACGTCCAGCGGCGGGCAGTTGGCGATGGTCACGTCGGGCAGCACGCGCATGCCGCCGCGCGCTGTGACCGGGGCGTCCGCTTCGGCTACCAGCAGCACCTCGAAGGGGGCTACCTGCCGCTCCGCATCCAACCGCGTCACGGAGAACACCTCATACGGCCCGCAAAAGTCCAGCACTTCTACGTCAGGGAAAATGAGAATACCAATGCGTTTTTTGTTCATGGAATTGTTACACGTTGGGGGTTATAGGTTACATGATTTTGTAACTGAAACCTTTACTTTTTTATGCGCTGCACAACGATATGTGCCGGTTGGTGCAGGCTGCCGCGCAAAGTTTCGCCGCGTACGGCCATGACCCGGCTGCTGGCAAAGTAGGGAAAGTCAAAAGTGACGGGATTGCCCGCATGCAGGCCGGGTAGGGGCATGAGGCGGGCGGTGAGGGGCTTGCGCAGGCGGCTGGCCAGCATGGCCACGTCCAGCAAAATGGCGGCCAGACTGTCCTGGCTGATGTCGCCGGGCAGGGGAATGGTGTCCAACCCCACGCCGCAGACGGCGCTGTAGCTGAGCAGATCTTGTACCGTGAGTAAGCCCTCGGCCGCGCGGCGGGCCAGCACGGAGTCTTCCAGAACGGGCAGCATGAGCCCGGAAAAACCACAGCGCGGAAAGCTGGCGCGCTCGATGGCTTCGGTAATGAATCCGGCGGCGAAAAGGCTGCCCGCTGCACCCACGTGGGGCAGGCCCAACGCTTCCATGGCTCCGCCGAGGCTTTTGCCATCTTCCGGGTAGGGGGCGAGAGAGAAGTCGATGCCGTGGCAGGGAATGGCGAACTGTTTGGCAAGAGGAACGGCCGTTTCCATCACCTGTCCTGGCTGCATCTTCTATCGCCACCACCAGGTTTGCCCGCGCCTCCGCCAGCGTACGAGCAGACTGCATGGCCTGCAGCGCTACATCCGCCGCCTCCACGGCAATAGCAAAGGTTGGCGCGCCGCCATTGTGGTATGCAACAGGAAAGAAAGGGGAGCCAGACGGGCAGTTGGCCAGGGCTGCCAAGTAAAGATTGCCAAAGCCATTAGGCAAAATGGTGCTGACCTGCTGCACCACCTTCGCCGCCTGCCAGCAGCGCCCTGTGTCAAGGTTCCCGACCGTGTCGGCAATCTCGATGGTGGCAAACAGCACGTTAGAGGCGCCGAGGATGGCAGGAATGACGTCCAGCCAGCCCACATCGTGGCGCAACTGCACTGGCCCCAGGCTGACGTAGTCGGCGCCCGCGGTCTGCCAGCGGGTCGCAACCGTTAGGGCTTGTTCGGCAGTATCTTGCTCAAAATCCCACCAATCGGGGAAGGGGGTTGTGGCCAGCCGCGTAGACTGCACGGGGTACGAGAATGCGCGGCGGGCAGCAGTCATGAATGCTGCCGCTTGCTGGGGGTCAACGGTAGGTTCACAAAATAGGGTGATTGAGCGGATTTCCATGGGCGGATGGTTGCTGGGAGCCTGCTATTTGACAGAATTTGTTAAGAGTCGTTAGAATCTTCATCACCAAAATAAAAATTTAGCAGGATTAAACCTGGATGTCACCAGAAAATCAAGAAAATTCATCGAAGCAAGACGAAAACGAGCAGGATAATCAGACCAGAAAGCCGCGCAGCCAAAAGCGGCGTGCCAGCAAACGGCAGGGTGGGCGCAAGCGACAGCGGCCCACAAAACCCCCGGAACGTACGCCGGTGGAAGAGCTGTTAATGCGTTTTGCTGGGTGCAGCCGCTGCGTCTATTTTTTGTTGAGCTACCAGAGCACGACGGGGCGTGAGGTGTTGGAAACGGCCGTTGACGAAAGTGACGACGAGTGGCTGCAGCTCAACTGGGTAGACACGCTGCCGATGCTGGTAGAGAAATCCTATGGGATTACCCTCGATCGGGGGGATTTTTACGTAGAAGGAAGCTGCCCCGTTTGCCAACGGGTTTTTGTGTTTACCACGGAAACTGACGAAGAATTAGCCGACTTTCAAATTAGCCTGTGAGAGATGAAATTGAAGACTGGAGATTGGAGATTAAACAGTCTCCAGTTTCTAATCTCTTCTTCTGCGCTGCCGTACCGCTTCAAATAAAATGATTCCGGCGGCCATAGCCGCGTTCAGCGATTCCGTTTGCGCGGCCATGGGGATGGTTACTTTTCCGGTGGCCAACTGCAGCCCATTTTTGCCGATGCCCCACGCTTCGCTGCCAACCATGAGCGCGGAAGGTTGTGACCAGGAAACGGCCGAATAGGGTACCCCTTCGTCTACCACCGCCGCCCACACGGCCAGGTCTTTGACAAGGCGGCCAATCTCCGGCCAATCCAGGCTGTAAATGGGCAAGCGCAAATGGGCTCCCATGCTGCCGCGCACCACTTTAGGGTTGTAAACATCGACGCTGCCCGGCCCAAGCAGCACACCTTCTACTCCTGCTGCCCCTGCTGTGCGCAGCATGGTCCCCAAATTACCTGGCGTGCTTACGCCATCCAGGATAAGCAGCAGGGTAGGCTGGGCGGGCAGGGGCAGGGTGAACTGCGGCAATATCGCCAGGACACCCTGCGGCGTTTCCGTATCGCTCATGGCGGCCATGACGGCTTCACTGACAACCTGCTGTTCGCCAGAGAGCTGCGGCAAAAGGCGCACGTTTTCGGCAGATTCATACCAGGCTGTGGTATAAAATAAATGGGAAGGCTTTACAATTTTCACAGCGACTATATCTTGCAGCCACCTGGTTCCCTCCACCACAAAGGCCTGCTCCCGCTGGCGAAAGCGCTTATCGCTTTGCAGACGCCGCACAAATTTGACTTTGCTGTTGGTTGTGCTGGTAATCATTGAAAATATTGTATCTTTTTTACCCCGATGGGGTTAATGTTCATGGGGCGAGCGCTGCAGGGTAGTAAAAATACAGCGATGGAGGATTGAGAATATGAGTCAACTAAAAGGTTTATACAAGTTGAGCCGCCCCGTTTCTACCTTAAGTGGAGTGCTGGCTGTTGTTCTGGGGGGATATGTAGCCGCCACCGGGGAATGGGGCAAGGTAGCCCTGGCGGCATTGTCGACCATGTTAATTTCGGCGGCGGCCAATGCCTGGAATGATTACCTGGACGTTGAGATTGACAAGATCAACCAACCGAAACGGCCGTTGCCCTCGGGCATGGTCAGCCTGCGGGCGGCCCTCAACTTTTCTTTTACTCTGGCCGTTTTATCCATCATTGTGGCTGCTTTCATCAATGGGCACGCCCTGCTCATTGCCATTTCCTCAAACATCCTCCTGTACGTTTATTCCTGGAAAATGAAGAGCACGGTTCTGGTGGGCAACGCCATCGTAGCCTTCATCTCGGCCATGAGCGCCGTGTTTGGTGGCGTGGCCGCCGGGAACGTGGCGCCCACATTCTGGCTGGCCATCATCATTGTTACCGGCATCATGGGGCGTGAAGTGTTGAAGACCATGGCCGATTACGAAGGCGATTTACGCCAGCGCGTCACCACCATTGCTACCGCCTGGGGCAAGCGCAATGCGCGCATCGTCTTTTACATTCTGGTCAGCATTACCCTGGTGATGATGATGGTGCCTTACCTGCTGCAGATTTATAGTCCGGTGTATGCCGTTGTAGTGGCTGTTGGGGTTTATCCGGTGGTGCTGTACATTGCCATTCGCGTGGGCCGCGTACGCAGCGGGCAGCAGCTAGAAAAGCTGAGCCAGCTAATGAAATACGACTTTTTGATCTGGTTTTTGGCGGTATTGCTTGGCTCCGCCGCCTGAACTAGATTAGCTTTAATCGCCCTTCAGGTAGGAGTCTGCTAACTGCTCAGCGTGCTTTTGCAGATACCAATCCTGGCTGTTGAAAAGCGTCTCTCCTTCCTCTAGCAGGTTCGCTTTGGGTACGTAGGTGCCGTCCGGTTGGAGGGCATACGCTTTTTCCGTGTCCCGCAAGTAAATTTGCAGCAGGTCTTGCAAAATATGCTGCCGCGTCTCCTCTTGCTCGATGGGGAAGAGGATTTCTACCCGGCGGTCAATGTTGCGTGGCATCAGGTCGGCGCTGCCCACGTACATGACAGGCTCATCCTGGTTTTGGAAGTAATAAATGCGGCTGTGTTCCAGGAAACGGCCGACTATGCTGGTAACGCGAATATTCTCGCTGACGCCGGGAATGCCGGGGCGCAGACTGCATATGCCACGTATGATTAGGTCAATTTGCACGCCAGCCCGTGAAGCGCGGTAGAGAGCGCGGATAATGGGCGCATCCACCAAAGAATTGCATTTGAAAATGAGACGGCCGTTTTCTCCATGCGCCGTTTCTCTTTCAATTAGTTCCAGAATGCGCTGCCGCAAATTCACCGGCGCTACCAGAAACTTGCGGTAAGCGGCCTGCTTCGAGAAGCCTGTGAGGTAATTAAACAGCTCCGTCGCGTCTGCGCCAAACTCTTGATCTCGCACCAGGATACCCAGATCGGTGTAAATGCGTGCCGTCATGCTGTTATAATTGCCCGTGGCCAAATGTACATATCGTTGAATGCCCTCCCGTTCCCGGCGCACCACCAGCGTTACCTTGCAGTGGGTTTTCAGGCCAATGAGGCCATACACCACGTGCACGCCTGCGTTTTCCAAAGCACGCGCCCACTCAATATTGCTTTCCTCATCGAAGCGCGCTTTGAGCTCCACCAGGGCCGCCACCTGTTTGCCATTTTCGCGGGCCTTCATCAGCGCATGCACCACCGGTGGGTTGGGTCCCACCCGGTACAGCGTTTGTTTGATAGCCAGCACGTCGGGGTCATCAGCGGCCGTTTCTAAGAAGTCCACTATCGGCGAGAAGCTGTCGTAAGGATGGTGCAGCAATACCGGCTGGCGCCAGAGTACCTCAAAGATATTTTTGGCGGTGCGCAGTTGCGGGGGTAGGGTGGGAATGTAATCTTGGTCTTTCAAATCCGGCCGTTCCAGCTTGTGCAGCTCCCACAAACTGCTCAAACCCAGCGGCGCGTCGGTAGTGTAAATGTCAAAAGCGCCAATTTTCAGATTAGTCATCAGAAATTGGCGAATGCTCTCTGGCGCTAATTCATCCAATTCCAGCCGTACCACCGAACCAAAATGGCGCTGGCGCAAATTCTCCTCCATTGTCAGCAGCAGGTCGTCGGCCTCCTCTTCCTGAATCTCCATGTCGGTGTTGCGGGTGACGCGAAAGGGGTGAGCGGCAATGATTTCCATGCCCGGGAAAAGCCGGTCCAGGTTGGCGGCGATGACCTGCTCTACCCACACAAATTTTTGCACGGCCGGGGGCAGCAGGTCGTCCGGGTCGATGGGTTTAAGGGGCACCAGGCGCGGCATGCTGGCAGGCACCTTTACCCGGGCAAAACGCGCCTCGCCGCTGTCTGGGTCGCGGGTCATAACCGCCAGGTTCAGGCTGAGGTTGGAGATATGCGGGAAAGGATGGCTGGGGTCATAGCCCAGGGGGGTGAGTACGGGGAAGATTTCCCGCTCAAAATAATCGCGCAGGCGTTGTTTTTGCCGCTTTTTTAAGTCGTCATAATGCAGAACGTGAAGACCCGCTTCGGCCAGTTGAGGCTGAAGCTGAGTTTTCCACCAACTGTTGGCGGTGGCGAAAAGCTGCGTGACGGTGCGATGAATGGCCACAAGCTGTTCGCGCGGGGTCAAACCGTCGGCGGGACGTTTGGTGATGCCCAACAAGACCTGCTGCTTCAACCCAGAAACGCGCACCATGAAGAATTCGTCCATGTTGCTGCTGTAAATGGCCAGGAATTTGACCCGCTCCAACAGGGGATGATTGGCCTGACATTCCTGCAATACGCGGCGGTTAAATTCAATGTGGCTGAGTTCGCGGTTGATAAACAGGCTGGTATCGTTCAGATCTCGCTGAGGTGGTTTGGGTTTGGTGGAGAGGAAACGGCCGTGATCATCGCGCGCCCGTTTGCCATTGACTGGTACCGATTCTGTTTTTTCCACCGTTTCGCTTATTATTGTTAGGTCACTCATAGTCACTCACTTTTGGGCACAGAAAGGATACTGTGAATAACTTTAATAGGGAAGGTGCCAGTTGTCCAGTAAGAATTTTTTAATGAGGGCAGTTCTAGAACATCTCAATGGGAAAGAAAGGGTTATTTTTTTTCATAATTGGCTGATTTTGCTTCTGTTGCCGTTGTTAGCAGCCTGCCAAAAAACGCCTACACTCCCAGTAGCAGCCCCAACGGCCGAATCTGGTGGGGTGTTTTTGCCGGTTGTGGCGCTGGCTGAGCTGCCAACGGCGACGCCTGCACCGCTGAGCGTAAACATTGGGGAAGGGGTGCCGCCTGAATTAGCCCGGGCGACACAGGCATTGGCAGACACCCGGCCCCAAACATTTGCGCTGGATGGTGGAACGGCCGTTATACAATTGGCTGTAGGCACAGGTGAACCGCTGGCCCAGTGGGTTTATGCTGTGGCTGCCCCTTTTGCGACCGCTGCCGATGGTGTCACCCAGGCGGAGGTTCTGGCTGCGTGGCGCGGCGAAGGGGGGACAATGGTGCTGGATACGGAAACGGCCGTTTCCCTGACGCCCCTTCTTGGCCCGCCGGCAGAAGCCATCCTCCAGGTGCCTGCAGAAGAACTGGCCGCCACCCTGTGGGCGACGCGCCCCGCACTGACCCTGCTGCCTTTTCACCGCCTGACCCCTGACCTGAAGGTGCTGGCGGTGGATGGCGTGTCGCCGTTGGAAGATGCGTTTGACGCGGCTGCTTACCCCTTTGTGCTGGATGTGGGGTTGGTGGGCAGGGGACCGGCCGAAATGGCCGGGACGGCCGTGGCTACTTTCCTCGTTTCCTGGACAGGCCCCACCACTAACCGCGACCCCGCCAAACTCACCACCATTGCCCTCACCGGCGTTACCGCTCTGGTGCGCGGCACCGCTTTCCAAATGGAGTACAGCGGCGTGCTCTAC
Source organism: uncultured Chloroflexia bacterium (assembly GCA_963695505.1). Lineage (GTDB taxonomy): Bacteria > Chloroflexota > Anaerolineae > Promineifilales > Promineifilaceae > JACSRF01. Next base: position 50,324 of record CAVOGX010000010.1, on the reverse strand, counting down.
CCCGGACAGGAGGTCGCCCCCATTTTGCAGGCCGCCGACATCGCCCACGTGAGCAACGAGGTAGCTTTTACCGCCGACTGCCCCTTTCCCGACCCGTTAGGCGGCACCAGCTTTTGCTCCCGCGAGAGTTACTTTGACCTGCTGCTGGAGTTGGGTGTAGACGTGGTGGAAGTGACGGGCAACCACGTCAATGACCGTGGTGCTGCTAATTTTGCGCATACCCTGGATATGTACGACGCGGCGGGGCTGGCCTATTTTGGCGGGGGGCGGGATGCCGCCGACGCGGCAGAACCGGCGCTCTTTACCCATAACGGCAATCGTATTGCCTTAGTGGGCTGCAACTGGGTGGGGCCCAATTATGCCTGGGCGACGGCCGTTTCCGCTGGTTCCCGCCCCTGCAATGACAGCTTTTTTACCCAAATTACGCAGCTCAATGAGGAGGGCTACCTGGTGCTGGCGACCTTGCAATATCAAGAGTTGTATGATTATCGGCCGTCAGCTCAACAGGCAGTGGATTTTCAGCGGGTGGCAGCGGCAGGGGCAGCGGCCGTTTCCGGCAGCCAGGGGCATCACGTGCAGGGCTTTGCCTTTGCCGATGGCACGTTTATACATTATGGGCTGGGCAATCTCTTTTTTGACCAGATGGACCGGCTGGGCACGCGGCAAACCCTGGTGGATGGGTATGTGGTGTATAACGGCCGTCTCCTCACCGTGCAGTTGTGGAGCGGCCTCATCGAAAACTACGCTCGCCCCCGCGAAATGACCCCCGCCGAGCGGCAGCAGCTTTTGCAGGTCCTTTTTGAGGCCAGCGGGTGGAATCATTAAATCATGACAACCGTCATCCAATAAACATGATTAATATCACTAGGAAAAGGTGACGAAATGAGTTGCGCTAATATTGGGATTAACTGTAAAGTGATGATGGAAACCATTAGCTTAATTGGGAGCTAAACAAGGGCAGACTGACCAACTCTGTTTTAAACTCCCCTCATTGCCCCTTTTTTGTGGGCAGTCCCCACCCTGGGTTTAGCCAACAGAATATATTTGTGTGGGTCATGTCCAGCGCGATGCTGTCATGACGCTCCAGAAATATCTGGAGAGAGGAGACAGGATGAAAACGAGAACCTGTTTGCTTATCTTGGTATTGGCTTTTTGCCTGACGACATCAGTGGTCAGAGCAGATTTAGATTTTGGACCTTTATTGGAGAATGATATGTTGATTAATTCCACAGCGCCGTCTGGGGATTCGGCGGCTGTGGCCTTTGATGGTATCAATTATTTAGTTGTCTGGTCTCAACCCACAGAGTATGAAGAAGAAGAGAAGCTTTTGGACATTTACGGCCGTTTAGTGAGCCGCACGGGGTTACCAGTCACGGAACCATTTCCAATTATCAGCAAGCCGGCCAACCAATATCAGCCTGCGGTAGCTTTTAACGGTACTCATTACCTAGTGGTTTGGGCTGACAATATGGGCAGTGCGTCTTGGGATACCATCAACGGCCGTGCTGTTTCCACAGCGGGTGTACCCTTAGGGGAAGAGCTGGTAATCTCTACAGCTTGGGACAACGGCCGTGGTTTTCCGGCTGTCGCTTCTAATGGCGTGGATTTCCTGGTTGTCTGGCAAGATTTCAGCAATTACAGCTTGCAATTTGGTGATATTTTCGGCCGTCAGGTACAACTAAACAGCGCAGGTCAGGTTGAATTGGGGTTGAACTGGCAGAGCACGCGACCTGGTCAGCAGTTCTTCCCCTCCATTGCCTTTGGAGGCGGGCGATACTTGATCACCTGGGCGGAGGATGCCACACCTTCGGCAAATATGTATGATGTTCTGGCCACGCTGGTTGATCCGGGCACTCTGCGTGACGGCGGCGTCTTTGCCGTGAGCACGGCTCCGAGCTGGCAGGGCAGTCGCCCGGCGGGCATTGCTTACGGTAGTGGGATGTTCCTGGTTACTTTTGACGATCATCGGGAAGGAGGCACCCAAACGGCCGTTTACGGGGTACGGATCACCAAGGAAGGAATTTTATTGGACGGACCACCAGAAAGCGGTGGAATTCTTATTTCTTCGGCCGCGACAGCCGGTTCGGGTGGTCCTAATGCCCCGCAAACGGAGTTCGCCAACGGGGAATGGCTGGTTGCCTGGGCTGGCCAAGCTGTGCGGGGGGCGCGGGTTAGCTTGGCGGGCGAAGTGCTGGACGTGAATGGTGTGGCGTTAAGCCGAACGGCCGTTTCTCAATTTGAACCCGCCCTGGCCACCGACGGTCAGAGCTACCTGATTACCTGGCAGCAAAGTGCCGCCTTCACCAAATTTGCTCAGCTGGTGGGCTACAGCCTGATGGGTGACACGCTGCGCGTCAATTCTATGGCTGACCCTGGCGATGGCGTATGCACCCCTGCGGAATGCACCCTTCGTGAAGCCATCAGGGTAGCCAACCAGGCTCCTGGATCGGCCACCATTTACTTGCCCGCGGGCACGATCACGCTGGCAGCGCCGGGAAGGAATGAGGATGCGGCCGTGACCGGCGACCTCGACATCACCGACGACTTAACCATCATCGGCAAATCGGAGACGATGACCTTTATTGACGCGGGCGAATTAGATCGCGTTGTTCATGTGCTGGCCGGGGTGGATGTGACACTGGCGCATATGACCTTGCGCAACGGGTTTGCCGGGGATGGCGGCGGTATTCTTAATGAGGGCAACCTCATCCTCACCCAGTCCACCGTGACCCAAAACCATGTCAATTACGACACGGATGAGGGCGAGTGGCTGGGAGGTAATTCTGCCGGGGGTATTCTCAATTGGGGTAGCTTGCGCCTCAATAGATGCCATGTGACCGGGAATTACACAGATTATTACATGGGCGACGGTCCTGGTGGTGGCATATTGAACGCGGGCAAGCTCACCATTGTTAACAGTAACTTTAGATCCAATTGGGCGGCTGGCGGTTCCGGTCTTTTTAATAGCGGGAATGTCACCATTCAGTCCAGTATTTTTGAAAACAACAGCGTACGCTTTTTTGGCGGAGCCATCCAAAACCGACCATCGGGCACAATTACAATGAACCGCACTATGGTGCGTTACAACATGGACAGCATCTATAACCAGGGTTCGATGACGATGACGGATAGCATCGTTGCGGGCAATACGGGGTATCGAGTCACGGGCGGCATTCTGAATGAGGGGTCGCTAACCTTCAGCGGCAGCACCCTGAACGACAATGATGGTCCTGAGGGTGCGCTGATTAGCTTTGGCACGGCGACGCTGATTAATTCCACCATCAGTCACAACTCGTCAATCTTCGCCGGTGTTGCTTCTGGCGTTAGTAACAGCCACGGCTCGTTAACGCTGTTGAACTGCACAGTGGCCGACAATTACGGCGGCGGTGTTGGGTTGCTGACTAAAAATAACGGCAGCACGCTGGTTCAAAACAGCATCATTGCCAATAACGCCAATTTGAACTGTCTGGGGCCAGCGCAAAGCGGCGGCAATAACCTGGATGGCGATGGCTCTTGTGGCTTTAGCGGGGTGGGGGATTTAACGGCCGTTCCCCTCCTCGGTCCGCTGCAAGAAAACGGCGGTTTCACGCAGACAATGGCCTTGCTGTCCGGCAGTCCGGCAATTGATCACATTCCCAGCAACGCCTGCGCAGTCACATCAGACCAGCGCGGCATCATGCGCCCGCAAGGCGGGGCATGTGAGATTGGCGCATTTGAATTAGTTCCATGAGGATAGGGGTAGTTGGGGAGGGAACGGCCGTTCCCTCCCCCGCATTTTTAGGAGAGGATCATGAAAAGTTGGCTGAATGTTTACATTTTATTGGTTGTCATGGTGGGCTGCTTGTTGATAGGCATGGGCAGCCTGCCGACCCATGCGTCCCCGCTCGTCAACAGCATCAGCGTCAACAGCATTGCTGACCCTGGGGATGGCGTGTGCGATGCTGCTGAATGTACCCTCCATGAAGCGCTGGCCCAGGCTAATGCTTCGCATGGTGTAGACCTGATCACCTTCAACCTGCCTGCTGGCCTACAGACAATTGTCCTGACCGAACTGCTGCCCCTGATTGCGGAGTCTGTGACAGTGGATGGTGGTCAGGTCGGCCATATTGCCATCAGTGGGGGCGGGCAGTTCCGCGTGTTGGATGTGGCCGCCAATACCATTGTGCGCCTGAAAAAGCTGATTATTGCTGATGGCGCGGCGCACAGCAGCCAGGATGCAAATGAACCGCAGTGTGGCGGCGGCATTCGCAGCGCAGGCACGTTGTACATTGACAATACGACCCTGCAAGACAACAGTGCCGACGAAGGCGGCGGCGTTGCCAACACCGGTCTGTTGTTGGTAAAAAACCACAGCGCATTTGTGCGCAATACTGCTGACGATGGGCAAAAGGGCGGCAATGGTGGGGCCATTTACAATGCCTACAAACTCATCATCAGCAACGGCCGTATTGGCGGGACAGTAGAAGGGGATAGGAATACGGCCGTTGCCTCTGGCGGTGGGATTTACAATGCGCCCGGCAGCTATGCCCAAATCGTCAAAGGCACCATCATTTCCTATAACCGCGCCTGGCGCGGCGGCGGCGTGACCAATGCTCCCAAGAGCGAGATCACCATTGACGATACCACCTTTGACACAAATGGCGGTATTTGGGGTGCAGGCCAGGAGAGCGCTGGGGCTATGTGGAACCAGACAGATAGCGTTGTAAACATCACTAACAGCAGTTTCCTGGGCAACCAGGCCTACTACCGTGGCGGGGCCATCGTCAGTGAGGGAACACTCACCATTGCGGACAGTACCTTCCAGAGCAATTTCACCCTGGACATGGGCGGTGCCATATTGAACAGTGGCTTTGTCACGATCTACAGAACCACTTTTGCCGACCAGAATAGCTGGAACTGGGCTGGGGCGATTGCTAACGGCAGCCTGATGAACATTTATGACAGCCTTTTTACCGGCAACTATAGTTGGGATGGTGCGGCCATCCTCAACGGTGGAACCCTTTTCATTTCAGGCAGCACCTTTTCTGAGAACACCAGCGACTTCAACGGGGCTATCAGCAACAACGGCCGTCTGGAAATTTTCGACAGCACATTTCACCATAATCATGGTGAAAACGGGGCGGCGCTCCTTAATGAATATCAACATGGGAACGTGTCCATTTACAACAGCACCTTTTCTAATAACGATGCCCTTTCGCAAGGCGGGGCCATCGCCAACTGGGATTCGGCACGTCTGACTGTGACGAACAGCACCTTTACCGGCAATGTGGCGCAGGGGTCCAGCTATGGCGTTACGCAGGGCGGCGCTATTTACAATGAATCGGTTGCCAACGTGGCTTACAGCACCATCAGCGGCAACTCGGCGCAGGTTGGTGGCGGACTCTTTAATTTAGATGCCAGCTATGCGCAGGGCACGTTGAATATAATGGGCACGATTGCGGCGAACAATATTGCCACGACGAGCGGCGGAGATTGCGCGGGACCGATGACCAGCCAGGGATATAACCTAGACAGTGATGGCTCTTGTGGCTTCTATGCTACAGGCGACCTTACGGGCAATCCTCTTTTGGACCTGCTGCAGCTCAATGGCGGGCCGACGGAGACGGTGGCTTTGCTGGCGGGAAGCCCGGCGATTGACCACATTCCCGCAGGGATCTGCACGGTAGGCATTGACCAGCGCGGCGTCCTGCGTCCGCAGGGTGCGGCGTGTGATATTGGCGCGTTTGAGGTGGAAGTGACCCCGTAATCGGTAAACTGGGAATCAGTTACACCAGCCCAGCGGCGGGTGGCTCTGTGCGGATGAAACTCTTGCCGACGGCGCTGCCAATGGCTCCAAAGGCCGCGCCCATTAGCCCCCAAAACAGGGTGGAGCAAATCAGGCTGGCGACAAAGCTCAAACCCCACATCAGCAGCAGTTCGCTGGGGAAACCGGCCGAGAATCCGGGATCTGTGGCCGCCAGCGTAGTGAAAATGGTGGAAATCCGTTCGTAAAGGGGAGCCACGGTGATCAGGGTGATGAAGCTGCCCAGCAGCGTGCCAATGACGTAGGCTAGCGCCCCTGCCGCCGCACCTCCTTTTACCGGCGCATCGACCAGAGCTTCTTCGCGGTGGTGCCGCACGGTGTAAAATGCGCCTGCACCCAGCCCGGCGCCCAACCAGAGCACGCAGCTCCCCAACCCCAGGCAGAGGCCAAGAATGGCAAAGGTTTCTGCGGAAATGTTAAACATAAACTCGAAAGGGTCTGCAGAATTGGGGTCAAAGGGGATTTCGGCGTTGGGGTCGCCGATGACTTCCGGGTCGAAGATGGGCGAGTCGAGAATACGCCCCACCATGACATTGGAGGCAACCCCCGCCAACAGGTAGTAAAGGACCAGGATGCCCGCTCCCAGGGCGGTGGCGGCGAATAACGGCCGTGTGCGAATGCGCATGTTGTCCTCCTCTTTTGTGGCAGGGGAGCAAGGGGGCAGGGGAGTAAGGGTGATTTATCTCCGCCGCACCTCCGCACCCTTGCTTTTAGTTCAATTCGTCGGCCACCCAGCCCAGCCCTAGCGCTTCCAGCGTCTCCCGCGTGGGCGTGCCCGTAATGCCGTCCCAGCCTGCTTGCTCATGGTACATGTCCAGACCCGCAGCCAGTTCTGCCTCGTCCAGCACAATGCCGTCGGAACGGCCGCCTTTCAGTGCCTTCTGGAACAACTTCTCTGGCAGGGTGTCGTCGGCGCGGGTCAGCCCTTCGCGGGCATTAAAGGCGCGCATCAGGTTGACGCGCCGCTGCCCGATGCGCTGAATCTCCGCCACGTCTACGTTCCAGCCCGTGGCCGCCGCCAGCAGGTCGGCCATGTCTTGCGGCTCGTTATACAACTGCCACGTCGCACCGAAGACAAAGTTGCACAACCCCAGCGTGTCCTTGGCGCTGTTGTTGTACTGGGTTTGCAGGGCAAATTCCACCTTTTCGGCGTTGAGCACCTTAGGGTCTTGAGGGGTGTTCAGGCCGAGCTGCTTCAGGCCGACGCCAGCGCGCCCGGCGTACACCTTGGGGTGGTACATGGGGTCGTGGTCCGACGATTCGTGGTCAGCGCCAAAGGGGTTAACGGCATAAATGAGGCCCAGGCTGCGCTTGACGTGGGGCATGTGCGCGGGCATTTCCTGCCCCTTCACCGTCAGCAGGTATTCGTGGCCCCGTTCCAGCAAGTTTGCGGCCTTGGCTGAGCCTTCGGCCAGGTAATGCCCAAAGCCTTCGCGGTTGAGGGTCTGTTTGAGCATCGTAATCATCGCTTCGGCATTGCCAAAGCGCAGGTCAATGCCGCCGGTATCCTCCAGGGTGAAGACGCCGTTTTCGAAGCATTCCATGGCCCAGGAGATGGTGGCGCCGCAAGAGATGGTGTCCACGCCGTACTCGTTGCAAAGCTGGTTGGCGTAGGTGACGGCGTGCAGGTCGTCCACGCCGCAGTAGGAGCCAAAGGTGGCCAGGGTTTCGTATTCCGGCCCGCCATATTCGGGGATGATGGGGTTGTTGCGCCACTCGGACTCGACCACGCGCTTGCAGCGCACCATGCAGGCGTAGCAGGTGTCGCGCCCCTGTCGGTCTTGCTTGCCATTGGCTGCACCGCGCAGCAGTTCGTCATACAGCCGTTCGCCGCTGATTTTTTCGGCCAGCGCCACGTCCATGTAGCCGGCATCCCAGTTGTTGGTGGGCAGGCCGCCGCTATTGTTGTTGGCCATGACGGTGTTGGCGGTGCCGTAACGGCCGAAATTGGCCAGGGTGTTGGGGAAAGCGGCAGCTCCTTTTTTGGCCAGGGCGGAAACGGCCGTTTTGTCGGCCGGTTGGACTTTCTGCGTGCCGCGCACGACGATGGCTTTCAGCTTTTTGCTGCCCATGACGGCCCCCACGCCGGTGCGCCCCCAGGCGCGGTTGCTCATGTTCATGATGGCCGCAAAGTTGGCCAGCTTTTCCCCGGCGGGGCCGATTTGGGCAATTTCCACCTGCTTGTCGCCCAGCTCTTCTTTGAGCAGGTTATCCACCTCCAGGGTGGTTTTGCCCCACAAATGGCTGGCGTCGCGCAGTTCAGCCTGGCCGTTGTGAATCCAGAGGTAAACAGGCGTGGCGGATGCGCCGTGCAGGACCACGGCGTCGAATCCGGCAAACTTGAGTTCGGCCGGCCAGAACCCGCCGGCCTGGCTGTCGGCCACGCCGCCGCTGCTGGGGGATTTGCAGGTGGCGGTGGCGCGGCTTTGGCCGCTGATGGGCAGGCCGGTGGGGGCGCTGCACGCCAGGGTGAGGGTGTTTTGCGGGCCGAGGGGGTCGGCGCCCTGGGGCGTCTTCTGCCAGAGGTAGTACAGCCCCAGCAGGCTGCCGCCGGGGTATTGGCGGTAGAACGCTGCGTCCGGTTCTTCGATGTCGATGCGGTGGGTGGTGAGGTTAACGTGTAAAATTTTGCCGGTAAAGCCGTATAATGGGGTCACGGTAATCTCCTTGTGGGAATTTGGGATTATTGTAGCGGAAGTGTAACGGCCGTTCCACTGGACAGCGCCTTCGTTTCTCGTTTACTGTTTTTACGGGGCCAGATACCCTTTCTCCACCGCATCGTTAATCAACGCCAGGGCGTAGTCCCATAGGGTTGTGGAACCTTCCACGATGTGCCCGGTCATGGCAATGACGCGGTCGCGGGTGACGCCATGGGCCTGCCACGGCCGTCCCTCATTGTGGTAGTTGTGCAGCAGAGGCATCAGGCGGTCCAGGGCGTTGGCAAAGCGGGAATCGGCCGTTTCCCGCCCCTCAAATTCGCGCCACAAAGCGACAAACTCCTCCCGCTGCGCGGCGGGCAGCAGGCCAAAAATGCGCGCTGCCGCCTGCTGCTCCCGCGCCGCTTTGCTGCTGTTGCCCTGCCGGTCATAGAGAAAGGTGTCCCCGGCGTCAATCTCCACGATGTCGTGCAGCAAAACCATCTTTACCACGCGGCTCACGTCCACCGGCTCGTTGGCGTGTTCCGCCAGGGTCAGGGCCATGAGGGCCAGGTGCCAGCTATGCTCGGCGCTGTTCTCGGGGCGGCTGCCGTCCATAATGTAAGAGCGGCGCAGCACCCCCTTGAGCTTGTCTATTTCGTGAATGAATTGCAGTTGTTGGGTGAGTGTTTCCATGGCCTTAGATGAGCTGGACCCAGTTTTGCTCCACCTGGGCAAAGCGCTGCTGCAGCGCCTGCACCGCTGCCGGATTGATGGGAAAGGCGCTGTCCATCCAGGCGATGTTTTTGCGCATGTTAGCCGGGCTGCGGGTGCCAACAATGGCCGTGTCCACCGCTTCCTCGGCCAGCACAAAGCCCAACGCCAGCACCACGGGATTGTCGGGCGTGCCGGGTATGGAGCCGCCCTGAGCCATCTCTTGCGCCCGTGCAAAGTATTCGTCCGCATAGGGGCGGGGGCTTTTGCTAGCGCCCCAAACGACGTTGGCTACCGGGCGCTTAATGATGATGCCCATATTTTGCGCCCGGGCCGGTTCAAAGAGGCGGGTGCGGGCGTGCTGGTCGACCAGGTTGTAGCTGGTTTGCAAGGTGGCAAAAAGCCCGCTGTTCACGGCCCATAGGGCGGCCTCGTTGTCGCCGCTGTAGCCGATAAAGCGCACTTTGCCTGCCTGCTGGGCGTCTTGCAGGGCGCGAATGGCCTCACCCTGTTCGAGCACGTCTACGTCGCAGGAATGCAGTTGGACGAGGTCGAGATAGTCGGTTTTCATGCGGCGCAGGCTGCGGTCAATGCTGTCGCGGATGGTTTGGTAGGTCCAATCCTGCCCCTGGTAGCCCTCGGCAACGTGACCGGCTTTGGTGGCCAGAATGTACTCGCTGCGGCGGTGGGCGACGGTTTTGCCGATGAACTCTTCGCTGTGATCGTAGCAGGCGGAGGTATCGAGAAAATTGATGCCGTGATCCAGGGCGATGTTGAGCACTTCGGCGGCCTGCTGCACTTCATCCTTGCTGAGGTAGTAGCCAATTTCGGCCAGGCCGACGCCCAGCCGGGAAATTTGCAGGCCGGTGCGGCCCAGGGTGTGTTTCTCCATGATGCTGTTCTCCTAATAGTTACTTGTTGAGCAGGGAGGGTTGGTCTTCCGGCTGCCCCGCATTTTGTTGTTGGAGTTCCAATTTTTTGAGGCGGTACAGGGTTTCCTGGGTAAGCTGGCGGTGTTTGCCAATGATGTCGGCCAGGATGCCGAGGATGAAGATGAGACCGCCGACGATGAAAAGGCCGGTGCCGATGGTGATAGATTGGATGTAACGGCCGATATTACTCTGCCCGCTGAAGTAAAAGTAGAAATAACGCAGCCAGGTGGCAACGCCGATGAGAACGAAAGGCAGGGCCAGATAGGTAAAGGTGCGCAGCGGTTCGTAGAAGGCGTACAGGCGAATGATGGTGCCGCCCTGGGCCTTGATGAAATGCCACATGCTGCGCTGCAGGCGGGACGGCCGTTTCGTTTCGTTGGTCTCGATGGGCACGCTGGCGATGGTCAACCCCATTTTCCCAGCCTGGATGATGGTTTCCAGGGTATAGCTGAAGCGGGTGAGGATGGTCAGGCGCAGCGCCGCTTCGCGGGAATAGGCGCGGAAGCCGCTGACGGTGTCGGGCACGTCGGTGCCGCTGACGGTGCGCACCGTCCAGCTTCCCAGGTTTTGCAGCGCCTTTTTCAGGGGTGAGAAGTGGGGAATTTGGGCAATTTGGCGGTCGCCGACGACGATGTCAGCCTGCTGCTGCAAAATGGGCGCCACCAGTTCGGGAATGTAATGGCCGGGGTACTGGTTGTCGGCGTCGGTATTGACGATGACGTCCGCGCCCAGGCGCAGGGCGGCGTTGAGGCCGGTCTGGAAGGCCTGGGCCAGCCCCAGGTTGCGCGGGTGGCGAATGAGGTGGGTGACGCCAAGATTTTGGGCGGTAACGGCCGTTTCGTCCGTGCTGCCGTCATCCACCACCAGCGTTTCGATACACTCTATGCCTGGAACCTCCGCCGGCAGCCCGGCCAGAGTGGCTGGCAGCGTGTCGGCTTCGTTGAAACAGGGAATTTGGATAATGAGTTTCACAAAGGGAATTGTAGTATGCAATGGGCGAGGATGCGAGTTTGCTGGTGTGTTGGTGTGTTGGTGTGCTGGTGTGTTGGTGTGCTGGTGTGCTGGTGTGTTGGTGTGCTGGTGTGTTGGTGTGTGAGTGGGCGTATTTGAAAGAATCCTGAATATATGAATGCGAGCGGGCGATGGGCAAGCTTGTTAGCAGGCAACCATTCTCCCCTGCCCCTCTGCTCCTCCGCTTCCCTGCTCCCCCACTCACTCGCCGCGCATGATGTCGTCCAGCTCTAGCAAATGCAGCCCTTCCCACAGGTATACGTCCAGGTCAATGCGCAGGTCGTCGCTGACGGCGACCCCTTCGCTGCGTAGCAGTTCGGCCTGTTGGTTACGGCCGTGCTCGCGGTTGACGATGCTGATGCGCCCCTGACTGTTAATGACGCGCTGCCAGGGCACCCCATGGTCTTGCTGTCCTTTTAGGGCGCTGAGGGCGTAGCCCACCGCGCGGGCAGCGTTAGGACGGCCCAACATCTGGGCAATACGGCCGTAACTGGTCACTTTCCCCGGAGGAATGCGGCGCACCACGGCGTATACCTGGGTGTAAAAATTGGTGGGTGTGGACATGTTCGTTTTCCGTAATCTGTTATCCGTAAACCGTTGGGCGAAACCCGTAAACGGTGATCTATCCTATTGTCTGGAAGTTGGCAGGCAGTGTCAAACGACTGATTGGCTGATTGGCTGACACGCTGACAGTCTAATCCGCCTTCACGCTTGCCACACCCATTCATTCTCTTTATTATTTGAGGCAGGTAAACTACCCATCCAACCAACCATCCAACGAATTAACTATCCAACCCGGAGAGACCCATGAAAAAAGTATTACACCTACACCTGAATCAGGACGACATTACCGAAGTCGTGCATTTTCTCGGTCAAGAGGTCGAAATTCACAGTATTGGCTGCAACGGCGACACCGGTCTGGCAGAGCGGCTGATTGCCGAGCATGACGGGCAGGTGGATGCCATTGCTTTGGACGGCATGCCGGACGTGTTGGAGTTGGGGGCAGCCCGGGTATCCCACGTGATTGGCGAGCAGTTAGCCCGCCATGCGCAAACAACACCGGTAGTAAACGGCCGTACCATTCGCGCCGGCCTCGAACGGTGGGGCGTCATCCTCGCTGACCGCGCCCAGCCGGGCATCTTTGCCCAAAAGCGCATTCTCATGGTGCCCGGCGTGTGCCACAACGGATTAGCCCAGGCCCTGTCCCGGCGCAGCGCCAACGTGCGCTATGCCGACCCCGTTATCTACTTTGCACTGCCGCAGTTTCCTGGCGTGGGCAGCCCCATGACCCTCGAACAAGCCGCCGGGCCAACCCTGGAACAGCTCAAAGACGCCCCCTTCCGCCGCATTAAGCCCCAACCAGGCGATCCTGGCACGCCGCGGGCGGCCGACCCCTTCAACTGGGCCGACGTGTTGGCCGGAGACATTGGGGCCATCCGCCGCTACGCACCTGATGACCTCAAGCATAAAACCATAGTCGTGGAACATGCCAACGAAGAGGATTTGGTCGATTTGCGCCAGCGCGGCGCTTCCATTCTGGTGACGATGATGCCCTCCCTTAATGGCACGGGCAGCCTGGGCCAGCGGTCCGCGGCCGTCATTGAAGCAATTCTCGTGGCCCTGCGGCTCAACACTGACGCTCCTCTCAACGAAGACACCTATCTTGACCTCATGGCTGACATCAAATGGACCCCGGCCATTCGCTACCTTCAGGAAGCCGATGCGGCCGTTAACAAATTTGCCTTCGTCATCCATCCGCTTAACGTGAGTTTCATTCACAAGCACCACCTCTTCCGCTGGACGCGCTACCTGCCAGACGAGCTGGTAGAGCGCGTAGCCGCTTTTATGCCGCCGATGTATATTTCACGCATCACCGGTGGGCAGTCGCCCACAACAGGGCAAAAAATAGAGGGTTACCTCATCAGCCTGGCCGCCACCCCGCGCCAGATGATGCAAAAAGGCGAGCGGTTCACCTATGACCGGCTGAACAAAGCGGCGAAAATGTCCGAACGCTATGGCGCGCGCATCATGGGATTAGGGGCATTTACCAGCGTGGTGGGTGATGCAGGCATTACCGTAGCCCACGAAGCAGACATTGCCATCACCAGCGGCAACAGCCTGACGGTGGCGGCAACGCTGGAATCCGCCAAACAGGCGGTGATGCGCCTGGGTGTAAAAGACCTGACTAAAGGTAAGGTGATGGTGGTAGGGGCTACCGGCTCCATTGGCTCCATTTGCGCGCGGCTGCTGGCGCAGGCCATTTATGACGTGGTGTTGGTTTCTATTGAACCCGAGCGGCTGATCGAGCTAAAACGCCTTATTCACAGCGAGACGCCAGGGGCGAAGGTGGCAATAGCCACCCGCGCCAACGATTACCTGGCGGAATGTGACCTTATCGTCACGGCTACTTCGGCATTTGGACAGCGGGTGATTGACATAACGCGCTGTAAGCCGGGGGCGGTTATTTGCGACGTGGCCCGGCCGTTGGACATTAACCCCGCCGAGGCAGAACTCCGCCCCGACGTGCTGGTCATCGAAAGTGGCGAGGTGCTCATTCCGGGCGACATTGATTTTGGGTACGACATTGGCCTGCCACCCAAAACTTCCTATGCTTGCCTGGCGGAAACGGCGCTGCTGGCCATGGAGGGGCGCTTTGAGGATTACACGCTGGGGCGCAACATCACCATTGAACGGGTAAAAGAGATTTATCACCTGTTCAAGAAGCACCAGTTTCAGCTAGCTGGCCTGCGATCCTTTGGCGGCTACGTGTCGGAAGATGAGTTCCAGGAAAAGGTGCGGCTGGCAGAGCAGTACCGTCAAGACCCGGAACTTTTTGCTCGGGTGCAAGCGGAGGCGGCAGAAAAACTGAAGAAAATTCCGGTGATGGCGAAAGGGGTCAAAGCGGCCAACAACACTGGGCAAAAATGGCTGTTAGCCGGAGCCGGCCTGTTGGCTGCGGGCTGGCTGCTAGGGCGCAGGCGATAATGTCTAAAAGGATTGCGCACCCACCTGCCGATTCTGTTGCGCTGCTTAACAACTGTTTTTTATAAGAAAAACTCATCGTCTTGCATAAGTATTTCTTATTTAGTAGCATTCGTTTGCCCGCACATTTGCGGAGACCAGATAAGGAGTTTGCAAGCGATGAAACGAGTGTTCCCCCTTTTTTTACTGTTGTTTTCACTTTTGGCGGCAGCCTGCGGTTCAACCGAAGCAAACGTGACGGCGGGTGAAAACGCGGCAGCAGGCCCTGTTGTGACCGTTTTCTTCTCGCCTTCTTGAGGCTGCTGTGGCGACTGGATGGAGTACATGCAGGAAAATGGATACGCCGTGCAGAGAGAAGATGTAGATAACCTTGGCGCGGTGAAGGTGCAGTACCAGGTTCCACCCCATCTCCAGTCTTGCCACACGGCCATCGTGGATGGCTACATTATTGAAGGACATGTTCCCGTGGCAGAAGTTGAACGATTACTGGCCGAGCGTCCGGGAATTGCCGGATTAGCTGTGCCAGGGATGCCAGCCGGTTCCCCAGGTATGGAATCACCCGGCGTGGCTGACCAACCTTATGATGTGATTGCCTTTGATTCAGAGGGAAATACGGAGGTTTTTGCCAGCTATCGTCCGTAAACGCAGCATTGTGAACCGAGATGTTTGAGGGCAGGGTGATACCTGCCCTTTTTATTTAGAAGTTAGTTTGCCTGAGGTTGAAGGCAGAAGGCTGGCAGCGGATTGGTCTATGAACCATGTAAGCTGGCCGGAGTGGGGCTGGATGCGTTGGGCAGGCCACTGCTGGGGATTGCGGGGGCCGTGGATTACGGCCGTTACTGCTTCTGCTTTTTGTGCACCTGTAACCAAAAACAACACGTGATGGGCATCATTAAACACCAGGGGAGTCAGAGTGACGCGTTGGGCGGGGCGGCCTTCGTAATCGGCGGTCACGCTGATAACCGGATCAGCCAGCTCTGCCGGAGGAATAGGGCCGGGAAAAAGGGAGGCGGTGTGCCCGTCGGAGCCCATGCCCATAATAGCCAGGTCAAACCGCGGCCAGCCTTGGGTGCCAAATTGGCGTAACTGCTCCGCATAATCGCGTCGGGACTCTTCAGGGGGCAGTTCTCCCTTAATGCGGTGGATGTTGGCAATGGGAACAGAGACGTGGTCAAAAAGCAGACGCTTGGCGTCCCCAAAACTGCTGCCGGGATCGCCCGGTGGAACCAGGCGCTCATCGCCCCAAAAGAAATGAATGGTCTCCCAAGGCAAACTGGCCACATAGGGTGGTTGAGCCAACCTCTGGAAGAGGGCGCGCGGCGTACTGCCCCCGGAAAGAGCTACGAGAAATTTGCTTCCTTCCGCCTGCTGCACCAGTTGGGCAAAAAATTCGGCAGCAGCGGTGCTGAGGGCTTCGGAGTTGGCAAATACAAGAATATCGGGCATCAGCCAAATTCTTCTAAACCATCGTAGGCGGCGCCACGGAGGGCGGCCTTGGGATTTTGAATGACGTGGACAGGAATCCGGGACAGCAGGCCGCTAAAGCGCCCTTTTTGAGTGACAAAGTTCATGAAGTCGGAGCGCTGGAGCAGGGGCAAAATGCGAGGAGGAATGCCGCCGCCGATATAGACACCGCCCGTAGCCAACACTTTAAGGGCCATGTTGCCCACTTCACCCCCTAAAATCTTGACGAAAAGTTCCAGAGCGGCAATGGCGATAGGCTCTTTCTTTTCCAGGGCGGCATGAAAAATGATAGGTGTGCGGTCTTCGGCCAGGGCAAGGTCGCGGCGCAGCCAGCCAGGGTTTTTGAAGTTGCTGCTATCGGCTAGAAAGTCAAAAATGTTGGGAATGCCGCTGCCGGAGCAGACGCGCTCGTAGCTGACGTGCCCGTATTTGCGCTGCAGAAAAAGGAGCAAATCCAGCTCTTCGTGGTTGCTGGGGGCAAAGGAGACGTGGCCGCCTTCGGTGGGATAGGCGTGGTAGCGCTGGCCGTCCCAAACCAAGAATGCTTCGCCTAAGCCGGTGCCGGGAGCGACAATGGCTATGGCCCCCGTGGGGTTGGGCTGCCCAGGGTTGAGGGTGGTCATCTCATCGGCGGCAAGATGGGGAACGGCCGTGGCAATGGCTTCCAGGTCGTTGAGCAGGTGTACACGCGGGATGTTGAATGTTTCCTGGATTACGGTGGCGTCGATGATCCAGGGCAGGTTGGTGATTTGGGAACGGCCGTTTACCACCGGTCCGGCCACGCCAAAGCTGGCAGCGGTGGGGGTTTCGTCTATATCGGCCAAGAATTCCTGGATAATGCTTTCCAGGGAAGAGTATTGGGAACTGGGGAAGGTGGCCTCACGAAACGGCCGTTGCACTGCTTCAGCGTTTTCAATGAGGGCTAGAACCGTTTTGGTGCCACCGATATCTCCGGCAAGGATCATTTGATTTCAAGAGCAGGCTGTGAACTGCCCTTCCTCCTTATTTTTCGACGACGACGCCGCGCCAAAAAGCGACGTAGTTTTTAATATTGCTGGCGGCGGGCTTGGGATCTGGATAAAACCAGGCGGCGCCAGAATTTACTTTGCCGTCAACCACCACGTCATAATAGCTGGCAACCCCCTTCCAGGGGCAGGTGGTATGCGTGGCGTTTTCTTGGAAATATTCGCGGTTGACTGTATTTGGAGGGAAGTAATGGTTTCCTTCCACCATTTCGGTTTTATCACTTTCGGCAAGAACCGCGCCGTTCCATATGGCTTTGGGCATGTATAACTCCTTAAATGGTATCCGCATCGTTTTGTAAAATGCGGCGCAAAGCATCGTAGCCTTCAAAACAGTCAGGGCAGCCATCCAGGTGGTGTTTAACCAGCGGCATAATAGTTTCGGCGTCGCCGTCGGCCAGTTCGACGTACTCGTCTAGCAAGGCAAAAGTTTCTTCGCAGGTCAATTCTTCTTCCTGAGTCCATTCGAGGAGCCGTAAGATGCGCTGGGTGGTTTCGGGGGAGAGGCTATATAGAGGATTCGGCCGTTTCCAAATCTGGCGCGGCGTTAATTTCCACACCCTGAGGCGGCTTGCGGGCAGTAAAGATAAGGTGGCGTAATTTTGTGAGTAAGGTAGCCATTATGCTTGTTTGATGCGTTTTTACGCGAACTTCTTACCTGCTTTGCGAAATCAGATTATTCAAAAACAGCCAGGATGTCCGCCGGAGTCAGGCCATCAGCTTCCAACCCCTTTTTCATACGCAGCCGGGCGTCGTGGAGCAGCTTGTACAGAGCGTTTGGTTTCATGTCTAACTGTTGAGCTACTTCTGCTGTAGGCAACCCTTGAATGATGCTGGCTACCACGGCAGCTCGCTGCTTTTCAGTCAGATCCTCCAAAATCAAACGCTGCACACGGGCTACCATCTCCGCTCGTTCTGTGGCATTTTCCGGAGCGGGTGCATCATCGGCCATAAAGCTGGGCGTATAATCCCCGCTGTCGCTTTCTGTCAACGCAGTGAGAGAAGCATCTTGCCATCGCTTTCTGCGTAGTTCTGTCAGGGCAATGGATACGGCAATTTTATGGGCCCATGTGGTGAATTTGCTGCGCCCGGCGAAAGTGTCCAGCTTGTCTAAAATGCGCAGCAAAGTTTCCTGCACGAAATCTTCGGCCTGGGTTTCAAATTCAGGAGCAGAGGTGTTGATTCGGTGCAGCAGACCGCGCCGCAGACCAGAAAGCAGAATCCGCCGCAGGTCGTTTAGCGCTGCGGCATGGTCCGGCCCTGACGCTTGTAAAGCAGATATCCACTCTTCGTTAGTCCGTTGGATCAACTTTTATCCTCGTGTTTGCTTAGCAATTAGCAGGAAATCCAATTTAGTTTTATCGTCATTTGCCGCTTACGGCAAAAGTTGGAGCCGATTGCTTGGTTTGGGTAGAATGGGATAGTTGACCGCCCCTAAATGGAGAATGGATGAATGCTTGCAAGCGATATGATTACCGTGTATACGACACCCTGGTGTCCGGATTGCCACCGCGCTAAATATTTTTTTGATGAATATGGCTTTGTTTATCGGGAAGTGGATGTTGAGGCAGATGCGGAGGCATTGGATTTTGTAAAACAAGTGAATGGGGGACGTCGAGTAGTACCCACCATTGTCTTTGCCGACGGCTCGATTTTGGTGGAGCCATCTACAACTGTATTGGCGCAAAAAATGGGGGTAAACCTGGAAGGTTTTTAGCTGAGGCTGCGAAACCGGTAACCGGTGCCGCGTTCGGCGATGATGTAGGCCGGGGCATTGGGGTCGGTTTCGATCTTGCGGCGCAGGCGGTGAATGTGTACGTGGAGCCGATCTTCTTGGGCTTTTTCCAGAGGCCACAGCCGGTTAAGGAGGAAATCGGTGGTAACAATGCGGCCTTCGTTCCGTACGAGGATGTAAAGGAGCTTGGATTCGGTGGGGGTCAAGGAGACGCTTTCCCCGTTGACGAGGGCTTCGCGTTTGGGGAAATTGATGAGGAGCTGGTCATCTACCCGGGTGTTGGTTTCCAGAGTGTAAGTATAGTCACCCATGCGGCGTAGAACGCGGCGCACGCGGGCTACAAGCTCGTTGGGGCTGAAGGGCTTAACGATGTAATCTTCGGCAAATTGCTCGATTGTGCGGGCGATGTCTTCCTCGTTGGAAACGGCCGTAAGCATGATGATGGGTAGATCGCTGAATTCCCTAACGGCGTGCGAAAATTCGATACCGCTCATTTCGGGCATGTGCCAGTCGACAATGGCCAGGTGGGGCATGCCGTGGCGGTTAATCAGGTTGAGGGCCTCACGTCCAGAAACGGCCGTAAGCACCGTAAACCCAGCTTGCTCTAAAGTGTGCTGCAAAATTCGCAGCGTATAGGTGTTGTCATCGACGGCCAGAATCCGTTCTGGTTCCAGGTGCGAGTCAAGCATGGTAAATGGTAAGTGTTTATTCCTTTGCAAGTCACTACGAGGGTCTGAAACAATCAATTAGACCCTTTTTCATAACCATATGAATCAAAAACCCTATCTTTCAAATCTAAGAAAGGTTGCTCTCCCAAGACTCAGGATACGATTCGTAATAAATGATCGAAAAATCTTCTTGCCAAGTATACTCAAAAATTGGGCAATAGAAAGCGTAAATCAAAAAACCCGGCCAAGAATTTAATGATTGTCAGGTAAATTGTTTTTGTTACAATTCTGCCCAAGTTCTTTTGCTCTAGTCCTATGCATGTGTTATAAAGGAATAGAGATAGATTTCACAATCTCCGAGAGGAGGAAGAGGACCCCACGTGTTAAGTGATTGGCAATTTATAGCTCTCTTTGTTTTACTATCGCCCATCTTCCCGGCAGCGCCTGTCATCATCAACTATCTGCTTGGTCCTAAAAAGCCTAACCCCATCAAGCAAGATACCTATGAGTGTGGTATCGAGACAGTCGGCAGCAGCTGGATTCAATTCAAAGTACAGTACTACATTTACGCCCTGGTCTTCGTGATTTTTGATATCGAAGCCGTGTTTTTATTCCCGATTGCCGCAGCATATGGACAGTTAGATTTATTTGCGGTTGGCGCTACGGTGCTTTTTATTTTCTTGCTTGCCGATGGTCTGGTGTATGCCTGGAGTCGGGGCGTACTCGAGTGGGTTTAACATCTTTAACTCATTAACAAACCGGGATTTATATGAAAAAGAAAGGTAGGTAAGCTGGTCATAAGGCTTACCTACTATTTTGCTGCTTTGTCACACCCAAGTTGGAGAACTGTGTATGAGCTTCAATATTCTAGACTTTTTGAAGAGTTTAATAGACCTCACTCTCTTTGATTACCTGCGCCAGGTGTGGGGCAGTGCCGCTTGGGTTGAGGTGGTCCTCGACATCATCGGCATTTTGGTCGTCTCCACCTTTTGCCTGTTGATTGTAGTTTTCCTCATCTGGCTGGAGCGCAAGGTTATTGCCCGCATGCAGGACCGCATAGGCCCCAATCGCGTTGGTGGGAAATATGGTTTGCTGCAAACCGTTGCTGACGTATTGAAACTGCTCACTAAAGAGAGCTTTACGCCAGCCAATGCCGATCGTGTGCCTTATGAGATCGCGCCATTCATCATCGTAATTTCTGCCCTGTTGATGTGGGCTGTTATGCCTTTTGCCCCTGGCGTTATTGGGGTGGACTTAAATATTGGTGTCTTTTACATTTTGTCAATCAGTTCTGTGTCGGTAGTGGCCTTACTTCTAGCGGGCTGGGGTTCCAACAATAAGTACGCGCTCATTGGCGCCTTTCGTTCTGTAGCCCAGTTAGTAAGCTACGAAGTACCCATGATTCTCTCCCTGCTTATCCCGATATTGCTGGCCCGTTCTATGTCGACGGAATCAATCATCGCCGCACAGGTGGTGCCTTACTTATTCGTGGTGCCCCTTTCGGCCATCATCTTTTTCATTTCCAGTACGGCCGAAACCGGTCGCACTCCCTTTGACCTTTTGGAAGCTGATTCTGAAATTGTTGCCGGTTTCCACGTCGAGTACAGCGGCATGAAGTTTGGCATGTTTTTCTTGGCGGAATTCATGAATACTTTGTTCATGTCGGGCCTATTCGTCACCATATACCTGGGTGGTTATCGCTTCTTCGGTTTAGAAGAACTGGTTGTTGGCGAAAATTTTGCCATTGGGCGCCTCATTGGCCTGGTCGTTTTCTTTGTGAAAATGTTCCTGGTCTACTTTGTATTTATCTGGCTGCGAGGGACGTTGCCCCGCGTTCGCGTTGACCAGCTACTGAACTTCAACTGGAAGTTCCTGGTACCGTTGACACTGGTGCTCGTTTTTGTTGTCGCTATTGTCGATAAGCTTATCCCGGCTGATTGGGGCGATTTTGCTCGATATGGTATCCATCTAATATCAAACGTGGTTATCGGATTTGGCACGATTGCCTTGCTGCGCAGTAATGCCCAGCGGAAGCGGTTGGAAGCGGAAGCAGTCATGGGTAAACGCCAGGGCGAACCTGTGCAGGCTGCTGAGGCTGCGGCAGCCCATTAATCTTGTTGGCCGAAGTTTGAAATGGAGTAATCCAAGTTTATGGAACAGTTTATTTTTATCCTCGTTTCTGTGATTACGATTGGCTCAGCCTTGGCCGTGGTCACGAACCGTAATTTGTTTCATGCTGCACTGGCCTTGATGGTGTCCTTCCTAGGCGTTGCCGGCCTCTATATTTTGCTGGAAGCTGGCTTTTTGGCTGCGGCGCAGCTGCTAGTTTACATTGGCGCAATTTCAATCTTGATTATCTTTGCCATTATGATGACGCGACGCTTAATGCAGGCAACGGAATTACCCTTTAACACGCAGTGGGGGTTGGGGCTGTTTGCATCAATTGTGGTGTTTGCAGTGCTGTTTTTTGTGATTGGCAGCTATTGGCCGTTGCAGCCAGAGGTTGCTGCGGCGCGCCCGCCAATGAGCGGCGACAGCATTGTCACCCTGGGGATTGATTTCGTAAGTGCTGATGGACTGGTTTTGCCCTTTGAATTAGCATCGGTTTTGCTATTAGCGGCATTGGTTGGCGCAATCTTAGTAGCCTGGCCTCCGGCAGAGGAGGATGAGCATGATTCCCCTTATCCTGGTATTTGCTGGTAGCGGCCGTTTTATTCTGCATTGGTCTTTACGGCGTATTTGCGCGGCGCAATGCGGTGGCCATTTTGATGTGCTGTGGAGTTGATGCTGAATGCTGTCAACATCAACCTGGTGGCTTTTTGGCGCTACCTGACGCCCTGACCAGCCGATGGGTTTGGCCTGGGCGATTTTTGTGTTGACGGTAGCTGCGGCAGAAGCGGCCGTTGGTCTGGCGCTGATCATTTCCGATTTATCGCAGCCGGGATTCGGTGGTTGCCGAAGAGCTGGATATGTTAAAGAACTAGTAACGATCGCTAGAATCGCTGATTACTGCGAGTAAGATACTATGACTGAACAAACGCTTCAAACATTGACCTGGCTTATTCCGGCTCGGTCCGTTGCTCACTTTTTTCCTGATTGTGCTGTTTACCAAGCATAATCGGACGTTGAGCTGGCTGCTGGCCTGGGCGGCGACGATTAGTTCGCTGGTGTTGGGCTGGACGGTGGCCTTCAATGTGTTTGCCGAAGGCTGCGCATCATCTGGAAGAGCATCCGGTGGTGGTGGCCAGCGCCATTGATTGGCTGCCTTTTGGCGATTATGCGCAAGGGACTTGGCTGAAAATGGGGGTGGCGGCTGATCCGTTAACGGCCGTTATGCTCATCATGGTTTCCTTTGCCATCGTCATGATCTTCGTCTACAGCGTCGGCTACCACAACTACGGCAAACCACGCGGGCACCCATATCGGTGAACCCAATCATGGCCAAGAAGACCCGCTCATTGCCCGCTTCTTTGCTTTGATGAGCCTCTTTGCCGGGGCCATGCTGCTGCTGGTTGTGTCCAGATAACCTGCTGATGCTGTTCATCGGCTGGGAAATCATGGGCTTCTGTTCTTATTCGCTCATTGGTTTCTGGTATGCCCGTGAATATCATCTGGAGCCAGGCGACATTCCCCACATTCCGCCACGCGCAGCGGCCGTGAAAGCATTTCATGACCACCCGCGTTGCCGATGTGGTCATGCTGTTGGGCATCGTCTACTTCTACAAAGTATTTGGCACGCTCAACTTTCAGCGAAGCACTTTCGGCTGAGCAGCCTGGAACATGCGGCGATGACCATTGGCGCTGGCGCATCTGGGTGTCATGGCCTTGCTGCTCTTCGCCGGCACGGTTGGTAAATCGGCCCAGTGGCCGCTGCACGTCTGGCTGCCCGACGCGATGGAAGGCCCGACCCCCGTCAGCGCCACCATTCATGCGGCGGCGATGGTTTCGGCTGGTGTCTTCATGATCGTGCGCATCTTCCCCCTCATCGCCGTAGGCATGGGGCCGGAAGGCAGTCCGGCTGTTGGCTGGGTCATTGCTGGCATTGGCGCGTTTACCGCCTTGATGGCGGCTACGATTGCCGTGGCTCAAAACGACGTCAAAGGCGTGCTGGCTTATTCGACCATTTCGCAGCTGGGCTTTATGGTGGCCGCCATTGGCATCGGCGCTTATGTTGCCGGCGCATTCCACCTGATTACGCATGGTTTCTTCAAGGCGCTGCTCTTCCTGGCTTCCGGTTCCGTCATTCATGGCATGGAACATGGCGCAGAGCATGTCCATGACCATCACACCGACCCGCAGGATATGCGCTACATGGGTGGCTTGCGCAAGAAGATGCCGCGCACCTTCTGGACGTTTCTTGATTGGCGGTATGGCGCTTTCTGGTTTGCCCTTCATCACCGCCGGTTTCTGGTCGAAGGATGAAATCTTTGCCGATGCCTGGTATCAATTGAGCCATGATGGCAATGCGCTGGCCTTGGTTGTCTTTGATTATGCTGGCGTTGGCTGCTTTCCTGACGGCGTTTTACACGATGCGCCAAATCAGCATGACCTTCCTGGGCGAGCCGCGTACGCCGTTGGCCGAACATGCCCACGAGAGCAATAACTTCATGACGATTCCGCTGATGGGGTTGTCGATTTTTGCCATTGTCGCCGGTTGGTTTGGCATTCCCGACAATCTTCTTGGGAATTGAATGGGGCAAGATTAACTTGTTCCATCACTTCGTTGGGGCGACGATTTACGAGACGATGCACGAGCTGTATGAATTGCATTTAGTGGAGCATGAGATTGACGACCCTGCCCTGGAGTTGGGTTCCGCTGATTACGTCTGTTGGTGGTGGCGTTGGGTGGTTTGGCGTGGGTTAGTGGGTTTACGGCCGTAAACCCCTCAGAAGCGGCCAGAGAGATCCGCTCATCGCGCCCCTTGGACCGCTTGCACACCTTCCTGCAAAACAAATGGTACTGGGATGAGCTGTATCAGGTCGTGTTCATTAAACCAGTCATTTACTTCTCTGAAGTCATTGTGTACGAAGTGGATGGACAAAGGCATCATTGATGGCATTCTTGCACCTGGTTGCCCGCACTGTCTTTACGGCATTGGGCAATTACGTCAAAGCGTTCTGAAGAAGCGTGTCATCGGCGATGGCGTCGATTGGGTCAAAGATCAATTCCTGGCCATGACCAAGGAGTTCCGTCAGCTGCAAACCGGGTAAAATTCAGGAATACGCCCTGGTTTCCATGCTGATTGCAGTCGCCCTGGCCGTTGTCGTTTTAGCGATTAACTATGGGTGGTTTGACCAGGTTATTACCTGGTTACCCAATTGTTCTCATAACTTGCTTAAGGATTTCAGGAGATCTGAATGGACTTTATTCAAGATAATCTCCTGACCGTAACGATTTTCTTTCCACTTCTGGCCGGCGCTTATCATTTTCCTGCTGCCAGAAGACGAGAAAGAACTTATTCGGCGGCTGGCCTTGGCTTGAGCCTGGTGCCCTTGGTGCTGGTCATGGTCATGTGGTTTAACTATGATCGGGTTCGCCGGCCGACTATGCCAGTTTGAAGTTGTGCAGGAATGGTTCCCGGCGATTGGTTCCAGCTTCCACATGGGCATTGACGGCATTAGCCTGCCCATGTTTTTGCTGACCACGATTTTGACCCCGCTTGGCCATTTTGGCTTCCTTTAGCATTGAAGAAAAGGTGCGCATGTACATGGTGCTGTTCCTGGTGATGGAAACAGCCATGCTGGGTTTGTTTGCTTCGCTGGACCTGATTATTTTCTTCATCTTTTGGGAATTTGGTCTGGTGCCGATGTATTTCCTCATCAAGTCTGTGGGGTGGCAAAGATCGGGATTACGCTTCCTTTAAGTTCTATGATTTACACGATGGCCGGCAGCCTGGGCTTGCTGCTCTCCATTCAGGTGATGGGCTTGGCGACGGGTACGTTTGACATTGTTCAACTGATGGATAAATGGGTGAATCTGGATGGCGGTACGCTGGCCGGCACGGGCTTGTCTGTAAGCCTGGTGAAGAATGTGGCTTTCTGGGCGTTTCTGATTGCCTTTGCCATTAAAGTACCGATCTGGCCCTTCCACACCTGGCTGCCAGATGCCCACACGCAAGCGCCAACGGCCGGTTCGATGATTTTGGCCGGTGTTCTGCTGAAGTTGGGTGCTTATGGCTTTATTCGATTGGTCATTCCGCTGTTCCCGGAGCAGGCGCAATCACAGCGGCTGTTATCCTGGCCTGGTTGGGTATGTTGAGCATTGTGCTGGGTGGCTTTGCTGCCTTTGGTCAGTGGGATTTCAAACGACTGGTGGCTTACTCCTCCATTAACCACATGGGTTTTGTGGTGCTGGGGATTGCGGTTATGGCTTATGTGTACAGGATGCCGGTGCCTTTACTGATCCGCGCGTCACACAGGATGCCATCATGGCCACCAACGGCGCTGTCTTCCAAATGTTCAATCATGGTTTATCGGCGGCCGGCATGTTCTTCCTGGTTGGCGTCATTTATGATCGGGCGCACACGCGTGATTTGAAAGCAGTTTGGCGGCATCTGGACGATTCTGCCGGTGTATGGCACGATTCTGATTTTTACCAGCATGGCTTCGCTTGGGCTTGCCCGGTTTGAATGGCTTTGTCAGCGAATTCATGGTTGTGCGTGGCACTTGGAATGTTTTCACCATGCAGTTGGCCCTTTCCATGCTGGGTCTGCTGATGACCGGCGCTTACATTCTTAAAGGCATTGGCGAAACGTCTGCACGGCCAGGTCAAAGCAGGAATGGCTGGGCTTGAAAGATATGACTTTGCGCGAACACCTGGTTATCTGGCCGCTTGATGGCCTTGATGCTCAGCCTGGGTATCTGGCCGCAGTGGCTGCTGGTGTTCATCAACGATACGGTGACAAAGATTTTTGGTTAATGCCGTAGCTAGTGGCAGTAGGTAGGATGGTTTGAACAACCTCAGCCTCCAACTCTAAACTCAGTAACGCTGGAAGAGGATTTATGGAATTTCCCTTTTTATCAATTATTACTTTATCGCCGATAGTGGCGGCAATCATTATTCTGATGCTGCCCAAGGAGCGTGGCGAAAATGCGCGCATGATGGCGCTGGCGGCGATGATTATTGGTTTGATTTTGTCGGCTGTACGTGTACGTTGCCTACAACCAGAATTTGCCGGTCGCCGGACTCCCGGTGGGCAGAAACGCTCATGTTTGTTGAAGAAGCGTGCATGGATTCCCAGCATTGGCATCAATTACATTATGGGTGTCGATGGCTTGAGCGCCACGCTGGTGCTGCTGACGGCTATTGTTGGCCTGGGCGGCGTGCTCATTTCCTGGAGCATTGAGGATCGGCCGCGCGAATTTTTTGCCTTCTTTATGCTGCTGGTGGCCGGTGTGCAGGGCGTGTTTGTGGCGGTAGATGGCTTTTTGCTCTTCTTCTTCTACGAGCTGGCTGTGCTGCCCATGTACGTCATGATTGTCATCTGGGGCTGGAAGGAACGGCGCGAATATGCGGCGATGAAGCTGACGCTTTACCTGCTCATTGGCAGCTTCATCTCCTTTATCGCTTTCCTGGTGCTGTACTTCCAACTGCCGGATACCTACCGGCGAGATCCGGGTAATCTGCCGGCTGGCTGCGGCAACGACCTTTGACCTGCGTTTTTGGGCGGAAGCGATTTTCCCCTTCCGCATGCAGCAGGTTTGGTTCTTGCCGTTGTTCCTGGGTTTTGCGGTGTCTGGCTGGTTTGTGGCCCTTCCATAACTGGTCGCCTGATGGTCATGTGGCGGCGCCAACGGCCGTTTCCATGATTCACGCCGGTGTGTTGATGAAGTTGGGCGCCTACGCCTCCATGCGCGTTGGCATTCAGATTTTGCCAGAAGGCACCGTTTACTGGATGCCCTTCATCATCTTGCTAACCACTGATCAACGTGATGTACGGTTCACTCATCGCCATGCGCCAGCGAGACATGAAATACCTCATTGGCTATTCCAGCGTCAGCCACATGGGGCTGGTCTCAATGGGTTTTGCCGCCATGAACATGAATGGTTTCATCGGCGCTGGCATCCAAATGGTCAGTCATGGCGTCATGACGGCCCTCTTCTTCTCTGTGGTCGGCATGATTTATGACCGGGCGCATACCCGGGACATGGATGATTTGGGCGGCATGATGCAAAGCGCTGCCCTGGGCGGTCGTCGCCTTTATCATTGGCGGTCTGGTTTCCATGGGTATGCCGGGCTTGTCCGGCTTTATCGCCGAATTCCCCATCTTCCTGGGGGTCTGGCATGGTGGTGATATGAACCTTGGCGGGGACAGTCTTTGGTCTGAATCCGGCTAATTTCTATCCGATTTTGGCGATAATTTCTGCCTTAGGCATTGTCATTACAGCCGCCTATATTTTGCGCGCAGTGGGCAAGGTCTTCTTTGGCGAATACGATGGCGAAAAATGGCACGATATGCGGCCGCTGTTGGCCATAGACAAATTTACCCTGGTGATGTTTTCCGTGCTGATTCTCATCATGATTGGTGTTTTCCCGGCCGTTATTGCCCCGATTGTGGAATCTGGCATGACGCCGGTGGTTGACCGCCTGCATGAAGCGCAGCAAACGCAACCTTTCTGGACACGGTTCAGACTGCTGCGACTGACCTTATTTCATTGGCTGGGAGGTGCATAAGTGAGTCCAAGAGATAACCCTATCTTGGGTACTGGCCCTTGTGCCAGAAATTGGTCTGCTAATCTTGATTCGTCGCTGTTCTGATTTATGATCGGTTGGCCTAAACGCAGCAGAACGTCGCCGTGTTGGCTTGTTGACAGCCTGGGGCGCATTTGTAATTTTGCTGGTGACCCTGGGTCTGTGGCTGTTTGTTGATGAGCCAGATGCCAATGCTACAGTGCAGCAAAGCCTCATGTGGGGCGGCATGATCCGGCATGACCTGGTCACCCTGGTCTTCCGGGTCATGTTCCTGGTGGCGTTGATGTTGACGTCCCTGATTTCGCTGGATGTGGAACGTTTGCAAAAGGGTGAATATTATGCCTTGCTCATCATCGGCAACGATGGGTTTTAGCTTGATGGCTGCTTCGACCGACCTGATCATGGCTTACGTGGCCCTGGAAACGGCCAGTATTTCTTCTTACATCTTGGCCGGGTTTGTGACCAAGAATGAACGCTCGGCGGAAGCGGGCATGAAATATTTTGTCTATGGCGCGTTTGCCACGGGCGTGATGCTGTACGGCATGAGCCTGCTGTATGGCATGACTGGTCAAACGAATTTGTATGCGATTGGCCAATTTTGTGGGGACAATGCGCATTGCCTGTCGAAGCGCAATGCTGTTTTGCTGGTTGCGGCGGTGATGATTGTGGTCGGGTTTGGCTTCAAAATTTCGGCCGTTCCCTTCCACTTCTGGACGCCAGACGTGTACGAAGGAGCGCCAACGCCCTTTACCGGCTTTGTTTCTACGGCTTCAAAAGCGGCAGGTTTTGCCATCTTCATTCGCGTGTTTACAGCAGGTGTGTTGGGTGCTCCGGCTACGACCAGCAACGCTGGTGGGCGATGTTGGTGGCCATGTCCATCATCACCATGACGCTGGGTAATTTTGTCGCCATTTTCCAGCAGAATATTAAGCGTCTATTGGCTTATTCCAGCATTGCCCAGGCTGGCTACGCGCTTGATTGGCCTGGTAACGCTGTCACCAGATGGCTCCAGCGCAACGATGTTCTATCTGCTCATGTATGTCTTTACCAACATTGCCGCCTTTGGTGTGATAGTGTTGGTTAGCAATGTTACTGGGTCGGAGAAACTGGAAGATTTTTATGGTCTGAGCCGCCGTTCGCCGTATCTGGCATTGGTGATGCTGTTTGCACTGCTTTCTTTGGGTGGCATTCCGCCGACGGCCGGTTTTTTGGGTAAGTTCTTCCTCTTTAAAGCGGCTGTTGATGCCGGTTTGTGGTGGCTGGCGTTGATTGGTATTTTGAATGCTTTTGTTGCGTTGTACTATTACCTATCAGTCGTGAAATATATGTACCTGTACCGCTCAGAACAGGAAGATGTGGCGATTCCGGTATCGCGTGGGGCGCAGGTGGGGCTGGCTTTCTCCACAATTTTTATCATTTTCCTGGGTGTTATCCCGGCCCGGTGTTTGAATGGACTCAGCAAGCTGCGCTGGCCTTCTTTGCCGGCTAGAATTGTCACACATACTCTTTGTGATATAATGCGCAAGATCGCGCCCCTGAACAAGTGAATTGTGTCCCAAAATCCGCAGATCAATCAAACGGCCGTTTTGGCAGGCTTGGTAGGACAGGTGGGTTGTGTAACTGGACTGGTTGCCGTTGTCATTATTGCCGTAGCATTTGGTGCTGGACGTTTACTCGATAATCAACTTGGCACTGACGGAATCCTGACCGTCATTTTCATGGTGGCCAGCTTCCCCGTCACCTTGTTTGCCATGGTGCGCATCAGCCTGAGCATGGTTCAAAGAGCGCAAGAGCGCATCGAGCAGATCAATAAGCAAAATCAAACAAAGGAAAATCAAGAGGAACAGATTACATCAGAGGAATAGACGCAGATATGAGAATCAAGAAAAGATACGTCATAATCTTGGCTGTAATCCTGATGATTGTACTAGGGTCCATCGTGCCTATTACCAGGCCCGTGCGCCCCTTTATCCAATTGCCAGGTGAAATCTATCCTGGGACAGCAAAGTGGCCAATCATTGGGGATTTGTTCGGTGGTTTAACCAACACCTTCATGTCTTCTTTACTGGCCTGGATTGTCGTTCTTGTCCTTGCCGTCAGCCTAAAGGCACGTTCGCGAACGGCCGACGAAGTCCCAACAGGTTTTTATAATTTTTTCGAGTGGATAGTTGAAGCGGCATATAATTTTGCCGAAAACATTGCTGGTTCCAAGGTCAAGGATTTCTTCCCCTTTTTCATGACGTTCCTGCTCTATATTTTGGTTACCAACTGGATGGGCCTCATTCCCGGCTGGGACAGCATTGGTGTTTGGGAATATAAGCCCCATTTCTATGCCGAAAAAGAGATTAAAGCCATTGAAGATGAATTGGCTGCTGCTTATGAAGAGGGCGAAGAAGAGTTTTTGGCTTATGTTGCCGACCTGGAAACCCGCTTCGGTTTTGAGATTGAAACGGAAGGTGCGCACCTGGGTCATGAAAGTGAAGAAGAAATTCTGCATGAACTTGAACACGAGTTTGATTTAGAGAACTTAGGCGACGAAAAGAGAGGTCTCTTCCTGCGTCCGTGCATCAACAACCACCGATGAGGACGGAAACTACGCAAAAATCAGAGGAAGCTGACTGGACAATTGTGCCTTTCTTCCGCCCCGGGGCTACGGACCTGAACTACACTCTGGCCTTTGCCCTCATTGCCATGGTCATGGTGCAATTTTATGGTGTGAAGTATCTGGGTGCGCGAGGCTATTTTGCCAAGTTCCTTCCCTTTATTGGCAAAGGCTTTGGCCAGCAGGTGGCAAAGAACCCCATCAAGGCTATTGATCCGGCCGTTGGTCTGCTAGAGTTAATCAGCGAGATTTCCAAGATTATCTCATTTGCCTTCCGTCTTTTGGGTAACATCTTTGCCGGTATGGTTTTGCTCTTTGTGATGGGCTTCTTGCTGCCGGTGGCCAACGTCGTATTCTTTGGTCTGGAGTTCTTTGTCGGCCTGATTCAGGCGTTGGTGTTTGGTCTGTTGATGCTTATCTTCATGGTGAGCGCTACTGAAAGCCATCATGGCGAAGAAGAGCATCATTAATTGATTAAAAACATGCGGGTAAGTAGGTTAAGTTGCTGCCCGTTTGTACAAGTTAACTTAGTTATCAAATTACATATTTAATCGGAGGATTAGACATTATGGATGAAGCAGCTGCTGCAGCTTTGGCACAAGGTTTGAAAGCAATGGGTGCAGGCCTGGCTATGCTGGGTGCTATCGGTGCCGGTGCCGGTATTGGTATTCTTGTTGGTGGTGCCGTACAAGGTATTGCCCGCAACCCTGACGCCAGTGGTAACATTCAGACAAACATGATTTTGGGTATTGCGTTCGCCGAAGCCGTCGCTATTTACGCTCTGGTGGT
Source organism: uncultured Chloroflexia bacterium (assembly GCA_963695505.1). GTDB lineage: Bacteria > Chloroflexota > Anaerolineae > Promineifilales > Promineifilaceae > JACSRF01. The sequence continues at coordinate 19,273 of CAVOGX010000010.1, read as the reverse complement.
CGCTCTGATTATCCTGTTTGTGTTTTAATTGGCGTTTGTATCAAGATACACCATTTGTTTTGACATATAGGGGTAAAAGAGTATGGAAGCACTAGGCATTAACATTGGCTACCTGATCATGCAAATTCTGGGCATTACGGTCTTGCTTCTGCTCCTGAAGGGGTTGCTTTACGGACCGATCCTGAAGGTGTTGTCAGAGCGTCAGGCTAAAATTGCTAAAGGCCTGGAAGATTCGCGGCAGGCAGCCATTGCCCGGGATAATGCGGACGCCGAAGCGAAGAAGATATTAGACGCAGCACGCGCTGAAGCAGCTAAAATGCGTCAGAGCGCCGACGCACAGGGAGCAGAGCAGCGCGAAACGATTATTGCGCAGGCGAATGCAGAAGCAAAGAAAATTGTGGCCGACGCCGCCAAAGATGCGGAAGAGGAACGCAACCGAATTTTGTCTGATTTGCGCAGCCAGGTAGCTGCGATTGCAATTGCCGCGGCCAATAAATTGGTAGGCGAATCTCTGGACGAGAAGCGACAGCGAGAATTGATTGCCGACTTTTTTGCCAAGACGCCTGCTTCAGTGGCGAATTTAAGCGGTCATACGGCCGAAGTAACCAGCGCCCTGCCTTTGTCTGCGAATGAACAGGCAAACGTGAAGAAGACCTTGGGCGTGGAAAATGTGACCTTTAAGGTAAACCCGGCTATTTTAGGGGGTTTGGTCATACGGGTGGGCGACCAGGTCGTAGACGACAGCGTGGCTAACCGGATGAGCGCCCTGCGCGACTCTTTAGCTTAAACAGACCATCTCGTTAAATTGAGGAAGAAGAAAACGGCCGTTTCCCGCGGGTAACGGCCGTTTTCATTTCTACACAGCCACTTCTTACGAGCTTGATTTCACCGGCATATACTGCATCAGTTTTGACGCCAGATTGGAGAGCGGCAAACTTTGCAGCCACACCTTCCCTGGTCCGGTGAGCGTCGCTAAAAACAGTCCTTCACCACCAAATAGAATATTCTTCACCCCTTTTACTCGCGTAATGTCATAATTGATGGTCGGTTCGTACATAGCCAAATGTCCGGGGTCCACCTGCATTGTTTCTCCTGCTTGCAAGGTATATTCGCGTACCTCCCCGGCAATTTCCACCCAGGCGATACCGGGACCGGTCACTTTTTGCAGAATGAAACCTTCCCCACCAAAAAGACCCGATCCCAGCTTTTTGCGGAAAAAAACTTCTAGAGTGACAGAATCTTCGGCCACCATAAAGGCATCTTTTTGACAAATGCGGCTCTCTTGGGGGCCAAGCTGCACTGGAATCACAGAACCTGGCGCCTCAGGGGTAAAGGTAATCATAGCCTGCCCGCTGTTGCAGCGATAGGTGGTCAGGAACAAAGATTCCCCGGAAAGCGAGCGGGCCAACCCCTTCAACAAACCGCCGCGCGTGTTTGTTTCCATCGCTACATCGCCCCTCATCCACGCCATGCCGCCAGATTCGGTAAATACGGACTCGCCGGCGCTCAAAAATATATCGAGGGTTTGTAGGGTAGTACCCTGAATGTCATAACGCATGTCAACCTCCTTGACGAATTGAAAACAATAGGAAACACTACGTACTGTCTAATGCCACACATTATACTGAATCTTGAGGATTAGCATGCACACAAAGCTCTCACTCCCCGAAGAATTTTTACCCCCTAACTATGCTGATGGTTCAATTGCCAATATTCCCGCTACAGTTGCCGAATTATTAAATGCATCTTTTACGGGGCTGAATCCACTGCGGCGGGAAATCTGGCAGCCGCTGGCGGGGGGAGTCAACCGGGTAGTGCTGCTCATTGTCGATTCCCTGGGGTGGCAGTTGGTGGAAAAGGAACGGCCGTATTTCGACGAACTTATGGCCGGGAAAACGGCCGTGCTGCATCCCATTACCTCCATTTTCCCTTCCACCACCGTGGCCGCTCTTAGCAGCTTCTGGACTGGGTGTCGGACCCGCTCAGCACGGTTTAGTTGGCCTGCGCTTGCTGACCCCGGAATACGGCACTATTACCCAATTCATTCACTTCACCCCAGACTTTGGCGACTACCCTGATGCCCTCATTCATGCGGGTCTCAAACCGGAAGAATTCCTCCATGCCCCTGGTGTAGCCGAACAACTGCAGGATGCCGGCATTCCCACCTACCGCTTCAAAGGATACCAGCTCATCAATTCTGCTCTCAGCAAAATGCACGGACGGGGTGTAGCCGACAGTTTTGGTACCATCACGCCGGCCGATATGTTTGTGCGCATGCGCCAATTTCTGGAAGACAAAGCGGGTGAAGCCATGTACCTGGCCGCCTACTGGCCCACCGTTGACACCTTAATGCACGTTCATGGCTGGGATCACCCCTCCGTCATCGCTGAAATGCGCGCCATTTTCCGGGCACTAAAAGACGAACTGCTTGACCCGCTTAGCAACGAGGCCCGAGTAGGGACCGTCTTCATCCTTGCTGCTGACCATGGCCAAGTTAAATGCCCGCCCAAGCGCTACATTTCCTATGCCGACCATCCAGAATTAGCCGACATGCTGCTCATGCGGCCCACGGGGGAACCGCGGGTTGTCTATTTCCATGCTCGGCAAGGTCGGCAGCAGGATGTACTAAATTACCTTCAAGATCATTTCGGCCAGGCCATGTTGGCTGTTCCCAGTGCCCAAGCGCTGGCGGCCGGTCTGCTTGGCCCGCAACCGCACAGCCCCGCCGTGCCGGTACGACTGGGGGATGTCGTGGGCATCATGCGTCACGACTATGCGTTTGTCATCCCCCAAGATTTAGAATATGCTGAACGCATGTTTGGCAGACATGGTGGCATGACCCACCTGGAAATGGCAGTCCCTTTTCTGGGCATGCGTTTGGATAGCTGATGAAAAGCAATGATCCTGGTTTGACAGGTCAACATACTTTCGATAGCATCGCTTTTCGGTAACTCTGGCCTGCTATCCCTGACCACCATAAGGCAAAATGAATCCTATGAACTCAACTCAAGCAACACCCGTCGAGAAAAAGACCCTGACCGATTTTTTACGGGCGCGCACCCATTTCATCATTGATCCCATTGTCACATTTCTAGCCCGTTTTAGCCTTTCGCCCGATGCCTTAACTGTGTTGGGCATGCTTTCCCACTTTTTGTTTGCATGGCTCATTGCCCAGGGGTATTTTCAGTGGGCGGCCGTGGCCATTTTTGTCATTGCCCCCTTGGACGCCCTGGATGGCGCGTTGGCCCGCAAGTTAGGGCGCAAACAAGGCGGCTTTGGCGCATTTCTTGATTCCACGCTGGATCGCCTGGCTGAAATTGTGTTGTTTGGTGGCTTTATTTGGTTCTACATGGAGCAGAACAATCCCACGATGCTGGCCTTGGCTTACATTACCATTACCGGTTCGCTCATGGTCAGCTATTCGCGGGCCCGCGCTGAATCATTGGGCTTGTCCGCAAAGGTGGGGTTACTGAGCAGGGTAGAACGGTATGGCGTGCTGACGTTCTTCTTGTTTATCAAGATGCCGGAAATCGCCTTAATTTTGATGAGCGTGCTGACTTACGTCACTGTTTTTCAGCGTATGTATCACGTATGGCGGCAATCTCTACAAGATGAAGATGAGTGAGGGAGAATCACAGCCAACTGGCCGTTTGCAGATAACGCTTTACTGGGCGCTGATTGTATTGTTTTTGTTGGTAGCGGGGGTGCTGATATCCGTGCATTGGGCTACGGGAACGACGCCTGGCCGGGTGGCTCTGCGTATTGCCGCCCTCAATTTTGACATTTACTGGTACGGCATCTGGATTGTTGGGGGGATCGCCTTAGGCGCGTATGTGGTGTCAGAACTGGCGCGGGAGCGGGCAACGGCCGTTTTCCACCAATACGTCCCCGCCACCATTCGCCAAATTCCACTGACTGAACTCGATCTCCCCGACGAAATCCAGGCTATTCTCGCCCGGCAGAAGCTGCAAACCCTGGGTGACGTGCTCTTCAGGCAGGGCCTCGATCCCCGTTACCTGGGGCTGAATGCCGCTGGGCAGGAAAAGCTGGTTGCCGCTTTGCAGCCTCATTTACCTGAAGATGCGCCGTGGCTGACTGATGCTCCCTGGCGCATCTGGGACCCAGACCACGTGTGGAATGGCCTGATTGTGGTGCTAATTCTGGCTGTCATTGGCGCGCGCCTTTATCACATCCTCACGCCATCGCCCAGCATGGCGGCCGTGGGCATCAATTCGCCCCTGGATTACCTGCGCAACCCGGCCAAAATGATCGACTTTCGCAGCGGCGGTTTGGGCATTTATGGTGGCATTGCCGGGGGCGCCCTGGGCCTGTGGTGGTACACGCGCCGCCAGCGCATACCCATGCTGGTCTGGGCCGATTTGGGTGTTATCGGTCTGGCGTTGGGACAGGTGTTCGGCCGTTGGGGTAACTTTTTCAACCAGGAACTATACGGCCGTCCCACTGACCTGCCCTGGGCTATCACCATCGACCCCATTTACCGCCTGCCCGCCTACGCCGAGTTTAGCCGGTTTCATCCCGCCTTTTTGTATGAATCCTTGTGGAACCTGCTCACCTTTTTCGTGCTGTACAGCTTGTTCAAGCGCTACCGCCAGCGACTGCTTACCGGTGACCTCATGGCTGTGTACCTGATTTTTTACGCCATTGGCCGCACTTTGCTGGAAACGGTGCGTTTGGACAGCCGCACGGTGAGCCCTGGGCGGACTGGAACTGAATATGGCGGTGGCCACGCTGGTTTCATTGCTGTTGGCTGGGGTCATGCTGATCTGGATAGTGGCGCGCCACCTTCGTTTAAGAGCGCATGAGAGGGACTAATTTCCCCTGTTCCCAATCTAGTGAATTCCTCATAATCTAAGGTGAGAGACTGGGGCCTGGAGACTGGTGAGATGGCTTGGTCTCTAATCGCCAGTTTCTCGTGTGGGCCACTGTCACATCATTTGGGATGGCGGTGTTTTTCTCATAGGCGTGACAACGCCGGGAGCAAAGCAATGATTGAAGCACAGATCTGGGCAAGACGTTTGACGAATTTACGGCCGTTCACGACCTTTCTCTGAACGTGCAGGGTGGGGAACTGCTGGCGCTGCTGGGCCCAAACGGCGCGGGCAAAACGACCACCGTGCGCATGCTGGGGGCGATTTTGCGCCCCACCACCGGCACCGCCCGCGTCAACGGCTTCGACGTGGTCCGCGAAGCAGACAACGTGCGCCACGCCATCGGCATGCTGACCGAGCAGCCCGGCCTTTACCTGCGCATGACTGGGCTGGAATATTTGCTGTTTTACGGCCGTCTCTACGGCATGAACGACGCGTTCACTGAGAAACGCGGCCAGGATACCTCTTCGAACGCTTCGACATGGCTGGCGCCTATACCCGCCGCCTGGGCGAATACTCCAAAGGGATGCGGCAAAAGGTGGGCCTAATTCGCTCCATGCTCCACGACCCGGCCGTGCTGCTGCTAGATGAACCGACCTCGGCCATGGACCCGCACAGCGCCAAGCTGGTGCGCGACGCCATCCGCGAACTGCGCGACGACAAGCGCACCATCATCCTTTGCACCCACAACCTCGCCGAAGCCGAAAGCCTGGCCGACCGCATTGCCATTATCAAGCAGGGAACGATTGTTGCTCAGGGCACGGTGCCCACTCTGAAAGAACAGCTCTTGGGCCAGCCCCAGCTCGAGCTGCAGGTAGACCGCTCCTTCAATGGCGAAGTCACCGAACTGGATGAGCTGGTGACGGTGGAATGGGTGCGTGGCGACACAATTCGCTACCGCACGCCCGACCCCCACGAGACGAATCCCCAGCTTGTGCGCCGTCTCACCGGCCTGGGGCTGGGCGTCGTTTCTCTTTACGAAGTCACCCAAAGCCTGGAAGATGTGTATCTGCGCGTTGTGGAAGAAACAACGGAATGAGGAATGATGAAGGCGGAATGCTGAGTTCGTTTGTGCATTTCTCATTCATCATTCAAATTTTTTAATTATGGCCGCTTTAAACAACCCGCTCCCAAAGAAAAACGATTGGCAAATGGCTTTGGTCATTACCCGGCGCGAAGTGCGCGACGCCTTCCGCGACTGGCGCATTATCATCCCCATATTTTTACTGACGCTGGCTTTTCCAGCGCTGATGAACTTCACCGCGGGACGGCTGGTCAGTTTTGTCGAAGATTATGGTGCAAATATCATCGCCAACCAGCTCATCCCCTTTTTGCTGCTGGTGGTGGGCTTCTTTCCCATGTCTTTCTCCCTGGTCATTGCCCTGGAGACCTTTGTAGGCGAGAAGGAGCGCAAGAGCCTGGAACCCTTACTGGGCACGCCCTTGACCAATATGCAGCTTTACATGGGGAAAATGATGGCGGCGCTGGTTCCGCCGCTGCTGGCCAGCTATTCTGGTATGGCCGTGTACATCATTGGCCTCAAAATCAGCGTGGATTGGACGCCGACGCCGCAGTTGTTTGCCCAGGTGCTGCTGCTGACCACCGTGCAGGGGTTTATCATGGTAGCCGGGGCGGTAGTCATTTCCAGCCAGACCACCAGCGTGAGGGCAGCAAATTTGCTCGCCAGCTTTATTATTGTGCCCATGGCGCTGCTGATTCAGTTTGAGGCAGTAGCCTTGTTCTGGGGGAATCATGCGGGGTTGTGGTGGCTGATAATAGGCTTGATGATAACGGCCGTTGTGCTTATGCGCATGGGTACAGCCATCTTCAACCGCGAAGAACTGCTGGGCCGGGACATTGACCAGATTCGCTTGGGGTGGATGTTGCGGCAGTTTTGGCTGCGCTTTAGCGGCAAAAATGGGCAAGGCTATCCCCGCCCGCTGGCCTGGTACCGGCAGACTTTTGGCCTGGTGCGCCACCTGGGGCTGCCAGCCCTGGTCATGCTCATTGTGCTAATTGGCGGCGCGGCGGCGGGCGTGCTGGTGGGCCAGCGGTACGTGCTGCCCGCAGAATTTCAGGCGCAGCTCACCGGAGCTAACATCCTGAGCAACCTTTCCAGCCTGGAGCTGATGGTGGGAGCGCTGCCAACCGTCATCGTCATGCAGAATATCCGCGTGATTTTGCTCATGGCCTTATTGGGGGTTTTCACCTTTGGCGTATTAGCGGTGCTTATTTTTGCGCTGCCCATCGGCCTCATTGGCTACATTGCCGCCCAATTTGCCCTGGCCGGGCAAAATCCGTACGCTTTTTTGGCGGGGGCCATTTTACCCCACGCCATCATCGAAATTCCGGTGCTGCTTATTGCCGCCGCGGCTGCGCTGCGCTGGCACATCACCGTAATTTCCCCGCTGCGCCAGCGCACCCTTAGCGAAAATTTCCTGGCCGCCGCCGCAGATTTTATGCGGCTGTTCCTGGGCGTGGTCATCCCCTTGCTGGTGGTGGCGGCGCTGGTGGAGTCTTTTGTGACGCCACAGGTTCTGCTGCGCGTTTATGGCGGGTAGAGAACAGTCCGGTTATTAACGTTTCCCTTCATCCAGAAGCCGCACCGGCGGGCAGCCCCCGCTGTACCCTGGGCGAATTTGCCACCACTCGTTGCACGAACGCACGTCCTGAAAAGCCCCTGTATCGCTGAGAGCGACTACCACATTGTTGGCGCCAGTCGTACCAATGACCTTTCCGGCGGGTAACGCAGGCAAATTGTAAACGGCTGAAGGGTAATCGTAGCGGGGGCCGTTGGGGTCATCCAGGGCATTATACAAACTGAGCAAGTTGGGGTCGGTGCAAATCTGGTCGACGTGCACGGTGTACCCCCGCGCGGAGGAGTCGTCCCGGGTGTAGTGCAGGGTCACGGTGTCCGCATCGGCAAAGAGGACGAGGACTTCTGCGCCGCCGCCGATGTCGTAGCCGGAAACGGGAACGTGCAGGGTTTCTCCGGGGGTCAGGGTGAAGGAAACGGCCGTTACCGGCGGCGCTGTAATTGGCGTACTGCGGGTACCTGGATCAGGGGAAGGCGCCCACAGCCAGTGATGCACCTGCAAAAATTGGGCAAAGGGCGGCACCCGGTAGGGGCTGAACAGGGTGGCCAACTGCGGCGGCTGGGTGGGGTCGTCAGAGCCATAGTTTACCAATTCCCGCACCAGGTTCGGATCGGTATTGGGCACGTATCCGCGCAGTTCAATATTTTTATCGGCGTGGTTGTAGGCGGGGCGCACTGGATTGTCTGTGTCAAATTGAAAAGCGGGGCCGCTGCCGTATTGGTTCGTTGAACTTGTCGGGCAGGCAAATTCTGGCGCGCTGACGATGAGGGGCAGATACGCCTGCGGGCTAAGCCCGCCGCTTGACTCTGCTTTGGCTTGGGCCGAAAGGCTAATAGCAATCAAAACAAGCATTAATGCCGCCAGATTCCTGCTCATAAGCCGATTCTCCCTACTTGTGCCGCTTTTCCAGCTCGGTGCGCACGTCATCCCAGGTCAGCCCCTGCGCGGCCAGCATGACCAGCAAGTGGTAGACGAGATCGGCCGTTTCCTCGACGACGCGCTGCCGGCCCTGCCCCTTAACCGCCAGAATGATTTCCACCGCTTCCTCGCCTACCTTTTTCACTATTTCATCTTCCCCAGCGGCGAAAAGGCTGTTGGTGTAGGAGCCAGGTTTGGGGTGCGCTTGCCGGTCTTGAATGGTAGCAAAGAGTGTGTCCAGGAAGTCAGTCATCAGTCATCAGTCTCCAGTTTATTTGTTTCGTAGATTTGCAATGGGCGGTAGAAGCAGCTTTCGGCGCCGGTGTGGCAGGCCGGCCCGGCCGGATCAACCAGAATGAGCAGGGTGTCGCCGTCGCAGTCCAGGCGGATTTCGCGCACGCGCTGCACGTTGCCGGAGGTGGCCCCCTTGTGCCACAACTCCTGGCGGCTGCGGCTCCAGAAGTGGGTTTCGCCGGTTTCATGGGTCAGCCGCAGGGATTTGGCGTTCATCCAGGCGACCATAAGGACTTGATGGGTGGTGGCGTCTTGGATAACGGCCGTAATTAACCCTCTATTGTCAAATTTTAGTTTGAGATCAGAATCCGCCATCTAATTTATCTACCTATTGGTACATCGTGAAGAATTGATTGTTTTTGTAAAATATCAACCATTTTTTCAACATCTTCGCCTTTCATATTGCGAAATGGAACTCTAAAAGAGTGGTCGTTTATCCAAATTCGGAAGAAAAAGGTAGTGATGACCACTGTCTCAATAGTTTTCCAATTGAAATTTTGGGACTTCTTCCCGTTTATGTGAACAATTTGTTCTTGGTTAATAGATATGCTCCTTGATGCAAGGTTGCGCCATAAAGCAATGATTCCAATCAAAATGAGACCCATCATAATGGTGAATCCGGGATAACTTTGAGAACCAATATTATTTGCTGAAAACGTTAAGAGGCCTGTTAAGGCAAGTCCTCCACAAACACTAATGGCACGCTTGATTACCAAGGATCTTTTTTGAGTGCTGACAGTAATAGATTCAACGTTAGTTTTGATTTGTTCTTTAAATAGGTTAAGAACTTCCATATTTCTTTGTATGGGTGGGGGTAATGCTTCGTGTGGAATGAGACGTATAAGAAGGTTCAAAATAATTGTTCGCTTGTGTTCTGGTAATTGAGAAAGGGGGAAAGCTATTTTCTTTTCTGAATCTCTCAATATAATGTACCCTCTTAATCTCCGAACCTCTGTAATTTCATTAAAAGAAATGGAAATAGGTTTCCCAAGTAAACCAATATATATAATCTCTTCCCTGGAAATTTGCACAAGGCGAAATTTACCGAATAACGTCGAAGAAACGGCAAGAATCAGTACTACACTAATTATTCCTCCTACAACAAAAATACTGGATGCTTGTGAGAAGAATTTCTTAGATACCAGAAAAATGAACGCTCCCCAGAACCCCCAAAATACAAGATAGGAAAAGAAGTTTAAAATCAGTTGGCGATTTTTTGTTTCGTAGGTGTATGGTATGAATCTGTCCATCAGAAGACTACAACCGTACTGGTATGCCTTGTGCAGCCAGATAATTTTTAACTTCGGCAATTGTGAGTTGCTTGTAATGAAACAGCGACGCCGCCAGGGCTGCATCTGCGCCGCCAACGGTCAGCGCCTCGGCAAAGTGGGCCAGCGTGCCCGCCCCGCCGGAGGCAATGACGGGAATGTTCACCGCCTCGCTGATGGCGCGGGTCAATTCCAGGTCGTAACCGTTTTGCGTGCCGTCGCCGTCCATGCTGGTGAGCAAAATCTCACCCGCGCCGCGCCGCTCCGCTTCTTGCGCCCATTCAACTGCATCCAACCCAGTCGGTGTGCGCCCGCCGCGCACGTATACTTCCCAACTGGGAATTGTGAATTGTGAATTGTGAATTGTGAATTGTGAACTATCTTCTCTCCTCTGCTCCTCCGCTCCTCCGCCCCTATGCACCCTCCGGGCGTCAATCGCCACCACCACCGCCTGGCTGCCAAATGCCTCCGCGCCCTGGCTGATGAGGTCGGGATGTGCGCACGGCCGCGGAGTTGATGCTGATTTTGTCCGCCCCGGCGCGCAGGATGTCGCGCATGTCGTCCACGGTGCGGATGCCGCCGCCGATGGTGAAGGGGATGAAGACCTGCTCGGCCACGGCACGAGCCAGCTCCATGACGGTGTCGCGGGCTTCGTGGGTGGCGGTGATGTCCAGGAAGACGAGCTCATCCGCCCCGGCCGCATCGTAGATTTTGGCCTGCTCCACCGGGTCGCCGGCGTCGCGCAGTTCCACAAAGTTGACGCCTTTAACAACACGGCCGTTCTTCACGTCTAAACAGGGGATGATTCGTTTTGCTAGCATACTATCCTTCGTCTCATATCGTGATTTCGATGCGGTTGCCATCCGGGTCGAGGATGACGCTTTCATAGTAGCCGTCGCCGGTAGTGCGTGGCTCACTCACAACCTGGAAGCCGTCAGCCCGCAATCGTTCCGTAAGCTGATCAACGGCCGTTCTGCTGCCCACACTCATTGCCAGATGCGCCAATCCCACCTGCTCCCCGCCGCTGTCGCGTGGGGCGATGTCATTGCGCTGCATCAATTCCAGTCTTGCGCCATCGGCAAAAGTTAGGAAGTAGGATTGAAAGCCGGTGCGCGGATTGCTGTATTGGTCTGAGGAACGGCCGTAAAAATAACGCTCGAAAAATGCGCGCATCGTTTCCAACTGCTGCGTCCACATGGCGAGGTGTTCAATTTTCATGTGCTTTACTTTTTTTACCCCTAAAGTATACTGAGAAACATGACAGCCAAAAAAGAAGAGATTCGCCTTTTCATGGCAGAGGCCCAGCAAATGCTACAAGTTGCGGCAGATACATTAGCACTTGGTCATCTCAGTACAACGGTAAATCGCAGCTATTACGCCGTATTTTATGCAGCTTCGGCACTGTTACAATCCATTGACGAAACCAGAGCAAAGCATCATGGTGTTTTCAGTGCTTTTGGACAATACTTCATCAAAAGCGGTTTGTGGACCAGTGAATATGGCGATATTTACAAACAGTTGATGACTGATCGAGAAAGCGCGGATTACGAGTTGCAAGTCAAAATTCCCCACGTTCAGGCAGAACAACATTTGCAGAATGCGCGCTATTTTGTGACAAAAGCAGAAATCTGGCTAAAGAATGCAGGTTGATTGTAATGTTATCCTTAACCCTTTCTGAAACGCAAGCCATCATGGAGTTTGTCACCGCTCTGAAAAACGAGTTTATGGCGAACTTGCTAGGCGTCGTTTTATATGGCTCAAAAGCCAGAAACGACGCAACTGCTGATTCTGATATTGATCTCCTTGTCATACTGCCTGATGATAATTGGCAAACCCGCAAAGAAGTTAGCCGCCTTTCTGCATCTACTTCGTTCGATTATGATGTGTTGATAATGCCTAAAATTGTGCCTTTAGCGCAATGGCAGCAAATGGCTGCTGCGCCCTTTTCTTTTTATCGTGCTGTATTTCTAGACGGTCTGCCTGTTTATGGCAAACCGACCATTTTTGCGCCCTTGGTTCAGCGAAACGTCACGCCGCTTTACGACACGGCCGTTACTGCCTGAACCAAGTCTACGCGTCCATCGTACAACGCCCGCCCCACAATCACGCCATTTACGCCCTGATTGATTAATTTATAGCAGCGTACAATGTCTTCTAGTGCAGCCACGCCGCCGGAAGCGATGACGCGCAGCCCGGTAGCCTGGGCTAATGTGGCGGTAGCTTCGGCGTTTACACCGGTGAGCACCCCATCGCGGCTGATGTCGGTGTAGATAACGGTTTCCACGCCCAGGCTTTTCATGTGCTGGCCAAGTTGAGTGGGGGAGGTCCCCGTTTCCTTTTGCCACCCTCTTGTTTTCACCACCCCATCCCGCGCATCAATGCCTACGGCGATTGTATCTGCGCCAAAGCGGGCGATGGCTTGTGCCACCAGGTCGGGGCTTTCGATGGCCGCCGTACCCAAGATGACGCGGTTGACGCCCGCATCCAGCGCCCGTGCCACGTCCGCCAGCGTGCGGATGCCGCCGCCGAACTGCACCTGCGCGCCCAATGCCGTCAACACGGGCAGCGCCGCCCAATTGGCCGCGCCCGCTTCGTCAAAGGCGCCGTCCAGATTGACGACGTGCAACCACGCTGCTCCGGCGTCTATCCAGCGCCGCCCCATGGCTGCCGGGTCGTGGCCAAAGACGGTTTCTTTTTCTGGATCGCCGTATTGCAAACGCACAACACGGCCGTTTCGTCAAGTCAATTGCCGGGTAAATAGTAAACATAATCAGCCCAAATCCACAAAATTCTGAATGATGCGCAGCCCCACTTGCTGGCTCTTCTCCGGGTGGAACTGCAAGCCGTACAGGTTGTCTTGGGCGACGATGGAAGCGAATGAGATACCATAGTTGGTGCGAGCGAGTACGGCCGTTTCCTCCACCGGATCACAGTAATACGAATGCACAAAATAAGTGTAGTCTCCGGGGCGAATACCCGCCAGCAGCGGGTCGTCGCGGGTCGGTTCAAGCTGATTCCAGCCCATGTGCGGAATCTTTAGATTTTGGATTTTAGATTTCGGTTTTGGGATGGGGTCGTCGGCAATTGACCATTGACCATTGACCATTGACAATTTTTCTGGGAACCGCACCACTTTACCCGCCAGCAATTCCAGGCCTTGATGCACGCCCATTTCGTGCCCTTCGCTGAACATGAGCTGCATGCCCACGCAGATGCCCAGGAAGGGGACGCCGCGCTGCACGGCTTCGTGGATGGCGGCGGGCAGGTGGTGGCGGCGCAGGCCGTCCATACCTGTGCCAAATGCGCCTACGCCGGGCAGTACCAGCTTGTCGGCGCGCCGCACCACGTCCGGGTCTTCGGTCAGCACCACTTTTGCGCCGATGTACTCAAAAGCTTTTTGTGCCGAGCGAATGTTGCTGGCGCCGTAATCGATCATGGTGATGAAGGGTGTCATGGGGAATCTCCGGGAATCCAATCGGCAAGGAAGGCTTTTTGGTGGGGCATACCGCTTTGATTGACGGCCGTGCGTAAATCGTCCAGGCTGTAGGGAACGCGGCGCAATGTGATGTCGAAACGGCCGTTTCCCACCTCCACCAGCGCGTACTCAGCATGGGCCAGATTGATAAAGCGGCCATCGCTTCCACGGTAAAAAGGCATGCCCACGCTGCCAGGATTAAGAATGAAGCTGCTGCCGAAGCGGCGCAGCAGCGGTGCGTGGGTGTGTCCACCGGCAAAGATGGCAGCCTGACGGTCACCTAACTTCTCTGCCAGTTCGCCTTCTGAAGTGGTGGCGTTGATGACCTCTTTGTTTAAGCGCGGTGAGCCGTGAAAGCAGAGTAGGGAACGGCCGTGGCCTAAATCCAAGGCGATGGTTGGCTGAAAGGTGCGGATAAATGTCCGGTCAGCATCTGTCATTTGCTGCGCCCCCCACAATTCCACGTCATACAAAATCTGGTCCGCTTCACTGCGTATGGTGTGCAGCGTGGGTGACAACACCCACTCGTCAGTATTGCCCATCACCACCGGGCAGCCCAACTCGCGCACCCGCGCCAGCGCCTCCCGCGGCTGTGGCCCCGTGACGACGACGTCGCCCAGACAAACGATCTGGTCGGGTGATTCTTGCGCCAGGGCCGCTAATACGGCTTCCAGGGCGACGTTATTGCCGTGGATGTCTGAGATAATGGCAATTTTCATGTGAGGGTTCCTTTGGTACTGGCTACATCTGTGCGGCGTGGATCAAGCTCCACGGCCGTTTTCAATGCCCGCGCCAATGCCTTGAATAGCGCTTCCGCTTTGTGGTGGTCGTTACGGCCGTTTACCTGGGCGTGGAGGGTAATGCGCCCATGCACCGCCACCGATTCAAAGAAATGCTGCACCAGGTCGGTAGGGAACTGGCCGATAGCCGGAGTGGCCCATTCTGCTTGAAACACGGTATACGGCCGTCCGCTGAAATCCAGCGCCACAAAGCCTAATGCCTCGTCCATGGGCACGTAGGCGTGGCTAACGCGGTGAATGCCTTTGCGGTCGCCCACGGCGGCGTTTAACGCCTGACCCAGCACAATGCCCACGTCCTCGATGGTGTGATGGCTGTCAATGTGCAGGTCGCCTGTAGCTTGCACCTGCAAATCGAAGAGACCATGGACGGAAACGGCCGTGAGCATGTGGTCCAAAAAGCCCACGCCCGTGCTGATGGCGTGTTGTCCACTGCCGTCCAGGTTAATGGTGATGGTAATATCCGTCTCGTTAGTTTGCCGTTGAATCGTTGCCTTTCTCATCATGACTCCAAGCCTCTGATTGGAGATGCGCCAATTTCCAATCCCTAATTTCCAACGCTAAACCCACCAGGCAAGCCACCCCACGCAGCCCATTAGCAAAAGCGCCAATGCAGTGCCCTCCTGCCAACTACCGGTACGCACGCGCAAAAAGCGCACCGGTAAACCTACAGCTCTATTGTAAAACGGGGCGAACAGCTTCACGCCATTGACGGTCAGGGCGTCAGCAAAGAGGTGCGAAGCGTAGCCGATGGCAAAAGCCCGCCACCACAGCAAGGGCCAGCCATATTGCATGCTGAGCCAGTAAAAGCCATAGGTGAGAGCGACGGCCACAATCAGCCAGTGGGTCGGCCCGCGATGGGGTAAAAACCAGGCCAGCAGGTCCAGCACGCGGGATATCACATAACGTATCAGGTTTAGTAGGTTGGTGAGAATATCTTTGCGGTGCCAACGCAGCAAGCGGCTGCGCGCCTGCCGGCTGCCCACGCCAAATATCTGGCGAATCTTAGTATCAGGCGAATCGATGTCCGGCAGTAGGGCCACCAGTGCCCCCAGACCCACCGCCAGGACAAAATGCCCCAGGCCAACGCTGTTGGGAGTATACCCCAACGTCACCAGGGTTGTAGCTGTGGCGGCTGCGCCAAAGATCATGTGGCTTTCTCCCATCATCTGCTTTGCCCTCCGGATTGATTATGGCTCATATCTCATCTGTTTTGTTTTGCCAATGCAGTGATAAGTTTAGCAGTATCTTGCGGCCGACCGACGCTGATGCGGATGCAGTTGTCTAGACCCGGCTTGTTGAAGTAGCGCACAAGGATGCCGTGCTGCTCCAAGTCTAGCTTTAATTGTCGCGCATCGCGGCCCAAAACGCGAAAAAGGACGAAATTGGCGCGGCTGGGATAGGGCTGCAGCCAGTCGAAACTGTGCCAATTCTGCGCTACCATGCGCTCCCGTTCGGCCACAATCAGGCGTACTTTTTCATGCAGCCAGTCGCGGTCTTCGCAGCGCGGCAACGGCGGCCAATGAAGCGGCGACGTTGACGTTGTAGGGCTGCTTGATTTTCCACATGTGCGGCAGCAGCCATTCGGGGAATGCGCCATAGCCCACGCGCAGCCCGGCCAGCCCGGCCAGCTTGCTAAAGGTGCGCAAAACGACCAGATTGTCGTATATGCCAGGAACCCAAGCGCAGGCGGCTGCCGCGTGCCGTCATATTCGGCAAAATCGACGTAAGCCTCGTCCAAGACGACCAGCACGGGCAGCAGCAGCAGGCGACGCAGGGTGGCGTCATCGATCAGGCTGCCGTCGGGGTTGTTGGGCGCGCAGAGGAAGAGAACTTTGGCGCTGTGGGCGGTGACTGCCGGTTCAATCCCCGCTACGTCCAGCGAGAAGTCGGCATTGCGCCACACGGGAACGTACTGCCCGGCGTTAACGGCCGTACTGAAGGGATACATGCCAAAGCTGGGCGGGCAGTCAATGACCACGTCGCCGGGAGCCAACACGACGCGCAAGACCACGTCAATCAGCTCGTCCGCGCCAGCCCCGGCCATGAGGCGGCCTTTGGGCACGCCTACGTAATCGCTGAGCGCGTCGCGCAGGGCGTTGGATTCGGGGTCGGGATAAATGTGGAAGAAACGGCCGTTCTGCAATGCTTCCACCGCCTTGGGCGAGGGCCCATATGGGTTCTCGTTGGCATCCAGCTTGACGATATCCTCGGGGTCTACGCCCCAGCCGCGCCGACAGTACCTCAAAAGGCACAATGGGCGTGTATGGCTCTGTCCTCGGCAATGTCTGGTGCTAACATAATGGTTCATGAATTTCTCCAAACGATAAACTGCGGTTAAACCCTCTTCTCCGCCGCATTGGCATGGGCCGTCAACCCCTCGGCCTGGGCGATGGGGGCGGCGATGGGGCTGAGTTCGGCGGAAGTGGCGTCGTCGAGTTGGATGATGCTGCTGATTTTGACGAAATCCAGCACGTTTAGCGGTGAGGCGAAGCGGGCAGTGCCGCTGGTGGGCATGACGTGGCTGGGCCCGGCGACGTAATCGCCCAGCACCTCAAAGCTGCGCTCGCCGACGAAAAGCCCCCCGGCATTGGGGATTTTGTCGACGTAGGCAGTGGGGTTGCGCGTGGCGATGCAGGTGTGCTCGGCAGCAAAGTCGCTGGCCAGCCGGCACGCCTCGTCCAGGTCGGCCGTAATCACAATGCCACCCTGGCCGTTGAGCGATTGAGCGATAATGTCGGCGCGGCTCAGCTCTCCATTTGGCGCGCAATTTCGACCTGCACGGCTGCGGCAAACGGCTCGTGACGGGGTGAACAAAATGGCCGTGGCCAGCACATCATGCTCGGCTTGGGCCAGCATATCCGCCGCCACCCAGGCCGGATCGGCCGTGTCATCGGCGACAACGACGGTTTCCGTGGGGCCATACAGGCCATCGATGCCCACAATGCCGTAAACCTGCCGCTTGGCCAGCGTGGTAAACAGTCCGCCTGCGCCCACAATTTTGTCCACGCGGCGCACGCTTTCCGTGCCAAAGGCCAGGGCGGCGATGGCCTGCGCCCCGCCCAGGATGTAAATTGTGTCGATGCCGCAAAGGGCAGCGGCGGCAAGAATCACGTCGCTGACTTTGCCATCTTTGCCGGGCGGGGTGGCGACGACAATTTCGGGCACGCCAGCCACCTGCGCCGGAATGACGCTCATGAGCAGGCTGGAAGGCAGCGGGGCGGTGCCGCCGGGCACGTAGACGCCGACGCGCTGGATGGGTGTGACCCGCTGGCCAAGAGTGCCGCCCAGTTCGTTGGTGGTCCAGTTGGGCAGGGGTTGCATTTCGTGGAAGGCGCGGATGCGGGAAACGGCCGTTTCCATTGCTGCCACAAGTTCACCCGGAATGCGGGTCAGGGCCGTTTTAATCTCTGCCTTGTCCACCTGTAAACTGGCCATCTGGCTGCCGTCGATCTTCTCCGTCCAGTGGCGCAGGGCGGCGTCCCCCTGCTGGCGTACGTCGCGCAAAATGTGGCGCACGGCGTTTCCGGCGTCGCCCCTTCCCAAACAAGCGGTCCAAGCTGGCCTGCAGCCCGGCAGGAATGGCCGGTTCCAACGCCATCTCCCGCCGCAAAATAGTTTTTTGAGCTTCTTTGACTGTAAAAATTTTAATCATGTGGTCAATCTCCAATCTCTAATCTCCAGTCTCTAATCTCCGTCTCCAGCGCTGCCAGCATCGCCCGGTACCGCTCTGGCTCTTCCTCAAAAATGTAGGTGAGCGGCGAAACGATGACGCCGCTGCCGCCGATGGCGCGCAGTTCGGCGATGGCGGCTACCAGGCTTGTCTTTGCGCACGACGATGCTGACGGAAAACCACTGTTCGCGGGAGCCGGGCGGGGACATGACGGGGGCGATGGTAGGGCCTTGTAAGCCCAAGATGGTGGGGCGGTTGGCCATCTGCTGCACAATAGTTTGCGCGGAGCTGCCGCGCACGTTGGCGATGACCAGGTAGGAACCCTGGGCGCGCAGGTGGGCTTCGATGTATTCCAACAGTGTGCGGGCGACGGCGCGCACTTCTGGCTTGGTTTGCAGGGCGGCGCGATGGGCGATGAGCACGGCCTGGGAGTCGCAAAATCTGCCCGTCGTCCAGGGGGCGCAGATGATTGTCGCGCAGGGTGATGCCGCTGGAAACCAGGTCGGCAATGAGGTCGGCGTAGCCGATGGCGGGGGCGATTTCCAGCGTGCCTTCGGCGTCAATGAGTTTGACGGGCTGGATGGCGTGCTGGGCCAGGAACTGGGCAGTGGCGTGGGGGAATTTTGTGGCAATGCGTAGGGTACGGCCGTTTCCCGCCAATTCTTCCGCCCATTCCTGTAAATCTGCCATCGTGCGCACCGGGGAATCTTCGGGGATGGCCAGGTTGAGGGTGCAGTGACCATAGTCCAGGGCGTCGTGCAGCAGCAAAATGGGTTGGTCGCCGTTGACGCTGCCTTTCTCGGCCACAATGTCGTGGCCGGTGATGCCAAAATCGATGCTGCCCTGGCGCACGCCCACGACGATATCACCGGGGCGCTGGAAAATAACGGTGACGCCGGGCAGGGCAGGGATAGTGGCCTGATACTGCCGCGGGTTGGGGCGGCGCACCTTCAGGCCCGCTTCGGACAGCAGTACCAATGAATCCTCGGCCAGGGCGCCCTTGCTGGGTAAGGCAATGCGGATATCTGTGCGGATCATGATTCTACTCCTATGGAGGAGATTAGAGATTGGAGATTGGCCATAGCTAATACAAACAATCTCTAATCGCTAAACAAAAAAACCCTCCCCGTGAGCCGAGGAGGGTCTGCTTATTCCAAATTTTAGCTGCGCATCAGCGCGTCCTCAACCCAGGGGGAAACTCCATGCTGTATGGTGATGAGCATGATAGCGGGTTGGGATTGTACCTTGCGCGTTCATGGCGAAGAGTTTAGCAAAGGGTTGGGCATCAGGCAAACTCAGGTTTTTTGTTCGTAGTAATTCGCGCGGGCCTGGGCGGTGACGCGGTGCAGCACGTTGGTGAGG
>CAVOGX010000009.1:0-176141 GCA_963695505.1 uncultured Chloroflexia bacterium | reverse complement strand
ATTAACGGCAAATGCAGCCCGCGCTTAATGGCGATGGGCAGCGCCTCTAAAATTTGGGGCACAACGTGCTCGGGGGTAACGAAGTTGATGTTGTGGCAGCCCATATCTTGCAGGTCAAGCATCATGTAAGCCAGCTCTTTGGGGGTGACTTCCAGCCCACTCTCGCAGTTGCGGCTAATATCGGCGTTCTGGCAAAATACGCAGCGCAGGCTGCAGCCGGTGAAGAAGATGGTGCCGCTGCCCCCCCAGCCACGCAGGCAAAACTCCTCGCCATGGTGGGGGAAATAGCTGCTAACTCGCGCATAACGACCGGTCTGGCAAACGGCCGTTTTCCCTTGCACGCGGTTGACTCCACAACGTCGCGGGCAAAGTTCGCATCGTAAAAGCAGTTCCAGCACTTGCTGCACCCGGCGATGGAGTTCGCCGGAATGATACAACGCCATGTAAGCCGGCGTAAAATCCTGACTGGGCAGCAGATATTCATCCTGCTGCGGATATGCGGTCATGAGATTAGGAGTCTTGTGTGGCGGCTACCATTTCTGCCCGGGCTATGGCTGTTGTGGCCAGTTGGGCCGCCACGCACATAGTTGCCAGGTCAGATTGGTTGAACGGCCGTTCCTCAAATTTATTGATAGCCTGCAAAACGCCCATAACCCGCTCGTCGTCTAACACCGGTACGCAAACCATCGAGCGTGTTTGAAAACGGAAAGATTGGTCCACCTCTGAGGAAAATCGATGGTCACGCTGCGCGTCCTCAATGACTAATGGTTCCTTGTTCAAGGCGACCCAGCCAGCAATGCCTGTACCCAAGGGGATGCGGTGTCCCACTAGGCTGTTTTTTACCTGGCCGTGGACAACGGCAAATACCAGCTCTTTGTTTTCATCATCGACCAGCATCAGCGATCCGTCACTGGCGCCTATGCTCAGCAGTGCAGACTGTAAAACCCGGCCAAGCAGGGAAATGACGTTCGTGTGCGATG
The DNA here is from genome assembly GCA_963695505.1 of uncultured Chloroflexia bacterium. Lineage (GTDB taxonomy): Bacteria > Chloroflexota > Anaerolineae > Promineifilales > Promineifilaceae > JACSRF01. The sequence goes on along the minus strand of CAVOGX010000009.1, from coordinate 175,161 downwards.
TAATGTTCATAGAGGCCTCTTGCAGTGTACGCAAGGCCCTTAATTTTAGACGCAGACTGACAACTTCTTCCTGCAATTCTTCCACCTCTTCTTTGAGGCGCACGTTTTCACTTTGCAAGAATTGCAGCGTCCCATGCATGTATGGCGGGGAGTCCGACTCACCCTTCTTTTGAGGTTTTTGTGGTTGATTGAAAAGATGTTTAAGCGATTTCATCATCTTCCCCCGTTAACTAAAGTCATTTTGCGGCATTTTTGCCTACGACGAAAAATTAACCAATCCTTCTCATAGGTTTCTGCTATGATGGAGGTACAGACGTATACAGTATACCATGACTTTTTTGGGAAAGATTCACAAATTTAAGGAGGTCAACGTGACGCATCCTCTCGTATTGCAGCTTTGGTTTGCGCGCAGCGAATTTGCCCGCTGCCTGGAAGGCATCTCGGATACTGATGCGCGGCAGCGCATTATGCCAATGAATTGCATTAGCTGGATGATTGGCCATTTGGCGACTCAGGAGCAGTGGTATTGGGTCAAGTTGGCTCAGGGGGAGCTGCCTTTCCCAGAACTTTACACTCTGGTAGGTTTTGGTCGCCCTGCCAGCACCCCTCCTCTTGTGGAGATGTGGCACGCCTGGGAGAATATTACAAAGGCAGCAGATGACTACTTGAAGACGTTATCTACCGATGTGTTGCAAACTTACTTCAGCTTAGATGACCAACCAGCCAAAGAGAATGTGGGCACGATGCTGCTGCGTACCATTTACCATTACTGGTTTCATACGGGGGAAGCCCATGCGGTGCGTCAGCAGCTTGGACACAAAGACTTACCCCAGTTTGTGGGCAGGATGGAAACGGCCGTTTACATTCCAGAATAAAATGGCCCGGCGTTCTTCCCTACAATTTGGTTTTAGCCTGAGCAATCCATTCTGCAGGATCTGCTTGCCATTCGGCTACTTTTGCGGCTTCCCGAATTTGTGCGGGCGTACTCGCGGCCAGGTCGGCAAAGGTGCAGATGCCTGCGCTTTGCAGGCGTTTAGCAAAAGTGGGGCCAATGCCGTTGATTAAAGTGAAATCATCGGGGGTAACGGCCGTTACCATTTCTTCATGACCATTTACATGTTCTTCATGACCATTTACATGACCATTGCCCTTGATTCGCTCAAAAAACATGTGCGATAGGCCTGCCAACAGCTTAACGACATTTCCAGGTTTTACAATTTCGCGCAGCATGTTTACCTCCATTTTATTGATGCCCACAGGTTTGCCCTGCAAACCCGTAGTGCTATGACGCACTGCATTATAACATGGAATACACTTCTTGTGCACTTTTCTTGCTTGCTTTTGCTGGCGGGAAATATTAGACTGTCGAAAAGGCATAAAACAGGTGGTGTGCGGAGGCAACAGCATGAGTGAAACAATTTTCCAGGCACAATTTGAAGATTTAGAAGATATTGCGCGGCGATTTGATCAGCAAGCCCAAGACAATGACCAACTGCGCCAAATGGTGCAGCAGCGGCTAGAAAATTTAAGAGGTGGCGGGTGGATTGGTATGGGTTCAGAGGCGTTTTATGCCGAGATGGACGAGCAGATCATGCCTGCTCTCCAGCGTCTTAGCAACGCCTTAACCGAAGGAAACTACGTCACCCGCCAAATTTTGGACATGCTTCAAGTAGCTGAAGAAGAAGCAGCAAACACCATCCAAACCGAACCACAAGGCGCTGCTGGCAGCGCCGCCGGAGCGGCAGCAGCCACTGGTGGCGCTGGGGGGACTGCTCCAGGTGCATCCGGCGGGCCGGCGGGTGGGGGCTCAACTGGCGGTGCTGGCTTGTCTGGTGGCAGTGGCGGAAGCACTGGGAGTAGCGGCGCTGCAGGCAGTGGCGAGGCGCGTTACGGAGCAGGTAACCAGGGTGTGGCCGTTGGGTCTCAAGGGCAAGGTGTGGCCAGTGGAGCTGCTGCAAGTGGCGCCAGGGCAGCTGCGGGCGTTTCTGGCGGACAGGGCACGGCGTTTGGCGGTCGAGACGTACCTGCTGGAGGTGGAACCTCAGGAAGCGCCAGTGGCGTAGCGGGCGCAGCCGCACAACAAGGAGCAGCAGCTTCTGAAGCTGCCAGCAGTACGGCTTCAACCGCGGCAAAGGGAGCCGCCGCAGCAGCAGCGGTTGGCGCTGCAGGTGCTGGTGCCGGTGCGGCTAAATTAGCGGCTGATGATGTTACCGGTACGGCAAAAAAGCTTGGCAAAAAGCGGGGAGAGAAAAAAAATGATTGATATACTTGTGTGTGGGACTTAATGATAAAATGGCCGTTTCCTGACGAAACGGCCGTTTTTTTATCTTTAGCCAGGTAAGTCCAGTTGCGATTATCGGCTGCGGAAGGCCGCAAACATCCGCCGCCAGTTCAAAGCTGTATCCGAAAGTAATGTGTCAGCGCGGAAAAAGCGTGCCGCCACCAGAACTAGAGCATAGGTTACCAAAGCCAAGCCACCCAGGCTGACAAACAATTGCCACAAAGGTACCGTCGTGGCTACCATACGCGTCATCATGGCAACGGGAGCGGTCAGCGGGAAAAGACTCAAGACTGTAGCCAGTGTGCCATTTGGTGACTCAATAAAAGCGAAGTTCATCCACAGTGGAATCAGCAGTGGCAGCAAGATGACAAAGGTAAACTGCCCACCTTCGCGGGCATTGGGCGCCAGGGCACCTACAGCGCCCATCATTGAGGCATAAAGCAAAAAACCCAAGACAAAAAACCCGATACCCCAGACAATAAATCCATCAGGCAGAGCAAAGTTTGCGGCCATTTCTAACATCTCTCGTGCCCGGTCTAAGGCCAACAAGCCCCCTCCGAACCAAAAAGCCAACTGCAAAATGGCGATAAGGCTCAACCCCAGCACTTTACCCAACATCAGTTCCCGTGGGCGCAGGCTTACAAGTAAAATTTCGGCCGTGCGGTTTTCCTTCTCCCGCGACACGCTTTGCAGCATAAACCCACTGCTCATGGTGATGAGAAAGAAGAAAATGAACATGACCGCAAAAGGTACAAAAAAGGTCAAGGGACTTTCTGCACCAGCTTCTTCAACTTCTTGCGGGGCCATTTTTTCTGGGAATACGCTGAAGGTGGGATCTGTGTAGACCAATGCTTCACTTTCGTCACCCGTGAGGGCGTAGCTGATGACAAAGTTGAAAATATTCTCGGAATTGACGTTAAAAGGCGTGAATTCGCTGCTAACCTGGTAAATCTGGCTGGTATCCAGAAAGTTTTCGGGAACAACGTAATATTGTTCAATGACGCCGGCTTTGAGAGCCTGATTAGCAATCTCTTCAGTAGCAAAGGGTTGCAGAAGACCGGGTTGAATGCTGGAGGGGAGGTTAGTTATTAGACCGGCCTGATCTACGTAGCCAATAATGGCAGGATGCTGTGCCTGGCCGACGTCTAAACCTGGAATAAGAGCTGGCTCGGATTCTTCGAAGGCATCTTGTGTAACAACTTGCGTGCCAACGTTGAGCAAAATGATGATGCCAGGCAGCAGGAATGTGGTAACCCAAAAGGAAGGCTTTCGAATAGTGGTGAGAAATTCGTGTTTGAGTACGAGAAGAATGTTACGCATGTGCATGACTCCATGAAGAGAACGACAAGCGGTGAATAGTGCTGGTTTACAAATTATCGGCTGCGTATGGCTGCCCAAACGCCGCGTAGTTTTAACCCCTGGCCATAGCGGAGCATGCCTACACGGAAGATGCGGGCGGAGGCAATAACGCTGAGAACGGCCGTTCCTATCAGGATCAACCAGCTCAGGACGACCTGCCACATAGGCACTACACTCATAGCCCAACGCATCATGACGGTAATGAATGCCGTCGTGGGGAATAGGGTCAGCCCAACCAAAATTGGGCTGTTAGGGTTTGTAATGAAGAAAGCAATGAAGAAAAATGGGGCCATAAACAGCAAATTTAATATGCCGGCAATCTGCTGCCCTTGCTGCAATTCGGTAACGGCGCCGCCAATGGCTGTCATCAGTCCCGCAATGAGCGCATAGGAAGGCAGAAAGAAGAAAGCCACTATAACCAAGAATGACCAGGGTATGCTGATGGCTTGCAGTTGCGGAATATAGGCTGCACCAATCATTACCGCCACAACGCCAACAGCCAGCCAGATTAACAGTTGGGTGAGGGATACGGCCATTAAGCCGATGGCTTTGCCGCCAATCATTTGCAGCGGAGTGATGGAGGTGATCATCACTTCCATGGTGCGGTTTTCCTTCTCGTCGGTGACGACTTGCAGCAGGTAGCCCGCTGAACCCATCACCACGAAGACGAAGAGAAACGCGCCCACAAAGGGAAGGATGAAGTTGACCGGGTTGCTGCTATCTATCTCCCGGTTGCCATCCAGCGAACGGACCGTCAGGCGGGGGCCTTCGAGCAGCAGCATCTGTTGTTCGGCCGGATGCCGTATAGCCAGGTTGGCGCGAATGAAATCGCTGAAATCTCTGGCGACTTCGCTGGACGGGGCTTCTTCCCAGTAAAACAGGTACACTTCGCGGGTTTGCAGGTAATCTTCTCTCAGCACGTTGTAGGCTTGAATGTCACCTGCTTCCAATGCTTGCTGTGCAGCCGTTTCGCTGGAAAAGGCGCGCATTTCGACCATTTCTTCATTTACTTCCAGCGGGGGCCTCACAGCGTCAGCCAATACGCCAGAATAATCAACATAACCTAATGGACGGTCATCTTCGCCACGTAAAGAGACAAAGATGCCCAGGCCAGTAACGACGACGATGAGGAAAGGAATGCCTAAGGTCCCCAGTAAAAAGCTGCGCTTGCCGACCATTTTGCGGTATTCATGTTTGGCCATGAGCCAGAAGCTGCGCATAATGAACTCCTTGTTATAGTTTTCTTTTAGCCCTTTACAACGGTAACGAAGATGTCGTCCAAAGATGGCTCGGCAATTTCAAAGCGTTCAATTTTGATGTCTGGACGGTTTGCTAAAATGCGAAAAACAGATTGAGGGTCTGTGCCAATGTCCAAGGCCAGGTGGTATGTGCCATTCTCGCTGCGTACTTCCAGTACACCGGGGATATCTAGTAAAACTACCCTGTCCTTCAAGCTCAATCGCGTTACCGGCAAAGTTACGCTTAATATCTTCAACCTGTCCATAGAGGACAGTACGGCCGTTATTTATAAGAACAATTCGCTGGCAAAGTGCTTCCACCTGATACATCTGGTGGGTAGACATGATAATGGTCTTGCCCGCCTGCCGCTGCTCCTCAATGATATCTTTTGCCAATCGGGTATTCACCGGGTCCAAGCCAGAGAAAGGTTCATCTACAATGATGATGTCGGGGTCATGCAATAATGTGGCAATGAGCTGGGCCTTTTGTTGCATGCCCTTGCTTAATTCCTGAATTTTCTTTTCACGATGCTCATAAAGGTCCAGGCGTTTCAACCAATCAGCCAGGCGCTGGCGTGCATCCCCAGCATCCATCCCTTTAAGCGTGGCCAAAAAAACAAGGGTGGGTTCCAGCTTTAAATCTTTGTAAAGACCGCGATCCTCAGGCATATAGCCAATGCGGTGCTTGGTATCCTCGGTGAGGGGCCCCCCGAAAATGGTTGTTTCACCACCATCAGGTCTGAATATGTCCAGCATCATGCGAATGGTGGTTGTTTTCCCTGCGCCATTTGGACCTAACAATCCAAAGATTTCACCGGGGTAAACTTCGAAAGAAACGTCTTGGACAGCATGCACATTTCCAAAACTTTTCCTGACAGATTTGACAACTATTGTTGGTTCTCTGTTATCTGATGTCATCATGTCCTTCCTGTTTACAAGATAAGTGACTGCTACACAGTAGCGGCAGCCACCTTTTTGTCTTTTTTCCCATTACGCAAATTGCTTTTTCGGGTTGCTTAACTTTGCTAGGTGACGTGACTGATGCATTGTGGTTAGGGTCAGTTTTGCATTTAAAACTTCCAAAATTTGTGATAGCTATTACATTCTCATTGATCCTTCATATGCAGTACCACTCTGGAATCTTTGAGAATCTCCGTTTTTGATGATGTGTAAATAGGAATAAATATTGATTTTATTGAGGGCTTAATTATGCTATAAGCGAAAACTATGAAAAAGCGTGAAGGATTATATGGTAAATATTACTTTTTTCACACGATTAAGCGTCTTTATCCTCGCTATGGGGTTGTTAGTCGCGTGCGGCGGCGAGCGGTCTTCGACCCTGCAGGGGGCGGGGGCACCAACTGTTGAGTCAACGGAAACCACTGCCACCCTCACACCGCAGCCTCAAGCACTCACTGAAGATATAGAGACTGCTGACACGACCCCGACTACACCCGCCACTAATATACCAACTTCGATGCCGGAACCGCTGCCCACAGAAACTGCGGCGCCGCGACCTTCTCCAACCTCGCCTGATGTTGCAGCGGAACCAACTTTAACAGAAACGGCCGTGCCCTTGCCACACGCAGAAGGCGCGATTGTCGTCGATCACACATCTGTAGACCTCTTTGAGCAAATTCCAGAGGAATATTTGCAGGCCGCAGCGAACCTGCGCATGATTTATATTGACCGTTCTGTCGGTGCTAATATTAGCGACGGCCTTTCCTGCCTGGCTTTTGAGAGTGATGAGGCTGCCCCCAACCATTGTCGTCGATTTGAACATCCCAACCCAATTTTCTCTTCGGACCCGGCTACCGTTAATTGGTCCCGCTCCGGTGGTTACAACCGTGATAATTGGGCATACACATTTTGGCAGGAAGGAGCATGCAGCCAATGGTATGACAAAGTCGACTGCTTCATCAATATGACCACCCCCATCATGGATCAGTACGATGTGCTTTCCTTCCAACTAAGCTATTTGGCGGTCGAAGAAAGCGCAGACATTGTGAACCAGCCCGGTGGTTTCTTTGTAGATAATACGGACCGTTTTGATGTGTATGACCTGGCGGTATATGAAGCAGCACACCCTGATAAAGTTTTTATCTATTGGACTACTAGCCTCTCGCGACAAATTGGAACGGCCGTTTCCCAAGACTTTAACCAGCAAATGAGGCAGTATGCGATAACAAACAACAAGCCCCTCTTTGATGTTGCCGACATTCTAGCCCATGATCCTAACGGTAACCCATGCTACGACAACCGCGACGGTGTTCCCTACGATAATGGCAACCGCTCCGAAAACCACCCCGACGATGGCCAGGACTTACTGGCAATTTGCCCCCATTACACCACAGAAATTGATGGCGGCCATCTTGGCAGTGTTTCTGTGGGCAAAATACGCTTGGCCAAAGCTTTTTGGGTGCTTATGGCCCGTATTGCTGGCTGGGATGGAAGCTAATTATTTCTTAAGCAGCCTGGGTATCGATTTTTTTTAACGAGACATGTATTCCAGCCTTATTTTCTCGCGAAAGTTAGGAAAATACTGGAAAAAATTATGGAGAGGATAAGATATGGAAAAACCCAATAAATCGTTGTTAATCAGCTTGTTTTTTGCTGTTACCATCATTTTATTTTTTGCAATTGCTACCAGCCAAATTCTGGCTCGTTCCCCGTTGGCTGTTTCTGACAATACGGAAAACTACTTACCCTTAATCTACAGCCTGGAACAAACACCGACTCCTTCCCCAACGAACACGCCAGCCCCAACCAACACGCCAGCCCCAACCAACACGCCAGCCCCAACCAACACGCCAGCTCCAACAAACACGCCAGCCCCTACCAATACGCCAGCCCCAATGCCAACCCGGCCACCAGGTGTTATTGCGGTAGATCACACATCGGTAGAACTTTTTGATCAGATACCGACACAATATGTTCAGGCTGCCGCTAGTTTGCGCATGCTGTTTGTGGATCGGTCGGTGGGGGGTAACATTAGCGACGGGCTGAGCTGCTTGAGCGTTCCTTGGGAAAACGCCCCCAATCATTGCAAGCGTTGGGAGCATACTGGTGATGCTGCATTTTCGGTGGACCCCAGCGAAGTAAGCTGGACGGGTTCATACAACCGCAGCAATTGGGATTACTTATTTTGGCCTAACGCCGACCCAAATATACCAGACATATCTTGCAGCAGTTCTGCCAGCGAATGGTACGATAAAGGTGAGTGCTTTGAAGAATATGCTACAGGGCAAATGAACAATTATGATGTTCTATCTTTCCAATACAGCTACCTCTCTGTTGATGAAAGCTCGTCCATTGCTGACCTGCCCGGTGGATTCTTCTCCAATAATGCCGATCGGTATGACGTGTTCGATTTTGCGCAGTTTGAGGCGCAGAATCCATCCAGGGAATTTATTTATTGGACGACAAGCCTATCAAGGGGCATTGGCACTCATGTCTCCGAAAGCTTTAATGAGCAGATGCGCAATTATGCTTTAAGTAATGGCAAAATTTTGTTTGACGTAGCCGACATTCTTTCCCATGATCCCAATGGCAACCCCTGCTACGATAATCGGGATGGCATTCCTTACAGCTTCGGCAACCAATCTGAAAACCATCCAGACGATGGCGTGGAAATTCTGGCTATTTGCCCTCACTATACCACTGAGGTGGACGGGGGGCATTTGGGCAGCGTTTCGGCGGGCAAAATTCGCGTGGCGAAGGCTTTCTGGGTGCTCATGGCGCAAATTGCCGGCTGGAATCCGTAGTTCCTAGCGTCAGGATTGTGAATGATTTAAAAGCCCCAGGCGCATTTCCTGGGGCTTTTTATTGAATCTGCCATACTCTTCGGGCGTTTTTTGGCACAGGTAAAAGCATGGGTTTACTCCCCGGGGTCAGGGGGTGCGGAGCACGGCCGTTTCCACTCCGCCATCCTCCTGCCGAATCCCCACACTTAAGTACGTGCCGTCATATGACCACTGCGGGTTGAAGAGCCGGCTGCCGCCTATAAGCGCGAGGGGGGTGGAACGGCCGTTGCCCAAATCAAATAATGCCAAAATCCCTTCACCATCCCTATACACAAAACGCAGCCCGTCAGGAGACCAGACAGGCATATATTGGCGAGCGGGCAGCGAGCACAGAAATTGCTTTGCCTCAAGGTCGTAAACTTCCAGGCGCACCACTTCCTCAACAGCAGAAGTATCAGATTCAGGCGCAAAAAATGTAAAATAGCGACTGTCAGGTGAGTATGAGGTTCCCGCCTCCACGAAGTAGCCATTATCTGCTTCAGGAACAGATGCGGGGAGCGAAAACAGTACCTCGCCTCTGATGCGATCAAGTAGCTGCATGTAAGGCGCTGGATGAGCGGGGGTGATGAAAGCTAGAAAATGTCCATCGGGAGAGAAACGGCCGTAAACACTCCCCGGAACCAACAAAGTCAATTGATCGGAATCCACATCCCACAATTGCAAATCGGTAATCGCCGTGTCATGAACCAGATCGATTTCCCCCAAGTGTTTGTCACTGCCCCAGGTAAACACTAACGCTTCATTGGTTTCCGCTTGCCAATCTTCCACACGAGAGTTGAAAATTTTTTTCTGTCTATCATTGACATATTCATCTGATAAAGTGTGGATGTATGGTCCCCAGGATTCTCTGAATAGTTCTGATGCTGATAGATTTTCTGTACGACTGATGACAGCAGCGCTTACATCGAAAAGATAATCCGCGCCCCAGTTAAGCAAAACGTAATTTGAATTAACGTTGATTATTGAACCAAGGTGAATAACGCTTGCATATGCAATTTGTTCACCTGTCATAACATTTACTACGTTGGTATAAAAATGTCCGCCGCCTTGGTATGACGAAATAGCCAATGTTGAATTATCCATCCATTTCCAATTCCATCCAATGCCCAAAGATTGTGTGTTGCCTGTCAGAAGATCATAAATCCAGATTTTTGTACCACTCCAATATTGACCAGCAGTAGATTCATCGAATGCGGCAATGACGATTTTTTCACCTTGAGGATGCCAGTCGAATGTTGAGGTATCTGCAAATTGCAGATTTGTAGGTGAGATAGATTCTGGAACAAAATTTGGGGCAGATGAAAGGAAAAGGAAGCCGGAGGTCAATATATCACCTGTTGCCATGGGTGGACTAAACAGAAATTTGTTTGCAGTGGGCGACCAGGCAATAGGTCCGTTGTTCACACGCGCAGCTTCTTGCAGCATCACCGACCAGGTAATGACTGTTGTAGCAACTGGGGTAGACGTAGAAGACACGGTTGGTGTGGGCAGCGGCGTGTTAGTAGGAATAAGCGTATGCGTAGGCGTGGTTAGCGGCACAACGGCCGTTTCCACCTCCTCTACCTCCCGCGTTACTGTCACCGTTGGCGACGGCCGTTCCACCACAATGGGTGCAGCGTCGGCAACGGCCGTTGCGGGGAAAGGGGCAGGCGTGGGGTCAGGAACGGCCGTGCAGCCGGTGAAAAAGACAGTAATGATTGCTGCTAACAGAAATAGTGCTTTGCTCATCGTTCCCTCCACCAAGTTTGCCAGCACCTTAATTCTAAAACGGCCGTTTCCCCCACACAATCCCCAATTTATCGCTGGCCCAGATGCGCGGCAAAGCCGTCCGGGTACAGCGCCTGCTATTCCTCACGCAAAACGCCATACCCCAACCCCCTATTCATCCAACCATCCAACACACTATCCATCTAGCCAACCATCCATCTCCACATACGGCACGCCGGCCTCGATGCGTTCCTTGCGCCCGCGCATGAAGGTTGCCACCCAGCCGTCTCCTTCCAGGCTGTCAAAGTCGCGGCTGATGATGGCGTACAGGTCAATTTCGCGCAGCTTCATGAAATGAGGCACTTCGCGCAGCCAGGCGCGGTCCAGGTCGTTTTCCTGGTAGTAGCCGGCCAAGAACCACTGCCAGAAATGGCTGCCAAATTTCTCCGGTTCCGGGTGGTTGGTTATGGCGTAAAAAAGCACCATGGCTAGGTCGTAGGCAAAATGGCCGTAGCAGCAGTCGTCAAAGTCAAAGAGGGTGATACGGCCGTTCTCGTCCACAAAGAAGTTCCCGGCGTGGGCGTCCTGGTGAATCATGCCGTAACCGTCGGGGGTTTCCGGCAGGGTGGTGAGGTAGGCCATCAGGTCATGGTAGCGGGCGAGTACGGCCGTTTCCTCTGCTGGTAATATCTCCTCCAACCCCAAATTATTGCGGTCTTGCCACGTGCCCCGTTTCCCGGCGGGGTGGGGCGCATAACTTTTGCTCAGATGGTGCATGCGGCCCAGGAGACGGCCGTATGCTACCATCAGTTCATCCGTCCAGCCGCCCATCTGCCACACCGGGCCGCCCGCTGCCTTCACAAAAGCCGTGGCTAAAAACGCGCCGCCTTGCCCATCAAGTATTTCTTCAACCAGCTCGTCGTTTGCAGACAGCACCGCCCGCGCCACGCCCGCGCCACCTGCTGCCAGGTAGTTAATCCAGTTCACTTCGCCGCGAATCAGCTCCGGGGAGCGACGGCGGCTGTGCCCCAGGCGCAAAATGTACGCACGGTCGTCTTGCGCGTACTCATATATGAAGCTCTCAAAGCCATCCAGCAGCGTAATCTGGTCGGCGGCAATGCCATAACGCTGCTGCGCCTCAGCCAAAATGGCTTCGTTCAGCCGGTCGCGAATCTCTTTTTCCATATTTCACTCGATAGCTTTCAGTTATTTTTGGTTCACTCTTAGGCCGTATTGGTCAGAAAATCTAGCACAATACGATTGAACTCGGCCGGTTTTTCCATGTTTGGCAGGTGGGCAGTTTCGGGAATAAGATGGAAACGGCCGTTTTGCACTCGCTCAGCAATCACCTTTGCGGCTTGCTGTATGTTTCGGTCATCGAATGAACCGGCAATAGCCAACAGGGGTAAGGAGAGTTCTCCCAGGCGGTCATACGCTTTGTCGGAAACGGCCGTTTCCTGCCCAATTCCTTTCATCTCATTCTTTAAGGCAATCAGATCCATTTCACGCACCTCTTCGCGCACGTGGGCCGGCGCGCCGCCAGCCGGACGAAACTGCCAGCCGTCTACCCACAACTGCAGGTCAAGTTCGGCCGTTTTCGCCACGTCTCCTGCTGCAAAAGCGGCAACCAGCTCTTGCCAAATGGGGGGTTCTTCCCCTGCAAAGGGGAAGCCGCTGGGGTTGCTGCCTACCATTATCAGGCTGCGCACCCGGTCAGGATAGTCTAACGCAAAGTCCAGGGCAATGGTTCCCCCTTTTGAGGCCCCTACCAGGTGGGCGGCTCCAATTTGCCAATGGTCGAAGAGGGCCAGCAAATCTTCATGGTGGGCGTAGGTGGTGTCAGTCAGAAGGGTACGGCCGTATCCGCGCATGTCGTATCGGAAAACCTGAAATTGCACGGAAAGCGCTGGGATTTGCGCATTCCACATCCGGTGGTCGCAAATTCCAGCGTGAATCAACACCACAGAGTCGCCTGCGCCGGTCACTTCATAATAAAAAGTTGTCTCGTTAAACGTAAAGGTCATTTTCTAATTCCTTAAACCATCAGTCTAGTCTCCCAAAATTACCCGGCCCCGCTGCAGCGCGGCTTGCTCCAAAGTTTGCCGCACCCTCTCTCGTTCTGCCTCGTTGGGGGCAGCCAACATCTCCTGCGCATAGCGCCACACCTCTTCGCGCCAATGAGTGATGAGTTCGGCCACGATAAATTCATCTACTGGCCCGCCCAGCCAGTCAATCAGGGCCATAAGGGGCGATTGGCGCTCTACGACTTCGTCTTGTACGGCGTCAATGGTTTCGGCAATGATGGCGTTGACCAGGCAGTAATCCTCGTAGCGGGCCTGGCGCTGCGCGGGCGGCAAACCGGGCCATTCGGCATGCAGCAGGTCGTAAACGGTTAAAGCCAGGTCGTAGTTGATGTGGGCATTGACGCCGAGGAAAAGGTTTTGCAGCACATTGGCGCGTTTTTTTGTGGCGGCGTCGTGGGCTAATGTCCATACGGCCGTACACCCTTCACCGGCGTCGTATGCTTCTAGGGCGTCGAAATAGTAGCCAGCAAAGTGGTGTAGCAGGTGAGTGACCCATGTGCCGTCGTGGAAACGGCCGTTCGCCACCCCTTCTAGCATATTTTCCGTCATCATAGCATAACATTGCAGAAAAATGGCGCGCCGGTCACGGGCCTGCTGCCACTGCGCGACCTGGGCCTGCATCCGTTGGGCAACATCGGTAGTCATCATGTAGAACTTTGCTCCTTGTTTGGGTCAATTTTGGGGGGCGTCCAGGTAAAAGGGTACGTGTTGGTCAGAAAGCGGAAGCCCCGTTTTTCCAGGATGGCGCGGCTCATGTCGCTGGCGTCTACCATGAGGAAGCGGTAGCCGCGCTGGCGGGCTTCCTGGGCGCGGGTGTTGACAACGGCCGTATACACACCTTGCTGGCGGTACTCCGGCAGCGTCGCTCCGCCCCACAGCCCGGCAAACTGGCTGCCCGGTGGAAAGGAAGCCCATGCGCCGCAAACCGGCTTGCCATCTATGTACGCTAAATAGACGCTCCACTGTTCCGGCTCCTTCAGAAATTCGCTAAGCTGTTTTTCCAGCCAGTAAAAATCGTGGCCCCACACCTGCTCCTGGATGTCCACAATATCGCGTATCTGTGCCATGGTGGTCACGCGGCGCACGTCGGCCGTCACCGGCTGCCAATAGCTGCCGGGCGCTTCGGCCATGTCCAGCACCAGCAGCCCTTCCGCCTCACCCGGCTGGAAGCCGTGGGCAATGAGGCGTTCTTTCAGGTCGGGGGGCTGGTCGTGGTCGTATACTTTCCACTCCAGCCCGGCACCGCCAATGGTTTGGAAGTACTCTATTTGCTCTTGAATGACGCGGTCGGCGGAAACGGCCGTTAACTGGCTGTAAATGACAAAATGCAGCCTGTCTGGCAGCGTGCAGATGTGGCGCACCACGTCCGGCGTCACTTCGCGGCGGTAGAGCGAATGCATGCCCTGCTGCCGCTCTTGCTGGTCATAAAGCTGCAAAACGGCTGAGATGTCCATCTAAATCTCCGCTAGTTGCGAAACAGGTAAATGGCCCACCCCAAGGTGGAACGGCCGTACTGCAAATACTCTTGCTTTTGGGCCCGCATGCGCGCCAGCAGCTCCGGCACGTCCGGGTCATCCGGGTGAGCCAGGGCGTAATTTTCGCTGGCGTACCATTGCAAGCTCTCATACGTATCCCAATCATCCAGATTGCTATCCAGCGTGTACAGCAGCTTCAGCCCCAGCTCTTGCCCGGCGAGGGCGTTTTGCACGTGGCTGCCGAAGAGGTCGCGGTCTAGCCCGGCCATTTCCAAGTATGCCGGAGATGGTTCTTGCCGCCAATAAGGTTCACCGACGACAATTTGCCCACCCGGTTTGGTCATGGCTTGCAGCGCCGTCAAGGTCCCTTTGTGCCCATTAAAAATCCAGCTTGCGCCCAAACACACCGTCAGGTCCAAACTGTGGGGTTCCTCAGGTTGGTACTGGGCGCCATCCATTTCCAGCAGGGTGATTGCGGCATGGGGCACGCGCTGGGCCAGCTTGGCCTGGGCGTCGCGGATGCAGTAGGGAGAGGTATCGACGCCAACGGCCGTTACCTCGTAATTCTCGGCAATTTGCGCCAGAAGTTCCGCCTTACCGCAGGCCAGCTCCAGCACCTTTGCGCCCGGCGGCAGCCGTAAAAGCTGCACCAGCCGCGCAAATTTTTCCAGGCTGCTGGGGTTGCATATGTCGTGTTCTTTATGCGTGATATCGAAAAATTTCCAGGTGTCCACCTTTATTCGTTCTCCTTTAGGCGTTGATAAAGCTTGATATAGTTGTCGTAGCGCCAGGTGGCAAGACGGCCGTTTTGCACGCCATCCAACACTGCGCACCCCGGCTCTTGCCCGTGCTGGCAGTTGCTAAAGCGGCAGTGGGGCACAAACTCGGCCACGTCTGGGTAGTAGTCCAGCAGTTCCTCTGCTTCCAGCCCCAGCAGCCCTAAATCCTTGATGCCCGGCGTATCGATGACAAAGCCGCCCAGGCTGAACCAGGTTATACATAACCGCCTGGGTGGTGGTGTGCCGCCCTTCGCGGCTGGGCATATTGCTGATGCGGGCTGTACGCAAATTTAGGCCGGGTTCAATGACGTTGAGCAACGTGGACTTGCCCACCCCTGACAGCCCGGCCAGCACGGTGGTTTTGCCGCGCAGTACGGCCGTTAATTCGCCCAACCCTTCTCCCGTTTCGGCGCTGGTGAATAGAACGCGCTGGCCCAGGTGGGTATACGGCCGTATCAAATCTGCGACCTCTGCCAGCTCCTCCGCTAAATCAATCTTATTGATGCAGATAATTCCTGCCAAGTTATTGCGTTCTGCGCCAATCAGGTACTCATCCACCATTTGCAGCCACAGGTGCGGCTCCCGCCAGGCAGCCACAATCAACACCTGGTCCACGTTGGCCGCCAGAAGCTGGCGCAAATGGCCGTAAAATGGGTCAGCGCGCCCTAACCCGCTGCGACGCGGCAGCACGTCCTGCACTAGACCGTGCCCTGCCTCTTGGGGGCTGACCAGCACGCGGTCGCCCACAGCGACCACATTGGTGAAGCCAGTGCCTTCGGCAATAAGGGTGCCGCGCATGTCGCAAACGATTACTTCGTCATCAAGGGCGACACGGCACAGGCCCCGGCTCACCTCCACGACAATGCCCAGGGCATGATGCGAGGCATCCGCCAGCCGCTGCCACATCAGTTCGTCAAAGTCGGCGGCGACAGCCTGTGCTGACAATGTTTCTAACTGATCGCGCCTCTCTAATTCGTCTCTGGGCATAATACGCCGGTCAGCCACAACGCCAAACTCATCCGGCTGCAACGACTGCCAGTCAGCGCGATGTTTTTCCTGATTGGCGGCCGTGTTATGCCGCACCTGCTTGCGCGACGATTTTTGCGCCTGCCACGCTTCTCGCTGTCTCTCTTTTATTCGTTTTTTGCGTTTTTTGTTTTTATTTGCCAATGTTTTTCCAACCTCCAAAGTTTGATTACTATTCCCCATCCCCGGCCATGCACCAATCAATGAGACGGCGCACAAAGTCATTGGTAGGGTAGCGCTTGCTGTCGTGCTTCCAGCGCGGCAAATGCACTTCCCTAACCCCAGGCTGGCGGGTGAACAGCGGCCCTTCCACTTTTAGCAGGGCAAATTCGTCGCGCGGTTCGGGAATGCGGTAGGCAATGATAAACTGCTTTTTCGTGTCAAAAATGCGCAGGTAGCGCTCTTTGATCGGCTCCACAAAACCGCTTTCGGCCGGTACCTGCGCGCTGACCTCTTGTACGTACCACAAATACTGCCGTCCCTTGTAATTGACTTTGCGCCGTCCCTTTTTGCTTACGGCCATGAATTGCTCCTTAGCTGGTCAGCATTTCAGCATTTCAGCAAATCAGCAGTTCAGCCTGACTAGCTGACAAGCTGACGCGCTGACTAGCTGACCGGCTTCCGGTAAGTGGTAAAGCGCTTGACGACCTGGAAGCCCATGCTTTTGTACAGATTAAGCGCGCCGCTGAGGTTTTCGGCATCCACCCCCAAGGAGCTTTCGGTCATGCCCAGCTCCTTTTGCCGCTGCAAACTGCGGGCGATGAGGGCGCGGGCCAGGCCGCGCTGCCGCCACTGGCGACGGGTGAAAATGGTTTCGGTATAGCCCCGTAAACGGCCGTATTCTTCATTCTCCTCATGGTCAATAAATGTCAGCACGCCACCTGCAACCTCGTCATCGTCCCAGGCCACCTGCCACAGCGCCGGGTTAAAGGTTGGTTGGACCTGCCAGCCCTCAAACCGCTCTTCTGGCCATTCGTGGGCGCCCCAATGGTCCCGGAACGCTTCTCGGGCAGCCTCCCAGATTTGCCGCCACTGTGATAGGTCTGCCTGGCGCAGCTCCAAACCCTCAGGCAGTGGGAGATCGGGAATGTTGTCCAGGTCAGGTCGCACCATGCTGAATCCGTGCCGTACGGGTTCGTAGCCGCGAGTTCGCAGCAAATTTTCCCAGTGCTGTTCGTTTTCCGATGCCCAGCATTGATAATGTTTTGGCCCATCATCAGGATGGGCGGCGGCAATTTGCGACAAGCGCATTTCCATTCGTGCCACTATTTCCTGGCGAATTCCCAAATCCCGCCACGCTGGTTTCAGGTGAGCGAAGAGGTTGTAGAGGCGCGTCTGGTCGATTTGCTGCTCCCACCAGCAACGGCCGTAACCCACTACCTCCCCCTTAACCTCGGCAAACACCATGTCGCTGAATGGATCACAATTTTCCAGATACTCGTAATCTTTTTCCACCTGCTCGATGTTTGTCACCCACTCCAGTTGGTCCGCTTCTTTGCTTGCTTCAATGATGGCGACCATGTGCGGATAATCGACTTTGCCGCGAAACCCGCGCCATTCCAGGCCGTCCACCGCGGCTTTGTCGCCCTTGTGGATTTCAATCATTTCTTTCACTGCTTTCATAAGTTTCTTCTCCCGCCACCTGACCGTGCCAGATGGCTTGCATTGCCGGTGACGAAACCAGCAAGTCGTCTAATTTACCCTGTGCGGCAAGACGGCCGTTCTCCAGTACAATGATCTGGTCAGCTCGCCGCAGCGCCACCCGGCGGTGGGACACCACCAGGCAGGTTGGGTGGTGCAGATCCCCCTCTGCTCCCCTGCTCCCCTGCTCCCTTACCGAATTAAAAAGGCGTTCCCACAACAAACCTTCCGTTTCCACATCCAAGGCGCTGGACAGGTCGTCAAAAACCAGTAGTTCCGCATCACGTACAAACATGCGTGCGGCGGCGGCACGCTGCACCTGCCCCCCGGACAAACGCACGCCCCGCGGCCCCACCAGCGTATCCAGCCCCTTTTCCAGCATGGCTACGTCTGTCTCCAGCACAGCGCGGTGCACCGCCCCTGGCAGGTCGACTTTAACTTCCGGCAGCCCCATCAGTACGTTGTCGCGCAGCTTATCGCTGAAGAGACGCGGTACCTGGGGCGTGTAGGCGCTGCGCGGCGGCACAAAGAACGTAGACGGGTCGGCAATCAACGTGCTGTTCCAGTAGATTTCCCCTTTGGTGGCGGGCAGCAAGCCTAGCAGCGCGCGCAGAAGCGTGGTTTTGCCCGCGCCAATGCGCCCGGTGATGATGGTGAAGCTGCCGCGGGGGAGGGTGAAGGAGATGTCGGCGATGCCAGAGAATGCTGTATGTGGAATGCTGAATGGTGAATGCTCACCTTCAGAAATTCCGCGTTTTGCATTCACCATTCCGAAATGATAGGTGAGGCCCTTCACCTCCAACATTTCCAGGCGGTGTACGGCCGTTTTCACCACAAAAGGTATTTCTGGTCGGGGGCCATTTTCCCGGTGCGCCCGCTCGTAGATCTCGCCAGGCGTCACCAGGTCGGCGGGAGGCATGTGTGGCGCCATTTCTTGCACGCGGTCAAGCACCACCCGCTGCTGGGCAATTTCCGAGATGTAGCTGCCAATGGTGGCCGGGAAGCGGGCAGCGAAGAAGAGATAGCTGCTAAACAGGGCAAAGTCGCCCACAGAAAAGTTGCCTGAAGCAATGGCCGACCCGGCCATTAACACCATGACGGCCACGGCAATGTCCCCCAGGTGGTCATTGGCCGCCTGGAAGAGCGCCCAAAAGAGGGCGTAGCGCACGTTAAGCTGCCGCCGCTTCTCATTGAGGGCGGAAAAGTAACCCATGACTCCCGCTGCGGCATCGGCCACTTTGATGGCCTGCACCCCGCCAAAAATTTCGCCCAAAAAGCCGGTCACCTGGCTGTCGGCGGCGCGACTTTCGTGTCCGTAGCGCAAAAAGCGGCTCCAGGCGAAGCGGTTAAGGAAGAATACGCCAATGAGAGGCAGCAAGGCAACGGCCGTAATGACTGGCGCAATGCCAAACATAACCACCAGTGCAAACAGCGTAAACAATCCATGACCGAGGAGTTCCGGCGTCCAGGTGGGGAAGTCAGCGTAATCGGCCAGGTCATTTTGCAGGCGGTTGATGGCGTCGCCGGAAGAAACGGGCAGCGGCTGTGCGCCCGGTTTGCGCAAAATGGCGCCCATGACGTTTTTGCGCATCAGGGAACCGGCAGCGTTGCGCAGGCGCATGCCGCCCCACTCGCCGGTTACGCTGCACGCCAACCGTCCCATTTCCGCGGCGACCAGCATGCCCAGGATGCCCCACAGAGAAACGGCCGTTGCCGTGCCGCCCACCAGCCCATCATAAACTTGCCTTTCAACCCAGCCGGGAACCAGGCGCGTCACTATCCAGGAGGAACCAAAAATGACGTTGACGGCAAAGAAGCCGGGGCGGTAGCGAATGAGCGCCCAGGTTCCTTGCCAGACAGGGAGTTGTTGTGTGTTATCGTTCATAGGGTTTTTTTGCAGGGGAGCAAGGGAGCAAGGGTGCAAGGGGGACTTTTCTCCCCTGCTCCTCTGCTCCTCCGCTCCCTTGCCGTTTCGCACCTCTGCTCATGCTAAAACCTCCTCCATGCCCGTACGCAGCAGGTGCGCGAAGCGGGAGTCGGGATTGGCGGCCAGTTGGGCGCGGGGGCCGTGTTCGACAATACGGCCGTTTTCCAGGATAAGAATGTCGTCGGCGCGCTGCACCGTGCGCAGCCGGTGGGCGATGATGATAGCCGTCCGCCCGGCCAGCAGCCGGTCGAGGGCTTGTTCTAGCCGCTGTTCTGTGGCCGGGTCCAGCCGTGAAGACGCTTCATCCAGGATGACCAGCCGGGGATCGCGCAAGAAAACACGAGTCAAGGCCAGCAGTTGGGCTTCGCCAGCAGATAAGCCCTGCGCGCCTGCCGCCAGCGTGGTATCCAGGCCGCCAGGCAGGCTGCGCAGCCAATCGCCCAGCCCTAGCGTTTCCAGGGCAGCCATAATCTCCGCATCGCTGATGGGCTGACGCGCAGAGTCGTAGCCGCGAAACAGCGTCAGGTTGTCGCGCACGGTGGCCGCAAATAGCTGCACATCTTGGGTGACCATGCCCACGCGCCCGCGCAGGTCAGCCAGGCTCACGCTGCGCAAGTCTGCGCCATTGAGGGTAATGGCTCCCTCATCCACGTCGTAGAGGCGGAAGAGCAGCCGCGTGAGAGTGGTCTTGCCGCTGCCCGTGCGCCCTAGCAGCCCCAGCACTTTGCCCGCCTCCAGGGTGAAGGTGACATTTTCCAGTACTGTCCGGGTATGTTCATTAGTTATTGGCAATTGACCATTTACCATTGACAATTGGTCTTTATAGGCGAAGCTGACGCCGTTGAATCGTACGGTGGGCGGGGTAGGGGGCAGAACGGCCGTTACCCGTTCCTGCACCTGGGGCTGAAGCTGAAAGAACTCGGTAATGCGACCCATACTGGCCATGGCGCGCTGCAAATTCTCCACCTGGCGGCGAATGTATTTGAGAGGACTTTCCAGCAAACCCACGTAATAAGCTAGCAGGTACACCGTACCAATGGTTATTTCGCCGCGTATGAACAGCGTGCATGCCAACCCGAGGGTTCCTACCCAGGTTAACACGTACAGCAGGTGACCGGTGCTGAAGGTAAAGCCGCCAAAGAGGGTCCCTTTCACCCGCTGGGCGTTGATGCCCGCCATAAGCGGAACCATGCGGGTGAGTACGTACGCTTCCCCACCATTGGCGCGAATGTCTTCCGTGCCGTTGATGCGTTCCTCTATCAGTCCGTACAGATCGGCGTAACCCTGGCGCACCTTGCTCCAAATGGCCGTTTGGGGTTTTTGGATGGCGCGCAGGAAGAATAGGGTGACGATGGCATAACTCAGTCCAATCAGGCCAAAGCGCCAATCTTCGCGAAATTGCAGCACCAGCAGCCCTAACACCAGCAGGCTGTTTCCCGCCACCTGCACAATTAGCTGAGAGAAGCTTTCTGCCAGAGTGCCCACGTCGCCGTCGATACGCTCGATAAGTTCGCCGGGTGGCCGCAGCTTGTGGAAGCCCATATCCAGCCGTAAAACGTGGTGGGCCAGCTCTACACGCAGATCGTTGGTAGCCTTCCAGCCCAGGTCTTCGCCTGCGTATGTGCTGAGTAAGGAAAACACTTTCTGCCCCAGGACAGCGAGGAAGAAAAGCACGGCCGTTTCTGTTAGCGCCTGCCCCGTAGACCCGGCCTGGGTCATGTCCAGAAAGCGGCGAATTACCTGGGGAGCCAGAAGCTGCAGGCCAATGCTGCCCAGGATGAACAGCCCCAACAGTGCCACCCGCCCGCGCCGGGGTCGCAGGTAGCGCCACAGTAGTTTAATGGATTGCGTGACTGTGATAGCTTGCATAAATCTCCGAAGAGATAGAGTTTAGAGAAAGAGAGGTGTTTTAACCTCTATCTCTAAACTCTAGACTCTATCTGTCTCCAATCGTGATAAATCTGCCTGGTACACCTCTGGGTTCACAGCCGCAAACCGCTGCCAGAGGTCGGCCGTAAGGCGGGCCGGATTGGTGTTGACCCCGTAGCGGGCAAAGTATTCGCACACGCGGGTAACGTCTCGCTCCAGAATGGTGTAGGCGTCTGGATTGACGGCGCTGCCCAGTACGTGCGTGGTTTTGCTCACGTGGCTGTTAACCACTTGCGGGAAGTCAATGAGGGTAATTTGCCCATCCCAATAAAGAATGTTGTAGGCGGAAAGGTCGCCGTGGATACGGCCGTATTGCAGCATCAACTCTACATTACGTATAACCTCCTGGAAGAGAGGCTCTGCCTCGCCATCATCCAGCGTGACCTCTACCAGCGTTGGGGCGGCCCCAAACTCGCCGCCAATGAACTGCATCAAGATGGCGTTGCTGGCGGCGGCAATCGGTTTGGGAACGGCCGCTCCGGCTTTGTAAAGCAACTGCAGCGTGGTGTACTCATACATCAGCCAGGATGTGTGCGCAACCTGTTCACCCAGGCTGGTTTTTTGACCAATAGCCTTCAGCATGCGTGCATCCTTCGGATTTACCGCCTTGCCATTGGCGTCCAGGGTGGGGCGGCCCTGCCGGTACTGCCTGTCATTGCGCAGGTTGCGGAACATGCGCGGGCGATACACTTTGGCTGCCAACCACTGCTGGCCAGTGGCCGGATGGGCGGCGCAGCGGTAAACGCTGGCTTCTTTGCCGCCCTTCACCTGCGCCAGCACGTCACTAATAAGCTCCTGGTTGTAAAAATTCTCTAGCGATTGCAGGAGCCAGGTCGATTCATACCGGGATGGTTCATATGTTGTTTGAAAACCCCCTTCCAGGCCAATGGTGTCCGCAATTTCTTCCACAATTTTTGTGGTCGTTTTCTTGGGCTGATGATTGGGTTTAGGTTTGCGCTGCCGCCGCGCCTGGCGGTCGAAATACAGTGGGTTAAATTGTTCTTCATAAATCTCGTAATCATCGAGATACTGTTCTGTTCGAGACACGGTGGTTATTTCACCTCGTGTTGTGTTGGGTGGGATAGTTTGTAGGTTTGATGGTGTTCTAGCTTACAAACTAACCATCCAACCCCAAACCAGCCGCGGATTTGGAATTTCCCGTGGCTTGGGAGTGAGGCGTTTGTTTCACCCGATACGCATTAATTGGGGTGCGGAGTGGTGGGGATCAAAAAAGCCACGGGTTTGCGTCGTGCCCATGGCTGCTGTGCTGCTTGGCCGTCTCATATTGGCGACAAACTGGCGCAAAAAAGCCACAGGTTGCGTACACCTGTGGCCGCTTATCGGTAATCAGTTTTTAGCAATCGAAATCAAGCTTAATCGAATACTGTTACCGGGTGGCAGGTGTACTCACACAACGCTGATTGAGTTGGATGACAATGGTCAAGCTTTCTTTTTGCATTCTGTAAGTACCTCCTCTAGATTTTTTTTCTGCTAACTTCTCAACAAGCGCCAGTCTACCACAGCTTGAAGGAGCAGGTCAAGAGCCAATTGACATTTAGCTGCCCGAATTTACCAGAAGCCGCGAATGGCGTAGACGACGATGATGACGAGGACAAAGACGGCTAAAGCAGCCCACAAACGCTGGATGCGCGTGCGGGAGCGGGTAAAAATCCAGGCATATACGCCAACAATGCCAATGCCGGCTAGAACACCGCTCAGTTTATACGTGGTTTCAAATATGGGGTAACCATTGAGAGCCAGAGCGCGCTGGGTGAAGAGGATGATATGGCCAATCCAGTTGGCATGGAAGGCGGCAAGCCAGAATTTTGGACCAAGGGGCAGCCCATGGCGGAACAGCACGGCCGTTACCAGGGCAGCCATGACAAACAGCCATACCCCTCGTTCGGTCTCGATGGCGAGTTGGCCCAGCAGATTGCTGGCTTCCAGCGCCGTCCAGGCGAAGAATCCGCCCAGCACACCTAACCAGGCGCGGGTGACTTCGGGCAGGTGGGGGGCGTAGCTGCGGTGCAGCAGGTAAATGGAAACGGCCGTCATCACCACCCCTTCAATGAAAAGGGCCACTGGTCCCACGCGCTTGAGCAGAATGGTTGTGAAGATCAAAGCAACGACGGACAGTAAAAAAATTATGGAGGCCAGTAAGCCGTCTCTTAGCTTGCTGCTGCGGTCGCCCGTCGTTGATTTTATGGTTGGTGAATTGGAAGTCAGATCGCTCATAAGTATTTTGTCTGATTTTAAGTGACGTTGCGAAAATCGGTAATGATGCTCCAGGGATCGGTTTGAGAGAGTGCCTCGCCGGCCGCACGGCGCGGACCGCTTTTGCCGCCACCGTGCAGCAGTTCCAAAGCGGCCACCGCCAACCAATCATCCATTATGGGTTCGTAGTGCGGCGTCCAGCCAGCCATATGTTCGGCCAGATAGTTGGTGCTGGTACGGCCGTTTCGAAAACTCTCCTCTTGCATAATGGCCAGCAGGTAAGGAATGTTCGTCGTTACTCCCAGCACCACCGTTTCTTGCAAGGCGCGCACCATTTTGCGGATGGCTTCCGCGCGGTCATGCCCCCAGGTAATGATTTTCGCCAGCATGGGGTCGTAGTAGGGAGTGACTTCAGATCCTGTCTCAATGCCGTCATCGACGCGTACGCCGGGGCCGCTGGGGGGGCGGTAGAGCGCAATTTTGCCAATGGAAGGCAAAAAATTGTGGGCCGGGTCTTCGGCATAGAGGCGGCACTCGATGGCGTGGCCGCGCTGGGTGATCTCTTCTTGCGCAAAGGGCAGCCGTTCTCCGGCGGCAATGCGGATTTGCCATGCGGCTAAGTCCAGCCCGGTGACCATTTCGGTGACGGGATGCTCCACTTGCAGGCGGGTGTTCATCTCCAGGAAATAGAAACGGCCGTTGCCATCCACAATAAACTCCACCGTCCCGGCATTCACGTACCCCGCTGCGGCTGCCAGCGAAACAGCCGCCTGGGCAATGCGCTGCCGCAGGTCGTCCGCGGCAACAACGGGAGCCGGACTCTCCTCTACAATCTTCTGGTGCCGCCGTTGAATAGAACATTCCCGTTCAAAAAGATGCAAGACGCGGCCGTACTGGTCGGCTAGAATCTGAATTTCCACGTGATGGATTTCGGTGAAATATTTTTCCACCAAAATGTGGTCATCGCCAAAGGCGGATTGAGCCTCGCGCCGTGCGGCCTGCAGGGCGTCGCCAAATTCGGCGTCAGACCAGACCACGCGCATCCCTTTACCGCCACCTCCGGCGCTGGCCTTGATCAGCACCGGATAGCCCATAGCAGAAGCGGCTGTTTGCAATTCCTTTTCACTTTTGCCTGCGCCGTCCACCCCCGGCACCACCGGCACTTCCGCCCGCTGGGCCAGCACCCGCGCCGCGGCTTTGCTGCCTAGCATCTCCATGGCCTCAGGGCCAGGGCCAATGAAGGTGATACCCCTGGCGGCACATGCCCGCGCAAAATCACCGTTTTCGCTGAGAAAACCGTAGCCGGGGTGAATGGCTTCTGCCCCGCACTTGGCGGCAATATCTAGGACCTTGCCCTGGTCAAGATAGGATTCCGTGGCCGTCACACCACCCAGCGGGTAGCTCTCGTCGGCCAGCCGCACCCACGGCGCCTGGGCATCGGCGTCGGAGTAAATGGCAACGGCCGTTACGCCCAATTCGCGGCAAGCCAGAATGATGCGGCGGGCAATTTCACCTCGGTTTGCGATTAAAATTTTGTTGAACATGCCATTTTCCTTGCGAGTCAGGTGTCTGGTTATCCAAACCCGGCAACCGCTTACAGGCTTCCGCGCAGCCACGCCTCGGCAAAATCAACGGCCTTGCGCTGTGAAAATAGACGGCAGCTCGCGGAACCTACCTGGCCTAACACTGCGGCGCCGGTTTCCTCAAACTCCACCCCTATGACCGGGAAGCAGTCGTCGTTGATGTCAATGTCCGCATAGGTGGTCCAAACAGGGCCATTTTCACCCAAAATGGGCGCGCCCATGACGACTTGTCGGCGCACGCCGGCACGATATTCAGCCAGATGAAAAGAGGTGTTGGTGACATAGCCAGTTCCCAAAAAGAGGACGTAGCCATCCAGGTCATATAAACGGGCCAGGGGAGAGTTTTCTCCCAAGCTATTTTCCAGGCTGTGGTTGGCGGTGACAAATTCTGCGTGCTGGCCCCAAGCGGCAAAGGAAACGTGGGGATGGCTGCTGCGCAGCACGCCCGGCCAGGTGCGGAACAGTTCGGCAATGCGCCCCATGCCCCGCGTAGGCGTCAGGCGGGGATCAAAGGCGGGCATGGTGTCTCTCACCAACTGGTGCCAAGCTTTGGGAATGGGCGGGTTTACCCAGCGCGCCGGGTCAGAATATTCGCCACAGTGGGTGGGCATCACCAGGGTGCCGGCGGGCGTGAGTACGTCTTGCAGGGCTTGTATCACCGCCACCGGCCCACCGTTGACCCAGCCCAGGCTTTTGAGAGAGGAATGCACCAGCAGCGTCATGCCCGCCTTGATCCCTAATTTTTTCAGGTCAGTGGCTACACTTTGCCGGGTACCCGGCTGGTCGACAGTGGCAATGGCTTCCGCCTCGTGGGTCACCGCTCGGTCATGCCCAGAAAGTTGATCAACAGAACCTGTTTGGCTCCCCTGCTCCCCTGCTCCTCCGCTCCTTTGCTTCACTGTTTGCTTGTTCACGTTCCCTCCTGCCACCAGGGTTGGCGCTTTTCCAAAAATGCACTCATGCCTTCGCGTCCTTCGGCGCTGGCGCGGCGCTGGGCAATGAGGTTCGTGGTGTAGTCGCGCATGGTGTGTTGGGGTTGGTATGCCAAGGTGCGAATGAGCTCTTTTACGGCCGTTTGCGCCCCCGGCGCTGCTTGCAACAGTTGCTCCACGCGCTCGGTTACTTTCGCATCCAACTCCATTTCGGGGACAACATGGTTTACCAACCCGATGGCCTGGGCGTGGTGGACGTCGAAGCGCTCGCCGGTGAGGAACAACTCACGGCCGTTGCCTACGCCAATTTTCGCCAGCACAAAGGGGGAAATGACGGCGGGCACAATGCCCAATCGCGCCTCGCTGAAGGCGAATTTGGCTCGCTCCACGGCTACCACGATGTCGCAGCAGCTAACCAGCCCCGCGCCGCCGCCAATGGCCGCGCCATTAATGCGGCCCACCACGGGCTTAACACAGTTGTTCACGGCGTGCATCAGGTCGAAAATGGCCTCCCCGTCTGCTACGTTTTGGGCGAAAGTGTAGTCGGCGGCAGCGCGCATGGTGTTGAGATCAGCCCCGGCACAAAAGGAACGGCCGTTGCCCGTTAACACCACCACACGCACCTCGTCTTGGTGGTTGATGGCCTGGAAAACGGCCGTTAGCGCTGTAATCATTTTCGGATTCAGTGCATTGTGGCTTTCAGGCCGATTCAAAATTACCGTGCAAACTGACCCTTCCGTTTGGGCCAAAATTGCATCATTCATAAACGCCTTCCTCGCTGCACTCCTCATTAAAAAAACGCCCCTCGATTGTAGCGAGGGGCGTTGCAAAAACCAACATGTTCGGACTTGCCAGAACTTATGTTAATCGGCAGCTTCTACCGAGGTAGGTTCAACCTCCAACGAGGTAGGTTCAACATCCGCGGGTGACGGAATTTCTGGCGTCATGTCGACATTCATCAGTTTTTCGAACTCTGTGCGGTCCAGAGTTTCTATTTCCATCAATGCATGAGCCAGATTATCCATTTTATGCCGGTTTTCCTGGATAATAGTTACTGCCCGGTTATAGTTTTCTTCCAAAATGCGTCTAACTTCTTGGTCAATGGACTGGGCTGCTTCCTCGCTATAGTCGCGCCCCATGCCCCATCCAATCTCCCGCCCAAGGAACGGGTTGCTGGAATTTTCACCATAGGTGGGCAGACCCAATTTGTCCGACATGCCATATTCCATGATCATCGCCCGGGCCATGCGAGTTGCCTGCTGTAAATCATTGGAGGCGCCGGTGGTTACCCGCCCAAAGAATACTTCTTCCGCTGCTCGGCCACCTAAAGCCATCGCAATGCGATCATCAAAGTATTCGCGGCTGTACACAAAGCGGTCTTCTGGCAATGGCATTACGTAACCGCCCGCCCGTCCACGGGGCACAATGGTGATTTTTTGGACAGGATCGGTGTTAACCAGGTGGAAGCTCACCACGGCGTGACCGGCTTCATGATAGGCAACCGTTTCCTTGTCTTCAGGGCTCATTACGCGGCTTTTACGCTCTGGCCCCATGACCACGCGGTCGAAGGCATCCTGAAACTCTAGCAAACCAATGGTGCGGCGGTTGCGCCGGGCGGCAAAAATGGCCGCCTCATTAATGAGGTTTTCCAGGTCGGCGCCGGAGAATCCGGCCGTCAGGCGAGCCATGTCGTCAAAACTCACCTCTTTAGCCACTGGTTTACCGCGGGCATGCACCTTCAAAATCTTCTCGCGCCCCTTGATGTCAGGCAGGTCTACGAAGACTTTACGGTCAAAGCGACCGGGTCGCAAGAGCGCGGGGTCTAAAATATCAGCCCGGTTTGTGGCCGCCATGACAATGACATTGGTTTCATTATCAAAGCCATCCATTTCCACCAGAATCTGGTTCAGAGTTTGTTCGCGCTCGTCGTGACCGCCACCCAGACCAGCGCCACGCTGCCGCCCGACGGCATCAATTTCATCCACAAAGACGATGGAGGGTGCTGATTGTTTGGCTTTATCGAAGAGGTCGCGCACGCGGCTGGCGCCAACGCCAACAAACATTTCTACAAATTCCGAGCCGGAAATGTGGAAAAACGGCACCCCTGCCTCACCGGCCACGGCGCGCGCCAGCAGCGTCTTACCGGTTCCGGGGGGGCCTACCATGAGGACGCCTTTGGGAATGCGGGCGCCAACCTGCACAAATTTTTCCGGCTCACGCAAAAACTGCACCACTTCCTGCAACTCTTGCTTGGCTTCTTCTACACCAGCAACGTCCTCAAAGGTGACGGTGGGGCGATTAGCATCGTTCAGGTTTTTTGCGCGACTCCGGCCGAAACCAAAAATGCTGTTACCGCCACCACCCTGCATCTGGCGAAAGCCGCGGGTGAAGAGCCAGATCAACAGCAGGAAGGGGCCAATCGTAATGACGATGCTGAACAAATTTTGCCAAACAGATTGGTCGTTAATGGCCAGCTCAACGCCAAATTCCTCAAGAATGTCTGATGTGACGCCATAAAATGCCAGGGTTTCTTCTAAGCTACCGCGCGCATCAACGGTTGTAATTACTTCTGTGCCGTCTGGTTGGGTAAGCTGTAAGCGGCTGCCGGTTAAAACAACTTCCTCGACGTTACCGGCTTTGATCAAATCCATGGCTTCGTTAAGGCCAACTCGCGAGGCATTCGAAAAGCGATTGTTGAGGAAAAAGTTTAACCCTAAGATGACGGCAAACAGACCTAAAATCCACACCCATGCCGGGATTCCTGGTCGCTGCTCATTATTTGGGTTCTGGTCATCCATAATTTTTATAAGCTCCTCGTAAAAGTTTGTGATTACGGTGTTCGCATGTTTGTGATGCAATTAAAGCATGTAATTATCAATAATGTATTGGACTATTATAAGCCTTTCCTGAAAATGTTTCACTTGAGAAACGTTTGTTTTGAGTTTTACCAGTTTGCAGAGTGGGTTCCAAGTTCGCTTTGCCTTTTCTTATGTACATCTTACTCATTTCATTATGTTGACAATGTGTGTAAAATAGGGGCATGCAATCCGGGTATGGGAATCGATCAATACAAACAGAACGGCCGTTTTTAATGCAAATAGTCGCGCGCAACCTGCCGCTCGTTTTATTTTTGCTGCTGGCGGTAGGCGGCATGATTGGCATTTACTGGTTTTTTAGTCCTATCGAGAGCAGCGCTGAAGCAATTGCTGTGACCGGGACGGGGGAGGGTTTGTCAGCACCTATTTACAAAACTGTTCCCGACAAGCCTGTGCTGCAGCGCCTGGCACAAAGCCCCGGTCCGCTGCGTATTGGGATTATCGTCGGACACCGCAACAGTGACAGTGGTGCGGTTTGCGACGACGGATTGACGGAACTTGACGTCAATTCTAATATTGCCCAACAGGTCTATGCCCAACTGCTTTCGCAGGGAATTCATACCGATTTGCTAGATGAATTCGATCCACTTTTGCAAGGTTATTATGCGACTGCCCTTGTCTCCGTCCATGCCGATTCTTGCGTTTACTACAATGATTTGGCAACCGGATTCAAAATAGCCGGGTCCTCTTTTACGGATTCCAGTCAACTTTCCATTTGTGTTGAACAAGCTTACCAGCAGTTGACGCAAATGTTTTATCACGAAAACACCATCACCCCGCACATGACAGATTATCATGCGTTCCGTGAGATTGCTCCAGGAGTCCCGGCCATCATTATTGAAACTGGGTTTATGAACCTGGATCGGGAAATGCTGACGGTTAATTCGCACATACCGGCAGCGGGGATTACCGATGGAATTCTTTGCTTTTTAGGTCGTTCGTAAGCGGGAGTCGAAGGATCCTTTGTGAGTCAGGAGACAAAATCGCTCATTCGGGGGGCGCAGCAAGCTATTAAGCTGGGGAATAAACCCCAGGCGCGGCACTTTTTACAGCAGGTAGTGCAGCAAGACCCTGAAAATTTTGCCGGTTGGCTTCTGCTGGCCAGCGTAACGGCAAATCCCCAAACAGCCCTGGCCCACATTAAACGGGCTGAAGCGTTGAATCCCTCCTCCCAGACTGTGCAAAAGGCAAAGGCCTGGGCGGAAGCGCGTGTCCCTGCTGCATCCCCAAAGAAATTGGAAGCGGATGAAGGGAAAGGCGCGTGGTGGCAACGGCCGTACTTGCGATGGGGCATGGCGGCTGTCTTGCTTATTGTGGTTGTCGTTGGGTTGAGCGCGGCATTATGGAACCAGGATGAGCCAAGTAGGAGCAACGCCGCCGCCGATGCTGAATCGGCGCAGGTTGTGGCGGCGGCAGCGGACTCCAGCATGGTGGCCGAGTCCGGCGGGGCCCAGGTCACAATGACCAGCCAGCCGGAGAGGACGGATATGCAGAGTGCGGTGGAAGGGGAAACGGCCGTTTCTACCCCCGAAGCCCCGGCCATTCAACCCAAACCCATCAGCCACCAGAACAGCGAGCCGCGTCCCACCTGGACCATGACCCCCATACCCACGCCTACACCCACGCCCACCAACACCCCCATGCCCACCTTTGTCGCCCAGCAGACCGGCCCTGTCACCCGGCCATTTGGCGTTGGCCCCAACGAGCGCTGGGTGGACGTCAACCTCACCACGCAAACCCTGGTCGCCTATGAAGGAGATACGCCTGCTCTTTCCACTTTCATTTCCAGCGGCACCTGGCAGTTTCCCACCGTCACCGGACAGTTTCGCATTTATCTTACCTATACCAGCCAGACTATGGATGGCCGCCGCCTGGGCTATGACTATTACCTCGAAAATGTGCCCTACGTCATGTATTTTTACGAGGATTATGCGCTCCATGGCACTTTCTGGCATAATAACTTTGGGACACCGATGAGCCACGGTTGTGTGAACATGCGCACCTCCGAAGCTGAATGGCTCTTCAACTGGTCTAGCATTGGCACCCTGGTTAATGTCCACTACTGATATTTGCAAAAATGGGAGCTTAACGGCCACCTCCTGCATGCATCAATAATCGGGGCGCAACCGGAAAAATGCCCGAGGTTTAACCAATTTTCAACCGTTCAACCCAAATGGGTGTGATGAACAGGAAAAACCCTGAACCAATCGTTTGCCGATTATTACGCTTTGTCCGACGCCAGCAGCGTCTGGATTGCCCAAACACAAGTAGGTGAAACACAGACCCGAAGCCCTAAGCCGGTTATCGGGTTTTTTTGTGGGAACGCTCTCCGCTCAAAGGAGAACATCATAAAGAGATAAAGTCTGATTCCAAAGGAATTGAACTCAGGAACCAGACACATTCTCAGGAGGAGAAATACCATGCCCTTAAATATTGTCATTGGCGCACAATGGGGTGATGAAGGAAAAGGTCGCATTACAGACTTGTTGGCAGCAGAAGCGGATATTGTAGCCCGCTACAGCGGCGGTGACAATGCCGGTCACACCGTCACCATCGGTGAAGAGGTTTTCAAGCTGCATCTCATCCCTTCGGGCATTATTCATGATGCCGTGACCTGCCTCATTGGCAATGGGGTGGTAGTAAACCCAAAGGTGATGCTGCGGGAGCTAGATGCCCTGGCTGCGCGGGGAGTTGACGTGAGTCCCGGCTGCTTGAAGCTTAGCGAAAACGCACATCTCATCACGCCGGCGCATATTGCTCTGGATCAGGCTAGAGAGTTACAGCGTGGTGCGGGAGCCATTGGCACGACGCTGCGCGGCATTGGCCCAGCTTACACGGACAAAACCAGCCGCCAGGGCTTGCGGGCCGGACTGCTGGCCGACCTTGAGGAGTTAGCCGACGCCATTCACGCTCATGTGGCGGCGCACAATGAGGTGCTGACCAAGATTTATGGCGCGGAGCCGCTGGATGCTGATGCGGTGGCAGCGGAGTATGCGGGGTATGCGCAAAGGCTGGCCCCGTACTTAACCAATGGTTCTCTAATTCTTGATGAGGCGCTGCGTAACGGCCGTTCCATTCTTGCCGAAGGCGCCCAAGGCACTCTCCTTGACATCGATCACGGCACCTATCCCTTTGTGACCAGTTCGTCGCCTACCGCGGGCGGCGCCCTCACCGGCCTGGGCGTTGGCCCGAAGCAGGTCGGCGAGGTAACAGGTGTAGCCAAAGCCTTCACCACTCGCGTGGGCAGCGGCCCTTTCCCCACAGAGCTGGAAGGGGAGATGGCCGACCGTTTGCGCGGCACCGGTGAAAACCCCTGGGATGAATTTGGCACCACCACGGGCCGCCCGCGCCGCGTAGGTTGGCTTGACCTCGCAATATTGCGCCATGCGAATCTGGTGAACAGCCTAACCAACCTGGCCATTACCAAGCTGGACATTCTCAGCGGCATACCAGAACTGCAAGTGTGTGTCGCTTACGAATTAGATGGCCGGCGCATCGAATACTTCCCCACCAATCTCAGAACTCTGGCACGCTGCCGCCCAATTTACCAAACCCTACCAGGCTGGTCAGAGGATATTATGGGCGTACGCCATTTCCAGGATTTACCGGCTAACGCCCAAAACTACGTCAACTTCATCACCACGCAGTTGGGCATTCCCGCCAGTATTATCTCCGTAGGTCCGGCCCGCGCGCAGACTATTTTCATGCGCTAACCAAAATTGATCGTTTTTTGATCGCTTAGTCAATAAAGTAGAAGAAGAAAATATATACCAGCGTAGTATGTTGGATGCTGCGCGCCAGAATAAAGGAGACATTATGGCTTTAAAACGCATTGCACTTTGGTTGGCAGGCATGGTTTTGTTAACCGCATTTATGTTCGGTCAGGTGCGCCAATGGCAGCAGGTACTGGCCAATGATGAGGCTGTGTCGGAAGATGGGCCGCAAATAGGCTTTGTCATTGATACCACCGCCTCCATGCAGCCTGAAATTGACGCCCTGGCCCAGGCTGTCGGGCAATTCGGATCTGACACAGCTATCTAAACCCACATTTCATCGTGTACCTTTCAAGGATGCGGCCGTTTACCAGGGCAGCCTGACCAATACCACCGCCCTCATTAACTGGCTGGGCTCGATAGAGGCGCAGGGTGGCGAAGATTGCCCTGATAACGCGCTGCAAGCGCTCATCACCCTGGCGCGCAACATGCCCGGTGGGGATGCTTTGCTTCTCAGCGATGCTGCGCCGCAGGGTGGCCGCCGTGGTTTAGCGTTTGTCATGGGCAAACTGGTTGAGCGCGACATCAGTATCTTCCCAGTTGTAACGGGCTGGTGTGCCGGGGCTGATTTGAGCCTTGAATCCATGATTCATCTGGCGCGCATAACCGGGGGATTGGTTAGTTTTGCTGATGTGAGCGAGGTTTTAACTGCCACAACTTCGACGCTGAATCATATGGCCCAGACAGACCGGCTTTTGAACCGTTTTTCAGACGTGAGCGGGCTGACCATTTACGATTTATCTCTTGATAGCACGATTGACACAATTGAACTGAGTGCCAAGTGTTGTTATTGTCTGACCTGTACCCGCCAGATTGCAGCGCCAGCGATGATCACCCAGCTGCAGCTGCGCGACCCGGAGGGTAATATTTTGCAGCCGGGCGATCCCGGTGTGGATTACTACGAGACTAACTATAGTGCGGGTTACCGCGTTTCTTTGGATGAACTTGGTTACAGCCCCTGGTTGACCGATACGTGGCAAATTGGTATCGAGGCGCCATACTGGCACATGTTGTCCGTTGCCGCGAACTCCCAAGTACACTTTTCTTACCTGAGCGACCCAGTGCTGCCTGCGGGGAGGCCAACCCTCATTCGGGTCAACCTCTCCTTAGAACCGCCAACTCCTGGGCAATCAGCCGCTCCAAACAGCCCAACTCTCGACTTCGAAGAGATTCGCTTTGGCATTCAATCTGCGAATGGCGGGCTAGTGGCTCCCATTGACCTGTTTGACGATGGCCAGCATGGCGACGGCGCAGCGGGCGACGGCATTTTTGGCGGAGTAGTAACGCCTGCCAAAGGGTTGTGGACGATCCTGGCCGACGGCTCATTGGATGATGGCAGCCTTTTCCGCCGCGTGGATCCCACGCCCATTCGCGCGGTACGCTTTGGCGTCAGGCCACCAGCTGATAGTATGGCTTTGCCCAACTCAACGCTCATGCAGGATTTCACTGTGACCAATGATTCTGAAGACTCGCAATCCTTTGAGCTTTTGGTTTCTTCTAGCCAGGGCTGGGCCATGACGAGTACGTTACCGGCGATGGTGACGCTGGCCGCAGGGGAAACGGTCGTTTACCAGATTCCCCTCACCATTCCCACCAATGCCCCCGTCGGAACTGTTGAAGAAACATCTCTGACCCTGGTGGACGAAAACGATATTTTCTCTACCCAGACTGCCACCAGCGCCATCACCGTTGTAGACGAATTGCAGATTTTCTTACCCGCAATCCTGCGTCCCAACTAACATCGCGTATAATGGTGGCGGCAGCAACAGGCTGCCCGTTACCAACCATGTACAGTATTCAGTAATCAGTATTCAGTCAGCGGTAAAGAACTCCCACTGCTTACTGTTTACTGATTACTGTCTATCTTGAGGAGGGGTTGCATGCCCACTTACGATTACGACACCATTGTGATTGGCTCCGGGGCTGGCGGCCTGACAACGGCCGTTGCTTTGGCCCAGGCGGGGCAAAAGGTCCTTGTCTGCGAACAACATGAAGTCCCTGGTGGCTGGACCCACTCCTTCACCCTGGAAGGCTACCGCTTCAGTCCCGGCGTGCACTACATTGGCGGCCTTGGCCCCGGCGGGCACATGCGCACCATCTACAAAGGGCTGGGCGTTTCCCAAGACCTTATCTTTTGCGAAATTAACCCCGACGGCTTCGACCACGTGTGGGTGGGCAACCAGCGCTTCGACATTCCCAAAGGGCGCGACCGCTTTGCCGCCCGCCTCAAGGAGCGCTTCCCCCACGAAGCGGCCGGAATCGACGGTTACTTGCAAACCATAGACGACATGCAAACCGACCTGCGCCGCGTCGCCCGCCTCAGAAGCCCGGCCGACCTGCTGCAATCGCGCACCTTCTTGCGTTGGGGGCTGCGCACGGGCCAGGCCGTCATCGACCACTTTGTGCAAGACCCATTCCTCAAAGCCGTGTTCTCCGCGCAGTCCGGCGACCATGGCTTGCCGCCATCCATGGTTTCTGCCCCTGTGCACCTGGGCATTACCAACCATTATTTTGACGGCGGCTACTACCCTTTGGGCGGCGCCTTTGCCATTCCCCGCGCCTTTGTGCGGGCGCTGAAGCGGGCAGGGGGCGAGATACGGTTGAATACGGCCGTGCAGCGCATCCTCCTGCAAAATGGTCAGGTATCCGGCGTACAGTTAGCCGACGGCAGCCGCCTCACAGCGCAAAACGTGGTCAGCAATGCCGACCCGGAAATGACCTTTGGCACGCTGATTGGCCGCGAAAACCTGCCCTGGCGGCTGCGGCGCAAAGTAAACCGGGTCAACTACTCTGTCTCCGCCCTTAGCCTATTCTTTGCCGTGGACATGGACCTGCGCGCCGCCGGACTGGATTCCGGTAACGTCTGGTTTTATCGCCACAACGGCGTAGACCAGCTTTACAAAGAGGGGCTGGCGGGCAAAATTTTACACAGCGACCGCGCCGACGCCCTCTTCCTCACCGTCACCACCCTCAAAGACCCCAGTAAAATGCACAGCGGGCATCACACCCTGGAGGCCTTCGCCTTTGTCAATTACGAACCCTTTTGGCGGTGGGCACACCAATCGGAAGGCGCGCGCGGCGCTGATTATAAGGCTCTTAAATCGCAGCTTGCCGACAAAATGCTGACGACCATTGACGAAATGGTGCCCGGCATTCGCGACCACGTGGTTTTTTGCGACTTGGGCACGCCCCTGACCAACCAGCATTACCTGGCGGCTCATCGCGGCAATTTGTACGGTATTGCCAAAAGCCCCTTCCAGATGGGACCCCTGGCCTTCCCCACCAAAGTGCCGGTTGAGGGGCTGTGGTTGTGTGGGGCCAGCACGTTGTCTCATGGCGTGGCTGGGGCCACCGCTTCCGGGTTGGCGGCAGCTAAAGGCATTTTGCGCTGCCGCACCGGCGACCTGCTGCAGCAAAATGGACCGGAGCTGCAAACTTACCCGTCCGAAGACATAAGCCAATGGCCGGAAGAGCTGCAGGCGAAAATTGCCTTGCGAGGCGCGAAACAAGAGGCGTGAATTTTGTATGGTAGGCGCGAGACGGCGCGGAATAAGCGAACCCGTAGCCAAGCGTCTTTTCCCCACGTCGTCTCGCCCTTTTAGGCGAAAAAAGCAGGCGAGACAACCGGTAAACAGAAAGATTTGCTTTGTCAGGACCTTTCCCGGTTGTCTCGCCCTTACCACGCAAAACGTCAAAGGAACATCCAATGGCTGTTGACAGCTTTAAGTTTTTGCCACGATTGATTGCCACCTTTTACAAAATGACGGGGCGGGAACCGCAGCACCCCATTCCCTGGACGCCGCTCTCTAAGCCGCTGGCTGCGTGCAAGTTTGGGCTGGTTACGTCAGCGGGGCTGTATTGCAAAGGGGTACAGCCGCCTTTTGACGTGGCAAGGGAGCAGGACGAACCGACCTGGGGCGACCCAACTTATCGCGCCATTCCGGTGGATATTGCCCAGGATGCCTTGGCGGTCAGCCACCTGCACCTGAATTATGCGGACATTGAGCAGGACGTGAACATTGTGCTGCCGCTGCACCGCTTCCAGGAGCTGGCGGCGGAAGGCAAAATTGGGGGAATAGCCGCCTACCATTATTCGTTTATGGGTTTCCAGGGCTTCCCGCCGGACGCAACGGTGTGGGTGGAACGGTTTGGGCCGGAGGTGGCGGCGCATTATAAGCAGGAGAAGGTGGACTGCGTCCTGTTAACCCCTGCCTGACCGGACTGTGCCATTAACGTGCCCGTGCTGGCACGGACGCTGGAAGAAGCGGGGTTAAGCACCATTTTGGTGACGATGATGCCCTATTGGGCGGAGAAGGTGGGCACGCCGCGCACGCTGGCGGTGGAGTTTCCCTTTGGGCACACGCTGGGGCAGCCGCACGACGTGGCGCAGCAAATGCGGGTGATTGCGGAGGCGTTAGCGGTGCTGGATACGGCCGTTTCCCCCGGTACCATCATCCACTCCGCCGAAACCTGGCCCCAACCTACGGCCGAAGCCATCAAGGCGTGGCAACCGGAACGGCCGTCGCCCATCATTGCTGAGCTGGCCCCCAAATTCCGCGAGATGCTGCGCAAAAACAGGAATAGAGATTAGAGATCGGAGATTGGAGATTAGCGGTCTCCAATCTCTAATTTCCAATCTTCTTTTACGTTGGACGTAAAATCTCTGCCATTTTCTCGGCGACGGTGACAGCCGCGGAGATTTGCGCATCTACAGTGCTGGCGGCAATGTGCGGCGTGGCAATGACCCGCTGGTGCTGGGCCAGCTTGCTGTCAATGACCGGTTCGCTGGCAAAAACGTCTAGGGCGGCTCCCGCAATACGGCCGTTATCCAACGCGTCCAACAAGGCATCTTCGTCAATCAGCCCGCCCCGCGCCGTGTTAATCAGGTAAGCGGTAGGCTTCATCAGAGCTAGCTGCTTGGCGCCAATCATGCCGGCTGTTTCCGGGGTGTAGGGAAGGTGGAGGGTTACAAAGTCCGCTTCGCGCAAAAGGTCGAGGAGATCAATGGCCGTTACCCCCTCTGCCAGCCCCAATTCCGGTGTGAAGCGGCGCTGGTTGCTGAGGATTTTCATGTCGAAGGCGCGGGCGCGCACCGCCACTTCTCGGCCAATACGCCCAAAACCCACAATGCCTACCGTTTTCCCCGCCAAACCTGTGCCCATGAACTCCGTTTTTTCCCACTTTCCCGCTTTCAGCCCCCAATCGGCGCGGGGCAGGCGGCGGGCCAGGGCCAGCATCAAGGCCAGGGTATGCTCGGCGACGGCCAGGGTATTGGCGTCGGGGCTGTTCACCACGGCAATGCCGCGCTCCGAGGCAACGGCCGTATCGATATTATCCAGCCCCGAACCGGCGCGGCCAATAACTTTGAGACGGTGCGCCTTTTCAAAAATGGGTTGGCGCACCTTGGTGGCGCTGCGCACCACCATGCCGTCATATTGACCAATGATGCTCTGCAGCTCATCAGAGGAGAGGCTCGTCCGAATGTCAACCTCTGCCCATTCACGCAGTAAGGCTACCCCTTCCTCGGCAACAGTGTCACAAATTAATACCCGCGGGCGCGTGTTTTCACTCATTGTTTCTTCTTTTCAGGCTTAGTGGCAGATAGTGCCGTGTTTGCTGTCCAGGGTGACGGCCAGCCCATTGGTTAACTTATCGTAATCATCGCCGACGCCGATAATGGCCGGGATGCCCATCTCCATGGCCACAGTGTGCCCGTGGCAGCCCGGCTCGCCGTCGCGAGTTACCAGTCCGGCGGCGCGGCGCAGATAAGGGATTAAGCTGCGGTCGCTGTACGTCACGACCAGGATTTCATCGCTGTCAATGTCGTCTTGCACGTTTTCGACGGGCACTTCCAGGCGACGTATCCGGCCACTGACCACCTCTTCTTGCACCCCTAAACCACGCGCAATGACCACCGGCACACTTTCCACGCGCATCAGGTTGGTGGAACCGGGCAGGTTAGGGGAAATGCCGGCCGTCATCACGACGGTATCCCCCTCGTTGAGCAGCCCCGCAGCCTTAGCCTGCTGCAGCGCGCTGTCCAGAACGCCTCTGCTGCTTTCGGTGCGCTCGCCCAGCAGGGGCCACACCCCATGGAACACCAGCAGGCGGCGTTGGGTGATGGGGCTGGGAGTGATGGCATAAATCGGGCAAGGCGGACGGTAACGGGAGAGCATTTCCGCCGTGCGCCCAGAGATGGTTGCGGAGAGAATGGCGGCGGCGCCCAGGTCGTGGGCGGTTTCACAGGTGGCGTGGCTGACGGCATCGGTGACGGTGGAAACGGGGCGCTGGATGAAAGACGGCCGTTCCCAGGTCTCCATGGCTTGCTGCTCCACGTCGGCCGCAATTTTGACCATGGTTTCAATGGCCTGGAGCGGATACTTTCCGGCGGCCGTTTCGCCTGAGAGCATGACCGCGTCGGTGCCATCGATGATGGCATTGGCCACGTCAGAGGCTTCGGCGCGGGTGGGGCGCGGGTTGCGAATCATGGAGTCCAGCATTTGCGTGGCCGTAATCACCGGTTTACCGGCGGTGTTGCACTTGCGGATGAGCATCTTTTGGATCATGGGCACTTTTTCGGCGGCCACCTCAATGCCCAAATCACCCCGCGCCACCATGATGCCATCTGCTTCGGCAATGATGTCGTCGATGTGGTTTAATGCTTCCGGTTTTTCAATTTTGGCAATGACGGGCACGGGACGGCCGTAATCACTCAGCTCGTGAATGCGTGCCTTAAGCTGCCGCACCTCGTCCGCAGAGCGCACGAAAGAGAGGGCTACCCAATCCACGTTTTGGGCCAAAGCAAATTCCAGGTCCTGCCAATCCTTTTCTGTGATAGCGGGGATGGAAAGGGATGCATTGGGTAAGTTCAACCCCTTGTTGGACTTGAGCAGGCCCCCGGTGACCACCACAGCGCGAATGTCCACGCCATCGGTTTCTTGCACGCGCACCTCCAACAGGCCGTCATCCATCAAGATGCGGTCGCCCGGCTCAACTTGCTCAGGTAGGGTGGCATATTGCAAAGGCACGAAAGTTGGCTCGTCAGCAGTTGCCGGATGGCCAACGCCACTGCGCTTGCTCAGCACAACGGTTTCCCCGTTGGTTAGCTGTACGCCATCGCCCATATCACCCACGCGCAGCTTGGGACCTTGTAAATCGACCAGCAGCGCTACCGGGCGGTTCAGCTCAGCCGAAACCTGGCGAATGCGGCGAATATTTTCACCATGGACAGCCGCATCTCCATGAGAAAAGTTAAGGCGGGCAACGTTCATGCCCGCTTCGACCAGTTGGCGCAGCATTTCCGGTTCGCGGCTGGCCGGGCCAATAGTACAAACAATTTTTGTCCGCAGCATAGTTTCCCCCTAATTCTTTGTTTGATGAAGGGTTGAAGAAAAAACTTTAAAGTACCGGCAACATTTTACCATAGGTGGGGGCTTGCGTTTAGAGAGTGAAGATTAGAGATTGGAAATTTGCCGCTCCACTCTCTAGTCTCTGCCGTGTCAGGATGTGGCGGGGTTAATGGCCAGCGCGCTCAGGTCGTAGGCCGCTTCGCGCTCGCGACGGAACTGCTGGGTATAGAGGCGATAATAATGCCCCTGCTGGCGAATGAGCTCAGCATGACTGCCCATTTCGGCAATACGGCCGTTCTCGATGACCAGAATGCGGTTGGCGCGTTTGATAGTGCTCAGGCGGTGGGCGATGACAAAGCTGGTACGGCCGTCCATCACCGCCTCCATGCCTCGCTGAATCAATGCCTCCGTCAGGGTGTCCACGGAACTGGTGGCCTCGTCCATGATGAAGATTTCCGGCTGGGCGAGAATGGCCCGCGCCAGGCTGATAAGCTGCTTTTGACCCACAGAAAGCAGGCTGCCGCCCTCGCCCACGTCGGTGTCGTAACCCTTTTCCAGAGTGACGATGAACTCATGGGCGCCGGCCAGCCTGGCGGCATCCACA
Source organism: uncultured Chloroflexia bacterium (assembly GCA_963695505.1). Classification (GTDB taxonomy): domain Bacteria; phylum Chloroflexota; class Anaerolineae; order Promineifilales; family Promineifilaceae; genus JACSRF01. The sequence goes on along the minus strand of CAVOGX010000009.1, from coordinate 134,581 downwards.
ATTTCGTCATCGCTGGCCTGTAAACGGCCGTAGCGAATATTCTCGCGCACCGAACCCGAAAACAGGTGGGGCGTTTGCAGCACCATGCCCAGCCGGGAGTGAATGGCTTCCAGCGTCAAGTCGGTGTAATCGTGCCCGGCCAGGCGAATGACGCCCTCTTTTGGTTCGTAAAAGCGGCAGAGCAGATTGACGATGGTAGACTTGCCCCCGCCTGTTGGCCCCACTAAGGCAATGGTCTCCCCTTCGCGCACGTGCAGGTTGAAATGATCCAGCACCGGTTTGCCCTTTTCGTAATAAAAAGAGACATTTTCAAAGAGGATGTCCCCGCGTAGAGAGGACGGGGTAAGCGCGCCCGGCTTTTCCTGAATCTCCGGCACGGCATCGATCAGCGAGAAGGCCCGCTCGGCAGAGGCCACTGACTGCTGCATTTGGGCGTAGACCCGCGCCATTTCCTGCACCGGCCACAGCATGAAGGTGATGTAGCTGACAAAAGCCTGAATGTCCCCAATGCTCATATCGCCCACGGTGAATTGGAAACCGCCATACCAAATTACGGCCGCTACGCCAAAGGCGCTGATAATTTGCACCACCGGCAAAAAGAGGGCCGACAGCCAGGCGGCGCGATAAGAAGCCTGGTACATGTCCTGGGTCAGGCTCTGGAACTCGTTCAAGTCCTTTTCTTCGCTGGTCAGCGATTTGGTGACGCGCACGCCCATGATATTTTCGTTGTAAGCGCCGGTAATTTTGGAGTTGATTTTGCGCACCAGGCGAAACTCGTCCAGAATCCGCTTTTTGAACTGCACGGCCACCACGATGAGTACGGGCACGATGAACAGCACCACCAGAGCCATTTTCCAGTTGATGATGAACATGAAAATGACGGCAATGCCCACGTTGGTAATGCCCCAGGTGATGTCTAACAGACCCCAGGTCACCAGCTCAGCAATGCGCTCGGAGTCGGAGGTAACGCGGGACATAATCCAGCCCACCGGCGTGCGGTCGAAGTAGGAGAAGGAGAGGCTCTGGATGTGGTTGAACATTTTCTTGCGCAGGTCGTAGCGGATGCGCTCGCCCAAAACGCCTGCCAAATAGATGAAGGCGAAGACCCAGACCGACTGCAGCACCATGATGCCGGCGTAAATGCTCAGGTAGCGCACCAGGGCTTGCCGGTCCTGGCCCAGAATGGCGTCATCGACGATGCGCTTGGTGAGGTAGGTGAAGAGGGAATCCTGGAAGCTGACCAAGGTGATGGCCAGCAAAAAGCCAATGAGCATGCGGCGGTAGGGCAGGGCTTGCTGCAGGATGCGCAGCACGGTACGGCCGTTAAATTGTGTCTGGAATTCTTCTTCTTCGAATTGTATGGTTGACATAACTTTACACCCAAATGTAACCTGTAACTTGCAACATGTGACAGGTTACTGGTTACATTGTGCCGGCTAATTCCTGCTGCAGTTCATCCTCAATTTGCGCTTGCAGGTTGAAAATGCGCTGGTAAGTGCTGTCCGGTTGCGCCATCAGCTCGTCGTGACTGCCCATCTGCACAATGCGTCCCTTGTCCAGTACCAAAATGAGGTCGGCGCGCATCACCGTTTGAATGCGGTGGGCGATGATGAAGGTGGTGCGGCCCGGCATCAGCGTTTCCAGGGCTTCGCGAATGGCCGCCTCCGTCTCGGTGTCCACCGAGGAAGTGGCGTCATCTAAAATGAGCAGGCGCGGATTTTTGAGCAGCGTGCGGGCAATGGTCACGCGCTGCTTTTGCCCGCCAGAAAGCGTCACCCCTTTTTCGCCTACCAGGGTGTCGTAACCGTTGGGGAAGGTGAGAATGACGTCATGGACAGCCGCAGCCTGGGCGGCGGCAACGATTTCTTCCTCGCTGAGGGTGCGGTCAACCCCATAGACAATGTTATCGCGGATAGTGCGTGAAAAGAGGAAAGGTTCTTGCTGCACAATGCCAATTTGCTGGCGCAGGTAGCGCCGTGGATACTCCCGCAGCTCCCGCCCGTCTAAAATGATGCTGCCCCCGGTGTAATCGTAAAAGCGAGGCAGCAGATTAACCAGGGAAGTTTTACCTGCGCCGGTGGAGCCAATGAGGGCGATGACCTGCCCCGCCTGGCATTGAAAGGAGATGTTGTGCAAAACGACGGCCTCTTTTGTATCCGCGGCAGCGCCATCATAGCTAAAACTGACATCATGAAAAGCGATGTTTCCTTGTAAAGGGGCGGTGGGTTGGAAAGTTCCATCATCCAGCGGTTCCCGATCTTGCCTGATGATTTCCAGCACACGGCCGAATGACACCAACCCCGTAGACATTTGCACAATGAGCCGTCCCAGGTGGCGCAGCGGCCACACAATCCAGCTCAGCAGCCCCATGTAAGCCAGAAACGTGCCCACAGTGATGGCACCATCAATGGCCAGGCGCGCGCCAAAATAATAGCCAATGATAAGCTGAATGAAAACCAGCAGATCTGTGGTGGGCCAATAAAATGCGTGCATCAACAGCAAGCGTCTGCCGCGCTGGAATCGCTCGAAATTATCCGCCTCGAACTTGTCGATTTCGTAATTCTGCCGCGCAAAGGCTTTCACCACGCGGATACCGGTAAGATTTTCTTGCAGGGTGGTACTCAGTGTGCCTTCTTGCTCCTGAAATTCTTCGTAGCGCTGCGAAATTTTGCGAAAAAAGAGGATGGAGCTGAGAAAGACGAAGGGCACCAGCACAATGGAAAGCAGGGCCAGCCCTACGTGTAAATCCAACAGGGCAATGAAGTTGACAATGAAAATGAGTGTAATTCGCCCCACGCTGATAGCCTGTTCGGAGTAAAAGCGGCGGATGGCATCGACGTCGGAAGTGGAGCGCTGGATAAGTTCGCCGGTGGGGGTTTTGTCGTGGTAGGCAAAAGAAAGGCGCTGGATATGGTCGTAGAGGTAGTCGCGCAGGCGTCGGGTGGCACCTTCGGCCGTTTCCGCTGCCCAACGGCCGCTGAGGAAGGTGAATGCACCCTGAAACACGGCCAGGCCGATGAACCCTAAAGCCACCCAGGGTAACCGGGCCAGCACGTTGACGCTGGGCAGCACGTCGTCGGTGAAGAAGCGCAGCAGGTAGTAGAAGGCGGTACGGGAAACGGCCGCTAGCCCCACCGCCAACGTTGCCCAAATATACAGCCATTGATAACCGCTGAGCATGGACCAAAGGCCGACCCAGCGCGATTGCCGGGCCAGTCTTTTGAGGTCAATGGGAGAAGTAGAGGTTGTATTCAAGGTATTTTGGTTGGTTGGTTAGTTTGTTAGTTTGTTGGTTGGTTAGTTTGCTGCCTTGTTGACCAACCATCCAACAATCCAACCATTAGACAATCACCTAATCAGCAAGCGAATAGCATACACCAATCTGTGAGTTTCGTCACTTGCCATTTACGGGTAAAGCCCGCACAATGTGCCTATGACTTCACGACGAGGGTTGACGCGGTATGCCTGGCTGTCTATAGCAACGGCCGTTCTGACCATTGTGCTCAAATTTTCCGCCTACTCACTCACCGGCTCCGTGGGGCTGTTGTCCGATGCATTGGAGTCTGGGGTGAATTTGGTGGCCGCGGTGCTAGCCCTGGTGGTGCTGACGGTGGCCGCCCAGCCACCCGACGACGAACACGCTTATGGCCACGACAAAGCAGAATACTTTTCCAGCGGCGTAGAAGGGGTGCTCATTGTCATTGCCGCGATTACGATTGCCATAACGGCCGTTCAGCGTCTAATCAATTTGCAGCCATTGGAACAGATAGGGGCAGGGTTAGCTATTTCTGTGGTAGCAGCCATCCTCAATGGCATTATTGCCCAGATCTTGATGCGCGCCGGGCGCAAGTATAATTCCGTTACGCTGGTTGCGGAAAGCAAGCATTTGATGACAGACGTATGGACGTCAGGGGGTGTGGTGGTGGCGGTAGGCGCTGTCTCCCTGACAGGCTGGCAGTGGCTAGACCCGGTGATTGCCCTATTGGTGGCCGGCCAAATTGTCTTATCCGGCGTGCGGCTGGTGCGCGAAGCGGTGCTGGGGTTGATGGACACGATGCTGCCCCCGGAGGAGCTGGCGCAGGTAACGGCCGTTCTGGAGAAATATCGCCGGGAAGAGCATATTGATTACCATGCCTTACGCACGCGGCGCGCAGGGGCGCAAAGATTTATGTCGGTGCATGTGCAGGTGCCGGGGGAATGGAGCGTGCAGGAAGGGCACAACCTGGCGGAAGAAATGGAGCGGGTGCTGCGGCAGGCCATTCATCCGGTTTCAATCCTCATTCATATTGAACCGATTGAAGACCCGTGCTCTTGGGAGGATATTTCTCTCGTACGTTAGGTTGGGGATTTGTCATGCCTGCTGCCGCCAGACCTGATAAGCGAGCAAACCGGCAATGCCGCCCACGAGTGTTGTGAGCAACCCACCCCAAATACCGGTGCTGTGCAAAACGGCCGTTCCCGGTAAACCCAAACTAAAATAGTTGTAGAGCAGCAAGGCGCCAATCACACCCCATAACACCCATTTCAGCCGGGTGCTGAAGCTTATTTGCTGCTGGTTGCTCCAAAACCAGGCCACCATGCTGGTAATGGATAACCCCAACAGCATGGTGAAGAGCATTTGAAAGTCAGAAAGAGCAATGAGCACGCCCGGTTCAGGCGTCGGGGGAGGGTAAGCCGCGGGAGTCGCCGAAGGAACGGCCGTTGCTGTGGCGGTGGCGGTGGGTTCCGGAGTGGGTGAGGGTGTGGGCGTAGGGGTGGCCGTGGGAGCGGGCGTGGGGGTAATAATGGCAATGCGGGCGTTATCGCCAATAGTGATGTCTACTTCCTGGGATTGGGCAGCGGGTCCAGAAACGGCCGTAATACGAAACTGGCCCGTGCGCGCATCCAGCACGTAATCAATCGTTGCCACCCCATTGCTGGTTGTGCGCTCGCCAATAATGCTGACCACGCCCTGCACGCGGTCTTGCAGCACAAACTGCACCACCGTGCCGTCGGGAACGCGGTTGCCATTGCGGTCCAGGATTTCCCCGGTTTGCAGGCGCAGCGTATCCCCCACAGAGAGGTTTAACGGCTCTTCACTGGGTGGCGATTGCACCAACCCAGTTGGACTCACAATAAACAGCTCCAGAACCTGCTCTGGTGCCGGCTGAGTTTGATTAAAAAGCGAATACCCAATGCTGTTAATGGAAACGGGGGGCCGCCCGCTGAGGGGAAGCTCCTGAAACAGGGCACGCACGGAAGCGTCGATGGCCGCATTGGTTGTGTTATAGATGGCATAATACGCCGTCAACTTACTAATTTCCGTGGTGTCCAAAAAGTTAGGCGCGTTGTAGTTAAAGACGATGACCTTGCGGTCCCGCAGCAGGTCAGTGCGCTCGGCTAGCATACGCTGTAAGGCGGTGTTGTTGCTTGTTACATCTTGCACAGCAAATATGACCCAGTTGGCGTCGCGCAGCCATTCCTGCACCCAATATTCCGGTGGCGGCGTGGCCGTGGGCTGTGGTGTGAGGATTGAATCTTCATCAGGCTGGGTATCGTCGCCAATGAGTCCTGGCGGCGTTTCGTCGGGCGGCACGATGGGGGTTGTACCGGAACTCAGGTAAGCTTCTAGTTCAGCAAAGGAGAAGCTGCGAATGCGATCAGGCTGTACCTGCCCGCTGGCGCTTGGCCCATACAAAGCAAGGATGCGCTCTTCCAGCGCAGTACGGCCGATAACGGATTGGGGCACGCAGCTACTGCACTGCTGCACGGTGCGCGTGTCGCTGAAAATGATGATTTGGTCGGTGGCGGCCGGGGGGCTGGGCAGGCGTTCTAGAAGTTCAGCCGCACTGGGAGAGATGAGGGTGACGGCGTTTTGGGTAAGTTCGAGTATGGTGGGGTTGGGAGTATTGCTGCCAGAAACGGCCGTTCCCCCATTTACGTTGCGCTGCACCTGCTCTAAGGCAAAATTTCCGCCATATAGTTTCAGTTTTAGCTGCAATATCCGCAGCACAGCTTCATCTACCCGCAGTTGAAACGAGGGATCCGTCACATATTTCTCGCGAAACCACAAGATCGTGTCCTGGATATTGGCCAGCTCTTCAGTAAAATTCCCGCTGCCCAGGGCAAAATCTGCCAGGTACAGCAGGTCATTGCCGGCCAACAATGCATCTTTTGCTACGCGGCGATGGGGGAATTCTTGTTCTGTGTCGTCGTAAAAGCGTTCCACGCTGCGCACGCCCAGGGCGTCGGAGACAATGACGCCCCCATTGCTGCGCCAGGGGCTAAATTCTGGCAGGGCCATCAGCGTGGTTAGCGCCTGCGGATCGAAGCTAATGGGAACCGTCGTGGCGCGAATATTGCCCTGGAACCCTTGATAGCGAATATGGGTGGTGAGTAAGCCATCGGCTACGGATTCTGGCTGGTTGATTGCGCTGGTGACAGCGAAAAATGGGGCCAGCTCGATTTGTTTGAGCTGCTCAAGCGATTTTCTAACCGTGGGCACTTCCTGGTAGACGGGGCGGTCGCTGCTGCCGTTGCCGGGAAAATGCTTGGCAATGACAGCGACCTGGTTGGCGCTGCCCAAATGCACGCCAGTTGTGTAAGCCTTGCCCATCAACCCTACCCAGTATGGGTCTCCGCCAAAGGACCGTACGCCTAAATCGGCCGCGTTGTTAGGTGTAGGATTTTCTAAAACGTCAAGGCCCGGCCCTAACAGCATGTTTATACCTAGACTCGAGAGATCTCGTCCGATGATTTGCCCTACGGCCTGGGCATAATCGGGACGCCAGGTGGCGCCAATGGTCATATTGGTCGGCACCTGCGACAATCCATTGAGAATGCTGGTGTTGCCGGGAGTGCCTTCGTGGTTAACGGCCACGAATAGGGGAATGGGGTTTTCGGGGGGGAAGGAGGCAGGGAGAGGGTTGTCAGGGGTAACGGCCGTTTCCACATCATTGACCCCGTTACTCCCCACCAGCGCCCAACCCTGCAGCGCATTCGTTAGCTCCGTTACTTGCAAGGGCGCATCCCCCAAGTTGCCATAGCCGGTTACATTGTCATTTTCTGCCAGCAGCACGACGCCGCCAATGCGGTAACTGGTAACCAATTCCGCAATACTACTGCCAGGAAATGCCTGGTCTCCCTGAAAGGTGACCAGGAAGAGCTGCCCGACGCGTTCGGCGACACTCATGTTTGCCAGCAATGCTTGCGCCTCTTCCACGTAACCAGTTGGGGCAGGGGTAGTTTGCGCCTGAACATGCTGAAAGGCAGGCAGACAGGTCGAGCAAAGCAGAATTGCTGCAAACACAATCCGCCAAAATTTGGCTGTCATTTTTCGTTGGTTCTCTTTTCCAAAATCATGGCATAAAACGTAAATGATGTTTGCAAGCGAGTGAGCGAAGGGGCAAAGCGGCGTTTTTACGTTTTACGCTTTACGTTTTATGAGTGCCATTATACCGTAGATTGCCTTACATAACACCTGTGTTACAATCCGCCTCATATAGTCTGGAGAATGGAGATTAGAGATATGCGGCCACCAGTTTTTAGAGGTTGCCGCCGGCCAATGGTCGCCCAATCTCCATCCACTGCTCTCTAATCTCCCAATACAAAACATGACAAATTCAATGCGAAAAGTAGTCACAATTCTCTTGTTAGCCCTGCTGGCTGGCAGCGCTTTTGTTGCCGGGTATTTTACCAACGACTTTGTTGAATTGCGTTCAGGTGGAACCTTGGTCCGCGAACGCCAGCCTTTTGACGTGTTTTGGGAAGCGTGGAATCTGGTTGAAAGCAATTTCTTTGGCGAGTTGCCTGACTCACAGGTTTTTACCTATGCCGCGATTCGCGGAGCCATGCAATCCCTCAATGACCCTTACTCCATTTTCATTGAACCCGTGGTGCGAGAACAAGAGCGGGACACGCTTCGTGGTTCCTTTGGCGGAATTGGGGCATACCTGCGCAGACCGGAAGAAGGTGGCGACATTATTTTAGAGCCAATACCGGATAATCCGGCTGAAATTGCAGGGATTCAATTTGGTGATGTGCTGGTAGCTGTCGATGGGGCGCCCATAACTGCTGAAATGACCGTGAGCGAGGTGGCCGATATGATTCGCGGCGAAAAAGGCACCGAAGTAGTGCTAACGGTTATTCACCCGGGCAGCACAGAGCCTGTCGAGATATCTATTGAGCGAGATGATATTTTAATTCCTTCAGTCACTTACCGCATGCTAGAAACAGAAGAACTTGTGGGGTACATTCAATTAACCCGTTTTAGCGGGGAGAGTGGTAATGAGGTTGAAGAAGCATTGGTAGCCTTGCTTGATGAAGGGGCACAAGAGCTGATTTTAGATTTGCGTGGCAATGGGGGCGGGCTGCTCTCGGCTGCTGTGGATGTGGCCGACCATTTTTTGGATGAGCAAGTCGTTGTGCGCCAGGAAAGCCGCCGTGAGGGAGAGCGCATTGAGCAAACTACCGGCAACACCCTGGCTCCGGATATCCCACTGGTGGTTTTGGTGGATGGGGGAACAGCCAGCGCGGCGGAGATATTGGCTGGCGCGTTGCAAGACCAAGAGCGAGCGGTGCTAATTGGGCAGCGCACTTTTGGCAAAGGGTCGGTACAGTTGGTTTTTGACTTGAGTGATGGCTCTTCGGTTCACGTGACCTCTGCACGCTGGTTTACACCGGATGGGCACCAGATTGATCAACAGGGACTGGAACCTAGTGTAGCTGTTGAGGTAACGCAGGATGATATTGATAATAATCGGGACGTGATGCTAAATCGTGCCGTTGAGTTTTTACAAAGTAACGATTAAAGAGGTCTATAAAATGATGGCAGGAGACGAACTGGAAACAGGAAAGAAGCAGCGAAATTGGCTGGTTATTGGTGCAGGTATTGCCGCCACTATGTTTTTATGTTTGTGTGCAGGGGCTGTTGGCTTTGGTGTAGCTGGCTACTTTATTCTAAGCGATGCTGATAGTGCGGTTACAACCCCCGAACGGGTGACGGAGATTGTGGAGGTCACCCGCGAAGTAACCGTTGAGGCTAATGCTGCGCAGAGCCAGGAACCGGCGCCACCGGAACTCAACGACGCCCAGGCGAGTGAAGGTGATACAGGCTCAGGGGTTGAAGAGAATGGAAACGCTGCGGAGCTGGAAACGGCCGTTCCGCTACCCAACACCGCCCAATCTGCTGAACCTTATACCAATATCGAATCCATCGACATGGACCTGCTCTACGAAGTGTGGGATCTCGTTGAAGAGAACTTTGACGGTGACCTGCCACCTGAGGATGCCATCATTAACGCCCTCGTCAGCGGCTCCCTTAACACGCTAGACGACAATTATACGCGCTACATTGTTCCCGAAGTAGCCACACGCATTCGCGAGGATTTGGGCGGTTCTGTATCCGGTATTGGCGCTTTCGTCGAGGAGAATGAAGACGGCCTCGTGCAAATTGTTGCCCCTATTGAGGGCCAGCCTGCGGATTTTGCGGGCTTGCTGCCTAGAGACATTGTCATAGGTGTAGACGGGCAAAACGTGGTAGGCATCAGTTTTGATGAAGTGCTGCTCATGATCCGCGGACCCGAAGGTACCGACGTGACCCTGGAAATTGTGCGAGAAGATGAGGAAGAACCCCTCTTTTTCACCATTACCCGCACTCGCTATGAAGTGCCAGTGGTGAATTACGAACTGCTTGAAGGCAACATTGCCTACATCCAACTGCTGGAGTTTAATCAGGTAGCCACAGAAAATATTTTGGAGGCGTTGGATGTATTGCTGGCACAAAATCCGCGGGGTCTTATATTGGATTTACGCAACAATCCCGGTGGTTTTCTAAATCAGTCCATTTCTGTTTCGGACCTATTTCTGCCCGAAGCGGTGGTGCTGCTGGAGCGAAATAATCAAGGGCTAGACCAGACCTTCCGCGCCGACACGGGGGACGTGGCCGAGAAAATCCCCATGGTTTTATTGGTGAATGAGGGCAGCGCCAGCGCCTCGGAAATTGTGGCTGGAGCTTTGCAGGATAACGGCCGTGCCACCATCATTGGGCAGACAACATTTGGCAAAGGCTCGGTGCAGAATGTGTTCGAGCTGTCCAATGGCGGCGAGCTGCGCGTAACCATTGCTAGATTTTACACGCCCAACAACTTCGGCATCAGCGGCAATGGCGTAACCCCAGATATTGAAGTAGAAATGGACCTTGAAGTTGAATTTGGCAGCACTGAAGACGTGCAATTGCAGCGCGCCCTGGAATTTTTGCGAGACGGCAACTAGGCAAGGGCTTCTGGTAGTGAGCGGCTGGTGACGAATAACCGGTTAGCGAAAGGATTATGGCGAAGGAAAAAAACGCGGGCATCAAAGTGGTGGCCAATAACCGCCGTGCCCGGCACGACTACGAAATATTAGAGACCTTTGAAGCGGGCCTGGTGTTGACAGGCACGGAAATCAAGTCTGTGCGCGCCCACCAGGTCAGTTTGCAGCGCAGCTTTGTGCAACAGCGAGGGGATGAGCTCTTCCTGATTGAGGCCAACATAGCCCAATATGTCCATGGCAACCGCGAAAACCATGACCCTACACGCCCGCGCAAGCTGCTCCTGCACCGCCGAGAAATCAATAAGTTGATTTCCACATTGCAGCAAAAGGGACTGACTCTGGTGCCCACCAAAATGTACCTGAAGGATGGGCGGGCCAAGCTAGAAATTGCCCTGGCGCGGGGTAAGCGCAAGTATGACAAGCGGCAGGATTTGGCGAAACGAGACGATGACCGCCGGGTGGAGCGCGCCCTACGGGAAAAGTATCGATAATCTATAATCTTCAGCCGATCAGTCAAACAGCTTCTCAGTGAATCAGGCTGACCTGCTGATTCGCTGAAAAGCTGGCCCGTTAATTGTCTTTTGCCAGTCGGAAGAGGGTCAGGAACAGCACCAGGGTGACCAGCAGCAGTTGAATGGCCACGGTCGGAGCGGAGTTGGTGGCGGGAACGGCCGTTTTTGCTGCGGGTTGCGCTTTGGGTGTGGCCTGGCTGGCATTGGCTCCAATAGACTGCCGGGTGGGGGCTGGTTCCACCTCATACAGCAAATAATTCACAATTGCCTCGATTTGCTCATCCGTCAGCCGCTCCTCATAATCCCGCGGCATGACATTTGCCAGGCACGGCCCGTTGGGGCAGTCTGCGACAATAAACGCATTCGGTTCCAAAATAGATTGGCGCAAATATTCCGCAGCCGTCAGACCCGGCACTCGCTCTCCGGCAACGTCTCTGATAAAGGTCAACTCGGGGCCAACCTTGTGCGCTTCCCCCATTTCGCCAATCATGTGACACGCCCCGCAGCCGGCATTCAAAATCAAATCAGCGGCATCATCACCTTGCACGGGGCGCGGTGTGGGGGTGGGTGCAGGCGTAGCCGTGACGGCTGGCGTGGGAGAAGCCTCCGGCGTGACCTGAGCCAGCTCAATTTCTTCAACGGTGGGCACGCGCAGCTCTTCTGCGGGAGCAATGCGCAAAATGCCTTCACATTGGTTAATGCCTGGCTCCGGGTCGGGCATGCACCACAGCGGTTCCGTTTTCTTCGTTTTCAGCAGGGGCACAAACCAGACTACCAAATCCTGGTTAGGTAGTGGTTCGCCATCTATCCACTGGCGCGGCGGCTGGAAGGTATCACCAGGGCCAGTAGCCACGGGGCCGGTGCCTTCGCCGTCTTTCTTTTGCAGCACAAAAAGACGGGCCTCGTCCAGCCCCAGGGGGTCGGTGCGGGCCATTTCCCAGGTGTAGAGCAGGTTGCCATCTTGCAGAGCCAGCCGCGTACCGTCGGGGGCCACGTCGTCCACTACAGGGAAAATCTCGAATTCGGTGGCGGCTTCCTGCCATTCTCCCTCATTCCACAGCCAGGCCGTGTCGCCCTCAGGGCCGTCCAGGTCCATGTCAATGCGCCAGAAGGGGCGGTAGATGGAGAGGTCGTCGCAGCCGGGGCCGTGGGAGACAAAGCGCGGCTCGAAGCTGCCGTTGGCGAAAAAGCGTATAATTTGCTCGTAGCGATAGCAGCAAACGCAGTTAGGCCAATGGGTAAACTCGGTAAAAAGCTGGCGCACTTCAAAGCCGTCGCCCAGGTCATTCACCTGTGTGCCGCCGAACGGGGGCACGGAGGCGGAGAAGCCGATTTCATCGCGATAGCCGCCAGGCCAGCTGGGGTACCACGCTTCCACCTGGGGGATTTTGACGTTGGAGAAGATGAGACGGCCGTTATACGTGGCGTCGCTAAACAAAATGCCATCGTGGGCGGTCATCTCCCAACAGACGCTCCAGCCATACTGCTCCTGGCAGCCGTCATTGAAGGCAAAACGCTGCATGGGTGGAATGGCCGTAGAGGGCTGGTCAGGTCGACCCCGCGTGTAGAAAATGCGCGCCAGCTCATCTTCTTCCATGTTGACAAATAGATGGACGATACGGCCGCTTCCGGCAGGGTCGGCGTAAGTCAAATCAACGCACCACTGGTCGCGGCAGGCGTCATCTACCAACCAGCCGGACATGGGCACCATGACCTGTTCCTGATTATTGATGTTGCCCAGCAGAGCTTGCACTTCTGGATCAGCGGCGGCAATATCCAGGGCGCGCTCGGCAATGAGGGGCGTGCCTGCCGGGCGGGCGTAGGGGTCAGACCAGGTGGCCAGGATTTCGGCCGTTTCCTGCTGGATGATGGCTTCCACCGTGCCGCCATCGGTGTGATTGTAAAGGGTAGCCTGGATGCAGGCGGCAGGGCCGCAGCCCAGATCAGCCCAGGCGCGGGCTTCGGCGTCGCCCAGGGGCACGGCGTTGACGAACTCCAGGTTTTTGGCGCTGATGGCGTCGCGCAGAGTGGGGCTGGCCAGGAGCACATTACGCGCCCAGGTGGGGTTAACGGCCGTTTCCGGCAAGGTATAAGCGTAAAAGCTTTGCCCGCTCTTGGCCACGGCAATTTGTATCTGCCGATTCTGCTGCCCGTACCAGACAAAGCTTAAAATCAGTAATACCAGGTTGAGAACAATAAAACGGCCCAACAGCCGCCGGCGTCGCGTCACAAAAAGCTCCTTCGTAGCTTCAAATCCCCATCCATTATAGTGAGCTAATGGGGAAAGGGGTACTCGTTCTCAAAGGTTTCTTTGCTTCCAGAAAAATTTTGGGCAGGGTAATTCGTTTTCCGATTTGGAGATTGGCATGGGCTTGCAAAGGTTCATTGCTGATCGCCCGCTTCAGTTTTACAATACACGCAAATAACGTTAGTTTGGTGGTTGGCTAGTTTGTAGTTACCAGGCAGCAAAACCAACTTACAAACCAACCATCCAACCAACCATCCATCCACAGGAAAACATCCATGGAACCCATCACTCTTTTGCAAAACAAGCGTATTTTATTAGGCGTTACTGGCTCCATTGCCTGCTATAAAGCCATCGACCTGGCCTCTAAGCTGACCCAGGCTGGGGCGCTGGTGGACGTGATGATGACTGAGGCTGCGCAGCGCTTTGTCACGCCGTTGGCTTTTCGCTCGGTGACGGGGCGGCCCGTATTTCAGCAGCATGTGGGATTTGGACGATCACGTGCGCCACGTAGGGTTGGGGGAAGAGGCTGACCTCTTCCTGGTTGCCCCGGCGACGGCCAACACCCTGGCCAAGCTGGCCCACGGTACGGCCGATAACTTGCTGACGGTGACGGCGTTGGCGGCGCGCTGCCCCATGCTGGTGGCCCCGGCCATGGATGGCGGCATGTACGAGCACCCGGCCACCCAGGCCAACGTGCTGATCTTACGGGACCGGGGCGTAACGGTGCTGGGTCCGGTGGAAGGGCGCATGGCGTCCGGCCTCAGCGGGCGGGGGCGCATGCTGGAACCGGTCCGATTTGCTGGCCCACGTGCGGTTGGCGTTAGCCAAAGAGGGGCCGCTGGCAGGTATGAAGGTGGTGGTTTCCACCGGGCCGACGCGGGAACCCATGGACCCGGTGCGCTTCATCAGCAACCGATCCACGGGCAAGCAGGGGCTGGCCGTGGCCCAGGCCGCCCTGGACGCCGGGGCGCAGGTGACGCTGGTGGCTGGTCCGCTCAGTGCGCCTATTCCCTTTGGCGCGAACGTACTGCAGGTGGAAACGACGCAGCAGATGGCCGACGCCGTGCTGAACGCGATTAAAGATGCCGATGCCTTGTTTATGGTGGCGGCGGTGGCCGATTTCCGGCCGGGAAAGCCGTCGGGGCAGAAGATTAAGAAGACGGAAATGGACGAATGGGGGCTGGCTATTGGCCTGGAGGTGACGCTGGATATATTGAGCGCGGTGAAGGAGCGGCGCGAGCAAACAGGTTATCCGCGGGTTTCTTTGGGTTTTGCAGCGGAAACCCACGACGCCTTTGAATACGGCCGGCAAAAGCTGCTGCGCAAGGGGCTGAATTTTATTGCCGTCAATGACGTGCTGGAGCCGGACGCGGGCTTTGGCGTGGATACGAATCGGGTGGTGTTACTGAGCAGCGCCGGCGTGGTAGAGGAGATGCCGCTGCTGAGCAAAACGGCCGTTGCCGAACGCCTGGTCCACCATGTAGCCAAAGCATTGGGGCGGGGGTAACTGGGAAACGGCCGTTACTCCCAAATAAGGTTTAACCAGTGCAAGGGGGTTTCGGGAACTGGAAGCTGATGGCGGCTGGCAATCTAGCTGGAGTTTTGGGAGCGAATGCCATAATTGCGCAGCGTTTCCGGATGGATGAGCCAGGCCAGACCCAATAGGGGCTGGATAAGGGGGAAATAGCCGTAATCACGGCCAAAATATTGCCACACATTCCGACCAATCAGTTCGGGGCTTACGTAGCTGAGGGTCCCGACTATGAGTGTCACAACAGTTTCCAGCAGCAGAACGCCCATGGAAATGCGCCAAGCTTTCGCAGGTGAAAGCGCGCGCCACCAGCGGGCCAGAATGAACTGGCTGGGAGGCTTAGGTTGGGCTCGTGGGGGTTGGGGGCGAGGTTGTTTGGCAAAGCCTATGGTGGCAATCGTGTAAAAAACCGCTCCCAGCAGGGTGAGCCAGGGAGCATTGGTGGGGTCGCCTTCCACTATTTGGTAAACGGCCCGGACGCCGGTTGATAAGGCGAGTACCGGATAGGAAAGGGCTAAAATGGATCCGGCGGCACGAATGAGGCCGGGAACAGGATTGACTGGTTCGTTCTGATTTGCCATGGGGTGGATTTTAGCACAGTCACGGGGCTGGGTGAATATAAGTAAACGGCGAGAGCATCCTTTGCCGGGTGCTAGAGATGCTAAAATGTGCCTATCGTCAATTTTTGCACATCGTTTGTTTGTATTTCGTCTTGGAGAGTGATGATGGGCCCGGAGATTGAGCCACAGCAAGAATTTCATACAGGCTGGTCGCGCCGCAAGCGAGTGGTGTTTGCATTGATTTCGCTGGCGCTGGTGCTGGGCTTGTTGGTAACGGCCCTAGAGGCAATGATTTGGCTGTGGTCGGAGTGGCAAGATAGCCGGGTGGCCCAACAGCGTGATGTGACGGTGGCGGTGACAAAGCAGGCCTTGCCGGATGATGAGCAAGAGCTAGAAGGGATGGTGAGTGAAGCAACCACAGAAACGGCCGTTCCCCCAAACCTCCCTCCCCGCAGTAAACCTGGATATCGACAGAATTGCCTTCATCACACAATCAGGAGAAATTGCCACCATTTCCCCCGATGGGGAAAACCTGAATGAGATTACCGATTCTGATAAACGATTCCAATTCCCGGCCTGGTCGCCTGATGGGCAATATTTAGCCGCGATTGGGGGTAACCGGGAGGGGTCAGGCATTTATTTACTGCGCGACGGGGAGACGCTGACAGAACCAGACGAGCGGTACTTTAGCCGCACCCGTAGCCCTATTTACCTTTACTGGTCACCTGACAGCAGCCGCCTAAGTTTTATTGCCAATCATGCCGATAATGGTTTGGCCTTGTACCTTGCGTCGGTTGAGGGAGAACCTGATAATCGCGTTTTGGGGACGGGCAGCCCTTTTTACTGGAACTGGTTTAGCAGCGGCGAACAAATTCTCATCCACTCCGGTGGGGCAGGTGAAAACGCTCGTCTGGCCTTGTTGGACGTAAATGGGGGAGACGAAGCAATAGCCGCTCCTGGCTTTTTTCAAGCGCCTGCCGTTTCCAGTAACGGCCGTTTCTGGGCTTATGCTGAGGAACAAGAAAGTGGGCTGAGCTGGTTGACGGTGTGGGACCGTGAAACTGACCAGGTGGAGCGCCGCCGCCATGCCGCGCTGATTGCCATGGGTTGGAGCCCAACAGCTAACCAGTTGGCAGTTATCAGCGGCAGGCCGGATACCACAGATTTTTTTGGCCCCCTGAGAATGCTAGACCTGGATTCGGGGGAAGAGCGGATGATTACCCGCGACACCGTTCTCAGCTTCTTCTGGTCACCAGACGGTCAATACCTGGCATACATCAGCATCGCCGGTTTAACTGATGACGTACAGGCTGCGGGTCAAAATAAGTTCGCCACCGCCAAAACTGTTGCTCCGGTTGTGGATCTACTAGTTCCAGCGCAGCAGGAAGACTCGCACCGTTTCCGCCTGCACGTGGTAAACGTGGCTACCGGGGAAAATCGCTTGCTGGCGCAATATACTCCCACCTTCATCTTTCTCTCGCAATTCTTGCCCTACTTTGACCAATACGCCCACAGCCATCGGGTATGGGCGCCAGACAGCCGCGCCCTGGTGCTGCCCATGCGCATAGACGGCCGTAACCGCGTGGTCGTCGTCCCCATAGATGGCAGCCCTTTTCAGCCCATTGCCAACGGCGACATGCCTTTTTGGAGCCAGCAGTAAACATGTGTAAATTCGAAGGTTTACGAGTGAGGGCACATTTTAGCACTTCACTCTAATTATTACCGCACAATCATGGGCAAATTCACCTGATAGATGATGGGAGCATCGTCCCTTACGGCGTACTTCAAAATATCAGGGATTCCTAGCTGCCAATAGCCAATATGGGGCCGATCATCATTGTCTAAGGCCAGGGATGTTACGACGAAACGCTCGCCGCTAGGAACAGAATCTACGATTTCAATCCACCAGCTTGAACCGTTGGAAAAGGCGTACCGCAAATCATATTGGTCTGTCGCAGCCCAGTCTGCATAGCTGATTTGTGGTTTATCATCGCTGTCGAGTGCGAGAGATAGCCCATCACCGGCAAAGAAATCGTCATCTACCGTGGAAATTTGCCAGGAAGAGCCGGTATAACGAGCATATTGCAACCCCAAGTCACGATAACTTATGTGTGGCTTTCCCAATGTATCAATAGCAATAGAACAGTCTTGCCCACTGTAAAAAACGTCATCATCGACGATGTCAATTTGCCAATCTGATCCATTACGGTATGCGTAATTTAGTGAGCCAGCATCATAATCATAAAAACAGAGGTGGGGAGTGTTGGCGTCATCCAGGGTCATGGCCAGGGAAACATTCTGCCCGCTTCCTGTCATTGTTGTGATGGGTTCAAAATGCCAGCTATGCCCATCTTGAAAAGTGTATTGCACTGTTAAATTGGGGGAATCCCAATAGGCAATATGGGGCTTGCCTGTATTGTCCAGAGCAAGGGATGTTAGCCCACCGAGATCGGCCGTTTCTGTTACCGGGTCAATGTGCCAGCTACTGCTGTAGTAACGGGCATACATTAATGAACTGCTGTATGGGGAAAAGTAGCTGATGTGCGGATTGTCGTTTGCGTCAATTGCCAGGGAAGAGTACCAGCCAGTAGCCCCTGGTTGCTCCTCCACAAACTCCAGATCCCAGGTAGCACCATTAAGTTGAGCATACTTCAACTCTCCTAATGCACCATAACTAATGCGGGGTTGCCCGTTGCTGTCTAATGCGAGAGATGGGAACCAGCAGTCGGTATCATCTACGACCTCGGTTTGCCAGGCAGGATTCGCTGTGTTTGCCGATTCTGCAATAACCACAGCATTAACCATCCAAGACAAGAGTAATCCAACACTTAGCGCTAATCCTACAAATAAAAGTCTTTTCATCACCCATTCCTCCAGATCTAGTTGATCACAATAAAATTATCATCAATTTGAATATGCTGTAGGCCGCAGCCATGAAAACGGCCGCTACCCCTAAACCAGGCAGGATGCAACAGGCAGCCCACTCTCTCGCGCTGGTATTCTCAAATAGTAAGCGATATTGAGCTGCCTCGTCATCATGAATACCTTCCCATCTGTGTCTTTCTTCCTCCAGGTCTTCAACTTCATGATCGCCCATTTCTTTCTCCCCTATCAATAATTGATAAATAGAATGTCATGAGTGCCAAACGGTTTATTTTTGCTCGTATTGCCAGCAGCCATCTCTTCTTGCGCCAATAACCAAATTTGGTTCCAAATTAGAAACAATAACCATTGCTGAAAATTCGCTCTCTACATCTCCGGGCTTACCCAATGCCTGCCACGTTTGCCCACCATCCTGGCTGGTAAATACGCCAGCTCTATCCACCAATAGAAAAACTTTATTGGGTGAAACAAAGACGATTTCCTGGATAGTTGGGTAACTATTTCGTGGCAAAGGCAGCTTGGCTGAAAGATTTTCCCAGGTTTGCCCACCGTCAACTGTTTTAAAGAGCGTGCCATCATCAGTCCCAGCAAAAACCGTTTGGGGAGATGTGGAGTCGATGGCCAGGGCGGTTACACGGTAATCCAGCATTCCCTGATTAACGGCTGCCCACGACTGCCCACCATCGGCTGATTTATAGACACCTTGCCCGCCACCCACAAAACCCCCGGTTCCTGCGTAAATATTTCTCGGATTTGTGGGATCAAGTGCCAAGGATAGGACGTGAATGTTGTTCTCGTCTCTAGGTAAACCTTCGCCAAAAGGCAGCCAGGTTTGGCCTCCGTCACCACTACGCACCAGGTCACCAGATTTTGCCAGGGCAAAGAGCACATTGTCATTAGCAGGGTCGGCATACATCGAATGCTCAAAGCCCCCAAACAGGCCGGAATTGCCGATATAGCTCCAATTTTGGGCTTCGTCGTTGCTGGCGTAAACATCTCCCCGCACGCCCACAAGCGCGAAAAGAAGTGGGGGTTGGGCAGAACTGAGAACCAGGGCGACCACATCCTCGTTGGGTAGACCTGCGGAAGCAAACTGCCACGTTAAGCCACTATCTATGCTCTTGTAAACTCCACTACCCGATCCCGCTGAGCCTGTACCCGCAAATAACTGCTGCGGGTTTTGTGGATCTACCACCAGAGCATTGATGTAACGCGGTAAGCTAGAAATCGGGTGCCAGCTTCCCGATGGTAAGCTGAGCTGTGGTTCGTCCGTGGCAGGAGTTTGGACAACTCTCTCGTTACTTAAACTAGCTTCGTCGGTCGGTGTTGGGAATGAAGCTGCGCCTTCCTGCGGTAGTTCTGGTGTCGGCGTCATTATTGATTCCGGCGTTGAGGTAACGACAACGACGACGGTGACAACTTCTGGTGAAGATGGCGTATCGATGGTAGGCTCGTCTACAGAAACCGCTACATTGTTTAACCCGCAAGCAGCTAAAAGTACGGCCGTTAACAAGAGTACAACCATTCTTGACTTCATTTTAATCCTCCCGAAATAGGAAAAAGCAAGTTTGTAAAGGGTAAACTACGTACTCTTACTCTAACATAGGTATGTGACTGGGGGATTTCAGAAAGTGACAGAATTGGCAAACGTTGTTACAGATTTGTAACGGCCATTACTGCTGGGCAGTAGTGGCAATGGGCAGGCGAACAGTGACATTAGTGCCCTGCGCGATTCTGCTTTCTAAAGCGACACTTCCTCCGTGCCGTTCTACAACTGCTCTGACCAAGGCCAGGCCCAAACCACTACCTGGCAAGTTACGGCCGTTCTCCCCTCGATAAAGCTCCTCCCATACATGTGGCTGGGCATCCAGTGGAATGCCAATGCCAGTATCAGCCACCTCAACAACTACAGATGTGTTTTCCTGACGAGCGCGAATCTCGATGGTGTCGCCAGGACGCGAAAATTTAAGGGCATTGTCAGCCAGATTATAGAATGTCAGGAAAAGCAAATCTCCATCCCCAGAAACATCTGGCAGTGGCCAGGGGGCTTGCGGAAGCGATAAACTAATTTGTCGTTGGTCAGCCTCCGGCTTTTCCTGCACCAATGCTGCCACCTCAGTCAGTAACGTATGCAAATTGACTGGCACCCGTTCTAGCGGGCGCACCTCCATTTCGGCAATCTTACGCAAATCGGCCGTTAAACGGCTCAATCGGGTCGTTTGCCGGGACAACGTGGACAGAGCTGGCTGGCGAGATATCTCGTCTCTAGCTGAGGAGAGGTTGGCGATGCCGGCGCGAATGGCTGTGAGAGGATTCTTCAGCTCATGATCGAGACGCTGCATGAAGCGGCGGCGATCATCGCTCGATTGTTGCCGCTGTTGGTCTAAAGCAGCACGTTGGCGACGGCCGTACCTGATAGACAAACAAATCCAGCTAATCCACAAAATTGTCGCGGCAATTCCTATTAACAGTAGGGCAGCGCTCAACGGAAACGAGATGCGGATTTCGGGATTCACATTTCTAGATTGGGAGACCGCCGCAGCCAAAAGGAACCCCAGCACAGCCGGGGCCAGTGACCACAGCCAGCGTCGTTTCATGTTACGGCCTCGACTGGAGCCACAAAACGATAACCTTGCCCGGGAAAGGTGGCAATGTAGGCAGGATTAACAGGATCATCATTCAAGACGCGGCGCAGTTCGGCAATACGTGTGTCTACTGTGCGTGTGCCTGCGGGATAATCCCATCCCCAAACGGCGTCCAGCAGCCGTTCGCGTGAAAGGATTTCGTCTGGATGAGTCATAAAGTGCTCAAGCAGGGCGATTGCTTTGGGGGTAAGGGAAACAATTTGATCATTGACCTGCACACGCCGCGACAGGCGATCAAAAATGAGATCGCCGCTGCGCAGTTGTTGGGCGGCGGTTAACGGCCGTTCCCCGGGACGAGCGCGCCGCAGAACAGCCTTGATCCTGGCAACCAATTCAAAGGGATCGAAGGGTTTGTTGAGGTAATCGTCGGCCCCTTCTTCCAATGCCATGGCCCGTTCAACTGATTCCCCGATCTGGGTTAGCAGGATCACAGGGGTCCAGTTATTTTCTGCCCGCAGCTGCCGCAGCAAAGATCGGCCGTCCAAGTGTGGCATGAGTACATCGAGAACGATTAAATGAGGATTGAACAGGGAAACTAGCTGCCGCCCTTGTGCACCATCGGCGGCGGTAACGACTTCAAACCCGGCGCGTTCTAAAATGGGAGCAATGTTAGACGTAATGTCTAATTCATCATCAACCAACAAGATTTTAGACTGGTGGCTCATGAAATAATTATAATCATGAGACTCTCATTTGTCTCGCTCCCCCTTCAGAAAATGCCTTGATTCGTTTATAAACAACTGTAAATGGTAAGTGTTCAACGGATTATGCGTAATTAAGCGAACAGTTCCTTGATAGCCAGCAATGGTCTATCCAACAGGAAATTGATATAGATGCCTAAGGTGTAAGCAGTCACACTACCCATAACACGTTTGATCAGGCCGATATCAGTTTTCGCTCCTGTATCCTGGATATGCATATGCTCATGCAGTTGGGAGAAAACCGTCTCAATGAGTTGACGATACTGAGCCAAGACCCACTGCTCCAGAGCAGAATTCTGCTGCTTCTGATTAGAGCGGCGATAGGTAACCAGATAAACCTCCTGTTCGGTGAACAACTGTTCGCGCTTGGGGTCGGAAACAAAGCCCTTGTCACCCAGAGCCACGACTTGAGAGGTATGACCCAAGAGGTCGTCCATCATGTGGCTGTCGTGGGGGCGTGCGCTAAACAGGTCGTAGACGTCGGGAACGCCGTGCTGGGTAATGAGCATTCCCAGTTTGAAGCCATAGTATTTCAACTTCTTGCTGGGACAATAGCCACCATCGGCCCGGTCAAAGCCGTTGCCGCACCCGCGGCGAGAGGTGGGCAGGGCCACGGGAATAGGCATCGTGTCTAACACGCGGAATTCTTCCTCCAAAACGCCCAGGCGTTGGCGCAGGAAACGGCGAAAACGTTCGATGACCCCTAACAGGTCACGGATACGGTACCATAACCGCGATTGATCGGGTAATTTATCAAAATAAGCGCGGTAATGACGCTGTGCTTCCCGCAGAATGGCGGTTTCGCCTCGTTTTCCGGTTAAATGCATGAGCATGTCCAGTTTAAGAATCGTACTATCAGGATAGGTTTTGGTGCGTCCTGGCCCGGTCGATTCGGGCAATTGTTCACAAAACTCGT
Organism: uncultured Chloroflexia bacterium; assembly: GCA_963695505.1. GTDB lineage: Bacteria > Chloroflexota > Anaerolineae > Promineifilales > Promineifilaceae > JACSRF01. The sequence continues at coordinate 112,295 of CAVOGX010000009.1, read as the reverse complement.
CAACGATGCCGAACATCAGGCGACACAAGTCTTGATAGGTAAATCCGTGGCGTCGCATTGACGCAACTACAGGAGCAAAGTAATCTATGGTTGGCGCTGAGGTGGACATGTTTATCATACTCCTTTGTGAAAATGGGTTTTCAACTAGAGTATGGTGCTCGTTCCCGCAGCGCCACCTTTTCAATTCATGTAATTACGCATAATCCGTTGTTCAGTCATTTTAATGACTTGCGAGGATTTTCAAAACATTTTCGTTATACCCCTCATGTATAAATTTCACAGGTCTGAACGGTTACTAAATTTAACTACCAGGGGAAATGTGAAGCATTTGGTTGTTTAAAGATGTCAGGCGTTACAATCCCGCTATCACGATTACGATCCCACAAGCAAGCAGCAGGACGGCAAAAGTGACGACGCTGAGCCAAACTGCTTGTTTTTGGGCGTAGAGCAGGCGTGGGGGGGCAAAAAGTAAGGCCAGCAGCAGCACTGCTGCCAAAAACCAAAGGGCGCCGTTAAGCGAAAACAGCGTTGCTATCGCTCGCAACTGCCCAACAGCAATAAGCAGCAAGCCCTGACTGCCCATTAAACCAAGTAAAGTCGCTATTATGTATCCATTTCCGCTGGGAGAAATTCGCGGGGTAACGGGGAAGGCCAGCACGAAAACATAAAACATGGAGAGAAACAACCACGCACTGGGGCCATACACAAACAGGGAAGATGACGCGCCTTCATCGAGTTCGGTTGCCCCAACTTGCAGGAAGACGTCGAAGTAACCAAGCTGGTAAGAAACGGCCGTCATCATGACCAGCCCAAAGAACATTGCCAGAACCCCTCGCGTTTTGGTTCCCAAAATCAATGAACGGCCGTTTTCACCTAGCGGTTTGAGTTTACGAAGCAAAAACACCCCGACCAAAAAAAGCACATACACACCAATGAGCAACAAGCTGTTGAGGCCAGAAGGTTCGACAAATCGGGTGCTGAGAGGGTCAACCACTCGTAATAACAGAAGCAATGTCGCCCCATCAATCAGCATTGGCAGGGCATTTGTCAGGTATCTGTTCATCTTTCACTCTTTGTTTTTCATTGTATTGGGAGAGATTACCTGCTCGGGTTAAAAAGGCAATAGGGTCTAATGCATCTAATATGGTTTACCCCCCAATTGCTGGTATACTTTGCCCCGTTTTGTAGCAGCCGGTCAAAGAGTCAGCCAGCCAGGTATTAGGCTGAAATGCACACAAGATGACGGGCTGAAAAGCTGGTAAGCTGACGAGGTATGCAACGATGAGACTTGGAATTATTGGCCTACCGCAGTCGGGCAAAACGACTATGTACAATGCCTTGACGAAAGGGGATGCACCCATAGGGCAGAGCATGGGCGGCCGTTTTGATGTATTAACGGCCGTTGTCGATGTGCAAGATCCGCGCATAGACGTGTTAAGCGAGATGTTTCAGCCACAGAAGACGACCTATGCCCGCATCACCTACACCGACGTAGATGGCCTAAAAAAAGGGTCCGGCGAAAGTGGTGGCATGAGCGGCGAACTGCTCAACCACCTAGCTGGGTTAGATGGCTATGTCCACGTTGTACGGGCCTTTGAGAGCGACCTGGTTCCCCACGCTGATGGCAGCGTGGACCCTGCCCGCGACCTGGCTGTTCTGGACACCGAATTTTTGCTCAGCGATCTGCTGGTGGTAGAGCGCCGTCTGGAAAAGCTAGAGAGCGGCCTGCAGCGAGGCGCTTTCAGAAATAAGGCTGAAGCGCAGAAGGAACTGGCCCTTTTCCAGCGTTTGAATGAGGCATTAAGTGCCGAACGGCCGTTACGCACCCTGGACCTTTCCGGCGAAGAGCTGAAAACCTTGCGTGGCTATGGCTTGCTCACCCTCAAACCCACCATAGTCCTGATCAATATTGATGATGAGCAGGAAGAAGTCACTCTGGATTATGATTTCCCCCGTACCGTAGTAGCCAATTTGCGCGGCAAGCCTGGAAATGGAGCTGGCGCAGCTCAGCCGTGATGGTGATGAAGAATCGTTAGAAATGTTTATGGAGGAATATGGGGTGACGGAACTCAGCCTGGATCGCGTGATTCGCCTGAGCTATGATTTGATGGGGCTGCAATCCTTCTTTACGGTGGGTGAAGATGAGGTGCGGGCGTGGACGGTGCAGCGGGGGGCAACGGCCGTTGCTGCCGCCGGCGTCATCCATTCCGACCTGGCCAAGGGCTTCATTCGTGCCGAAACGGTAAGCTACAATGATCTGATTGCCTTAGGTGGGCTGCCCCAGGCGCGCCAGGCTGGCAAACTGCGCCAGGAAGGCAAAACCTACATCGTGCAAGATGGCGACGTCATCAGCGTGAAATTTAACATTTAGCCCCAACTTTTGAGTTGAAGCGCGTAAGGCTGCAAACCTCGCCGAGCTTTTTGGTTTGGGAACCAAATCGGCCGTTTCTGCGTTATACAGGCAGTTTTAACGTCATTTTTGATAATGGTTTCTTGCGGTTAGAGTATGATAGAGGCAAGATTTTACTGCTAAAGCGGTCCTGGTATTTTTAACAGACCGTATTGGAGTCATGTCGTATGCGCACAACCCAATTTTGGTTCCTATTCCTTTTGCTAATCGTTTTTACTGCTTGCCAGCCATCCGCTGGTGAGCCTACCCCGACCCTGGTCATCCCCACGGCTGTTGCCCCTACACCCATTGTGCCTCCTCTGGCTGAGGTGACGGAACCCACGGAACTGCCTCCGCCCCCCACTACAGTGATATTGCCCACCATGACGCCGGAGCCAACGGCCGTTCCTGCTGCACTTCAATTCCAGGTAGCCTACGTCACCCGTGACGATACACTTAACGTCCGCTCAGGCCCTGGCGTGGATTATGAGGTAGTAGGTGAACTTAACCCTCAGGCTGACGATGTGGAAATTACTGGCTCTGGGCGGGTGGTAGAAGGCTCAACCTGGGTGCCGGTAACCGATGGCCGGGTAACGGGCTGGGTCAACAGCCGTTTTCTCACCGGCGTGGTCCCGGCAGCCAACTTCTGTGAGGATGAGGCTGTGAATGACCTGGTAGACGCATTTATGACGGCCGTTTCCGAACGGGACAACGCTGCTCTGGCCCGGCTCATTCACCCGGAGCGCGGCTTGCGCATGCACACCTACTGGTGGAATCCTGAAGTCTTGATTAACGGCGACGAGCTGCAGCGCCTCTTTAGCAGCAATACCACATACGATTGGGGGGTAGAAGACGGCAGCGGGCTGCCAATTGAGGGTTCCTTTGCCGCGGTGATTGTGCCCGAGCTGGAGCGGGACCTGCTGCCTGCCACCGATGGCGAATGCCAGGAGATTTTACACGGGGCCACGGCCGGATTGGTGCAGCTACCTGATGGCTACGAACAGGTGCCATTTGTTTCCCTCCACCGTCCTGCTCCTGATGACGAAATTGGGTTTGACTGGGGAACCTGGGTGCTGGGCATTGAAAAGTGGAACGGCCGTTATTACCTCAGCTATCTCGTTCACTATCAATGGGAAATATAAAAATTAAAGAGTGGGGACTTCTCGGCGCTCCGGTCTCTAATTTTTCGTCTCCATATCCGCAACCATCACTAAAAATACCCGCGTTTCCAGCTCGTTGTACACTGACTTGGGCGCTTCTGCCCACGCTACCACTTCCTGCCCACCTTGAATTTTAACCATCAAGAAGCCCCAAATTTCTCGGCCGTCGCTGTTGACGTAAGTAAAATCGACGCGCTGCCATGGTGTTGCACCCAGGGCAAAGCGACGCGGCTCTTGGGCGGCAAAGCCCTCTACACCGCTGCTGGCGTCTTGTGCCAGATTTGCCAAAATAGCAACTGCATCCCCCGTAGCGGGACGGGTCCGTAAGGCCACGAAGGTTTCGCGGTTGGCGCTGAAGCGCTGCCAGGTATTGGTGGGCTGATACACAAAATCGGCTGGCTGCGCCACTGTAAAATCATCAAGAGTGCGACTGGTCCATTGGCCGGGCTGCAGGCCAAAACCAGCTCCGGTGAACTTCCAGGAATCAATCAGGGTAGAAACGGCCGTAATCGTCTCGGTTTCTTTTTCCAGCGGCCCATCGACGTCCACGACAAAACCTGTCCCATTTTGTACAAAAGTGACCAGCAGCCCGGTGCGGGTTGAGCCTTCGGCGCGGTCATAGCCATAAGCCGTGCGCAGGCCGCGCACTCCGGCAACTGCCACCTCGTCGCTGAACAAGACGTCTACATTGCCGAACTGCCGCAGAGCGTCAGCCTGGAGTGCGTTGGCCGTGACGCCGCGTTCCAGGTTTGGGTAAACGGTTAGCTGCAAAAAGGTTTCAGCGGTGAGGTCACTGGTGTAGAGTAGCGACTGCGTATAAACCGGTGCATACCACGTTTCTGGGTAAAGGAACTGGAAGCCCAGGTATGGGTCCAGGTAGGCGCGGTAGCCCCGTGCAGCATTGCTGTTGCTAACGGCGAGGTCAGTGAAGGCGTAGGTGCGCTGTTCGGCACCGTTTTCGGCGGCAAAACCCAAAAAGTAGCTGCCATCAGGCAGCGGGCGCCACTCAAAGAATAGGGCGGCTTTGCCGTTGGAATCGGCCGTTTCACCAAAGAAAAGTGTGCCCCCAAACTGCTGGGAAATATTATTTTCCGGCGTCAGGTAATAATCATACACCTGGAATTCACCACCCGGTAACGGCGTCAATTCAGATGCCCCACCATTCTGCTGCCCCCACAGTCGCACCATTTCCCCAGAACTTTGATCAAATACGAGACTGGCGGGGGTAAACTCAGCCGCGTCCGGAGCACGGTATTGGCCTTGCACGGTAAAGTGACTGCTGCCCGGTGTGGTGGGCCACATAACCACAAAGCCGCCGTTGCCCAGGTTGTCGTACAAATAAGTGACCTGTGTATCCCAGACAAAAAAGTCTTCGTGCAAGCCGTCGCGCCACGTTTCCAGGTAGCTGCCGTCGGGTAAATAGGTGGGTTCGGGGATGAGGCGGTCGAATTCTAGCAGGCGGCGCTGCCCATCAGCTTCGTATAGGCCGCCCAGCAGCAGTACACTGGCAATATCGCGCCCGGCAACCTCAAAATCCAAATAAGCCGGGTTTTGTACGCCAACGGATTCGCCAAAAGCGGCCGTCAGGTTGACTTCCGGCGCTGTTATGGATGCCAGGCCCACGTCGTAGTAGCTGTTTAGGAAACGGTTCCAGAGCGATAACTGCGTGGCCCGACTGTATTCCGGCGCATAATGGTCGCCATTGCGTGGGAAATAGATGGCGATGCCGCTGCTGCGCCGGAGCCCGGTCCCTGCGTAATGGCTGAGGATGGCAGCATCGAGCGCCTCTTGTACCTGGCTGGCGCTTTGTTTCACCAAGTCGTCCGGGCTGCGCTGGGCAAGAATGGCGGCAAACTGGCCCAGGTCCAGGGCAGCGTAACGCTCCACGTCGGTGGCGTAAGCCCGGGCAAAGGTGGTGGCGCCGCTGCGCCCCTCGCTAACGGCTCCGGCCATGAAGTTGGGATCGGCCATCAAGGCAGCCGCCAGGGTTTCGGTGGCAAAGGTAAGGGCGGGCAAACGGTCCAGGGAAACGGCCGTCATGGTCACAAAATCTTCGTTCGGGTAGGCTGCCCAAAAGCTTTCGACCAGGGTTTGAGCTAATGCTGCCCCATCTTGCTCAGGGTTTGTGTAAAGGGTATCGAGCAAGTTTTTGTAGTTCCAACCCAGGCCGGGAGTCAATTCTGCCGAACCAACGGCGTAGCGGGCAAAGGGTTGAACAGCCTGGAAGACGTCTAATTGACCCATGAGACAGGCGTCAAAGGCAATGACGTCGAAAGCAGGCAGGTTGGTGCGCGCGGTGGCCTGGGCAACGGCCGTTTCTAATTCCGGCATGGTCAGGTTATCCAGACCAGGCGTGGCTCCTTCGTCAAAGGCAAAGCCTTGCCAGCCCGCACCGTGGTCCCACAGCACCAGGGCTGTGCGGTTTGCGGGAAAAGTTTGCACGCCCCAAATCAGGAAATCGCTGAGGGTTTGCCCATCGCCCATATTGATGGGCCCCAGCTCGGCGGCCACTTCGGGGGCATCACCGGCCCGCATGCGGTAGCGGGTGGCTCCGGTGTCTGGGTGGTCTAGCTGCACAATGACGTTGACTTGCTCACTGAAGCCAGCGGCCTGCATCTCACCCAGGTCGCGCAGAGCCTGAGCGCTCAGGCTGTTGTCGGCCGCCATGTAGACCAGCACGGTCCAATCTGCCAGGGTGGGGTTGTAGGTGGCGGTGGGCTGGGGAACGGCCGTTGCCGCTTGGGTGGGCAGTGGCGGCAGAGGGGTGCTGGTTGGTGATGGGGTAGCCGATATTTCGGCCACATCGGGTGCACTGCTGGTGGAAACGGCCGTTGCTGTGCTTTCACCAATTTGCCGGAATTCACAGGCGGGTAAGAGCCACATAGCTGCCAGCAGCAAACAGGTAAACCAAATTTTGCGCATGAAACCCTCGTCTAGTGAGATGGGGGCATTATACCAGACTACAGGCAAAATATGAGGGTTTTATGCAGAAAGGTCAGAGCTGGGCAAATTGAGTACCCTACGGAGGTAACGTGAGTTTTTGGGAATTGTATGATAAAGCGGGGGAACCACCGATACGTTGATACAGTGAACTCCCCCGCTTTTCCTTACATTCTAATTCAGCGCAAACTTGTTTTTAGACAACTTTGGGCATGTGGTCAATGCTGTATTTGTCGGCATTGACGTTCACGATTCCTGGTTCGAAACTGCCCAGCAAAGCGCGCGGCAGGTTAACGTGCTTATGCCCACGCAAAATCCCTTCTTCCACAACAAGCGCATAGATTTGCCCGGTTTTGGGGGCAACGTCAAAGCGGTACAAGTTACCCACGAAGCCATCGGTGGCTTTAACCCGGGCATTATGCTGCACAATCAGCGAATCGGAAGGAAGGGTACTGACCGGCTTCATTTCTTCACGGGTGCAGGAAAGATTTAACAACTTTCCTGATAACGTTCCAATGAAGCGAATGGGAACCAGGTATTGCTCTTTCGGTTGGGTTGCGTCGTTAACTACCAGGTGGGTAACGGCCTGGCCAGCTTGTTGCAGCACCAGGCCGTGGATTTTGTAGGATAGACCATCGCGGTCTTTCACTTTAGCAAACATTGGAATTTGCATGATTTCTCGCTCCTTTTTTGATAAAAGGGGCAGCCACTATTTTGACCACCCCCTGTAAACACCTTAACTGGAAACCGGAAGAGAGGCGAAAGGTACTGTGCCGGTAAGGTAGGAAAGGTTAACCCAGCCGATACGGCCGTCTGCAAGACGAATTTTCACCCATGTAGTAGCGGCATTCCGTCCCAAGAGGTCTACAGTTGTGCCAGTGGTTAAAACGCTGAGAATAGGGTAACTGACACCAGGGCCGCTGCGCATGTTCAGGTAAGAAGCGTAAGTAACGGTGGCCTTGCCTGTGCCGGGGTTAGGCCCACCGGTACCACCGCTGTTCCATACGGGCAGACTGCTAATGGTAATATTGGCTTGCAGGTAAGCGGGTTTGGCACTGACCCAAGCTTGCGTATTGTTCCAGGTTACCATCACCCAATTGCCATCGGCGCTGCGATACCCGGCCAAGGGGACGGTTTGCCCACGGGAAAGCTGCCCCAGAATGTTGAAATTAAGTCCAGGACCACTGCGCACATTGAGCAAAGAGCTGACAACTGTCCCTGACCCGCTGGTTGGGGCGGGAGTCGGTGTCGGGCTGGTGCTAATCACACTCCAGGAAAGCTGTACTCTGGCACCACCGACGTTTTCATAATATTCAAGTTTAATTGGTACAGTAGCGCTGCTGAGCGTGATGTCGCCGGTGAAGGTTTGGGCGGTATGGTCACTCCAGGCGTTGATGATTTGCTGTCCATTTACCCAGAGGCGTACGCCATCATCGGCAGTAACGCTGAAGCGGTAGGTGCCTGGGTTAAAAGCCATGCTGCGGGTCCAGCGCACTGAAAAGCCGTCGGCATTGATGGTGTTGGCAGGGGAACCGCTGCCCCATTGGAAGTTGATTTGAGCATCGTCGCGGGTGAGAACGGGAGAGCCGCTTAGGGTTGTGTTGTTGAAGTATTCCCCTTTCCATGTGCCGCTAGAGACTGCTAGCCAGCTAATGCTGGCTTTGGCCCCACCCTGATTTTCGTAATATTCAACTTGAATAGGAATTGAGCCGCCAGGCAAATCTATGTCGGCGGTGTAGGTGCTGCCGTTGGCATCGTGCCATTGATCGATGAGAAGACGGCCGTTTACCCACAGCCGAATGCCATCGTCAGCAACGGCCGTAAAGCGGTATTTGCCTGCGTTAAACGTGACACTGCGAGTCCAGCGCGCTGAAAACTGGTCGGCCGCCACAGTGCCCCACAATGGGGAACCGCCACCCCAATCGAAATTTAGGTTCTGGTCATCACGCACCAGCACCGGAGTGCCGGATAGCGTCAGGTTGTTGAAGTATTCCCCTTTCCAGCCGCCGATAGGCAGAGGGGCTTGCCCGCCAATTGGCGTCCAGGAAAGTTTTGCCACAGCTTTGCCGCCAGCTTCGTAGTATTCCACCTTGAGCTGATGGTCGCCGGCGCTGACGTAGATGTCGGCGCTTAGGGAATGTACCTGGCTGTCCCACCAGGAATCGATGATGAGAGCATTGTCATACCAGACACGCATGCCGTCGTCCGTGGTGGCGGTGAAGCGATAACTGCCGGGAGTGAGGTTAAGGGTGCGTGTCCAACGGGCTGAGAAGAGGTCTTTATTGAGTATCGGATCGGGCGTGCCATCTCCCCAATCATTGTTAAGATCATTTTCTTGCCTTTGCAGAACAGGCGTGCCGGAGAGGGTTTTATTGTTCCAGTATGAAGCGTTCCAACTCGTATTGGCGGCGTGGGTAACGGCCGTATCCCGCCACCCTGGCATACCCAACAGTAATGCCACTGCCGCCAAGGCCAATACAATAAATTTGAAATTGACAGTTTCGTTTTGTTTCATGGTACATCTCCTTGTGCACCTAAAAGATAATGAGTAAGCCTCTCCGTCATTTAGATAGAGAGACTACTTACTCAACATATATTGTAGATCAACCTTGGTGAAGCAAATCGGTCTTTTGATGGATATTTACTCTACGCCATTACGACAAAAGTTAGACGCCAATGACACGGCCTCGTTTGTAATCAAACTTGGATAATCTCGCAGAGGATGATAGCATTGCACGGGGTGAGAGGAAGAAAGGGTGAATCTGAAATCATGCACGAAGTTGTAGGCAACATGCATATGCACACCCTCTACAGCGATGGTGAAAAATGGCATGCTGAAATTGCCAATGATGCGATTGCTGCCGGCTTGGATTTCATCATAGTGACGGACCACAACATATGGGTGGACGAAGTTGAAGGGTACTATGAAAATGGGCAAGGACGGGTGCTGCTGCTGGTGGGCGAGGAAGTACACAATCCCCGCCGCGATCCCCAGGCCAGCCATTTTTTAGCATATGGCGCAGAACGGGAGCTGGCTCCCTTTGCGGTAGACGCACAGCGGTTAATCGATGAAACGAAGGTTGCCGGGGGATATGGCTTTCTAGCTCACCCACATGAACTTCCTGAGTTACCTCTGCTAGATGCGCCGCACCTGGCCTGGCATGATTGGGAAATTGAGGGATACACGGGGCTGGAATTGTGGAATTACATGTCTAATTTTTTAGACGCGATTAAGGCTCGTGTAGAGCGGCTACCGGTGAAAAGTAAATTGTTGGCAAAGTTAACGGCCGTATACCTGGCCCTCAACCCCACCAAATTTGTCACCAAACCCCATCCCGACACCCTTGCTTTATGGGACGAGCTGCTAAGCAATGGCCGGCGCGTTTCCGTCGTGGGCAACAGCGATGCTCATGGCACGCCAATGAGCTTTGGCCCGTTGCACCGCATCATTTACCCTTACGATTTCCTATTTCGGGCTGTAAATACACACCTGCTCTTACCTGAACCCCTTAACGGTGACCTGGAAAACGACAAAAGACTCATCCTCGACGCAATAGGTGAGGGTCATAGCTGGGTGGGTTACGACATGGCGCGCTCTACATCCGGCTTTCGTTTTACAGGCCAGGGTAGTAACAAGGGGTCTATTGGCGAAAAGGTGCAGATGGACGTTGGTGCGACCCTTCAGGTCAAAACACCAGGTAAAAGCCAAATTAAACTAATCCATCATGGACAGGTAGTGGCCCAGGTTGAAAATGATACCCACCTGACCCACATTCCTGTGGAAGAAGGCGCATATCGGGTGGAATGCACCATACCATATGAGGGTGCGGAGCGCGGTTGGATTTACAGTAACCCCATCTACCTTTATTGATTATGCAAACCATTCGCGGCGTTTTCCGCTTAACTGTGTCATTCTTGGCCATCGCTATTAGTACGCTGCTTATTTTGCTTTTAGCCTGGGTGCCAGTGCGGATCCGCGGTGTGCGGCTGGCTTCCTGGTTGGTCTATGGACTCGCTAACTTTTTAGCTTTTCTATTCACAGTGCGCTTTACCTGCACAGATGCAGAGAGGCTGCGGCAGCATAGCGGATTTATATTCCCTAACCACCTCTCCTTTATGGACATTATTTTATTGTTGACCGTTTGGCCGGTGCGCTTTGTGAGTATGGCTGAACTGCGCTCCTGGCCCTTCATAGGCTGGATGGCAATGGCCGCGGATACGGTGTTTGTAGACCGTTCGGATAAAACTTCGCGAAACGTAGCTCGTCAACAACTTGCCAAACAAGTGTCCCACCATCCGGCCGTTGTCCTTTTTCCTGAAGGGGGCATCTCTAGCAGCGGTGAACTACAACCCTTCCGCTATGGTGCTTTTGAAATAGCCGTGGAGGGCAGTCTGCCATTCATCCCCTGCGTGTTTGTGTATGAACGCCTGGACGTGGTAGGCTGGACTGACGAGCCTTTGCTGACGGCGCTCTGGCGTTTGTCCAGGTTTGGCGATCCGCTGGTGGCCACTTTGCACGTGCTGCGTATCGTCCAGCCCGTTTCTGGTGATGACCCAAAACGCCTTGCCTTAGAAACTCACGGTGCTATGAATGCGGTGCTAACTTATGCGGGGCGGGAAAATGACGTGCTAAAACCAGAATTCTGAGCAAATTCCTGCCGTTTTACATCTTGATACCCTGACAACTGTCATATAAGGGCGAGCGCAAGCTGTGCTACAATCGTTTTTGATTTTGACGCATGGTAGTTGGTATTGCGTATAACTTAGAGAGAATGGACCATGTTTAATAGAAAAAGACCTTTAGAACCACAACCCCGGGCCATAGTGATCGGGGCTTCCTCAGGCATTGGGGCAGCGCTGGTGCGCAAGCTGGTAACAGAAGGATATGTTGTGGCGGCGCTGGCCCGCCGCGAGGATAAGTTGAAAGCCGTTTGTGAGGGGGTAAATGCCCTGGGACCAGGGCATGCTGCTGCATATGTCCATGACGTAACGGCTTATACGGCCGTTCCGGCATTGTTTCAGCAAATTACACAAGAAATCGGGGGTCTGGATGTCATTGCCTACGTAGCAGGTATCCAACTGCCTGTAGCCCTCCATGAATATGATTTCACCAAAGATGAAGCGATGGTGAAAGTGAATATGTTAGGCGCTGTAGCCTGGCTGAATGAGGCCGCACAACGCTTTGAGCGAGCCGGGTCCGGGCATATTTTGGGCATCAGCTCCATTGCCGGCGACCGGGGTCGAGTTGGCTCGCCGGTGTACAACGCCAGCAAAGCAGGGTTGAATACGTACCTGGAAGCCTTGCGCAACCGGCTGTCGCGGCATGGCGTCACGGTGACGACGATTAAACCGGGATTTGTGGATACTGTGCTGCTGGAGAACGCTCCCAAAACATTTTGGGTGGTATCTACAGATGAGGCGGCGCACCAAATATATCGGGCGCTGCGCTGGAAACTGCAAACGGTTTATGTGCCGCTGCGTTGGACGCTGGTAGGGCTAGCTTTGCATCATGTGCCGTCATTTATTTTCCGGCGGCTTAGTTTTTAGGATAAATGGATTGAGAAGATGGCTTTAGAAACTGTGGAATTGAGGGGAGAAACGGCCGTTCTGTCCCCAGATAAACTAGAAAAGGTGTGGGCATGGGGTGGCGCTTCAAGCAGTATGAGCTATGTATTCCGTCCCACTACGGTTGAAGGCGTACAGCGAGTATTTGAACAAGCCTACCGCTCCGGGCGCAGTGTAGGCCTAAAAGGTGGGGGCAACAGCTACGGCGACGCCTTCATGAACAGCGAAAATATTGTGCTAGACTTGAACCGCATGACGCGCATCCTGGATTGGAATCCGGAGACGGGTGTGATTCAGGTCGAGCCGGGCGTGACCATTGAAAAGTTGTGGCAGTATATTCTGGGCGACGGTTGGTGGCCGCCAGTCGTGACTGGCACCATGAAAACTACCATAGGCGGCTGTGCGGGCATGAACGTCCATGGCAAAAACGGGTGGCAGGTTGGCCCAATTGGCGACCACATTCTTTCTTTTGAGATGATGCTGCCTTCGGGTGAGGTTATCTTCTGCAGCCGGGGAGAAAACAGTGACGTGTTTCATGCGGCTATTGGTGGTTTTGGCATGTTGGGCTGCTTTATATCTTTGACGATGCAGATGAAGCGCGTTTATTCGGGTTATTTGGATGTGGAAACGGGCGCACCTGCCAACCTGAATGGAATGTTCGATTATTTTGAGGAAAATCTGGAGCGTTCTAACTATATCGTGGGCTGGATAGATGCCTTTGCCAGAGGGGAGTCGCTGGGTCGTGGAGATGCACATCTGGCAAATTATTTGCCACCTGGTGCGGACCCAAATCCGCAGCAAACGCTTTCTTTGGAGCATCAGAGCATTGCGGACACGCTGTTTGGACTTTTCCCCAAATCAGCAATGTGGATGTTTATGCGGCCGTTTATGAACAATTTGGGTACAACATTTATCAATACGGCAAAATATTATGCCGGACGCATAGGCAGCGGAAAACGGTATCGCCAAACTCATGCCGCCTTTCATTTTTTGTTGGATTACATCCCCAACTGGAAACGCTCTTATGGGACGGGTGGGTTGATCCAGTACCAGCCGTTTATTCCCAAGGAAAATGCGCGGGAAGCCTTTGCCGAGATTTTACGTACCTGCCAGAAGCATGAATTACCGAACTACCTGACCGTGTTTAAGCGGCATCGCCCGGATGATTTTTTGTTGACCCATGGCCTGGACGGATTTTCCATGGCGATGGACTTTTTGGTGACGGACAATCGGCGGCCGGATTTGGTAAAACTGGCGCGGGAGCTGGATGCCATTGTGCTGGCGGCTAACGGCCGTTTCTATTTTGCCAAGGACAGTACCCTTCGCCCGGAGGTGGTGCAGGCTTACCTGGGGCAAGAGGTGGTCGACAAGTTTGTATCTCTGAAAGAGCGCTGCGACCCGGACGAGATATTGCAGAGCGATTTATGGCGCCGCCTTTTTGTTGCCTAGTGACATGAAAAACCGTTAGAATGGCGGGGATTGGGTTTTACCCAGTTCCCGCTTTTTTATTTCCGCAACTTGCCTGATGTATTTGAGAAAGGAGAGTAGGATGTCCCGCACGATACTGTCTCTACTGGTGTTGTTGATTTTGTTGGGGGTATCTTCAGTGCTGGCGCCAGCGGCGCTGGCGGAGCCGGTGGATGAGAGTGGGGGAGAAACGGCCGTTATTCTTATGCAGGATGATGGTGCGCAGGATCAGCCGGCCGAGGAGGATTCCTCAGCTCTGCCAGAGGGGTTAAGCCGTATTTTTGCTTCCCTGGGTTTGTACATTGTCACCATGTTTACCATGGCCATCGGCACGGAAATTATGGTGGACGTTTTCAAGCTGATTGTGGGCTTGCGCAGCAAACCAACGGCAAAGGAAACCTTGAAGGAGTATGAACGCATGCTGCCGGGTACGCTGGACAGCCTGGGCATTGGCGCCGAAGCACGGGCGCATTTGGAGAACCAGGTGAGCGCCCTCAAAGGAATATTGCAGCCTGTAATTCAGGTGGAAACGGCCGTTGTAGCCCTGAAGCAGAAAGACTTTGATGCTGCATTAGCCACATTTCATAAGGAAAATCCCCAAACTGAACTGGTGACAGCCGCGGCCGAGGTGTTAAAAAGGCAGGTGGATACGGCCGTAGCCCAATTGGGCAGCGCGACCGCTTTTGGTAGCTTCATTCCCGATGCCCTTATTCAAACCATTAACGCCCAAATCGATGAACTTGCTGCCAATACGGCAGCCATCACCGTCAATGAACTTTACCAAAAAGGCGTTGCGTTACTCACGGGTGAGTTGGCTGACCCCATTACTGCCTGGACCGAAGCCCAGGTTTCCCATTTGCAAACGCTTTCCTATCAGCAAGCTCAACTCATTTACCAGCGCGACATTCTGCCCCAAATCAAAAATGCAGGGCTCAGCGAAAATTTACAAAAAACTATTACGATACAGGTAGAGGATTTTCTAGAAAATATTCGTCGCAGTCATGAAGCATACCAGTATCTGGAAGCGATGAACAAGATGCTGTTAGAGGTGGAAAAGCAGCGAGATGAGCTGGCTGCAATTTGGCGCAAGCTGCTGGGACGCCTGGCAAAAGCGGTGGAAAGCCGTCTCCCGTGGCTCAAACTTACTCGCCCCAAGCTAGATCCTACCATTGACGCCCCAGAAAATGCAGCCATGAAACTCTTGGAAATTGAGCGGCGTGATAAGAAAGAAAGCGGCGATCGGGTGCAGCAACTGCGCCTAGTATCGGTGTTAGTGGGCATTTTGTTGGCTTACGCCTTGCAAATAGATTCAGCCGATTTACTGGGTGATCTTTTGCCGCCCAACGCGAATTTCCTTTCGGTTATTTTGATTACCGGCGATTCGATGCTGCTGGCCTGGATGGGGCGGGTATTTACTTTTGACCCCCACGCCTTGACGGCGGGCATTGTGCTGACGGGTCTGGCGGCCAGTGCCGGGTCGGGTTTCTGGCATGATCAACTCTCGCGGCTGCAAAATGTGCAGCGTACGGTGGAGTCGGCCTACAAGGCGGTGCAGCCGGTGGTCGCGCAAATTCAAACGTCGCAAAATGAGGGGAAAGGGTAAACGGTATCTGGCAACGGCCGTTTCAACAATAAGATAGGGTGGTTCACGATCCCATCCTTTTTATGCCGCTTACAATTGCCTAGAAATCCTCAGGTCTTTCCGACCTGGGCAGATTTTCCCACTTTTTTACTAACTTGCGGGCGGTGTCTTCGGCCATGCTATAACGGTAAAAGTAGTTGTGCTCCCCGGTGAGGGTTTCCAGGCGCATGTGTACGGCCCGCGTGTCGTCCACTTCGTAGGCCACGGTTATTTTGCGCCCTACCAGCTTGCCAACCAGCGCCCAATACTCCCGAGAATAATCGGCCGTTTCCCGTAAACGGCCGTCTGCATCCTCTTGTCGGCCCGCAATAAGTTGGTTAAGCTGCACCACGTATTTTTCCGCAGGCTCCACCAGGTCTAAAACTTCTGCCTCAAAAACGGCACGAATGTAATCTTTATTTGGCAAGCGCCATGCAAATTGCACGGCAAAAGTTTCATTAATTTTATAATTGGCAATAGGCATAAACCAAGTCTAACGAACCTGTGCATTAATGCAAAAAGGCCGTCCCACAAGGGGACGGCCTTTCAATTGTTCTTTAATGCAATTTAACGGATGGCAAGCTCCGTATTCTTGTCAAACAGGTGCATGTTGTTCATGTCAAACAACACCTCCACCTTGTTGCCCACCTGCGCATCCATGCGCGTGTCCACCGTACCCACAAAGCTGAACTTGCCCGTATTCATGAACATGTGCAGCTCGTGGCCCAGCAGCTCAATTATTTCGATGGTCGCCTGCACCGGCTGGCCCAAGGTGTTGGGCGGGGCAAATTCCGGCGCATGCACATGCTCTGGCCGCACGCCCAAAACCACTTCCTTGCCTACATAACCGCTGTAGATGTTCTTGCGGTCCGCGGGCACTTCCACGCGGAAATCCCCGGTGTCAATGAACAGCTTGTTCTCTTCACCCACCAGGGTGCCGTCAAAGAAGTTCATGCTGGGGCTGCCAATGAAGCCGGCCACAAAGACGTTGTTAGGCGTGTTGTACAGGTTGCGCGGCGAGTCAATCTGCTGCAAGAGGCCGTCGCTGAGCACGGCAATGCGGTCACCCATGGTCATGGCTTCCACCTGGTCGTGGGTGACGTAGATGAAGGTGGTGCCCAGCCGCTTGTGCAGCTTGCTGATTTCCGCCCGCGCCGTAACGCGCAGCTTGGCATCCAGGTTGGAGAGGGGCTCGTCCATCAAGAAGACGGCGGGCTCGCGCACAATGGCCCGGCCTACAGCCACCCGCTGCCGCTGGCCGCCAGAAAGCGCCTTGGGCTTGCGGTCCAGCAGGTTTTCCAGCCCCAGAATCGCAGCGGCTTCCTTCACGCGGCGGTCGATTTCCGCTTTGGGGGTTTTGCGCAGCTTCAGGCCGAAAGCCATGTTGTCGTAGACCGACATGTGGGGGTAGAGGGCATAGGATTGAAAGACCATGGCGATGTCGCGGTCCTTGGGGGGCACGTCGTTGACGAGGCGGTCGCCGATGAGAATTTCGCCTTCGGAAATCTCCTCCAGGCCCGCGAGCATGCGCAGGCAGGTGGACTTGCCACAGCCGGAAGGTCCGACGAAGACGACGAACTCTTTGTCGGAAATCTGCATATTGAGGTCGGTGATGACGGTCACGTCGCCGTAGCGTTTGTACACGTTGCGATAGGTTACACTTGCCATTGAACCCTTCTCCTAGTTATTTGATATATTACTTTTCCAAAATACCAATTTTGCTACTGATTTCGTTTTGGAGTACATTAAAGTTTCCTGAGGGCTACGCCCTCTAAACTATATCTGGCATATGTAAAGCTGTCAAGGTTGAAGCCAATCGATTAAACTCGTGTGCAAATACATAAAAGTATTTGACCACCTCTAGTGGCTTGGGTATAATTTTCTGTCGCTTAAGATTTTCCTAAGCGCATGATTTGAACCTTTTTATCAAGTAAAAAAGGCAGAAATGCCTGACAAGTATTGACATTTTGACAGGGCGTAATGCCCTGGTTTTTTTGCCTAAGGAGAATGTAGATATGCCAAAGCGTACATATCAACCAAAAATTCGCCGTCGCAAGCGGGTTCATGGTTTCCGTCAGAGAATGAAAACGCGGGGTGGTCGAAAAGTATTGAAAAACCGCCGGACTAAAGGGCGTAGTACGATGACGGTGAGTATGAACAACCATGTGAAGCGCGTGAATTGGAATGGTACTTCGGCTACCGCTTATCGCTCAGTGATGCGGTATGGTGGCGGCAAGTAACCATATTGGGTTTCTGATAAACTGCACAGGAAAGTGAATGTTGCCAAAGCGCTATCGATTGCAGCGCTCGTCGGATTTGCAGCGAGTCAGGCACCGGGGCCAGAGTTGGCGCCACCCCCTCGCGATTTTACTTGTGACAACAAATGACCTGGAAGTTAGCCGCTTTGCCTTTGCTGCTGGACGTAGCGTGGGTGGGGCGGTTGTGCGTAATCGGGCCAAACGGCTGCTGCGTGAAGCGGTGCGGCTGAATCTGGCTAAGATAAACCCTGGTTTTGATTGTTTGCTAATAGGACGGCAGGCAATGGTGGGGGCATCTTATGGGCAGGTGGAAACGGCCGTTCTCGCGCTTCTAAACCGGGCAGAGTTGTCTATAGAAACCACGTCAGTAAACAACAAGGATTTCCAAGGTTGATGAAACGGCTGATATTGGGAATTATTCGGTTTTACCAAAAATATATTTCACCGGCATTTCCACCTAGCTGTCGTTTTCAGCCCACCTGCTCCCATTACAGTTACGAAGCCGTGCAAAAGTATGGCGCACGTAAAGGGGGTTGGTTAGCTGTGAAGCGTATTAGCCGCTGCCACCCTTTCAACCCTGGGGGCTACGATCCGGTTCCCTGACTTTTTTTCAATAACCCACGGAGGTAATTCGTTGTACGAAGCAAAACGGCCGTCGAAACGGTTTGTTATCTTAATTCTAGCCATATCAGCCTGGCTTTTGGCTGCTTGTGGTAGCCAATTAGCCAATGCCAACTGGCCAGGGCTTTCTGCTGCGGAAAATGTTGTCTACGTCTCCTTCGGCAACGGGGTGCTGGCATACAACGTCGAATCGCAGAGCCAAGAGTGGGTTTTTTCTCCTATACCTGGCCGGTTATCTTTTTACGCGGCGCCTTCCATTGAAGACGGCCGTATTCTTGTTGGTGATTACGGTGCTTCCCAGGGCTTTCTCAGTCCCGGTGTTGTCGTAAGTGCTTACGCTTTACGCGGAGGGACCGGTGCTTCTCCTGATGAGCTTTGGGCAGTGAATAACATTGCTTCGGACCGCATCGTTGCCCCGCCTCTCCAAGTAGGAGATCGTGCTTTCGTCGGCACGGCCGATAATCAGGTTGTAGCCCTTGATGCAACCAGTGGTACTGAGTTGTGGCGCTTCGAGACAGGTCACAGCATTTGGGGCCAGCCTTCCTACAAAGACGGTATCTTGTTTGTGGCCTCCCTTGACAAGAAAGTTTACGCTTTGGACGCTGAAAACGGGACGGAAATTTGGTCCACCGAGTTGGGTGGTGCTATTTCCAGCAAAGTAGCAATTAATACAGACCTGGTTTATGTAACCAGCTTTGACCGCCAGATGCACGCCCTCAACCGCAGCACTGGTGAAATAGAGTGGAGTGTAATTGCAGAAGATTGGATTTGGGGTGCGCCGGTGATGGGAGAGAATGTCGTCTATTTTTCGGACGCGACCGGCACAATTTATGCGGTTGATGCGGTAAATGGCACCATCTTGTGGACCAATGAAGTAGAAGGTACCGTGCAGACTACGCCAACTTTAGCCGGGGATGTGCTGTACATTGCTTCAGATAAAGAAAACGCCGAAACCGGCGATCCCATTGGCGTTTTGACCGCCATGTCTATTGAGGATGGCGGTACAGTACTCTGGCAGCAAGAGCTTACAATCCCCATATATACCGCCCCGGTTGTTGTAGCGGATGATGTGATAGTTGCCGTGCAGGGAACAGAAGACTTGCTGGTGGCATTCGATAAATTAACCGGTACGAAAAAATGGGATATTGCACCACCTGAAATTTCGCAATAGCTGCGAAATTTTTAGAGAACAGGACAGGTAATTTTTTATGTGGGACACATTTATATTAAATCCCATGATCAACGCGTTGTTGTTGCTTTATGATTTGTTGGGCAACAACTTCATTTTGGCCATTGCCGTATTCACAATTCTGATCCGCTTGTTAACGCTTCCTCTTAATTTGCGGCAACAACGCTCCAGCATGAAAATGCAGGAGATGCAGCCACAAATCCAGGCAATTCAGAAGAAGTATCGTGATAATCCGCAAAAAATGCAGGAAGAGTTCCAAAAAATTGGCTATAATCCGGCCGACACTTTAATGGGCTGTTTGCCATTGTTAATTCAGATGCCAATTTTGTTCGGGCTATATCAGGCAATTATTACGGTGTTAGGGTCAACACCGCAGGCTGTTTTTGACCTGACACAGCGCGTCTACTCCTTTGTGGATTTAACAACCCTGCTGCCAGTACAAAATAAATTCATCTGGTTGAATATGGCCCAACCAGACCCGCTCTTAATTTTGCCCTTGCTGGTTTTCGGCACGATGTTTCTGCAGCAAAAATTGCTGACGCCCCAAACAAAGAACAAAGACAATAATAAAGATAATCCGGCCGCAGCTATGACGCAGTCGATGACGTATACAATGCCCATCATGTTCGGGTTCATATCCTTGCAGTTTCCGGCAGGCTTATCGATCTACTTTGTCCTTAGCAATGTTATTGGGATAGCTCAGGGATACTACATGCGGCGGACTATGCCCCAACCGGAACCCAAAAAGAATGCGCCAAAGGTTGAATCACCAACTGTGCAAGAAGAGGAACAGCCAAAAAGCGCCAAGAGTAAAAGCAGCGGTTCGCTTCCGAGTCCAAAGAAGCCGCGTTCCAAGCGGAAACAGCGCTCTGCGAAGCGTTAACGATTAAATTTAGCCCAAAACTACCCTGTGCCAGTTTTGCAGTCGGAAGTAGTGTGTTGGAGTGTGCATAATGAATGAAAAAAAACAAGAATATGAAGCCCAAGGGAAAACAGTCGATGCGGCGATCGAGGCAGGGTTGGCAGCTTTAGGTGTTTCTGAAGATGCGGTATTTGTAGAGATAGTTGATGAGGGAAGCCGCGGTTTACTGGGTATTGGCAGCAGGGAAGCTGTAGTGCGACTGATGCTGAAGCAGGACAAACCAGCCGCTGCTAGGCCCACACCGCCAAAGCAAGCACCCGTATCTTCTGAACCTGTGCGGACTGCTGCGCATGAGGACGAGGATGATGAAGAAACGGCCGTTTCCCCACCACCAGCCCCACCCAAAGTTGACCCCAAGCCGGCTTCCATGCCTCCTGTAGAAGGTATTTCCAATGTTGAAGCTGATTCGGAAGAAGCGGCCGTTGCCAAAGAAACCCTGGAAACCCTTCTCACCAAAATGGGGGTTGACGCCACGGTTTCCCTGGACGTAACCGAACCGGACGATCTGACCGGCCAAAGCATCAATATTCTCGATGTACAGGGTCAAGACCTGCGCGTACTCATTGGCCCGAGAGGTGATACGCTCAACGCATTGCAATACATTTCACGATTGATGGTTGGGCACAAAATGCAGCAGCGCACCAATTTCGTCATTGACGTTGCCGGCTACCGCCAGCGCCGCGAAGCAGCCTTATCCAAACTAGCCGAGCGAATGGCTCAGAAAGTTCTCAAACGCCAGCGCCCCATAAGTCTTGAGCCTATGCCTCCTTATGAACGGCGTGTCATCCACATAACCCTGCGAAATCATACCGGCGTTTATACTCAAAGCGTGGGTGAAGGTAGGCGGCGGAAAGTACGCATTTTGCCAAAATAACCTTCGGAAAACACAAAAAAAGCCAGTCTCAATTTGAGCTGGCTTTTTTTTATCTCTAGAACTCAGTTACAGAACAACCAATTTAAGGTGTGTGACAGCACTAATTTTTGACAGCGCATCCAATACTACTTCTGGCGGTATGCTGTCAAGGTTGATAAAGGATAGCGCCTCGGCTCCGGGCCGGTTGCGGCCCATGCGCCATTCACCAATATTCACATTATACGCAGCTAACATGGTGCCAATCTGGCCAATCACACCGGGTACGTCCCGATTTTGCATGATGAGAACGACCCCCTCAGGGCGTGCCTCCAACTGGTAGTTGTCAAACTGCACAATTCGCGGCGCATTTCCCCCAAACAACACTCCGGCAAGCCGCCTTGAACCACCTTCCCAACTCACGCGGCAGGTGATCAGATTGGAATAATCAATGGTATCTATCCCGGTGGTTTGCGTGATTGACACCCCCTTTTCCTGGGCAATTACCGGGGCATTGATGTAATTGAGCGGTCCTGTAACGTCTTTCTGCAAAAGCCCTTTGAGCAGTGCTGCAGCAATGGCTCGCACCAATCCCTCAACAGCTTCACCGTTTACCTGAACTTCTACATTTTGAATTGGTTTCTCAGCCAGACCGGCATGCAGTTTGCCAATGGTTTCAGCCAATTCCATGTACGGCCGAATGGCATTGAAGCCCGGGCCAGCATGAAAGGGCATATTCAAGGCATTGCGAAAGTCATCGCCGCGTAAAGCGTCAACAACTTGCTCGACAATTTCAATGGCGACGTTGCGTTGGGCCTCCTGGCTGCTGGCTCCCAAATGTGGGGTGTGCAACACGTTAGGCAGGCCAATAAGCGGGTTTCCTTGCGGAGGCTCGGTGCTGTATACATCCAGGGCGGCGGCCTTCACTTTGCCGTTTTGCAGCGCTTCTGCCAGCGCATTCTCGTCAATGAGCTTTCCGCGGGCGGCATTAATAATCACCACGCCATCTTTCATTTGGGCGATAGTTTGGGCATTAATCATTTGGGTGGTTTCGGGTGTGGCTGCTGTATGCAGCGTAATATAATCGGCAGCAGGCAGCAGTTCATCCATGTCGACCAGCGTAATCCCCTCCTCTCGACCTACTTCTTCCGAGACGTAGGGGTCAAATGCCATGACTTCCATGCCGAACGCTTTGGCGCGTTGGGCTACCAGGCGGCCAATGCGCCCGAAGCCAATGATGCCTAACACCTTGCCATGTAGTTGCGTACCCACAAACTGGCTGCGTTTCCACTCACCACCTTTTAGCGAAGCATGGGCAACGGCCGTATGCCTGCTCACAGCCAGCATCAAAGCCAGCGTCTGTTCGGCCGTGGCAATATTATTGGCCGTAGGTGTGTTCATGACGATAATACCGCGCAGGGTTGCCGTCGGTACATCCACATTGTCAACCCCAATTCCAGCCCGCCCGACCAATTTTAGGTTAACGCCGGCAGTCAGGATATCTGCATCCACCTGGGTGCCGCTGCGTATGATTAACGCATCATACTCCGGTATGATGGCTAATAGCTCTTCTTTGCTCAAGCCAGTCTTGACGTCGAAGGCAACGTCTTCCATCTGCTCAAGCTGTTCCAGCCCGGCTGAGCCAAGTTTGTCTGATATTAAGATACGAAACATGATTAATTGACCTTTATGCGAGGTAAGCATCCATTGCGGCAAAAAGTTCTTCCATGTCTTGCATTTGTAAGTCACCCATGTGGGCAATACGGAAGGTCTTATTTTTGAGTCTTGCGCCATACCCATTGGAAATTATCATACCCTGGGTGCGCAAATACTGATTCAATGCCGAAATATCTATTTGTAAATTATTGCTGATGCAGGTGACGGTAGGTGATTCGTAGCCAGGAGCCGCAAAAATTTCAAAGCCCCGCTCTTTGGCCCAGGTTAGGGTGCGGTCACGCATCGCCAGGTGGCGCGCAAAGCGGTTTTCCATCCCCTCAGCCATCATATCGCTCAACTGCTGATCCAGGGCAAAAAGTAGAGAAATAGCTGGCGTGGCTGGCGTCTGATTCTTCTGCAGGGATTTGTCCAGGGTGATGAAATCGAAGTAGTAGCCCCGGTTGGGTACTGTTTTTGCTTTCTCCATGGCCCGATCAGAAACGGCCGCAAAAGCAAGGCCGGCTGGCAGCGCAAATGCTTTTTGGCTGGAAGTGAGCGCTACATCCAGGTCCCAGGCATCAAATTCCAGGCGCGCGCCAGACAAACCGCTGACGGCGTCCACCAATATCATGATATCAGCACCATTGGGCAGGCTGCGAATGGCGGCAGCAATCTCTTGCAGGGGGTTGATGACGCCTGTACTGGTTTCGTTGTGCACAATGGTCACGGCGTCAAATTCACCGGTTGCCAGCCGTTCGGCGACCATGTCGGGAAGGATGGGCTGGCCCCATTCTACTTCCAGAACCTCGTTGGCTTTGCCATTTAGCTCGGTTACTTCCCGCCAGCGGTCACTAAAGGCGCCGTTGACGCAGTTGAGGGCTTTTTTATTGATTGTGTTACGCACTGCGCCTTCCCACAAACCTGTGCCTGATGAGGCGGAAATCAACACCCGGCTGTTAGTCATGAAGACTTGACGTAGCTTGGGCTGGATGCTGCCAAATAGGTCCAGGCATTCGGGCATGCGATGTCCAATCATCCATGCTGTTTGGGCTTCGAGAATTTCGGGACGAACTTCTGTGGGGCCAGGGATGAAGAGTTTAATGTGCTGATTGGAGGGTGGCGTGATAGGCGCTGTAGAATTTGGTTTTGAGTTGTTCATTGTTAAACGTAATTGCTCCTGTTTCAATTAAATTAGAGGTTTTTTGGACAATTGGTTGGTGTTCAGTTTTGTTAAGTTGCAGCAGGGCGGCTGGCCCCGCTGCCAGTGCTAGCACGGGGGTCAGGCTGTGGCTGTGGATGAAGGCAGGGGCGGCGGCCAGGACGTGCTCGCGGGTGGTAACGCCGCCATAACCCACAAATAAGTTGATGACGGGTGGATCAACGGCCGTTCCTGCCAACAAATCACTTTGGCCATCACCGACCAACAGCGTACGGCCACGCTGGTTACCCATGAGTTCGCGCACAATTTGCGCCTTACCTTCACTTACCGTCAGCGCGCCTTCTTCATAAGCCAGATAACGTTCTTCTCCAGCGAAATTTTCCCACCAACGACCGCTAAGTTGATTGTAATTCACGCCAACGGCGCGGATATTTTGCCGGGGAACGCCGAGGTGCAGGCCGAACTCCATGACAGGTTCGGCCAGCCCGCCGCTTATTATATAAACCTGGTGGCCAAGGGATTGTAATATGTCGATGACTGCCGCGGCGTCTTCGACCGTATGTCGCTTATACACCTGCCGAATCTGGCGCACCTGCTGGCGCGTTGGGCGCACAGCACGCAGCCGCTTTTCGTATACGTCTTCAAGGTCCAGGTCGCCGTTCATGGCGGCCTGGGTTAACACCTCAACGCGCCATTTTTTGCCTACGACTTCGGCCAAGGCATCGATGCCTTCAACGGCCGTTAACGTCGAATCGCAGTCAAAAAACACGTGTTCATAATGCGGCCAACGCATAGGTTTCCTCACCTGCAGAAATACATTCCCACTAAATTCAGTCTAAGCCTTAACGATGTATTACCATCCAATCATCAACATCAATTTCCAAGAAAATCCCGGACCCTGAGTGTAGTAAGAATTATCTGGTTTGCCAATTAAACCATTCGTTTTGGGGCTTTATTCAGCAAAAAAGACGGACCCAGGTGTTTCTGGGTCCGTCTTCTAGGTATCATCTATTCTCGTGAGGTGTGTCAACCTATCCGAGAACTAGAACTATGCCAGAATTAATTTTCGATTTCTGACATCAACTCTTCTTGCATTTCATTGGCGTTTTCTGTCAAGTCGTCCAAAGTTGCCTGGACATCTGCGCCCTGCATAATGGCGTTGAAAGCCTCCTCGGCTGCGTCACGGGTTGATTGATAAGAAATCAACTGGGGTTCGTAGTAAGAATAAGGTAGAAGGTCAACGGCCTGCGCCCACTGCGGATTTTCGGTGAAGAAGTCACCCAAGAATTCGCTGGTTGCCTGGCGAGTGGGGAAGTAACCACTGATTTGATCCCACTGCGCCTGCACTTCTGGGGTGGTAAACCATTTGATAAAAATCCAGGCCGCCAACTGCTGTTCTGGCGTAGTTGCCGTAATCATGATGTCGCCACCATAGATATTCTGCACTGGTTCTGGGGTGATGTGCGGAATTGCTGTCACCCCCCAAACATCGGGATCGTTACCTGTTTCTTCTGCAACCGTCGCCACATCCCCGGCATAGAATGGAATACCAGAGCTGGAACCCATGGTGAAAATAGCGCGGCGAGCAGCAAATTCAGGGTTTGGGAAACCTTCGGTGAAGAAGTAGGCGCAGCCATCGTCGAGCATCCCTTTCAAGAAGGTCATGGCCTCAACGGTGGCCGGACTATTGTAGACGTAGCCTGTGCCATCTTCGGTCAGTACATCGCCACCATAAGCAAATGTCCAGGCGGCCACTGCTGATGCATCGTCGCGCAAAATGAAGCCGCCCGTTCCATCGCCGTTGGCTGCTGCGGCGGCACAAGACATCTCCCGGAATTGATCGGGGGTTTCAGGTGGTCCATCAAAACCCAGTTCTTCCAACCAGGTTTGATTGTAGTACAAAACTTCCATCGAACGGTTAGGCGGGAACCCTAGGCGCTGGTCGCCAAATGCCGGGTGGATGCTCTGGTTGAAGAAGCTGGGATAAAAGTCATCCTTTGCCGCACCCAGACCCCAGGTGGCGTCGTCTACATAGGGGTTCAGGTCGGCCAGGGCGTTATTTAGCTGGTAGAAAGCCTGGTCATTTTGATAACCGACTACCAAGGCGGCCGGTAATTCACCGGCGGCGCTGCTGCTGTTAACCTTGTCACGAATATCATTGTAGCTGCCCTGATTTTGTGCTTCCACCGTAATGCCGCAGGGGTTGGTGTTGTTGAACTCGTCGATAAGGGGCAGCATGTTTTCTTCGCGTGACCCACTGTGGTTGTGCCACCACACAATGCTTACATCGGTAGGATCGATACCAGCTAAAGGCCCTTCTGTGGCGACAACACATTCAGTTAACCCATTGGTCTCGGCTTCAGCCATCATAGGCTCTTCCTTAGGTTCCTCAGTGGGTTCTTCCATAGGCTCTTCCATGGGTTCTTCGGTAGGCTCTTCCATCGGTTCTTCAGCAACAGTTGTGGCAACTTCTTCTACCGCAGCTTCAACCGTTGGGGCTACTTCTTCGATGACGTCTTGCGCTTGTTCGACAGCAGAGTCGACGGCTTCCTGAGTTGTACCGTCACAGGCCACCAGCAGGAGCGACAGGGCGAAGGTCATTACCAATAAAAGTTTAATCCAATTGCGTTTTGACATTTTTTAAATCTCCTCCAAATAGAGTTTTAAATATACTGTTTTTCGAAAACTTCTTTTCGAAGTTTTTTCCCTTGGTTAAAAAATTGGACCAATATTTCCGGAAGCATCACCTCCTTAAGTGAATTTACGCCGGACAGTTTAACCTTTAAGGCCGGTCGTGGCGATTCCTTCTGTAAACTCTTTTTGCGTAAAGAAATAGACGATGATTAAAGGCAGAATGGTGATAACAGCCCCGGCCATGCGTAAATGGGCCAGGGAGCCGGCTTCATCCAGGAAAGCAAGAAGGCCATAGGAAATGGGTCGCCAATCAGGTGTTTGGGTTACCAGAATTGGCCAGGCCAAGGCATTCCAAGAACCTATGAAGTTAAACAAGACAACTGTTACTAAAACGGCCCGAGAAAGTGGCATGACGACTTGAATAAGATAACGCATGTGACCTGCTCCGTCAATTTGAGCTGAGTCCCATAGCTCTTCGGGTATTTGCTGGAAAAACTGCCGGAGCAGCAAAATGCTAAAGGCGCTGGCCATAAAGGGAATGGTGAGTGCCGGCCAATTGTTAATCCACCTGAGGGGGGTAATGCGATCGAGCCAGATCACGGTGATGAAGTTGGGAACCCAGGTAACTGCTTCGGGCAATATCAATGTAGAAAGCAGCAAGGCGAACAGGAAATTTTTACCCGGAAATTCGATGCGGGCGAAGGCATAAGCGGCAAGGGTGCTGAATATTACCTGACCGCTAACGGTGATCAGAGCGATTTTGACGCTGTTCCAAAAGTAGAGGCCAAAGTTGGCGTCATTCCAGGCCTGCACGTAATTGTCCCATTGAGGGGTAGCGGGCAGCAGGGCACGTCCAGAGGCTTCGGTCAGGTTCATCAAGGATACACTGACAGAAAAAATAAAGGGGATGATAGCCAGTAGCCCACCGATAATGAGGACGATGTAAATGAAAATGCGCCCAATATCGACCCGTTGTGTCTTGGGGTGGAGTTTGGGTTCTTTGATGGGAGCAGTTGCTAAATCAGCCATAAAACACCCTCTTGCTGGCAATGCGATTGTTGATAATAGTCAGGCCCATGACAATGATGAGAAGCAAAACCGCCAGCGCCGCAGCATAACCATAACGCGTATCGCGCTTCATGGCATCGAAAATTACGAGGCTGGCAGTATCGGCCGTTCCGAGTGCGGCACTGGTGCGTAAGACATAAATGTGGTTGAAGGCTTTAAAAGTACCTATAACGGCATATAAGGTCAGGAAATAGATGGTAGGTGAGAGGAGAGGGAGGGTAATGTGGCGGAATTGAGACCAACGGTTACCACCATCAATGGAGGCTGCTTCATACAACTCATTGGGGATAGCACCCAGTCCCGCCAGAAAAATTACCGTATTGAACCCAACAAATGTCCAGATACCAAAAATAATGATGACAACCAATGAGAGACTGGGGCCTGCTGCCCAAGTTGGCAAATTGACGCTTTCACCGAGTATCATTTGAAAAATGCCGGTGGATTCGTTTAGCCAACCCAGTGGTTCAAATCCTAACCCTGTCAAGATGCGGTTCATCGGCCCGTCTACTCTACCGGAAAACAGAATCCGAAACGAGGCTGCTGCCCCAACGGCAGGGGTTACGTAAGGCAAAAAGAACAACATGCGGAAGAAGGATTTCCCCTTGATATCTTGAAACAAGAAGGTGGCTAACATCAATGAAATTGTGAATTGAAAGGGGATTGAACCGGCAGAATAAAATACAGTATTGAGTAACCCGCTATACCAATCCTCATCTCCTGAGGCAGCGGCAAGGGGAAGCTCTCCAATGAGGACCCACGCACCAATAAGGAGCAATGCGCCGCCTGCTAGTCGCATAAAAGTGCTGCGGTTGGAATCCTGATGACTGGCTCCTCGCCAAACAACCCAAGAAAGCAACAGCAGGATTAACCCGGCACTGATAGTTATGGCCTGAGCCCAGATTTCTAGCGTTTCGCCATCCTCAAAAGCGGCAGCATATGCTGCTTGAACCTCTGTCCAGGTGAACCAGGCTAAAAAGATTCCGCCAAACAAATAAAGGCTTGATTGAATGAAGCCACCCAGATATTCAGGATTTTTGGGGCTATGAGGGAGAAAGCGTAAAAAGCCGTAAACTACTGCGGCCCCAATAAAAAAGATGATCATCGGCAGCCAGAAAGATTGTTGAATTTCTGGCAAACGCCAAGCCTCTCCCAGGAATTCCCGGAATAGTACAGTTGTGGTTTCGGGCCTGCCCGCTTGCTTGGCCGCTCTGATGAGTTCGGCTACGCCTAACGCCTCAGGCAAGAAACGAAACACGAAGCGTAAGAGCAAGGCAAAACCGGCTGCCAGGATAAGGCCAGGTAATGCTAACACCCAGGGTTTGTCATTATTTTTTCTGGCTGTTTTGAATAATTTGATTCCGGCGATGATACCCAGGTAGAGGAAAATGATTGCCATCCAAAAACCGAGGACGTAGGCCAGATTACCTAAGGCTCTGGTGTAATTGCCGAGGCCGTCATAGGTACCGACGATTTTATTCAGGCCGCGTAGCGTGCTTTGGTATACAGAAAAAGCAAGGGGGAAAATGCCAAAAGTAAAGATGATGAGAAAAGCAGGGAGAAGAAGAAGATAGGCCAGGGCTACCTCTTTGAGTTTTCGGCCACGCCGACCAGAGAAGAAACCTTGGGTGTGTTGCGTAACGGCCGTTTCCTGTCCTGTTGCTGCTTGACTTGCCATAACTGCTCCTCAGGCTAGCACTGCTTGCCGATAGATGGCTTGATTATAGCATGCTCAAAATGCACGGCAACGCCGTAGTTGCCGCAGGACCGGTTCAAATGTTAAACGGTGGCTAAGATTTGGTAATCAGAATGTTAATGATTCCCTTTATCCCCCCAAACCAGGAACCAGCCAAATTGAAAAGCCGATGGCATGGCTGCTGCATCGGCTTTCGGGTCTTGGTTTTGAATGAATGGGAGCTAGTGAAATTGCACAGGCCGCATGACGGCATGAATTGTTAATGCATTAGATTGGTCTGGTAACCAAACAGGACCCATATTTTCAATGTGCCATTCAAAAGTTGATAGCAACGCGAAGGTCTCTTGACTAATAAAAGCCGCCGGGAATGGCGTTTGTTGATTAAGATTGCATAGCTGTCTTGCTGTTTCCAACACTTGGTAGGCGGTTTCGTTTACAAGCCGGACAGTCTCTCCATCCCGCTGCAAGCTTGCCAGGCCAGTAGAGATGCCTATTCCCAAGCGT
Source organism: uncultured Chloroflexia bacterium (assembly GCA_963695505.1). GTDB lineage: Bacteria > Chloroflexota > Anaerolineae > Promineifilales > Promineifilaceae > JACSRF01. The sequence goes on along the minus strand of CAVOGX010000009.1, from coordinate 82,599 downwards.
AAGGTTGTGCTACCAGATGCTAGCCGATACTCATTGGCCGTCATGACCTGGTCAATCAACGCTAATCCGGCGGAAACTGCCTGAAATGCTGGATCATTCTGACCATCCTTCATGAACAAAGCTGAAATCATTTTTTGCCCCGCTTCAAGTATAAAACCCCCATGGGCAGTTACCGCGTGGGCCAGAGTTTTGTCGTAATCGTTACGAACTAAAAAACTGGTTGGGGGCTGGTTTGTAGAGGTGGCCGCATAGAGAAGGGTTACTTGTTCGGGCTGATGCAAGCGCTGTAATTTTTGCTTGACGTTAGTTGGGTTAGCGTTGGTTTCAAAATGGTGGTTGAAAGCATCTGCGTGGTCCAATTGAATTTGTTGCATCTTGTTTTAAGACTCCTCATGAATAGGTGCAGTGCTAGTCATTTGCCAGTTGGTAAGTACTCTCGCATTTTATAAGAGGCGCGTGCCAGTCACAATGGCCTATTTGGGTTACTCTTTAGAAAAGGATTTGTTGAGTGCGGCGAGCGTTTTTGTCAGACCCGCCTGCAGCGAAACGGCCGTTTCCCATCCCACTAACTCTTTCGTGCGCACGGCGTCGGCTACCTGGGCCGAATCCTCACCAGGGCGTTGGGGCAACCTCCCGGGCAGCGGCTGCCCACCCCTGTTCGCCAGGCTAAAAATTTGGCGGACCACGTCGACTACGGCCGTTAATTTGCCTGTACCTACATCAAAGGTTGCCCCCGGCGGCAGGCTTGCTTCTACGCCTGCGGTCAAACCCGCTGCCACGTCTCCCACATATACCCAGTCTCGCTGCTGGGTTCCGGCAGTCATGGGGAAGTTTTGTCCGGTTAGGGCTGCCTGCGCCGCAGCAGCTACTACAGTCTGTTCTGGCTGCCCCGGCCCATAAGCCTGGAAGATCATGGCCCCTGTAATAGGCCAACCCTGAGTGCGAGCATACATCTGGCAAAAGGCCCAACTGGCGGCTTTGCTGGCAGCATAAACGTTCATGGCGCTCATCTCCCCCGGCGTACGCGCTACCAGCACCTGACGAGTGTGAAAGCTCTTCTCGAAGCAAGCCCGCAGCAAATTTACCGTACCGGTAAAATTATGCCGCATAGCCGTTTCTACCCCTAGGAACGGATCCGTCGCTCCGACCGCCGCTAAATGGATAACCACGTCTGCTTCCGCCTGGCGCACAGCTCTAACTGTGAGCTGGAAATTACGCAGGTCAGCATAAACGGCCGTTACCCGCTCCGCCATTGCCCGCTGCAGTTCAGCCAGCCCTTGAGGCAAAAAACGAGGGTCACTGTAACGCTCGCGCAGCAGCAGCACCACACTATGGGACGTGTTTTGCAACAAATGGTTGATCAGATGCAGGCCAATGAAACCTGTGGCCCCAGTTACGAACACCCGCATAAGCAGCCCCCCAAAAAAGCATCCCTGACTGGCGCTTTGCTAATACCTCGACAATACGAGCAGTCTTGCGGGAGTTGCGCCACGATTATTTTGTGATGTGTCATGACCTCAGGCGTGTTGGAAAAATGCTGCATACCAGGCCAATGTTTCTTGCAAACCCCGGGCCAGTGAATAGTGCGGCTGCCAGCCCAAAACTTGGCGAGTTTTGTCGGCACACAAATATTGGTCCTGAATTTCATAAAATCTCCCGGCGCGGAAACCCCGTTGCTCTGCTGCGGGGAGGAAGCGCCATTGGTGGCTGATTTAGCCCAATACAAATTAGCACATCTGTGCTATAATTGTGGGCATGAAGTTGACCGCGAAGCTCAAGCTCCAGCCTACGCCTGCCCAGTTCGACTGCCTGCTGGCCACCCTGGCCACCGCCAACCAGTGCTGCAACGCCATCAGCGAGACCGCCTTTCGCGAAAAGACCTTCAAGCAGTACGCCCTGCACAAGCTGGTCTACAAAGCGTGCCGCCAGCAGTTCCACCTCTCGGCACAGATGGTGATTCGGGCCATCGCCAAGGTGGCCGACGGGTACAAAGCCAGCCGCAAGAAACAGCGCGGCTTCAGCCAGCGCGGCGCCTTTCCCTACGATGCGCGGATACTCTCCTTCAACCTGGCCCAGCAGAGGGTGAGCATCTGGACAGTGGCCGGACGGCAGTCCATTCCCTATGTTGGCTCTGCCCAGGCGCTGGCCCGGCTGCAGGGGGAACGGGGGGAGTCGGACCTCTGCTTTGTGCGCGGCCAGTTCTACCTGGCGGTCAGCTGTGAGGTGGCGACCCCTGAGCCCATGGCCGTCGACGAATACCTGGGTGTGGACCTGGGGATTGTCAACATCGCCACCGACAGCGACGGCCAGCAGTACAGCGGCAGCCAGCTGCTGGGCATCCGGGAGCGGCGCTTCCGCCAGCGGCGGCGGCTGCAGGCCAAGGGGAGCAAGAGCGCGCGACGGCTCTTGCGGCGCTTGAGCGGACGAGAGGGGCGCATGGTGCGCCAGGAGAACCACCGCATTGCCAAGGAGATAGTAACCCGCGCGCAACGCACCGGTCGGGGGATAGCCCTGGAAGAGCTCCGGGGCATCCGGGACCGGGTAAGGGTTAGGCGCGCGCAGCGGCGGCAGATGCACGGTTGGTCCTTCCATGACCTGCAGCGGAAGATTCTGTACAAGGCGGCCCTGCAGGGGGTGCCGGTGCAGGTGGTGCACCCGGCTTACAGCTCGCAGACGTGTGCGGAGTGTGGTCATTGTGAAAAGCAGAATCGTCCTTCGCAAAGTCAATTTCGCTGTCGGTCTTGTGGTCACGCTGACAATGCCGATAGTAACGCAGCCAGGGTAATCTCTGGTTGGGCTGTCATAAACCAGCCGTACGACTCGACGCCCATGGTGGCGTTAGGGTAAAACCCCGTGGCTTGCCGCGGGGTAGTTTATTGCGCGCCTCATTGCGAATAATGGGCTGTAGCGTAGGTTGTGCCGACAAGCGGATAATGGTTTGCACCATTTCCAAAACCGTAATCGGATTATCTGCACCAAAATTGAACGCTTCACCACGCACATCAGGCCTGTGCAAGTTTTCAGCTAGAGTGAGATACCCTTGTACTACATCCTTGATAAAGAGGTAATCTCGCTTCATGGTTCCATCGGAGCGCAAAATTGGTCTTTCCCCCCGCAGCACGCTGCGGACCGTGCTTGGCACAATGCGGTTCCAGTTTAGATCGCCACCGCCATACAGATTGGCGCAGCGGGTCACAGCGACAGGCAGCCCATAAGTTTGGGCATATGAACGGGATATCAAATCAGCGCAGCTTTTTGATACTTCATAAGGATGTTCGCCCTGTAAGGGTGCTTCCTCGCAGTAAGGCAGCTCTGTATGGGCGCCGTAAGCTTTATCGCTGCTGGCAGTGACAATGCGCTGTACGGTGCTGTTGTGCCTTGCCGCCTCCAACAGCATCCACGTCCCGCGAATGTTGGTCTCGAAGGTGGGCAGGGGCGCGCGGTTCGCTACGTCTACCAGAGTTTGGGCTGCCAGGTGGAAAATGGTGTCGATTTTATATTCGGCCAGAGCTCGCTCCAGAAGAGGGTAATCACGCACATCACCATAGACCACGTCAATCTGGTTAACAAGATCTGCTTGCAGCAGCAGAGATCGCGCTGCGCGATCCCGAATCAGACCCACTACGTAGGCGCCCCTGGTTAACAATTCGGCCGTAAGCCAAGAACCTACGTGTCCCGTACAGCCCGTGATAAATACGCGTTTATCTTGCCAAAAATCGTTCATATTGAGCCGGTCAGCCAGTTAGCATGTCAGGTTATTAGCCTGCCTGACTGATTTGCTGAAATGCTGACTACCAAACTTTCCAAGGCTGCCCTTCTTGCCAATCATCTTTGAGTTTGAGGGCGTCCTTGAGCGTTTTCATAGATTGCCAATAGCCGGTGTGCTGGAACAACATGAGGTTTTGGGTAGCCATGAGCTGGGGCAGGATGTCTGTTTCCATCAATCCGTCATGGTAGTTTTGGCGGATGAGTTCCAAAAAGGAAGACTCGAAGAGCATGAAACCGCCGTTTACCCAGTAGGGAAGCTCGGGTTTTTCTTGAAATTCGGTGACACGGCCGTTTCCATCTGCTTCGATTTTGCCATATTGAGAGGCAATACGAATACCGGTGATGGTGGCTGTTTTGCCGTGCCCGGTGTGGAAGTTGACCAATGCCTGCAGGTTTACGTTGGCCACAGCTTCTCCGTAGGCCACAAAGAAACGGCCCTTTTCCAGGTAGGGTTCCAACTGCAGCAGCCGCGCTGCCCGGCCCGTATCCAAACCCGTGTCCACCATAGTGACTTCCCAGGGCGCGTGTTCGTATTTGCCACCAAAGGCCAGACGGGAACGGCCGTTTCCTTCATTTTCGGCTGGCTCTGCATCAGCCAGGTAAATCGTCGTATCCCGCGTCATGGCTTCATATTCCAAGAAGTACCGCCGCACCTGATCCCCCATGTGCCCAAGAGCCAGCACAAAGCGGTTATACCCATAGGCAGAAAATATGCGCATGACGTGCCACAGCAACGGCCGTCCGCCAATATCCACCAACTCCTTCTTCGTCAGCGTGTTCCCAAAACGGGTACCGCTGCCTCCGCACATTATCACCACCGGAATGTCTGTCATAAATCAACCGTTACTCGTTTTTTCCTTGACTGGTTTCTACCGCTTCCCGCAGATGCTTGACAAACGGCGGGTACACAATACCTGCTTCTGTCACTATGCCAGTTACGTAGCGGTGTGGGGTCACGTCAAAGGCCGGGTTGCGCGCCGAGATGCCTTCTGGGGAGATAGATTTGCCGAAGACGGTGAGGACCTCTTCCGGACTGCGCTCCTCAATGGGAATCAAATCGCCATTGGCCAGGTCCAGGTCGATGGTGCTGGTGGGCACGACCGGATAAAAAGGCACGCCATTCTCTTTGGCTACTACGGCCAGTTTATATGTTCCAATTTTGTTAGCCACGTCGCCGTTGGCCGCCGTGCGGTCAGAACCAACCAGTACAATGTTGACCTGCCCGGTGCGTAAAAAATGCCCGGCGGCATTGTCGACAATCAGGTCAAAAGAGATGCCGCGCTGCTTTAGCTCCCACGCCGTGAGGCGCGCCCCCTGCAGGCGAGGGCGGGTTTCGTCTACCAGCACGTGAATGCGTTTGCCCTGCTCATGGGCGGCAAAAATGACGCCCAGGGCCGTACCCCAATCTACCGCAGCCAGGGCGCCGGTGTTACAGTGGTGCAAAATCGTATCGCCGTCAGAAATGAGCTCAGCACCGTGATAGGCCATGCGCCGGTTGATTTCCACATCTTCGTCGGCAATACGCTGGGCTTCCCGCCGTAAGGCGTCACCAATGGCCTCCGGGCTGGCAAGGCTCTCGTGGGTAGCCACCCTCAACTGCCGTTTGACAGCCCAGGCCAGGTTAACGGCCGTTGGGCGGGCCGCATTGAGGGTAGCAGCAGCGGCTTCCAGCTCTTCAAGCAGGGCAAGGCGGGTTTTGGCCTGGCTTTGCTGGGCTGCCAGCGCCATGCCAAACCCAGCCGCGGCGCCAATTGCCGGCGCACCACGCACCACCATGTCTGTAATGGCATGCGCCACTTGCTCGTAGTCGCTAAATTCCGCAACTTCAAAATCCCACGGAAGCTGCCGTTGGTCAATCATTTTTACCGTATTGTGCGCTTCATCCCAGAAAACGGTTCTCATCATCTTCCTCAAAAATAGCTGCGGGCGTAAGATTTCACGTTTTGGCGTAAATCTCGCCAGCTACCCCTCACACGTCTACATTTTCGCAAACATGCCACATGTTTATAACACAGGCCCCACCCACCGCCAATCAGGTATAATGGGTAGCGGAGTGCCATGATTATGAATGTGGCTGTGACGGATTTTTATGCGTAAAGGGTTACCTTTCTGGCAGCCGTGGCTGCCAAATCGGCATTGGTTGAAGGTAGGCATCGGTGTAAAACGCTGGCTGCTGCTGCTGGGGGTGGGTGCGGCTATTTCCGGCATGGGGTTGGTGTACCTGATCCTTGTTTTGCGGCGGGCGGGCTGGATGCCCGAAATGGTTTACGACACCCTGACCATGCAGTTTTTGCCGGTGGGATTGCGCATATTGCTGCCTTTGGTCGTTGGGGTTGGCCTCATTCTCGCTGCAGTCGCAAAAATTGGCCGGACCTTAGTTGCACCTTTTCGCACGGCCGACACGCCCGTTGCTGAATCAATATATGAGTTTAGCCGCCAGGGACGCGGCCCGCACATTGTGGCCATTGGCGGCGGCACCGGCATGCCGGCGCTGCTGCGCGGCTTGCGCGCCTACACGCGAAACATCACCGCCATAGTGACAGTAGCAGACGATGGGGGCAGCAGCGGCCGTTTGCGCCGCGAGTTGGGCGTGCTGCCCCCCGGAGATTTTCGCAATAATATGGCTGCTCTGTCGCGGGATGAAGCATTAATGACGCAGGTCCTCCAATATCGTTTTGGGCGGGGAATGGTGGATGGGGATAACGGCCAGTTCCGATCTCCAGGGTCACGCTTTTGGTAATCTACTTTTAGCAGCCCTCACCGGCATCACGGGCAGTTTTGATGAGGCGTTGTTGGCTGCAGAACGCGTATTGGCTGTGCGCGGGCGCGTCTTGCCTTCAACCCTTGAAGCAGTCACCCTAGTGGCCGATATTGCCGTAACGCCCAGTGGTGAAGTAACCCGCCGCATTGTGGGCGAATCAGCGATTCCCAAAGCGGGCGGGAAAATCCACAAAGTTGCCCTAGACCCGCCGCAGCCGCGCGCATACCCTGCAGCAGTTCAGGCCATTTTCCAGGCGGACCTCATCGTTCTTGGACCGGGAAGCCTGTACACCAGCATTTTGCCCAATTTGCTGGTTCCGGACCTGACTCAAGCCCTGCTGCGCACCCGCGCCCGCAAGGTATACGTGTGTAACCTTGCCACACAGCCCGGAGAGACGGATAATTACAGTGTGGCCGACCACGTTGAAACCATTTTGCAGCATACTTCCCCCCAGCTTATCGACGTGGTTTTGGCCAATGACAACCTTACCATTTCCCCAGAAACCGGTGGCGGACAAACCGTTTACGTGCAGCCCATTCCCTCGCGCCAAGTTGAAATGCGCACGGCAGATCTGGTGGACGAGGCCCATCCCTGGCGGCATGACAGCGTCAAGCTGACTCGAGCAATTCTCGATTTGTTGGCCTGAGGGGTAAATAATCGTTGTCGCATCAACGAATATTGTGTAAAACGTAATGTGGAATAGATGACATTCTGCATGCGTAATTTTTATTGTTTTAGTGTACAATTCGTGTGGAGTTGACACAAAACCCACGCAATTGATTTAAACCTTATTTAAAGGAGAGTTTACAAATGGCTATCAAAGTTGGTATTAATGGCTTTGGCCGCATCGGGCGGCAAGTGTACAAAGCGATTTACGAGAATTACCAGGGCGTTTTAGACGTTGAGGCGATTAACGATTTAATGCCTGTCGAAACCAATGCCCACATGCTGAAGTATGATTCCACATACGGCCGTTTCCCTGGCAAAGTGGAAGTCAAAGATGGCGACATCTACGTCGACAACGAAAAACTCAAGAGCTATGCCGAACGCGACCCTGCTAAACTGCCTTGGGGCGAATTGGGTGTGGACATAGTTCTCGAATGCACCGGCGTATTCCGCGATAAAGCCAGTGCAGGCAAACACCTGGAAGCGGGCGCCAAAAAAGTCCTCATTTCTGCTCCGGGCAAAGGCGTTGATGCTACCTTTGTCATGGGCGTCAATGAAGACACCTACGACCCTGCCAACCACAATGTCATCTCTAATGCCAGTTGCACCACCAACTGCCTGGCCCCCGTGGCCAAGGTGCTGCAAGACGCTTTTGGCATTAAACGCGCCCTCATGTCCACCATTCATGCCATGACCAATGGCCAGCAAATTTTGGATATGGCTTATAAAGACCTGCGCCGCGCCCGTACCGCCAGCGCCAACATTATCCCCACCACCACCGGCGCAGCCCGGGCGGTTGGTCTGGTACTACCCGAACTGAACGGCAAGATTAACGGCATGGCTTTCCGCGTGCCCACCGTCACCGTTTCTGTGGTAGACCTTACGGCCGAGCTTGAGAAAAACGTCACTGTAGAAGAGGTCAATGCTGCTTTCAAGGCGGCGGCGGCTGGCAGTGGCTGGCTGGGTAAAGTGTTGGAGGCCACCGATGAGCCCCTGGTCTCCAGTGATTTCATTGGCTATCCGGCCTCTTCCATTGTAGATTTGCTTTCTACTGACGTGATGGGTGGCAACATGGTTAAGGTGGTAACCTGGTATGACAACGAATGGGGTTACTCCATGCGCCTGGCCGACCTGGCAGCCTTTGTGGCAGAAAAACTGTAGAAAACAGACAAATTGCCTTGGCTAGACAAGGTTTCTAGAAAAATATAACGATTTAGCGAACGAGGAGTAAGCTTTTTGCTCCTCGTTCTTTGTTTGTTACACTAACAAGCTCATGGACCTTAAAGAGCTGGAAGCCCGGATGCACGACTTTGTTCGTAGCAATGGCTGGTACGATAAAAATACCCCCAAGCCCCAAACGCCGCGAAATTTGGCGGCTTCGCTGGTCATCGAAGCTGCCGAGGTGTTGGAGCATTTCCAATGGCGGGAAGAGGTGAAAGATTCACAGGAATTGGCCGGAGAACTGGCAGACGTGACGCTGTATCTGCTGCAATTGGCCAGCATCACGGGCATTGACCTGGAGCAGGCGGTTTTGGACAAGCTGGCCCAAAATAAGCATCGCGAGTGGCCGGAGCCATGAGCAGCCCGGTAAAAATAATGGCTCTCAGCGACCGGGTGCTGGATTGGGTTTACACAAGCCAGGTGCGGGAGCATTATCCGAACGTAGACCTGATAATTGGTTGCGGAGATTTGCCTTTTTACTACCTGGATTTTTTGGTTTCAGCCATGGACAAGCCGCTGGTGTACGTGTGTGGCAACCACGACCAGACGCCACAATACACAGCCGACGGCCGCGTGCTAACGCGGGTGCAGGGAGGGCAAAATATCCATGCTTCCACTGCCAGAGCAAAAGGGCTGCTGCTGGCGGGACTTGAGGGCTCCATTCGGTATCGGCCCAATGCGCCTTTGATGTATGACGAGGCGGAGATGCGTTTCCAGATTTCACGCCTTCTGCCGGGTTTGTTGCGCAACAAGGTGAAGTACGGCCGTTTCCTGGACATCTTCGTCGCTCATTCACCCCCCTTTGGCATTCATGATCGCCCTGACCCCGCCCACGTTGGTTTCAAATCATTCCTGCCATTTCTGCGTTACTTCAAACCCCGCTACATGCTCCACGGACACATCCACCTTTACCGCCAAGATGCCGTCCGTGTAACCGAATTCGAGCAGACCACCATCATCAACGTCTACCCTCTCTATCAATTCGTCTACAAACCAGAAACGCACTAACCCGCAAACTGATTAAGCATGCATAGCGTGTTCCGCATGAATGAAGCGGCGTGTTCGTGTTTCGGCGCGCAATAACAGGGAATGGGTTTCTGCATAAGAGCCATGAAACTGGGTAGAACCGAGGAAGCTGCTGTTGGTTATACCGGTAGCGGCAAAAAACACCTCGTCGGTTTGCACAATTTCATCGACGGTCATAATCGCCTTTTCGTCCAAACCGGCAGAGCGAATGGCAGCCAATTCCTCCGCGCTTTGTGGCGCCAGGCGAATCAGCATGCCTCCCTCCAGCGCCTTTACCGCACAGGCGGAAATGACCCCTTGTGATGCGCCCCCGATACCCATGAGAATGTCAACCTCGGTGCCTGGCGTAGCGGCAAGCAGTGCGCCCTCTGTATCACCCTCGTCGCGCAGCACAATGCGCGCTCCGGTGGCGCGAATTTCGTCAATAAGGTCGCTGTGCCGTTCCCGTTCCAGCACGAGGACAGTTAAATCCTGCACCGCTTTTTGCTTGACGCGCGCTACCAGGGCTAAAGTCCAGGCTGCTGGGGCGTCCATGCACTCTGGCACCAGTGCATGGGCGGCGTTACGGTCAACAATAATTTTTTCCATGTAGGCGGCCGGGGCAGGCGACCACATTGCGCCTTGAGGAGCCATACCCACTACGGAAATGGCGTTGGGATGGCCTTTGATGACCAACCGCGTACCGTCGATAGGATCGACCACGACGTCTAGTTCCGGGCCATTGCCGCTGCCGACTTTATTGTGGCTGAGCAGGCAGTCCGGGGTTCCAGGTCGCCCGCTTTCGCTGATGACGATACGGCCGTTTATATCCAATGAATTTAGCGCGTCAGCCATAGCCCGACTGGCTGCCCGATGGGCCTCGTCGTAATTACCCGAACCGGTCCAGCGGGCAGCAGCTAAAGCGGCCGTTTCTGTTACCCGCACTAAATCCAACCCAATATTTCGCGAAGGAATATGCTTTACCATAATCTGCCTCCAATCATTATTTCCTTCACCACCTAGAACTCCACAGCCTCCAGCAAACCGGCTGCTTCCCAGGCCACCATGCCGCCCTGTAAAATGGTCAGGTTTTGGCAGCCTGCCTGTTGCAGAGCATAAGCGGCCCGCCGGCTTCGCCTGCCGCGGCGGCACACCAACACAATTTGCTTATCGCGTGGAAAATCTTCTGGCTGAGTCAGCAGTTTAGGCAGAGGAATAAGCCGCGCATCGGGAATATGCCCCCGACGAAACTCGCGCGGCTCACGAACGTCTACCACCAAAGGTATATTTTCTGTGTGGAGCTGTTCCCACAAAGATTCTGGGGTGAGATGGGGCACTTTATCTAAAAGGGCGCCGTTTGCTATTTGCGGAATGTGAGGCAAATCGATTTGTTTAGGTAAATTTTGACATTCACGGAATCGCCGCACCGGGCATTCATAAATGCAAATGGCCGGGTCTAGCACGCGGTAAAACAGATGGCTGATGACATCATCTTCACTGGGAAAATGGTCAAAACCCAAAAGCTCGTCAAAGCTGGTGGTCTCCATCACCCGCCGCACCCGGTACTCTACGCGCACCAAGAATACATCGCCATTCCTCTCGCGATAAGCCCGCACGATATTTTCCAGCATGTGAATGCCGCTAAAGTCGATGTGATTGACGTGGTTCATGCGCAGGATCAAATATTGTTGGTCTGGATGCTGCTCGGCAATTTCTAGAATTTGCTCTTCAACGTGGTTGACTGCGCCAAAGTAAAGGTCGCCCATGATGTCAATAATGCCTAATTGGGGACAAGGCTCCATGTCCGGGCGATAGGCGAAGTGGCGGAAATCTTCGTCAGGGATAACAGCGTGGACCCGGGGCACACTGGTACGGATAATGTACAGGGCAAAGGAAAGCATAATGCCGGTGAGCACGGCAAATTCAATCGCCAGGAATAGGGTGCCCACCAGAGTAACCACCATAATGACGGCATCGCCGCGGGTGCCGCGCCAGATACGGCCGATTTCTGCGCGGTCGATCATGCCAATGGCGGTAAGAATGAGGACGCCAGAGAGGGCGGAACGAGGCAGGTAAGCCGCCAGGGGGGCCAGCACCAGCATGGCGATTAGCACAAAGAGACTGGCGAAGATGGAGGCAAGGGGGGTTTTCGCACCCCCTTTGTAGTTTACGGCCGTTACTGAGAACGACGCCGCCACGGCATAACCGGAAAACATACCGGAGGCAATGTTGGCCAATCCCTGCCCTACAAAACCCTGGTTGCTGTCCAATCGCTGCCCGGATTGCGCAGCCAGCGATCGGGAAATGGCCACCGTTTGCACCAGCCCAATGGCCCCTACGGCCAAAGCCCCTGCGGACAGCTTGCCAATCAAATTTAGGTCAAACAACGGTAAATCAGCCAGGGGGGGTAGTTGGGTAGGCAACTGCCCAATGACCCCGACACCAGCCTCATCCAGCCTGAGGGTAAAGACTACTGCTGAGGCCAAAATCATGCTGATGAGCGGCGCGGGCAGGCGGGGGCTGAACTTGCGCAAGATGATCACCACCAGCATGGCTCCCCCGCCTATCAGGGCCGTGGGTGGATGGACGCTGGCAATATTTAACGCCAAGCCTTGCACCGTTTGCATCACATTGTCGCTGGGAAACGAAAGCTTGAGCAGCGGCGCAATTTGGTTGATGCCAATGAGTACACCTGCGCCGGTAGCAAACCCCACGACGACTGAATGGGATACAAAGTTGACTAAAATGCCTAATCGGGCCAGCCCCATGACTAGCTGAAACAGTCCTACCATGACGGCCATTAACCCGGCAGCAATGGCGAATTCGGCCGTACCGACAGGCACAATGCCTGCCAGAGAGGCAGCTACCAGCAGCGACAGAGCATTGGTTGGGCCGTTAACAGTCTGGTTGTCAAAGCCCCACAGCGCGCCAACGATTCCGCCAACGATGGCTGTGTACAGACCCATTTGGGGTGGCAGCTCGGCAATGATGGCGAAGGCTATAGCTTGTGGCAGCAGCACCACGGCAACGGTTAGGCCGGCGAAAAGGTCGGGGCGCAGGTTGGCCTTGTTATAGTTGCGAAACAGGCGATACGGCCGTTGCAAATAATGGGCAATGGGCTCAAAAATTGTCCCAGCATTGAGCCGGACACCCAAATCAGCAAACATACGGAAAATCTCCTTTGTGCTTTGCGGTCGGGTAGTGGGACATTGTGTCCAGAGTGTACGTCAGGCAAAAACGGCCGTCAAGCACGGGTAACCTTATTTACAGACTGGCTCACGGACGCGCATTCCGCCATACTTAAGTTATGAAAAATGCACTGAAATTGTTTATGGCAAAGACTCGTAGAGGGTGGTTGGCCATATCGCCTGGGAAAACGGCGTGGCGGGGTGCGGCGTTGGGGCTGGCGCTGGTTGCCTTAGCTTTATGGCTCGTGTATGGCTATGCAGTTTTCGCACCTTTTAGCGGGTTGGCTTTTGGGGCAGTTGTACTTGCTGTTTTGTTGATAGCCTCCCTTGGCGGAGGGCTGGCATTATTGGCCCTGGCCTGGCTGCGCCGTTGGCCACCGGTTTTTATAGTTGCTCTGGTAGCCGGGGGCGTGTTTTTGGGCATAACCTTTACCGGGTATGATTGGCCTGCTCAGGTTACTATTGCGGCCTGGGTGGGGGTGATGGGTTCACTGGCTGGGGCGGGGGTGGCCGTGGTGCGACGCGGCAGCTTGGGACAGGAAACGGCCGTTCGTCGCGCCATTACCTGGTTTGGATTATTGGCTGGTTGCCTGGGCTTGCTGGGTGGGGGGGCATGGTTATTATGGCCCGGGGCGCCGCTGGCTATGCCCAAAATTGCCGCACAACTGGCTGGCCCCGCACCGGTGCTGGATTTGCCTGATCCGGCACAGCCCGGACCCTATGGTGTGCTCACTCTTACCTATGGCAGCGGGAATGACCGCCATCGCCCTGAATTTGGCGCAAACGCTAACCTGCTTACCACCTCTGTCAATGGCGATCCCTTTGTCAGCGGCTGGACGGAACTGCGTACCCGTTACTGGGGCTTTGACGAACGCGCAATGCCGCGGAACGGCCGTGTCTGGTATCCAGATGGGGCAGGCCCCTTTCCTTTGGTGCTGATGGTTCATGGTAACCACAACATGAGCGACTTTTCCGATGGCGGCTATGGCTATTTGGGCGAACTGCTGGCCAGCCGTGGCTTTATTTTTGTTGCGGTAGACGAGAATTTTCTCAATGGCTCGGCCGTGGCTGACTGGCTGGGCGAAAGGAAGTTGGCCGAGGAAAACGACGCTCGTGGCTGGCTGCTGTTGGAGCATTTGCGCCTGTGGCGAGAGTGGCAAAACGACACGACCAACCCATTTCACCAACAGGTAGACCTGGAAAATATCGCTTTAATCGGTCATTCACGGGGTGGCGAGGCTGTGGCTGAAGCTGCTGCTTTCAACGGCTTGTCCCGTTATCCGGACAACGCACGCGTCACCTTCAATTACAACTTTAACATTCGTGGTGTTGTGGCCATTGCCCCAGTGGATGGCCAATACTCCCCCGCGGATGCCCCTACGCCCCTGGAAGACTTGTCTTACCTGGTGTTGCATGGCTCCCACGATATGGACGTGACCTCTTTTGCGGGGATGAAGCAATTTGACCGGGTTTCTTTATCGGAGAATGGGGGATGGAAAACGGCCGTTTACGTTTATGGAGCAAATCACGGGCAGTTCAACCAGAGTTGGGGCCGTGCTGACACGGTGTTTCCCCGGGCCAGCCTTTACAATCTGGGCCAGCTCATCCCCACTGAACAGCAAGAGCAGATAGCAAAAGTATTTATCGCAGCTTTTTTGGAGGCGGTGCTGCACAAGCAACCCGAGTACACTGACTTGTTCCGCGACGTGCGTGGCGGCCAGGATTGGCTGCCGGCAGATGCTCTCATCCTCACCCGTTATGAGGATGCAGAGATGCGCTTTATTGCGACCTTTGAAGAGGATGTTGACGTGCTAACTACTAGCGGCGGAGGGACGGCAAGCGGGCGCTATTTGACGACCTGGCAGGAAGGAAGGCCGCCACAAAAGCGAGGTAGGCTGGAATCACAGGGCGTGCTGTTGGGCTGGCAATCCCGTTCCGGGGAAAGCGCATCTTATAAGTTGACATTGCCACCCCAGTTTAGCGTGCCGCCTAATGGTGAACTGATCTTCTCGCTGGCCGACGCGGATACGGCCGATCCATTACGCGAACCGCTTGATTTCAGTGTGGAGGTGGTGGATTGGGCAGGGGAAACGGCCGTTTTGCCTCTCAGTCACTTCATGCCCCTGCAGCCGCAATTATCAGCCCAGCTTTACAAACTGGCTTATTTTAGCGACGCAAAGACGGCGGAGGTCGTGTACCAGAGCTTTCGGCTGCCGCTAGCGGATTTTGCGGTGGTGAATGGGGCGCTAAATGTAGCAGGGATAACGGCCGTTACCTTCCGCTTTGACCGCACACCAGAGGGCAAAATCTGGCTGGATAATCTAGGCTTTCGCTAATGGGCAAAACAATTGGCTAATATTTTCCAGATACCTCCGAAGGGAAATCTTACAACTCTTTTCACTGGTGTTGCCTGATTCAGTTAAGAATTATTGTCCTTCGTCCTGCTGCTCCTTATCGGACTGGCATTATTTGCCGTTATGTAGAACAATTCTTATAATCTCGCCATCATATCCAATTGGAAATTGGTCAACTATTATTGTTTGGCTACTTTATATGGTTGGCAATAACTCAGCAATAACACTCCACAACGGTCAAGTTTTTATTGAAATAGAGTGAGGCGAGGGCTATACATGAACAATTCTCGTTCTGTTCGAAAATTCCATTATGGAGTAAGCCTGTTTGCGTTACTCTTCCCGATTCTTCTATTTGGCGCCATTTGGGGCGATCAATTCCAACTTCAAAGAGCAATCGCGGCTCCGCAACAGCAAACTCTTCCAATTGTATCTTTTCCCAGCAGTCAGTTGAATGTTGCAGAGGCAGATGGAATTGTAAATGCGGAAGTCATTCTCAACACAACAGTTGCTTTTGAAGTCCGCGTTAACTACGCTACGTTAAGTGGTACGGCTTCGGGGGGCAGCGATTACAGTAATACCAGCGGCACCCTGATCTTTCCTGCCAACACATTGACCCAAACGATTCCATTGTCAATTATTAACGACTCGGTATTTGAAGGTACTACGGACGAATTTTTCTATCTGCGTCTCTCAGAACCTGTTAGTGCAACTTTAGGGACCAATTCTGTTCTACAGGTTTTTATTGATGACAATGAAACAGCCCCAACCGCAACGCCGAACGCAACCCCTTCTATCTTTGTGGATGCTTACGAGCCAAACAACAGCCTGGGCACGGCTTTTACCATAGCCGCCGGCGCAGCCAAATCTTGTAATATAACACTTTGGCCTACAGGGGATGAAGATTATTTTCGGTTTGTAGGAAAAGCTGGTTCAACATATCAGGTGGCAACCAGCGACTTAACGCCCGGTTTAGATACCGTGATGACCGTTTACAACACAAACGGAAACGTTATTGCCACAAATGATGATGCACCTGGTTTAGGGAATCGCAGTTCTCTTGTCACTTTTACAGCCAGCCAGGATGGATTTTATTATGCGCGAATTATCAACCGCGATCCCTCAGATCCATCCAACAAAACTTATTGCATTCAGGTGACTATTGTAGCCAACCCAACTCCAACACCAAGCCAAACACCCGTTCCTGGGGCAGATGTTTGCGAGTTCAACAGCACACGAGCTACAGCATGCGTGTTGGAAATAGGCGAGGATAATGGCTTTACTGGCATGAGTTTCGTGCCCACTCTGGGGAGTTTGCAGGATACGGACTATTACAAAGTTTGGATGCGCCTAGGCACATTTTATACTTGTGATACCTACGTCAACGACTATGCGGACACCAATATGATATTTTTGGATGCCAACGGAAATGATTTTCAGCCAAACTTGGGGAATAATGACAAAGCTCCCGGCGATTATGGCAGCAAGCTAAGCATTATAGCCCCTTATACAGGTTGGTTATATATTATGATTGGACCTGTTGTACCCCCCCCTTATGAGGAATCGAACCTGCACCAGTATGATATTGAATGTTTGGCTACGGTTTCTACGCCTACGCCAACACCATCGCCTACTAGCGCGTTTGTGGCTCCGCCCTCAACGGGTGGTGGGCAACCAACCGCTACACCTCTTGTTGTCCCCACATTTTTGCCCACCCCTACACCCATCGATTTTTCTTTTCTGACTCCGCAAGCCACGGCAACGCCACCAGTGGTGCAAATTCAACCACTACCAACCTCGACGCCGGTGGGAGGAGGCCAGCAAAATATTGCAGTAAATGTGACCGTTTACTACGATTCGAACTTCAATTTCTTGCCTGAACTAAACGAAGGCGTGCAAGAGTTGGCAGTTGCATTGTATGATAATACGACGGGTGGTTTGCTAGCATTTGGCTCTACCAATGAGGCCGGGACGGTAAGTTTTACTTCGATTGCCACGGCTGGAGCCGTACGGGTTTCGGTGCCGTTCCTTGGTTACAATCAGGTTGTGGTTGGAGGCAGTGCAACAATTTTGGTGCGCATTGCACCGCAGCCCCTCCCAATAGGCATTCCTTAATAAGTTGAATCGTTGAGCGAAAGGACGTTACATGGCTGAAGACCAACAACCTGACGAGCAAGCACAAAGCCCTTTGCAAAAGTTTTTTGCCAATCGCGGTCTAGCCGTTTTGATTGTTGTTGGCGTAGTTGGCCTGATTCTGATTGTGGTATTTGGGGTGTTGCTGCTGCGTTCCTTGAATCAGGCTGGCGGAGTCGTTGAGGGAGGTACGCCTACGCCTTTCCCAGAGGGAGTAGGCGGGCAGGTTGGCCGAGATGAATCCTTGGTGGTTGGCGTCAGTGATTCCTCGACAGTTTCGGTGACGCTGGATATACCGGTCTCGCTGCAAGTAAACGGCCGTATCTACACCGTACAGCCGCAAACTCTCACTGCTGATGGCATCTGGTCTCCGCAAGGGTTAGGAGATGGAACGGCCGTTTGGGTGTACGGATCCATCATCAACTATGTGCTTGGTATGACTGCTGCCGATGAGAATAGAACACACCTGGAACAACTGGTTCCGGGAGACCAAATTGTGTTAACAACACGCGGGGGTACCGAGTATCGCTTCGTGTTTGACAGCCGCAACCTTTTTGCAGCAAATGACCGTGATATTTTTGCGCAGAATATGCCCGGCATTACGCTGGCTCTCCTGGGCGACGATAATTCCCAGGAACGGCTGGTCATTCGCGGCACCTACATTGTTCCCGAAGCCAACAGCGGCGCCGGGGATATTTTCTCTTTAGGTGAGACAGCCCAGTTAGAAAACTTACAAGTGACCGTAACGGGGGCAACTTATATACCTGACAGGCCAGAGGTGCCGCCGGGCTTCGCTTTTGTACTGATTGATTACCAGTTGCAAAATTTAGGATTGACGGCATTAGATACGGGCAACTTGCAGCTTTTAATGCTCGATGAGATAGGAAATCAGTATGCCTTGAGCGGCGTAGCCAGCCAATTGGGGAACAACCCCCCGCTGGGAGGCTTCATAAACGCTAATCAGATTGTTGAGGCGACAGTTGGTTACCAGGTGCCTGTGGGCCTGGCAAGTGATACGCTAAACTGGATCATGCGCCGCACCGGTTCGGGCAGCCAGGTAACAGTTTCGGTGCCATTCCCTGGCGGCTCTCGGGCAGCGCAAAGCGTGTCGGTTACGCTGCAAAGCGTGACTATTTCCCCTGATGGCACCAGCCTGATTATTTCTGGCCAGGTGTTGAATTTGGGTGACCAGTTAGCCGTAGTTTCTGAGCAAAATATCTCGCTGCGAACCAATGATGGGGCAACTTACTTGCTTCTTTCAACCAATCCGGCTTTCCCCTGGTCGGTGAATGCAGGGCAGGCGCAGAATTTTACAGTGACTTACCAGCGGCCGTTAAACGCAGATACGGCCGTTTTCACCATACTCAGCCAACCCTTCCAGCTTAGCCCCCTTCGTTAAGCGTTGTTGGTTTCCGCTTGCTCACTATCTCCATGGTTCAAGAAATCTAGCGAGGAAGAGGGACGGCTGCCGCGGCTGGTATGGTAAAGTAACATGCCCGCTAGAATCGAGATAACCCCCAAAGCAATCCCCCCCAGTTGAAGCGGCCCGACAAACGGCCGTGCAAAATCATTAGCCTCTACATGAGTGCCGATGCCAATCAAATCAGACAAGCCTGAAATGAATGAAAATACAAGCCCTGTAGCCGCCAGACGCAGGCCAATGTCTGCCTGAAGAGAACGAGGGGCGTCATCGGGTCGTCGCTGTCGTAAAAACACAAATCCAGCGATTGTCAGGCAGGTTAAGGCTAATAACAGTTGCAGCATTTGTACCATGCCAAAACCCGGCGTGAAATCTAGCCCCAGAGATTCGGCCGTGAGGGAGATGCCGCCAAGTATCAGACCCACGACCAATAGAGAATACCCAACGACGTTTTGTACCTGAATAGCTTGTTGTTTGCTCATGTTTGCTTCCTTGATGTTGCGTGCCGCCTGCAGGTATTATCGCAAAAGAAAACGCCGCGTCGAAAACCGATACGCGGCGTTTTTATTTTTTTGTCGGGGCAGCGGGACTCGAACCCACGACCTCTTCAACCCCATTGAAGCGCGCTACCAGGCTGCGCCATGCCCCGAACGAAGCCAGATTATAACAAAAGGGTGATGGGGTGCAAGTGGTATGGTCTGAAAGTCAGGGCGGGATTTTGCGGAACTTTTATGGTTGTTTCGAAATATTGTCATAAACTGTTTGTATAAGGGTGACATGGTACCTAACACGCTACAAACAATGCTCTTCAGCAGCCTGGCAGTCTTCTATTTTTTAGCCGCGTTGGCTCTCCTATTTTGGCCTTCTTACCGGCGAAAGTTCACCAGGCTGATTGTCGCATACCTCATGGCCGTGGGGGCATGGCAGCTTGGATTAATTCAGCCGGTGATTGCCGTGCAGGAACGCTTGGTCACGTATGGCTTTCTTCTGCTGGCCTTTTACCTGGTTTACCTGACTTACGGTTTCTTGATCATTGAAGAGCGCCGAGATCGCCCCTGGTGGGCTGTTGGCCTGATCATAATTGCCGTGTTGGTGATTTTAGATCTTTTACTGCCAGCCCCCACTAACCCGTTTCTTTGGCAGACTTTGCACCCCGTATGGCTTTTAGCCCTTTTAGCGGGGTGGAGCGTGTTGATCAGCAGAACGGCCGTAATCACCCTTCAAGCCCACCGCAACACCGATCGCCGCCCCTTGCACCGCAACCGCATACGTTATTGGGTCCTCATCATCCTCTTCAGCGCAATGGCTGACGTGGCCGCCCTGACCAACGCCCTTTTGCTGTCGACAATTCTACGTTTTGTGGCTGCTATCTTGGCGGCCTATGCGTCCTTAACCTATCGACTCATCGATATCCGCTACATTATCGATCGCACAACAAGCCAGCTTTTAGCCGCCATTATTGTTGGTCTTGTGTATGGACTTGGGTTTGTCTACATTTGGCGGGCAAATACAGGAGGCATGTCCCCTATTCTGGCTGGAGCTGGCCTGACAATGCTACTGGTTTTGTTCTTTCAGCCATTGCAAAAAGGGTTGCAACAAATTGTTGAATATTTTTCTGCCGAGAATGATTACGATCCCAACCGCATTTTGCGTGAATACAGCGTAATCATCAGCAACATCATGGATTTGTCAGAGCTGGAGGCAACGGCCGTACGCCTCGTCAGTGAAGCGATGGAAATCAGCTATGGCACCCTCTTTTTGGTGGATTCAGATGAAGATTTGGTTGGGCGACCCGTTTTTGAACTGGTCAGCGTGCAAGGCTTTGGCGTTGATAAACTAGTTCTTGGGGCCTTTTCTGCCAACAGTCCCGTTGCAAATTACTTATCAACAGAGCGTCGACCACTGACTCAATATGACATAGATTGGCAGCCACAGTTTCAGGAAATTGCGCAACTAGAGCGCGAATGGTTGGCAGGCCTTGGTGTAGAAGTTTTTGTACCCATTTACGCGCAGGAGCGCTGGATCGGTCTGCTGGGTTTGGGGCCGAAGGTTGCCAGAACCCGTTACTATGACCATGATTTATTACTTTTAAGCACCCTGGCAGATCAAACGGCCGTTGCTCTGGAAAATGCGCGGCTGGTCGCAGATCTGACCCGTATCACGCATGACTTACAGCAGGCCTACGCCGATTTAGAACAGGCAAACCATCAACTGCAAGAAAGTGACCAGCTAAAATCCGACTTCATCGGTGTCATTACCCATGAAATGCGCACGCCATTTGCCAATGTTGGTTTTGCTCTGCAGTTGTTAGAAAACGAGGGGCTGGACAAGCTAACCCCGGACCAGCAAGAAGAATTTTTAAAGGTGAAAGCGGGTATAAAACAGGCTCGAGAAATGATTGATAACCTGATAAATTTTGCCGCTTTTGTGAACAAGCAGCGCCGCCTTAACCGGACAGAGTTTGATTTTCGCGAATTGGTGTTGGAAGTTATCCAGCCCTTGCAGCCTTTGATCGCCAATAAAAATCTTCAAGTGCAAGTCAATGGTTCTAGCCACGCGTTACACGTCTCGGGTGATCGCGATCGCCTTATTGATGCCATCCATCACCTGGTCCATAATGCTATCAAATTCACGCCAGAAAATGGCCAAATCACCGTTTGCGCCTGGAAAGAAGCTAACGGCATATCTTTTTCTGTGGAAGATACCGGTCCGGGCATTCCTCCTGACCGCCTCAACCAGCTTTGGGAAGGATTTAACCAGTTGGCTGATCCTTTGCGCAGAGGTGTTGAAGGCATTGGGCTTGGCTTAACCATTGTCAAATCTGTGGCTGTGGCTCATGGCGGTGAAGTCTTTTCACACAGCACAGAGTCCGTCGGTAGCACCTTTGGTTTCACTTTACCTATTTCCTGAAAAAAGAGTGGGAAACAGAGAGGTTGAAAAAGCAAATTGCCCATTTCCCATCCCTCAATCTTCGGTCATGATAAATGCACTTGCTCTCCGCCAGTTGCTCCAAATTAATTGCTGCTCCTGTTTGGTCCCTAGCTCCCTCCATTATTGACTAATGGCTCCAAGTAAAGGGCCAGAAGTGACAACATGCCCAGCACAAAGTTGTAGCCAAAATGGACGAAAATAGCCACGCTCGTATTTGTTCGTTGGCGGATACGTCCCAGCGCCAGCCCTATGATAAATACCACCAATGTTACCGGGGTTATGCCATATTGCACGTGAGCAATAGCAAACAGCAATGACGTAAACCAAAGGCCAAAAACAGGCTGTAGCGCTCCCCGAAACAATATCTCCTCACCCATGCCCGCCGAAAGCGCTAAAATAAACCACTCCCAAACGGTGTCCAAGCCACTAAATAATTCACCACTGATACTGTCTACCAACTCGGATTGGTCAGGTGAAAGCAGCGCCCAGGCTAGCCCACCAAGCCACTGTAAAACGACCAAAATCACTATCCAACGCAGCCCCAAAAGCAGATGTTGGCCGGTCAATTTTTGCAGCCCCAGTCTTTCAGACAGTTGGTGACCGCCACGTCGCACCAACAGCCCGACCCCAAACAAGGCCAGCAGCACGAAAAGCGCCTGTTGAATAACCAGGTCGCTAATATCGGCAGCTTCTGCTGCCAGCGCTATCTCTTCCAGCCCGCCTTGTGTTAGCGTAATCAACGTGTTGCCTACCAGATACCCACTCAGGACTAAGGCCAGGGTGTGTACTGATGAATTGACCTGTAATGGCATCCAGCGGGCGAGCCATTTCCTTACACTTCCCAAACTTGCTAGCACTCCCCAGCTTCCCATCAAGGCAATCATAATCCCGGCAGCCAGGAAGTTTTCCAATGGAAGGTTTCCTTGCTCTTGCAATGTTGCCACGGCTTCGGTAGGCAATAGGGCCAATACGATGCCGCTTAGAATAATTGGCACGTTCATGAACAGCAGCATGCGGTCAAATGCTATGTTTAATGTTGCATTACCACGTAATACGAGCCAATTTGCCAGCAATATTACTGCGATGATTACAGCGATGAGAATAAAAAGAGACATGTCTTTGCTCCAGTAAAAAGGATATGCAATGAAGGGCGTAAGAAGAATTTACAAGGAAAACTTTTTCTCCGGTAATATAAATTATTGGGATGGAAATTTCAGGGTAAGTATAGGCGTTGAAAGGCATAAAGGGTATGCCTCTGAAGCGGCTTCTCATCTGTTTTGTGATATTTCTTGCTTGCACCTCTGGCTATGCATACAATCTCCACAATGGATGAAAGGTTACAAGAACGGCTGAATCGATTAGGCGTGCGAAAAGGCACAAGGCATTTGAGGGTGCCGCCGTTAAAACGATACCCTGAAAAATTGCCTGTTTCGCCTCTGGATGAGATTAGTTTTCGCCCGCCGGATGATTTAGACGAGGAGGATTTACCCGCACTGGCAGCGCTGCTTCCAGGGGCCACTGTTGTGGAAACGGCCGTTGGTGGCTGTTTTGTGGTCGATCGAGTTTATCCGCTCACCTACCGGCATGGGAGCGACCAACTGGCTGACCTGCTGGCTCTGCCCCTTGAACCGGCCGTTCCCCTCCTGCGCGATGAATCTTTGCGTAACCTTGACTTCCGGCAGTTTCTCTTTTTGGACACAGAAACCACGGGACTGGCTGGGGCCGGCACGTTGGCATTCATGGTTGGTGTGGCATTCATTGCAAATGAGGCCCTGATTGTGAGGCAATACTTCTTGCGCGATCATGGCGACGAAGCAGCGATGCTTACTTTGCTCAACGAGCTGTTGGCGGAAAAGGTGGGCCTTATCACCTTTAACGGCCGTTCCTTTGACCTACCTCTGCTAGACGGCCGTTTCCTCATAAACCGCATGTTTAGCGATCTGCTGGACCTGCCTCACTTAGACCTGCTGCATCCAGCCCGCCGCCTTTGGCGCAGCCGCCTTGGTTCCTGTGCCCTTGGCTCCCTGGAAGAAACCCTGTTAGGCGTACACCGCACACAAGAAGACATCCCAGGCTGGCTCATACCCGGCCTTTATCAAGACTATCTCCGCACGGGTGATGCCCGTGAACTCCTGCGCGTTTTTTATCACAATCAAATTGACATGCTTTCTATGGTCACTTTAGCTGCGCGGATTTTCCAGTTGCTTGCTACTGTTGCCCCCGAACCACACCCCATTGACCAGGTTAGCCTTGGTAAATGGCAGGCCGATGCCGGATTACACGCAGATGCCGAGGCTTCACTGCGATCGGCCGTATCGAACGATTTGCCGCTGGAAATTTACCACACTGCTCTTGGTCAATTGGGTCTGTTACTCAAACGGCAAGAACGCCGTGATGAGGCGGTTGTGATTTGGCAGCAGTTGGCAGCCACCAGCTTCGACACCATTGAAGCCCATGTAGAGCTGGCCAAACATTTCGAATGGCAGCACGGTGACCTGCAAGCAGCCATCCACTGGACAAAACAAGGGATGGCCCTGGCTGAAAATTGGGATAGTTCACGGGTGAAGCTGGTGCGTGGAGATTTAGAGCATCGATTAGCGCGGTTGTTACGCAAGCAACAGGGTAACGGAGGATGAATGCATCGCAATACATATCACCCTGTTGCCCTTTGGGGGCTGCTGGTGCTGCTTGCCGGGCTGGCAGCCTGCACTGCACCTCCCCAGCCTGAACTACTCCCAACCCGCTTGCCGGTGGTAAATTTGCCGACTATGGTCGTGGCGGTAGAAACGGCCGTTCCTCCCACACCTACTGTTACAGCTTCACCTGTACCCTCAATGACCGCAACTCCCTCTCCAACTACGATTCCAACAGCATCACCCACCGTGACCTCAACTCCTACCCCCAATCCCATTCCAGATTACCTGGTTGGTGGGCTGATCCAGGCCCCATTCCTGGAAGAACCACCCGGATCCGTCGCTTGCGACGGCACTGGGGTTCTCTTTCGCAGCCGGTACCCCAGTGATTACGCCGGTCCCTGGCGTTACTACACCGCTTACCTGCCCCCTTGCTATGGCCAGCAGGGCCGGACTTACCCAGTGCTGTACTTGTTTCATGGCTCTATTCAAACCGACAGCCATTGGGCCGATTTGGGGCTGCCGCAAATTGTGGACGCCGGTATTGCAGACGGCCGTTACCCGCCCTTTATCGTCATCATGCCCTACAATGACGACCTGGGCAATAAAACCTCTGGCGGCGAGCACAGCATTGAAGGCGTTACCCTCAACGCCTTGCTGCCTTACATTGATGCTTCCTACTGCACCTGGAGCGAGGCTGCTGGGCGCAGCATCGGCGGTATTTCCCGTGGGGGCTATTGGGCGCTGATGATTGCCTTTCGCCACCCCGATCTTTTTACCTCGGTATCGGGCCATAGCAGCCACCTCCGCTTTGAAACAGACAAAGCCGAGTACAATCCCCTTTCCACTTACGCTGAAGCGGATTTGTCTCAGATGCGTATTTGGCTGGATTGGGGTGTTAAAGATTTTTTGTACTTTGGCCAAAAAACACTGCACGAGTCGTTAGCTGAAGCGCATATTCCCCATGATGTGCACATGAATGAAGGCGGGCACAATACGTGGTATTGGCTTGACCATATCCAGGAATACCTCGATTGGCACGCGGCAGCCTGGCCATTTGAACCGACTGCGTATCCATCCTGCACAGAGCGCCTTTCTCTTGAACCGGGTGATCAGTAAACGAGAATCCACCCATTTCCCTCCATTCCCCGGCTGCAAGTTAACGTCTCTCTTTTCATGGGGTATAATCCTTCACTGATTAAATACTTTGGGGAGAATGATGATTAAACGACTGGAAGCCACTATTTACGGCCGTGTACAGGGTGTCAGCTTCCGCTACTATGCCAGACTAGAAGCAGACCGGCTTAACCTGGTGGGATGGGTTGCCAACCAGAGCGACGGTTCTGTATACACCATTGCCGAAGGTCCTGAGCCGGATTTGCAGCAGTACCATGCGTTCTTGCGCAAAGGGTCGCCCTCTGCCTATGTTGAGCGGGTAGTGGCCAAATGGAGCGAACCCAGTCATTCATTCTCACGATTTAGAGTGTGCCATCTATGAACGGTCCATCCGAACCCCTTCTCCAAAAAAGACAGCGCCTAGCCTGGGTCGCACTGTTTGGCAGCTTTATTTTCTTTCTGGCTGTAGCTGTCTCAGTCCCCTTGTTGATTCGCTCTTACCTGCAAAATACCACCGACTTTTTGATGGTATTGGCACAATCTAACCAGGGAACCTTGACAATTGATGCGCCGCTGAATCCCCCGCGGGCGGCCCTTCCTGGCGAAGCGCCACAGAGCGTTGAGCCGACAGAATCGGTTTTAACGGATGCTTCAGCCAGCGGCTTAATTTTGGTGTTCCCCCCCGAAAGTGAGGACGTGCTGGCCCGTTTGCAGCTTTATGGCACAACCATTGTGCGGATTACGGAGGCTGAAACCCCGCGGTTTGCCATGAGCGACAAACCCCACAGTTTTGCGGCGACCCTGGCAAGCGGGCGTATTCGCTTGGTGGTGTCGGGCAGTGCAGAACGGCCGTTTCTTGTGAACATCAGTACACCCCATGGCTCTGTGTTAGTGCGCGAACCCGGTGAATATTCCCTGGACGTAAATAACGATATCACCCAAATCACCGTACAGCAGGGCAGCCTCGACGTGCGGGCACAAAACCAAAACATTCTATTGGAACAAGCGCAGCGCGCGGAAATTTCCCTCAATGCGCCACCTGTTGGCCCGCTGTCACCAGAGCGAGACCTGTTGCAAAATGGCAGCTTCGGCCAGCGTTGGTCGCGTTGGGTTCAGCTTGGTTGGAATGTAGAGAGAGCGGATCAGCCGGAAGGCCAGATTACCATTACGGAAATTCTCGGGGAAAATGGCTTGCAAATGGTGCGAAATGGTGAGGGCCACGCCGATGTAGGCGTCCGCCAGATAATCAATCAGGATGTAACGGATTTTGATTCCTTGTTGTTGGAAGTGGATTTACGCATCCAGGATCAATCGTTGGGGGTTTGTGGTACGGTTGGCAGTGAGTGCCCGGTGATATTACGCATTGAGTATGATGACCTGAATGGTAATCCACAAGTCTGGCAACAAGGTTTCTTCGCCAGCGGTACCTTTGGCGCTGATGGTCCGCCCGATGTGTGCGTATCTTGCCCGCCGCCCCGTTTTGAACACGTTCGGGCGCCTCTGGGACAGCTTTTCTTTTTCCGGGCTGACCTCATTTCGGAATTGCAGCGAAAAGGCGCCCCCCTCCCGCGGCGCATCAAAAGCATGAGTGTTATCGCCTCTGGCCACAGCTTCTCCGTGGAAATTCTAGATATTGCACTGCTGGCCAATGAGCGGGCGGTTGCAGACCAATAATTGGCAATACTGCCTGTTAACGCGACTCACTTGTTGGCGCCAGCCAGTTTTTGAGCCAGGCTTCCAAATCTTCAGCAGTGTTGGCCACAACGGCCGTAAACTGAGTGCCTGGGTAATGCTGCTTGAACCACGCTTCGGTTAGCACCTGCGGCCAATGGTGGGGGTTGACAGCTAATACGTGGCGGTGTTCCAGGTCGCCAATGCCGGCGTCATCGGCTGAAAAGCCAATGGTGTAACGGCCGTTAAAACTACCACGGGCAGCGGCCAGAAACCATTTTTGGTCGGCTGTGGGGGGCAGCAGCACGTACACGCGGCGATACAGTTCACGCGGTGAACCGGCAGGTACCATTTGAACTTCGCGGGCCACTTGCAGCAGGCGCAAGGCCAGCAGCCGCGCGCCGCCATCCCCCACAAAGCGCACTTCGTAAAGGCCATCTTGGGCAACGTTAAATTCGTACCGCCACAGGCTGCGCCCTTCATCTAAAGTTTTGCCACGCAGCAAAACGGCCGTTTCTTCTCCGTCAGGCTCCTGCACAAGCAGGGCCACCACATCGTGGCTTCGCGTCGAGGAAACTACCGCCTCAATGCGTTCACCCGGTTGGGGGCGTTCCGGCTCCAGGGCAATGTGCGTGTCCCCGGTGCCTACAATGTTGAGCAGACGTTTGTGGGGGCCAATGGGGCGCAAAAATGCGTTTCGCCAAAAAATAGACTGCTGCCGCTTTGGTAAATTGGGGGCAGATTTCAGGTAAATAGTGATGATACTTGCTTCAGAAACGGCCGTAATGCGCAGCGTCTCCCATCGGCTCAACGGCTGGCTGACGTTGCTCCACACAATCAGAGGGCTAAAAGGGTCCCTTCCCCCCGTGGGATCTATGCCCACCTGCAGGTTGACGTCACTGGCTTCTAATTGGCTGGCTGGAGCCGTATCTTCACTGGACCACGCCTGCCCCTCCACGGAAAGTTCGTACTCATTTCCTACAGCCGCAGGTACTTGCTGCCACACGCCGCCTACATGAGTGCCGAAAGGGGTGCTCACAAGCTGTACCTGCTGCCCATCCAGGGCAAATAAGCTAAAACCAGGCTGTTTATTCTTCCAATGAGGGTCATTTTCTTGAGCAGTCGCCCACCACGGCGCCCAGCCCGCCGCTGTGCGCAGTTTGCCATCCCCCCGATGCTCGTAAACTGGTTCGGCCAACTTGCCATTTATCAGTAATTCTGATCTTGCCATAATTCTTTTCCCATTAGTGGCTTAGTCAAAACCGAGGCCACGCTCTTTCAGAGAAACATACCGCTGATGCCCAATAACAATATGGTCAAGCAGTGAAATGTCTAACAGCTTGCCAGCCTGGGCAATTTGCCGCGTGACGTTGACGTCTTCGGGGGAGGGAGAAGGGTCTCCAGAGGGGTGATTGTGGACGACAATGAAGGCGGCAGCATTTTCTTTTATGGCTGCGCGAAACAACTCGCCAATGCGCACCACCGAAGTGTTGAGGCTGCCCACGTAAATGGTAGGTGTGCTGATGACACCGTTGCGTGTATCCAGCAAAATCAAACGCAGGTGCTCTTGTTCCAGGAACATCATTTCTGACATGAGCAAATTTGCTGCATCTGCTGGTGAAGAAACCCGCGCCTTTTCCTGAGGTGCGCTGGCCATCAGCCGCCGTCCAATTTCCAGCGCAGCTTTAATTTCAATGGCTTTGGCGGGTCCCACGCCTTTTACCTTGGTCAGTTCGGCAATGGAGGCCTTAGCCAGCCCTGGCAAATCACGGAATTCGCTCAGCAGCCGCTCGGCCAGGCGTAGCACATTTTCGCCTCCCACCCCAGTGCGCAAAATAATGGCCAATAATTCGGCCGTGGATACAGCTTGTGCCCCCACCTGCATCAATCGCTCTCGGGGTCGATTTTCTTCGGCCATGTCACGAATCATGGGCACGTAGGACACAACTTCATCCATACCAAACCCCTCCTACAGGTTAAAAGAACATGAAGGATGAATCCTTTTTACCTTTCATCCTTCATGTTATTCTCAAGCAGCAGTTTTAATTAAGACGGTAAACTCTTCCCATTCTTCTGATGTCAAGTGCAGAGTGATACCGCCTAATTCGATATGGTAAAGTGTGTCTTCATCCTCCATACTGCGCCAAACCGCAAAGTTGTCGGTCTCTGCCAAAATATCGTCTAATTCATTGTGATTTTCGTTCATTTATTTATCCTTCCTTTTCACCATGAAAAATAGTTTCCAGCAATTATATGTTACAATTTCAAACACTTCATCTATAAAAAAAGCCCCAGATGGTTTGCATCGGGGCTTTTTTTTTATGAAAAAGGATATTACAGGCTTTAACGGTTGCGGCGGTCTCTACCACCACGACCGCCCCGGTTTCCACCACGATCGCCACCGCGACCACCACGACTGCTCCGACCACCAGAATCTTGCTCCATTGCTTCTTCTAGGGTCCAGCCTTCAATGACGGCGCGACGAGAAAGGCGAACTTTACCTTCCGGATCAACGGCCGTTACCATCACCATCACCTCATCACCTAGCTGCAGAGCATCCTCCACACGGTTCAGGTGCTCCGGTGAAATTTGCGAGATGTGCACCAAGCCATCGGTGCCTGGAATGATTTCCACAAACGCGCCAAAATCAGTGATGCGGACCACCTTACCGGTATAAATCTTGCCAGGTTCCGGTCCGGCAGCAAGGATATTGATCATTTCCAAGGCTTCGTCCGCTTTCGGGCCATCTACACCGGCCACAAAAATTGTGCCGTCTTCCTTGATGTCGATGGAGACCTCATAAGTTTCTTCCAGACTGCGAATCGTTGCGCCACCTTTGCCAATGATCGCCCCAATTTTGTCGGGGTCAATCTTTAACGAAGTCATGCGTGGTGCATTGGGATTTAGTTCTGCGCGTGGTGCAGCGATGGTTTGCAGCATGGAATCTAAAATTTCCAGACGCCCAACGCGAGCTTGCTCAAGCGCTTGTGCCATCAGATCTCGGGAAAGACCGCCAATTTTGATGTCCATTTGCAAGGCGGTGATGCCTTCGCTGGTGCCCGCAACCTTGAAATCCATGTCGCCCAAATGATCTTCCATGCCTTGAATGTCGGTAAGGACGGCAAACTTGTCGCCATCGGTGACCAGACCCATGGCTACACCGGCGACTGGGCGTTTAATCGGCACGCCGCAGTCCATCAGGGCCAGGGTCGAGGCGCAAACGCTGGCCTGGCTGGTGCTGCCATTGGAGGAAAGCACTTCAGATACCACGCGAATGGTGTAGGGGAACTCTTCTTCGGTGGGAATCATGGGGCGCAGGGCGTTACCTGCCAGGGCGCCATGGCCAATCTCGCGCCGTTTGGGGCCGCGCAGGAACCAGGTTTCGCCGGTGGAGAAGGGGGGGAAGTTGTAGTGGTGCATGTAGCGGTCGGTTTCTTCTGGGGAAAGGCCATCCATTTTTTGTGCTTCACGCGGGGTGCCTAAGGCTACGATGGAGAGAACCTGGGTTTGGCCGCGCCGGAACAAGCCAGAGCCGTGGGCTGTGGGGCTGAGACCAACTTCGGAGGATAACGGCCGTATCGTGGTGTAATTCCGGCCGTCTGGACGAATGCCTTCGTACAAAATTCGGTCGCGAATCATCATTTTCAGCTCATAGGCGATAATTTCCCGCACCGCTTTAGGGTCTTCTGGCGGGTCTTCTTCCATAAAGCCGTTCACAATTTCCTCACGGAGCGCATCAACTGCTTCATTCCTATCCTGACGGTCTGGATTTGCTACCACCACATCGCGCAGCCTGTCCCCAAGCCTTTCCTTGACGCGGGCGGTCAGTGCTTCATCCATTTTTTCCAGGTTTACCTCATACTTTGGCTTGCCCACTGCTGCCCGCATTTCTTCTTGCAAATCAATTAGGGGTTGGATGGCCTTATGGCCCACTTCCAAAGCTTCAATCACCATTTCCTCGGTGGCTTCGTTTGCTCCCGCTTCCACCATGATAATGGCATCGCGTGTTCCAGCCATGCGCAGGTCTAAGACGCTGCTTTCCATTTCTGCTGTAGTCGGATCAATGACGTACTCGCCATTGATGTAGCCTACGCGCACAGCCCCAACCGGTCCATTCCAGGGAATGTCGGAAATTGTGAGGGCCGCGCTGGCGGCATTCAGCGCCATGATGTCCAGGTGGTGCACGCTGTCTGAGGAAAGCGTTGTGACGATGACTTGCACCTCATTGCGCATCCCGTCGGGGAAGAGTGGGCGTAACGGCCGATCTGTGAGCCGGGCCGTCAAAATGGCATCGGTTGTGGGACGCCCTTCCCGGCGAAAGAAGCTACCTGGGATACGGCCAGCGGCGTACATTTTTTCTTCATAATCCACGCTCAGGGGGAAGAAGTCCAGCCCTTCGCGAATATTTTTCGACATGGTAGCCGTAGCCAGCAAGAGACTGTCTCCCATGCGAATGGTGACAGCCCCACCAGCCTGCTCAGCTAATTTGCCGGTGGCAAAAGTAACTGTTTTTGTGCCAACCGTGGTTGAAAAAGTGTGTTCAGAATTCATCTAATATCTCCAAATTATCCAAAATTGCGGTTTGTACCAGGGCATACAGTAAAATTCTGTGTCGCCAACTCGTGCCGCACAGGATCTGATTTCTGGTATGCAATTGAGTAATGTAATTTGGGGCAAATGGGGGGTTAGGGACTGGGAACTAACTCATAACCAAAGGGTGTTGCTTATGGGGTACTTCCCAATTCCTAAGCCAACCTTGCCCCGCCGATAAAAAGTGGCGAGTAGATGCTGCCAACCAGACAGGTCATCTACTCGCCTTGTTTATGCTTCTTAACGACGCAGCCCCAAACGTTGAATGATTTCACGATATCGTTCGGGGTCTTTTTTACGCAGGTAGCGCAGCATGCGGCGGCGCTTACCAACGAGTTTGAGAAGCCCACGGCGTGAACTCTCGTCATGTTTGTGCATGCGCAGGTGTTCCTGCAATTGATTAATGCGTCGGTCAAAAATGGCAATTTGTACTTCTGCTGACCCAGTGTCACCTTCTGCCTGGCCAAATTCTTTGATTAATTCGGCTTTTTCTGCCTGCTCTAGTGGCATTTTGTATATCCTCCAATTATGGTTATTCGGCCAGTAAACCGTCGTGCCGAGGACGTCGTGAATACCAGCCAGCACAAAATTATAACGCCTCTAGCCAATTTTTGCCAAAATCAGCCGGTTTACTTAGCCGTTTTTTACCTCGTGATGGTGTCTCCGCCAAAAAAATAAGGAAAGAGCTGCTGCGCCGATGCTAACGGCAACGGCCGTTTTTTTGCCGGAAGGGTTTGCGGGAGGCAGGGGCGAAACGGCCGTTTCTTCGCTGAATCTCGTCCCCATTTTTTGCCTGCTCCATTAACATTTCATGCCAGTTTGGGATGGCATCGCGTGGCGGTAAGCTGTAAGCCCGGTCAATCAATGCATGATAAGCAGCCTCCTCTTCCACCCATCGTCTGGTCATCCCAGCCCAGCTCAGGCTGGCATATCTGGCGGATGCGCGGCAGCAATGCGGCTGCTCCCTGCGGCAGCAGCAGACCCAGCCGTCACCCGCCGTAGAAGCAAGTCATCCAGGTGCATAACACCTTCAGTACGGGCCGCCCAGCGTAGTTCCGCCCACAAGCTCTTTGTGCCTGGAATCACAGTTAGTTCGTCAGCTTGAGCTGCGGCGACCAGGGCAGGTGCCTGCTCGCCATAACGGCCCAACAGGCGTCGCCACCCTTCCTTCCCGGGTACAGCTACTGGGGGATCTCCAGCGCCACGGGGTTCAATACCGGCGCGTCATTGTCAATTTTTGGCATGTCTGGTAAATGGCCACGCACTGCTTTTAGCGCATCCAGTGCGATAAGGCGGAAGGTGGTCAGTTTGCCACCGGTTACCGTGAGCAGCCCCTCCTCTTCCCAGACGACGTGGTCGCGAGATTCCGCAGAGGGGTCTTCTTTGCCGCTGCCAATGACAGGTCGCACGCCGGCAAATGTAGAGATGACATCATCCAGCGTTATGGCCAGGCCCGGGAAATGGTATTGCACGGCAGCCATGAGGTAGGCAACCTCATCCGGGGAAATGCCTGGCTCTCGATTTAAGTCGTCATCATGGTCCATGTCTGTGGTGCCCACCAGAGTAATACCTTCCCAGGGAAAAATCATGACGGGACGTTGGTCAGAGGGGATGTAAAAAACTAACGGCCTGGGCAACAGGTAAGCGCCAGCTAGGGAAAATTAGATGACTGCCGCGTAACGGCCGTATCCGATTCTCACCCCCTACCTGCCCCCGCAGCCGGTCAGCCCACGCACCGGTAGCGTTGATGACCACTTTGGCAAAAACCTCGGCCTGTTGGCCAGTTTCCACATCATGCAAGGTCAAGCCATGAACACGGCCGTTTTCATCGCGAAGTACACCTCTCGCAGCCACGTAATTCAATGCTACCCCGCCGGCTGCTACTGCCTCTTGAATTACCCGCAGCACCAGACGCGCGTCATCTGTTTGCGCATCCCCGTAGCGAAAACCACCCTTCAGCCCTTTTTCTTTCAGGTGGGGGGCCAGCATCTTGAAATCCATATTGTCGTAATAGCGGTGCCCCCAGCGTAAGGCCAACAGGTCGTACACCGTCAGCCCAGCCTGGTAGACAAAGCGACCCACTTTGTCGCCTTCATAAGTTGCCAGCAAAAAACCCAGCGGATTAATCAACCCTGGCCCGTCCGCCAGTAGATTTTCCCGCTCCTGTACCGACGCCAGCGTCACGCCCAGCTTGCCCTCTTTGAGGTAACGCAGGCCGCCATGCACCAGCTTGGAGGAGCGGCTGGAGGTGCCCCAGGAAAAATCCCGCTGCTCTACCAGCAGCGCGCGCAGCCCCAGGCGGGTGGCCTCGCGCAGAATACCCGCCCCTGTTATACCGCCACCCACAATTAGCACATCCCAATCTTGTGCCAGATTTTCCCAAATTTCGTCACGCCAGTTTTTCGACCACATAATTACCTCCAGATGGGATTTCAAGGGAACGGCATTATCACCCTTATCCACTGCTCCCCTGCATTTTTAACAACTTCCCCGGATTCATGATTCCTTGCGGATCGAAGCGCTGAAAAACGTCGCCCAGCGCAGCCATACCCAGCACGCTCTTTTCGGCAGGCAGGTAAGGCGCATGGTCCGTGCCCACACCGTGTTGGTGGCTTATAGTACCCTGATGGCTGACAATGGCCTGGCTGGCAGCAGCCTTCATTTGCTGCCAACGGTGCAAGGTTTCATCGGGGTCGGAAGCCAGGCGGAAGAGATAGGTGGTGTAGATGCTGGCCCCATGGCTGTACATATGAGATAGATGGGTGAAGATGTGGACGCGCTCGTTACATGGCTCCAGGGCGGGGCGGAGGGCATCTTCAATGGCTTCCAGGGTGGCAGGGACACTTTCCCAGGGAACGGCCGTTTCCAAGGTGTCTACCCCATACCCTTTTTCCCACAGCGTATTCCGCAAGTACGGGGTGCGGAAACGCCCCTTGTGCCACTGATTGCCAAATGTGCGCCCCACGTGGATGCCACCATGATTCCCGGTAATGTTGAGCACAGCCCGGCGGGACGTTTTTACCTGGTCGTTGCTGCCCGTGAAGCCAACAAGCAGCATACATTTATCCTCGTCTACGTCCCGTATAGCCAGAAGCCGTTCTAGCAAGCCAATGAGTTGCTCATGACCGGCCAGAGCCAAAGTGGTAGTTGTTTCTACGGCCGTACTCAGCCGCAGCATGGAGAGGGGCAGCCCGGCTTGCATAATCTGACGTACTGCTGTGTGCCCACTGTCAAAATTGGGAAAGAATACGGCATGGAAATCTTCTCGCTCCGGCAGGGCAGAAATGCGCACGGTGGCCTCGGTGAGAATGCCCATGCGCCCTTCGCTGCCTAAAACGAGCTGGCGCAAATCCGGGCCAGCGGCAGAAGCAGGATGGGGCAGCATGTCCATTCGTCCCGCCGGGGAATGGAGTACACCTCCGGCAAAGAGAGCCTCGATTCGGCCGTAACCCAGGGACTGCTGCCCGCTGGAGCGTGTCGCCACCCAGCCCCCCAGCGTCGAATACTCAAAAGATTGCGGGAAATGGCCTAATGTGTAACCGTGGGCGCGCAGCTGCGCCTCCAGGTCTGGCCCCTGAACACCTGCGCCAAAGGTCGCCAGGTGGCTGGTCTCATCCAGCTTGTGCAGCTTGTTCAGCCGCTGCAGGTTGATGGTTAGCACCGGCTGGCCGTCAGGTTCCGGGTTGATGTGCCCAACCACGCTGGTACCACCACCATAAGGTATGGCGCGTACATTGTTTTGGGCCGCAAATTGGATGAGCTGCACGACGTCCTCTTCCGTGAGGGGAGTAGCAACGCCGTCTGGGTAGGCCGGGATACGGCCGTAACGCAGCGCCACCCAATCCGGGAAACTTTGCCCGCGGGCAAACTGCACGCGCAGCTTCGAATCTGTGTTAATCAGCGGGTGTGCGGGCAGGCGCGGCGCAGGCACGGCAGCTACCACACTTGCCAATGAGGCATCCTTGGGTGGTGTTGCTGGTCCCACTAATTCTGCTAGAAAAGCTGCCGCATTTTCTGGCAGCGGATAATCTATCGTATCGTCTCCCCAACCATTCCATCTACGCATTTTTAACTCCTCACAGATAGAGTGTAGAGTGTTGAGATAGAGTGGCGTTCAGTGTACCTGGCCTCCTCAATCTCCACCCTCTATCTCCATCCTCTATCTCTACACTTATTGCTGCCATAGTTCAATACTCTGGGCCATGACTTTGTGGGTCAGGTCGGCTGCTGCGGTGGGGTTGTTCTGGGAAACGGCCGTTGCCAAGGCTTCATAAAATTCTCGTGAAGTTTCCCGCGCCTGGGGCAGTGCAAAGTAAAGTTGAGCAATTTGCTGATAAAAATCGCTGAACCCATTCAAAATAAGGGTATAGATGTGATTCCCCGACGCCACCGTAAGAGTATGTTGTAGGTGCCAATCAAAGGCGGCAAAAGCTGCTGGTGTATCTGCCAGGTCTTGGGCTTGTTGAAGCTGGGTCAATACCACGTCCGGCGCGTTAGCAGCGGCCGCTTCTGTGTATGCTGGTGCTAAATACCGCCGCACCTCTAGTAAATTGTTGACGAAGTTGGCCGGTAGCTGGCTGCTGTGCTGCACCAGCGTACTCAACACATTTAAACCACCTTCCCGCCAGTAATCGTTGACAATGGTAGGCTTGCCATGGCGCACCGTCAGCCAACCGTCGCGTGCCAGCCTCTGCAAGGCTTCCCGTAGGGTGGGGCGGGTAATGCCTAGCTCAGCGGCCAGGGTGCGCTCGCCAGGCAAGGTGCTGCCCACGGCAAAAGAGCCGTCTAAAATGGCCTGTACCAGGGCTTTTTCCGCATAGTCGTTGGGTCGCTGCGGCGCTGACCAGTTGTTCATCATGCACTCCGTTCTGGTAAGTGGTCTGACCAGTTGGTTTTAGTATGGCAGAATACGTGGTGCATGTCAAGCAGGCAAATAAAAAGGGCGGGTGCTTTCACATCCGCCCTTCATGTTGTGGGTAGTTGTTTAGTTAGTCGAATACGTAATCCCAACCAAAGTCGAGGTCGAGGCGCTCACCGCCAGCTTGGAGAATGATGCCCCAACGGCCAACGCCGGGGAACGGATAGGTCCAGTCGCCGGGAATCAGCAGGTTGAGGTTGGCGTCGTCGAAAGCGTCAATAGAAACGCAGTAGGAGCCGCCTTCCAGCCCTTCAAACCGGAACAGCCCTTCTACATCGGTTGTTGTCGTGGCGATAATGCTGCTCGGTGAAACCACGCCATCTTCTGGGCACGCTCCCTCGCTGAGGGTGACAAGCAGCTCGGGAATGGGTGATTCATAGAAGTTGTAATCGCCGTTGGCAATGTAGATGCCGCTGTTTTCGGCCGTTTCGATGCAGCCAGTAGAAGGGGAACCATTGGCCTGGATCAAGCAGTAATCTGCCCACACTACGCCACCAATTACGGCCGAATTTGGCTCAGGGGTCACGTTGACATTTTCGTCCACAACAATGCGCACAAACACCGCATCTTCAATGAATCCGCCTACGCCGAATCGTTCGCCGTTAGCGTTGGCTAACTGCCAGTTGCTGCGGTAGGTGCCGGGTTCGTTGGGGGCGATGAGGGTGACGGCAATGTCCAGCGTTTGCCCAGGCACAATGACACTCGTAAGCGGTACTTCGGTTTCCCCAGGGAAGGGTTCTTCGTCAACGGTGACGAAGGTGTAATCGGTGGTCCAGGGGCAAGTGCCAGTGTTGCGCAGTCGCCACTCTTTGACAAACTCAGTGCCGGGAGTGAAAACAGTGTCGTCGGGTACACTCAGGTCAGCCACAAAGGCAAAAGTATTGGTGCAGGTGGCGGGGTCAACCTCAGGTACGGGCAGGAAGGCGTAGTCCCAGCCAAAGTTGACGTCGGTAACTGTTTCGCCTTCGGTCAGGGTAACGGCCGTTCTGCTCACGTCGACCGTGGGGAATGACCAGCGCCCAGGGTCCAGGACGGCTAGATTTTCCTCTGCCTCCACATCGATGGACACGCAATACTCCCCCGCAGGCAGGTCTGTGAAGGTGTACTCACCAGCGGCGTCTGTGGTGGTTGTGGCCAGGCCAACCGCCGGACAAGCTCCTTCACCCAAGTCGACTACGACGCCATCGAGCCCCGGTTCATCTTCTTCAAGCTGACCATTAGCCAGGAAGCCATTGTCTGTTGTTGCTACACAGCCTGCCGGAGGCGTTGGTTCGGCTTCCGCATCTTCAGCGGGTTCTGTAGTCGCCTACAGACCCGGCACACAGATCGTGCCAGACCAGACCGCTAATGGACGCGCTGCTGTCAGCAACGGGCGTACTCGTGGGTTCCAGGGCGGGTTCTTCCAGCCGGTTGTCTGCTTCCAGCGTGAAGGAGCCGGTACGGCCGTTTAACGTGACGTTGTAGGTGCCCGCATCCAGC
This sequence comes from uncultured Chloroflexia bacterium, assembly GCA_963695505.1. Lineage (GTDB taxonomy): Bacteria > Chloroflexota > Anaerolineae > Promineifilales > Promineifilaceae > JACSRF01. The sequence goes on along the minus strand of CAVOGX010000009.1, from coordinate 44,748 downwards.
CCTTCAACGTCCAGGGCAATTGTCTGGCTAAAGGGCACGACAACCTCTGTGCAGACCGCATCACCTGGGCGAATAGTCGTCACAGCCACGCGAAAAGTGCTGTCGGAAAGCTGCTGAATGACCTCGTCAATTTCTGTGCAGCCATTGGGTAGTTCCCCGCGGGCAATGACGTTGACCTGCACGGGAAAGCTTTCCAGCATTTCGATTTCGATGCTGTCTACCACCGCCTGGCCGCGTAAGGTCTCGCCGCTGGGAACGGCCGTTGGCGTGGGTGGTGCGGGGGTGTTGGTAGGGGGTACGGGCGTAGGCGTGGGTTCAGCTTCGCTGCTGCAAGCCACCAGAAGCAGGGCTGCGATTAAAATTAAAAACCAGTATCGTTTCATGAACAAGTCCTTTTAACTGAGTAGATATGCGGCAATAAGGCGGGCCGTTTCTTCCAGGCTGGCGCGGTGGGTGCGTTCGTAATGGTGCGAGGCATCGACGCCGGGACCAATGAGGCCCACGCGCACGTTACCTCCGGCGCGCCAATAAGCCTCGCCGTCAGAGCCATAAAATGGGTAAACGTCGGTACGATAAGGAATGCTGTGTGCTTCGGCTAAAGCTTCAAGCTCCCGACGAAAGCCAAGGTGGTAGGGACCGGCCGAATCTTTGGCGCAAATGGTCACAGAAAATTCGTCAGAGGTTTGCTTTGGGGCAACGACAGCCATGTCTACCGAAAGCAGGTCGTGCAGGTTTGGAGGAAAGCCGGTAGCAGCGCCATGCCCCACTTCTTCGTAATTGCTGATGTGAATGATGGTGTCTTGTTTGGGGCGCAGACCGGCCTGCACCAACGCATCAATGGCTCCAAAAATGGTGGCGACGCTGGCTTTGTCGTCCAGGTGGCGAGAGCGGATGAAGCCGGTATCGGTTTCTTCGACGCGGGGGTCGAAGGCGATGATGTCGCCCACGCGAATGCCCAGAGCTTCTGTTTCTTTGCGTGAGGTGGTACGGGCGTCGATACGCACTTCCATATTGGTATCGTCGCGCAGCTCGTTGCGGTCTTTGGCGGTGTGGGCGTGAATGGATGCCGTGGTGGGCAGAATGGTGCCGCGGTAGGGTTGGCCGCTGCTGGCAAAAATAGTGACGCCTTCTCCTTCCACTGAAGTCCAGGACCAGCCGCCTAACTGGGTCATGCGTAAACGGCCGTTATCCTTAATCTCGCGCACCATGGCTCCCAGAGTATCCACATGCGCAGTCAAAGCGCGGGGGCGGTCTCTTGTTTCACCGGGCCACGTGCCAACCAGAAACCCTTTTGGCTCAATGGCCATCGAAAAGGGAAACTCGACAAAGGCATCTCGCACATAAGCAATTGCCCGCTCCGTGTCCCCTGTGGGGCTGGGCGTGTTCAGCAGCCCCACTAGAAATGCCACCATCTTATCAACATTGATATGGAAACCCATCATGAATGTCCTTTCAAAGCGATTGCGCGCCGGATAAATGTGCTGGCATTATAAATTAAGGCTGCGGGCAATACAACATTGGGCGAGTTGGTTTGTTGGTTGGATGGCTGAATAGTTGGTTTTCAAGCTCCCAACCCAACCCCCTATCCAACTATCCAACCAACTTATTCCACCTTGTCGCCGATGATGGACAGTACCTGCTCCAGCAGTACGCCATTGGTAGCCAGGCCTTCAGAAGAGTGGATGGTGGCGTTGCCCTGCCAATCCGTAAAACTGCCGCCTGCCTCTTCCATGATGACCTGCATCGGGGCGCAGTCCCACAGGGCGACAATGGGGTCGGCCATAATTTCAGCGCGGCCAGTGGCAACCAGAGCGTAGCCGTAAGCGTCACCCCAGGTACGCTGGATGTAGGTGGCGTCAATCAGCCGCTGCCAGCCGGGCAGCTTGGCCGGGTAGGGGCTGAAGTTGATGCCGCTGGCCAGCAGCACGGCGTCTTGCATATTGTTCACCTGAGAAACGTGGGCGCGACGGCCGTTCCAGTAGCAGCCACCACCGCGAAGGGCATATACCGTTTCATCCAGAGCCGGGAAATGAGCGACACCTATCAATGCCTGCTCGCCGTCGGTAAGGGCCAGGAGGTTGGCATACAGGGGCACGCCGCTGACAAAGGATTTGGTGCCGTCGATGGGGTCGAGAATCCAGGTGAAGGGGGAATCTTTGGCCGGAGAACGGCCGTACTCTTCTCCCAGGATGCCGTGGGTGGGCCAATAGTTGCCGATGAGCTCGCGCAGCTTTTGCTCTGCCTGCCGGTCGGCAATGGTCACCGGCGTGTTGTCGGCTTTGCGTTCGGCGGTAACGCCGGTTTGAAAATAGCTCAGGGTGATGCGCCCGGCCTGCCAGACCGCATCCAGGGCAAATTCGAGAAAGGTTTCGGGAGTCGTCATAAGATTTGATGTAGGTGCAGCCCACTTTGGAAAGAGTGAGTTGCACCGGGTTGCTACTTGCTAATTGTCAATTGCTGCCGGTTACGGTGTGGCCAATTGCGCAGGATGGTGCTGCCGTCGGTGAAGCCCAGCGGGACAAAGGCGCCGAGCGTCAGAAAAAGGCTGTTGTCGACGAAAAAGAAGGCTGAAACGACTGCATAAACGTCACCCAAGGGGCGCAGCAGCAGCCAGGCCAGCCCCGCAGCTACGGAAAGCAGCGTGCTGGCAATGGGGCCGCCCAAGGCGCGTTGAATGTGAATGTCGGCGGAGAGATCGGGTTCGTCCTCTGGGTAGAGGGAAGTGCCCAGCGGCCCCCAGAAGTCGACGCCTTCCATGGGGAAACCGGTTACGTCGGCGGCGCGGGCGTGGCCCAGGTGGTGCCAAAGGTCAGAGAAGAAATGGAGAAGAACGGCCGTTAAGCCCCCCAAAACTGCCTTCTGCGGCGAAAACTTGTACTGTTTGATGCCCAACAGGCTAAACAAGGCCCATAGCAGCAAGGCGGATAAAACAGCCAATGGCCGCACGTAGATTTTCATCCCAGACACCCTGCCAATGGGGTAGGATTGATTCATGGCAAGCTCCTTTTGGCGCCCTGGCTGCGGGCGCGGTTTCCCCAATTATGGAGAGGAACTGGCCGGAAGGCAATAATGGCCGGTGTTGGCTTATAGGGTGCGTGTTTGCGGTTTGTAGAGCCAGTTGACGCCAAAGAGTATGCCAATAAGCAGCAGCGGCCCGGCAATAACCCACCCTTCGCCTCTGCTGATGAGCATGAAGATGATGGCGAGGGCGCTAAATAGCACGGCTCCCACTTGTGCCCGACGCCAGGTTATGATAATGGCTATGATGACGATGTAGGTGGGGATGAGATGAATGAGCAAGGCCAAAAGCGTTTCCCAAAAGCTGTACCCTTCGCCAAATACGTCTAAGGCAAAGAGACTGATAAAAACCGCAAAAAGAATGCCCAGCACTCGCGGTGACCAGTACAAAAAGCGTTTTAAGTTGGTATTCATGGTTTCCCCCTTGTTGTGTAACCTGACGGCGCTCTCAGATAGCTCCGTTCTTATAGAATACAACACCACCATGTGGGAGCAGTTGTGTTCGGAGGGTTAAGTTTAGGGGAAAGAGGTGGCATTCTTAGGCAGTTTCCGAATCTGCTGCAAGAAGGCAGTGACGCGCTGGTCGTCCTGGTGGGGGTAATCAAAACGAAAGTGTGTGGCGACGGCAACGGCCGTTTCCCGAAAAAGCTCCCCCATCACGAACAGCGCCTTCCAGTTATGGTCAACATCGGCGTCGGCGTAGGTGTTTAGCAGCCGTGCCCACATCTCTGGTTCCAGGTATTGCGGAAAATATTTGCCCAACTTGCCGGGGCTGCGCGCGAACTGCGTCTTTACGCCGATGTACCAGGTCAGCATTTTCATCAACTGCTCGCGCACCGCTTGATCAAGCATAAATTTGGCATAGGTAATTTCCCCCCGCCATAGTCCTTTAGCGACGTAGGGTGACACCCACCAAAATTCATTACAGCAGTCGGCAAAGGCTTTCGCCGTAGGCGGCTGGGGCCAATAATCCCGGTCACTGGGCGGGGGGAAAGGCGTGAGGAGGCCATCCTTATCCAGCAGCAGCACGCTCTGGCTGTCTTCGCCCATTTTGTCGAGCAGCGAGATGGGGTAGAGGGTCAGGTCGATGCGGTTGCCGTCGGCAAACTGCATCAGGTAAGCATAGCTGCTATTCTCCTCCGGTGGCGGATCTACCATATCGTCAGGAAGCTGCATGATGATGCGTTCGCCAAAACAGTCAACCCAGGCGGGATCTTGCTTGAAGGAATCTAACTCAGTCACGACGTAGACGATGTCGAAATCCTGAAAGATGTCGCGGGGGGCACTGGGGTTGGCCCGGGAGCCATTCAAAATGACAGCGCGAATACGTTCATCCTTGCGTGCTGTGTCAAGGATGAGGTCAAACATTTCCTGTGCGCTGCGCATGGTTTCCTCCAATTAAAATGAGGCTTGAAGGGAGGGCTAAAAACAACCGGCCAGGGTGAGGGAAAGCACGCTGATTAGGCCAAGAGCCATGCCGCCCAGGATCTGGGTGAGCGTGTGCCGCTTTAGGTAGAGGCGCACCCAGCTCACGCTGATGACGAAGGGCAGGACTATCAAGCTGGCCGCCCAGCCAAAAACGAGCCATACAATGGTCATGGAAGCCACCACGCCGGTGACGTGGATGCTGATAAGCCAATAGACGTTGATAATAGCCAAAGCAACCAATTCAACCACGTTGAAGATGAGCAGGCAGCGCATTGTTTCCGGTCCTTGCAGCAAATTCGCCAAAAGGAGACCGGTCAGGGCGCAGGCGATGGCGATGATGTAAGGCAGGTGGCGTTCTCGGGTGTTGCTCATGTGCAGTTCGCGGATGCGCCCCGTTTTGAGCAAATACAGAACGAAGAGGATGGGCAGCAGGGAGACAAAAAAGCCGTATCCCGCAGCCCAGGCCATACCCTCCCAAAACGGCCGTTCCTTTAGCGCCACCGCCAGCCCCAGCAAAGCAAACATCACTGGCGGGCTGACCACGTTGGAATAAATTCGTGCCGCCTTAACAAAGCCGGTGCGATTATGGAGAAGTTCGTCGAGAGGGCGTTTCATAAAATCTCTCGGCGCGGAAACCCCGTTGCTCTGCTGCGGGGAGGAAGCGCCATTGGTGGCTGATTTAGCCCAATACAGATTAGCACAGATGTGCTATAATTGTGGGCATGAAGTTGACCGCGAAGCTCAAGCTCCAGCCCACGCCTGCCCAGTTCGACTGCCTGCTGGCCACCCTGGCCGTCGCCAACCAGTGCTGTAACGCCATCAGCGAGACCGCCTTCCGCGAAAAGACCTTCAAGCAGTTCGCCCTGCACAAGCTGGTCTACAAAGCGTGCCGCCGCCAATTCAACCTCTCGGCGCAGATGGTGATTCGAGCCATCGCCAAGGTGGCTGACAGCTACAAGACAAGCCGCAAGAAACAGCGCGGCTTCAGCCAGCGCGGCGCCTTTCCCTACGATGCGCGGATACTCTCCTTCAACCTGGTCCAGCAGAGGGTGAGCATCTGGACCGTGGCCGGACGGCAGTCCATCTCCTATGTTGGCTCTGCGCCGGCGCTGGCCCGGCTGCAGGGGGAGCGGGGGGAGTCGGACCTCTGCTTTGGGCGCGGCCAGTTCTACCTGGCGGTCAGCTGTGAGGTGGCCACCCCTGAGTCCATGGCCGTCGATGAATACCTGGGTGTGGACCTGGGGATTGTCAACATCGCCACCGACAGCGACGGCCAGCAGTACAGCGGTAGCCAGCTGCTGGGCATCCGGGAGCGGCGCTTCCGCCAGCGGCGGCGGCTGCAGGCCAAGGGGAGCAAGAGCGCGCGACGGCTCTTGCGGCGCTTGAGTGGACGAGAGGGGCGCATGGTGCGCCAGGAGAACCACCGCATTGCCAAGGAGATAGTGACCCGCGCGCAACGCACCGGTCGGGGGATTGCTCTGGAAGAGCTCCGGGGCATCCGGGACCGGGTAAGGGTTAGGCGCGCGCAGCGACGGCAGGTGCACGGTTGGTCCTTCCATGACCTGCAGCGGAAGATTCTGTACAAGGCGGCCCTGCAGGGGGTGCCGGTGCGGGTGGTGCACCCGGCGTACAGCTCGCAGACGTGTGCTGAGTGTGGTCATTGTGAAAAGCAGAATCGTCCTTTCCAAAGTCAAATTCGCTGTCGGTCTTGTGGTCACGCCGACAATGCCGATAGTAACGCAGCCAGGGTAATCTCTGGTTGGGCTGTCATAAACCAGCCGTACGACTCGACGCCCATGGTGGCGTTAGGGTAAAACCCCGTGGCTTGCCGCGGGGTAGTTTATAACAGCTAGAGCTAGTGCCAGAGTTAGAGGAAAGGCGTTGCCCTCTCGCTCTAGCTCTGGCTCTAGCTTCTTATCACGTGCCTTCTTCCCAGGAGTTCAAGTACTTGACCTGTTCTGGGGTGAGGATGTCAATCTGGATGCCCATGGAAGCTAACTTGATGCGGGCAATATCCTGGTCAACTTCTTCCGGCACGGTGTAGACGCGATTTTCCAGCCTGCCCTTGTTGTCCAGCAAGTATTTGGCGGCCATGGCCTGTCCGGCGAAGCTCATGTCCATGACGGCGGCGGGATGTCCTTCGGCGGCAGCCAGGTTGATCAGGCGACCTTCGCCTAGCAGGTTGATTTTCTTGCCGGTCTTGAGGGTATACTGTTCCACGAACGGCCGTACCAGCTTTGGATCGTCCACTGCCAACTCGCGCAGCGCCACCTTGTTAATCTCTACGTCAAAATGGCCGGAGTTGGCGACTACTGCGCCATCCTTCATCGCCTCCATGTGGTGGCGGTCTACGACGTTGATGTCACCGGTAGCCGTGACGAAAATGTCGCCTTGCGGGGCGGCTTCCATCATAGGCATGACGCGGAAGCCGTCCATAACTGCTTCCAGAGCTTTTAGCGGGTCAATTTCGGTGACAATGACGTTGGCGCCCAGCCCTTTAGCACGCATGGCAATGCCCCGGCTGCACCAGCCGTAACCGCCTACCACTATGGTGCGTCCGGCAATGAGGAAGTTCGTGGCGCGCACGATGCCGTCCATGGTGGATTGGCCGGTCCCGTAGCGGTTGTCAAAGAGGTGCTTGGTCATGGCGTCGTTAACGGCCATCATGGGGAATTCCAGCTTGCCGTCGGCAGCCATCGCCCGCAGGCGCACGATACCGGTGGTGGTTTCTTCCGTGCCGCCGATGACGTTGCCCATGACTTCGCGGCGGGATTTGTGCAGGGTGCTGACCAGGTCGGCGCCATCATCCATGATGATGTGCGGTTTGTGGTCCAGTACAGCGTTGATGTGCTTGTGGTAGGTGGCGGTGTCTTCACCCTTGATGGCGTAGACGGGAATTTCGTAGTAGGAGACGAGCGCAGCAGCCACGTCGTCCTGGGTGCTTAGCGGGTTGCTGGCTGAAAGAACTACGTCAGCGCCACCGGCTTGCAGGGCAATCATCAGATTGGCGGTTTCGGTGGTAACGTGCATGGTGGCCCCTACGCGGACCCCGGAAAACGGCCGTTCTGACCCAAACTGCTCCTGAATTCCGCGTAATACGGCCATTTCCTGTTCTGCCCACTCAATTCGGTGGCGGCCACCGGGGGCTAAGTCAATATTTTTAATGTCGTAATCCATGAAAAAAAATCTCCTTGATTTGATTGGTTTGTTTGCTTGTGGGTAAGTTGGTGTTGTTGGTTAGTCGGCGGGAAGCCAACCATCCAACTAACAATCCATCCAACTACCCACCCTCTAAGAGCGCATCAAGCGCACCGTTGTCATCAAAATGTTCGCGGTAGCGGGCTACAAACTCGGCTCGGGAAAAGTAATGATTTTGCGTGCCAATTTGCTCCAGCACGTAAGATGCGGCCACAGCACCCATGCGTCCGCAAACGTCCCAAGGCAGGTCAAGCTGCATGCCGCGCATGAGCGCCGCCCGGAACGCATCCCCAACGCCGGTGGGCTCCACAATTTTTTGTGGCGGGGCAACGGGAATGTGATATTCGGCGCCATTCACCATCAGCCAGGCCCCTTTGGCGCCTTTTGTCACCAGCAGCCCGCCTACCTTATTCAAGATCTCTGATTCGCTGAGGCCGGTGCGATCCTGAATGAGGCTAAACTCATACTCGTTCACGGTCAAAAGTGCGCAGCCATCTAGCCCGGCTCGCAGCTCTTCGCCAGAAAGGCGAATGGTTTGTTGGCTGGGGTCATAAATGTAAGGAATGCCTGCAGTCTTGCATTCAGCCGCATAAGCTTGCATTGCGCCGGGATCGTTCGGGGAAATAATGGCCAGGTCTGCGTCGGCAGCGTACTGGGCAAAGGTTAGCTCACCTGCATGAGCCATGGCCCCGGTGTAAAAGCTGGCAATCTGATTTTGTTCGAGGTCGGTATTGACGAAAAAGGAGGCGGTGTAATCTCCTTCAATTTCCACAATAGCGGAGGTGTCTACGCCATGTTTTTCCAGCCAGGCGCGGTACTCAGTGAAGTCTTGCCCAGCCGTAGCCATCACTTTGGGCCTGCCGCCTAGCAATGCCAGCGTGTAAGCAATATTGGGCGCCGTGCCGCCCCGCTGCCGCTTGAGGGTATCCACCAAAAAGCTGAGGCTGACGTTTTGCAGGTGTTCGGCCAGCAGCATTTCCCGAAATCGGCCCGGGAAGGACATGAGATAATCAAAGGCGATGGAACCGGTGATAACGATGTTTTTTGCGGTCATAAGCTTAGGTATTTGAACGTGAACTAGAAATTGGATTTGCGGATGGTTTGTGAATAGGGGTCAGGCCAAGGCGGTCACGCAGCATGGTGAAAATGATTTTTAGGCCATCTCGCACAGTAATTTTTTTCCCTTCGGCGTAGGTGCGTGGATCATAGTTTATCGGCACTTCCAATATTTCGTGCCCGGCCAATAGGACTTTATTGGTTAACTCGAATTCCAGGTTGAAGCCGGTCAGTGTGAGGTACAGGGATTGGGCGACATCGGCACGGACCATCTTAGTGCCGGTGCCGACGTCTGTTAGCTTGCTGCCAAACAACAAGTTCGTGAGGAAAGTCCAGACACGTACGCCCAGGTAGGCGTGGGCATATTCGTAGCGTACATCTCCTCCCAAAATGCGCGACCCGTAAACGGCCGTTGCGCCTGTTTCCTCCACTTTGCGACAAAATTTGGGGTGCTCGGCCGGATCATACTCCTTATCGGCGTCTTGAATAATCAGGTAATCACCGGTCAAATTGTCGATGCCTGTGCGAATAGACATCCCTTTGCCCATGTTACGCTCGTGGAAAAAGGTGCGTATTTCCGGGTCGTTTATTTGCTGTAGAATCTCCCGCGTGCCATCGGTGGAGAAGTTGTCTACCACGATTATTTCTCTTTCCCAATCGCCGCCCAAATTGACGGCTTTCGTGCGCGCAATTACGTCGGCAATGGTTTCGCGTTCGTTATAGCAGCAGATGATGACAGATAGTTTCATAAATAGAGTGTAGAGATAGAGTGTAGAGACAGAGATAGAGTGGGGTGTCGGCGTTCTCTATCTTTATCTCCATACTGTATCTCAAAGTTGCTTAAAGAATTTACCAAAGGTGTCAACAATGTAGTCTAACCGCGGCGTGTCTAACCCAGGAAAAACGCCAATAAAGAATGCGCCGCGCATAATCTGGTCGGCTACCGCCAAATCGCTGATCTGGCGATGGTTAATCTCCTGGTAGGCTGGCTGGCGCAAAATATTACCCGCAAAAATGAGCCGGGTTTGCACGCGATTTAACTCCAAAAAGCGGGTCAATTCATGGCGCATAAAGGGAGCCTCATCGCGTACAAGCAGCGGAAAAGCGAACCAGGATACGTCGGCTTTGGCGTCCCAGGTGGGCAGGTGCAGGAATTCCGCAAACTGGCGCAGCCCTTCATACAAATAAGCGAAGTTGCGCTTGCGTTTGGCAATGAAGTCAGGCAGTTTGTCAAGTTGGGCTAACCCCATAGCTGCCTGCGGGTCGGTAATTTTTAAGTTGTAGCCAATTTCAGTGTAATAATAACGATGGTCATAATAGCCAGGTACGCCGGGAATCTCGCGCTCGAAGCGGATGCCGCACTTGCCGTTGACTGGGTATTCGTAGCCACACCAGCAGTCGCGGCCCCAGTCGCGCACGGCGCGGGTGATTTTGGCCAGCTTGGGACGGTTGGTATAGACGGCGCCTCCTTCCCCCATGGTGATGTGGTGTGCAGGAAAGAAGCTGAGGGTGGCCATGTGCCCAAAAGTACCGACGAGTTTACCATCCCACTTGCTGCCCAGGGCGTCGCAAGTGTCTTCGATGAGGAAAAGGTCGTGCTTGCGCACAAAGGCCATGACGGCGTCCATGTCGGCGGGATTGCCCAGGGTATGGGCAAACATGAGGGCGCGGGTACGGGGGGAAACGGCCGTTTCTAACTGTGCTGGGTCCAAATTGAAGTCACCCAAACGGCTGTCAATGAAAACCGGTGTAAGCTGGTTTTGGATGATTGGATTGACCGTGGTGGGGAAGCTGGCGGCGGGTACAATAACTTCATCGCCGGGCATCAGGCGATTTTCCAGCTTAAGGGAGCGCAGGGTTGTAACGGCCAAAAGATTTGCCGACGAGCCAGAATTGGTGGGCACAACTTCCCGCACTCCAAGAAACTGTCCCAGTTTTTCCTCAAACTTTTGCGCATAGGGACCGGCCGTCAGCCAAAAGTCGAGCACAGCACTGACCATGTTCTGCATTTCTTGCTCGTCAAACACGCGCCCGGCATAGCGGACGGTGGTCGAACCCGGTTCAAAGGGTTGATCCTGGTGCGTTTGGCGATAATATTCGGCTACCTGCGCCAGAATTGCCTGCCGCAGTTCTTCACTGTCGCTCATGCATTTATTCCGTGTGTTTCGTCACAAAGTCGGGATGAGATTATAGCACAGGCAGGGGTAGAACCAAGTCAATGTTCAGTGATGGATTTGGTTCAGTTAAGCGACGGTTTACCTACGGTCTGGGGGTGTTGGTAGGGGTTGCTGTAGGCGGCGCAGGCGTAAAAGTGGATGTAGCCGTAGGGGGCGCTGGGGTAAATGTGGGTGTAGCGGTAGGCGGCGCAGGCGTAAAAGTAGGTGTAGCTGTAGGAGGTGCGGGGGTAAATGTGCTCGTGGGCGATGGTGCTGGGGGGGTAAAGGTAGGCGTAGCTGTGGGTGCGCCAGGCGTCACGGTGGGCGTCGCAGTAGCGGGAAGAGGTGTAAAAGAAGGCGTGACTGTGGGCAAGAACGGCGTGGCTGTCGGCGTGAAGGTTGCCGGGACGGGCGTGGGCGTATGGGTCACGGTGGGCGGAACTGGGGTAGCTGTTGGCGGGGGTGGCGATGTCGGCGGTGGTGGGGGCGTGGACGATGGCAATGGCGTGGCGGTTGCTGGCAGTGACGGTAAAAAGATACTTTTACCCCAATATAATCTTGTGCTGGTTAAGCAGTTGGCCTGCATAATGGCAAACACGGACGTGCCATGACGCATGGCCAGCGAAAATAAGGTATCTCCTGCAACCACAGTGTAACGGACCCAGTTGGCAGGGGGTCCACACGCTATGCGTACGGGAGGTTCCTGGGGCAAGAAAATAGTAATACCGCTGAATAATAGGTTGGGATCGAGGCAGTTGGCCTCTATAATCTCGCTGGTAGTTGCTCCAGATTGGGCGGAAAGGTAGGAGTAGGTGTCCCCAATTTGTACCGTATAGGGTACCCAGCCTGGGGGAATATTGCCGCAGGTGGGCAGCACGGGAACGGCCGTAGCTGTTGCTGTGGCTGTCACTTTGCTTTGCTCGGCAGGAACGGAGGTTTTAGTGGGTGTAGATGTTGGGGTAGCCGAGGGCAGCGGTGTGGCCGGTCGTGGGGTATTGGTGAATTCCGGTGTTGGTGTAGCAGGGATATCCGCAATGACAACTGGAGCGTTGGGTGGTGGCTGGCTGGGCAAACTGTCGAGCTGTGCCAATAGCAAAGCCATTACAACCGTTATGACCACCCCGGCCGTAACCAGAAAATTGGCGCTCCAACTGCTCGTCGCTGACCTTTGCTCCATCATACGCTGGTTTATGCGGCTCCATTGCTGCCATGCTTAGCAGGGACTTCTATTTCAGTGGAGGCAATGGGGAATAAAACTGAGAATGTACTTCCACTACCTGGTTCACCATCCACCCACATGCGGGCGCCGTGGGTAACCGCGGTGTTTCGCGCTTCCGCCAAAGCCTGATAGCTGCTGCCTAAACCAGGAATAGGATGTGCCATACCTGATGGATGGGCGTCAAAGACGTACGCGCGATCGGTTGTACTAATGCCCGGACCGCTGTCCTGCACGGCAATATGGATGAATTTTAGAATCTCTTCGTGATGGTTGTTGAGAGGAGCAGTTAACGCTTTGGCTTGAGCAGAAACGGTAATCTGCCCTTCGTTTCCGGCGGCATGGGTAGCATTTTCTAGCAGGCGGGCCATGATATGTTGTAGTGTGTCCTGGTTGATGGAAAGCGGGGGCAGGTCTGGGGCGATGTTCAGTTCCAGCCGCTGCCGTTTTTCGCGAACGTGGGTGATAACAGTGTGAACGGCCGTTTCCATTACTTCCTCCAGGTCTGTCACCTGTTTCCGCCCTTTTGCATGCCCTTCGTCTTTTACCGCTTTTTCAGTTAACTGCTTAAGCAGTTTTTCTACACGTTGGGAGTTTGCCTTGATGTGGTAGACAAACTCTTTTTGTTCGCTCGAAAGAGGGTGTTTCCCTGTCTCCGCCAGCAGCAACTCGGAGTAACCCACCACAGAAGTCATGGGCGTGCGCAAGTCCTGCAGGATTTGTTCAAGAAGCTCGTCACCCTCTTGTCGATTTTCTTGCCTTATCTGGGTTTCCAGCATCTCAATACGCGCCTGCGCTTCTTCTAGCTGGCTAGAATAGCGGGTGATTGTCAGCATTACCCATTCAGTGCTGAGGTCTGTTTCACCTGCAGCAGCCATGGCCATAGCTTCTTCCGCACTCATGAGCGATTCGCGCAATGCCTCAATTTCCGCTTCCAGCATTTTAATCTTGTCATCACGATTCAACCGTTCAAGCTCTTGCAGGGTATCCGCTAAATCCTGGGCTTGTTTTCGCGCTTCCGCGGCACGCCCTTCTGCCTGCCGGGCTCGCGCCTGCCACACTTCCAGCTCTGACCGGAGGCGCATATGCTCTTCTTCAAGATTTATCAGGCGGCCTGTATCTGGCGGTGCTTGCAGCTTATAAGAGACGCTTGTTTGCTGCAATGCATTAACGTGCAGGTGGCTGTTGTCGATGGCTTGGGCGATGAAATATGCCAGAGGTGGAATCGCGGCACGCTGGTCGTCACTCCAGGCGCTGCCGCCTTGGGGGTGAGAAAGAATCAGCATACCCAGCCATTCACTTTTGGCGCGCAAAGGATGAATGAAGAGCGCTCCAAGGGAACTCGATAATCCCAATTCAGCATACAGAAGGTGAAGCTGGCGCGCGCCAATGCCGTTGGGGCGTAATTCAACGCTCTCTCCCTGTTCGCGCACCAGACGGAGGGCAGGCCAATTGTCCAGGTTTAATGTCCAGGTACGGGGTGTGTCCCGCCCGGCTTGGGGTAGGTTTGTGGTCACGTGCAGAGTAGAAAGAAGATTGGCGTCAGCCATTGCCAAGCCGATGAATTTAGCATGAACGGCTTCCTCAATGAGGTCAATGGCCGCTAAAAGGGTGGGTTGGGGGTGCATTGAGCTGACCACATCAGTCAGGTGCGGCAGGAGCTCCGGCCAATCTTCGGTGCGTGTTGACTGTGACAAGGGAGTGATTGCATACTGCGGCACAAAAGCCAACCGGCGGTAAACGTGGACGGCCCACAAGGGGAAGGAAATCAGGTAACCCAGGCGCAACCAGAAGGCAATGGTGCTGTCTGGTGGTATGGTGGCTGGCTGGCCTATTGCAAATTGAACGGCGTGGGCGGCGATTAGGCCGAGGAGTATGATGGGGCGCAAAGAGCGCCGTCCCTCGCGGTGCAGTAACGAGATGAAAAAGCCCAGAGTTAGAATGGAAAGCTGAAAAATATTGCCAATGAGGGCCTGGGTAGTGTCTGCATAAACCTGGCTGGTAAGCTGTCGCTGCCACTCCTGGGTGAAGGAGATTGTCATGACCACGAGGGTGATGAGTACAGCTACGAGCAGGGCATTGCTGATATTGGCGAAGCGCCGGCGGTGGGAGGCTAGAGCCCAGGTGATGAAAACGGCCGTTACGGCATGGCTCGTTTGCGTCAGGGGTGGGAGGTAGGAAACGGCCGTTGCGGAATTGTTTCGCCATAACAGGCCCAAAACCAGCATCATCCCTTCCATGAGGAAGATAACGGCGGCAGCAATGGCCATGCGCCGTGCCGTACGATCCGCCTTATCCTGCCGCCATTGATTGAGCGCCATACCCAAAATGGCCTGCAGGGCGAATAACGTCACCAGGTGAAATACCAGGGTTCCTGGTGGCTCGCTTAGTAACTGCGTAAGCTGCGAAAAATAAGCCATGACCTTATTAGCCTGTTTGGTGTCTGTATGAGTTACACATACTACCTTATGTACACTACCAGAAAATTATAACATAACCCACGAAAGTTGCGACGGCACTTAACGCCAACGTAAAAGCGCCGCCAGATAACAAAATCTGACGGCATTGCTTTTCAGTTGATATTGAAGAAGATTGGGTTAAGCAGAGCTCCTCATTTGGTAAGTACTCCTCACAGACGGGTCAGGTTGTGAAGTCGATGGTTGGCAGGAACCGGGGTGGCTGCCGCGCCTGGGAGGCCTGCTCAAAAGCATAAGCCAGCTTCAGCAGGGTGGATTCCCGGTACGCTGTACTAAAGAAGGAGATGCCAATGGGCAGCCCGCGCACAAATCCGGCGGGCACGGTGATGTTTGGATAGCCAGCCACGGCTGCTGGCGAAGAACTGCCGCCGCCATAATGGTCGCCATTCACCCAATCTGTGAGCCAGGCTGGGCCGCCTGAAGGGGCCACAATGGCGTCCAGGTTGTGGGCTTGCAGCAGGGCGTCAATGCCCTCTTCCCGCGTTTGTTTGTGATTGTTGGCCAGCGCATCCAAATAAGCTGCTTCACTCAATGCCCCTTTTTCCTGGGCCATAAGCAGCAGTTCCTGGCCAAAGTAAGGCATGGTTTGTGCGGGGTGAGCCGCGTTGAAGGCGATAACTTCTGCCAATGATTTAACGGGCGCGTTTGGCCCTAATCCCGCGAGGTAGCTGTTCAGGTCGGCTTTGAATTCGTAGAGCAGGACGGTCAGTTCCGATTCCGAAAACAAGGTGACGGTTTCCAGTTTGACGGGATCAACAATCTCTGCTCCCAATCGGCGCATAAGAGCCACAGAGGCTTCCATAATTTGGTCTACCTGCGGATTATGCCCAAAGAAGTTGCGAGCGATGCCGATGCGCGCCCCGCGCAGGCCGTCAGCGTCTAGAAATTTGGTGTAGTCAGTCGAGAAGTTTGTCGGCGCTGGCTGCTGTGGCCGGATCATGCGGGTCATGTCCGGCGAGGGCGCTGAGTAAAATGGCGGCGTCGGTGACGGTGCGGGTCATCGGCCCGGCGGTGTCCTGGCTGTGGGCGATGGGGATGATGCCGGCGCGGCTGACCAGGCCCAGGGTGGGTTTGAGGCCGACGATGCCGTTGGCGTGGGCGGGGCAGACGACGGAGCCATCGGTTTCAGTGCCGATGGCGGCGGCGCACAAATTGGCCGCGACACGGCCACCCCCGATCCCGAACTCGAGCCGCACGGGATTGCGATCCAGGGCATAAGGATTGCGCGTTTGCCCGCCCCGGCTGCTCCAGCCTGAGGTGGAATGCGTCGAGCGGAAATTGGCCCATTCGCTGAGGTTGGTCTTACCCAAGATAATGGCTCCCGCTTCCCGCAGTTTTTGCACGATGAAAGCGTCCTGCGCAGGGATCGACCCCGCCAGGGCCAGGGAACCGGCGGTAGTTTGCATGGAATCGGCCGTGTCTATGTTGTCCTTGATGAGAATGGGGATACCGTGCAGCGGCCCGCGCGGCCCCTGCGCCTGCCTTTCGGCGTCCAGCGTGTCGGCAATGGCCAGGGCGTCCGGGATTCAGCTCGATGATGGCGTTGACGGCCGGACCGCGCTTGTCTATCTGGGCAATGCGGTCCAGGTACAACTCGGTGATGCGCCGGGCGGTTAGCTGGCCGCTGGCCGTGGCCGCTTGCAGTTCGCGAATCGTTTTTTCGTGCAAGGCAAAGGTTTCCATCATTTTCCTCTCTGTATGATTTGGGTGTAGGCAAATTATAGCCCAGGATTGTGCCTACAGGCTTTTACAATAGTAGGCAAAATTTCA
Organism: uncultured Chloroflexia bacterium; assembly: GCA_963695505.1. GTDB lineage: Bacteria > Chloroflexota > Anaerolineae > Promineifilales > Promineifilaceae > JACSRF01. Next base: position 28,429 of record CAVOGX010000009.1, on the reverse strand, counting down.
ACACAAAGGTACAAAGAGCGGAAAGGCACAAAGATTTTTTCTCTTTGCATCTTTTTTCTCTTCGTTTCTTTGCGATAAAAATCTGGACTTTGGTAATAACGTGTTTGCGCCTATTTGGAACTTGCCAACTTATCCTTTTCAGCGTAGGCTTTTGACTGGAGAAAAGTGATGAGCAACAGTAAAAAGACCCCCTCGCTCACAGACCCCACCGGGCGCAGCCACGACCTGGTGGAGACCCTGACCACCATTGGCCGCGCCGTAGAAAATGATATTGTCATCACCAGTTCGCGGGTCTCCCGCGAACATGCCCACATTACCCGGCAGGGCTGGCGCGTGTTTGTGGAAGATGCAGGCAGCACCAACGGCACCTTTCTCAACGGCGAGCGCGTTTTGCAGCCAATGCAGCTGCGAGACGGCGACCAGATTAAGGTAGGCGACGTGCTCTTCATTTTTCACGACCCGGACGTGACCCATCAGGATACGGTGCTGCCGCCTTTGGAGGTGGACGTGGCGGCGGGCATCGTGCGCCTGGACCGGCAGCCCGTGACCCTGGCCCCCAAGGAGTTTGCGCTGCTGGCTTTTCTGCATGCGCGGCAGGGGCAGGTGTGCTCGAAGGATGAGATTGGCACGGCCGTTTGGCCCGAGTACGAGGATGGCAGCGTGTACGATTACCAGATTGAGAACCTCGTGCGCCGCATGCGCGCCAAGCTGGAGCCTGACCCCGCCAACCCGCAGCTCATCCTCACCGTGCGCGGTCGCGGTTACAAGCTTCTGGTGCTTCAATGAGAGGTGTTAGGTATTTGTTAGGTGGCAGGTAGGCGGGAAACGGCCGTTTCCCGTACCCTTAAAATCAACAAAACATTGTAGGGGCAGGTTTCCAACCTGCACTTGATTCGGGACAACCATGGCAGCATCCCTGGCAGGCCAAACCTTAGGCAAATACCGCATTCTTGAACCCCTGGGCAGCGGGGGCATGGCCCGCGTCTACCGCGCCTACCATCCTCAGTTGGACCGCTTTGTGGCTGTCAAAGTGCTGCGCTCCGACCTGGTGGAAGACGAAGCCTTCCTGGCTCGCTTCCAGCGCGAAGCCCAGGCCATTGCTACCCTGCGCCATCCTCACATCATCCAGGTCCACGACTTTGACGTGCAGGATGATCACTATTTCATGGTCATGGAACTGCTCGACGGTGATACCCTGCACGCCCGCCTCACCGACTGCCGCATCCGCGACGAGCAGATGCCCTGGGGCGAGATGGCCCGCATTTTGCTAGACGTCCTCGGCGGGCTGGCCTTTGCCCACGAAGCGGGCATGGTGCACCGCGACATCAAGCCCGCCAACATCCTGCTCACCCGCCAGGGGCAGGCGGTGCTGGCCGACTTCGGTATTGCCCAAATTGTGGGCGGCACGCACCACACCGTCAGCGGCGCGCTGCTGGGCACCCTCAACTACATGGCTCCGGAACAGGGGTTGCAGGGCATCAGCGACGTGCGCAGCGACCTCTATTCCCTGGGCGTGGTTTTTTTCGAGATGCTGACCCGCCAGCCCCCTTATGAAGCGGACACCCCGCTGGCCATCTTGCTAAAGCACGTCAACGACCCACTGCCTTTGCCTCGGAGTCTGAACCCTGACATTCCTCTGCCTTTCGAAAAGGTCGTGCTGAAGGCATTGGCCAAAGAACCAGATGATCGCTTCCAAACGGCGCGGGAAATGGAAACGGCCGTGCGCGCAGCCCTCACTGCCGCCTCTATTTCCCTACCCGAGCGCATCTCCCTACCCCTGTCCTTTACCACCAACGACGCCCCGGCCGAATCGGTGTCCATTTACTCTGGCACGGCGCGGGGCCGCCTTCAAGAAGCCGCCTTTGCCGCCCAGGACACCAGCGCTACCCTGGCTACCGACTGGACGGCGCAGTTGGCAGCTCTGAAAGCAGAGGAAAAGGAAACGGCCGTTGAGCCTGAAAAACTCGCTCTGCCCCCTAACCCAGGCCGGTTCTTTCCCGTACTGCCGCCGGCATTGCTTCGCTGGCTGCCTGCGGGGCTGGTGGCCCGCACGAAATGGCTGTGGGCTAAAGCCGGGTTTGACGTGCCAGATGCAAGCGTTGACCGCGCCGTCATCAACGCCATCGGCATGGTGGTGGCGGGCAACATGCTGGTGGTCATGCTCTCCGGCATCAGCGGCGGTCCGGCCGAATTTTTCCGCATGGGCTGGCCGGTGGAGCTTTTTTTGGTGGGCGGCGCTCTGCTGTATGTCATGGCTGCCACCCGCAATATCTGGCTGCTCATCCCCGCCGGCATCTTCACCGGCCATGCCTTTTTGATGAGCTACTACGCCGTTACCGGCAACTGGCAGCAGTGGGCCTTTTTGTGGCCCCTGGTGGTGGTCATCATCATGGTATCTATCATTTACCCGGTGAACGTGGCCACCAACCCCCAGCGAGCCCAGGCGTTAAGCCTTTACTGGGGGCGCAGGCTGGGACGCGCCGTGCTGTTGGGGGCGCTGGCACTGACCCTATTTGCCCTGGTGCAGTAAGCCGCATGCTATCGGTTGATAGCCAGCGGTTAGCTGGCCGATAGGCAATATCCTCGCCAACCGATTACCCTGAAAGCAAGCTATCAAACACATATTTTTTTGCAAAGCTGGGGCATTTCGCCCGCGGCTTGAAGGAGCGTGACATGGAAAAGCGAGCGATGAATTCGAGCGGGCTGCTGTTAATCGGTATTGGTGCATTGGCCCTGCTGCACACCTTTGTGCTGCCGGCGCTGGGTTGGGAATTTGGCCTGTGGCGGCTGTGGCCGCTGCTGGTGAGCGCGCTGGGCTTAGGGCTAGTTTTGGCCCCCTTCGCCTTTGCACCGCGCGGGCTAAAGGCGTTATTTATTCCCGGGCTGCCCATTTTGATGGTGGGCGCACTGCTGTTGTGGGGCAGCATTTTCAATAGTTGGGGCATTTGGGGCTACCTGTGGCCCATGGTCATTCTGGCCCTGGCCTTTGGCTTCTTCCTGGCGGCGCTGTTCATGCGCAACATCTGGCTGCTGATTCCGGCCATCATCGTGGGCATGAACGGGCTAGTTTTCCAATTTTGTGCCGTAACCGGCTGGTGGGAAGCGTGGTCTATCTTGTGGACCATTGAGCCTCTATCGGTGGGGCTGGCGTTGCTGGTGGCCAGCGGCGGGCAGCGCCGCGGCCTGCTGCGGGCCGGCACCATCTTGGTGGCCGTGGCCGGGCTGGCCTTTGCCCTGATGAGCATGCTGCTCTCCGGTTGGGTAAGCGTGCTGGGCAGTGCGGTGCTCATTCTGGTGGGGGTGGCGCTGCTGATGCGCGGCCGTGTCCCTGTGCTGCTGCGGGAGAAGGCCCCGCAAGAAAAGCTGGCAGACCCGGCTTTATAAAAAACTGCCCTCGGAGTAGTGGCTTTAGCCGGTTTGTGGTAGTTTCCGGTTAAAGCCTGCACTCCCAAAATGAGGTTATTACGCAGCGTCAGGCGAGATTATGCCTGGCGCTTTTGTTGTGCCGGGGAAAGCGGTTGGTGAAGCATCAGCGGTGGGGTAAAATGGTCGATATCAAGGTTGCCACCGCGCTTATGAATTTCGACTCCGCCAAACTCCGCCGCTTCATTCAAAACCACTTCAGCGTGGACGAGCTGGAGACGCTGCTGTTTGATTATTTTCGCCCCGTATACGACGACATTTCCCCGGCCATGCCCAAGCAGCAAAAGGTGCGCCTGCTGCTGGACCACTGCATCCGTCATGGACGCTTGGCGGACCTGGTGGCGGCGCTGGGGCGCGAGCGGCCTGCCATTTTCAATGCGGCTGAGTATGGTGCAGGGCAGGAAGCTATCTTGGAGCCCATTACCCCGCCGCCTGCCCGCCGCAACCCTCGCCAGGTGTTTATCAGCCATGCCCACCAGGACGCCGAGATGGCCCGCCGCCTTGCCCACGATCTGGAAGCAGAAGGTTACGCCATCTGGATAGCGCCGGACAGCATTCGCCCCGGCGAAAAGTGGGCGGAGGCTATTGGCCGTGGACTGGACAGCAGTGGCCTGTTTCTGCTGCTGATGTCGCCGGAGGCGGTGGCATCGAAGTGGGTGAACACCGAAACCAACATTGCCATAGAGCTGAACCATGAAGGCGAGATGCAGTTGTACCCGCTGCTGCTGCGCGCTTGCCGCGTGCCTGCATTGTGGCGGGCTTACCAGCGTATTTCCCTGCGCGGCGGGTATGATGACGCTCTGCGACAACTGCTGGCGGCGTTGACACCAACCAATCACGATGTAGGGGCAGGTTTCAAACCATTTGCTCCAACAAATGCAATTCTAACAAAAATTCCAACAAGATATGGTAAAAAGTATCTTTATGAACGACACACAAAATCTTAATCCTATGCAGGCTTTAGCCCAAAATATCGAACAGTTTTTACAGGGAATAGTTGAGGCGTCTGAACCATTGCCCAATACTGATTCCTATTACGCCGGACGACCGACAATCCTACCCGCTCTTGTTCTCTGGAGCAGTGTGTTAGTTGCCATTTTGCGCGGCTTTACCAGCCAATTGGCCATATGGCGTCTCATTGCCTGGAATGGATTCTGGGGATATACCCCTTTTCCATTGTCTGATCAAGCCGTATATAACCGTTTGGCTGACGGTGGTGACGCGGCCATGCGCCATTTGTTTTACCAGGTACGAGATGGATTGCAAAAGCGTCTCGAACCATATGCTCAAACAGATTTAGCCCAGTTTGCCAGGGGCGTGTATGCCCTGGATGGGAGTACGCTAGACAAAATAGGACGCTATTTACCTGGGTTAAGAGGCATAGCCAATGGCGACAGTCGCTTGTTGCCAGGCAAAATGGTTGCTTTGTTTGACCTGCGTCGGCAACAATGGACAGAAATGATTCATCTGCATAACCCAAATCAAAATGACAAAGTAGTCGCGCAAGAATTGGTTGAAAATTTGCCTGCGCGAAGCCTCATTTTGGCTGACCTTGGCTTTTTTGGCTTTGCCTGGTTTGACTACTTAACAGCTAAAGGGTATTGGTGGATTTCTCGGCTGCGCGAGAAGACCAGTCATGAGGTTATTCATATCTATTCCCAGAGCGCCAGTTACTTCGATGGCGTCATCTGGTTAGGTCAATATCGCGCTGACCGGGCGGCTTACGCCGTCCGTTTGGTGCAGTTTACGATTGGGTCAGTCCAATATCAATACATCACCAATGTGCTGGACCCACAAGCTTTGCCCATGAAAGAAATCGCTTTGCTTTATGCCCGCCGTTGGGATATTGAACTGGCTTTCAAAATGGTGAAACAATATCTCAAACTGCATATCCTTTGGTCGGCCAAAACAGAGGTCATTCTTTTACAAATATGGGCCGTTCTTATCATTTCCCAAGTGTTGCAAGCCATTCGCCTGGAAATTGCTGGCTTGGCCAAAGTAGACCCATTTGATATTTCGATGCCGCTGCTGACCACCTATGTGCCTCAGCTTGCTCTAGAGGGCAAAAACCCTATCGAAATGATTGTTAATGATGGTCGGCGCGTGGGTATTATTCGTCCTTCCCGCCGTATCCGCCTGCAAACGCCAGTAATTGATCCATCTATAATAGCGCCTTTGCCCGACAGCCTCGTTCTGATACGCAAACCACGTTATGCTCAACGCAAGTCCCTACCCAGGTCTTGGCCTCCTGAACTGTTGGCGCTTTTTGACCCAGCAAATGAGGTCGTCGTAACATAAGATTTTCATTTGTTGGAACAGATGGTTTCAAACCTGCCCCTACACCGGCAAGACGGATAGAAAAACCACCGGTAAACGCCGAAACGAAGATGGGTGAAAGCTTTGCGCCTGCCCAGCCTGTCCCGACAAAAGCAAAACAGACAGAAAAACCACCGGTAAATGCTGGAACAGCGGTAGGGGCAGGTTACCAACCTGCCCCACCAAACGACATTTACCAGGATAGGTGGATTCACCCCAAAAGCGGGCTGGAGATGGTGCGCGTACCAGCCGGTGAATTTTTATACGGCGACAAGAAAGAAAAGTTGTACCTGGATGAGTTCTGGATAGCAAAAACGCCGGTGACCAATGCGGCGTATAAACGCTTTTTGGACGCCAACCCGTCTTATGCTGTGCCTTTTACGGGTACTGATTGGGCAAAACCGTACAATTGGGACAGGTCGCGCCGTACTTATCATGAGGGGAAAGAAGACCATCCGGTGGTGCTGGTAAGCTGGCATGACGCCAAAGCGTATGCTGAGTGGGCGGGGTTGGAACTGCCCACAGAGCAGCAGTGGGAGAAGGCGGCGCGTGGGACCGATGGACGAACCTACCCCTGGGGCGACACGTGGCAAAACGATCATTGCAATTCTAAAGAAGCGGCCATTGGGGGCACAACCCCTGTCGACCGTTACTCACCCCGTGGCGACAGTCCGTATGGCTGTGTGGACATGGCCGGCAATGTGTGGGAATGGACCAATTCATTGTACCAAGAGGGTGGAAATTGGCGCGTGCTGCGCGGCGGTTCGTGGGACTACACCCGGTGCAGCGCGCGCGCGGCCTACCGCAACCTCGTTCGCCCAGGAAATCGCGACGGCAACAGCGGCTTTCGGGTGGTGGCAGGGCGTCGTTCCTCATCTCATCCCGATCGCTGATCTCTGTTTGGCTTGCGAGCGGTAGCTGAGCACGCCGCCGCGCCGCAGGCGCGGTTCGCGGCTAGGGCAGCGAAAAGGATTTGGGCAACTAAGCCCCACAACAATTGTCATGCTGAACGAAGTGAAGCATCCCCACCAGGTTGCATGGGATTCTGAGCCGCAGGCTCAGAATGACAATTTTCCGATTGCAACTTTCCTTTTACACATAGTCCTGACCAATGCGTTTGGCATAACCCGTCCAAAAGTTGGCAAAGTTGATCTGGCCGATAAACAGGGTGCTGAACCCTGCCCCCAAAGCCGCGCCAAAGGCCACGCTGTTGATCACGCTGCCGCGCCGCAGGCGCGGATCGCGGCAGATGCAGCCAACAGGATTTGGGCAACTAAATCCCACAACACTTGTCATGCTGAACGAAGTGAAGCATCCCCACCAGGCTGCATGGGGTTCTTCGCCTGCGGCTCAGAATGACAATTTGGTTAACTGCCATTTTCCTTGTCCACGTAGTCTTGACCAACTGGTGGATTGTGCGCAATTGGCCCCCAGAACAATGAAAAATTGCAGACGCGGTAGGTGCGGGACAGGTCAGAAACGCCTGGGGGGAATCGGGCCGCTTTTGCGAAGACTTGTCCCGCCCTGATACTCACAATAGGCTGAGACCAAGCCTTTTGGGAGGGCCAGTAAAAGGGCGAGGCAACCGGAGCGAATCATGCCTCAAAATAGAGAAAGTAGATTTTCGGCTGCCTCGCCCCTACGAGATCACGAATTTAGGGCGGCGTGCACCCGCTGCGGCGTAAAGGGAATGCGGCGGATGCGCACGCCGGTGGCGTCGAAGATGGCGTTGGCAATGGCCGGGGCGACGCCGTCCTTGGGAATTTCGGCGATGGCTTTGGCGCCAAAGGGGCCGGTTGGTTCGTTGGTTTGCACCAGGATCGCCTTCATCCAGGGCATTTCGTCGGCGCGGTAGATGTGGTAGGGGCCAAATTCGTCGTTGATCAGGTTGCCCGTTTCGTCGTAGGCCATCTCTTCGCAGTGGCCGTAGCCCAGCGCCTGCACCATGCCGCCTTCGACCTGTCCGCTGGCGGTGATGGGGTTGATGGGCACGCCGGCATCCACGGCCATGACCAGCTTGGTGACCGTCACCTGCCCGGTTTCGGTGTCCACTTCCACCTCGGCAAACTGCCCGGCAAAGGGCGGCGGCGAGGCCACGCTGACGTAGCTGGCGTTGGCCATAATTTGGCGCTGGTCGGTCCTGGTGCAGGCTGTGCAGGGCGATCGCTTCCAGGCTGACGCTACGGCCATCAGGGGCCATGGCATGTTTGTTTTCCAGGCGAATATCCTGCCACTGCTCCAGTTCCAGCATGAGCGCGGCCCGTTCTTTGATTTGGTCGGCTACCTGCTCGGCGGCTTTTTTAACGGCCGTTCCCGAAATATAGGTCGTGCTGCTGGCATAAGCCCCCATGTCAAACGGCGTCATGTCCGTGTCGCTGGAATACATGAGGATGTCTGCCAGCGGCACGCCCAGCACTTCGGCGGCCATCTGCGCCAGCACCGTGTCGGACCCCGTGCCCAAATCGGTCGCGCCAACCAGCACGTTAAACGAGCCGTCGTCGTTCATTTTGATGGACGCGCCGCCCATGTCCAGGCCGGGAATGGCCGTGCCGTGCATGCACATCGCCGCGCCCAAGCCGCGCCGCAGATGGGGCTTGCCGGGCACTTCGTGCCAGCCGGGCTGGAACTTGCGCTCCCAGTCGATGGCCTTCATGCCCTGCTCAAAACATTCATTCAGGCCGCAAGATTCAATGATGGGCACGTCGATGACCGTTTCCTTTTCGCCTTCGCCCAGCAGCGGGGCGATGGGCATGGGGTCGCCGGCCTGCACCCAGTTTTTGCGGCGGAACTCGATGGGATCCATGCCCAGCTCGTGGGCGATCTCGTCCATGTGGCATTCCAGCGAGAAGAGCGCCTGCGGGCGCGCCGTAGCCGCGATACGCGCCGGGCACGGGCAGATTGGTGTAGGCGACGATGCAGTCAAATTCGCGGTTGGGGCAGTTGTAGCTGCTCAGGCCGCGCAGGCCGGTGACGGTTTGCACCGTCAGGCCGTGGGTGCCGTACGCGCCGGTGTTGGCCGACGACGCTCAATGTTCTGGCTGTGCAGCGTGCCGTCGGCCATCACGCCGGTTTTCCAGGTGATGGTTTGCGGGATGGCGGGTGCGGCTGCTGCGGAACTCCTCGCTGCGGGTCAGTTCCAGGCGCACCGGGCGGCCGGTTTCGATGGTCAGATGGCCGACGATGTCCTCGATGAGCATTTCCTGCTTGACGCCAAAGCCGCCGCCGATGCGCGGCTTGATGACCCGAATCTGGCGCACGGGCAGGCCCAGCAGCGGGCGCCACCATGCGGCGCACGTGGAACGGCACCTGGGTGCTGGTGCGAATCACCAGCCGTTCATCGCTCGTCCCACCAGCTGATGGCGATGTGCGGTTCGATGGGCGCTTGCTGCACCTGATGCACGTAGTAGGTGTGCTCAAAGACGTGGTCGGCTTCGGCAAACCCTTGCTCCACGTCGCCCACTTCGGCCTCGATGTGGTGGACGATGTTGCGGCTGGCGTCGTGGATGTCTTTCGGTGTCGTCCTCGTCGTGGATGACGGGCGCGCCCGGTTTGATGGCTTCGTTTTCGTCGAAAACGGCGGGCAAGACTTCGTACTCAACTTTGATCAGCTTGAGCGCTTGCTTCGGCAATTTCCACCGTGTCGGCGGCGACGGCGGCCACGCGATCGCCCACGTAGCGCACTTTGTTGTCGAAGCTGACCTGATCGTAGGGCGGCGGATTGGGGTAGCTTTGTCCGCCGGAGGCGTATTTGACGCGCTCGACGTTTTTGTAATGGATGACGGCGTGCACGCCGGGCAGCGCGACGGCTTCGCTGTCGTCGATGTCCAGGATGCGGGCGTGGGCGTGGGGGCTGGTGAGCAGCTTGGCGTACAACATGCCGCGCATGTCGATGTCATCGACGAAGGCGGGGTTGCCTTTGGCCAGTTTGATGGCGTCGACTTTGGTTTCTGGTTTGCCGACAACGGCCGTTTCCGGGATGCCCGATGTTAGCTCAATGTCGGTTTGCGGTTTGGTTTGCGGTGGAGACTGGAGATTGGAGACTGGAGATTGGTCGGCCGCCGGAGAAGTCGGGTGTCATCGCCTTCGGCAGGGCGGATGTTTCGACAAAATAGGTGGCATCGACGATTTGGGGGCCGTCGTAGGGCGGCACATCTTCGCCGCGCAGGTAGGCGGCGGCGCGCAGGACGGCCTCCACCGGCTTCAGGTAGCCTGTCTCGCGGCACAGAATGCCGGAAAGGGCGTCGCGCACTTCGGCTTCGGTGGGATTGAGGTTGTTGGCCAGCAGCGCTTTGGCGGCCAGAATCATGGCTGGGGTGGAGTAGCCGGACTGAATGGCCCCGGTTTCGATGAACGCTTTTTGGATGGGATGCAGTTCACCGACGCCGGTGGTCAGCCCTTCGACGGTTTCGATTTGGTGCCCAACGGCTTGCCCAACGAGCATGGTGTCGCTGTTGACCAGCTTGCCGTCCACCAAGACGGCGGCTGCGCCGGTTTGCCCGTCATGGCTGCCAAAGCGCACGGTGAAAAAGCCGGCGCGGCGCAAGGCGTGCATCAGGGTGTCGGTGGGGGCGACAGAAAGGGAATGGGAACGGCCGTTGATGTTGAGGGAAATAGTCATAGTGGTCTCCGTTTATCAGGGCGACCTGCCGGGTCGCACCTACACTTGTGGATCTGGATGCCCGTATTTTACCTCAAATGTGCGATGGAACCGATAGGTATTGACAACGGCCGTTTCGCCCTTTAAAATATGACCGGTCAGTCACATGACCGGCTGGTCATATTGAGAAAGAATTATGCCGAAACAAACTTTTTTCAACTTGCCGGAAGATAAGCGCAACGTCATTTTGGATTTAGCCATCGAAGAATTTTCTGAGAACGATTACAAAAACGCCTCAATTTCCCATATTGTCAATCGCGCGGGCATTGCTAAGGGCAGCTTTTACCAATATTTTGAGAACAAAAAGGACTTATATCTGTATCTCATTGACCTTTCGGCTCAGGAAAAATCCCGTTTATTGACTGAAAATTTACCTTCCGATAGTGAAATGGATGTGTTTTCGTATATTGCCTGGCTACTGCGGGTTGGCATGAACTTCGAGTTTACAAATCCCAGATTGGCGCAGATAGGGTATCGGGCTATTTATGGCGATGCGCCGCTGCCGACTGAAACGCGCCAAATCATCGAAGAAGGCTCGATGCAGTTTTTTCGGCAGTTAGTGCAGCAAGGGGTTGGGCAAGGCATGATAGACCCGGAAATCGACGCCGACGTCGCCGCCTTTATTTTCAACGCCGTGTTTACCAATTTGGGTGATTTTATTATGAAGCAGCAATCCATGACGCCTGAAGATTTGTTGGGAAAACAAGGGCAGGCGTTTACTTCACCAGAAATAGAGAAAATCTTTGATCAGGTTCTGCGGATACTGCGGTTGGGTATGGCCACCAAATGAGATAATTGAGACCAGCCAGGTCTCGAAATAGGGAAATGTCATGAAAATATTTATTGTCACTTTAGGCTCCCGGGGAGATGTACAGCCGTATGTCGCTTTGGGTAAGGGGTTGATTGCTGCAGGGCATGAGGTAATGCTGTGCGCGCCGTCTAGTTTTGAGGGTTTTATTACGCAATATGGTTTGCAATATGGCTATATGGACAATGAAATCCTGACGTTGATAGATTCAGATGCGGGCCGGGAGGCAATGGAAGAGTCTGACAATCTACTTGGCTGGTTGAAGACTTACGCCAATTTGGCGCAACGGGTCAAGCCGATGCAGGCCCAAATGGTGTTGGATGCAGGCAAAGCGGCAGAAGTTTTTCGCCCTGATCTCGTGATTTATCATTCCAAGGCGATGGCCGGGCCTCATCTCGCCGAAAAATATGATGTGCCGCGCATTATGAGCGTGCCGCTGCCGATTTTAACGCCTACGGCCGAATTTCCTTCCATTGTCTTCCCTACCTGGAAATTGGGCGGCTGGTATAACAAGCTGACCTATTCACTTAGCGTGAAGCTGGCCTGGATGCAGTATCGCGGCGTGGTGAACCCCTGGCGGGAAAGGGAGTTGGGTTTGCCACCAGCTTCTCGTTCATTCGATGAGATGGTGCTGGAGAATGGCCAGCCTACGCCCACGATGTACCCGTACAGCGAGCACGTAGTGCCACGCCCCCATGACTGGCCCCAAACCACAATTTCCCCCGGTTATTGGTTCCTGGATCAACCCAGAAATTGGCAGCCGCCTGCGGATTTGGCGGCCTTTATTGAGGCAGGCCCACCCCCAGTTTATGTGGGCTTCGGTTCCATGGCAGGGAAAGATCCGGCGAAAAAGGCAGAAGCGGCGATAACGGCCCTGCAAAAAACGGGCCAGCGCGGTTTGATTGCCACGGGGTGGGGCGGCCTGGACGTGCGCTCGCTGCCGGAATCGATTTTCAAGCTAGAGACAGCGCCGCATGATTGGTTATTTGAGCGCGTAACGGCCGTTATCCATCATGGTGGTGCAGGCACAACCGCCGCCGGTTTGCGCGCAGGAAAGCCTACCATCATTTGCCCCTTTATGGGGGACCAGCCCTTCTGGGGGCGGCGCGTAACGGAATTAGGCGTCGGCGTGGAGCCGATTCCGCAAAAAAAGCTTAACGCCGACAACCTGGCTGCCGCCATTGAAAAAGTTACCAGCGACACCGCCATGCAGCGGCGCGCGGCTGAGCTGGGCCAGAAAATCCGGGCTGAAGACGGAGTAGCGAAATCTGTGGCATTTATTGAACAAATTTTTCAACAGTAGGGTATTGTATGAAAGGGACGTAGAAAGAGGTCTGTTCACCTGTAAACTGGAACAAAAAAAGCCCTGGCCAGACGACCAGGGCTTTTGCATGAAAAAGAAACGGGTGTTATTTGCCGTTTAAGGCAGCGTGGGCAGCAGCCAACCGGGCCATCGGCACCCGGAAGGGGGAGCAGCTCACGTAGTTCAGGCCCAGCTTGTGGCACAGGGCGATAGATTCGGGGTCGCCGCCATGCTCGCCACAGATACCAACTTCCAGGTCAACGCGAGCAGCCGCGGCCTTTCTTCACGGCGATGTCCATGAGCTGACCAACGCCTTCAGCGTCGATGGTCTGGAAGGGATTCTTGGGCAGAATGCCATCTTCCACGTATTTCACCAGGAAGTTACGCTCGGCATCGTCACGGCTGTAGCCAAAGGTGAACTGGGTCAAGTCGTTGGTGCCAAAGGAGAAGAACTCGGCCGTCCCGGCGATCTGGTCGGCGGTTAAACCAGCGCGCGGAATTTCGATCATCGTGCCAAACTTGTAGTGGAATTCGACGCCTTTGGTCTTCATCACGTCAGCGGCAATTTCTTCCAGTTTGGGTTGGATGAAATAGCAGCTCATTGATGTGACCGGTCAACGGAATCATGACCTCTGGTTTGTGGCTCGAAGCCGCGCAGTTTCACGTCGGCGGCCGCTTCAAAGATGGCCCGCACCTGCATACCAACGATTTCCGGCATCATGACGCTGAGACGCACACCACGCAGACCCATCATGGGGTTGCTTTCGTGCATGCCCTGGACGCTGGCCAGCAGTTCTTCTTTGGCGGCGTCATCCACGCCTTTGATGCGATTTTCGATAACCTCCTCCAACAGCTCATGCTCGTCGGGCATAAACTCATGCAGCGGCGGGTCAATGAGGCGGATGATGACGGGATAGCCGCTCATGGCTTCAAACAAACCGTCGAAGTCGCTGCGCTGGAAAGGCAGCAGTTCGTCCAGGGCGGCCTGCCGTTCTGCTACGGTGTCGGCCAGAATCATGCGCTGCACGATGGGCAGACGCTCGGTTTCAAAGAACATGTGCTCGGTGCGGCAGAGGCCAATACCCTTTGCGCCATAGGAACGGGCGCGGCGGGCGTCGTCAGGATAATCGGCGTTGGCCCACACTTGCAGACCGCGGGTTGGCCAACCTTCGGGAGCGCTCGCGGATACCTTCGGTGGCAGTGATTTCGTCAGCCCAGCCGAGCAGGGTCATCAGTTCGGTTTGTTCTTCCAGGGTGGGGGCAACGGAGGGAATCTGGCCCAGGAAGGCTTCACCGGTGGTGCCGTCAACGGAAATGTAGTCACCTTCTTTGATGGTGATGCCGTTGGCGGTGATCTGTCGTTTTTCGGCGTCAATGCGGACGTCGGATGCGCCCACAACGCAGGGGATGCCGAATTGGCGGGCGACAACAGCGGCGTGGGAGGTAGCGCCACCTTCACTGGTGAGGATACCTTTGGCGGCCAACATGCCATGGACGTCGTCGGGTTTGGTGAACGGCCGTACCATGATCACATCCTGACCATGCTCTTTGGCCATCTTTTCGGTCAGGTCGGCATCCAGGTAAATGCGCCCCACAGCCGCGCCGGGGGAGGCATTGACGCCAGTGGCAAAGCGCGTGCCATCAGCCACCGCTTTTTCTTTGGCGGCAAGATCAAACTGCGGATGCAGTAGGGTGTCAACCTGTTCTGGCTTCACGCGCTTGACGGCTTCTTCTTTGGTGATCAGCCCTTCTTCGGCCATATCAACGGCAATTTTCACTTCAGCTTTAGCTGTCCGCTTGCCGGTGCGCGTTTGCAGCATCCACAGCTTGCCGCGCTCGACGGTGAATTCGACGTCCTGCATCTCGCGGTAATGCTGCTCCAATTTTTCCTGTACTTCCAGGAATTCGGCGAAAGCTTCAGGCAGTTCTTTGCCCATGAATTCGATTTTGGTGGTGTTGCGGATACCGGCTACCACATCTTCGCCCTGAGCGTTGATCAGGTAGTCACCGTAAAGAATATTTTCGCCAGTGGCGGGGTCGCGGGTAAAGGCGACGCCCGTACCAGAGGTGTTGCCCATGTTGCCAAAGACCATGGTGCTAGATGTTGACGCCGGTGCCCAGGTCGTGGCGAATGTCGGCGGCGTTGCGGTAATCGATGGCGCGCTTGCCGTTCCAGGATTTGAAGACGGCTTCGGTGGCCAGCTTCAACTGTTCGTAGGGGTCTTGGGGGAAGTCGAAACCCATGTTTTTCTTGATGACAGCTTTGTAAGCTTCGGTCAGGGCTTTCCAATCTTCGGCCGTCATTTCGGTGTCAACTTTGTACCCTTTTTCGGCTTTGATTTTGTCCAGGGGATGCTCAAACTCTTCGTCGTCGATGTCCAGAACAACGGAGCCAAACATGTGGACCAGACGGCGGTAGGCATCGTAAACGAAGCGTTCGTCTCCGGTGAATTTGGCCATGGAAACGGCCGTTTCGTCATTCAGGCCAATGTTCAACACGGTGTCCATCATACCCGGCATGGAAAACTTCGCGCCGGAACGGCAGGAAACCAGCAGGGGATTTTGCGGATCGCCAAATTTCTTGCCAGTCTGCTTTTCGATGGCTTTCATGGCTTCCAGTTCTTGCTCCCACATGCCGGCGGGGAACTGTAT
This sequence comes from uncultured Chloroflexia bacterium, assembly GCA_963695505.1. Classification (GTDB taxonomy): domain Bacteria; phylum Chloroflexota; class Anaerolineae; order Promineifilales; family Promineifilaceae; genus JACSRF01. Next base: position 13,270 of record CAVOGX010000009.1, on the reverse strand, counting down.
GCCCGCGGCCAGATAAGCATTGCATGCTTCGGTGGAAACGGTGAATCCGGGCGGGACAGGCACGCCAATGCGGGTCATTTCACCCAGGTTTGCACCTTTACCGCCAAGCAGGGCGCGGGTTTCTTCCCAGCTACCGGCGTGTTTTTCCGCTTCGTCTACTTCTGTGAACAGATATACATATTTTGTCATGAGTTAACTCCATTCCTACTGAGATATGGCAAAGTGACAGAGCAGTTGCCCGCTCCTGTACCACCTTGTCCGGTTTGTAAATTGACTTTGGGATGACCGCAAAGTATTTTAACGTTGATGGGGTTTTTATGGGAGTGACAGATCACATGAGTGGTGTGGACAAATGTCATCTGTACACCATCTTTTTACCAGCGAACGCGCTAGCGGGCAAGTTATTGGTAAAACTACAACGGCCGTAACTGGGGGGTTACGGCCGTTGCAATCAAAGGAGGAGGTAGAATATGGCAGATTTAGCTTCGTTAACCGCTGTTACTTCAAATTTATTAAGGAAGCCAGCGGATTAACTGTCCGTATTGTGCCAGAAATCACAAGCGTAGTGTAGTGACAAACGACATACCAAACCTTTGACAAATGTCATATGTGAGCTTTGCCTACCGTACCAACAAAACGGGATAGTCCAGCTCATCCACTAGAGAATGAATTGTAGCAGCGGTTAAGGTCGTTTGCGTGTCATTGAGTACCAGCAAACCGGGCGCAGCGAGGCGCAGGATGTAGGCCAGGAGAGTAATGTCTGGCTGGTGCAAATAGCGATATTCGACAATCAATCCTTTGTTGGGCAGTTTTTGAGCAACGTGCGCCTGAAAGCGTTGGGCGGTTTCTTCGTCAGGGGCCCAAAACAAAATGCGTAAACGGCCGTTCTCTTTTGCCAGGTAAGCGGCAACATCTAAAGCTCGCTCGGCTCCTGGCGAGCCGTCGTAGATGGCAAGGATAGGGCCATCAAGAGAGATGCCGGGGCGCATGAGCAGGACAGTGCGGGCAGTTTGCGAAACGGCCGTTTTCGCCGTGGAACCCAGCCGCGTGCGCCGGGCGTGGCTGGCGCGTCCTAGAGCCAATAAGTCTGCTTCCAGAGCTGCCGCCAGCACCTCCGCCGAAACTGGCCCATGAGCTACTCGAAATGAACAGGTCAGCGAGTGTAGATCAGCCATGCGCTCCAATTCAGCCTGGGCCTGGGCGGCTTGCAGGCGAAGCTGGCGGCGTAAATTGCGCAGTTCCAGCTTCTCAACAGTAGCCGTGAACTGCCGCACTTCTTGGGCAAAGGGGAGCTGGGCCAGCCGCAGCAGGTTTACGTCCTCCACAAAGACGCCCATTAGCTCCGCTTCCAGCAGCGCAGCCAGGTTGGCGGCGGCTTCCAGGGCGGCCTGGCTGTGCGGGGAACCATCCAGCGCCACCAGGATGCGGCGCACGAGGAATTTGTGGGTTGGCTTACTCATCTGCTTCCTCTTTAGGGGTTGATTCTTTGGCGGTATGTTTTGGCGGGGCAGCAAAGGCTTGCTGAGTTTTGCGAAAGGATTCCAGGCGAGCGATGACACGGCCGTTGACGCTGTCTGCCGGATAGCTGCCCTCCCGATCCAAATCGCCTGCAGCTACGCCCGTGAGCAGTTCAATGCCCTGGTCAATGGTTTGGATGGGGTAAATGTGGAACTGGCCGGCCGCCACAGCTTCCACCACATCCTGGCGCAGCATTAGATGCACGGTGTTTGCCTGGGGGATGAGCACGCCCTGCTCGCCAGTCAGGCCACGAGCGTGGCATAGGTCGTAAAAGCCTTCGATTTTTTCGTTGACGCCGCCAATGGCCTGGACCTCGCCGTGCTGATTGACCGAACCGGTAACCGCCAGAGATTGTTTGATGGGGAGATCGGCCAGGGCGGACAGAAGCGCGTATAGCTCGGTGGAGGAGGCGCTGTCGCCATCTACGCCGCTGTAGGACTGCTCGAAAACGATGGTGGCGGAAAGGGTGAACGGCCGTTCTGCAGCATAGCGGGCCGCCAGGAACCCGGCCAAAATCAAGCACCCCTTTGGCGTGGATGGGACCGCCCATTTCCACCTGGCGCTCAATGTCGATGACTTCCCCTTTCCCCAGGCGCACGCGGGCAGTTATGCGGCTGGGTTTGCCAAAGCGATTGTGCTGCCCCAGACTGTAAACGGCCAGCCCGTTAATTTGCCCTACCTTGCTGCCGGTGGTGTCAATGAGAATGGTTTCGCGCAGGATGGCTTCCTGCATTTGCTCGCGGATGCGCCCGGCACGGTAAAGCTGCGCTTTGAGGGCTTCTTCCACGTCACCCAACGTGACCACGTCATGGTTTTGCTGTTTGGCCCAAAAGTCGGCTTCGCGCAGCAGATCGGTGATGCTTTGCATGTGGGTGGTCAGCCGTTCCGCATCGCCAACCAGCCGGGCACTATGCTCAATGACGCGGGAAACGGCCGTTTTGTGGAAATGGAGCAATTTTTCTTTGTAGGCCAATCCGCAAATTAAGCGGGCGTACGCCAGATTGTTTTCTGTGGTGCGGTGCATTTCATCTTCAAAGTCCGCTGCCACTTTGAACAATTCCACAAAGTCCGGGTCATAAGCCAGCAGAAGGTAATAGAGCTGCCTTTCACCCAGCAGCACGACCTTCACTTCCAGCGGTATAGGTTCTGGTTCCAAGGACACGGTGCTGATCAGGCTGTACTGCTGGCCCAGCGATTCAATGTGGATTTGTTGGCCGCGCAATGCTTGTTTTAGACCCTCGTAAGCGTAAGGTTCCATGAGCAGTTTGCGGGCGTGCTACAATGAGATAACCGCCGTTGGCGCGGTGCAGCGCGCCCGGCTTGATGAGGGTAAAGTCGGTGAGCAAGTTGCCCATCTGCGAAACGTGCTCAATGCGACCAATGAGATTCAGATATGTGGGCTTGTTTTCGTAAACAACGGGTGCGCCGTTGGTTTTGCTGTTGTCGACGATAACGTTAACCTGATAGCGGGTAAAGCTTTTTTGCGGATGACCGGTGGTGGCGGTCAAGCCCATAGCGGAGGCCAGCGGGTTCTCTTCCTGATCCAGGAATTGGTTAAAGTTTTTGATGAGGTCAGCCTGGACGGTTTCCAGATACTGCAGAACGGCCGTATTTCCCTTGTATTTTTCGCGCATTTCCGCCAGCAAGGGCGTGATGGCATATTGGGCAACCTCTTCGTTTAACTTGTTGAGCTTCGCCTGGGTCTCTCGCTGCCATTGGGGTATTTGCTCCATGATGCGCTGCAAAGTTTCTTGCAGAGTGGCGACCTGACTCTCTATGGCTTTTTGCTTTTCGGGAGAAAGGGTCATGAATTCATCGGGTTTGATGACTTCACCTTCTTTTAGCGGGGCAAAGGCGAATCCGGACGGGGTGCGAATGAGGGCGATTTGATGATCCAGGGCGACCTTGCGTAAATCCTCAAGCGCCTGTACCTGTCGTTCGTTGAATTCTTCTTCGATAGTACGCTGTTGGGCCTGATATTCGTCACTGGAAAAGGCAGTAGAGATGGTGGTGCGCAAAGCTTCAACAAGCTGCTTTACATCGTCTCGGAAGAGCACGGCCGTTCCTGCTGGAAGCTGCAAGGCGTGGGGTTTGTGGGGTTCGTCAAAATTGTTGACGTAGCACCAGTCAGTCGGCGTGGGTTTACCGGCTGCGGCCTTCCCCAGAAACTGCGAAACGGCCGTAAACTTTCCGGTGCCGTTGGGACCTAAAGCATAGAGGTTGTACCCTTCGTGCTGAATACCTATGCCGAATTGGATGGAAGAAACGGCGCGATTCTGGCCAATAATTTCTTCAAGAGGGGCCAATTCGGCGGTTGTTTCAAAGGTAAATTGATGGGGTCGCAATGCTGGTAAAGGGCATTTGGTGACAAAGGTTGTGTGGTTGACATAGCTTCCTTCCTCAGGGTAAGAGGCCCAAATGAAAAAGAGAGAGTTTTCTTGCCATCACTCTTATGCAAGAGACGTCTCTCAGGCACTTAGCCGCCGCGAATGACCAACGTGGCGCACCCGGCGCCGCGCAGCACTTTTTCGGCCACGCTGCCATAAATCCAACGTTCTATGCCGGAACGGCCGTGGCTGGACATGACAATCAGGTCAAAATAGCGCGTCGCGGCGTAGTCGATAATTGTTTCAGCAACAGGACCTTTGACAATATCAGTGCGAATGGTCGCCGGCTGGCCGACTAAGGATGCACGTATTTGCTGCATGTACGCTTCGGTGTCCGCTAAATCATGACTTTCCAGGTAGTCAGACTGCTGCTTCATGGTTGAAGTTTCAAAAGCAAGATGGGCTGGATTGACGACGCGCAGCAGCACCAGCTCCGTCGAAAGCGCTTTCGCCAATGCCAGAGCCGGTTCCAGCGCTTTTTCAGCGAGTTGGGAGCCATCCAGGGGCACGAGAATACGCTTGTGGGTAAATGGCGTCTCTGCGATTTGGGCGCGGATAATCAGGACATTACAACAAGCCCCGCGCAGCACTTTGTCGGCGACGCTGCCGTATACCCACCTGCTGGCTCCGGAACGGCCGTGGCTGGACATGATAATGAGTGTGCAGGCATATTCTTGCGCGTAATTCAGAATAAGCGCGGCTGCCGAGCCGGTTTGGGTTACAAGATGAACAGGTAAATCGGGTGAAATTTTGGTGGCGTGCAGGCTGCGGAGATAAGCCATGGCTTCATCTTCGCTTTGTTGGCTTATCTGGTCGTAGACCAATGGGTCCACTGTAAGAAAAAGAGGGGGGGACAATTCGCAGCAGCACAAGCTGCGCGCCAGTAGCTTCAGCAATTTGCATAGCTGGCTCCAGCGCGCGTTCGGCTAACTCGGAACCATCCAGAGGGACAAGAATTTTTTTGTATTCGAACATGGCCGCCTCCTTCCAGTTGAGGTGGGATATGTATTCCTATTCCAGAGTAAGGGAAACGGCCGTTTTGTGGAAGTGTCTAATGTCATTGGGGCTGTTGATAAACCTCATGTGTGATTCATAATCAAATTGGTTGAATTGTTATGAAAAAGTTATACTTATTCTATGTCCCGATTACGCATTATGTTGGTTGATGACCATGAAGTTGTCCGGCTGGGGTTGCGCAGTTTATTAGAACGCCACTCCAATTTTGAAGTTATTGCCGAGGCTGACTCCGAGACGACCGCTATTGAACAAGCCCTTATTCATGAACCCGATATTATTTTAATGGATATTCGCCTGGCCGGTGGCAGCGGGGTGGCAGCAACAGAAGCAATAATGCTGCGCTTACCCGAAACAAAAGTCATTATGCTAACCTCTTATGCTGAGGATGAAATGTTGTTTTCGGCCATCCGTGCCGGGGCAATGGGTTACGTCTTGAAACAGGTAGGCAGTGGCGATCTCCTGCGGGCAATAGAACTGGCTGCTCGTGGTGAGTCTACGCTTGACCCGACTCTTACACAGCGAGTTTTCAGCGAAGTGCGCCGCTCTATTCAGCGGGAGGAAGCGGCGGCTTTTGGAGATCTGACACCGCAAGAAATGCACGTTCTAGCCTTGATTGCCGAAGGACATACCAACCGGGAAATCGCCGATGCGCTTTTTTTGAGTGAGGGTACCGTGCGAAACTACGTAAGCAGCATTTTATCTAAGCTGGGTGTCTCTAATCGTGCCGAGGCAGCCGCTTATGCCATACAACACCACCTAAAGGATTACATTGAGTAAAGGTCTTCTGGTTGCTGTGCCAAAGGCCTACGCATGTGGCTTATGACGCTGGCAGAAAGGAACATAACCGAACATTCTGTATTAGTATGTCGTGCAACCCTGGCAATTGCAGAGGCGGTGAATGTGGAAGATGCGCTGCAATGCGCAGCAAATGCTGTCTACAAGCTGACCCACGCTGAATTTGGGGCCGCCGGGCTTGTTACCGAGGGGGAGGTGTCGCCCCTTTATTTTGCCAAAGGGCCAGAAAATGATGTGGATACTGAGATTTCTGACTTTGCCCAAAAGCAGATAATGGCAGCATTCCAGCGCCGCCAGTCATTGTCGGTGAACGAAATTGACCTACCCGCTTTGGAGCCCCGTAACCAGCATATTGCCAACTGGTTAACGGTGCCATTGGTGCGGCAGCAAAGAGTTGTCGGCGCTCTTTGTGCTTTCAATAAACAAGGACAGGCAGATTTTACCCAACAGGATCGGGAATTATTGGGCATGATTGCGGCACATACGGCCGTTTCTATGCACAAAACCCAGCTATTAGAAAGCCGGAAGAGCCACAGCGAACAACTAGACGAGCGCAACCGGCAGCTCAATGCTTTCAGCATAGCCACCAACAACATTGCTGGAGAGTTAGCTCTTGATAAAGTGTTGCAGCAAATTGTTGATTCAGCCCGCGTGCTCATCCGCGCGGAGTATGCCGCTTTAGGGGTGCCTGACATTGATGGCGTTTTGGAAACATTCATTTACAGTGGGATGTCCCTCGACAAAATTCGCCAAATGCCACATTTTCCGAAAGGTTTGGGCCTGTTGGGCGCTATTGTGCGCGAGAGGCGCTCCATACGCATCCCCCATATTGGTTCCGATCCCCGTTCGGTGGGTTTTCCCGAGAATCACCCGCCTATGACCAGTTTTTTGGGTGTGCCCATTGTGGCGGGTGGCCATACTTTGGGTAACCTTTATCTGACAAACAAAATTGGGGCGGACGAGTTTTCAACGGACGATCAGAAATTGGCCGAACTCCTGGCAACCCATGCGGCAGTTGCCATACAAAATGCCCGATTATATGAGCAGGTGGGCCGCCTGGTTGTGGTAGAAGAACGAACCCGCATTGGCCGAGATTTGCACGACGGCATTATCCAATCTATTTACGCGGTCGGTCTCACGCTTGAATCGGTACGTCTAATTCTCACCGAACATGAGCGAGAGGACGTAGACCCATTACTGGAAGTGGCCATAGACGGTTTAAATGACACAATTCGTGATATTCGTAACTTTATTTTAGACCTGCGCCCGCACCGGTTCCAGGGCAATTTGCGATCAGGTCTGGCGCGGCTGTTGCGGGAATTTCAGGCCAATACCATGGTTGCGGTAACTTTTGACGCTGATGAGGATGAACTGGCGGATTTACGCACACCGTTGGCCCGAGCCGTGTTTTTCACCACGCAAGAAGCGCTTGCCAACGTAGCACGCCATGCTCGCGCTAAAGAGGTACACATTACACTGCGCCGCACAAAAAATCAGGTGCTGCTGCGCGTACAGGATGATGGGCGGGGGTTTGACACGCGAATGAAGAGTGCTTCGGTTGGGCATGGCCTATCGAATATGCGCGCGCGGGCTGAGGAGCTGCGCGGCGGTTTTCAGCTTGAATCAACACCTGGGAAGGGAACGGCCGTTTCCCTCACATTGCCCCTTGACGCTGCACAAGATTAGCAAACTAGCCCAGACCGCTGCCTAATCCGGACCAGCTATTTCCACCTTTTTATTCGTTGCCAGATAATCCAAAAAGTCGGTTACAGTGAGTATGCCAATCAGGGTGCCTTCATCAATGACGGGGAGGCAGCCAAATTTGTAGATGCTGAGCATTTCGGCCGCCCGGTACGCTGGCGTGTCCGGGGTAACCGTGATGGGATTGGGGGTCATGCAAGTATCGGCCGTAACTTTGTTGATTAATTCTTCATCTTGCCAGCGCCCATGCAGCACAATAGGAGAATTCATTACAAGCCGAACATCCCTGTCGGTGACAATGCCCACAAGCACGCCATCTTTCAGAACAGGAAGGTGACGGCACCCTTCAGTTTTCATCAATTCCACAATGTGGCGCAGCGGCGTTTCTGGGGTGATGGTTTGAGGGTTGACGGTCATAAGATCGCTTACAGTCAACATATCATTCTCCTAATGTGGCGCTGCCGCCTTTGTTGGCAGACTGCTTTGGGATGCATATCAAATGCAACATTTGCTCAAGGTGATCTATCGTTCGAGTATTGAGTTTCGAACGAATGATACCAGTTTACCTGATAAACGGCGGTCCCGGTTTGTGGCGAATGTCATGATTGTCAGATGACTTTCTTCGGGAATTAATGTCGATGACAATAATCACGCCCATCGTGTGACATTCGTTACTGGAAACTACCTCCTGAGGATTTTACACTTGGCTTATGATTAGGGTTTCCCACCATGACCCAACGCATACCATCATGAATAAGATGCACTTACTCATAATTGAAGAACATGAAGCTGTGCGCAGTGCGTTAGAGTTGCGCCTGCGGGCAACACAGACGGTGGATACTGTGACGGCCGTAAATACGCTGGATGCAGGCGTGCAATATGTGCGTAAGCACAGTCCCGATGTGGTATTGTTGGGTTGCAAGGGCAGCCGCAGTGAGATGTTATTTTTGCTTTCCGATGCGGTTAAGGAAATGGTAAAGGCGAATTCGGCCGTTATTATTTTCGCCCCGTACGCTGATGAAATGGAACGCGAGGCGTTGCTGCAAGCCGGGGCTTCCCGCTACCTGCTTAAAACGATCAATACGCCGCAGCTCATTGCGGAAATAGAAACGGCCGTACGCAAAAATCAACCCCCGCGCCAAAGATTTTCTGAATATGCCGTTTTCCAATCACACCTCTTGGGATTAGATGGAGCATAAATAAAGTTACAGCCAATTCAAATGAGCCGAGTATTGCGCTCGGCTTTTTTTGTGTCACGATGGGTAATCCAAAAGCCCAAACCATAGCCAGACGTTTACAGGTTCATAAATATTTATGCGGATCACTGGACATCTGTCAATATAAAAATAAAATTTCTTATTGTCCACGATGCACGGTAGTAAGCGTCAAGGCTGCCGAGAACATGACAGATGTCAGATATCAACCGTTACATTAGGCATGCCCCGCTAGCGGCACGTTAGATAAACTTACTTAAAGGATATAGAGTAGAGAGATGGCAAAAAAGACAAGACAAAAACGACAAACAGCAACCCGGCAAACCAATTGGTTACTCATTGGTGGCGTAGTAGCCGTGGGCGTAATTGCCCTTTTTGCGCTTTTATTTTTCTCGTTGCAAGAGCCGGAAGTACCAACCCTGGTGGAATATTGCCAGGACAACCCAGATCGCTGCATTTTCGACGGTGATCAGAATGCCTCAGTCACCATTGTGGAAGTCTCTGATTTTGGATGTTCTCACTGTCGCGATTTCCACGCGGAGACACTTCCCTCCTTAAAAGCCGATTTTATCGATACAAACGATATTAGCTGGATTGTTCTCCCATATGCCCTTTCATCAACCACGTTGCCCGCTTCAAATGCGGCAATGTGCGCAAACGAGCAGGATGCTTATGCCGAATTTGGCGACCTCCTTTTCAGCCAACAAGGACAGGCAATTGCCTTGACGCGAGATGGCTTTGTACAGGCCGCAGAACAGTTAGGTCTGGAAATGACTCCTTTCCTCGAATGCCTGGAAACTGGTCGATATAATGGCATCATTCAGGAGAATGTAAATGCCGCCAGGGCGGTACGCATTTCTGCCACACCCTCCTTTATGATTAATGACCGTTTGCTAGAAGGGGCAGTTCCTTATTCTGTGTTTCAGCAGCGCATAAGTTCTGCAGCGGTCAATTAAATTCCTAATGCGTACTGACGATTGGCAAATCCGAATTATCCAAATACTCTCGGTTGCGGGTATGCTTATTGCCTACTTCTTGTATCTGTTTCATGAAGGAAGTTTGGTAGGAGTTTGCAGTCCCAGCGGCTGGGATGATTGTGGGCAGGTGAGTGGGCCAGATGCCCCTTACTCGGCCATTGGCCCTATACCTGTCGCTCTGATTGGTCTTGTAGGTTACGTTTTCATCTACCTTTTAACCTGGCTGCGTGATTGGCTGCCCATTGTAGACGATTATTTGCCAGAAGTGATGGTAGGAACAACAACACTCGCTTTTTTGTTTACTATGTGGCTTACGGCCCTGGAAATATTTGTTATTCACGCTATTTGCCGCTATTGTGTGATTTCAGCGATTTTTGTGACAATCATGTTTGTTTTGTCGATTAGCTATTTGCGGGAGGCAAACCGCGCGGTTGATTGATTGAGCGCCTGGAGAGCCGGTGTAAGTAAATTGCGCCGGCTCTTGGCGGTGGAGTCTGGCCATGAGATTGGAGCTGGTTCGTGATTGGATGTCGCGGGAAGTTGTAACGGTCAGCCAGGGGACACTGCTGCCTGATGCGAATCAATTGATGGTGGAAAAGCGGATTCGCCGTCTGCCAGTGGTGGAAAACGGCCGTTTAGTAGGAATCTTGACTTATGGTGACCTGCGCGCCGCCCGGCCTTCCAGCGCCAGTGACCTGGATGTAGCTGAGGTTAACTACCTCATGGCTCAAATTCAGGTGAGCCAGGTCATGACCCGTAAAGTATTAACCATCCATCAAGATGCAACCATCGGCGAAGCGGCAGAACTTATGCTGCAGCATGCCATTGGCGGCTTGCCCGTCGTAAACGAGAGCGGCAGTCTGGTGGGCATCATCACCGAGTCGGATATTTTTCGGCTGGTAGTCCACGATTGGCAGCGAGCGCAGGATGATTCATCGACCCCATACACCCGGTATGGTTGAGGTAGAGTAGGAGCACTTCCCAACAAATTATGGCCATTCTACCATTTTTTTATCAAGAGATTGTGAAATTTTAAACAAACAAGAGAATTAGATACCACATTATGGGTGCAAGAAGGGAACCGGCAACGGCCGTTTCCATGGCCACCCAAAAGCGAGGCAGCAACATGACTGATTTTGGCGTACCGCGCGAAGTGCGCGACCTGGAAATGCGGGTAGGACTCACCCCTGCCAGCGTCCTGGCCTTGGTTGAAGCAGGCCATTCCGTCTACATTGAACGGGATGCCGGTACCGGTGCAGGATTTAGTGACGAAGATTATCGGGGAGCCGGGGCAAAGATCGTCTACTCCTCTGCTGAAGCATATGGCCGGGCAGATATCGTCTGTAAAATTGCCCGACCATCGGAAGAAGAATACCGGCACTTTCGGGCCGGGCAAATCATCCTGTCCTTTTTGCATTTGCAGGTTGCTTCTCCTGACCTGCTGCAAGCCTTGAGGGAGCACAATATTACGGCTATCGCGTATGAGATGTTGGCCAAACCAGACGGGCGGCACCCCATTTTGCTGACAGCCAGCGAAGTAGCCGGGCGGCTGGCTCCCCATGTGGCGGCGGACTTATTGCGCAGCGATAAATTTTTCCCCGGTGGGCGCAATGGTTTGGGGATTTTGTTGAGCGGTCTGCCGGGCGTTCCCCCGGCGGCCGTTGTGATTGTGGGCGGCGGCGTGCTGGGCTTTAATGCGGCTCGCGCCTTTGTTGGAGCTGGTGCAGAGGTCATTGTGCTAGACAAGCGTGTGCAAAAGCTGCGGCAGTTTGACCAGGAGTTTGGCGGGCGGGTCACCACCATGTTTTCCAACGAATATAACTTGAAGCGCGTGGTGAAATTTGCCGACGTATTGGTTGGGGCGATTTTTGTTCATGGGCAGCGAGCTCCCATTTTGATTACCAGAGAAATGGTGCGCTCCATGCGCCCCGGCTCAGTTATCATCGATTTTTCCATTGATCAGGGTGGCTGTGTCGAGACGAGCCGCCCTACAACCTTGCGCGATCCGGCTTATGTGGCTGAAGGAGTCATTCACCATTGTGTGCCAAACCTGACAGCTTCCATTGCCCGCACAACCAGTCATGCGGTGTCTAATGCTGCACTGCCATATCTGCTAAACATTGCTGAAAACGGCCTGCTGGGGGCGGTTAAAGCGGACCCGGCATTGGTTCAAGGAATAAACCTCTATCAGGGTAACCTGGTGCACCCTGATGTGGCCGATGCTTTGGGCCAGGAATTAAAAGGGGACCTGATCGAGGCCATCAAAGAAGGGAAGGGTGTGTAGCTTATGAACTGGAATAACTTATACCGCAGCAAATTAACGGACGTAGCCACGGCCTTAGGTAAGATTAAGTCGGGCGATCGTGTGTATTTAGGCGGTGGCGCCGGGGTGCCGGTCACGCTTTCACAGGCTTTGGTCGGTCGCGCTTCGGAACTGCGGGATGTGGAAATTACACACATTTTAACCTTTGCCGATGCCCCGTATATTGACCCGAAATATGAAGGCGTTTTTCGGGTCAATGCGTTGTTTATTGGGCACAACGTACGTAAAGCTGTGCAAGAAGGAAGGGCAGATTTTACGCCTGTGTTTTTGTCTGAGATACCCGGCTTGTTTCAAAACGGCCGTTTACCCATAGATGTTGCCCTCATTTCTGTTTCACCCCCAGACGAACATGGATTTTGCAGCTTTGGCGTAGAGGTTGGCACCACCAAACCAGCCGCCGAATCGGCGCGCATCATCATTGCTGAAGTAAACCAGCGCATGCCGCGGACCCTGGGTGACAGTTTTATTCACATCAGCCGCTTTCACCACATAGTTGAGGTAGATTATCCCATTCCCGAAGCGCCACAAGGAGGCAGTTCCGAAGAGCATTTGCAGGTTGGTGCAAACATCGCCGAAATGATTCCGGATGGAGCGACCCTGCAAATGGGGATTGGCAGCATTCCTGATGCTGTGCTGAAAAATTTGGGCAATCACAAAGACCTGGGCATCCATACAGAGCTCTTTTCCGATGGCGTTATCGATATGGTGGAAAAGGGCGTGATTACCTGCGCCCGTAAGACCTTTCATCCCGGGAAAATTGTGGCCGGATTTTTGTTTGGCACCAAGCGGTTGTATGAATTTGTCAATAACAACCCGTTGATAGAACTGCATCCCACCGGTTACGTGAACGATCCCTTTAATATTGCGCAAAATGACAAGATGGTAGCCATTAACTCAGCCTTGCAGGTTGACCTGACAGGCCAGGTATGCGCAGACTCAATTGGGCCGCGCTTTTACAGCGGGGTTGGGGGGCAGATTGATTTTATTCGCGGGGCGGCGCGTTCCAAGGGTGGCTTGCCCATTGTGGCCTTTCTATCCACGGCCAAGGGGGGGCAGCTCAGCCGTATTGTACCCAAGCTGTACGAAGGCTCTGGCGTGGTCACCACGCGCAATGATGTGCATTATGTGGTAACAGAATATGGGGCGGTTGATTTGTATGGGATATCGATGCGGCAGCGGGCGAAAGCTTTAATCGGTATTTCCGCGCCACAATTTAGAGATGAACTGACGAAAGAAGCCAAAGAATTGGGGTACATCTAAGCATAAGATTTGACGGCACGGTTTTCAAACAAACCAAAACACCCGTTCTGACTTAATCGGCGGTATTCGGCAGCCTGC
>CAVOGX010000008.1:0-133591 GCA_963695505.1 uncultured Chloroflexia bacterium | reverse complement strand
ATGACGATTGCCGCCGTGGGCGCGGTAATCATTGGCGCGTATACAGAAGCCGGGCTGGTGATGGTGCTGTTTGCTCTGGGCGAAGCTTTGGAAGGGTTTACCGCCGCCCGTGCCCGCGACGCCATTCGCCAGCTCATGGAACTGGCCCCGCAAGAAGCTACCGTGTTGCGCCCCTGTATCGACTGCGCCGGGCACCTGGGTCAGGAGGGCTACGAGGGGGGGCCCTGCCCCTTCTGCGGGCTGGAAGAACATCGCGTGCCTGTGGAAGAGTTGCAATTGGGGGAGACCATCGTCGTCAAACCGGGTGAGCGCGTGCCCATGGACGGCCGTATTCGCAGCGGATATTCGGCCATGAACCAGGCGCCCATTACTGGTGAAAGCCGCCTGGTGGAAAAAGCTCCCGGTGACACCGTCTTTGCCAGCAGCGTCAACGGCGCGGGAACGCTGGAGATTGACGTCACCCATTTGGCCGCCGATAACACCATTGCTCGCCTCATCCAAATGGTGGAAGAAGCGCAAGAAAGGCGTGCTCCTGCGCAACGATTCGTGGATCAGTTTGCCCGGTACTACACGCCCCTGGTGGTGGGGATTGCCGCCCTGGTGGCTGTCGTACCACCACTTTTTTGGGACGCGCCATTTTGGGGTACCAACGGCTGGCTGTATCGCGCCCTGGCCTTGCTCGTAGTAGCCTGCCCCTGCGCCCTAGTCATCAGCACGCCGGTCAGCCTGATTAGCGCAATTAGCAATGGGGCGCGGCATGGGGTATTGGTGAAGGGGGGGGCGTACCTGGAAGCATTGAGTCGGGTGCAGGCCATTGCCTTTGACAAGACGGGTACGCTGACGCGGGGGCAGCCGGCGGTGGTCGCTGCCCAGGCTGTGGCCTGTGACCCGGCCCAAGAACGGTGCGCAGATTGTGATGATTTGCTTGCCTTAGCGGGGGCGGTGGAACAACGCAGCGAGCATCCCTTGGGGCGAGCGGTAGTGGCCGAAGCGCAGGCGCGGGGGGTACTAGCGGCGTATCCGTCGGCGGCCAACGTCACGGCTTTGACGGGGCAGGGGGTGACGGGTCAGGTAAACGGCCGTTCTGTCACCATTGGCAGCCACGCTTATTTTGACGACCACGCTGCCCATGCCGCCCATTGCGTTGCCCTGGAGGCTGCCCAACAGGCAGGGCAAACCACCATGCTCATCAGCGCCGACGGGACTTATCAGGGCTTTATCGCCGTGGCGGACACTGTGCGCGACAGCAGCCGCGCGGCCGTTGCCGCCCTGCGCAGCCTGGGCATTGAACACCTGGTAATGATTACCGGCGACCACGAGGGGACTGCCCAGCAGATTGGCGCGGCGGTAGGCGTCACAGATATACGGGCTAATTGCCTGCCAGAAGATAAGGTAACGGCCGTTTCTGATTTGGTAGCGCAGCATGGTACAGTGGCCATGGTAGGCGACGGCATCAACGACACGCCAGCTCTGGTCACCGCTACGGTAGGCATCGCCATTGGCAACACCGCCCAAGCTATGGAAACGGCCGACATTGTGCTGATGGGCGACGATTTGCGCCACCTGCCGTATGCTGTGCAGCTAGCGCGGGCAACCATGCGCACTATTTATGCCAACGTGGCTCTGAGTATAGGCATTAAGCTGGCCTTTTTTGTGCTGGTGCTGCTGGGTATGGGCAGCATGTGGCTGGCCGTCTTTGCCGACATGGGGGCGTCCCTGCTGGTGACGTTGAATGGCATGCGCTTGCGGAAACGGCCGTCCTTTACCAGTTTGGAACAGCGCTAACGTGATTTTTTGATAGAAACGCACACAAAACTGCTCCTCAAAACCTGACGCTTTCCAAAAATATGCTACGATACCCGCTAACATTATTCCATAGAGGAAATCATGGGCTTTTTGCGAAAATTATTTGGTTCAGAAGAACCCCAATTTGTGACAGTTGTCTCCGGACTGCCGCGCTCAGGCACGTCCATGATGATGAAAATGCTCGATGCCGGTGGCATTCCCCCGATTCAGGATGGCATTCGTCAGGCCGATGCCGATAACCCTAAAGGTTACTACGAATTTGAGCGGGTGAAGAAACTGGACAAGGGCGATACCGCGTGGGTTGCTGATGCCGAAGGCAAGGCCGTAAAAGTCATCTCAGCATTGCTCAAGCATTTACCTCCTGGCTATCAGTATCGCATTATTTTTGTGCGCCGCAATATGGACGAGATTCTAGCTTCCCAGCGAAAGATGCTCATTCGCCGCGGCGAGGATCCGGACAAAATGGATGATGCTCAGATGTCGGCCTTATTTGAAAAGCACCTGGCGGAGACAGAAAATTGGCTGGCACAGCAGCCCAACATGCAGGTTTTGTACGTGCATTATAGTGACGTCCTAGCCGATCCCCTTTCCCATATTGGGCAAATTAACGCTTTTTGCGGTGGGCAGCTAAATGAAGAGGGTATGGCAACCGTTGTTGACCCAAATCTGTACCGCAACCGTGCTGAAGAATCCTGATTTCGCTTAGGTAATCGAAGGAAATTTTTGGGGGGCTTACCTCTGGTGAGGTGGCCTCTTTTTTTGTAAGAGGCGGGTAAATATTCTTGATTTTCTAGTTGTTTCCCGTAAAATTTAACCGCAGTTAATTTAAAGTATATACATGGTTAAATATACCTAATAAATAATCTTTAAATCAAACCTTGGATAAATTTAAGGTGACCCTAAAAGGTGCTTTTGCGATGAACACACAATCAAAAACAATACAATCAGAAAACCCGCCACTGTCCGGTACAGGCCTAGCCGAATACACGCAAGAACTGCCTCCTAAATTGCAGCAGCAATGGGAAACTTGCACCATGCGTCTGGGCAAACGGGGAGGCCGGTCGTGCGAGTCCTGTGCAGTGATGCTGGAAAAACAGTTGAACGAACTGCCGGGTGTAGAGCGTGCATCAGCCAGCTACATGGGCGGCGTGCTCAGCGTAACTTATGATTCGCGCCTGGTTTCGCCGGATACCATTCAGCAGAAGGTAGCCAACATGGGGCTGCCTGTTTCCCCATCGGCCTGCGAAGTGCTAACTGAGGCGGAGCGAGAAGAAGTAGAGACCCCTGTAACTGGGATGGCTGCCGTGTGGGTGTGGTTAGAGGCGCATCATGCGGAGGCGTGGTTTACGGCCGTTACCCTCATAACCATGATTTTAGGCTTTATTGGCGAAAGGCAAGAATGGGCGCCGGCCCTGGTAAACGGGTTGTTTGTGGTCGCCTACGCCGCCGGGGGTGTCTTTGGGCTGCGAGCGGGGCTGCAATCCTTGCTGGACCGCACCATTGACGTAGATTTGCTCATGATTTTAGCGGCGTTAGGCGCGGCCTTAGTAGGTGAGCCTTTTGAGGGCGCTATGCTGCTTTTCCTCTTTTCGCTCTCCAATGTGCTGCAGGATTTTGCTATGGAAAAAACCCGCAGCGCCATTTCTGCCTTGGTCGATTTGCGACCAGCTTCAGCGTTGGTCAAACGGGGTAATGAACTAGTGCCCATGCCCATTGAAAAGATCAAGATTAGTGATCGCATTGTGGTCAAACCGGGCGAGCGCATTGCCCTGGATGGGGTGGTGATTGAGGGGGAGAGCAGCATTGACCAATCCTCTATTACCGGCGAGTCGATGCCGGTGGATAAAAAACCAGGCGACCTGGTGTTTGCCGGGACCATTAACAAAAACGGCAGTCTGGAAATTGGCGTAACTAAATTAGCGAAGGATTCTACTCTCGCCAAACTGATCCGGCTGGTGGAAGAGGCGCACAGCGAAAAGGCCGAGACACAGCGTTTTATTGACAAAGCTGAGCAATATTACGCCATGGGGGTTATTGCCCTTACGGCGCTGGCTATCGTCATTCCCATCACGTTGTTGGGCGAAGCATTCAGCCCGGCGTTTTACCGGGCGATGACCATCATGGTAGCCGCATCACCCTGTGCTATTGTCATCAGCACGCCAGCAACTGTGCTTTCGGCCATTGGCAACGGGGCACGACGGGGCATTTTATTCAAAGGCGGCGTGTACGTAGAGAATGCAGCCACGGTGAAGGCTATGGCTTTCGATAAGACGGGCACGTTAACAGAAGGCAAACCGCAGGTGACGGATGTGGTGGCCCTAAACGGCAGCGAGGATGATCTGTTGGCCTTGGCGGCGGCTGCCGAAGCCCGTTCGGAACATCCACTGGCGCAGGCGGTGGTGCATGCGGCAAAGGAGCGGGAGCTGGCCGTGGTTGAGGCATCAGCCTTCCAGGCGGTGACGGGCAAAGGTGTGGAAGCTCGCGTGGGGGATGTGCAGGTGCACATTGGCAGCCTGCGCTATTTTGAAAGCCTGGAAATGGAAGCGGAGGGATTGGAAACGGCCGTTTCCACCGTTACTCGCCTGCAAAATGAGGGCAAGACCTCTGTGGTGGTCGCCCAGATTGACGACACAAACGCGGCGCACATTTTAGGCGTCATTGCCTTTGCCGACGTCATTCGGCCTGAAGCACCAGAGGTCATCAAGGCTTTGCGAGCTAACGGCATCGAGCACATCGTCATGCTTACCGGCGATAATAAGCAGGTGGCCGAACGCATTGCTGCCGAGGTAGGGGTGGATGCCGTTTATGCGGATTTATTGCCGGAAGATAAGGTAACGGCCGTAAAAGAAATACGCGAGAAGTATGGCCCGGTGGCCATGGTGGGCGACGGCGTCAACGATGCCCCGGCTCTGGCTACGGCCACCATTGGCATTGCTATGGGTGCGGCTGGTACGGACGTAGCCCTGGAAACGGCCGACGTGGTGCTGATGTCCGATGACTTGCACAACCTGCCCTTCATGATCGGCTTGAGCCGTAAAACGCGGCGCACGCTGTGGGTGAATTTAGGCTTCGCCCTGTTCATGATTTTGCTGATGCTGGCCACCATCTTCATTTCTGACCTGCCGCTGCCGGCGGCCGTCATCGGTCATGAAGGCGGCACGGTGTTGGTGTCGTTGAATGGCTTGCGCCTGCTGGCGTACCGGGGGTAGTAACTGAGCATTAGAGGCTGAAGATTGAAGATTGAAGACTGGGGGCTTGGGCTTCCAGTCTTTTTTATCCGCGCGGTGCCTCGAGCAGCGGGCGGCAAGGGTTAAAATCTGTGCCCAGGCGAATGGTATAAGTGTAAGGGTGGTCGGTGTCACCCTGCAGAATGACATTTTCGCTGCGCTGACCGAAGGCCCAGGCCACTATCCAGCTAAAAGCCCCTTTGTCGTTGGGAGCGTGCAGAATAATGGTGGTGGTGGGTGGGTCTGGCTCGGGGGTCTGGTTGAAGACGGGAATGATGCCAAACCAGGCCAGATTTTCTGCGGCCAGCCTGTACTGGAGGTAGCTGTTGGTGGCAATTTCCACGGTTAACGGCCGTCCCCCGCGATTGAGCTCCGACGGCTGCAAGAGCTGCGCAAACACCGGTTCGGCTGCTTCCCAGTTGATGAGCTGCACCGCCGCGCCAGAACTGGGCACCTGCCAACTGCGAAAGGCGCTGTAAGGCAGCGTCAGGTGGCGGATGCCGTTGTCGCGAATGGTTGGAGCCAGCGCCGCCATTTCCAGCACCTGTGCCAGTCCCAGGTCGGTTTCCACTGTTTGGCGGTACGCCTCCCAAAGGGCGGGCACCTGGGGAAGCAAGTCGCGATTGAGCCCCTGGCTAAAGATGGCGTGCAGAATTTGCTGCTGGCGACGGCCGCGTTCAAAGTCGCTGGTGGTGCGCCGCGAGCGCGCATACCAGAGGGCCAGGTCGCCGTCCATCTGGTAAACGCCCGGTTCTAGCGTAAACTGCTCCCAGTTTTCCTCCACGGCGGGGTCTAACTCTGGCGATGTTAGCCGCCAGTCGCGCAAGGGGCAGGTGACGGCCACCTCCACACCGCCCAGGGCATTGATGGCCTCTTTGAAGCCGCTGAAGCCGATGCGCACATAGTTGTCTGTGGGCACGCCAAAGCTCCACAGCAGAGTATCGTTTAGCAAGCCCAGGCCACCGCCAGAATAGTTGGCGGCATATCCGTGGGGCAGCACCTGGTTGATCCGCGCCATTTGCCAGGCGGGTACAGGCAGGTACAGGTCGCGGGGCAGGTTGAGCAGGGTGGCGGTTTGCGCCTGTTTGTTGACGGCAACGAGAATGATGCTGTCGGTGCGGCCCCGGTCGAGGGCGTCGCCATCGTTGCCCAACAAAGCGATGATGGTGAGGTTGTCGGGAATGGGAAAGGTGGGCACGGGGGTGGGAACGGCCGTTTCCGGGGTGGGCAGCGTCTCATCCAGGTTGGGGTAGGGAAAAGGGGTGGGGGTAATGGTTGGCGTATGGGTGGGGCGTGGTGTTTTTGTGGGAGTGATGCTTGGAGTGGGGGTGAAGGTGCCTGTGCTGGTTGGGCGCGGAGTGTAGGTGGGGGGCAACGAGCCTGAAGCTTCAGTAGTTGGAAGGTCCAGAGTAGCCGTGAGGGTTGAGGATTGTGTTACTGCGGCGACTGTTTCAGATTCATGGGCCGTGCAACCTGTCACAATAACTAGAAAAGAAATCCAAACAAGCGAAACAACCCTGCAAAGAACCGTCATGGTCCCTATTTTAGCCGGTAGAAGGATATTTGACCCGACGTCAGCCAAACTCTTGCCATGCGCCTGCTAATCGGAGCCGGGATAGGTAAAACAGACCACGGTTCCCAAGGGATCGCCCGGCTCAAACCAGATTTGGCCGCCCTGAGCTTCCACCGCCAGCTTGCAGAACGCCAGCCCCAGTCCGCTGCCCACCGCGGCGCCAGCCTTGCGCGCCTGCACCTGCCCAAATTTCTCGAATGCCTGCCGCTGCCATTTTTGCGGAATGCCCGGTCCCTGATCGCTGACACAAACCTGCACAACGCCCTTTTGCGCTAATTGCATCCCAATGGAAATTTGCGAGCCGGCAGGGCTGAATTTGATGGCGTTCCCCAGAATATTAACCAGTATGCGCAGCGTCAATTCACGGTCCGCAATGGCATAAAGTTCAGCAGTTGCTTCTTGGAGTGCCACGGTTATTTCCTTTCTAGCGGCCATGGTTGAAACCTGGAGCATTGCCTCATTCAGACAATTTTGCAAATATATTTTTTCTAATTCCAGGGGCATCTTTTTGCTTTCTAACCGGGCTAAATCTAAAAGCGAGTTAATCAGAATGAGCAATCTATTTCCCGAGGTTGTTGACATATTA
The DNA here is from genome assembly GCA_963695505.1 of uncultured Chloroflexia bacterium. GTDB lineage: Bacteria > Chloroflexota > Anaerolineae > Promineifilales > Promineifilaceae > JACSRF01. The sequence goes on along the minus strand of CAVOGX010000008.1, from coordinate 126,399 downwards.
ATCAATTCGCGGGCTTCCTCCAGGTCTCCTTCGGCAATAAGGTCTGGTAGTAAATCAAGGGCAGTGAGCATGTTGCTCAGCGGTGAGCGCAAATCGTGGACGACAAACTCCATCAGCTCTTCCTGGCGTTGGCGCGCCGCTTTTAGAGAAGCCAAAGCAGCCAGCACAATGCTGAAAAAACCCAGCCGCACCATGGCATTCCAGTAAGGGCTCAGGGGGGCAGTATAGACGTTGGTCAAAATGTCGGTAATGAGCCAGATAACGGCGCTGGCAATGGCGAAGAAAATGCCGCTGGTGGTGTCGATGTACCAGACGGTCAGGGAAATGGGTATGAGATAAAAAATAGAGGTCGAAATTTGCGGACCGGTTACATAATCCAGCAGCCACACCACTGCGGTGAAGGCGATGGCCAGGCCCAATATAAAGTGCCTGGGCTTGCTGTCGAGAAAATGGTTGAAATTGATGCTCATCTGCTTGAATGGTCTCCCTTGAATGTAATCGAGATTTCCTTTTACGTGGTGGCGTGCTGAACTTTATGGTTTGTTGCCATCAATTCCAGTTAAGTATAGGCACTTTTCTCCATGCCAGAATCAGTCAACTGTTGGAAATGAACCTAATACAAAAGACGCAGATTGCCATTGTAAAGGCATAAAAATGGGCTCATTATAGCTGGGCAAATACCATCAGGGAAAAGCTACAGGAATCACGTAGAGCACCGGAATGTATCCAATGCTGTGAGTGGCGAAGAGGGCCAGCCAACGGCCGTCTGGGGATACCCTTCCACCGGCGTAACGGCCGTCCGGCAGCGGCGGGATTTGCACCGTTTCCAGGTAGCGGCACTCCGGCATGGCGTATAATGCGACATCGGTGGGGTTTCCGGTGGCCCGGACAAAAATTGGGCTGGGAGGTGTGTACAGGGCAGCCAGGCAGGGGGTGTCTATGTTGTAGAAGGGTGCGCCAACGGCCGTAATGGGTCGAGCCAGATACCCTTCTGAATAAAACAGCAGCCCGTCGGGCGTTAACTGGAGGCTGGACAGCTCAAGAACTTCCACGCTGTCGGTGTCGCTGTGGTAGACCTGGGGTGGGTAGCTGCTGCCAAACCAGCCAAAGTCGGTGAGGATGTGGTACGCGCCGCTGGCGGGGTCCACGTAGGTATCGGCCACAGCGTTCACCTGGTCGCGCACAAATTCCAGGCCAAAGAGGGGCAGCAACGGCCGTATTTCCCCCTCTACATTCATGAAAAACGGCCCCTGATCCAGGCTCAGCGTCACCACAAACTCCGTGGGGCTGATCCACTCCGGGCCGCCAAAGGTGCCGTCCAGGGCGTTGGCCGGTTCCCAGTCGTGGCGGGCGATGATTTGGCCCGTGGCCGCGTCTACTACGCGGGAGCCGCCAATGGGGCTGCGGTCGCCGGTGTAGTTGCCGGCCAGGGTGACGCCAATGTACGCCCCATCAGGCGACCAAACCAGGTTATTGAAGGCGTCGGGGGGTATTTCAGCAATGGGGGTGATGGCCTGGATTTGCCAGTCGTAAAGCAGGTAGCCGCTTTCCGCCTTGAGCAGCAGCCGAGTCTGGTCGGGGCTGAGGCTTTCAATGCGGATCAGTTTTTGGGGGAAGACGGCCGTTAAATCAACGTCACTTCCGCAGGGCACGTCCGCCTGAATTACCTGGGAGTCCATGGTGATGATGAAAAAGGAGCCGTCTGGCAGCCAGATGAAACGCTGCCCGGTGGTATCCCCTTCGTGGGCATACATGCCGCTGAGGGGGTAGCGCTGGCATTTTGCGCCGCTAGTGGTGTCGTAGAGAGTGAAAGTGCCTTCTGCGCTGCCAGGGTACTCAGTGGCGTCGAGCTGTTCCTGCGTGTACTCAAAATAGGCCAGGAAACGGCCGTCGGGCGACCAGCCTTGTAGCCGCACGTTACCACCACTAAAGATGGGCGGGTCTGTGACCGCGACAGGAGTAGGCGTGGGCAGCGGCGGCGGAGTAGGAGTGAGGAAGATTACTTCTGGTGTGGGGGTGGGATAAGGGCGAAAGCCATTGGCGATGGGGGTGCCCAGGGCGGTGGAGAGGAGGTCGATAACGGCCGTATCTTCCCCAACGTAATTAATCAACAGGGTGTCGAGTGCCCAAAAAACGGGAAAGGATTCCCATTCCATGAAGACTTCTGTAACACTATCGCCCAGAGTGAAGGTCAACTGGGAACCATCAGGTGATAGAGCGCCGCTGATGTATTGGCGGGCGGCCAGGGTGGGAAAGGTAAAGACGCGCACAACGGCTCCATTGACGGTAAGGCGGACAAGGCCGGTCGCTCCCTCAAACAAGCCTTGGGGCTCTTCTCCTTCGTTGACGACCACGGCCCCGGTCTGCGCTAGTTGGGTAATCAGGGTGTCGAGAGGGGAGATTGTGGGAGTGGGGGAAACGGCCGTTTCGCGGGTAATCACCACTCTAGTAGGTGAGATGGGACCCTGGGTTGGGGTGCAGGCGACCAGCAAGGCAAAGGCTGCAAAGGGTAACAAAATATTACAAAGTGAACCGCATAGTTTTTGGTTGCGCATACATGCACCTCTTCTGCCCGCTTCCCGAATTTGAACGTTTATCGCCGGGGCATTAAGAGATAGTATGCTTGAGGGAAAAAGAAGCAGCCTGACGACTTCTAGCCGTTTTAGAACGCCAACTCTACGAACCAGGTACGCAGTTCGATTGTGAGCATGGAATGGCTATGCCGTAGAATTCATGACAGACCGAAACCATTCGTGAATGGGCTGTGCTTCTTGGGGCAGGTGTTGCTGTAAGGCATTGTGATAAGCCTGCAAAAACCGCTGCAACATCAGCTCTGAAAGGCGGTACTCATAATTGGTCAGCAGCCCCTGTACCCATTCAATATTGGCGTTGAGCAGCTTCATGCTGCCCAGGGTGAGTGCCGCGTTGATATTGTTGCCCAATTCCAGGTTGGCGTTCTTGATTAATGCCGGTTCCATGTCGCCAGCCAGGATCTGGAAAACGGCCGTTTCAATCTTGGCGCGTTCGGCAAAAAACCGTTCCCGACTGGACTGGTATTCAGGCGTAGCCCGTTTTACCGTTGGAGCAGGCTCTGATGAGGTGAAGATTCGCTCCACCATGCGCGGCGCTTCCTGTAGTTCTTCACCGAGGAAATAGCCGGGCAAGTGGTCACGAAGGTCTGTGATGTAGTTGAAAACCGCTCCACCATATGCCAGAGGAATTTCATTGTCCTGCAGAAAATCAGCCATCTCCAGCATGGTACTGGCCGTGTGCAAAGTCTGAGAAGAGAGAACTACTAGATGTGGTTTTATCGTCTCCAGCGATTCTTGCATGCGCACCAGGGGCACGTTGGCGCCCAAATATATTACTTCCCAGCCGCGCCGCCGCAAGAGCAGCGTCAGCATCAGTGCACCAAAAGTATGCTGCTCATCGGGAGGACAGGCCACCAGAATTCGGCCGTGGCGTGTAGCACTCACCATTGAAGCCAGCAGCGCCTCTAGCTGCCTGACAGCCAGTTCAGAGGCAAAATGCTCCTGCTGCACCGTCACCTTACCCTCATACCAGCCCTGACCGATAGCTGCGATTCCTTTTTGCAGCACTTCCTGGCTCACCAGCTCCACAGGATATAGAGCAAACGCCTGAGAAAGCACCTGTTGTGCTTCAACTTCGTTAAAGTTAAGACAGGCACGCACCCAATTTTCTCTTGCCTGAGTCACCATGTCCCCAGAAATTTGCTTGGTTTGGGATGGTAAGGGTTCATGAGCCACAGGCGCAGGCGTAGAAACCAGGGGGTCTTTGCCATCACCAAGCAACTGTTTCCACAATTTCACGGCCCGGCTAATGCTCATGCCTTCTTCCTGGCGGCCCATTAGCCATTTAAGGAGCTCAATGTCATATTCCGAGTAAAGGCGATGACCGCCATCGGTGCGCTCCGGTTCGGGCAAACCGTACCTTCTTTCCCAGGCGCGCAGCGTGTCGGGTTTAATACCTGTCTCTTGGACCACGACTTTCATATTGAATGTGGGGGTTTTGTCTGGTTGAGCCATACTACCTTCCTTTGGCATATTTGTACCGATGCAAGCCTCATGGTATCACGATTGCCTATTTTTTGTCTACCTTTTGAACAAAGGAAAGCATAAAATTCGGGAATTTATAGCAAGTTCATGGAGGTCAAATTAGCAATCTATTACTTACATGCCCCTTTAATCTGAAGGGGTATGAAAAAATGGGAGCTGGGTTTTGGGCAAAGGAGCTGATTTATCTACAGCTTAGAATGTTTGCAAAAGCGTTACGTGACCACGTAAGCTTTCGCCCATTTTGGCAATGCTGATGCTTTCGCCGGCGATGTGCGCCTGGTTTTCCTCAGCGGGGGCGTAGCCAATGATGGGAATGGCGTAGGGCACAAAATGACGGCCGTCTGTGGCGAACTGGTAGCTGGTGAGGGCCGGTGCGCGGCCCATGCCGGCGGCAATGAGAGCTTTGGCCTGCTGCACCACGTCGCTTTCCGGCGGCGTGTAGAAGCCGTAGATGGTGGCATCAGCTTCAGGCGTGTCTGGTTCCCAGGCTAGGTCCAGAGTGATGGGCCAATCGCCCGCCAGCCGCCGCACAAAGGCTTGCAGGCTTGTCAGGCTTTCACTGGCAGTGCGGAAATCAAGCAGCACCCGTGCCCAGGCAGGAGTGACGTTGTTGCTTTGGGTATCCACTTCGATAATGGTAGGCGCAACAGTGGTCGGGCCTAGAAGTTGGTGTGCTTTCAGGCTATCCTTTTCTGCTGCCAGCTTCTGTAAGAAAGCAGCCAGGGCGTAGTTGGGGTTTTTCCCAGTGTGGGGCACGCTGGCGTGGACGGAACGGCCGTTAAACTGCACCCACATTTGCATGATGCCGCGATGGCCCAGGGCCAGGTTGTTATCCGAGGGTTCGCCTAAAACCACTAGGGCCACGTCATAATCCTTATGCTCCACCCAATATTTGGCTCCCGCACCGCCGATTTCTTCCTGCACCACGCCGGTGAACACCACGTCGCGCCGGGGACGAACGCCCATGCGCCGCAGGGCGGCCATGCTGTACACCTGCACGGCCAGCGGCCCCTTGATGTCGGCTGCGCCCCGACCGACGATACGGCCGTCAATAATTTCTCCAGAATAGGGGGACACAGGCCATAGGCTGGGGTCGCCGGGGTCTACGTGGTCAAGGTGGGTGTTTAGCACCAGGGCGGGCAGGCTGCGATCATGGCCATGGATACGGCCGTACACATTTCCAATTTCGTCACCCCACACCTCGTCAAAATCCAACCCTCGCATCTCGGCCGCAATCAACGCGGCAATGTCTGCTTCCGCAAAGGACATACTCGGCGTTTGAATCAATCGCTGCGTAAAATCTACACAATTTGCAAGCAAGCGATCCCAATCCATCGTAATCTCCGTTCGCGATTCAGCAGCCATGGCTGACCGGCTGTCTGACTGATTCGCTGAAAAGCTCAACCATTACGATTGGGCGATAAGCTTGAGAACGGCCGTAACATTGAGCAGCGTTTTGGGGACCAACGAACTCGGCAGGCAAAATTCTTGATCCTTGCTGCCGTCCGCGCTGCGTTCGGCGCTGTGCGCATTGCCCCCAGCAATACCCAGCCCATCCAGGCAGGGCAGGGCAAACCAGAAATGGTTGCCGTCGCTCAGGCCGCCCCTGTCTTCCGGCTTAACGCGCAGACCCAGCTCCGCCCCCGCTTCCTGCCAGATGGCCAACAGCCGGTTGGTGGCTTCGTTGATGGGCCAGGGCAGCGTGCGCCGTTCCAGCTCTACCTGAACCTGGCATCCGTACCCATTTTCCACGCTTTGCACCGTGGACAACCCACTGAGCGCCAAAATTTGGGCGATAGTTTCCTCGTACACGTCTGGGTCAAAAGCGCGCATCTCCAGGCGGGCTGTTGCAGAATGGGGCACGCGGTTGGTTACGGTGCCGCCATTGACAACTCCCACGTTGACCGTCACCTGTCGCTGGTAATCGGTCATGGCGGCCAACCGCTGAATAACTTCAGCCATTTGCACAATGGCGTTGGCGCCAAAGGTGTGGGCGCTGCCAGCGTGGGCCGATTTGCCCTCCACCTGTACGTTGAATACGCCCATGCCCTTCCGCGAGCGCACAATCCAAAACTCTTTTTCAGCATCGTTCATGTAGCCACCTTCAAAAATGAGGGCTGCCAGGGTGTTGGGTCTTTCCAGGCGGCGGCGGCAGAGGGCGCCAAAATCTTCGGCCAGGTCTTCCTCGGAAGCGTCAATGAGCAAGACCCAGGTAATGTCGTCGTAAATGGTAGGTTGGAAGGTGCGGATGGCGTCCAGCATCATGTAAATGGCTACGGTACCCCCTTTAATGTCGGCGGTGCCGGGGCCATAAATACGCGCGCCTTCAACGCGCCAGCGAAAATCGTTTTGTTCTTCTTCTTCGGGCGGATAAACGGTGTCCAGGTGAGAGATACAGCCAATTTTGTGGCCAGATTTGCCGGGACGGGTGAGGACCAGGTGCTGGCCAAAGCCAGTGTAAATGGAGGGGATGAATTCGGCCGTGAAGCCCAGTTCGGCAAAGAATTCGGCCGTTAACTGGCCTAAATGGTTCACGCCGTCCGGATTGGCCGTGAAGCTGTTGATGGCCACCATTTTCTGGAGCAAGTTCAAATAGGTGGGTAAATTGTCGGTTAGATATTGCTGCAATTCTGTGGGGAAGGTTGTTTGGCTCATGACAAATCCTTGAGGTGCAAGATTTGCCATTTCTATCACGAATGGCCGGGAAGGACAATGAACAATGAGCACGGAAGGTTGCCCATTGTTCTCTGTCTTTGCTTAAAGTTCTTGCGTTTCAAAGGCTGCGATGCTGCCAATGAGCAGCATGATGATGAGCACGGTGTTGGCCACCAAGGAACCCCCCTGTGCCGGAACGGCCGTTTCCAATCCCAACTGGCTGGCCCATGCCACCAAACTGCTCGGCGCAAAGGGTGCAATAGGCGGGATGCTGCCGGCCAGCAGCAAAATTACCGCCCCCAGCAAAGCGATGCCGGCCCCCGCACCAATCGTGCGGGTAAGGGTGCTGGCTAGCAGGGTAACGGCCGTGAAGGTCAGCAGCCACAGCAGCAGCAGCCCGTTGCCCGCCATAAACGCCCCAAACAGAAAAGGCTCAAAAAGAATGTATGTGTAGTAATAAGCACCTAACGCGGAAATGAAAAATGCCGCAGCATACATCAGCGCCTGAGCCGCAAACTTGCTGAGCAAGAATGCCCAGCGCGGCAGCGGCTTGCTCAAGATGAGCGCTGCCTGGCCTTTATCCTTCTCCCCGGCCACGGCCCCCATGCCCAACAGCACGGCGATAATAAAGCCGAACTGGGTGATGTTTTTGATGTACTGGGTCATAGCGTCGGCCGTGGTGGGCACCGGGATCAGGTCGGCGAACTGCTCTGCGCCTTCAATCATGGTCAGCATTTGCGGCGTATACTTGGCCAACAAGGGAGAACCGAGGCCAAAGATAACGAACACGGCCAATACCACCAGCACGCGCCGCGTGCGCCACTGCTGCATAAGCTCTTTACGCAGTGCCGCGCCAAACAGCCGCAGTTCGACCTTAACTGGCTGCGTGGACGGCCGTTCCCCATCTTTGGGCCACATGCGCCACAGCCATACCAGCCCCGGCAGCAGCAGTGCGGCAAATACCACATAAAGCCAGCCCGCTTGCTCAAGGGTTTGACCCAGGTAAACGGCCGTAAAATCAAACAGGGAGTGATACAGCAGCGCCGCCAGCGCATAAAGCACATTGCGCTGCTTGAATGCCTGCCACACCAACAAGGATAGAACAACGTGGAGGGACATGGCCATTACCCGCTCCAGCAGGGCAGCAAAAGGCTGCCACGACACCTGTTCCAGCGTTTGCAGTTGGCTGCTCAGGTAAGCCAACTGCTCGGCAGGCAAATTGAGGGTGCTCAGGTCTGTGCCGCGCAGGGCATAGAGGCTGGAGAGGCTGGCGGCCATAATAATGGCAATCAACCCCATAGCCTCAATGCCGCCGTGCCCCAGCCCCACCATCAAGCCATCTTCACGGCGCAGGGCAGCCCCTTTGCGGAAGAGCAGCCAGTAACCGGCAGCGCGGGCGGTCGTTTCGCACAGCCCGGCAGAAAACCCGAGCACGATGGCCGTGCGCAAAAAGTTGTCGTCGTTGCCGGCTACGGGGCCAATTACACCTATATCGGTGAGCCAGTTGTTCAGCGGCAGGTGGTAAAGCTGCGAACCAGCAAATGTGGCCGCCCCTACCAGAAACAGCCACCAGGGCGTGACAAAGCGCCGCCGGAACAAAACGGCCGTTACCAGCGGCAGCAATATGATAAATGAGATTGCAATTGTGTACAGAAAGATTGTCATGGTTATCAATGTGCCATTATTGGCTAATTTGTAAGAACACGTCTTCCAGAGACGGCCGTATCCACTCATACCGGTTCAGCACCACGCCCTGAGCCGCCAACAGCGGCAGCAGCGCTTGCTTGGCCGCCGCCACGTCATTCACCGTGATGCGCAGGTGGTTATCCTCCTGCGTCGTGCCTAGCACCCATGACTGTATTGCAAGCAGAGGCAAAAAGCCATTGAGTTGAGCTGTGCAATCCCGGTCAACCTCCAGGGAGATAACGTTGGTGGCGTATTGGGCCAGTAGCGCATCCCGCTCTTGCACCAGCAGCAGTTCCCCTTTGTGGATAATGCCAATGGTATCGCACACCCGCTCCACGTCGGCCAGAATGTGGCTGGAAAGAAAGACCGTCACCTGCCCACGCAGGGTGCTGATGAGTTCCAATACCTCATGCCGCCCTGCGGGGTCTAAGGCGCTGGTTGGTTCGTCCAAAAAAAGTACCGGCGGTTCGTGCAGCAGCGCCTGGGCAATGCCCAACCGCTGCACCATGCCCCCGGAAAAACCCGCAATTTGCCGTTTGGCCGCATCTTCCAGGTCAACCAGGGCCAGCATCTCGGCGACGCGCCTTTGGCGTTTTGTGCCATCCATTTGGAAGAGCCTGCCCACGTAGTCCAGGTAATCCAGGGGCGTCATCCAGTTGTAAAAAGCGGGATCCTGTGGTAGATAGCCAAACTGAGCCCGGGCGGCACTGTCGGCGCGGGTAGTCTCCACGCCGTTAATCCAGGCGCGGCCGCTGGTGGGCCGGGCCAGCCCTGTCAGCAGGCGAATGGTGGTGGTTTTGCCCGCACCGTTGCGCCCCAGGAAGCCGAAAATGGCTCCGGCAGGTACGGTCAGGTTTAAAGGTTTCAGGGCTTTGACCTCGCCATAGGTGCGGCTGAGATTCTCGCAGCGAATGGCCAGGGGGCGATCGGCGTTCATGTTATGCTTCCTCGCGCCCCAGCACAAAGTAGATGATGGGGCCAATGGTGTTCACGAAAATGATAACCAGCACCCACGCCCACTTGGGACCGCGGGTAGACGGCCGTTTCGATAAATCAATCAGCGCGGCGGCCATGAGGATAAGCTGCACAACCACCAGTGGAATGAGTAAGGGTAAAAGTTCACGTAATTGGTCCATGGAAAGTCTCCTGTTAGTTTGTTTGTCGGTTTGTTTGTTGGAAAGTTTGTTGACATATCATCTAACTACCCAACCAACCAACTAATTACGCATGGGGTGGGTGATGAGGGAAAATTTGTGTTTGCGCCGCCCTGGGCCAGGGCCATTTTCCGCCAGCAGCATAAACGCTTCCTGCAATTTCAGTTGAAAGGCGTTAAGTTCGTCAGCGTTGGCGAACAAAATGCTCTCGGTGTAGCCGGTGCGGTCTGCCAGCATGTTCACGTGCCCCTCCGGGTCGGCGGCTTGCTGTAAATATTCGGCAAAGTCGCGCAGCGTCGCCAGAATGTAGTTGGTGAAGTAGCGTAAATGGTCTTCTACGGTCATATTGGCCACATCTTCCTGGTTCAGGTGCGGGGTGGCAACAAGCTGATACCGTTTTTCCTGGATACCGTGCACGAGCTGTGTTTCAGCTACGGTGATAATGTCCCCATCCAGCAGCATCTTCAGATGCCGGTACAGGGAAGAAGCCGGAATATCGGTCAGCCGGGCGGCAATTTCTTGCGTGGTCAATGCCTCGCCAGCCAGGGTTTGCAAAATGCGGAAACGCACCGGGTGAATGATCAGGTCAGCTTTTGGAAAATTCATGCCCACCTCGTTATTAGATATTGCTATGTTTTTAATATTCGTAACATTATCAATAATAATAATGTTATTATTATTGATTGTCAAGTAGGAAAATGATGAAATCAGGCGCAAGTGAGGTATCCGGAGGCTGATACCGGACATCTTTCTTTGTGCTAGAATTGGCGGCACTAAACCGAAGGGATGAAGAGTCATCCTTCACATTCATTTTTCCGGAGGATTGGTTTATGCCTGGAGTGATTGCGGCGGGTGGGCCAGAAACGGCCGTTGCGGGGGCCACTATTTTACAGCAGGGGGGCAATGCCGTAGATGCGGCTGTAGCCGCCGCCTTTGCTTCTTTCGTTGCCGAAACCGGCGTCGTCCATCTGGGGGGCAGCGGTATTGCTCAAATTTACGATCCGCACACGGGCCGTTCGGTAGTGTACGACTTTTTTAGCAATATGCCTGGTTTGGGGCGGCAAACATTGCCAGCGCAAATGGATTTTGCCGAGGTGATGATTGATTTTGGGGCGACGACCCAGAGCTTCCACCTGGGGCGGGCATCCGTGGCGGTGCCCGGTAACATTGCCGGCCTGTGCCAGATGGCGGCGGACTTTGGGCGGCTGCCGCTGGCCAAGCTGCTGGAACCGGCAATCAAACTGGCTCAGGAAGGGGTAGCCATTCACCCTTTCCAGGCGGATACCTGCGATTTGTTGACCCCCCTCTACACGCATACGGCAGGGATGCGGGAGATTTTTGCGCGGAACGGCCGAATCATTCAGCCTTACGAGCATCTGCACATTCCTGGCCTGGCAGAGACCCTGGAGGCTCTGGCCAGGGAAGGGGAAGCGTTGGCGCGGAACGGCCGTTTAGCTCAAACAATTCTGGCCGACCAGGAAGCGCATAGTGGCCTGCTGACGTCTGAAGATTTGGCAGCTTACCGGGTGTGGCAGCTGCCACCCATCCGCCTCCCTTATCGCGATTTCGTAATATTGCTGCCGCCGCCCAGCTCCACGGGCGGCGTGCTGACCGCCTTTGCGCTGAAACTGCTGGCGGCCTTTGATTTGCAGCAGTTTACCCATGGTTCAGCAGCCCATTTGCAGCTTTTGTTTGAAGTGATGTCGGCCGCAAACCGGGCGCGGCGGGATTGGGATGCGTGGCAAGACGCATTAACGGCAGAGGAAGCGATGGCCCATTTTTTGGCCGATGCCTACGTGGCCAGGTATATCGCCGAAGTGCGGGCGGCTTTGCTGGGGAAACGGCCGTCCACGACGGCACCGGAGCCGGTTGGTCCAGGTAATACCAGCCACCTTAGCGTGATTGATGGAACCGGGCTCGCGGTGGGGCTGACGACGACCGCGGGGGAATCGGCGGGTTATGTGGTGCCCGGTACAGGGTACATTCCCAACAATATTTGCGGCGAAGCGGACCTGCATCCGGCGGGCTTTCACAGGCGCCCGGCGGGGCAGCGCATTCCTACCATGATGACGCCGACGATTGTGCTGCATAAAGGGCGTACGCGGCTGGTGCTGGGCAGCGGCGGCAGCGAACGCATTCGCAGCGCAATTTTGCAGGTGCTAAATAATTTGCTGGATTTCCGCATGACGCTGAAAAAGGCGGTGAACGTGCGCCGCGTCCACGTGGAAAATGGGGTCTTGCAGATGGAGGCGGGGTATGATCCGGCAGCAGCAGACGAGCTGGCGTCGTTGGGGTATGCGGTGAACCGCTGGGAAAAGCGCAGCATTTATTTCGGTGGGGCGCACTCGGTGTCGCGCACGGCGTCTGGACGCCTGGTGGCGGCAGGGGATAATCGCCGGGGCGGATCGACAGCTACTGCCTGAGATTGAACTTCTAGACCAGAAGAACGGCCGTTTCCTTGAAAGCAGTTGGGAACGGTCGTTTTGCATTATTAAACAAATAATTTGGCATAAAATACAAATATGACCAAAATTATTGTTGACAAATACAAAATAATTGGGTAAACTGTTTTCATAACGGGAGAATTAACACATATGCGCAAATTGTTGGAGCACTGCCCCGCATGCGGGGGTGACATGATCGTTACCCAAATGAGCTGCACGCAATGCGAAACGGTTGTATTGGGTCAATTTCAGCCGAACATTTTCTCACGCCTGGCGCCAGAGAGTCTGCATTTTCTGGAGATTTTCGTGAAGAATAAGGGTAACGTGAAGGAAATGGAGCGGGAAACGGGCTGGTCTTATTGGACGATTCGCAACCGGTTAAATGAGGTGATTGAAGCCCTGGGTTTTGAGGCGCGCGAAGAAAGTGATGAAGAGTCGTCACGCCAGCGGCAGGAAATCCTGGCGCAGTTGGAGCGAGACGAAATTAGCGTTGATGAGGCGTCGCGGCTGCTGGAAAAGCTGCGGCCATAATTCCTGGCAGTTCACGCTGTAGCCCTTTTTGCAAACAGTTTAATAGGCAGGGTGAGAACGGCCGTTTCGGCTGTGGGTGTCTCTTGCCTGATGGAGGTGAATGATGAGGGCTGAAAAGATGAAGGTGTTGAAAATGCTGGCGGCGGGCAAAGTAACAGCCGCGGAAGCGGACATGCTGTTGGAGGCTTTAGGGGAAGCTCCCTTACGGCCCGCGGAAAAATTATCCCAGCCGGAGTCGCTGGTGCGCGATTCAGGCGTGAATCAATGAGGAGGCAGTCATGAATGAAGAACGGAGACATGTGCTAGAAATGCTGGCCAAGGGCAAGATCAATGCCGCGGAGGCGGCAAAATTGCTGGATGCGTTGGGCGTAGGGGAAACGGCCGTACCCGTGCCCCCACGCCCGCCCAGAACTCCGACACCCCCTGTGCCGCCAATACCCCCGATTCCGGCTGTTCCTGCAGCCCCCCGCGCCCCGCGGCTCAGGGCAATTCACGATTATCAGCGGGTCACGCCGGGCTACGCGGAGGCCATTGCTAAGGCGGGTCTGCCAGGTTTGAGCCACGACGACCTGTGGCAGCTGCAAATCCACCACGTTACGGCCGATTTTGTGCACCGCCTGGTTGAGCTCTCTTTGCCAAACTTAACCGTGGACGACATTGTGCAATTTGCCATTCATCACATTCGCCCAGACTATGTAGCGCGCTTTAAAGCCATGGGTTTTGCCAACCTGACCACCGATGACATTGTGCAGTTGGGAATCCATCACATTCAGCCAGAACTGGTGGAGGAAATGCAGCAGTTGGGGTTAGATTTGACCATTGATGACGTGGTCGAACTGGGTATCCATCACGTCCAGGTGGACCTGATCAGGCAGGTTTATGAGCTGGGGTTTGATGATGCAACGGTAGAACAGATTGTGGACCTGGGTATTCATCACGTAACGGCCGCTTTCATCAAAGAAATGAAGGGCTTTGGCTTGCCGGATTTAACCCTGGAGCGGTTGGTGGACATGCGTATTCACAACGTGACTACCGAGTTTGTGCAAGAGATGATGGCATTAGGCCTTCCCGGTATAACGGCCGAATCATTGGTGGACTTGCGCATTCACGGGGCAAAATCGGCGGTTGTGCAGCGGCTGGCTGCCATGAAACTGCCAGGTTTATCGGTTGATACCCTGGAAGATATGCTGATTCATGGCGTCACACCGGAATTTGCCCGGGCTATTTTGGATGCTGGCGTGACAGGCGTAACGGTCGAACTGCTTGTTGATATGCGTATCCATGACGTAACGCCTGAATTTGCGCAAAAAATCGTCCAATCCCAAGGTCCTGTGTCGGCTGCGGAATTGGTTGATATGCAGATAAACAACTAAGAAACCTGACCGGAAGCCAAAGGGAGCAGCGGGGTCTACTTGCTGCTCCCTTTTTGTGTACGCCCGGCATGGGCGGTAACTAGGGAGTGAAAGTCTCCTGTGGGCGTTGACCCGACGAACCACTAGCCGAAGGCAACTGCGTGAGCGTGAGCGAACGTGGAGAGGAAGCCGGAGCGCAAAACCTGGACTCGATGAACAAGAATCGCGTAGAGAGGCATGGGATGCCGGATAAGCTGGCAAGAGACAGTGAAGTCCAAAAAGAGGGTCAGAGTAGTCTCATGTAAACGCGGCGAGGGTCAGGGGAAAGAAACCGCACCTTATCCGGGGAGGTCTGCCCGCAAGGGGCAGAAGTCAGCAGAAGCCGTAGTAGTCGGTGGGGTCGCTCGCGGAGCGAGAGACAACGACCACCCAGGGCGGATGGTGAAAGCCATCTACAGGGCGAAGGGCAGAACGGACAAGAAGTTGAACAGAAAGGCGCAGGATAACCGCAGCAGCCGACATCTGGGTGGAAAGAAACCAGAGCGAACGTGGAGAGAAGGCAGAAGGCCGGAAGGAAGCGCCGCAGGTGCAAGAGGTTATCGGAGCAAATGGAGAAAGAAATGGTTCAACACGAAGCAGTAGGGTTGTGGGAACACATCTTTAGCCGAGCAACCTGTTCAAGCATTGGAACGAGTGCAGGCCAACAAAGGCGCGCCAGGGGTAGACGGCATGACCGTAGAGGAACTGCCGGAACACCTGAAAGCGCATTGGGAAAGCATCCGAGCCAAGCTAGAAGCAGGAACCTATCAACCAAGCCCGGTGCGGCGGGTAGAAATACCAAAGCCAAGCGGCGGGGTGCGGCTGATAGGGATACCAACAGTCCAAGACCGGCTAATCCAACAGGCGATGCACCAAATACTGAGTCATGGAATACGAGCCAAGATTCAGTGAACACAGCTACGGGTTTAGACCAAGACGAAGTGCCCACGACGCGGTGAAAGCGGCACAAGGAGCACATCGAAGCGGGCAACACGTGGGTGGTGGACATAGACCTGGCGAAATTCTTCGACACAGTGAATCATGACCGGCTGATGGCGCGGATGAAAGCGAGATAGCGTGACAAACGGGTCCTGAGACTGGTCAATGAATACCTGAAAGCAGGGGTGATGGTGAATGGGGTGGTGATGGAGACAGAAGAAGGGACACCGCAAGGTGGGCCGTTGTCGCCATTACTATCCAATATCGTACTGGATGAATTAGACCGGGAATTGGAGAAGCGAGGACATCGCTTTGTGCGCTACGCCGACGACTGCAACATCTATGTGCAGCAGTCAGCGAGCAGCGGAACGGGTGATGGCGAGTATACGCAGATACATCGAGAAGAAACTTCGCCTGAAAGTCAATGAGGAGAAAAGCGCAGTGGACTTAGCGAGCAAGGCGACAGTTCCTGGGCTTTAGCTTCTACTGAAGAGCAGGCGGGGTCGGCATCCGAATCGCCCGCCACAGTCTGGAACGCATGAAGCGCAAAGTGAAGAAACTGACCCGCCGCAGTCAAGGACGGTCATGGGAAGAAATCCGTGACAGCTACGCCGCAGTATCATCGGTTGGGTGAACTACTATGCGCTTGGCAGATGCCAAAGGGCATATGGGACGCCTGGACGAATGGTTACGACGGCGGATGAGACAAATGGCGTGGAAACAGTGGAAAACGCCGCGAAACCGATACAAGAACCTGAAAGCGCGAGGGGTGTCCGAATATTGGGCCGTTCGTGCTGGTGGGGGAAGTTTGGGAACGTGGCGGATGTCCAAGACACCGCCAGTACATCAGGCATTGAGTAACGCCTACTGGCGGAAGGTCGGCTTAGTCAGTTTCCTGGAACAATACGAACTTCGTCATACTTGACCGAACCGCCGGATGCGGACCCGCATGTCCGGTGGTGTGGGAGGAAGGGGGCGAAACATCCCCCCTATCCCGATTTGGGGGTACTATTTTCCCGCCACGATACTGCCCCTTTCCATGTAGAATATGAGGGTATAAGACCTGGTTTATTACGCAATAAGGCCGCTAGTTTGTTTCGGCGGCTTTTTAAAGGAGCTAAGATGTTTGGCAAGTTGGAGCTACCGACGTTTCAAGTAGAAGTGTTGATGCCTGGCTTTATGGCGCGTGCAGTTTTTCAACCCAAGGGTGACCTGCTTATTTTTATGAATGACCGGCGGTATGATGTGGCTCGTTTTGATGAGGTGGAAATGTACCCTATTGTTCCGGATGCGCAGGTAAAAGGCATGAAGCAGGAGATGATGGCACTGAACAAGAAATTTATCACGGGAATTGCGCTGCTGGAACCAGAGCGGGTGGAGAATGTGATGCTTCTGGCTTCGAAACGGCCGTTTGTATTCTATACTGAGTGGTTTGCTATTCGCGGCAATTTGCATGCCAATCCAGACTCCCGCGATGACGACGTTTTCGACGAAACCAAAGATTTCTTTGGCGTCACAGATGCTTCAATATACCCGATGCGCAACTTGCGCAAGGCCCCAACTCGCAAGGTTCCCTTACTGGCTATTAACCGGCAAGATATTTATGCATATCATCCTTTTCACGCCGGGGAGTCGGCAGCCTAAACGTAGAAATTGGCGTAAAGACGCTTATTTTTTGAGGTGTTCCACAAACTTTTCCCGGAACTTCTTCACCTTGGGAGCCACAACGAACATGCAATAAGGTTGATAAGAATTGTTTTCGTAATACTCCTGGTGATAATCTTCTGCTTCATAGAAGACCTCCAGCGGGCTTACTTCGGTGACAATGGGGTTGTCCCATACCCCCTCCGCTTCAAATTCCCCAATGACCTCTTGGGCAATGCGCTTTTGTTCCTCACTGTGATAAAAAATAGCGGAACGATATTGTGGCCCAACGTCATTACCCTGGCGGTTGAGAGTGGTCGGGTCGTGAATGGTAAAAAAGACCTGCAAAATCTCCTTGAAATTCACCACACTTCGGTCAAAGGTGACCTGCACAACTTCTGCATGGCCGGTTGTCCCAGTACAAATCGCCTTATAGGTAGGGTTAGGCACGTGGCCGCCTGTGTAGCCAGATACAACATTCGATACACCGCGCATCTGATCGTAGACAGCCTCCAGACACCAAAAGCATCCGCCACCCATGGTTGCTACTTCAAAATTTGTTGTGTCGTTCATTGATATTTCCTCGTTTAGATGAATTGCTGCCTGCGCGCATCCACTCATGAAAGCCATGAGCGGATTACCAGGCAGTCAATGTGTTGGGGTAATTGTGATACAGGTGAGGGGCGGCGTGCATGAACTCTTAGTGGGAGTTAATATCTTTTGCCGTCCCATAATAAGATGATGCCCAGGCGCAACTGATAATTAATGGGTGGGATTGGGGAAGATTAGATTTTGTCCCAGGGAGTCAAAATTTCCGGACCGTTAGAGGTGATGGCAATCGTATGCTCAAATTGCGCAGAGAGCTGTCCATCTTTTGTAATGACCGTCCAGCCATCAGGGAGCAAAATCCACTCATGATCACCGGCATTAATCATCGGTTCGATGGTAAAAGTCATACCAGGCCGCAGTTTTGGGCCGTTACCGGGCTGGCGCACATGGGAAACCGAGGGGGATTCGTGTAGTGCCCGACCTATGCCGTGCCCGCCCCATTCCCGCACAACCGATACGCCGTGCTGGTCGGCAAAGCCGTGGATAGCGCGCCCAATATCGTTGAGATAGCCATTGGCCTGGGCCGCATCGACACCCACATAAAGGGCCTGCTTGGCCACATCTAGCAGCCGCTGGGCCGGAGAAGAGACCGCGCCCACGGGAAAAGTGACGCAGGCATCGCCGCAGTATCCCTTATACTTCAGTCCTATGTCGATACCGATGATGTCACCTTCTTTAAGAACCCGGTCATTGGGCAAACCGTGACAAATTTCGTGGTTAACCGAGGCGCAGATGACGCCAGGAAAGGGAGGGTGTTCGGCAGAGCTGCCCTGGTACCCTTTGTACAGGGGTTCTGCTCCCTGTTTGTAGATGTATGCTTCTACCATTTGGTCAAGCGCCTTGATATTGACGCCGGGTTGGATGTTCTCGCGCAGCAGGGCGAAACAATCGGCTACCATCCGACCGGCAACGCGCATGCGGGCGATGGCTTTGGCATTTTTCATACGCATTTGCTTATTTCCTTGAGCCTGTCAATTTGATAACGGGGGCGAGTATAGCACAGAAAAAAGCCCCCTGCATTGAGCGGCAGCAGAGGAGGGACCATTATTGAGCAAAACGGCCGTTTCTCATCGTTTAGCCCACCACACAGCAGGGTACAGGGGCGGGGCTAACTTTTCTTCTCCAGTGTATAAATGACGGGGCTTAGCTTCCCTAGCATCTGGTACACGCCCCAATGGCAGTTTGCCAGCTCCGAAACGTATTCTTTCTCCCCAAATTGCGCGACCAATTGCTCCCGGTTGCGCCGCATGCGCGCAATGCGCAGCAGTTGCTTCGATGTGGTCATGGTCCCGGACTCTTCCCCATATTCCCGCCATTCGCTGCTCAGGGTATCGGCTTCAACGAGGGTAAACCCCGCGCCCGAGAAGGCTTGCTCAAAATAGGCGCGGGTCATGTTTTCTGGCTGAGAAGCCAGCGGTGCGCAAAGGGCTGCCGCTTCTTCGTCGGAAATCAAATCGGTCATGAACATGCTAAAAATCAGCATTTGCCCGTTGGGTTTTAGCACCCGCGCGCAGGCGGCAAACACCTGCAACAAATCGGGGACGTGGGTTAAGACGTCCCTGCACCAGATGAAATCGAAAGACTGGGCGGGCAGGGGCAGTTGTTGAATATCACCCTGGATGACCTGCACGGATTGGCCTACTCCTTTTTCAGCGATGCGTTTGGGGGCATGCAAGAGATTGTCGCGCACCAAATCGACGCCTACCACGCGGCAGCCAAAGCGCTGCGCCAATTCGCAAGCCTGGGCGCCGTAGCGGCAGCCAATGTCCAAGACCACGCTATCGGGCGTGGGTCCTAGTTGGCCAAATTTTTCGTAAAGTACGTCCGGAGAGCGGGGGTTCAAGCTTTCGTCCAACACGACCAGGAAAGCGAGGTAACCTTCTTCGGTTCCCGCGTACATCTCTTCCACGGTGACGGAGATCGGTTTCATGATTGTATCCTTCCTATCGGGACTCATTATTCTATCTTTGAAAAAACTTACTCAATACACCGTAAGATAAATTATTTTGCATTTGAGAATGCTTCATTCTCTTCATTAACAACTACATAATGCGAATTAAGCTTTTTCCGGACAGCGGTTAGCGAAAACTGCCAATTGATCTTAATCTGCTTTTCGTGGCGTTCTGTTACGATAGCCATTACTTCACTTTTGAGTTTAGCCATGGTCGGGATACGCCGATTGAGACAAAGGCGAGCCAGAGCAGAAAACTCAATTTCAATCATGTTCAGCCAACTAGCTGATTTGGGCGTGAAGTAGAACTCAAATCGTTCAGCTAGTGCGAATGCCTCGTCAGCTGGCAAGTTTTCGTAAAAAGCGCTGACATCATGGGTGTTAAGGTTGTCCAGAACCAGATGAATCTTGGCCGCTTCAGGATAAGCCGCCGCCAACGCCTGACAAAAAAGGAAAAACTCCTTTTTTCTACGCTGTGCAAATACACGAGACAAGCGCTTACCAGTCAGAGGTTCGATAGCCGCTAATAGGCAGCAAGACCCATTTTTCTCGTAGGCGTAATGCTCACGACGTGATTGACCTGTTTGTAGAGCCAATGGCTCGACGGTGTCACCAATGAGAAAACACGGCCGTTCATCATAACAAATGACAGGGTTAAGCGGGTCATAAGGCAAGGCATAAAGAGCGAGTATGCGTTCCATGCGCGCAATGAAACGGCTGTTTATCTTGCCAATGCACCAGTAGCGCTTCAGGTGAGGCTTAAGTTCGTTTTTTTCAGGATGTCGCTGACCTGGGTATGGGAAATGCTGGCGCAATATTCCAGCTCAACCACTTTTTCAGCCAGCAAACGCAAGTTCCATTGCCCGTACCCTTCAGGTGGCTCACTGCAAGCCAGCGCAGTTATTTTTGCGCGCTGTGCGCCATCAAACTTAATGGGTCGTCCACTGCGCGGTTTGTCAAGCAGACATTCTAAGCCTGCTGCTACCTAATGTGCAACTTTCAAGCGGCCACCAAATCATCTAAGTGAAGAGGCGGTCGGCCCAGTTGCAAATTGATGAACACACAAACCGTGTGAGAAAGTACCTTACGAATCAAACGATGTTGATAATGCCACAGGTCATGAGCACGCGTCTTGGTGATGTGGTAACGCTCAGTCAAGTGTGAACCCACTGTTTCGACCAGTTTACGCCAACGATTGCATGTTTTGATGACAGATACCGGAGGCTTGGTTCTCATGTTCTTACGGGCAGGTACCACAAGCTCGATGTGTCGTTTTCGGGCTAAATTCTCCTGGTATTATGAAAATTATCGAACTTTAACAAAGCCGCCGGATCGGTTAGAGTGTCTCCCATCAGTTAGTGGGTGGGGTTGGCATCCAAATCGAGAACTGGAAGACGCACAGGCTTTTCGCCCCGCGCCAATCCCGCTCCACATTACCCACAAAGCAATAAAAAGGAGGCTCTCATGAAACGAAACCGACGGCGTCACCTGCGCGGCCGGCAAGGACAAGCCTTCGCCGACCTGGTCCGTGGCGTCTGCCCGGAGCAAATCCTGTGCGTCTCGATAGATGTTAGCAAAGATTTCCATGTTGTGCTGCTGCACAACGGCTTGGGGGAGATCGTCACCCCCAGTTTCGAGATCGACATCTTCCGCACCGGGTTTGACCAATTTTGCCAGGCGGTCGAGGTGGCCATTGCCGACAGCGCCGCTCAGGTCGTTCTGGTGGGGATGGAACCCACCGGCCATTACTATGAGAATCTGGCCCGTCACATCCAAGAGACGGGTCAAAAGGTCACCCTTGTGAATAGTTTTGCGGTCAAAGAAAACCGCCGCCAGCAGATGATGGCCCACGAAAAGGATGATGAGATTGACGTGGCCGCCATTGGTGACTTGCTGCGGCGGGGGGAAGGCTCTCCCTTCCGACCGCCGACGGGCATTTACTTGCAGTTGCAGCAGTTGGACCGCGCCCGTCTGGGCGAACTCAAAATCCAGACCATCTACAAAAATCGGGTTATCGGCCATCTGGACCGCATTTTCCCTGGTTTGATTCTGACCAAGGTTGCCATCCATGAACGCTACGAGCCGCTGTTTGCCACTGATTTCTGGCAATGCCAGACGCTGCAAAACCTGGTTCGTATTTGCCCTGACCCCAGAGAGTTGGCCGCCCTCTCTCCAGCCAACCTGGTGACCCTTTTCCATCAGCATGATTGCCGCATGGGGCCGCACACCGCTGCCCGCATCATCGCTTATGCCCAAAAAGTGCTCTGGCCTGACCCGGAGGTGGTAGTCATCCGCCGCCAATTGCTGACCACCGATTTGCAGACCCTGAACCAGGTCTCCGCCCGTATTGACCACTATAACCATCAACTGCAACAAAAACTGGCCCATACCCCGTACCAGTTTCTGACCCAGTTCAAAGGCTTGCCGCCTATTCGTGTGGCCAGTCTGGCCGCTGCGGCTGGTGACCCGGCCAATTACCGCTATGCCGGCCAGCTCTTTCGTCGTTCCGGCCTGGTGAGCGGTCGGGATGATTCCGGCGTCCGTCAGCGCCAGGGCAAAGGCAAAGCAGTTACTAAAACCGGTGACATTTACCTGCGCCGCGCCCTCAATGACTTGCTCAATGGACTGATTTTGCATCAACCGGTCCTGCGGGTCTATTACCATCGTCTCAAACAAACCAAGCCTGTGGGTGTCGCCCGCGTCGCTGTTATCCGGCGTGCCGTGGGTATCCTCTGGGCCACCCTCCGTGACCAACGGGCTGATACACTTGTTCTGCGAGGTGAGAGTATGACTTAGTTTAAGCAGATTTTGGCTGCGTCGCGGGTAAAAGGTTCGGCCGTGACCGTCAGCGACAACTTCATCTTGAGCCCCAAATCTTTGGCGGAGTCTGGGGTCGGTTGTTTTTCTCCATGAGGCTAACCAGACCCTCGTGCTACAGCTTAACCAACCCCTTCCGATGGACTTTGGTGCAGATTGCCTGGATAACGTAAGGTGAGTCCCTGCTCTCAGCACACTCGAATACCAGGATAGGTTGCCCTGCCCCGCCTGCCCCTGGGCAGTGGCCTTGGGTTTTGGGTTAGGCTGTTGCTGTGGCTGATTGGTTATCGCCCAATTCATACGGATTTCCTGTGACAGCAGCGCTTTTGCTTTTGCCTATTCATGCCCCCTGTCTATTGATCGCCTATGCAAAAAGGACTTGACATCGTGATAGTAAGCTGACGCCAGCTATCAATAAAACCTTTATCTGCCGGAATCACACCTTCAAAGCCGGTAATCAAGTCATCCAGGAGTTGACAGTCGTGAGGACGAGCCGGCAACAAAGGGTAGTGAATAATCATACCCACTCGTGAAATGCGGAGACCTAACTTGAACCCATAGTAGTGCAGGTCTTTGGCGGCACAGTAACCATAATCGGCATCTCCTTGGAAACAGTGGTCCCGTTGACTGCGTGTATAGGTGCAGACAGGTAACGGTAAGGTGTCAATGATTTGCACACAGTCATTCGCTTGTCCGCTGACCTGCGTTAATCGTTGTTGAATCAATGCTTTGATAGCCCATAGATTAGCGGCTTGCCGGACAAAAATTGTTCTTTCACGCAGATGAGGAAAGAAATGGTGGTAGTGGGCATGAAAATAGTCATAGATGTCTTCATCCTGATACAAACCGAAATACTCGCCGCAGATTTCAAGGGTGATAACCTCTTCATCGGTCAAAGCAGGCAGCAATTCTCAATTTGGAGAAATGGTTGACAAAGAAGGCAAATAGGGCAATTACTATGACCTATGGTAAAGAGATTCCCCTTACAAGCATTTTTCAAGGCATGTCAAGCCGCCTGGATTGACTTGCCAGACCACCGTAAACCAAGCCCCAATACAAAGTATGCCTTATCCGATGCTGTCAACAGCGCCATGAGTATGTTTTTTATGCAATCCCAATCATTTCTGGCCCATAATCAGGCGCTGAGTGGGAAAAAAGGGGGTAAACAAAACCTGCAAACATTATTCGAGGTGCAGGAGATCCCCTCGGATAATCAAATTCGCAATTTGTTAGACCCACTTCAACCAACAGAATTCGCGCCACAGTATGAATGGATATGGCAACAGCTATCTCGGTTAGGCGGACTAAAAGTATATGAAACGAGCCTCAATACACGCCTCATTGCTCTGGATGGCATGGTGTATCATTCATCGACAGAGATTTCCTGCACCTGTTGTTCTACGCGGCAAGACCGAACCGGCAAGACCCATTACTATCATGCCACCTTGTTGCCCTTGATGGTCCAACCAGGAGTGGAACACGTTTTGGCTTGTTTCCCCGAAATGATTACCCCGCAAGATGGGGCGGAGAAACAAGATTGTGAACGCAACGCCGGTAAACGATCAGCAATTCTCAATTTGGAGAAATGGTTGACAAAGAAGGCAAATAGGGCAATTACTATGACCTATGGTAAAGAGATTCCCCTTACAAGCATTTTTCAAGGCATGTCAAGCCGCCTGGATTGACTTGCCAGACCACCGTAAACCAAGCCCCAATACAAAGTATGCCTTATCCGATGCTGTCAACAGCGCCATGAGTATGTTTTTTATGCAATCCCAATCATTTCTGGCCCATAATCAGGCGCTGAGTGGAAAAAAAGGGGGTAAACAAAACCTGCAAACATTATTCGAGGTGCAGGAGGTTCCCTCGGATAATCAAATTCGCAATTTGTTAGACCCACTTCAACCAACAGAATTCGCGCCACAGTATGAATGGATATGGCAACAGTTATCGTGGTTAGGCGGACTAAAAGTATATGAAACGAGCCTCAATACACGCCTCATTGCTCTGGATGGCATGGTGTATCATTCATCGACAGAGATTTCCTGCACCTGTTGTTCTACGCGGCGAAGACCGAACCGGCAAGACCCATTACTATCATGCCACTTTGTTGCCCTTGATGGTCCAGCCAGGAGTGGAACACGTTTTGGCTTGTTTCCCCGAAATGATTACCCCGCAAGATGGGGCGGAGAAACAAGATTGTGAACGCAACGCCGGTAAACGATGGTTGCAGAAATGGTCACATTTGTTTACGCCGCACTCTATTACCTATCTGGGCGATGATTTGTTTAGTAATCAGCCATTTTGTGAAGCGGTCATTGCCCAGCAGCAATACTTCATCTTTGTTTGCAAACCGGATTCCCATGTTGAACTGTATCGTTGGTTAGATGCGCTCACGCCCCATGAACGCTCGGAGCGGCGCTGGAATGGAAAACAAGGTGAAATCTGGCGTTGGCAATGGGTTAATCAGGTTCCTTTACGGGCTGGTGATGATGCCTTGCTGGTTAATTGGTGTGATTTACAAATCAGTCATGAGACCACGGGCGAAATCCTCTATCACAATAGTTGGGTCACCAATCACCATTTACAGGCGAATCGGGTTGAAGACATTTGTGCTTTTGGTCGCACGCGTTGGAAGATTGAGAATGAGGGTATCAATGTTTTGAAAAAGAAAGGCTACCATGTTGAGCATAATTTTGGTCACGGGTCACGCTACCTCGCTCAGGTTTTTCTGGTTCTCAATCTTCTCGCCTTTCTGTTACACACGGCGATGCATTTGGTTGATGACCTCTATCAATTCCTACGGCAAGCATTGCATAAGCGGGTCATCTTTTTCAATGACTTGCGGGCGTTATGCCGCTATCATACTTTCCCTGACTGGGATGCCCTCTGGTTGTTTATGATTAAATCCCTTGATGAAGATGATATGCCACCTGGCATTGCTGCCCTAATTTCAAATTGAGAATTGCTGCAAAGCAGGAGAAAAACCGCGCCGGCGGATGGGATATTGAGCCACAACAACTGGATAATGTTCAGCACACCAAGCAGTACACCATGATGATAAAATAGTCTCTGGACATCGGGAATTCTCCTCGTTAATGAATAGTTGGTTAGTACCCCTATTCTAAAAGGAGTTTACCCAATGTCCAAATCAAAAATAAGTCGCACATTAGGTTGCTGCTTTATATTTTGTCGCCCAAGTGGACACTGTTTGGTAGGTTGTTCCCACTGTTTCGGCGACGGATGTAAAGGTTTTGCCACGGTCAAGTTCTAGCAAAGCCGTTGCTCGCTTATAAACTCTGGCTCTGAGCTTGCCTTGGCTTGTTAAAAACTGCAATCGCTTTCGATCATCTTCGCTAAGTTGTACATGTTGTTTTTTCATGCCACTAGCTTAGCGTGCGCTCCATCTGGAGCAAGATTTTATTGGAAAATTTAATTTACGGTGTACTCAAAGTGCAAAACTAAGTAAATCAGCAATTCGAAATATGGAATTATTCAGAGGTAGTGGCTGTATAAATCAGGCAACTTTCTTGTTACTTCGAACGATTATACCTAAAATATGGCCCTTTTACGGTCATGATTTGGCAAAAATCAGGGACCAGATCACATTTTTTGTCTCCAAAAAGTTTCTCGGTCTGTTCCAATTCTCGGGTTGAAGTCAAATTTCGAATTGCTGCTAAGTAAATTGCTGGAAATGCGGAACATCTGTATCAACATAACGCTTTTGAGTCAACTTGCCTGGAACATCGATTATTGTTAAATCGTATGGTGGATAATGTAACGAATTACAATCGCTAATATGAACATTTCCGCATTTCCGGCACTTATATCTCAGCAAAATATCTCTCCAGGGTAGAAATAAGACAAGAAAGCCTAACGGAAACAAGCATATTAACCATTGCCTATCTTCAAAAGCTAGAAATACCCCCGCTGAAATGATTACTGTGATGAATAGGAGCTTTATGGAAGGTATGTAAGTTTTGATGTTGAAAGTACCGCAAACATCACAATATATATACACGGTGGCTTCATTTACTGGATACCCTCTATCCACCAATCCAGTAGGCCTCTCTTCTATCACAACTGCTCCCATTATTACTACTCCCTATCAATCAATGAAAATTGAGTGGGTTATCATAATATCTCCGTACCACCTTGGTCTCGATGTCAATGGCTGGGCAAAACGGCCGTTCTGCCTGACTTATTTTGCATTTGCCACCGCTACAGCGCTACTCATCCAGCAAAATCACCGGTTCCTGATAGTAACGTAGGCGGCTGCGGGCCAGCTTCTCTTCCAAAAAACTGTTGAACCAGGCGCGCTTGGCGGGCAGCGGTTCGTCCCGCTTCAGCCGCTCCAGGTCGGCGTTGAGGCGCAAAATGCGGCCAGGAATGACAAAGCGGGTCAGCCCGGCGGGCAGCAGATCCCCCTGGCTGGCGGCGTCAAAAACGTCAGCGGGCTTAAACTGCGGGAAAACGGCCACGGCCGTCATCTGCGGGAACTGCGCCAGAAGGCGGGAAAGGTCCGTCAGCAGCGTGCGCTCCACCTCCCCCCAGGCAGTGTAGGCGGCCACCAGCCCATTCATCACTGCCAGGCGGTCGGCGCCGGGGACGGCCTGGGCCAGCGTGGCGCTGCCGTCGCGCTCCAGGAAGTAACACAGGGCATGGGGCTGCTGGAAGGCGGTTTGGATGGCCGCGGTAGGCAGCGGCGTCAGGACGAGGCCCATAATCAAGCGCAGGTGCTCTTGCAGGGCGGCAAAGGATTGTGGGCTGGAAATGGCATGATACCAGGTGTGCAGCTCGAAATCTTGCTGCTCCGGGCGCACCACCTGCACGATGACGTAGTGGTAGCCCAGCCGCTTGAAGGCGGTGGAACGGGTCGCGCCATCGAGCACGATGTAGCGCCCGTTCCAGAAAATGGTAACCGGGGGATTGACGAGACGGCCGTCTTCCTCCAGCCGGCTCATCAACCGCGCCACCCGTTTGTCGTCAATTTGCTCGTGGGGGATAACCTGCTCTACCGGAACCAGCTCCAGGGAAAGCGATTCGTTAGCCTGCTTCGTTTTCAGCAGTTCGGCCAGCTTGCGCGCCACGTGCACGGCCACATCTTGCTGGTGGTGGTCCAAAATGGTGGTGACGTGGGGCGAAACGATTACACGTGGGTGGCGGCGCAGGCGCGCCGTTTCCGGCGGCACGTCAGCTTCCTGGAGATTTGGCGGCAGAGCGGAGAGGACAGCTCCGGCAAGACGGCCGTTTTCCAGGGCATCCAGCAGAGCAGCGTCATCTACCAAATCGGTGTGGCCGGTATTGATGAGGCAGGCGGTGGGACGCATCAGCGCCAGCTCCGCCGCGCCAATCATCGTCTCGGTCTCTTTTTTGAAGGGGACGTGCAGGCTGACAAAATCGGACTGGCGCAGCAGGTCGTGCAGATCGGCCGCTTCCACCCCGGCAGACATGGCCAGTTCTGGCGTCAGGCGGGGCTGGTTGGCGATGATGCGCACGTCAAAAGATTGGGCGCGGCGCGCCACCTGCTGCCCAATGTGGCCAAAGCCCACTAGGCCCAAGGTTTTACCCGCAAAACGGCCGTCGCCAAAGTGCGCTGCCATCTGCAGCAGGTGCGCTATCGTGTTTTCAGCGATGGCTACGGCGTTGCCCCCCGGCGCGTTGAATACGTCTATGCCCACATCGCGGGCCGTGCTGACGTCAATGTGGTCCAGGTGCGAGCTGGCGCAGGCCACTGCGCGCAGGTTAAAGCCATATTCCAGCATTTGCCCGGTAATGTGCCGGTGCGGCCCACCACCAATGCCTGGTAATCGCCAATGCTGCCCAGCAACTCTTCCTGGCTGATGCCGGGACTTAGCTCCAGGTGACCCACTTCGGCCAAAATTTCCAACCCGGACTCGTCAATGGCGTCGCACACCAGAATGCGCGGCCGTTCCGGTGCAGCCACCGCTGCCTGCGCCGATTTCTCTGGTTTGGCGGGTTTTGCCTGGGCGGTTTCCGGGGGGCGCAAAAATCCGCACGCGGCCACATTCACGTTGCCGCCGCTAAAAATGACGCCCACGCGCTGCCCTTCCAAGGGATAGCTGCCGGTAAACAGGGGAGCCAGGGCCACGGCCGAACTGGGTTCGATGACGATTTTCAGCCGGGACCAGACAAATTCCAGCGTGTGCATAATCGCTTCCTCGCTGGCGGTGGTCATGTCGGCCACGTATTGCTGCATGATGGCCAGGTTGCGCTGGCCGATGAAACGGGTGCGCAGGCCATCGGCGATGGTGGACGGCACGTGGTCCAGGGTGAAAATTTGCCCCTCGCGCCAGGAACGGCCGGCGTCGGCGGCCATGGCCGGTTCTACGCCCACCACTTGGCAGCGTGGAGATTGAGCCGCCGCGGCCAGGGCGCTGCCGCTAATCAGCCCGCCGCCGCCCACGGGCACAAAAAGGAAATCCAGTTCGCCTACTTCATCAAACAGTTCCCAGGCGGCCGTGCCCTGCCCGGCAATGATATTGTGGTTGTCGTAGGGGTGGATGAGGGTGAATCCGTGCTGGGTAATGAGGTCGGCCGTGACCTGGTCGCGGTCGAGGGCGTCGCAGAGCACGATGTCTGCGCCATAACCGGCGGTGGCCGCGCGCTTGATGGGCGGGGCGTCTTCAGGCATGACGATGGTGGCTTTGATACCCAGCAGTTGTGCAGCCAGGGCAAGACCCTGAGCGTGGTTGCCGCTGGAGTGGGTGATGACGCCAGCAGCTTTTTGGTCCTCGCTGAGCTGGCTCAGGGCGTTATATGCGCCGCGAAATTTGAAGGCGCCCACGCGCTGGAAGTTTTCGCACTTCATGAACACCTGGCAGCCGGTACGGCCGTTCAGCGTACGCGAGGTGAGGACGGGGGTGATGTTGGCGATGCCTTGTAGGCGTTGGGCGGCCTGGAAAACGGCCGTGGGATCAATTGAGGAAAGGAGGGATTGGGACATAGAAATTGTAAGTTAGCAAATGTAAATGGCTATCGACAAACAGGCACATTACTCTCGCACCATTTCGATGCGCCGGAAGGAGTCGAAGTAACCAACCAATTCATACCCAGGCCATTTAGGGTCGTCAGCGGGAATATTCTCCGAGATGGCATCTTGTCGTTTGTGACGCTGGTGCAACACGTGCAGAATAGACGCGGTAACCTCCACCGGGTCGCCCATGGTAACTTCGACGATGATCCGGGTGAGCTGTAGCAGTCCCCCGTGGTAGGTGACCCAACCGCGCCCGCCATCATGGAGTTCTACCAGCAAAGCAGAAAGATTGCGCACGTTCTGTAAACTTTCGGTTTCGTTGAGCCAGTTAGGGCGATCCTGGCGGTGAGAAAGCAGGATGATGGCTTCTTCGTGGTCTAAAAAAGTCACTCGTCTGATTTTCTCACTGAGGAAGTTGTCTGCTTGGGGGGTAGGCGGGCGGCGGGCTACGATTAGCTCGCGGGTTTCTGTGAAGCCGCATTTACGGAAGAGGCTGTGAGCCGGTTTGTTGCCCTTAATCACTTCAAGCCAGACGGTATCTACCCCTAATTCGGTCGTGCGGCCTAATAAAGCGTCCATGAGAGCCTGCCCCGTTCCCTGCCTTCTACCTGAAGGGAGCACCCCTAAGCGGGTTATCCAGGTGCGATTTTCACGAACCCCCAGCATGCCCAACCCAAATAACAGATCGCCACCTTTGGCAACAAAGGAATCCGGCAGGGAAACGTCGTAGGTTTGTACATATTCGCGCAGCCGGGCCACATTCATGGGCATTGGAACCAGGTAGTCGACCCGGGTTTGGTTATATGCTTCGGTAAGCTGCTCAAAGGTGTAATTATCGGCGGTAACAAGTTCCATGGATGGAGGTTGCAATGCATGGGCGTAAGTCAGCAGGCTTTAAGCCCTGGAGCACAAATTATCTGTTGGGTTTCATTTCCAGGAAATGGGCGATTTGGGCTGGGAAATGGCGCACGTCGATGGGTTTGACGATGCAGCCATCACACCCGTACCGTTGGGCCATTTCTTCGGCTACATCACGAGGCCATGCGGTTATGGCCACAATGGGCACTTGATTTAGCTCGGGAATCTGGCGCATCAAGGTTACCACGGTCTGCCCATCAATGTCAGGCAAACCCATGTCTACCAGAATGAGGTCAGGTTTTTCCTCAATGGCGAGGGCTACACCAGATTCGCCATCTGCTGCATGCAGCAGCCGGTAGTCGAACCGTTCCAGGACCCGCTCGGCCAGAATGCGGTTAGCTTCATTGTCTTCAATTTGGAGAATGGTTTTCATGCCCAGGTTGCTCCGTAAAGAGATTAGGCGACCTTTATGGGGTTATGCAGGTGGCGGGGGAACGGGGAGATCATCAACGGCCGTTTCTTTCCACTTGTTGCCTTCGTCAATGAGCATCACGGGAATGCCGTCGCGAATGGGGTACTTCATGCCGGTGTCAGCGCAGACCAGCCAGCAGTTGTGTACCAGTTCCAATCGCCCGGGGTCTTCACCATATTTATCGGATTGTACCGCTACGGGACAGCGTAAAATTTCAAGCAGTTCGGGGCTGATAGGGAGTGTGGCTTCTTCACTCATTGTGAAATCTCCTAAATTAGGTAAGATGTTGAGGAGATAATACAGGTAATATAGGGATGTAGCAAGTGGCAGCCAGCTTGCCTGCGGCGGAAAAATTGGCATGAATGCAGGCGATAGGCTGACTAATTGGTTGGCGTTTGCACTATTCTTTTTTATACTCAACCACCATGCTTCAGGAACCAGCTTTATGACGGATCAAACGATGCAAAACCCGTATATTGTCCAGGGGCCAGTCCGCCAGGAACGGCTGTTTTTTGGGCAGGATACGCTGTTTGCCTGGATCCGCAGCAATCTGGAAGCGGTGACGGGGCGGCACTGGATGGCCTTGTTTGGCCCCCCGCGTTCGGGCAAGTCCTCTATTTTCCATCAGGTGGCTAACGGTCGTTTAGGGGAATTTGTGCTGCCGGTTTTGGTGGATGTGAGCGAGTTACAGTTGGAAAGCCCGGCATTGTTTTACCGTTCTCTGGCGGAAACGGCCGTTGGGGCATTACGGCACCAAGGTATCAGCCTGCCAGAGCCGGACCCGGCTGGTTATGTCGATCGCGCGCGCCATACTTTTGACCAGAAACTTCTGCAACCCATTTTGGAAGGTCGCGAGGAATTCAAGCTGCTATTCCTTTTTGATAACGTCGAGGCGATTCTTCCGGCTATTGATGGCGGCATTCTTCCACCGGACATTTTAGAAAACCTGGCTTTACTGCTGCGGAAATACGAAGCGATATTTGCCCTGTTTGCGGTGGCGCAGGAGGCAGACCTGGCCCTGCGGCAGGCGCTTTCTTTTTTGCATGAGGCTGACCAGCAGACGGTACAGACTTTGTCCCTGAAGGCCGCGACGGCGCTCATTCGCCAACCTATCTCTTACACGGTGGTGCAGGACGTCGCGCATTATATTTACGAGCTGACGGAGGGCTACCCCTTTACGCTGCAATTGTTTGGCTATGCCTTGTATGAACGTCAGGCAAAATTGAACCTGCGCACGATTACGGTTGCGGATGTAGTGGCGGTGCGCCGCGAGGTGCAGGAACGACTGCCGCAACCAGAAGAGCCAACGGAAACGGCCGTTTCCATGCGTCTGCCGGTTTATGAACTACATGGCACAGATATGTTGCACCGCACCGGCAACCCCCGCCCGGTCCCCGGAGGGCGGCTGCGCCAGCTCTGGCTTTTGCTGCCCTTGCTGGCTATTGTTGCTGCTGTGGCGCTGTGGTTGGCAGGTTCGGCGCAACCATCACAGGTGGCAGCCGAGGTTCCTGATGACGAACCCACGCTGGCAGTTACAGCCATTGTGCCTGACCTGGTAGTTGCGTCAACTGGAACGCCGGTGCCGACAGAAACGGCCGTGCCGCCCAGCGCAACACCAACGGCCGTTCTACCAGACACCCCAACGCCTGAAAATACGGTGACGCCGACCCCCACACCCATTCCGACCCGCATTGTGCGCGAAATTGATGGCATGCCGATGATGTATGTACCCGCGGGCGCCTTCCTGATGGGGTCCAGCGCCGAGGACGCCTGGGCCGGGGATGACGAACGCCCGCAGCATGGCGTGCGGCTTGATGCATTCTATATTGACAAATATGAGGTAAGCGTCAGCCAGTATGCCGCTTTTTTAAACGAGCTGGGCAGCTATTTGCAAGCGTGCAGCCGGCGCGACTGCACCCTGCCTCGCGAACGCATTGGGTATACCAATTATTTGATTGAGGAAACGGCCGATGACGGGTCGTCTCGCTTTTATGCCATGGAAGGGTTTGAAGATTATCCGGCCAATCATATTAGCTGGTATGGTGCGGTGGCTTACTGTGAATATGTGGGGGGGCGATTGCCTACTGAAGCGGAATGGGAATATGCGGCCAGAGGCACAGACGGCCGTTTGTATCCCTGGGGCAGCGATCCGCCTAATGCTTTCGTGGCCGTTTACATGAGTCAAAGCTACGATGACTTGAAGCCGGTGGATGCGCTGCCAGATGGTGCCAGCCCTTTTGGCGCGTTAAGTATGGCGGGGAGCATGTGGGAGTGGACGGCCGATTGGTACGACGCTACTTATTACGATAGAAGCCCCACGTTTAACCCTACCGGGCCTTCCACCGGGCTGACCAAAACGGCACGGGGGGGCGCCTGGCCCAACAATAACGAGGCGGATCGTATTCGGGCGGCCAATCGTCTGGCCCTGGATCCGACGTTTATCAGCGCTACAGTCGGCTTTCGCTGTGTGCAGTTGCCCTGAACGCCTACGGCGGGGTGGTTGGTGATTGCCCTAGGGCATTCTGCACCTGGGTAAACTCGCGCTGCAATTCGTCAAGCAATTCTTTTACCTGCGCAAGACCTTCCTTTTGCACCGTTTTTTCGATATTCCTGCTGATTTCTGCCAATGTTTCCAGGGCAATACTGGCACTGCTGCCGTATAAAGCGTGGGCGGCTTGTTGTAGGGAACGGCTGTTGTCGGAGTTGAAAGCTGTTTGCATGGTGCGAATGAGATGGTCGCTTTCGGAAAAGTAGACGGGCAGCAGTTTGTATATTTGCTGCGGGGCATTAAGCCCCATCATGGCGGTGAGAGAGGCAATGTTGATGGGCCAGGATTTTGTTACCTGAGGCGGAACGATAGAAACGGCCGTTTCAATATCGCGATCTCTCAATTGTGGGCAGCATTTGGTAAGTGTGGACACCAACTCATCAATGCGTACCGGTTTGCTTATGTAGCCGTCCATCCCTGCCGCCAGGTAAGTTTCTCTGTCTCCATCCAGTGCGTTGGCGGTCATGGCGACAATCCACGGTTGGGTTGCATGGATCATCAACTGCCGGATGCGTTGGGTGGCTGCTACGCCATCCATTTCTGGCATTTGAATGTCCATGAAAATCAGGTCATAGGGTTGGCGGCGCACAGCATCGATTGCCTCCAAACCATTCCCGGCTATATCTACCCGGTAGCCCAGACGTTCAAAGATGCGTAAGGCCACACGCTGGTTCACGGCATTGTCTTCCACCAGCAAAATGCGCAAGGGGTACTTCCGGGCTAGCTGATTATCAAAGCTTGATTCTGCCGAACGGCTGACCACAAAATCCTGCCCGGTTAATGCTTTTACCAGAGCGGCATACAGCATGGTAGGCTTGATGGGTTTGGTCAGGTAGGCGGAAAAGAGATTGCTGGACAAGCCCGGTTCGCGCTGGCCGAGAGATGTGAGCATGATAATGGGCAGCTTGGAGTCAGGGCAGCGCTGCTGGATTTCCAATGCTAGCTTCGCACCGTTCATTTGCGGCATGTGCATGTCTAGAACGGCCGCATCAAATGGCTCATTCTGGGCCAGCATATGCAACGCTTCAATCCCGGAAGGAACGGCATGGGGCTTCATGCCCCAAGATTTGGCCTGTCGAGTCAGAATAAAGCGGTTGGTTTCATTGTCGTCGACGATGAGCAGGCGCTTACCCTCAAGGTGCGGCTGAGGGCTGTCCAAACGGCTTTGCTGCTGCTGGAGGGCGGTTTCAGCCTGGAAGGTGAAGGTAAAGGTGGAACCTTGGCCTGGGTGCACTTTGCACTTGAATATCGCCACCCATCATCTGCACCAGCCGTTTGCAGATGGTCAAGCCTAACCCGCTGCCACCGATACTCACGGGTTGTCGAGGCATCGACCTGCGTGAAAGAGGTGAAGAGGGTGTTTTGGCGCTCGATGGGAATGCCGATACCGGTATCGCGGACTTTGAACTCAATTTCGTACAAGTTGGAATGGAGCAAACGGCCGTTTCCGATGACCACGACCTCCCCCTCGTGGGTGAATTTCACGCCATTACTGAGCAAATTTACCAAAACCTGGCGCAGCCTGGTGACGTCGCCAACCAGTCGGGTAGGCACGTGGTCTTCTATGTAATATGCCAGATCTAACCCTTTTTCAGCAGCTTTGGGGGTAACCAGGTCCAGGGACTCTTCGACACAGGCGCGCAGGTTAAATGGCTGCTGCTCGATTTCTAGCCTTCCCGCGTCAATTTTTGAAAAATCAAGGATGTCGTTAATGACGTTCAAAAGCTGATCGCTGCTGGTGCGCACCGTTTCTACAAAATCATTTTGCTCCGCCGTGAGGGAAGTGTCCAGCAGCAGCCCGGTCATACCAATGATGGCATTGAGCGGCGTGCGAATCTCGTGGCTCATGTTAGCCAGGAATTCAGATTTGACCTGAGCGGCCGTTTCTGCCGCTTCCTTAGCCTCATACAGAGCCTGCTCGGTCTGCTGCTGCTCGGTTACATCGCGCACGACGGCTACCAACTGGTCTTCAAGGAGGGGGGTTAAGCGGGCTTCATAATATTTTTGCTGCTGGGAAAAATTCTGGGAATAGTTGATGGTAACAAGCTTTCGTTTTTGCAAAGCCTTAGCGGCGGCCTGATGGTAGCGCATAGCAATGGGCTCGGGGAAAATGTCCTGAATAGTTCCTTGCAGGTGGTCATCGTCGAGGGTGAATCTGCTGCCAGGCTGCCCAGTTTTATGGTCTAAAATTGTGCCATCGGCGCGGAAGCGAATGTACAGATCAGGCAACGCCTGAAAAAGAGCTTGTAATTCAGATGTTGTCTGGCGCAGCTTCTGTTCTGTCAGCTTAATCTCGTTGATGTGCTGCTCTAATTCCTGGTTTTGGCGGCGGGACTCTTCGTGAAGGCGGGCGTTTTCCAGAGCCAGGCTGGCATGTTCGGCAAACACGTTGATGATGCGAATGTCCCGCTCGGAGAAGGCGTTGACCTGTGGGCTTTGCAGGTCGAATGCTCCCATGATTTGCTGACCGGCCCAAAGTGGAACCACTAATTCAGAACGGGTGCGGTTGTCGCCAATGAGGTAGCGCGGGTCGCGACGAACGTCAGGCACGTGCACAATTTTGCCGGTGGTAATGGCGTGGGCGATGAGGCCGGGGCCGTCCATGTACAGTTTCTCGGCGACGCGGTGTTGGTATTTGCCCGCGGTGGCGATGCGGATGATGCGGTTGTGGGTAACGGCCGTTTCGGGTACGGGCAGCAGGGTTTCCAGCAGCAAGACGGCACAGTCGGCAAAGTCGAACTCCTGGGTTAGCGTGTTGACAATGAGCTGTGCCGACTCTTGCAGGCTACCGCTGCGAAACAGTTGGGAGGAAGCGCTGTAAAGCGCAGTGAGCTCAGCCGCTTGCTGGGCCAGTTCTGTTTCTACGCGTTTTTGTTGGGTTAAATCGGTGATAACCGAAATGGCGCCAATGACTTTGTTTTGCCGCCAGCGGGGTACGCCGGTTATCAACACGTCCACCAACTGCCCATCGGCGCGTCTCAGGCGCGTTTCGTAAGTGTGCTCTATGCCAGCCAGATGATCGTCATAATAAGATTGCACGCGCTCCTGGTCTGATTCATGAACGACCTTGATGGGCTGAATGCCGATGAGGGTGCCGGGCACGTAGTCTAGAAGGGCGGCATAAGCGGCGTTGACAAATTCGAAACGGCCGTTCAAATCGGTGACTGTGAGCCCCTGACCCATAGTGTTCATCACTTGCAGCCCAAAATCACGTTCCTCTTTTAAATCTTCTTCTATAAACCGGCGCATCATAGAATTGGCAAATGTTTCGCCTAAAATTTTTATCAGGGTAATGTCATGATCTGCCCAGGAACGGGGTTGAGTGACGGCGTCGAAGCCCAAGAAGCCCATCAAAGAACGGCCGTGCAAGAGAGGAACGCATATAAGAGATTGGATATCTTGCTGCTGCAGAAGCTCTTTTTCAGCCTGGGCTTCTGGTGGCAGTTCGGCCACAACCGGGATATGAATGCAGGCTGCGGGGGATGACAACTGCTCCATCCACCAGGGCATGGCAGTGACGGGTATGTTTTGCAAATGTTCCTTTTCTGACTGGACCCCTGGTGCGCACCATTCGTGGGTGTTACTGGCGGTTTGCCCATCGCCGGACAGCAGAAAAACGTAGCTGCGGTCCACCTGCATGAATTCCCCAACCTGCCGCAGTGCATTGTCGATGCCATTGTCCAAATTGTGCCCGGCCACGTGCAAAAAATTAGTGGATTGCGTGATGATCAATTCCTCAAATGCGATACGTCTGCGCAGCGCGGCTTCTACCTCCAAACGTGCATTTAATTCTTGCTTCACTACAGGCAGCAATGCATTGGTGCTGCCACGATTTGCCTTTTCGTGCAGCCCGCTTGTGGAAGTGTCGGTAATAGGATTAGGGTTGTTTAACTCTGATTCGTCGTTGGGGTAATCGAGGCCAGTTTCTGGGGGGGCTTTTTCCTGTTGGTCGATTATTTGGCTGAGTTGTTCTAAAACAAAGCGCCACTCTTCAGGGGTTGGTGAATAATGAGGGTTTTGTTGCAGGTTTTTTAGATGTTTTTTTAGCAGATGGTGAGGCATCTTTTTTCCTTAAGGCTGTAAGTCTTTAGGGATGCGTGATTTAACTTCTAGTAGTTTTGCCATCTTGCTGCGATGCTGGGACAAAAAAACGTGGGTGACGATTGGGCTAACATTTACTCAAATATGTTTTCTAAATCTCGCCTTCCTCCAATGTTTGTGACAAAAATCATGATGTTCTTTCAGCTAATTTCTTCAGACAAAATAGCCTGTTCATCATTTCAACTCCAGGGAGTGCCATGCAGTTATGCTATAAACCTGCACATCCAGCCATCGCTGTTCTAGGTGGGCGAAATCAAAACTGACTCTGCTACTGCCCGGCCAATTGTGCGTCTTGTTGTCATCAATTAAGATGGTAATTGGCCCGGAAAAAGGAGCGATTTC
The DNA here is from genome assembly GCA_963695505.1 of uncultured Chloroflexia bacterium. Lineage (GTDB taxonomy): Bacteria > Chloroflexota > Anaerolineae > Promineifilales > Promineifilaceae > JACSRF01. The sequence goes on along the minus strand of CAVOGX010000008.1, from coordinate 89,184 downwards.
CACAACCTCCACATCCATTCCTGGTGTTAGGCCTAGCTCTGCCAAGTAACGCAGCATTTCACTGTTTGCGTCATCAATTATGCGTGACACTTGTCCCTTTGCACCTAAAGGAAGGGTAGCCAGCGACTCCATGTCGGTAACAATGATGGTGCCATCCTTAGCCGGAATGGGATCTCCATGAGGGTCCACGGTTGGATGCCCTAAGAAGGCGGCAATGCGCTCCTCCAGTTTTTCGCTAATCACGTGTTCCAACGCATCAGCCTGTTCGTGTACCTCATCCCACGAGAAACCCAGCGCTTCCATCAGGTATAGCTCCAGCAAGCGGTGGTGCCGAATAACCTCCAGAGCAACTTTTTCGCCTGAACTGGTCAGGCTGACGCCGCGATGTTTCTCATAGTTAACCAAATTTAGCTTGGCCAGCCGCTGCAGCATGCTGGTGACAGAAGCCGGCTTAACCTCCCGGGCTTCAGCTACTCGGGAGGTGCTGACCGGGCTTTCCTCCTCGGCTAACATGTAGATGGTCTTGAGATAATCCTCAATTGCCTGGTGGTTAAGGCTCCCTCGCTGGCTGGATGAGCTGTCAGGCAGGGCATCAATTTTTGGCATAGTAGATGTCCTTCATGATCATAAAAACATTGGCAAAATCAGAGCGGATTCCCGCTTCTGGGCAAACAATGAAGAAAACCTGAAAAATTTGGATATGATTTGGCGGATGGCGCGTTGCTTTTGTCAAAAGCTAGCATACTCATCAACCCTTGTCAATGAGATGACGGGCAACGGCCGTTCAGCCCTTTGTTGATGAGTTTGCGCCATACACCACCGAAACACCCAACACGCGGCCAATCACCCACTCGGCCAGTGCAATAAACAGCATAAAAAATAGATCGACCGCAATGGACAGTGTAAATGCCGTGCCCAGATAGCCTGTTGCTGTGGTAACGGGCGCGGTTAATTCGCTAAGAATCACGTCGGTCAGCCCCAGCAGGTAGAGAGCCAGGACGACAACGCCAACAGTGAGTAAGAAGCCCGGCCACGCCCGGCGGTCGGCGGGACTGGGCATCATCGCATTGCTGATGGCAAATAAAAGGTAGAGCCAGACGAACACATCGTTTGCAGCCAGGGTTTGCTGCATAGCCTGAGTGAGCTGGGCAATGTCCCCGCTTTGGATGGCGACAGTCAAGTCGGTGACGGCAAATATTTTGTAGCCAATGAGAAGAATAACGGCTGTTCCCACAATAAGCGGCGCACCCCCCACCAGGCTTTCCCGCACCGGCCCCAACGAACGTCCTTTGTAATACTCCACGTAACCCAGCACGATTGAGCCATCAGGCTGGCGGCGTGGGATAATCGAAAACGAACCCGTGCGCACTCCCAACAGCGTCGCTACCACCCAATGGCTCAGTTCATGTAAAAACACCCCCGGAAGCAAAATCAGCGAATAAATTACAACTGCCCAATCAGCGCGACGGGTTAACAGCATGCTCACGCCATGTAAGTGCCGGTGAATCCAGCGCTGCATCAGCAGCAATATGAGAAACGTTGATATTACCCAAACGAGGGGCAAAACTGCATTAGCCATGCTCATTTACGGTTAGTGGCTAATTTGCCAACTACTCTCCCTGACGTTTGCGTTATCCTGCTGCGTTTCGCACCAATCCTACAAAACTCGGCTTCAAGCTGGCGCCACCCACCAGGGCGCCATCAATATCGGGATGGGCCATTAGTTCGGCGCTGTTTTGTTCATTGACGCTGCCACCATATTGAATGCGCAACTGCTGTGCTGCGGCTTCGCCAAACAGCCCGGCAAAGGTGGCCCGCACAGTCTGGCCAATGATGCCACCAGCTTGTTCCGTGGTGGCGGTTTTGCCCGTGCCGATGGCCCAAATGGGTTCGTAGGCTATGATGCACTTCACCGCTTGTTCAACTAATAAACCGGCAAAAGCAGCCCGCACTTGCCCGCTCACAAATACGTGGGTTTCCCCTGCTTCATTTTGTTCCAGGCTCTCACCCACGCACACAATGGGCGTCAGATTGTGGGCCAGGGCGGCCTTGATTTTCTTATTCACGCCTTCGTCAGTTTCGCCGAAGTAGCCGCGTCGTTCAGAATGCCCGAGGATGACGTACTGGCAGAAGGGGGTGAGCATGTTGGGGGCCAGCTCGCCCGTGTAGGCTCCTTTTTCTTCATAGTACATATTTTGCGCGCCAACACCGATTTTGGTGCCCTTGACAGCTTCTGCCACGGCCGGAATGGCGATGGCTGGCGGGCAAAAGGCAATATCAACGCCTTCAATAGCGTTGAGAGCTTCTTTTATCTCGTTGGCAAAGGCGGCTGCCTCGGCTGGCGTTTTATTCATTTTCCAGTTACCAGCAATAATAGGGGTACGCATGGGAAGACTCCTTTTGAGAAATTGTCAATGGTCAATAGCCAATGATTAGTAATTCATCGTTTAACTGCTAATTCTGATTATAGGTGAGGGCCGATGAAGGGGCAATGCAATTACTACTGGGCGGCCTCGGCTTTGGCCCGGTTTTGGCGAAGGATGGAGAGAATGTAGAGTGGCGCACCCAACAGGCCAGATAGGCGGGTGAGGACAAAAATGAGCAGCGAAAGGGCTACGGCCGTTTCCTCGACGACCCCCGCCCCGGCAAACAAGGTGGGAGCCAGCGCCTCGCGCACACCCAGGCCACCGATGGAAGGGACCAGCAGCGCCACCGACAAAATCGGCACCACCCCTAGATAATAGCCATAGGTAACCGATAAACCCAAGGCCTGGCCCGTCGTCCACCACCAGGTAATGAGCATGAGGTTAAACAAGGTAGACACACCTAGGGCGCCCAAAACCGCACGCCAGCCGCAGGCTTGCACCGCTTTAAGCACCTTGGCCAAGAGCCCATTTCCTTTGGGGGAAAGCGGACCGGGCAGCCAGCCACCAAAGCGCAAAATGAGGTTGTGTTCGAGCAGCAGGATAATGCCTAAAATGCTGACCACAGCCGCAACGGCCGTAAAAGACACAATTTCTGGCCCGGGACTTACTTCCTGAAAAGGAAGCATGCCCAGCGCCATGACAAAAAGCATAATCAGCCCCGAAACACGATCAAGAAAAACCGTGCCCGTGGCCACATCTAGCTCCACATCCTTTGTCACCTCTAATATCCGCACCACATCCCCCCCAAAGCCCGATGGTAAGAAAGCGTTGAAGAAGTTGCCCACGAAATACAGTTCTGCTAGGCGCCAAAAGCGCACGTTGACGCCAATACCGCGCAGCAAAATTAGCCAGCGGTACGCCCGCAAGAACATACTGGCACTAATCAGAAAGAAACCAACCAGCAGCCAGCGCCAATCGGCTTGCAGCAGCACTGCCCCAATTTCAGCGGGGTCCAGGTCGCGCAGCACCAGCACCAACCCAACTACCGTCACGCCAACCTTTAGCAAATTAGAGAGGTGTTTCTTCACAAACAGAATTCTATCTGCACCTCGTTACCTTGTCACGGCGCGACAAAGAAGCGGTTGCACTTTGTGACGCTGCTGCCCTGGCATATAATCCGCTAGATATGGCAAAACGGCGGTATCTCTGGTTTGTGATTCCCTTAATTTGGCTTTTCTTCTGGCTGGCGCTCAATAGTATGGTTCTAGACAGCCCCACCATGGATGAGCAAAACCACATTGCCCGTGGGATTACCTTTTTACGTACGGGCGATCCCCGCCTCAGCCTGGAGCATCCTACTCTGGTGAACGCCATCTCTGCGCTGCCGCTGCTGGCGCTACCAGACCTGAGCTTGCCCACCGACCAGCCAAGCTGGCAGGCCATGGAGCCGGTGGGGGTGTACTGGTATTTTTACGCCGACCAGTTTTTGTGGGATTACAATAGACCTTATGTGAACCAAATTGTTTTTTTAGCGCGGCTGCCCATCGTGTGGCTGACGCTGGCGCTGGGGCTGGTAGGTTTTCATCTGGCGCAGCAGTTGTGGGGGCGGCGCACAGCCTTGCTAGCGCTGCCGCTGCTGCTTTTTGACCCGAATATTTTGGCAAACGGCCGTTATACTACCACTGACCTGGGCGGCACACTTTTTATGCTGCTGGCAACATTGGCACTTTGGCAGTTGTGGAATTACTCCGAGTGGTCGTGGCGGCGCTGGTTTTGGGGGGCATTTTGCCTGGGTCTGGCTTTTGCCAGCAAATTGTCTGTTTTGGCCTTTGTGCCTCTCTGGGCGCTGCTGGCTTTGCTACCGCTTTATTCGGGGATAGATGGCTGGCGCGGTGCGTGGCGACGGCTGCTGCAGTTTGGCAGCGCGGGGCTGGCGTCGCTGCTGGTGGTGTGGGCGCTGTTTGGGTTTGAGTTTCGGCCGTTTCGCTTTGGCAGCCAAATACTAATGGGTCTCAATGATTTTAGCGGACCAATGCCTACCTTTTGGGCGGGCATCGAGCAGATTTTGCTGCTGAATCAGGGGGGGCGTACCGCCTTTCTGCTGGGTGAAACGACGACCACGGGATTCTGGGCGTACTTTCCAGTAGCTTTAGCAGTAAAAACGCCGCTGCTGACGCTGTTGGGAGCGGTGTTGGCGCTGCTGGTTTTGCTGCGACAGCCGACGCAGCGAAGGCGAGCGCTCTTCTTGCTGCTGCCCGCGCTGGGTTACTTCGCTCTCACTCTGCAAAGCGGGTTGAACATTGGATATCGTCATTTGCTGCCCATACTGCCCTTTTTGTACCTGTTGATTGCTGGTGGGGCAGCTAGCGAACGGCGAGGAGAAAGCTTGTGGGTGGACAGATTGCGAATTCAAGGAAATTATTTATCAACTTTTATTCCCCTTTTTTTGATAATCGCTCAGGTGGTGACAGTACTAGGTATCCATCCTCACTATTTGAGCTTTTTTAACCAACTGGCGGGTGGCCCGGCGCAGGGCTACAACATTTTGATTGACAGCAACGTGGACTGGGGCCAGGATTTACGGCGGCTGGCGGACTGGCTGGTAGAAAACGAGGTTGAGCGGGTGAAGCTGGGCTGGTTTGGCACGGCGGAACCGGACTATTACGGCATTGACTACGACCCTTTGCCAGGATTAGGCGGTGTAGGTCAGCCCCAGTTTTTCGATGCCTGGTGGCAGCTTCCCTTTGATCCGGCCATTCCGGCCCCAGGTGTTTACGCAATTAGTGCCACCAGTTTGTGGGAATTCCCGCTGTTAACGGCCGATAAGCATGTATACACTTGGTTTCGCGAACGGGAACCGGATGCGCGGGTGGGGTATTCAATATTTATTTATGATGTGGGGAATAGCCGGTGAAAAAAGTGGGATGTAGCAGGCAAGTTGTGGTCATAACGGCAGGGGTGGTAGTAACGGCCGTTGCCATTCTTCTTCCCCTTTCACCCCCTTGGTCTCAACTGGCTGCGTTTATGCTGCTGTTCTTTTGGCCAGCCGTAACCTGGCTAGCGGTGGCCGATGGCCCATGGTTAGAACGCCTGGTAATTGCTGCCGCGCTGCCTCCCCTGCTAAATGCCCTGCTCGTGCTGCTGCTTCACGAATTGCCGGGTCCCATACCTCGCCTGCCGCAACTGCTGCTGCATCTTCTGATTGCTTTACTGCCCCTGCTGCGCTGGCGGGCGGTAAACTGGCTGCGGCCGCTAAGATTTTGGCGTCGCCGCGCAGTGAGGGCGTTGGCGGCCATCCTCTTACTGGCGCTAGCCTTACGCCTGACCAACCTATCTTACAGCGAGTTTCAGGGGGACGAGGGGATAATTATGGTGCGGGCGGCGGCCATGATTACCGGAGACGATGCCGAAATTTTTTTGCACCAAAAGGGGCCCATGGAGATTTTGCTCCCCCTGTCGATGTGGCAGTTGGCGGGGCAATTGAATGAGTTTTGGGCGCGGTTGCCCTTTACCTGGGCCAGCTTGTTGGCCGTGTTGGCGTTGTTTGTGCTTGCGCAGCGCTGGCTGGGAACAACAGCGGCGCTGCTGGCGGGGCTATTGTTCGCGCTGAATGGCTTTGGGGTGGCTTTTGGGCGCATTGTACAGTACCAAAGCCTGGTGATGTTGTGGGGCACCCTGGCTGTGCTGGGCGCGGTGCGTTATGGGGCGGTGGGGCGGCGGCGTGATTTGGTAGGCACGGCCGTTTTCCTGGCTGGGGGATTGTTAGCCCACTATGATGCCATTTTTGTTGTGCCCACGATAGTTTGGTTGATAGTTCGACGGGTGTGGCAGCAGCGCCAACTTGCCGGGCGCGACTGGATGGTAGCGGGGAGCGTGGGGCTACTGATTTTGGGGATTTTTTATGTCCCTTTTGTGCGCGATCCTAACTTTGCGCGCACGGCGCAATACCTGGTGCAGGGCCGTCTGGGAGCCAGTGCGGAATCGGGGCTGTTAAACTGGAGCGGCACCCAGGTTTGGCAAATGATTTCTTTTTACAATAGTTTGTATTATGTGCTGGGTCTGGCACTTTTGGCGGTGATCGGGCTGGTTGTGCTTGTTACAGATCAAAGCCAGCGCTTTCCTTTGCACCTTAATATAACGCTGCTCCTTTTCTTTCTTACGCCTTTACTCTTTTACCTTTTTCTGGTGGCAGATCCGCGCACCCATGTATATACATTTTTTCCAGGATGGGTATTGCTAGCAGCGGTCGGAGCATGGGCGATGGGGAAAAGGCTGGCGGGGCGGCGCAGAGTGTGGTTGGCGTGGGGATTGCTACTGCTTTTTGTTGGGGTAACGGCCGTTTATCCTTGGTTACTTTTTGTAGATCACACGCCTGAACGGCAGCGCACGTGGGCGGAAAACCGCCCGCACTTCTATCCCACTACCTGGGAACAGCCTCCTCTGTATGGCATTTTCGGTTTTCCGCACCAGGCAGGTTGGAGAATGGCCGCCGATTTGGTTACAGAATTACCTTATGCCAGTAATGAAGAGCAAGAAATCACTTCCTGGTACATGGGTCAGGCGCCCCGCACGCACTGCGCCGATTTTGCAACTTTCATTAGGGCGGCGCGAGTGCAAGATGTAGTGCCTTATGACCCGGCATGGTTGGACGATTTGGAGGTGGAAGCAGAGGTGCAGGTAGCGGGGATGGAGGGGTTGGTGGTGTACGGCCGTAATGCAGTCAGTACCGTAGTTCGCGATGCGGTGGGCCATTCCCTTTGGCGTACGCCCGCAGAGGTGGCTCCTCATGCATATGGCGGCGATAACCCTGTAAATGTTACTTTGGGTGATGAGCAGGTGCGCCTGTTGGGCTATAATTTAGATACGACAAAGGCCGTGCCGGGCGGACGAATCATTGTTACCTTGTACTGGCAAGCGCTGACCCCTTTCGAGCAAAACTACCAGGTTTTTACGCACCTGTTCGATGGCGAAATGCGCGCTCAGCATGATGGCACGCCGGACTGCGGTATCATGCCCACTACACGTTGGGAACCGGGGCAAATTATCCGCGATGCTCATGTCATAGACTTACCTTTAGACATAAAAGAGGGAGAGGTACCCTTGTTAGTAGGCATGTACAATTTGCTAACATCTGATCGTCTGTTGCGTACTGATACATTTACTGATGCGATCTATCTAACCAATATCTCAGTGCCCTGATAAGCATTGTGAAAGTTTTGACTGAACAATTTTGCTAAGGTAGTATTTCTAATTATTGTTAATAATTAACCCCATGTGGATAAATGGAGAGGAAAACAATGGTTGAAAAACAGAAGTATTATTGGACAGGAACCCGTGTGGCAGCAATCATGGGAGCATTTTTGTCCCTTACGTTGTTATTGGGACTAGTACAGGCACTGAGGGCGCAGGAAATTGAGGCCACGCTTATGCCAGATTTGCAGGTCACCAAAACCGTCGATGTAATGGAAGTACAGCCTGGTGGTATGGTCAATTACAGTATTGTGGTTGCGAACATTGGCACCAGCCCTGCTTTCCCTGTGGTGCTGACAGACACATTGCCAGGAGAACTGTATAACATTTCTGCCTTAGATGTTGTGGGTGGCGGGGAATATGGTGTGTCCGGGAATGTGATCACGTGGACCGGGAGCAGTGAACAATGACACACAAGTGACCCTTACTTTTGCCGCTGCTTTGACGGAAACGGCCGTTGCTGGCAACATGATCACCAACACTGCAGAAGTTACTGGAACAGGTTCACTAATTACCGATGATGCCGGTTTTACAGTCATTTCAGCAACCTCCAGCAATATTAAACGTAAGTAAAACTGCCGTGCAGCCCACCGTTTTTCCTGGTGGCATAATTGATTACACCATAGTTGTCAGCAACAGCGGGGGCAGTATGGCAGATAGTGTTACCCTGACCGATGCATTGCCTATGGAATTAACCTTTGTTGAAGGAAGTTTAGATGTGGTTGGTGGTGGTAGTTATGGTGTGGTTAACAACGTAATTACCTGGACAGGAGCCATAACTGAAAACGGCGGTGAAATAAACCTCATGTTTTCTGCGCTGGTAACTGACACTGTTTCATCTGAAGATACCATCACCAACACAGCGATGGTAACAGGTGTTGGCGAACCAATCTCTGATGAAATCATGGTAGATATTCAAACCACTGCTTATCTTTTCATGCCCATCATACATATGCCGGTGCCTACACCAATCATGAATGCAATTGGTTTGCCTACATCAGCGAACAACAATCAAACTTTCCAATGGACCGTTTCCTGGAATGATGTAGGGATTACCGGAGCCACCTACGTGTTGCAAGAATCAACTCAGCCAGATTTCTTAGATGCTGTGGAATATGATATGGGAAACGCAACATCTCGTATCTTTGAGCACACACCAACGACTAACACCAACCCTTATTATTATCGTGTGCGCGCGATGGCAAACGGGGTGAATAGTAATTGGTCAAATGTGCGCATGCAATACAACGTTTTCTTTGATGGTTTTTTTGACACATCTGGTGGTTGGGTAATTCGGCGGCAAGACACGGATGATGTGGATAACCGCCTTTACTATGAAGATCAAAATATGGTCTTAAAGATTAATGGCCGTTGGGATTATGCTATTGCTTCCCCATTAGTGCAGGTTCCTTGGAACGCATATTCTGTTGGTACAAGCGTTAAATTAGGCGGAGGAATTGATAACCTACACAGCTATGGGATTGTGTTTGGCGGAGACTGGGATGGGTCAACGTGCCCCAACGCCGATTATTCAAGCTGCTTCAACCACTATTACCGTTTGAACATAATTTGGTTTGGTACACTGCCTACGACTGACAAAATGCGAATTGAGCTGAAGCGTATCGATTACCACGATCCAGTTAATAATGCCGGTCGTGGAGACAGGGTACTTATTCCTTTCCGCGATGTTGTTGTAGGAAATCCCAGTGGATGGAACGAGTGGCGCATTGATGTACATGAAGACGGTTATATTGAGGTTTTTGTAAACGGAAATACTGTTGGGTCAGGCCGTGACACAGAATATATTGGTGGTGGAACCTACTGGGGCATTTTTGCTTCGTCCAATGAATATTCTGGAACCGAAGCGGAAGTTGATTGGTTCCGCACGGCTCCCCTACCATGATAAAACCGAATAAACTTTTGTATTGATGAAGCCCTCTTACAGGCTCTTGTCCTGTAAGAGGGCTTTTCTGACCGCTTCCATTATGGCTCGATTAACAGGGTACATTCGCCGCCTTGATTCTGGTTTCCTAATAATTTTTGCTATTGCCTGCTTGGCAATTTGGCCGTTTATTAGCCGGGCCAGCCTGCCACAGGAGACAGATGCTGAGTTACACATATTTCGCCTGGCAGAATTGAGTTTCCTGGTGCGCGGAGGCGAGCTTTACCCTCGTTGGGCGCCTAATTTCTATCACGGTTACGGCTACCCTATCTTTAATTACTATGCGCCGTTGAGCTATTTTGTTGGGTTACTGTTTGAATTGCTGCCGGGGCTGGATCCGGTAGCGGGAGTAAAAGGTGTTTTTGTACTCAGCATTTTGCTGGCAGCGGTTGGTACCTATGGCTTTGTACGGGATAACTGGGGACGGAGGGAGGGATATGTGGCAACGGCCGTTTACATTTACGCGCCATACGTTCAATACATCGATCCTCATGCTCGTGGAGTGCTGGCTGAGTCCTTCAGTCTGGGGCTGTTTCCACTGGCTTTATGGGTGCTAGACAGGCTGCGGCGGAAGCCCGGCGCGGGACGATTTATTACGGCCGTTTTGCTCGCGGCAGCCGTTATACTTAGCCACAACTTGATGGCATTGTTGTTCTTTGGCATATTGGCTGCGTGGGCTGCCTGGGAGTGGGGGAGCAACAAGTTTGAAAGTGATATGCTACAAGCTGCAAACCAACAAACCAACAAACTAACTAACTTAAAAATTTCCACACGTGCAAACCCGCATCTCGTTTTTGCTGCGCTTTTCCTAGGTTTGTTGCTGGCCGCTTTCTTTTGGATGCCCGTATTTCTGGAGCGTAACGCCGTAAACTTAAATACTCTACTGGGGCAAGGTGATAACTATGATTTCCGCACCCATTTCTTGAATTGGCGCGAGCTGTTGGCGTTGACTCCACGCCTGGATTGGGGGGCGACACAGCCGGATTTCCGGTTCAACCTGGGAGTGGCTCAATGGTTGCTCGGTGGGTTGGGACTGGCGCTGCTGCTGGGACGGCGGGTGCAGCATGGCACACGTCTGGCGTTTTTTGCCCTGGCTGCTGGTGTGCTGATTTTTTTGATGTTACCGGCGTCAACGTTTTTATGGGAAGCAACCCCGATTTTGCCATTTTTTCAATTTCCTTGGCGACTGCTTGGAGCAACAAGTTTTATGCTGGCGGTGTTAGCAGGTGGCGGAACGGCCGTTCTCATGGAGCCAAGCAAGCTGGGGGGGCACTCAGCCAACACAGAAACACCCCGAAAACAGCGGAGACGGTCAGTGGGGGCAGTAATACTTGTGGCGCTGCCACTTTTGGCAGGGCTGCCCCTGAGCCAGCCGGCCCCCTGGCCAGATTTTGGTCCGGTTACTAGGGCGAGGGTGGCAGAAATTGAGTTCAAAGGGCGCTGGATTGGTACAACCTCAACGGCTGATTACGTGCCTGCTGCCGTAGAAATAATACCACGACCCAACAATGCCATAATGGCTGATTTTTACGCTGGTCGCCCTTTGGACCGCGTGAATCGCCCTACGCTGCCTGAAGGGGCAACGGCCGTCTCCACCGAAATCAGCCCGCTCCATTTTCGCTATGAAGTATTTGCGCCACGCGATTTTATGCTACGCTTGTTTCTATTCGATTTCCCAGGTTGGACAGTGCGGCTAGATGGCGAAGAGGTGGAAACGGAACTGGGTCGCCCCGAAGGGTTTATTGTGGTGCCTGTACCTCCCGGAGAGCACGTAGTGGACGTGCGCTTTGAGGACACCTTAGCGCGCACCCTTGCCTGGGCAATTAGCGGGCTGGCCTTGATCATCACTTTCATTGTGGGATTTCGGATTTCGGATTTTGGAATTAAGGCTTCAGCATTCAGCGCTCAGCATTCAGCCTTTGCCAATTCTGATTACTGGGTTTTGGGCGTGGTGCTGACGGTAACGGCCGTTACCCTGCTCATACTCAATCCCTTGGGCGTTCTGCATCAGCATTCAACAGGGTATGTGGCGGAACCGGCGGAGACGGCCGTGTTTGCCAATTTTGATGGTCAGATAGACCTCATTGGCTACGACACCAGCGCCCGGCAAGCCAAACCCGGCGACACCTTGCAGGTGAATGTGTATTGGAAGGCGCAGCAGCCTCAAGACATCAACTACCGGGTGTTTGTGCATGTTTTAGCGCCGGATGGCTTTCTATCGGCCCAGTCAGACAAGCTTAACCCGGGCGACTTTCCGACCCGTCGCTGGCCCGTGGACAAATACGTTTTGGATGAGCACACCATTCGTCTGCCCATGGGGCTGGCCCCCGGCTTTTATACGGTGACTGCCGGATTGTGGGACAATGACAGTGGCCAGCGTTTGCCGGTATTGGCTGTCGACGGAACATTCGTTGGCGATAACTTCCCCCTCTTTACATTGGAGATAAAATGAGCGAGAGGATAGAGCAAGAGCTAGAGGATGCGGCTGCGTTTTACCCGCGCTCTCACTCCAAGTCTAGTTCTGTACGAGGAAATACAATGCGTGAGATTGAGATACGGCCGTTAAAATTGTCTGATTTGCTGGCAGTGACCCGCTTGGTGGTTGGCTACACTTCCCCTGAAAGGTACGTGGTTGCAAAGCAGGAATCGCCGGAATATACGACCATTTCATTGCGGTTGGAGTCATTGCCCCAGCCCTACGTCAAAGAATTCACCACGGATGAAGAAACCATGGGAATATACCGCGATTTGCTCAGGGGTAAATACTGCTTTGGCGTGTATGACGGCGAACAGTTAGTGGCGGTTAACATGGCTGAATACCACCTTTGGAACCGCACCTTTTGGGTGTGGGAGTTTCACGTAGCGGAAAACTACCGTGGGCAGGGTATTGGCCGAGAGTTGATGGAATTCATGTGCGGCCAAGCGTATGAGGCGGGAGCGAGGGTGGTTTTGGTGGAAACGCAAAACACCAATGTACCCGCCATTCGTTTTTATCGCACCCTCGGCTTTGCCATTGAAGGCATCGATCTCTCTTACTATGACCCGGAAAGTCTGGATGTAGGCGACGAAATAGCCGTTTTCATGAAGCGGCACATATCGTGACAATCTTTTTGTTACAGCGTATCCACCGAAGGAATGAGACAATCACACCGGGCTACTGAGTCGAATTATCTATTAAAAACAGTTTCTCGTTATGCTTATGAACAAAAAACACCCATTACTAACTTTGCTGTCGCCCCGATTCCAACGCTGGGCAATAACCATACTGCTCTTCATAATTGCCATTCTCCCGCGAATTACTCACCCAATTTCCCGGCCACTAAACTGGCAAGAGCGCTCCTTCCACTTCATCAATGCTGTCATTGAGCAAAATTGGGAGGGAACCTATCTGCAATATCATCCAGCTACCACAGTCATGTGGCTTTCTGGAATTGGCACAAAGGTTTTTACACTGAATCACAACAACTTTACGGTAGAACATTTATTGGGAATGACTCCTGTCAAACCCGGAATATTAAACGGTGCGCTAATGGCCAGCGTGTTACCATTGGCAATAGTTATTGCGTTTTGTATCTCGCTAACATACCCACTGCTCTTGCAACTTGTTAGTAAAAAAATTGCGTTAGCAGGCAGCATTTTTTTGGCTTTAGATCCATTTTATATCGGCTATAGTAAAGTTGTTCATCCTAATGCGCTGCTGGCTGCCTTTATGTTTATCAGTGCGCTTTTTTTGCTGGTCTACTTGCGCCACGAGCGTTTGCTAAACTTGATTTGGAGCGGCTTTTTCGCCGGATTAGCTTTGTTAACTAAGAGTCCCGCCATTTTTTTGATACCCTTCACCTTACTTATTGTGACATTGGCACGATTTTCACCTATCTTTGCTAACAAGCCGGAATGGGGAAAATGGCGGGAGTGGATACGGCCGTTCCCCCATATTGCCCGCACTCTTATCATTTGGAGTATCGTCGTTGCTGTCACTTATTTTATTCTATGGCCGGCTATGTGGGTTAAACCACTAACCGTATTAGGATGGGTTTTTGATGGCATAGTCAGGCATACTGAAAACATTCATGGCAACCCGCTTTATTTTAACGGTGTCAGCACGATTCAAGACCCTGGCATACTCTTCTACTTAGCCACATTAGTCTGGAAAACCACCCTCATTACACTTCCATTAATCGTAATTAGCTTGCTTTGGACCCCCTTTCGCTTGAAAACAGAAGAGGGTCAAGTTGCATTGGCTTTTATCATTTACACCGCATTCTTTACCATCCAAATGAGTTTAGGTAACTTCAAACAGACCGCTTATATCCTACCTGCCGTTCCAGGCCTCAGTATGCTGGCGGCAATAGGCTTAGGGTGGAGTGCAGAATTATGGTTGCGCATAAAGCGCTGGCATCGCCGGACAGTTGTGTCCACCATATACGTAACTTTACTTTTCATGATTCAGATTGGGATCGTTTTATCTCTTGACCCCTATTATGGGACTCATTTTAACGAACTGTTGGGCGGAACCCAGACAGCACAGCAGATTTTACCCTTGCAGGATGAAGGAGAAGGGCTAGATCTGGCTGGAAAATTTCTTAATCAATTGCCACATGGTCAAAACAAAACAGCTTCCGTTTACATACGCAATGCCAGCGTTTTCAAGCGCGAGTTTAGTGGACGGGTCATAAGTACAATAGAACCATGGGTCTCGTATCGCGTCTATGATGTAAACCAGATCATGCGCGGGTTGGGAGACGAAACGTGGCAAGAAGCCTGGCAAGCCGATCGCGAAACGGAACCGCTCTATACGGTTAGCTTTGATGGGGTTACCTATGTCTGGGTTTATGGTGATTTACCAACAAAGCCAGCACCCGATGGGCCAGAATTCAATGATGAATATCGCTTAGGTGACCACATCTGGTTGAGAAAGGTTCGCTTAAATGCTGCTACCCTCCAAGCGGGTGATACATTAACTGTTGTTCTTTATTGGGAAACAGATGGTGCGGTTGAAGAAGACTTGACCGTTTTTACCCATCTCTTATCATCAGAGCAAGAGTTAATTGCCCAACATGACAGCGTGCCGCTTTCTGGGATAAGACCTACATACACATGGATCGAAGGCGAACTTTTAGAAGATACCCGTTTTATCTACCTGGATGAAAATTTACCTCCTGGAGATTACAAATTATCGGTTGGGTTATACGATAGCGAGACGATCGAGCGTTTGCCGGCTTATGCGACATCCGGAGAGGTGTTGCCAGAGAATCGTATCGTCATCGGAACTATCAACATTGAGAATGATCAGTAAACACCGCCTAATTTTTTTGTGGGTTATGTATGAAAAGGATTTGGCAAAATGAATGGGCACAGGTAACGGCCGTTTTTGGGCTGCTGGGTTTGCTGTTCCTCAACCGGGCGCTCTTCCCAGCTTCAGGGGAGGCCTTGGGAAACCACGATATGCGGGCTCTTTTTGTGCCCTGGCTGGAACTGACGAGGGAGGCGGTGTGGAACGGCCGATTCCCCTTCTGGCACGAGGCACAATTTAGCGGTTATCCTTTTTTAAGCAACCCCCAGGTGGCGATTTTTTACCCGCCTACCTGGCTGGCCTTGTTGCTGCCAGTGCGTGTCGGAATTAGCTGGTTTTTGTGGCTGCATCTTCTGGTGGCGGGTGTGGGTATGTATGCCCTGGTGCGGGCGCTGCACGGGCGCGGGCTGGGGCCGTGGCTGGCCGGGCTGACCTTTGCTTTTAGCGGATTTACGGCCGTGCGCCTGTGGGCTGGGCACATGGGACTGTTGGCTACGGACGCCTGGCTGCCCTGGCTGCTGCTGGCTACCCATTGGGCCGTGCAACGCCGTTCGTCTTGGGCAGGCGTTATCGCTGGCGTGCCCTTGGGCCTGGCCATCCTTGCTGGGCATACCACCTCCCTCATTTACGTGGGCATCATCTGGGTCATATTTGTGCTGTATTTGGGCATTGGAAGGTTGGAGATTGGAGATTGGAGATTGAAAAATGTTACCAGCCCCCAATCTCTAATCTCTAATCTCTTCTTAGTTGGCCGCCAATTTCTCATTGCCTTTGCGGTGGGCTTGCTGCTGAGCGCCGTACAATTGCTGCCACTGCTGCAATTTAGCCAGGTGTCCACGCGCACGGCAGCACCCAGCTTTGAATTTGCTTCAGCCTATTCGCTACCTCCAGCCCATTTGCTGACGCTGTTGGTGCCGGAGTTTTTTGGTGAGCCGCTGCGCGCCGGATATTGGAGCGTGCCTAATTTCGAAGAGCTGACTTACTATGCGGGGGTGTTGCCCTTGCTAGCACTGCTGCTGGTCTGGCGCAGACCTGACCGACGTGCCCTGCTTTACATAGGGCTGCTGGCCTTGGGGCTGCTGCTGGCCTTAGGCAGCTATAGTTTCCTTTACCGGCTGGCCTATGATTTGCTGCCCCCCTTTCAGCTAGCGCGGGCGCCGGGGCGGGCGGCGTTTTTATATGTCGTGGCAACGGCATTGCTCCTGGGGCAACTGGGCAATCGCCCGCCGGACCCTGGCCTGGGGCGCTGGCTGAAGTGGATTGTGGTGGTAACGGCCGTTTCTGGCGTCACCATTCTCGCGGCTACCGGGGCGGTCTTTATCAGCATCCATCCTACAGAAACAAGCGGCCGTTTGTGGCACCAGCTAGGGGGGTGGTTAACGGCCGTGCTGCTGCTGCTCATTGGCTGCGGCCTGCTGTGGTGGAACAATAAGGTCTCAGAAACGCACAGAGAAGACACAGGAAAACACAGAGGAAAAGAGAAAATCTCCGCGTTCTCTGCGCTATCTCTGCGTAACGCTGCGTTTCTCCTTCTTCCCCTCCTCATCCTCATAGACTTGTGGGGTTTCGGTCTCAAATTTATTCAGACTTCATCTACTGCCTACGATCCTTTTTGGGATGACGTGGCGGCTGTTGTGGGCGATTCCTCTCAGCGGGTGCTGCCTTGGGGCGTGGACATTTTTAGTCAAAACGGGGCGTGGCAGGCGGGGCTGAACTCGGTTTTCGGTTACAACGCCCTGGAAGTGGGGGCGAATATTGCTCTGGCTGAGTCTGTGCCTGACCCGCGCTCTACCGCTTATGACATTCTAGGTGCGGGGTATGTGGTGAGTAAGGTGCCGCTGCCTCAATATGAGGATGGGAAACGGCCGTTAACCCTCAAAACCCAATCCGGCAGTGCGTGGGTGTACGGCCGGACGCGCACACTGCCCCTAGCCCGTCTTGTGTACCAGGTAGAAACCATTCCCAATGAGGCGGCGGCTATTGCCCGCATTCACCAACCGGACTTTGACCCGGCGGTAACGGCAATTGTAGACTCATCTCCATCTTGCAACCTACAAAGCCCAAATAATCCAGTTACGGCCGTAATTGAGGCGCAATGGGATGGCCACTGGCGCATCCGCACCAGCAGCGAGACCCCGGGGATGCTGATTATCAGCGAAACGGCATTCCCCGGCTGGCGGGTGTGGGTAGATGGCCAAGAAATCGAATGGCAGAAGGCATATACGGCTGTGCGCGCGGTTTGTGTACCAGCGGGAGAGCACGAAGTGGTGTGGCGTTTTGTGCCTTTGATTTTTGCCTGGGGTGGGGGATTGACGCTGCTAGGACTTGTATTTGTTCTGCTGGCAGTTTCTCGTTCCCGATGATTGGCTCAGGGATAGATTATTGTTTCTGGCAAAATGAAACGGCCGTCTTCAACCTCGTTTCCCATTGCATCAACTAGCAACAGCCTTTCGCCGGTTGTGCCGTCGTAAACGCCGATAGCAACGCCGTAGGTACCCACTGGAATTCCCTCCAATTCGATTTCAATACGGTCATCCACCACCTCGCCTGGCCACCAGAAATCGGTAGGGTATGCGCCCTGGCGCGGTTCGGCATCATATTGGGTGACAGGAACCGCAGTTTTGGGGTCGAATATATGAACAAAGAACTTATAATTAATCCCCACTCGCTGCTCGGCACGCCAATAAAGGTGAAATCTTAACCGATTGTCTACTCGTTGCACCTCGTAGGCTGCGAGTCGAATCTGATTACCATAAACAGCATTGGCCGGAGTCGCATCCAGTCCTTTGGCTAGATTACAAGGAGTGGATTGAATTATTATTGGGGCGATGGAAACGGCCGTTGCTGCCACTTCGCCGGTAACTGCATCCAATATGGCCATTTGCAATTGGTACGCTCCTGGAGGTAACGTTGCTGATACAGTTAAAGGGTAATACGCCCAACTCAGCGTCGTTCCAGCCAGAATCGTCAAAGGATAGGTTTGGGTTTGTTGTGTGGTGTTATTGGCGTCTTTCAACTCTAACACCACTGTAAGTGATGTATTTGAAGGCATTTCACCACCCCAGGCGGTATTCAGCTCAAGCACTCCTCCAGGTGTTGTGCAGTCAGCCGACAGCAGAGTATCTACCAACCCAAGGTTTGAAAGCAGTTCTGTTTGGATGAGAAAATCCTGTCCGAGGATCGGCGTGGTCGTATATGCCATTAATACCTCATCTTCATATCTGGGCTGCATAAGCAGATATCGCCGCCAATGTTGCACGCGATCTTCCCCAACCAATGTTTTGTGTACCAGAATGGTGTCAATACCTGCTGTATCTAGATAGGCTAATTGCTCGTTGACATTTGCAAGAGATGCTGGAATTTCATTGACCCTGCGCAAGCTGTTCAATAGTGGTTGGCTGTCAATAAAGGAGTAGGCGGAATCGGGCAAACGCGAGGCTTTTCCCTGAAGGATGGGGTGACCATGCACAGTTTGGTCAAACATGTACACCTTGGCCCGTAGTGGATCAAACGGCAAGTTAAGAACAGGGGAATTTTTGGGCGCATCTGCCAACTGCAGCAAATAGGGTGAACGTGGGCGGGCATCACGCATAGGAGCAGGTATTGATGCATATTCAAATAATATCAACACACTTAATGCCCCAGTAAACAACCATTCCCTTTTGATTGTCCAATGAGTGCCTACTGTTTTTAGCCCATATGCCGCTATCATTGCCACTGGTAGCGCTAAAAAAATATTGTACCGATCAGGAACGCGCATCAATCGAAAAATAGTTAAGGGTTCTAGCCAACGATAAGGTGTTGGGAACTCGCTGTAAATGTGCCCATTTACCCGAAAAGCCGGGCCTAATGCAAGAAAAATTAGCACTAATGCCATTAGCAACCAAGGCAGACTCTCAACTCTTCGCCACCAAAAGCCCACCAAACTCAATGACAGAGCGATTAGCCCGATGTAAGCGGAAAATCGACGCGCACTGTATCGATCTGGGTAATATTTATCGTATAAAGGTTTTGTTTGTTTGCCTAACAAAAGGTTATCAGGGGGTGGCGTGAAGTAAGCGAATAAGTCCGTCTGCATGATATCTTCTTCGCCAATCCACAGTACACTGGAATCTGTATTTTCGTTGTTTTGCTGCTGCCATAACAGAATGATGGCCGGTGATAAGAGCAAGAATGCTACTCCTGCTGCTCCTATTAAACGCAGTAAAATAAACTGACGAGCTTTGGGCAGCCAAAAGGAATAGCTGCTGCCAAAATAAATTAACCCCATTAGCGTGGCAGGTATTAATTGTTGCCAGCGTGTGACGCCAACAAGCGCAAAAAAGAGGCCAGTGGCAAAAGCGTAGCGCCATTTACCTTGCCGTATGGTGTGGTGCAAAAAGAGCAGAAATAATGGCAGCCATATTGTGGACAGTAAATTGGGATGATCTAATTGGGAAAGGCGAAAGGGCCAGGCAATAGAAATCAGTCCAGCGATGAAGGCATAACGGCCGTTTTTAATTAATGCACGTGCAAGCAAGTAAGTTGTAAATCCGCTAAGAACCAAATTTAGTAGAATAGTTACATTGTAAGCTGGAATCATCCCTAACAACGGTTCTAGAAGTAGCCAGGGAAGCACATTAAACCAAGCAAAATTATGGGTCACCAAATTCACCCCATCAGGGTAAAAGATGAGTTTTGTAAAAAATGGCGATTGACCATTATGCAAAGCTTGTTGTACCCACCAGCCATTCCAAAAGTGCATGTATGCGTCATCGGAACTGCCGGGTAAATGGGTCTGAAAATGGGTTATTAGTGGCCAAGTTATCAAACAGGCCAGCACCAAATACAAACCGAAGGGAAACAACCATTCGGAAATGACAAAATATTTCTGTTTAAGCTGTTTCATAACTTGCCTTTCGCTTAAATATTTCGATAAAAACTAAATTCAACCCAACATGAGTTGGGAAGAAATGGTACTTTAACAGCAAAATACGGTTAGACTTCACTTTCATGAGTGAAGTAACGGTTCAAACAGAACAAATCGATGACATTCCTTTGTTGATCCAACAGCAACAAACAATGGGAATTGCTGAGATCATTGACGGCATCATCGATCGACACGGAAATCGCATTGGTCTGAGCCTGGGCTGGATGATAGTAGGTTGGCTGAGTTATATCTTGTCGGAATCAGATCATCGCCTCAGTTTCGTCGAGGATTGGGCCGCCAACCAATTGCACACACTCAACAAGATGTTGCCAGGTCCGGTGACAGCACAGGATTTCAGCGACGACCGATTGGGTGAGGCATTGCGCATTTTGAGCCAAGATGCCATGTGGACCCAACTGGAGAAGCAGTTAAGCCATCGGTTAGTGCGTGTGTATCAGCTGCCACAGGAAACAGCCCGCATCGATACGACGACTGTTTCGTTATACCATGACGAGGCAACGAGCGAGCTGTTTGCCCAGGGGTATAGCAAAGACCATCGGCCAGACCTGGCTCAAGTCAAGATTGTTTTTGTCACCCTGGACCCACTGGCTTTGCCGGTGATGACCATGGTATTGGCTGGAAATCGGGCCGACGATGGCGTCTATATCCCAGCTATCAATCTGGCTCAGAAGAATCTGCCAACGACAGGCATGCTCTATGTGGGTGATAGCAAGATGGAAGCGCTGGCGACACGCGCCCACATTGCCCAAAGCGGTGACTATTACCTGATGCCCTTAAGCCAAAAAGAAGCACAGGGGGCATGGCTCAATGATACCGTCGCTCAGATTCTTGGCCGATGACATTGCCTTGGCGGCAGTCTATGAAACAGACGATGAGCCAACTGGCGAGTCCCGGTTGTTGGCCCAGGGATGGGAAACACAGCAGCAACAAACGTTTCTGGAGGAAGGCAAACGTTCCAATGGTCAGAACGTCAGTTGCTCATTTATTCCCCTACCTTGGCCGAAAGCGGCTATCGTGGTTTGGACAATCGGCTCAAATCCGCCACCAGGAAACTGCTATGCTTAACACCAAAACCAGGTCGTGGTAAGCGACAATTTCAGGAGTTAGCACCGTTACAAGAAGCAGTTGCCGAAATTCTCGCCAAACATCGGGTATCCGACTTCCTGCAGGTGACCTACACCCAGCAGGTGGAAGAACGCCGTATCCGCCGCTATGGAGACCGTCCGGCTCGTGTGGAAACGTCGATTCGGTATCAGGTGCACATCACTCGTGATGAAGCCGCCATTACACGCGGCCTACCGTCAAATGGGTTGGCGTTGCTATGTCACCAATGCCCCGCAACTACGTCTCTCGCTGGCCCAAGCCGTTCGGGTTTATCGGGGCGGTGTGTCCACTATTGAGCGGATTTTCTCCCGCTTGAAAGGGCGCCCTCTTGGTTTGCGTCCGGTTTATGTCCGACGCGACGACCATCTGGTTGGCTTGGTCCGTCTTTTATCGTTGGCGTTACGTATCCTGACACTTATTGAGTTTCAAGTGCGCCGGGAATTACAAGCCCAGCAGGAAACATTACCCGGCCTTTATCCCGGTCAACCAATCCGAACGACGGCCCGGCCCACAACAGAGCGTTTGCTGCGGGCTTTCAAAGGAATCACGTTATCGATCATTGACCTCCCGGGACAGCACATCCGGCATGTGACCCCATTATCATCACTTCAAAACCGTATTTTGCAGTTGTTAACGTTCTCTGACTCGATCTATACGGAACTGGCGCAACTTCCGCCAATTCCGCCTTAGTCACATTTTTTTAATCGAAAGACAAGTCATAAAAGTGATGAACGATTATGATGTCCAATTACGGCCGTTGTGGCACTGGTAGCGATAACCAATTGCTATTCTGAAAAACACCATCTATTTGACGATACATCGCAATACGCACAGCTGCCGGATTAACGTGAACTGGAACGTCCAATAAGTAATAGTCTGTCACTAATTCACCAACCTGCCAACGGGAAGTTGGATACCAGCCATCAACGGGATGAATTTCATCAGCTTGAGCCAAGATATCCTGTGGACCGGTGGGAGGGTTTTGAGCTACCAGATGAATGGCAACGCTATAATCAGGCAAGTTGTTTTTCCCAGCCTGCCAAGTTGCCATCACCTGGAGTTCTGTCTCGGTCTGCCAAGTTAGTTGTGTACTTTGAATGAAGGTGTCGTTACCGAGATCGAAACTGGTGGGAGAAACGGCCGTTACATTTGGGGTTGTTTGTATTTGTACAATGCCGGGTGCCACCATTGTCAAAAAGAGAGCGCTATCCAGCATATCTTGCCACCAACTCAGTGGGCGTTGGTAAAAAGTCTTGCTTAGCGTCATCAGCGCATCGCCTTCCGCAATAACCCTGGAAAAATTTGTGTCGTGATCCACTAAATCCAAGTAAGGGAAAGCGCCTTCATACTCTTGTGCATAGGTTAATGCCCAATAATCATGTCCCCATAAGGCCATCAGAGTCTGCCCATGATTGCCTGATTCAGGAATGCGTTCCACTTGGGCAATTGTGGTGAAGGCACTTGTGTCTCGCGTAACCGTTAACACCTGTGGGCTGTTTTTGATAATCAGCCAGCCATTAATCAGCATGCTAAACAATAAAAAACCAGGAAGCGCTAGCGAATGTCGCTGCTGACCAAAGTGTGCCCAACACCCCCACCCAATGGCTGCCAGTGCAATCACTGGCAATTTTACTGCCAATAACGCATCGGAGACGTATCCTTCCCAAATAATAAGACCAACTGCAAAAAATGGTATCCAACTGAGCATTAATGCCAACCGTACTAGCCGAGAACGGCCAGGCAGTAGCAAACCTGACAGACCACCTAACCACAAAGGCCACGGCCAATCGGCGTTCAGCAGCATGATGATGTCTCGAAAACGTTGTTGCCATTCAGCTAGGGTAGTAGGGATCTCAATAATACGCTCGGCTTTAGTATCCAAAACAATTGCGCGAAACCCTTCCCAGGTACCAGGAGAACTAAAAGTCCAATCAGCTCCCATCCATGCGCGCAGGGGCAGGTAGAGGTAGGTAAGTGGGCCTAATAAACCTAAAAGTATGGAAACTGGTAGCGAACGCATCAACACGCGCCATTTGGGTAAGATGAAAATAAGAAGCCCCAGGCCAAGAAAAGCAAAGGCGCGTTGGTGTGCCAAACCTTGCCCAGCAAGAAATGAGAACCAATATAAATCCGACTTGCTGCCGCTCTTGCCAAAACGATAGGCGGCTAGCATTGTGCCAAAGGTTAGCGCCATGGTCATGGTATGGATCTCGGCAATAGAAGCATCAACCCAAAAAGAGGTAGCGAAAGCGAACATGAGGCTGGCACCTGCCGCTGCCCAGGTTGGGATATTGAGCGCTATCATCAGCCAGACCAATAAACCAACACTGATTGCCCCCCATACGGCTGAAAAGAGAGATGTACTTATGGCAGGGGAGAGAATTGGTCGCAGCAAAGTTACAAATAAAGATCCCAATACTGAATACTGAGGGTATCCAGTAAAATGGAGTGTTCCCCACCGGGGAAGCGCATTTTGAATTTCCCCTACATCAGTGGCGTAAGGATGATTACTGCCATTAACATGCAATTGTAATGTTGTAAGAAATATGGCTAAGGCAGCAAAACCAGTTGCTACAATGATAACTTTCCTATCAACCTGTTTGATCCTGACTGCTGTACGCAGAATTGCTTGCAATTTGGCAAACCTCATTTCAAATTTGGATTTGAGCAAATTGTATAACAATGGAAAGTGTGGCACAAACCTGGTGTTTTTATAATCTTTTTGTTCGTCGTTTGTGGTACGATCTGTTTACGAAGTAGAAACGGCCGTTTTACCCTTACCCATCCCTCCGTTATAATATCTCCCTGTGTAAAAAGCGATAATTGGAAAGTTGGATAGTTGGTTTCTTTTTCAATCAACCGACAAACTAGCCAACAAACTTACCAACCAAGCAAAGGAAACAATCATGCCTAAAGCATTAATCACCGGTATTACAGGTCAGGACGGATCTTATCTGGCCGAACTTTTGCTCTCACAAGGTTACGAAGTCATTGGCATGGTGCGCCGCACCAGCACCATTCACTACCATCGCGTCGAACATGTTCAAGACAAAATCACTGTCGTGCCTGGCGACCTGTTGGATCAGATTTCTCTCATTCACATTCTCGAAGAACACAAGCCCGACGAGGTTTACAACCTGGCAGCCCAGAGCTTTGTGCAGACTTCCTGGAGCCAACCCGTCTTTACTGGCGAAGTGACCGCGCTGGGCGTCACCCGGCTGCTCGACGCCATCCGATTGGTGAATCCCAAGATTCGCTTTTATCAGGCCAGCTCCAGCGAAATGTTCGGTAAGGTGGTGGAGGTGCCACAAAAAGAGACCACGCCCTTCTACCCTCGCAGCCCATATGGGGTGGCCAAAGTCTACGGCCACTGGATTACCATCAACTATCGCGAAAGCTATGACCTGCACGCCACGTCGGGCATTCTCTTCAATCATGAATCGCCGCGTCGAGGCATTGAGTTTGTGACGCGTAAAATTACCTATCACGTAGCCAAAATCAAGCTGGGTCTGGCCAACGAGCTGCGCCTCGGCAATCTTGATTCTCGCCGAGACTGGGGGTTTGCCGGAGATTACGTGAAGGCCATGTGGCTGATGCTGCAACAGGATAAGCCGCAGGATTACGTGATAGCCACCGGTGAGACCCATTCTGTGGAACAGTTCCTGGAGGAAGCTTTCGGTTACGTGGACCTGGATTGGCGCGAATTTGTGGTCCAAGACCCGCGCTTTATGCGCCCGGCGGAGGTAGACCTGCTGGTGGGGGATCCCAGCAAGGCAGGTCGCGACCTGGGTTGGGAACCGGCCGTTTCTTTCCGGGAACTGGTGCGCATGATGGTAGATGCGGATATTAAGCTGTTGCAAGACGGCGGCACGCCGATGTAATGTAACATGTAACCTGTAACTTGAAACCAGTTACAGATTACAGAATTGGAGACTTGGGAATGAAAATAAAATTTGGCACGGACGGCTGGCGGGCGCGGATTGCCGCTGGCTACACTTTCGATAACGTGCGCCGCGTGGCCCAGGGTTTTGCGCGGTACATGCGGCAGGAAGGCCTTGCGGATAAGGGTGTGGTTATCGGCCACGATCGCCGCTTCCAGGCGGAAGATTTCGCCGCTGCTGCTGCCGAAGTGCTGGCGGCGAACGGGATCCAGGTGTGGCTAACCGATGGACCGACGCCGACACCGGCTATTTCCTTTTCCGTCGTGGACAAGGGCGCGGGGGGCGGCATAAACATCACTGCCAGCCACAACCCGGCCGTGGATTGTGGCTTTAAGGTACGTGATCCGCTGGGTGGGGCGCTGCCGCCGCAAGCCCTGAAAAAGATTGAGGCGGTTATCCCTGACGAGATGTCAGAGGTGCAGCAGGTAAAGCTCGCCGATGGGTTAAGCGACGGCCGTATCCGTTACTTTGATGCTGCGCCAGCCTACACCGCGCGCCTGCTGAGCCTGATTGACGTTCAGCCCATCAAAGACGCCGGCTTTAAGGTGCTGGTGGACCCCATGTGGGGCAATGGCGCGGGCTGGTTTGCGCGGCTGCTGGGCGGCGGCAAGACCACCATTCACGAGGTGCACAGCGAGCGCAACCCCGCTTTCCCACACATGACGCGACCTGAACCCATCCCCCCCAACGTGGATCATGGGCTGGCCTTTGTGCAGCAGGTGGGCGCGGACGTGGCCATCATCAACGATGGCGATGCGGACAGGGTGGGATTGGGGGATGAATACGGCCGTTTCATAGACCAACTGCGCGTTTACGGCCTGCTGGGCTACTATTTTCTGGAGCTGCGCGGCGAGCGCGGCCCCATCGTCAAAACTATCTCCACCACCAAAATGCTAAACAAGTTGGGCAAACTGTACGGCGTGCCTGTGTACGAGACCGGTGTGGGCTTCAAGTACATTGCCCCCAAAATGGTGGAAGTAGACGCCATGATTGGCGGCGAAGAAAGCGGCGGCTATGCTTTCCGCCAGCACGTGCCGGAGCGGGATGGCCTGCTGGCGGGGCTGTTTGTGCTGGACATGATGGTACGCACCGGCAAAAAACCATCCCAACTGCTAGAAACCCTTTTCGAGAAGGTGGGCGCCCATTTCTATGATCGTATTGACTCAACTTTTGAGGCGGCACGCAAGCCGGAGATTTTGGCCAATGTGGCCAAAGCCCGCCCGGCAACCATTGGCGGTCTGAAGGTGACAGACATTGTGACCGTGGACGGGCATCAGTTCATCATGGAGGATGGCGGCTGGCTGCTGGTGCGCTTTAGCGGAACAGAGCCGATAATTCGCGTGTACTGCGAAACGACCCACGAAGAGCGCGTGCCGGATATTTTGCAAGATGGAATGCGGATTGCCGGGTTGCAGTAGTCCGAAATCCGTGGTCCGTAATCCGTACGGTTAACGGAGAACATATGGCCGAACAGAAGGCATTCCAAGATTATTATTCGGACGAGGTGGCGCATTGCTATGGCTGTGGGCGGCTGAACCCCCATGGCCATCAGCTCAAAAGCTACTGGGACGGCGAGGAGGCCGTAGCCCATTTTACGCCGGAACCGTACCATACGGCCGTTCCCGGCTACGTGTATGGGGGGCTGATTGCCTCGCTCATTGACTGCCACAGCACCGGAACGGCCGCCGCTGCCGCTTACCGCGCTGCCGGGCGCGAGATGGACACAGCACCAATTTTGCGCTACCTGACTGCTTCGCTGAAAGTGGATTACCTCAAACCGACGCCTATTGACGGCCCGCTGACACTGCGCGCCCGCGCCATTGAGGTCAAAGAACGCAAAGTGGTGGTTGAATCTTCGCTCTACGCCGGTGACCAGGAATGTGCCCGCGGCCACGTCGTTTGCGTGCAGGTGCCGGAAGCCTTCATGCTGGAGCTGCAGCGCAAGGCGGGCAAGTAACCGCCAGCCCGGGTTATGCTCGTAGACACTCACTGCCACCTGGACTTTGAACGCTTCGACGCTGATCGCGACGGTGTGGTGGCGCGGGCAGCAGCAGCCGGGGTGACACGCATCATTGTGCCTGCCGTGGATTTGCAGAACGGCCGTAATGTACTCCAACTGGCCGACCAATACCCGGGCGTTTATGCGGCTGTGGGCGTCCATCCAAACTCCACGGCCGGATGGCAAGATGAGTGGATAGGCGTTTTGCGTGATTGGGCGCAGCATCCCAAAGTGGTAGCCATTGGCGAAATTGGCCTCGATTACTATTGGGACGACGCTCCCCAGGCGGTGCAGCACCGCGCTCTTTCTTTACAGCTCGAACTGGCAGCGGAATTAAGCCTGCCGGTCATCATTCACAACCGCGAATCTAGCGCCGACGTGATCCGTCTTTTAGGCGCATCGCCGCTGGCGGGGCAAGAAAATGCTGGGGTGCTGCACTCCTTTTCGGCGGATTGGGCAACGGCCGTTGCCGCCGTGGACATGGGCTTCTATCTTGGCTTTACGGGCCCGCTCACTTTTAAAAAGGCTGATGAATTGCGTGAGATTGCCGCCAAGGCGCCACTGGAACGAATTTTAGTGGAAACGGATGCTCCTTTCCTGGCGCCGCACCCCTTTCGTGGGAAGCGTAATGAACCCGCTTACGTCGCTTACGTGGCGGAAAAGCTGGGCGAGGTGCGGAGCATGACAAAGGTCGAAATCATCCGCCACACCACGCAGACCGCCCTGCGCCTTTTCTCCCGCATGAATCAAGGAACACAGAGAGGCACAGAAGAGTCACAGAGCAACACGGAGATATACTAGTTTTCTCTGTGAGACTCTTCGTTATCTCTGGGAAGCTCTGTGTTCCTAATCTCCCCATCACATGACCAATCTCCAATCTCTAATCTCCAATCCCCAATCTCCCGACTTATCCATCATCATCGTCAACTGGAACGTGCGCGAACTGCTGCGGAGCTGTTTGCAGTCCATCGAGGGCGGGTGGGGCGCGCTGGAGGTCGAGGTTATTGTCGTGGACAACGCCTCTGGCGATGGCAGCGTGGCCATGCTGCAGAACGAGTTCCCCTGGGTGCATCTCATTGCCTGTGAGGAGAACGCAGGTTTTCCGCGCGGGAATAATTTGGGGCTGGCCCAGGCCAACGGCCGTTTCCTGTATTTGCTTAACCCTGACACCGAAATTGTGGGCGATGCCCTCACAGTGATGGTGCAGTACATGGACCAACATCCCGACGTGGGCGTGGTGGGGTCGCAGTTGTTGTATGCAGACGGCCGTATCCAACCGTCCCGGCGGCGCTTTCCCAGCATGCTGACCGGCCTGTTTGAAAGCACCTGGCTGCAGCCACTGGCCCCGCGCCGCCTGCTGCGCCACTATTACGCCCAAGACCTACCCGACGACCAGATTGCCGACGTGGACTGGGTGATGGGGGCCAGCCTGATGGTGCGCCGCGAAGTGTATGCGCAGGTGGGCGGCATGGACGAGGCGTACTTCATGTATTCTGAAGAGCTGGATTGGTGCCGCCGTATCAAGGACGCCGGCTGGCGTGTGGTTTATCTGCCCCAGGCGCAGGTCATCCACCACGAGGGCAAGAGCAGCGAGCAGGCGGTAACGGCCCGCCACGTCAACTTTAACCGCGCCAAGCTGCGTTATTTTCGCAAATACCACGGCCGTTTCGCGGCGGCGCTTATCCGGGTGGTGCTGTTGAAGAATTACGCCCTCCAACTGCTGCTAGAAGGTGTAAAAGGGTTAATCGGGCACAAACGGCCGCTGCGCTGGCAGCGCGTGCGCGCCTATTGGCAAGTTTTGCGTTCCGGCTTGCCCCCCCGCTAAAAGTGCAGGAATATCCTTTCCCAATAGTTTAGAAACCATCCGCCAGCAGCCAACCCGCACTTGACAGATTATAGAGAAAAGCGGACACTGAAAGCATTATCCGGATCCATGCACGAGGTATTTTTTATGACCACAAAGAAAATCACCATTGAACTGCCGGAAAATCTTTTGGCGGAATTGCAAGAAGTGGCCAGGGCGGCCGGTATGCCGCTGCAAAAGGTCATTTTGCAGAGCATTCGCACCGGTATGCCCCCCTCACTAAGCAAAGTCCCCGCTGCTTTTCACCCCGAACTATTGTCTCTGAACAAGATGAGCGACCGGGATTTGATTCGGGTTATGGAAGGTGAATTAATGCCCGCCGCGGCCGATGACGAGCAGCATCGCAAGGCTGATTTTCTATCGCTGCGGCGCATTTATGCTATGTCACTGCTGAAATGGCGCGGCCATCCCATACCGCTGCCATACGAGTCTCTGGTTGATTGACGCGGTGGGTCTATGACCCGAATTGGTTTAATTACGGGTGAATACCCCCCAATGGAGGGGGGCGTGGGGGCATTTACGCGCGAATTGGCGCAGGCTTTGGCCAGCCAACAGCACGAGATTCACATTCTTACTAGCAAAAAGGCGCGCCCGGAAACGGCCGTTTCTAACTGGCGCGCCCTCTCCCAACCCATTGACCTGGGTTTTGCCCATCTCTATCCCTTTGTGCGCAAATGGCGCTGGCCTGCCCTGTCAACTGTCGCAGATTGGGTGATGCGCTATGATTTAGAGGTGGTCAACATTCAGTACCAGGCCGCCGCCTACCACATGGGCAGCCCCGCCGCTAACTTATTCCCCTGGCGGCTGCGTTATTTAACCAAAACCATCGTCACCTTTCATGACCTGCGCGTACCTTATCTGTTCCCCAAGGCGGGGCGGCTGCGTGAAACGGCCGTGCGCTACATGGCCCGCCAGGCCCATGGGGCCATTGTCACCAACCAGGCTGACTACCAGACCCTCCTCACCAGCACGGATACCCCATTATGCCAAATTCCTATTGGCAGCAACATTACCACCTACACGCCCAACCATGTGGAAAAGGCTGAGGTGCGCGAAAAGCTCGGTCTGCCCCCCGATGGCTGCCTGCTGGGTTACTTTGGCTTCCTCAACGAAAGCAAAGGAGCCGACACCCTTATCGATGCCCTGGCCCAGCTAAACGGTTGTTGCCACCTGGTTTTCATTGGCGGGCAGACGGGCAGCAGCGACCCCACTAACCAGGAATTCCTAGACCGTCTCCAGGCGCAAATTGCCGCCCGCGGGCTGGCAGAGCGCGTCCATTGGACCGATTTTCTGCCAGACCAGCGGGTTTCCACGCATCTGCACGCCGCCGACCTCATCGTCATGCCTTACCGCGACGGCGTCTCCCTGCGGCGCGGCACGCTGATGGCTGCCCTGGCCCATGGCCGCCCCCTTATTACCACGTACCCGGTGGTGCCCACGCCAGAGCTGGTGCACGGCGAAAACGTGTGGCTCATTCCTCCCGAAGATCCCTTTGAGCTGTCCGAAGCGGTGCGGGCCTTGCTGGAAAACGACGTACTGCGCCAGAATTTGAGTGCGGGAGCTGCCCAGGTAGCCGATCTGTTTACCTGGGATAAAATTGCCGCACAAACGGCCGAATTTTTTCAGGAACTGCTCGAATCATGAACTTTGTCTACCTCTCTCCCCATTTCCCGCCTAATTACCTGCCCTTCGCCCAGCGGCTCAACGAGCTGGGGGTGCGGGTGCTGGGGCTGGCCGACGAGCCCCACGAAAACCTGCGCCCGGAGCTAACGGCCGTACTCGCCGAATATTACCGCGTGCAGGATATGCACAACTACGACAACCTGCTGCGCGCCCTGGGTTACTTCACCCACCAGCATGGCAAAATTGACCGCGTTGAATCCTTCAACGAATTTTGGCTGGAAAGCGAAGCGCGACTGCGCACCGACTTTAACGTGGCGGGTTTCAAAACGGCCGACACACCGCGCATCAAGCGCAAGTCGCTGATGAAGCAGGTTTTTGCCGTGGCGGGTGTGCCGGTGGCTCCGGGGCTTCTGGTGAAGGCGGCGGCGGAGGCGCGCGCTTTTGCCGCCGAGGTGGGCTTCCCGCTGGTGGCCAAGCCCGACGTTGGGGTAGGGGCCAACGAGACCTTCAAGCTGCACACGCCGCAGGAGCTGGAAGGCTTTTTGGCGCGGCAGCCGGTAGGTTACCTGCTAGAGCCATTTATTTCGGGCACGATTCAATCTTTTGACGGGCTGACGGATCGCCACGGCCGTATTCTCTTCTACACCTCGCACCAATACGGGGACGGCGTCATGGAAATCATCACTCAACAGCTCGACACCTTCTACTTCTCGCTGCGCGAAATACCCGCAGACCTGGCGGAGATGGGGCAGCGGGCGGTCCATGCCTTTGGCGCGCAGGAACGCTTTTTCCACTTTGAGTTTTTCCGCCGTGAGGATGGCAGCCTGGTTGCGCTGGAAGCCAATTTGCGTCCGCCGGGGGGCTTCACCACCGATATGTTCAATTATGCCAATGAAATGGACGTGTACCGGCAGTATGCTCAGGTGGTGGTGCACAACAACTTCACGGCGCGGGTGGAACGGCCGTACCATTGTGCTTACATTGGCCGCCGCCACGGTAAGCCCTATACCCACAGCCACGAAGCCATTCTGGCCGCCTTTGGCTCGCGCGTAGTGGCCCACCAGCCGGTACATGGCATTATCAGCGTGGGGATGGGTAACTACGGCTACCTGGTCCGTTCTCCCCACGAAGCGGAAATCTGGGAAATGGCGCGCTTTATCCGGCAGCTTGATCGAAAAGGGTTACAGCCTGCAAAAGCTGTAACATAATCCACCTTAACGGCCGTACCTATCCCGTGGGCGGCCATTTACCGCGCCATTCCTGGATGGATTGCCAGATGCCGCGTAGCAGGGTGATGAGGGAAACACCGAACACGATGACGATAAGCGGTGTCCACCGGGTTTGCCAATAAATTAGGGTGGCTTCGTTGGGAGCGGGAGTCTGGAATTCAAAAAGGTAGGTGAGCAGCATGCTAATTACTAGCCCGCCTATCCCCCACAATAGGTAATATTTACTCGATTTGAGCTGTGCGCTCTTCATATGAGCCTCCATTGATGGAAACGGCTGTACTCCTGCGGCACTTATGGCCGGACGGCAAAATGCGTGACCTCCCAACGCACTTCTCCATCCAAAATTTCGGGGTTGCTAAAGCTGATGTTGGCGGGGAAGCCATACTGCTCATCAAAATGGATAGTCGTCCATTGGCCATCGCTGCGGGCGGCCTGGGTGCGGGCGGTGGCGAACAGGCCGGGCACGGTGTAATCGGCAGGGTCGAATTCACGCACGTCGCATTCCGCCCCTTCAAAGGGTGCGGGGATACAGGTGGCGGAATCCTCCACCACTTCCCCATTCTCCACAACCAGAGCGTGAGTTTGGGCGTGCCAGATGCTGTCTATCTTCCGTACTTCGATTTCGTAGCTGGTAACGCCCTGCGCTTGCCAATTTTGCTCAGCCTGGTTTATCTCATGCTCCAGGCCAGCCTGGCAAGCGGACAGGAAGACTCCTAGCAAAATTAAAAGTATTGTGATGGCTGTTTGTTTTTTCATAAGTCCCTAGATGGACGCGTGGGTTACGGCCGTTTCCATTATAGGGCACATAGTCCGCCAGGCAACCGCCAAGAATGCGCTGATTGCGGCCGAGCATACGCGACTGGACGTATTTGAGCAGCCTCTTTTGGCGGTTATTTACGGGTGAAGGGCAGGTATACCAGCGCCAGATCTGCCGGACAGGTCACAGAGCCGTAGTTGGCGGCGGTTAGCCCTGCTGTCTCGCGGGCTCTGATGGCGTAGGTGTACGTATTGCCCCACGGCGCCTGGCTGCCTTCACCAGGCGCGCCGCAGGTTACTTTGTACCCCAGGCCGGACATTTTCCCAGGGATGGTCATACTCGTCTGAAAAAAGCCGGCGTGATAGGCGCGAATCTGGTCGTCAATGGTGACGGTCATGCTGATGACGTACGCCCCTGAAGAAGCCGAGACGTTCAAATAGTTCCATTGGATATAGCACGATCCGGTTCCCGAGGTGGGGCGGAAGCAGGTGGGGTTGGGGCTGTCGATATAGGAGATGTCCGGGGAACGGCCGTTGCCGCTGGTCTCCCTGTAGGGCAATGGATGGGAGGCGGTCGGTTTATTGGGCAGCGGCGCGGCCTGCGACCCCAGCGCCATGGCCAGGGAGATGGCCCCGATAACGCCTATTAGAGGCAGGAAAAGCAGCAAAAAATTGGTTTTGGTGCGCATGGTTGGTATTTTGGTCATGCTGGCAGTTTAGGGCGTGTAGGCCGGGCAGTAGGTTGTGCCATAGTTGGCTGAACTAAGCCCCGCGCTGTCTCGGGCGCGGATTGTGTAAACGTACGCATTGCCCAGATTGGGCTTCCCCCCGGCACCCAGAGAGCCACAGGCTACCTTGATGCCGTTTCCCAGCATATTGTAGGGCACGTACATGGAGGTTTGGAAAAAGCCCTGGGTGTGGGCGACTGGCCCGCGGTCGTTTAGCGTGAGCGTCATGGTAATCATGTAATTGGGGGAAGCGTTTACCGAGAGGTAGTACCAGGTCAGGTAACATTCGTTCCGCCCGGCATCGGGCTGGTAACAGGTTGCCGAGGGGGAATCGATAAAACCGATATTGGGCGCCTGGGGTTCGGTCACTTGCGGCGCTCCTTGAATTTCGCGCTGGTTTTCGCCCTGGGTTTCCTGCTTCAGCACGCGGGAGTCGCTGTCGCTTTGCCCGCGGGCTACTTGAATCAGGCCGAACGTACCGGCTCCTAGCAAAAGGGTCAGAAACAGAGAAAGTAACAATTTGTGCATCTAAACCTCCGGTTAACGAATATTGGAAATTTGACGGCGTGCCGCGACTTTGCGCAG
This sequence comes from uncultured Chloroflexia bacterium, assembly GCA_963695505.1. Taxonomy (GTDB): domain Bacteria; phylum Chloroflexota; class Anaerolineae; order Promineifilales; family Promineifilaceae; genus JACSRF01. The sequence goes on along the minus strand of CAVOGX010000008.1, from coordinate 55,574 downwards.
GCAAGCCGGCATTTAATAGGGGTAAGATCGTGCTTTTGGGCACGAATCCGCTGAAAGGGTTACGCTGGTGAACATAGCCCTTGCAGTTATGCTGTGGGTAGGTAACCTTACAGCAAGTTAATAGCGTAATGAGTGCAAACTTTTCTCGTCCACACGAATTTGTCGTTGATGGGGGGGTTCGTTCTGACTGAACTTGCATTCGTCAGAAAAAACGAGAATGGCTGAAGTATAAATAACGCCGCGCCGGATAGCAATAGGCAAAATTTGAAAATGGAAAATTGGCTACCTTTCTCGCCAGCCGGGGCCGCGCACCACGCGGCCTGGTGTGGCCCCGGTATGCTCGCCATCCGGCAATGACCGGCACGCCGTTGACCAACACGTGCTGCACGCCGGTGGCGTACTGGTGCGGCTGGGCGAAGGTGGCGTGGTCTTGGATCGTGTCTGGGTCAAAGATGACCACATCGGCAAAGTAGCCGGGCTGCAAACGGCCGCGCCGATCCAGCTTCAGATTAGCGGCGGGCAGGGCCGTCATGCGCCGCACCGCTTCCGCCAGCGAAATCACGCCCTCGTCGCGCACGTATTTGGCAAAGACGCGGGCAAATGCGCCGTAGGCGCGGGGGTGCGGGTGATAGTTGAGGAAGACGCCTTCGGGCGCCAGCGACGCCGAATCGGAGCAAAAGCTGACCCAGGGCAGGCCCACTTCGCGGCGCACGTTCTCCTCGGACATGCTGAAAAAGACCGTGCCCACGCGGCTGTCATCTTCGATGATCAGGTCCAGCGCCGCTTCCAGCGGGTCTTGGCCGCGCAGGGCGGCCACTTCCGTGAGGGTTTTGCCGCTGTACGGTTTGAGGGCGTCGTTTTTGAAGGCGGTGACCAGGATGTTATCGGCCGTTTCCAATTCCATGAACGGATTCTCGCGGTCGCTGCCGGTGTAGCGCAAATCGGCCAGCACCCGCGCCCGCGTCGTCGGGGTCTTTCAGCCGCGCCACCCAGGCGTCGTGGCCACCGTCCAGCGCCCAGCCGGGCATGATGGCGTCCAGCCCGGTGGAGGAGGCGTGGTAGGGGTACATGTCGGCGGTGATGGGCCAGACCAGCGGCCCGTTTGGCCTCCACGCGGCGGATGACTTCATCCAGCTTGTGCCAGTTGCGCGGCCCGGCGGCTTTCAGATGGTAAATTTCGCCGCGAATGTTGGCCTGCTCGACGATGGTGAAGAATTCGTCCAGCGCTTCCAAGAAGCGGGCGCCCTCGCTGCGCAGGTGGGTGATGTAGATGCCGTCGTATTCGGCGGCGGCCTGGGCCAGGGCGATGAGTTCGGCGGTGTCGGCGTACATGTCGGGGGCGTAGATGAGGGCGGAGGAGAGGCCCAGCGCCCCTTCGGCCATGGCCTGGCGCACCAGGTCTTGCATCTGCGCCAGTTCGTCGGCGGTGGGGCGGCGGTCGTCGAAGCCGAGGACGTAGGCGCGGATGCCGCCTGCGCCGACGAAGGAGGCGACGTTGGGGGAGACGCCGCGCCGCGTCCAGGAATTGCAGGTAGTCGTCGAGGGTGTCCCATTCGATGTCGTACTGGATGTCGCCCTGGCGCGCTTTCATGGTCGCTTTGAGCTTGTCGTTGACCGGCCCCATGGAGGAGCCTTCGCCCAGCACTTCCAGGGTGACGCCCTGGCGGATGTCGCTTTGGGAACGGCCGTCGTGAATCAGTGACTCGTTGGCCCAGCACATCATGTTGATAAAGCCGGGGCTGACGGCCTGGCCGTGGGCGTTGATGGTGGACGGCCGTTGCCCGCCACCTGGCCCACGGCGGCAATCTTGTCCCCTTGAATGGCCACGTCGCCCAGGATACGGCTCGCCGCCGCTGCCGTCTACAATCAATCCATTGCGAATCAAAATATCGTAAGTTGTCATAGCTCTCCTACTCAAACGTCAGAATGTTCGCCTGTTGTACTCCATTAAGGGGAATTTTGCATGTGAGCAACCAAGAAATAAGTTACGAAATGTTGGGCAACTTCATGGCTAACAATGTTTGCAAATAACAGAGATGTTTATGCAATGAATCTGCTAAATAAAAGTTAGCGAGCTTGGTTGAATTTAACCAAGATAAGATCTAGAGGTTATATGAGCAATAATGCATGGTCTACTGATCGCAATGGACCAACATCCTTTCAACAAAAAACCTTGACGGCTTCATCAGGCAGCGAACTTGATGATGAAGTGCTCCAATCATCGCCTTTGAACACTGGTTTTATTTTGGAAGGCAGTTACGACACTGAAAAGTAATTTGCTGTTCATCTGGAGAATTTGATGAGTTTTCCATGGCAAATACGGCTTAAAGTCATAAGTGGAAACCAGGCAATGCAACAGATGTATGGAGCTTTTATGATACTTGTAAGGCCCCTAGCAATGCTTTAGCGCGAGCAAAACAGGGTGGGGCAACGGCCGTACCCATTCGCCGAGGTGTTAAGATGAACCCCCTTTGGAAAGAAATCATTTGGCGCCAGTTCGGCGCCGCGATTGAAACGCTGCAAAATGCGCTGAACGCCTGTCCCGCAGAACTGTGGCAGGCTCGCCTCTGGCGCGAATCAGATGTCCAACCCGAATTTACCGAATTTTGGTATGTCGCCTACCATGCCATTTTTTGGCTTGACTATTATTGCTCTGAATCGGCAGACGAGTTTGCTGTTCCCTTTCCTTTTACGCTCTCGGAATTTGAAATGGGCGCGCTGCCGGAGCGGGTATACACCAAACAAGAGCTGCAAACCTATCTGGCATATGCGCGCGCCAAGTGCCATGCAAAAATTGAGAGCCTGGTAAGCGAAAACGAGCCTCAGCTAGTGCGGGATAACTGGCGCGTTAAGACCGTTGCCGAACTGCTTCTCATAACATGCGGCACGTTCAGGAGCACGCCGCGCATTTGAGCATGTTCCGGGGCAGCAAACCGACTCTGCGCCCGGTTGGGTGGGGCAGGTCACCCTACACTAGTCTGACACATTAGGGCCAACAGGGGGCGAGGCTTGTGTTAGCACGGCCGTAGCTAAAACGCAGGTGACTGGCTTTGCGGCCGTCGTGACCGCCTCCCCATTTGCCGGTACAATCACCCCCCTATGACCGAAAAACGCCTCCTGGCCCTCATCCTCCTCCTCTTTGTGCTGCTGGGCAGCGTCTATGCCCTGGTGACCCCCGCTTTCGAGGCGTCCGACGAGCTGTGGCATTATCCCATGATTCGCCACCTGGCCGACGGCAACCCCCTGCCGGTGCAGGTCTTTGACCCGGCGCAGGCCGGCCCGTGGAAGCAGGAAGCCAGCCAGCCGCCCCTCTACTACTACCTGGGCGCGGCCCTCACCTTTTGGATTGACGCCAGCGACATGGAGCAGGTGCGCTGGCTGAATCCCCACGTAGACAACGGCGTCATCACCGTGGACGGCAACAGTCAACTTAGCCATCCACGACCCGGCCTTTAATCCGTGGCAGGGCACGCTGCTGGCGGTGCGCATTGTGCGCCTCTTTTCCGTGCTGCTGGGCGCGGCCACCGTTTACCTGACCTACCTCATTGCCAAAGAGGTGCTGCCCCGATAGAGCCAGAAGTCGCCCTGGGTGCGGCGGCGATCAACGCCTTTTTGCCCATGTTCCTCTTCATCAGCGGGGCGGTAAACAATGACAACCTGGCCATTCCATTAGCGTCGCTGGGCGTACTGCTGCTCATTCGCGGCGTGCGGAATGCGGAACGCGGAAAACTGAATATTGGTTACTGGTTACTGGTGGGTGTGGTCATTGGCCTGGCGATTTTGACCAAGCAGGGCACTTTTGCGCTGCTGCCGCTGGCCTGGGGGACGCTGTTTATCGTTCGTTGGCAGAAAATAAACAAAAAACAGGCAGCAAAAAACGGAAAACTGGATGCTGATGACCGCTTACCGGTTACTGGTTTCTGGAAACGGCTGGGGCGGACGCTGGCTGGAATCGCTGGCCTATTTGGCGTGGTGCTGCTGCCGGTGGCGCTGATTGCCGGCTGGTGGTACTGGCGCAATATTCAGCTGTACGGCGACTTTTTGGGCTGGAACGCCTTTATTGCCGTGCTGGGGCAGCGGGCGCAGCCGGCCTCGCTGGCGCAGTTGTGGGACGAGCGCTGGGGCTTCATGATGTCCTTTTGGGGCCTGTTTGGCGGCGTCAACATCCCGATGAGCACCTGGATTTACCACGTGCTGAATGGCGTGGTGGTGGCTGGCGGTGGTGGGGTTTGTCATTTATGCTGGTGCAAGAGATTAGAGATTGGAGATTGGAGACTAAAAAGCCGCCAGTCTCCAGTCTCTAGTCTCCACTATCCTGGCTTTTGTGGAAAGATACTTTCCGCTGGTGGTGCTGCTGCTCTTTACCGCGGCGGTGGTGTTTGGGCTGGTGCAGTGGGCGACGACGACCTGGTCCAGTCCAGGGGCGGCTGGTGTTTACGGCGCTGTCGGCGCTGTGCGTGCTGCTGGTGGTGGGGCTGGTGGGCTGGCTGCCGCAGCGAATTGGCCAGTGGGTGGTGGGTTTGGTGGCTGGTTTGATGTTTGCCGTTGCGGCCGCTGCGCCCTGGCTGTGGATTGGTCCGGCGTACCGGGCGGAGGCGTACAGCCCGCCGCGCACCTTTGTGCTGGCCCCGGCGCGGATAGACTTTGGTGAGGCGCTGCGGCTGAAAGGCTTTGCTGTGGAGCCGCCGCAGGTTGACACGTCGGTGCTGCAGCCAGGGCAGTTTGTGGACGTGACCTGGCCTGGGAAGTGCTGCAGCCCATGGCGCGGGATTGGAGCGTGTTTGTGCACCTGAATGACCCGGTGCTGGGCGTGCCCATTGCCCAGCGGGACATGTATCATGGGCAGGGGCTGCGCCCCACCAGCCTGCTGGAACCGGGGGAGGAGCTGACGACTTTTTACCGGCTCTTTGTGCCGGAAACGGCCGTTTCTCCCGCCACTTTAGAGCTAACAGTGGGTTTATACGATTACGCCACCGGCCAACGGCTGCTGACAGACGCCGGGCAAGATGGGGCGTTCCTAAAAGTGTTGAAACTGGTCTCCAAGCCGGGCGAGTATCCCAATCCTACGGCCGTTAACTTTATGAATGAGCTAGAATTGGTGGGCTATGCGCTGGAACCACGGCGGGTGCAGCCGGGCGACAACGTGACGGTGACGCTGTATTTGCGGGCGAAACGGCCGTTAACCACCGACTACAGCTTCTCCGTGCAGGCCGTCAATTTACAAGACACCACCCGCTGGGGCAGCAGCGACCTGGGCCTGCCTACCTCTGGTTGGACGCCGGGAGAGGTGCAGGTAGTAGAGATGCAGTTTGCCGTGGCGGATGATACGCCACCCGACGTGTACCCGCTTATTATGGTGGTGTATCATCGGTGCAGAGGACGGCCGTTTTGCTCGCTTGCAATTGGTAACGGAGGACGGCCGTATTACCCAGGATGACTTCTTACAGCTAACCCAAATACGAGTAGATGAATGATCGAACAAATTCGCGCAATTAACAATGGCATGGACCGGCGCTACCCCGCAGGGCGTGACCCTTTCCAGATTATTACGCGGCTGGCTGAGGAATGCGGAGAGCTGGCTGCCCAAGTGAATCAGTTTGAGGGCAGCGGCGTGAAACAGGAAAAATACGGGCTGCCGGATAAAACCAAACTGGCGAAAGAGGTGATGGACGTATTGCGCTGTGCCCTGCAGGTGGCGGCCTATTACGACGCGGAAGCAGAATTAGATGCGGTGGTGCAAGTGTCTTACAATGCCATGAAAGAAGCAGGATGGATTCAGTGAGCGCTTTTTTGTCGCAAGTGTTTGACAAACGACGGTTTTCCCTTTGGTTGGGGCTGGCGCTGGGGGGAACGGCCGTGTTGGCGGGTCTCGTCTTGGCTTTTGGCGGCCCTCTGGCGGCGGCAGCGCTGCTCATTGCTGGGGCAGCCGGCGTCATTGTTTTGCGCGACATCGAGGTCGGCTTTTGGGGCGTCATCGCCGTGGTGTGCCTGCTGCCTTTTGCCACCTTCCCATTGACATTGGCGTGACGCCCACCTTTTTGGACGTGGCCATAGGCGCGGTGGTCGGCATCTGGCTGCTGCGCATAGCCACCGGGCAGCAGCGCCGCGTTGGTGACAGCACCCATCACCTTACCGCTGATCATCTTTATCCTGGCGGCTATCTTTTCCTTCATTTTTGGCCTGGCCAATGGTCCCCTGACGCCCACGCTGCTGCGCAAATTTGCCGAACTGCTGCTCAGCCTGGGCTTTGTCCTCGTCATTGTCGATTACTGCCGCGATTGGACGCGGCTGGAGCGGCTGGTGAAGATCGTAATTCTGGCCGGGGCGGGAGCGTCGCTTATTGCCATTGGGCTGTGGCTGCTGCCGGAAGATACGGCCAACACCTTGCTAAACGTGCTGGCCCGCCTGGGCTATCCCGGCGGCTGGGTAATTCGCTACATTGAGGAGAACCCGGAACTGGCAGAGCGGGCCATTGGCACCTCGGTGGACCCCAACGTGTTGGGCGGGCTGCTGCTGATGATTGGGGCGTTGGCGGGACCGCAGGTGGTGGCGAAACGGCCGTTCTTTCCCCGCTGGCTGGCTGTGGGCTTGTTTGGCGTTATCTTTTTGGCGCTGGTGCTGACCTTTTCGCGGGGGGCGATGGTCGGGTTGGTGGCGGGGTTAGGTTTTATTGCCCTGGTGCGCTACCGGCGGCTCATTCCCTACATGGCCGTAGCCGGGCTGCTTTTTTGCTGCTGCCCGTAGCGCAGGACTACATCGCCCGTTTTATTGAGGGGTATTCAAGGTGCAGACCTGGCCACGCAGATGCGATTTGGCGAGTACAAGGATGCCCTGACCCTCATCCAGCGCTACCCTGTTTTTGGCGTAGGCTTTGCGGGCACGCCGGACATTGACCTCTACCTGGGCGTGGCCAACGTCTACTTCACCATTGCCCAGTTGATGGGATTGGTGGGGCTGGGCATTTTTCTGGCTGTCATGGGCACAGTTTTTGGGTATGCCTTTTTTAACCGTCAGATTTTTAAGCAGCATCCGCAGCTAGACCCGTTGTGGTTAGGGCTGCACGGGGCGTTAATGGGCGGGCTGGTAGCAGGAATTTTTGACCATTACCTGTTCAACCTGGAGTTTCACCATGCGGTAACGGCGTTTTGGCTTTTGGTGGGGCTGGCTGCGGCCGCAACGCGCTTAGGCAAACAGAAACAGGCAGAGGGTTAGCCCCGCAGCAATTTCAATTCATGTAAAGGTCCATGTAACAGCACACTCGATGTGGTTTGCGGGAAATTTATAGTGCAATGCAGTCTGTTATTAGCGTGTTTTTCACAGCCACAAGCAATGCCAACAGCTTTTCCCCTCTGCTATAATGGGAAAAGTCATTTGCAGCAGCCGTTGACATTTTGCATGCAAGGAGGCATGATGCGCAAATTAATTTTTATCTCGATGGCAATTTTATTCTTAACGGCATGTGGGGGGAACAACAGCGGTGAAAACGCATTACCTACGTTGATGCCTACGCCAGACATGAATGAGTCACCTCGTACAGAGGCAACCCCCGAGCCAGGTCTGCCGCCAACCTGGACGCCAGCCCCGGAAGAATCACCTGCGCATTTATTTAATGTGAATGGTGATGGGGGCGCCGAAACGGTTGAATTTGAAGGAACGCGTTTTATCTACACCGTTCAGCGCGGCGACACTTTGGGAACCATTGCTTCTCGCTACGGAGTTAGCGTCAATGACCTGGTAGCCCTAAACAACATCGACAACCCCAATATCATTGAAGTGGGGCAGCAGATTATTATTCCGGTTAGCGGCGAATAATCGCCTGTTTTCATAAAAAATGCCCGCCTGTTGAGCGGGCATTTTTTATATAGTTCATTTGCTGTTAAGTGCAGAGGTTAGGCGACGGGCAAGGCCTCATCAACCTCTTTTTCCGTTGGTTCACTGTGCCGGAGGATAATTTCGCCTGCTTCCTTATCAAAATCAACAAGGACTGTTTCGCCGTGCTTGAAATTGCCTGCCAAAACGGAATCGGAGAGGCGATCTTCAACTTCAGTTTGAATCACACGGCGTAACGGCCGTGCCCCAAACTCTGGATCATACCCCTTTTCGCCGAGCCAATCCCGCGCTTCGACTGTTACTTCAAGCGTCAATTCATAATCAACCAGCCGCTCGTTAACCTCCCGAAGAATAATATCCACGATTTTGCGAATATCTCCCTGGGTTAGCTGACGGAAGACCACAATACTATCCACGCGGTTAATAAATTCAGGCCGGAAGCTGCGCTTCAGTTCTTCCATTAACTTCTTTTGCATTTCCCGGTAGTTTTCTTCCTCAGCAGTACTTTCATCTTGTTGGAAAGCAAACCCCAAATTTGGACCACGTTTAATTGTGTCCGCGCCCACGTTGGAAGTCATGATAATCATTGCGTTGCGGAAATTCACCTTTTGGCCCTTTGCATCAGATAGGTGTCCTTCTTCCATGATTTGCAACAAAATATTGAACGCCTCTGGGTGAGCTTTTTCGATTTCATCAAAGACCACAATGGAGTAGGGACGGCGGCGAATAGCTTCTGTTAGCTGTCCGGCGTCTTCATAACCGACATAACCAGGGGGGGAGCCTACCAATCGGGCCACACTATGCCGTTCCATAAATTCAGACATGTCAAGCTGCACCAGCGCATCCTCACTTCCAAACAAAAAGTTCGCCAATGCTTTGGTTAGCTCTGTTTTGCCTACGCCTGTAGGGCCTAAGAAGATGAATGAGCCAATTGGCCGGCGAGGGTCTTTTAAGCCGGCCCGTGCGCGGCGGACAGCTTTGGAGATAGCTTGAATAGCTTCAGATTGGCCTACAATATGCTTTTGCGCAGTTCTTCTTCCATGCGCAGCAGCCGTGCAGATTCCTCTTCCGTAAATTGATAAACGGGTATGCCTGTCCACATGGAGAGCACTTCGGCAATGTCTTCGGCCGTAACGCTGGTCTCATCATCTGGTTCAGTGCTGCCGGCCCGCAATTGGTCCAGCTTGCGCTGAAGTTCTTCCTCACGTTTACTTAATTCGGCGGCATGTTCTTCATTGCCGCTTTCTAACGCTGCATCACGTTCATCACGAAGGTCGCGTAGTTCTTCATATGCTTCACGAACATCGGCCGGTTGTGGTAAGCGGTACATACGCACACGAGACGCACTCTCATCAATCAGGTCAATGGCCTTATCCGGCAAAAAACGTTCTGTGACGTAGCGGGTGGAGAGGGAAACGGCCGCTTCTATGGCTTCTTCTGTAATAAACAGATTATGATGCTGTTCGTAAGCACCCTTGATCCCCTTTAATATTTCCACCGTCTCTTCTGGTGAGGGTTCGTCGACGTGTACCGGCTGGAAACGACGCTCTAGTGCGGCGTCACTTTCGATGTATTTTCGATATTCGTCCATGGTGGTGGCGCCAATAGTTTGCAGTTCGCCGCGGGCCAAAGCGGGTTTCAAAATGTTAGCAGCATCTACTGAACTGCCGGCCGAACCGGCCCCTACCAGCATATGAACTTCATCAATGAATAAAATCGCATCGCTGGATTTTAGTTCTTCGATAACTCTTTTCAACCGTTCTTCAAACTGGCCCCGGTACATCGTGCCCGCAACTAAGCTGCCTACATCCAATTGGAGTACGCGTTTTTCGTATAAGGTTTCAGGTACTTTGCCAGCAACGATTCGCTGCGCCAGCCCTTCAATGATGGCGGTTTTCCCGACACCGGGCTGGCCAATAAGCGCTGGATTGTTTTTGGTGCGACGAGCTAAGATCTGAATAACCCGCTCGATCTCAGTCTGGCGGCCAATCACCGGATCAAGTTTTCCTTCTTCGGCCATGGCGGTGAGATCAGTAGCCAATTGGTCAACCATAGGCGTTTTACTTTTTTCCTTTTTTGCACGACGGCTAGAGGAGGAAGGGGTCTCCGTGGCCGCCACAGGGCTTTCCTTGAGCATCCTGCGCGTTTGGCGGCGAATCTGTTCTGCACTGATGCCAAATTTCCGTAAGACATCAATGGCCAAACCTTCGTTTTGGCGCGCTAGACCCAAGAGCAAGTGCTCGGTGCTAATGTAATGCTGCCCCATACGGCGCGCCTCTTCAATTGCGAGTTCTAGAACGCGTTTCGTACTTGGCGACAGTTCAATTTTCGTAAAGGGGGTGCGTGTTCCCGGTCCGCCAGCCAAGCGTTCTACCATCGCCTGAACGCGGTCGAGGTCTAACCCTAGTTCGCGCAGAACCCGCCCGGCTACACCACCTTCTTCGCGCAGCAGACCAATGAGGACATGTTCGCTTCCGATATAACTGTGGTTTAAGCGTTCGGCCTCTTCTTGTGCAAGGCTAAGAACGCGTCTTGCTCGTTGAGTAAATCGTTCCCAATTTTTGGAATTCACTGGTTATTACCTCGGTATTGTTTCATGGTTCAAGACTATTTTGGTGAAGCAGAATCTTGAATATACCAAATAAGCTTGTTTATAGCGCCCAAACCTTACTGTTGTTGCGCCTTTTTAGTCTTCTCTCATATACAAAACGACCCCAATAAACGCAATTCAAGCCACAAGCATCTCCGGGCTGCGTTTGTTGGGGTCGTTGTCAATGGGAGACGCGATTAATTTGAGCTTAACATAGCCATGTCAGCATCAATATATTCAGCAGAGTCAACCTGCTTGAGGCTTAAACCTAACTGACGTTGTTCGGGAGCAATGCGGATGATGCGCACAGTAACTTCATCCTCAGCTTTTACAATTTCCCGCGGATGGTTGACGTGATCTTGGGCCAGTTCGGATATGTGAATCAGCCCTTCAAGTTCGTAGTCGTCATTTATCCTGGCAAAAGCACCAAATTTCGTTAACTTTGTGATGGTGGCTTCAATAAGCTGGCCTTCACTATAAAGCTGGTCAACAATTGTCCAAGGATCAGTTTCTAGCTGCTTCAGGCTTAGCGCAATGCGTTGTTGTTCAAGGTCAACGCTGAGAACGGCCACCTGAATCTCGTCACCCACATTGAGGACGTCTGCCGGGGTTTTTACCCGTTTCCAGCTCAGTTCAGAAAGGTGAACTAGCCCTTCGATACCACCAATGTCCACAAACGCACCGTAACTGGTAAGATTTATGACACGTCCTGTGAATTCATCACCAGTTTTAATGTTGTCTAGCAACTCTTGACGCTGGTTCTCACGGCGTTCGCGCATTGCGGCACGTTCCGACATAATGAGCCGTCCACGCTCTCGATCTACTTCTAAGATCTTCACAGTGATCTTTTTACCAACCAGCTTTTGCAACTGCTCTTGTGAGATGTTTCTATCAGGGAAACGGCCGTAATCTAGCTGGGAGTTGGGGACAAAACCACGGAGCTGCCCCATGCGAACGATAACACCCCCACGATTGATGCCAATTATTTTTCCGGTGAAGGCTGTTTTATTTTCCAGATGCTTTTGCGCTAACTGCCAGTCTTCTTCTTCAGCCGCTTTGCTGTAAGATAAAATGACGTTGCCGTTTGCATCTTCGGGGTTGACAACAAAGACAGTTATTTCTTCGCCGACCTCAAAGGCATCACGAATGCTTTGATCTAATTTGTCGTACTCCTGGTTGGGAATGATGCCTTCTGATTTAGCACCAATATCAACGAGAAGCTCATGAGGACGCTTTTCAACAATCCAACCCTGCCGGATTTCTCCGGCTGTAGGCAAATTGAACTCTGCCTGAAGTAAAAAATCCATGGGGTGACCTTCTTGGTCAGCACCCGGTTGCATAGATGAATCCATTATCTAAAAGTACCCCCTGTGTACTGTGGTGGGATTTGCCCAAATTATACTGGGTTTAAGTCTATTGGCAATAATACGTGCGGGTCACTAACACGGTTCATACATTTTGTTAGGATGGGTATCTTGGCTTAATCAATTATTTTGCTGCCAAAATGTGTCCAAGATAACGGCCGTTTCCGCCATGCGCTCAAAATGGGGTAGGCCGCGGCTGGGTGTCAGGCGGACAGCTTGCCAGTTTTCGTGTTGTTCCACCAGCTCCGGCAGCGTGTCAAACCGCGAATAGTAATCCTCGTCATAAATAACCAGGGCGGGCACGGTGACGTTTTGATAAACAATTTGCCTCACGTTACGGGTAAACAGGCGGCCGCTTACAAAATGCAGCGGAACGTGCTCTGCACCGGGTTGATGTGCAGAGAGATAAGCATATTCAATAAAACCCGGTGTAATTTCCCCCACAAAACTCTTTGCCAGGAAGAACTCAATGCTGCGGCGGGTGGCAATCAGGTCAAAAAGCGCCCGGCCCCAAAGTGGGAAGGAGAAAATGCTGTACACGGTGCTGCTGCTGCCCTGCGCGCTGGCTTGTTGGGTAGGGCGCCCGCTGCGCGGCTGGTTAAATCCACTGGGGGAAATCAGCGTGAGAGAATTGAACCAATTGGGGTTTGCCATGGCAGCACGGGCCAAAAACTCGCTGCCCAGCGATATAGCGATGGCGTCAACCGGCTCGCCTATTTCATAAGCTATCAAGTCGGTGATGGCGTCTTCAAAAATTTGCGGTGTGTACTTCCCGGGCATGCGATCCGAAAAGCCAAACCCAGGCAGGTCAATGGCGTATACGGGGCGCTGGCCGCGATAATGCTGGAAGATGGGGCGGACTTCGTATGCGCTGGCAGCGGCGTTGACGCTGTGAATGAGGAGCAACGGCCGTTTCCCTTCTCCACTTTCGTCTACATAATAATTTACAAACCCGGCCGTCTGGCTGTAAAATCGCCGGCGTGGGGCAGGAATGGCATCCGGCAGCGGCAGGTTATGGTCAATAACCAGCTTACTGTACAAAATCCAACCAGCACCGGCAGCGGCAACGGCCGTTCCTGCTAACGTGCCTATCATGGAAAGCACAGAATTTTGGGCATGGGTTTTTGATTGGTCGCTCACAAAACACCTCCAGGTGGAAAAATAATTCTTATCAAAGCCAGGTAGACTCCCACCTAGCACTATACACCCTCTTCACCTTCCCCGAAAAGGGCAAACAGCGTAATTCTAGGGTGACATTTATCATCTTTTCAAACGGCCGTTGACATATCTCAGTTATTTGTTATAACTTTCTCTCATAATGAGCAGCAATCAGACAATTTCCCGCCGTTTGCGCCGTCGCCGCCAGCCACATGGTCTGGTGCTTCGCGTTGTCTGATTTGTTTTTTCGCAAAATCACCAATAGGCAACCCGCCAGACCGGAATCGGCTGGCGGGTTTTTTTGTGTATGGCTGGTTTGATAGTTGAATAGATGGATAGTTGGTTAGCAATCCTAGCAAACTAAACAACCAAAGATAGGAGTTCTTGGCAGTGATAAAAGCAGGCATCTTTGGCGCAACAGGATATACCGGTTGGGAATTGGTGAAAATTCTGCAGCGCCATGCGGCAGCGGAGATAGGCTTTGTGTCCTCCGCTTCACGGGCAGGACAGCCGCTGCACACCGTTTACCCCACCGCACCCGATTTAACGCTGATTGCACCCCAGGATGCACCGCTGGACGAGATAGACGTGGCATTTCTCTGCTTGCCCCATGGTGCGGCGGCAGAAACGGCCGTTACCGCCCTCAACGCCGGCTGCCATGTCATCGACCTCAGCGCCGATTTTCGCCTGAAAGACGTGGAAACCTACGAGAAGTGGTACGAGAACTCGCCATCCCGCGCCTGAGCTGTTGGAAACGGCCGTTTACGGCCTCACTGAATTTGCCCGTCGCTCAGCTACCCGGGGCAAAGTTCGTTGCCAACCCCGGCTGCTACCCCACCAGCGTCTTGCTGGCCGTGCAGCCCATTTTGCAGGCGGGAATGGTTGCCGGAACTCTTATCGCCGACAGCAAATCTGGCGTTTCCGGGGCCGGGCGCGCGCCCAAGCAGCACACCCACTTTGTAGAAGTAGCCGACAACTTTTCCCCCTACAGCATCGGGCGAACACATCGCCACTGGCCGGAAATTGTCCAGGGTCTAGGTTTCTGGCAGGCTAACCCTCCTGATCTTATCTTCTCACCCCACCTGCTGCCCGTACCGCGCGGCATTCTGTCCACCATTTATGCTCCCCTCAAACCGGGCTGGCGGCTGCAAGACTTATCGACCTGTACCGCGAAATCTATGCTCAAGAACCCTTTGTGCGGGTGCTGCCTCTGGGTGAATTGGCGACATTGGCGCACGTGAACTACACCAACCGCTGTGCCATTGGCCTCACTCAGGCGGGCGACACCCTCATTCTCACATCGGCCATCGACAACTTAATAAAGGGTGCGGCGGGACAGGCAGTGCAAAATATGAATGTGGCGCTGGGACTCGAAGAGATAGCGGGGCTTTTGTAGAGCTGAGAAACAGGAGATAGACAGCAATTAATCTCTGATCCAGGCTGAAGGAGGTGTGAATGCAAGTTATCAAAGTTGGCGGCAATGAATTAGGTGAATTGAGTTTTCGGCAAGGATTGGCCACGGCCGTTTCCCAGCTAACCGGTCCCGTCATCCTCGTCCACGGCGGCGGCAAAGCCATCGCCGACATGCAAGAAAAGCTGGGCTTGCAGCCCACCAAAGTGGATGGCGTGCGCGTCACCGACGCCGCCTCACTGGAAGCGGCGCAAATGGTGCTTTCCGGCCAGGCCAACAAGCACATTGTCGCCGCGCTGCTGGCGGCGGGTGTGCAGGCTGTGGGCCTCAGCGGGGTCGATGGCGGGCTGCTGCGCTGCGTGAAGAAAGCAACATCCCACCATTGACCTGGGCTACGTGGGCGAGATTGTGCAGGTGAATACCGCCCTATTGCACACGTTGCTAGCCGCCGGCATGACGCCGGTCATCTCACCTATCTCCCTGGGAGTAGTCGATGGCCAAATTTACAATGTCAATGCCGACGAAGCGGCCAGCGCCGTGGCGCGGGCCTTGCGACGCCGAGCTGCTAACCTTTGTTTCCAACGTACCCGGCGTGCTGGATCCACATGGAGAGGTGTTGGCTTCGTTAACGGCCGTACAAACCACCGAGCTTATTCACAACAAGGTGATTAACGGCGGCATGATCCCCAAAGTGCAGGCCGCTTTGCAAGTCGTTGCCCAAGGTGTACCCCAGGCGCGTATTGTTAATCTGGCAGGATTGGGCAGCGGCGGGGGCACGATGTTTACCATGTAACGGGCAACCTGCAACCTGAGGGATGTTTGTGTTACAGGCGCAAAGGAGTGATTCATGAACAAAGAACAAACCATTTCTGCAGAAAAACAGTACATTTTGCAAACCTACATCCGGCCAGATGTGGTATTTACCCACGGCCAGGGCATGTACTTATTTGACAGCGAGGGCAAGAAGTACCTGGACTTTGCCTCCGGCATTGCCGTGACGGCCCTGGGGCACAGCGACCCGGAATGGGTGCAGGCGGTTTGCGAGCAGGCCGGGCTGCTAACCCACGTCAGCAACCTTTACCACACCGCCCCGCACGTGGAGCTGGCTCGGCGGCTGGTGGAAAACTCCTTTGCCGACCGGGTTTTCTTTTGCAATTCTGGCGCGGAGGCCAATGAGGCGGCCATTAAGTTTGCGCGGAAATGGGCCAGGGAGCAGGGGAGTGGAGAGGCAGAAGAGCAGGGGAGCAAAACAAAGATTGTGGCGTTTACTGGTGGGTTTCACGGCCGTACCATTGGCGCCCTCTCTGTCACCTACAAAGCCCAGTACCGCGAACCCTTTGCCCCGCTGATGCCTGGCGTGACCTTTGCCGCCTTCAACGATCTGGATGCGGCGGCGGAGGCCATTGACGACCAGACCTGCGCCGTCATTGTGGAGCCGGTGCAGGGCGAAGGCGGCGTACATCCGGCGCGCTTGAGTTTTTGCCCTGGCTGCGGCAGTTATGTGACCAGCACCACGCGCTGCTGATTTTCGACGAGGTGCAGTGCGGCCTGGGGCGCAGCGGCAAGCTGTGGGCCCACGAGCTGTACGGCGTTGCGCCAGACATCATGACGCTGGCCAAGCCTCTGGCTGACGGTTTGCCCATTGGCGCGGTGCTGCTGACGGACGGGGTGGCTGCCGTCGCTGCAACCGGGCGACCATGGCAGCACTTTTGCCGCCGGACCGTTGGTAACGCGGGCTGCTGCGGTGGTATTTGACCGCATCAACCAGCCGGACTTTTTGGCAGACGTGGCGGCCAAAGGGCAGTATTTGAAGGAACAGTTGTGGCAGCTCTCGGCAAACCAGATGGCCATGGTGCGCGGCGCGGGTTTGCTGGTGGGGGTGGAACTGCGCCAGCCTGCTGCCCCTGTCATTGCCGCCGCCCGTGAAAAGGGGCTGATTGTGATCAGTGCCGGGGAAAATGTGCTGCGCCTGGCCCCACCGCTGATTGTGACCAAGAGCGAGATTGATACGGCCGTTGCCATTCTCAAGGAAATTTTATCAAGCAAGAGCAAGAGCGAGAGCTAGTAGAAAGCCTTTCTTCCTCTGCTCTATGCTCTATCCTCTTGCCATGTACATTCGACCCGCTGCCGAAAGCGACATTCCCGATATTTTGCGCCTGGTCAACGACCACGTGCGGCGCGGTGACCTGCTGCCGCGCACCGCTCTGTCCATCCGCGAGACCCTGGCTGACTGGCTGGTGGCTGAAGACCCCGAAGGCGATATAGTTGCTTGCGTCTCCCTGCTTTACTACACGCCCGCCCTGGCCGAAGTCCGCTCCCTGGCGGTGGTCGACAAAGTAAAGGGCCAGGGATGGGGCCGCACCATCGTCAAAGCCCTGATTGAGCAGGCCCGCCTGCGCCATGTGCCCACCCTGTTTGCCCTCACCCGCGCTGTCGGCTTTTTTCGAAAAGGCGGGCTTCTCCGTCACCAACAGGAGCTGGTTTCCGGAAAAGGTGTGGCGTGACTGCCAGTTTTGCCCGATTCAAGACGCCTGTGATGAAACGGCCGTTGTTCTGCATCTCAAGACATTGGCGATCAGAATTAGAGATTAACCCGCATCCAGCTGCGCAAATCTCCAATCTCCAACTCTAATCTCCAATTACCATTTCAAATAAGGAGAAAACCATGTCAAAAACAAAAAGTAAACAAAGTCGTCCTCGCCTATTCCGGCGGTCTGGACACCTCCGTCATCGTGCCCTGGCTGAAGGAAAATTATGGCTGCGAAGTCATCGGCTTCTGCGCCGACATTGGCCAGGGTGACGACGAGCTGGAAGGACTGGAAGAAAAAGCGCTGGCCAGTGGTGCCAGCAAGGTGTATCGTGGAGGATTTGCGCCACGAATTTGCCAAAGATTTCCTCTTTCCCATGATGCAGTCCGGCGCCATTTACGAGCGACAATACCTGCTGGGCACCTCGGTGGCCCGCCCGCTCATTGCCAAATGGCAGGTAGCCATCGCCGAAGCCGAAGGCGCCGATGCGGTAGCTCACGGGGCAACTGGCAAAGGCAACGACCAGGTGCGCTTTGAACTGACCTACAAAGCGCTCAACCCCACCCTCAAGGTCATTGCCCCCTGGCGCGAATGGGACATTCGCTCGCGTGAAGATGCCCTGGCTTACGCCAAAAAGCACAACGTGCCGGTCGTGCATACCGAAAAATCGATCTACAGCCGCGACCGCAACCTGTGGCATCTCTCCCACGAGGGCGGCATTCTGGAAAACCCGGCCAACGAGCCAGAAGAGACCATGTTCCAGTGGACGGTCGCCCCGGAAAATGCCCCCGATGAGCCGGAAATCGTCAAGATTGATTTTGAGAAGGGTATCCCGATAGCCGTCAATGATGTGCAGCTTCCCCCAGCGGCACTCATTGAGAAGCTCAACGAGTTAGGTGCCAAGCATGGCGTAGGTCGCGTTGATTTGGTGGAAAATCGCCTGGTAGGCATGAAATCCCACGGCGTGTACGAGACGCCTGGTGGCACGATTTTGTACGCCGCACACCGCGAGCTGGAATCGCTGGCGCTTGATCGAGATACGCTGCATTACAAAGAGCAGGTAGCGGTGCGTTACGCGGAACTGGTTTACTATGGCAAATGGTACACTTTCCTACGCGAAGCGATGCAAGCGTTCATCGACAAGACGCAGGAAACGGTGACGGGCTGGGTAAAAGTGAAACTGTACAAGGGCAACGTGATTGTTGTCGGCCGTTACAGCCCGGACAGCCTCTACCGTGAAGATTTTGCCACCTTTGGCAAGGAAGATGTGTATGATCAGTCGGATGCGGTCGGCTTTATCACCCTATTTGGCCTGCAAATGAAGGTGCAGGCGATGATGGAGGTGAGCGACGGCGGCAAAACGCGCTACGCCGCGCCGGATTACAGCAAGTTTAAGAGAGACTAGAGATTGGAGATTGGATCTTTTGCGGAGCCGAGGCTTCAGCCAGCGTTTTGCCTGTTCTGACTGTGGCCTCTGCTCCAGGGTAGATAGAAGCGAATGGAACTGATTGAGAATGGCACGGTGGTAACGCCGCAAGGTTTTCGGGCAACGGCCGTTCCCGCCCACATTAAGTACAAAGACCGGTTGGACCTGGCCCTGGTGGTCAGCCACCAGGACTGCGCGGCGGCGGGCGTGTTTACGCAAAACCAGGTGGTGGCGGCTCCCGTGCTGGTAGACAAAGAGACCCTGGCCGGAAATGCGCACCAAATCCGCGCCATTGTGGCCAACGCCGGCAACGCCAACGCCTGCACTGGCCAGCATGGCCTTACCGACGCCCGCCTCACCCAAACCATTGCCGCCTTTGAGCTGAACTGCGAGTTTAACCAGGTGCTGCTGCTCTCCACCGGCGTTATTGGCCAGCCGCTGCCTATGGACAAGCTGCAGGCCGGCATTTACGCGGCGGCAGCAGATTTGCAGCACCGCGAGGCCATAAACGCCGGGAAGGAAGAGGGCGGCCTGCTGGCGGCCTGGGCCATCATAACCACCGACACGCGCCCCAAGCATTTGGCCATACGTGTGGACCTGTCAGGTGGGCCTGTGACTATTGGCGGCATGGCCAAAGGCGCGGGTATGATTCACCCGAACATGGCGACGATGCTGGGCGTGCTAACCACTGACGCTGACATTGCCCCAGAAATGCTGCGAAGCATGCTTTATCAGGCGGTGGGGGTGAGCTTTAACCGCATCTCTGTAGATGGCGACACCAGCACCAATGACACGGTGCTGCTGCTGGCCAATGGCGCCAGCGGCACGGCCGTTTCCACCCCCGCCGACCAGACTCTCTTCCAGCAGGCTCTCAACCAACTCTGTACGGCGCTGGCGCACATGATTGTGCGCGATGGCGAAGGGGCTACGAAATTTGCCGCCGTTCACGTGACAGGAGCGGCTACGCAGGCCGACGCCCACGCCATAGCCAATACCATTGCTACGTCTCCCCTGGTGAAGACGGCACTGGCGGGCAGCGACCCCAACTGGGGCCGCATGTTGGCAGCGGCAGGCCGGGCTGGGGTTGAGTTCGCGCAAGGCCAGCTCTCCCTGACGATAGGCAACCCCGGTGACGAACCGCTGCGGCTGGTGAGCAATGGCGCGCCCACAGAGTATACCGAGGCAGCAGCGGCGGCCATTTTCGCGCAAACGGAGATTGACATTCATCTGGATGTGGGCATGGGTACGGCCGTTGCCACGGTGTGGACAACCGATTTGACTCACGACTACGTCACCATAAACGCCGACTATCGCACCTGAGAAGGAGAAAATTGATGGCAGAACACCTTACTTTAGAAACGTTGCGGGCCGGCCTGCCCCACCTGCGCCTATCCCCCACCGACCAGGGCCGCCTGGAGATGATCGTGGCTCGCCCTGCCGTAGACCAGCGCCAGGTTTGGGAAACGGCCGAACTCACGGCCGCACACGGTTTGCAGGGAGACAACTGGGCGCAGCGAAGCAGCAGCATTACGGTCGATGGGGCAGCCCATCCGGAGCGGCAGATTACGCTGATGAACAGCCGCGCTATCCAGCTCATTGCCCAATCCCGCGACCGCTGGCCTTTGGCCGGGGACCAGCTATTCGTCGACCTGAACCTGAGCCCAGAAAATTTGCCGCCGGGGCAAAAGCTGCGAATAGGAACGGCCGTTTTGGAAATCACCGCCCAGGAACATCGCGGCTGCCTTAAATTTGCTACCCGTTTTGGCCACGACGCCTTGAAGTTTGTCAATCAGGATGGCTGGCCTCTGCGGCTGCGCGGCATTTATGCCCGGGTAGTGCAAGATGGCAAAATTCAAAACGGGGATGCCATCCACAAAATCTGACTGCTTATGAAAAAATTGATTAATCCAGCATGTTAATCTGGCGCACGATGTTCCCAAAGCCAATCCAGAAAAACGTCGCGGCGAAAAAGAAGATGATGGGAATCGCCAGTGGCACTTCCGGCTCTACAGCTTTTCCAAAGGCGGCAATAACCCATAAGACTGAAAAAGTGAGCGATAAGCCTAAAAAAATGTGATGCTGTAATGTCAACAACCGCGCCTTCTGAAATGTTTTCATTTCACTCTCCTTGTTGATCGGCACGGGAATATCCTCTGGCACCTTTTCTTGGGCTGCCATTTCCACCAGCCTAGCAAGCTGCGGGTCCTTTTCTAAGTAATATTCCACAAGCTGCCGCGTGTCGTTGGTAGCTTCTCCGGCAAGATACAGCGGGATTAAGTCAAGAATGACATTTCGGGTAATTTCCATTTCAACTTTCCTCCGTACCGGTTCTGGCCATCGCCAATTTTAACCGGACGCGATGCACTTTAACCTTGGCCGCAGCCAGCGAAATATGCAGAACTCGGGCAATTTCGGCATAAGGTAGTTCGTGTTGAACGCGTAAGAGCAGAGCAGCCCGGTCAATTTCTGGTAACTGCTGCATAGCCGCCAGCACCTGCTGCAATTCCTGGCGCTGGGCAGCAATTTGCTCCGGATTGGGGCCGTTGTCGGGATGGTAATCGTCCAGAGCCACCTGGTTTTGCTCATGCCTGTGCTGTTTTAAATACAAATTTCGGGCGATGGTGAAGAGATAAGCCTTGATCGTCTCCGTGTGAATGTTTTTATTCGACCCTATCCAGGCGCGAATCATCGTTTCTGAAGTAATGTCCTCGGCTTCTGCGCCATTGCCCGCCAACCAGTAGGCGAAACGATATACTTCTGGCGCATAGCGCTCGTATAGTTCGTGAAAAGTAAGCATAATGGCCTTGTTCTAATAGATAATATCCTTTGAACAAGGGAAAGTTACAAAGATTGAGGAAATTGATGAGTAAACTATGGGGCGGCCGTTTCCAAAAGCCCACGGCCGAATTGGTGCGGAAATTCAACGACAGCCTGTCCTTTGACGTGCGGCTGGTTAACGAAGACATTCGAGGCAGCATGGCCTGGGCGCGGGCACTGGTAGGCGCGGGGGTGCTGACGCCTGTCGAAGCGCAAACCCTGGTGGATGGCCTGGCCCAGGTGCAGCAAGAGTTTGCTGACGGGACCTTTGTGTTTGCGCCGGGTGATGAGGACGTGCATACGGCCGTTGAGCGGCGGCTCACCGAAATGGTGGGGGCAGTGGGTGGCAAGCTGCACACGGGACGCAGCCGCAACGACCAGGTAGCCACCGATTTCCGCCTGTGGGTCATGGGCGCTTTGGAGGTGCTGCAGGCACACCTGGCCGCTTTACAGCACGCTCTCATTGCCAGCGCTGAGGCAAATTTGCACACGCCCATGCCCGGCTACACCCATTTGCAGCACGCCCAGCCCGTTACCTGGGGGCATTGGGCACTGTCCCACTTTTGGCCGCTGGAGCGGGACGGGCAGCGGCTGGCCCAGGTGCGCGAGATGGCGTCCGAACTGCCGCTAGGTTCTGCAGCACTGGCGGGCACGGCCTACCCCGTTGACCGTCAATTTCTAGCGCAAGAACTAGGTTTTGCCCGCGTCAGTGCCAATAGCCTGGACGCCGTCTCCGACCGCGACTTTGCTGCCGACTTCCTTTACGCTGCGACTATGGTTGGCCTGCACCTCAGCCGGTTATCCGAGCAGTTGATTTTATTCAGCAGCAGCGAATTTGGCTTTGTGCGCCTGGACGACGCCTACAGCACCGGCTCCAGCCTGATGCCGCAGAAGAAGAATCCGGACACGCTGGAGCTGACGCGAGGCAAAGCGGGGCGGCTGATTGGCAGCCTGACGGGGCTGTTGGCCACGCTGAAAGGACTGCCTTCCAGCTATGACAAGGATTTGCAGGAGGACAAGGAGCCGGTCTTCGACGCCTTTGACACCCTGGACGTGGTGCTGCCGGTAATGAGCGGCGTGATTAGCACCCTCACCTTGCGCCCGGAACGCATGGTGGCGCAACTAGAGCCGACCTTGTTGGCCACAGACCTGGCCGATTACCTTGTGAAAAGGGGGGTACCTTTCCGCGAGGCGCACCACCTGGTAGGGCAGGTGGTGCATCTGGCTGAAGAGCGGAAGGTACCGCTTTCCGCCTTGACTTTGGCCGACTTGCAGGCCATCAGTCCGCACTTTGACGCGGACGCCACGGCCGTTTTTGACGTGAAGGTCTCTTTAGCCAGCCGCAATGTAACCGGCGGTACCGCTCCGGAGGCTTTGCAGGAACAGATGGCCGCGGCGAAAACGGCCGTTATGCCCGTAAAATCCCCCTAATCTGGATGTCTCTAACCCCCAAATTCCCCCTTGATAACGTCTATTGGCTGGGCGGTTCGCCCTGTGCGGGTAAATCCACCGTCGCCAATGCCATCGCCGACCGCCTGGGCTGGCGCGTCTATCACTGCGACGAATGGTTCGCCGACCACCGCGAGCGTTCAAACCCGGTGCAGCAGCCCACTTTTCATCACCTTTCCCATTTGCAGGGTGACGCGCTGTGGCTGCGGCCGGTCGCCCAACAGATTGCCAGCGAAATTCACTTTTGCGCTGAGGAATTTTCCCTAGTTCTGGAAGATATTGAGCGAATGGTGGTTGAAGAGGAACGGCCGTTGCTTTTTGAAGGCGCCGCTGCCTTACCCCACCTTTTGGCTCCGCTCCTTCCCCAGCCCCATCATGCCTTCTGGCTGATTCCTGCCGAGCCTTTCCAACGGCAGCATTACGCCCGGCGGCCTTGGGTCGATGGCATCCTGGCCGCCACTTCAAATCCTGCCCAGGCCTTTGAAAACTGGATGAGCCGCGATGCCGGGTTTGCCCGCTGGCTGGAGACTGAGGCAGTAAAAAATGGCCTGTCATGGTTACAGGTTGATGGTTCCCTATCCATTGCAGAAACCGTCTCACATGTTACCCGCCACTTTCTGCAAGGGTAAATTAGCAGGCAGCCCCAAATCCATGATGTTTGTCACTTATGCTATGTGGCCATCTTTTTTATAATGACCACATGGCATAGGATTGTTATATTTATCGGTTACTGCTACCCTGCCTGGCCGAGGAGAAACCCCATGGAAAAAGACCCCTATAAACTACTAGCAGAACGGCTGGATGCGCTGCCCAACGGATATCCGCCCACCGCAGATGGCGTGGAACTGCGCCTGCTGGCTACCCTTTATTCTCCGGAGGAAGCTGCCCTGGCTGCCCAACTGCGCGTTACGTTGGAAACTCCCGCCCAATTAGCGGCGCGCCTGGGCGGAGATGCTGCTCGGTTTTCGGCGACGCTAAAAAGTATGTCCCGCCGCGGTCTGATTCGTGCAGGCCGTACTGATGCTGGCCTAGCATTTGGGCTGCTGCCCTTTGTCGTGGGTATTTACGAGGCGCAGTTGGGCCAAATTAACGGTGAACAAGCCGCCCTATTTGAAAAATACTACCGGCAGGCCTTTGGCCAAATGCTGGCCGTCAAACCCCAGGTGCATCGTGTCATTCCCGTCAATGAGAGTATTCGTATCGACATGGAGGTACACCCCTACGAAAGTGCGGCAGACATTGTGGGGCAGTCGCAGTCGTGGGGCGTCATTGACTGCATCTGCCGCGTGCAAAAGTCCCTCGTTGGCGACCCATGCGACCACCCCGTGGACGTGTGCCTGATTCTCAATGAGCGGCCCGGGGTCTTTGACCAGCACCCTACCATCCGCGCCTTGAGCCACGAGGAAGCCGTAGGCGTGCTGGACCGGTCGGCTGCCGCCGGGCTGGTGCATTCAGTGAGCAACAACCAGAGAGGAATGCATTACATTTGCAACTGCTGCACCTGTTCCTGTGGCATTTTGCGCGGAATGGCCGACCTGGGCATTGCCAATGTGGTCGCCCGTTCTGCTTTTGTGAACCAGGTGGACGCCGCGCTGTGCAACGGCTGCGAGACCTGTGTGGAGCAGTGCCAGTTTGATGCGCTGGCCCTCAACGATGATTTTGTGATGAGCGTCGACAGCCTGCGCTGCGTGGGGTGTGGGGTTTGCGTCTCCTTCTGCGATGAAGAGGCGCTGGCGCTGGTGCGCCGTTCGGACGAGGAGTTTAAAGCGCCGCCGCCTTCAATAATAGAATGGGGAATAGAGCGGGCCATGGAGCGGGGGATCGATATTTTTCAAGTGTTATAGACATGTCGGTCATCTTGGTTACCTCTTTTTCATAGATTCGATGTGTTATCAGGCTAGTCTGAAATTGTTATGTTTCATGAGATAGAAGATGAAAGAAAAAGTTAAACTTGTAGATCATCGCAAAGCACTTGCAGCAAACCCTGATGCATATACTTATGAATTTCAAGAGGTTCACATCGCTCGTTTGGTGAAAACACTGGTCCCTCGGATCAGAAAAGCAGGCTATCGTGTAAGTCAAGTGAAATCTTTAGATATCTTATCTAGGACCATCAGCCTTCTTTTTGATGCCCAAGATAGCAGACCATTTTTCCATGTTGAGGGAACCGAGCTTCCCCTTTGTTGGAACTCTCCAAAAGACTGGGATAAAAACTATATCAAATATGAATGGGGGCATCTAAGATCGCGAAATCAGTCGCCGGAATTAGAGTATGAACTTGAGAATCTTGGTCTGTATTCTGCTCGATGTAATCAGCACATACAGACTAGCATGCACATTGAGGAGCTGATGGTGTACGGTGGAATCCTCGCTCAACGAATTAGCAATGTCCTCACAGCACGTAGAAAGCTTTTCGAATCATTGGAATGGAGAATGCTGATCAAAACACTGAAAGAAACGAAATAAACCGACCTTGCAAAATGCAGTAAAGAATCTGAAAAACTCTTAGCCCTTTTAGGGCATGGTTTGACAAATCCAAAATAAACGCAAAGGAATAGAAAAATCATGAACGATGAAAACATCATTGAATACCTCGACAAACCAGAATGGGGCGTGATTGGTCCGGCCATCAGCGATTTCAACACGCAGCAGGCTGGTGATGACCAGGCCAAGACCCTTTGCTTTGTGCTGCGCGGGCCTGACCAGGAAATCGTGGGTGGCGTCATTGGCGCAACCTACTGGAATTGGCTGCACGTCGATTTGATGTGGGTTAAAGAGGAGCTGCGCGGTCAGGGTTACGGGCAGCAATTATTGCGGTTGGCGGAAGAAGAAGCGCGGCGGCGGGGTGCGAAAAACGCCTTTTTAGACACCTTTAGCTTTCAGGCGCCAGACTTCTACAAAAAGTATGGCTATGAAATATTTGGCACATTAGCAAACTTTCCCACCGGACACCAGCGTTTCTATCTGACGAAAGCGCTGTAGTAGGGTGAGTAGCATGGCAAATAAAGCGTGGAGAATCACACCCCAAACCACGTTGGGCAAGTGGTCGGTGGGGCTTATCGTCGTGGCGCCCATATTGTTTGTAATTGGCTCTTCATTTACAAATACGCTGTATGAATCAGTCCCGGCAGGCGGGACTATTTTGGCGGATATTTCTGCGCGACCGGCATTGGCGCTTACCATGCTTGCCGGAATGGCTGCTGGCGTTTCTGCGTTTATGGTGGGACTCCTGGCAATCATCAGGCTAAAAGAGAAGGCGCTACTGGTTTATTTGTCCACCGTTTTAGGCGCATTTCTGACATTGTTCCTTGCTGCCGAAGCAATGGGTTCTCATTGAAGACGGGACCTGCACAGAAATCTTCCAGAACAGCAGGCAAGTTTTTGGGATGTAAAGGTTTGTGTCGAAAGCAGCATCTTTGACGATTGTGAATGTGGGATATCGCTCGACCAACTATTGGGTGGTGAGTGCAGGCAATTCGCGGCTGCTGGTCGATATTGGTTGGCCCGGCACCCTGGGAACTATGAAAGCCAACCTTAAGCGAATGGACGCGCCCCTTCACGAGATTCGCTATGCGCTGGCCACCCATTACCACATTGACCACGCAGGGCTGGCCGAGGAGCTGAAGCAGGAAGGGGTGCCCCTGCTGGTGTTGGACGTGCAGGTTGAGGCTATTCCCGTCATGAAGACCTGGACAAAGCCCCAGGATAAGTATGTGGAAATTAGGCTAGAGGGCAATGTTGTCATCTCCTTTGCGGAAAGCCGCGAGTGCCTCAGCCAGATTGGTATTGCCGGAGAAATTCTGCACACGCCGGGCCACTCCGACCACTGCGTTTCCCTCTTGCTGGACGATAGTTCGGTTTTTACCGGCGACCTGCCACCGAGAGCGTTTGCCTTCGATAATCCGGTTGCTTCGGCAAGCTGGAAACTCCTGCAGGAAAAGGGCGCAAAACAGGTGTATCCGGCACATGGCCCCGTCAGTTCGATAGGTGGCTAGGCCCTCAAAAAAATGTTTTGCTTCTTCACTTAGAGACAAGCGGATGGTCACAAATTACTTGATAGCGAAAGTGAGGCCTAGTCTATCCAGGCAAGCCGCATTGACCGGTGAATTCGGGTCATCTAAAAATGAGCTTGTGATTAAATATGGGCAAATACTTTCTTCTACGAGCACTCCATGCCCCACACCCGGAAAAACAAAAAATTGAGACTCGGGCAGAGTTTCTGATGCCAACTCCCCCCAGGCAGGTGGGGTGATAGGGTCATATTCGCCCGTCAAGATTAGAGTAGGTATGCTACTAACAACAGGTTCATTCTCAAAAGCTGGTGGACTCTGGGTTTTCCAAACTCCACACAATTCATAAATTGAGGCATTGTCGAGCCCCTCTCCAAAATGGAGAGAAACAGCAGCGTTTGCAAGCTGGACGACTTCTGGAGAACCAAAATAGGCTTCCTCGCTGCATTGAACAGCATAATACATTCCCTCAAACCAAGCATCGTTCCAAAATAAACTTGCCCGGATCAGCCCAGGTAGAGCATCCCAATCCCCACTCGCAAGGTCGTAAATCAACTTTGGTAAACGGGGAAGGTTTTGGGTTCGATACATTAGATCGAAGAAAATCTTGATCAGGCGATCTCCATTGAGTACAAAATTGTAACTCTTCCCAGTTTGGGGGCGAGAAATTGCCAAAGAAACGGGTTGCTTATTTAGTTGGTCAACCATTTCAATAAACTTATTCTTTAGATCTGGATACGCCTGACTACAAGCCTCTTCCGCGGCACAGTTATTGAAAATCAACTCTAATGATCGTTCTCCATTAACTGCTTGCGTCACATAAAGATCTGCCTGTGGAGGATAAGGGGAATCCAAAATAACGCTGCGTATCCCGTCTGGGTGATCGCGCATTACCGTCAAAGCCAACCGGGTGCCGTAAGAGGATCCATAAATGTTCCATTCTTTATAACCCATTGCCCGGCGAAGGTCGGCCACATCTGCAGCGCTGGCTGCACTGGTGTATGCAGCAGGGTTAACGCCTTCGGCAACCAGGCGGTCATGACACTCTTGCAGCATCTGGACAAGTCGTTGGCTTTCTTCCACTGAGCTTAGATTTAGTTCGTATAGTTCGTAATAGGGTTCTTCCAATTCTGGGCAATTGAGGGCTGGTTGAGAATATCCCGTTCCTCGTTGATCTAAGACGATCAGGTCACGATTAATCGTGTTGCGGAACATGAATGCCCAACTTTCAATGCTTTCTATAGCACTGGCGCCAGGCCCTCCTTGAAGTATAACAATCGGGTCCGGTTCAGGATTTGAGTGAGTGCTGCTGATGATGGCAACTTGTAATTCGATCATCGGGCTGTCGGCCTGGGTGCGGTCTTCGGGAACGATTAGAGTGCCACATTGGGTTTCGCGCCCTAAAAAATCAGTAAACATGCATTCGGTCTCTTGGAAAAGCGGGGTTTCCTGGCTTTTGCAGGAAACGATAATCACCAAAACCATGGTCAAAATGCCAAAGATAAAGAAGCGTTTCATTTTATCCTCCAAGCGGTCGTCTGGCGGCCCGACAAAGCACATAATAAAAGGTATTCACCCTTCTAGTATTACTGATAGCACATATCTTCTTTATTGCTATCGAAATCCTGACAGGTTCGGAATTTTGTGTGCCACGCCGATTGTATGAGCGGCAGTGAACGGCCGTTACCCACTTCACCATCACTCTCTACCGCGCAACGGCCGTTTCCGGCACCTCCACCAGCGGCACCCACACGTCAATCTCAGATTTTTCCAGATGGTTTACCTCCTTCATATGATTTTAACCTGGGTGACCTGCCGATTTTGCGGGGAACGGCCGTATTTGAAGCGAAAATCACACCGTTCTGCCCCTTCGGCCAGGGTGGTGGTGCGCACCAGGCCCGTTCTGGTCAGGGCGCTGTGGGGATAGTCGTAGAGACAGACGTAGCGCGTAAATTCCGCCGCACTCTGGGCGGCAAAAAATTTGCACACCGCGCATTCTGTGTAATCAATGCCCAGGTCAAAGGTTCGCCCGTTCCCCGGCACGTAGTCAAAAACAAAGTCCGCGGCGTAACGCCTTTTCTGTGACTGCGCAGCCTGCCGCCGCAGCAGCCTTTGCAGCAGCCAACGCCCCGGACGGCGGAAGAAAAAGCCCCAGCCCAGCCGGGCGATGCGTTTTTGCCATTGGGGAATGCTGGCAAAATGCGCCTCCACCGCCTGCTGGTGCAGCGCGCCGATTACGGCCGTTTCCTCACCCCGGCTGTGCATTGCTTGGTAAAAGGCCAGGCTGTAAGCGGTTCCAATCAGCACGCGGGTCATGCTGCTGCGGCGCCCTCCAATGTAGGGAATGTGGGGGATGAGGGCAGCCAGCCGCTGTTGGGCCTCGCTAAGTATGTAAACGGCCGTTTCTGACCCATATCGCGCCGCTAAAAGCGGGCGGAGATGCTCTGCCGGCCTTTTGTCCCGCGCAAAATGCGCTGCCGCCGGGCCACGTAGAAATCAACCCCGCCATCACCCTGAGCCAACCGTTCCAGGGCGCCTGTTTCCAGCAAAAACTGGATGTCTGCTAAGCGGCGGCGCACCTGGCGGCCAAAAAGCAGAAAAACCGGCAGGGTAAACAGGCGCAGCCAGCCACGCAGATGCAAACTCTGCTGCTGCACCAGCAAGGTGCCCTGGCTGGTAGGCGTCAGGCGGTAGGAGAGGACACCATGCATATTTCCGCGGCGAAACGCGTAGAGCAAGTCCAGCCGCGCGTCTGGCTCCAACCGGATAATCTCGGCCTGGTTCTCGATGTGCCAACCCGGCAGCACGCGGATGACTTCGCGGTAGCGCGTGCCCAGGCGCGATGGACCGGGGGTAAGCTTGTCGTAAACAGGCACGATGGTTCCGGGACGGCCGGCGTAGCGGTCGATGTCCTGTAGGAAAGCGAACAGTTCCGCCGGTGGACAGGCAATGTGCGTGCGAAGGTTGAACTGCATGGCTTTGTCCGGTCAGGCGGCGGTGGATACGGCCGTTTGCGCAAAACGCGCGCCAATCCATTCCAATACCGGCTCTAATTCCACTTTATTTGCCACGCGGCGCAGCAGGGGCAGGGACCCTACGTCGTCAATGTCCACCAGCCTGGGCAGCAGCGGATCGAGGCGGTAAAAGTTTTCGTGGAGCAACTGGCGGCACTGGTAGTTGGCCAGATTCACGCCACCTTCCCACATCATGTAAATCAGCGGCATAGCATACCAGCGGCGGTTCATGGGGTTTAGCTGTACCATCCACTGCAGCCACCCCCGGTCGCTGTCCCCAGCGGGAATGTAGCGGGGATTCAGCCCTGTACCCAGGGAAAGTAAGGTGACGTTTTCCAGCGTGGATTCGGCCGTGTGCAGCACTTGCGCCAGGGCGCACATGCTGGGGTTATTCGCCACCACGAAGCCGTCTACGAACCCCTGGTAGCTGGGAAAGTAAAAAGGCGCGGCCGAACTTCGCAGGGCAACGTCCACAATTTTCTCATCGTTATCTGGTTTGTCGTTGGGGAAGTTGTGGAAAAATTTTGCTTTCCACATCCGCGGTTCGCCCTTTTTCTGGTGGTCCAGGTCAAAACTGGATACCAGAACACGCTTATCCAACGAACCCAGCGGGGTCATGCCAAAATGGTTCTGTAGCGCTTTCTTTAAGTTGCGATTGTTGTATTTGGCCGTCATGCCCGCCGCAAAGCCCACGTCCCGAAAGTCTACCAGCAGCCGGTCATGAAAAATAAAGTTTCCTTTTTCTTCGTAGAGGGCGCGGATCTCCGCGGGTGACTTGCCAAAGGCCAGGGCCAGGGCGATGATGGATCCCGTTGAGGTTCCGGCAAACAGGTCAAACTGGGCCAAAAAGCCGGGATGAGCCTGCTCTAATTTTTCTAACAATAATATGGTGAGATAGCCGCGAATGCCGCCGCCATCGAGAGAGAGAATGCGATAAGCCTTCATGAATGAACCTCCTCAGCAATAAAATGCTCGACGAAAAGTGACGGAAGAGAATGAACCAGGCAAAGTTTTTTTGCTATCAGAGAGCGTTGATTATCGAATGGTGCAGTGGGGCAGAATGGCAGGGATGATGGGGTTATGCGTCGTCCTGACAATTAGCAGTGGTGGTGGCTCCCTTATTGACAGTATACTTCTTCTGGAGCGGCAAAAATATGACAAATGACACCCCAAAGACAGGATAAATGTCACTTTGTAAATTGAGCAAATTGTTGAGTCGAAAAAGGATTACCTTGTAGAGATGAGGTGGGGCAAAACGGCCGTTTCCCTCACTGTGCTAGCTCCAATAAAAAAGCATGCATTCTCCATCTGTCAGGTTTCAAGTGTAAACCAATTCATGGTGTTCGGTTCAATAATTATACCGCCCTACTCAGAGCAATTTACAAACCTGCGGCAATCGAGTATTCTAGTTAAAATTGTCCATACCGGGCACCCGCCCGCTATTACAATCCCAAACTATTTCCAATCAAGGAGCTGAACCCATGACAGAACGCAAGAAAGTAACTTTGCCCGTGCTTTTTAACAAGGTGGCCAAAGGCGAACCCATTACCTGGCTGACCTGCTATGACTATCCCACCGCTTACTTCCAGGATCAGGCCGGTATCGACATGATCCTCGTTGGTGACAGCCTGGGTATGACCATGCTCGGTTACGACAGCACCCTACCTGTGACCATGAACGACATGATTCGCCACACCCAGGCCGTGCGCCGCGGCGCGCCTAACGCCTTCCTCATTGGCGACATGCCTTACATGAGCTACCAACCCAGTGACGAAAACGGCCGTACTCAATGCCGGGCGCTTTATGGCCGAAGCGGGCTGCGACGCCATCAAGCTGGAAGGGGGCCGCGAAATGGCTCCGCGCGTTGCGGCCATTGCCGCGGCAGGCATTCCTGCCTTTGGCCATCTGGGCCTTACCCCCCAAAGCGCCAGCGCCCTGGGCGGTTTCCGCCTGCAAGGTAAATCAGCCCTACAAGCCAAAAAAATCATCGAAGATGCCAAGATTCTGGAAGAAGCAGGAGCCATTGGCGTGCTGCTGGAGCTGGTGCCCGACCGCGTTTGCGAAATCATCACCGAACGTGCCGAAAACTGCATCATTATGAGCCTGGGTTCTGGCCCCAACGCCCATGGGCAACTGCTCATTTACCATGACCTTTTCGGCCTCTATCCCAAGTTCACGCCGCGCATGGCCAAGGTGTACGGCAACGCCGGGGAGGTCATCCAGAATGGCCTGATCCAATACGTGCAAGAAGTGCAAAATAAGGCCTTTCCCGAACCGCAAAACTACTTTGGCATGAAAGATGCTGAGTATAATGAGTTGAAGAAATTGCTTGGATAGAGGAGATTCCCATGACCACTGATTTACGCGAAAAATTACGTATATCCTCAGACCGCCTGGACGCCCTCAATGACGTATTGCTGAATCCCGACATGCGCGTAGTGAATGACGTACTGGCGGTCGTGCAAAAATTTGGCACCCCGGAGGAAATAAACGCCAAAGCGGCGGAGGCTGGCAAAGTTGAAACCCTGCTGCAAAAAGTTGAGGCCAGTAAGCCAGAATACCTGGCCGATTTGCAATGGCTCATGGCCCAACGTGACAGGGGTGCATTTATCACCGTGGCCGATTACCGGCGTAAGGTGCTGGGTGCAAAGGCCGAGGCAATGGACTTTGCTGATGACTTCGCCGTAACTTTGGAAGTAAGCGCGCTGCAATATTTCCCCTGGCTCATTGCCGCCGCCAAGCAGGCTATCGCCCAGCAAACTCTTATGCCGGGGCGGTTCATCCGCGTGCGCAAGATGAAGGAGCAGGAAGCCGATGGCGACCTGCCCGCCGTGGCTGCTGGCCTCAAAATAATCGGGGCCAGCTATGTGGATACGCTGGACACCAAAGGTACGGATGGCTCCAACGTGCACCTGGGCGGCCCGGAAACTATCACTGGTTACTTTGGTGGGGTGGGGCAGCCTAATCGCCACGCCCTGAAATGGCTGGAGGAATATCTTTACTATTACACCCATTACGGTATTCGCCAGGTGCTCAACGTGAATCCAGGCACCGTGCTGGTGGGCTACTTGCTGCACCGCCTGGGCGTGGACATAGAGTTCAAGATTTCAGTGTTTATGGGCAACGACAACCCTTATGCGGCACTGTGGACGCTAATTGGCGCCAAGCTCTTTGCCCGTGATGACGGCACGTCACCGCTTATTGGCTTTAACTGGAGCAATTCGGTGAACAATGAGACCATGGAAATTACGGCGCAGTTCCGCAAAGCGTTGGGCTTTGAGGAGGTTGTGCGCTTTGAGCACCACATTACCGAAACTTACAAGAGCATTGTGCGCCAGCCGTACAATCGCCGTGAGGAATTGTTGGACCTGGCCGACCACGTGGCCAACATCTCTGCCAAGCATGAAGGTGGGGACCCGGAGATAGACCAGACGCGGGAGCATCCATCCGATATTTTGGATTATTTCCGCGACAAAGAGGAAATTATCTGCCGCCGGACATTGGGACTTTATGGAACGTAATTTCTTGGACAAAGTAGAGGCGTGTAACAAAACCGCCTGGGCATTGACAGAGCGCGGTCTCTCCTTTGTCGCTGCGGAACATTTACATAAAGTTTAACTGCTGATTTCCAAATAAGAAATTGGACACTGGCGTTTTTACTTCTACCAGGTGAGACTTGCGAGGTTTTTTGACGATTTAGCCAACTTGGCACCAGAGATGGAAACCTCGCAGGTCTAAATTTCGCCACAATCCAACAAGATATTCTTTACCTCGGAAGCTGGCACGCTTTCGGGTTTTTTTTTGTGAGGTACGGCCGTTTCTGCCCAACAAAAGAAAATCCTTAATTCGTTAGCCTGCCGGAGGTAGAATTTGTAATATTGGCGTCTATGCACGCGACCAACCGGCTCCGGCAGGGGCAACCTTGGAATTCTCGCCGCAGCAGCTTATTTTTGGGGGCTGCTATGATTATGCTGTGGCTGGCGAGTTGTGCGACCCCCCAGCCGCCGGTGAATGGGCAAGGTGCAGCAGGCGGAGCCGCTGAAGGAGCGCTGCAGGCAGTAACGGCCGAAACACCCCAACCCAGCGCCAGCGCCACGCTGCCGCCCACTGCCACCCTCACCCCATCTCCAACGCTTACCCCGACGCCAACCCCCACCCCCACGCCAACGGCCGTACCCATGATTGTCAGCAGCAACCCTCGCGATGCCCGGCTGCGCGCCCCGGTCGCTCAAGCAGGGGCCGCTTGTGGCATTGTCGATGTCTTGGACTTCCCCATGGACCCCCCTGATGCCGAGAACGTCACGCGCGGCGGGCAGGATTTTGGCGTGTACCGGGATCGCTACGACAGCTACCATGCCGGGGAAGATTGGTGGGTTTCGCGCGGAAGCGGCAACTTCGGCCTGCCAGTATACAGCATAGGCCATGGAACCGTTACCTATGCCGAACCGCTGGGCTGGGGGCGCGACCAAGGCATTGTGATTGTGCGCCACATTTTTAGCGACGGCAGCACCTTCCTCTCTTTCTATGGCCATCTAGACCCACCCAGCATTACCCTGGAGGCCGGAGAATGTGTGGTGCGCGGCCAGAAAGTAGGGGAAATCGGCCGGCCGCGCACGCCCCCCCACCTCCATTTTGAAATTCGCACCCACCTGCCCACCGAGCCGGGTGGCGGCTATTGGGACGTCGACCCGACGCAGGCCGGATGGCTGCCGCCTTCGCAAACCATTTGGGAGCAGCGAAACACCACTGCCCCTGGGATAATCTGGTCCTGGCCCATCACGGAGGAAGGTAGTGTGCCGGTTGGCCTAATTGATGCGCAGACCTTTCTGCTTGTAGTTGACCAGGAGCTGGTTGCCGTTGACTTGATTGATGGAAGTCTCCGGTGGCGGCTTGCTGTCGACTTTGCTGTTGCCCAGGCCAGGGTAGATGAAACGCAGCAAAGAATGTACGTGGTGAGCCGCCAGGGAGATGTAGTGGCTTACCGGTTAATGCAAGGCACTGATGCAACGCTTCAACCCGATCCCACACCGCTCTGGCAGCAAAATTTGGCCGTGGTTGGCATGCCCACACTCATTTCCAAGCCGGATGGCGGCCTGTTGGTGGCTGTGCGCCAGCGCCTTTTTGGTTTGGCTGTCGATGGACGCCTGGTGTGGGAGGCCGAACTGCCCAGCGATTTGCTGGATTGGGTGATGGCTGATAATCAACTGATCCTGGCCAGCAGCGGGCGCAGTGGGCTGCTGTGGACGGTATCGGCCGATGGGCCACTCGCCTGGCCAGATTCGCGTAACGGCCGTTTCCTGGCTCAAGGCAATCTATTGCTGCTTTATGCCAACGACGGCCTGTACCGGCTGGATGTGGCCGGGCAAACGGCCGTTCCCTTTTACTCGCTGCCCCCCACCTTTGGCGGGTCTAATGACGTGGTTCCCCTGGCTGATGGTGGCATCCTGGTGCTGCACAGCGACTCGTACGATCGCCGCCTCATTGTCCTGAACCCCGATGGCGGCCTGCGCTGGGAGCGTTCGGTACGCCGCTCCGTGCCAGGCAACATGACGCTGCATGCTGCGGGGAGCAAGGTTTACCTGGTATCTTTCAATGACCGGGCGGCCAATCACGACCTGTCACTCTATGCCGTAGAATCCGCACAACCGGAACTGACACATCTTTTTACCGGGGGTACGCGCCTGCGCGGCTACAACGATACCTGGGTGCAGCTTGTTGGTGAAAATTTGCTGCTGCTGCAAATTGGCGGAGGAAACCTGCTGGCGCTGGATACACGACTGGCGGGAGCATCTTTACTGTCGGAGTAAGATGGGAAACTGGAGACGGAAACCTTCCGTGCTCCGGTTTTCGGTGTCGTTCTTCTAACGGCGCAGCACAACAGCCCCAATAATCCCCAAGACAATCAACACGACCCCGGCAATGAGCAGCAGGTTGCTGCCGCTTCCTGTGTCCTGGTCGCTGGCCAGGGGCACGGCCGTTGCCGTGGGCTGCTGGCTGGTAATGGCGTCCGCGGCGGGGGTGGCTGTAGGCTCTCTATCGCCGGGTAGGGCCGGCGGAGCCTGAGAGGTGCTGGTGGCAGATTCTGAACCTTGGGCAAGCTCAGGGGATGCGGCGGTAGTTTCGGGGGTGGTTGTTCGCGTGGGGGCAACGGCCGTTGCCGTCGCCGTTGCGGATGGCGTTGCCGTGGGTTCCTGGGTAGGCGTTGCGGTTGGGCAGTCTGGCTGTAAAGTTGGCTGCCACTGAGGTCCCGGCGTAGGCGTGCTGCCGTTTAGCGTCGGAGCGGCAACCAAGGGCACATTGCCGGTGTAGCCTTGCACCCTCACCGTAAAATCTGCTACCCAGCCATCACGGCCATTGGGCAGTAAAATAACCCACCACTCTGCAAATTCTGCGCGCCCAACTATGACGCGCACCTGCCCAGCGGTGAGCGTCCGCAAAATATCGTAATCGGTGCCAGGCCCGCTGCGCACGTTGATATTGTTGATTGCTTGCGCTGTAGGCGGCTCGCCGCAGGCTTCGGCCGTGGGCAGCAATGTGCCGGGATCTATGGTGGGGGAAACGGCCGTATTCGTTGCCGTAGCTCCGGGGGTAGCCGTATTGGTTGCCGCGGGCGGGCTGGTAGGTTGTGGCGGGTTGGTGGGCAGGGGGGCAGGCGTATTGGTGGGTGGGGATGGGGGTGGTGTAGGGGTGCGTGTGGGAATGGTGGGCACCTGGGCTACCGCCATTTGAGCGCGGTTAAATGTGGCATAGCCAGTAACCAAAAGGCCAAGT
Source organism: uncultured Chloroflexia bacterium (assembly GCA_963695505.1). Taxonomy (GTDB): domain Bacteria; phylum Chloroflexota; class Anaerolineae; order Promineifilales; family Promineifilaceae; genus JACSRF01. The sequence continues at coordinate 19,206 of CAVOGX010000008.1, read as the reverse complement.
ATCAGGGCTAAGATGGCAATACGGTTTAACATACTCCTCCAATATGGATCACTGCTGGAAAGTGACCTCCAGGCGCAGATTTGTGTCAGGCATCAATGTAAAGGTCACGGCCGAATTCGTGACAGATGCAGGCTGCGGATTGGCTGATACCAATGTGGCACCTTGCGGTAATTGTACCACCACTTGCAGCGGTTGGGCGGGTGTCCCGGCCTGCTTGTAGATGGTTAATTGGTACGCTTGCTGTCCGCCAACCGTTTGCAGCACATTGGGCGGGAGTTGGTATGTGTAATTGCTGGTCAAGGTTTGGGCCCAGGGCAGCAAAAACGCGTTGGCGATTACCGTGAGGGGAATGGGCTCCTCAATAATTTGCGCCGGCTCTCGCCAATCCCGCCCGCTAAACATGGTTTCACCGGGAATTTCATGCTGCGAAGCGGTGAGAAGCTGCGTACCCTGCGGGGTGTAAATGCGTAAGTAGTTCCAATAACAGGTGTTCAACCGTTCTTCATAGCTGATGCCCCCCGTGTAAGGCGTGCCCTGGTAGCACGCTTTATCTTGGGCTTCGCCGTTGTGCTGGTAAGTTACGTCTAAGTTTGCCTGCAGGCTGCTCAGGTCGACGCGATAGCTAACCTGGCGGTCGATGAGGGAATTAACTTTGTTGTAGCCCACGTTGGTGTCTACGACGCCCAGCACGTCCTGGCCAGTTTCATTTTCGTAACGGCCGTCCCAGTCAACCGCGTCTAATATGGCTGCCTGAGCTGGATCTGTGACGTAGATTTGGAAATGGCGGGTGGCAACGGCCGTATTGATATTCTGCGCCAGGGTCAACGGGTCGATACTGCCAAAATCAGCCTGCACCTTGTTCATAATTGCGCTGGCAAAAATGCCCAGGAACGCTTTGCGGTCACGCACCCACTGGCCCACTTCTTGCCCTTCGTCAAAGCTCCACGCCTCCTGCATGGCGGCAATGACGTTACGGCCGTTTATCGTGACGTCTTCTTCGGGGATGTAAACGCTGCCCAGCGCTTCCACAAAAAGCTGCATAAATCGCTGGTCAAAGGCAATCGCCCCGTCCAACGGCGGCAAATCTTGCCCATAGCTGTACAAATCCATAGCCATTTGCGCTGAAGTGGGGAAATCGGCCCAAAAATTGGCATCGCGCAGCAGAAACAGCTCTAGTCCCATGAAGTCGTAGAGGGGTTGCGGCGGAAAAGCATAGGGCTTGCTGATGTAGTCATCCACGTAGTTGGCGTCGGTGAAATTCATGTTTTGAATACGGCCGTTTTCCAGCGCCAGGATGCCTACCCCGGCAATAAATCCCCCGGTTGGCCGCAGCTCTTCTTCATTTTGGGCGATGAGTAAATAATGCCGCTGGCCGTTGGAGCCCATGAAGTCCGGCAAAATCTGGGCCATCTGCAAGCCATCCTCCGCCAGCGGTTGGTACGCATCCGCACTTTCCAGCAGAGTGCGCACGCGCCAGGGTAAACTGGCGACATCGCCCAATTCCTCTCGAGCGGCAATGTAACGGTCAAAGGCCTGAGCGGCGGCTGCTAAATCGGGACCCGCCTCCTTCAGCACGGCCACCAGTTCCGCCAGCTTGTCTGTGCCCACAACAGATTCATTTTGCAAAATGGCGAGCCCCGGCTTGAGACCCAGCAGCGCATAAGCGGCCGTTTCTGTGCCAGCGTCGGCCATTTCCAGCAGCGGCTTCGCTTCAACAGCCAAAGGACCAACAGTGGGCAGCCAGCCCAGGTAAGGCGTGAGGGGCATGAAAACGGCCGTTTCCCGCTTAATAACCAGCAAATCTCGCCGCGCGCCTAAAACCAGTTCTTCCGCAGCGTCGGCGTCAATATTGGTCAGGCCTTCTGCCAGCAATGCCTCGGCGGCCGCCTGCTGCGCCAGCAGCGAATCAGCGGCGCGGTAAATGCGCCATCCTTTCAGGGCCAGCCAGGCGATGAGCAGCAGTACGCCGAGCAAAATCAACCAGCGTATGGGGTGTTGGATTCGTTTTGTCATACTTCCCTAGTCGTCAAACCCCAGCAATAGTCACGCTATGGGTCTGGATGATAAAAATCCCATAAGTTTACAAACAAAATAGATCGCTGTTCTCCGTTTGTCTGGCGAAAACCACCCAGGTCATCGGCGGCCAAATGGAGCAAATCACTATGCTGCGCTTGCAGCCGCGCTCTGTACCAGTCAAAGGCAAACAGGTTTTCGTCGACCAGAATCAGGTCTGGGCGCAACCCCTCTACGGCCTGGAAATACCAGAGAGCGAAAATCGTTTCGTTGCCCGGCGTCATTACGATTGCGTTGGCGGGCGCTCCCTCAAGTGCAGCAGTGGCAAACGGCCGTACCGGAGCTTCCAGTCGCAGGTTTTGCGAGGTGAAGTTTAGCAAAAGCAAGGCGATTGGCAACAGCCAGCCCCACCATCCCAACTGCCGAAGCAAAGGGGACAGCAGCAGCACCAGAATCAGTATGGCCGGCAGCAGTAAAACAGCCGCATCGGGCGTGTTGTAGAAAAATGCGTAAAGCAGGTAAAGCCAAAAGGTAAAGTGGAGCGAGTTTGCGAGTTTGTCAGTTTGGCGGTGGCGCATACGCGCAAACTCCCATACCCATACTCCCGCATACACTCCCAGCAGCAGCGCCCATTCTCCCAAACGGGGCAGCCATTGGGCTATTGGCAAGGCGAAGGCGTTGGCATGATAGATACGGCCGCTGACCAGCCACCACCAGCCGCGCAGGGTCGTGGAATCACCCCACACGACGGGGCTGCTGCCCTGCGCGAAAAGTGGCAGCAGCAGGAACGGTGTCAAACCCAGCACTGTTCCTCCACCAAGTTTTGCCCACTGGGACCTGGGCGTCTGCCGCAAGGCCAGGGGCAGCAGTAAAATGCCGGTCAGGTGGGTGGTCATACTGAGGCCGAGGAGAAACCCGATAAGTGGAAACGGCCGTTCTCCCAATAAAGCCCACAAAAACAGCGCCACCAGCAGCACATTGAGCCCATACACCTCGGCGATAACGGCCTGGCTCCAAACGAGAGGGGTGAAAGCAAAGAGGAGACCAGTAATCAGTGCCCAGTATTGAGGTTTCAGTAATCGATATTCGGTTTTTGGTTTTCTGACCACTGAATACTGATGATTGACTACCGAAACAACACCTGCGGCAAGGGCCACGCTTATGGCCGAAAAAAGGTTGAAGCGCCAGGCAATTGTGCCAAGGGGAAGCAGGCTCATTAATTTACCTAGCAAAACGTAAGAGGGGTAACCCGGTGGGTGGGGAATACCCAGGGTCACAGCGGCAGTAATCAGCTCTCCGCCATCGCCACCAAAGTGCGCCCAGGTCAGGTCAGGAGCCAGGGTGAGCAAATAGATTAGCAGGGAGAGGAGTGTTGTAGCGACAAATGCCCTGCTCTTATTCTCGGTGTTCTCCGTGTTAACCCGGTGCTGCTCGGTGTCCCTTTCTGGATTACGGCCGTATATGCCCATCCCCATAGCCAATCCACTTGTAGGTCGTCAGCTCTTCCAGCCCCATGGGGCCACGAGCGTGCAGTTTTTGCGTGCTCACCGCCACCTCTGCCCCCAGCCCAAACTGCCCGCCATCGTTAAAGCGCGTGCTGGCATTCACAAAAACCGCCGACGAGCTCAGGGCAGTCACGAATTTAGTGGCATGAGCCCAGTTGTTGGTCAAAATGCTTTCTGTGTGTTCTGTCGTATGTCGCTGAATAAAAGCAATAGCCTCATCCACGTCCGCCACCAGGTGGACGCCTAAAATTAGCGACAGCCATTCCTGGTCAAAATCGTCTGGACCAGCGGGAACGACTATTGCCTGATGGTTTTCGCGTTCTTGGTTCAACAAGTCTAAAGCTTCACTGGTTGCGCGTAGCTCCACCCCCCTCTCCGCCATGCGCTGCGCCATCATGGGCAAAAACTGCTCTGCCACGTCGGGGTGCACCAGCAGGGTATCCAGCGCATTACAGACGCTGGGGCGCTGCACCTTGCTGTTTTCCACAATGTCTACAGCTCGTTCCAGGTTGGCGCTTTCATCGACAAAAATATGGCAAATGCCAATGCCGCCGGTGATGACGGGTATCGTGCTCTGCTCTTTGCAAAGCCGGTGCAGGCCAGAACCCCCCCGGGGGATAATCATGTCCACGAATTCATCCAGCCGCAGCAGTTCGGCCACCAGGGCGCGGTCTGGATTGTCAATATACTGCACGCTGGCAATGGGTAAATCCACTTTTTGCAGCGCCTGTTGAATGACTTGCACCAGGGCCAGGTTGCTGCGCAATGTTTCGCTGCCGCCGCGCAAGATGGTGGCGTTGCCCGTTTTTAGGCTGAGGGTGGCAATGTCGATGGTCACATTGGGCCGGGCTTCGTAAATGACGCCAAGAACGCCGATGGGAATGCGGCGGCGGCTCAGCCGCATGCCGTTAGGTAGCATGCGGCTTTCGATTTCACTGCCCACCGGATCGGGCAGGGCGGCAACTTTGCGGGTGTCGGCGGCCAGGGCGGCTATGCGCTCCGGGGTGAGCAGGAGGCGGTCAAGCAGGGCATCGCTCAGCCCCCTGGTCTGGCCATCGGCTATGTCTTGGGCATTTTGCGCCAGGATGGCTGCCTGTTGGGCTTCTATCTCAGTAGCGATGGCCAACAGCGCTTCATTTTTGCGGGCGGTGGGTAGGACGGCAAGCTGGCGGCTGGCGGCCTTAGCGGCCTGGCCCATAGCGGTTAAAACGGTCATGGCACTCTCCTTGTATAAATGGTCAATGGTCAACAGCTAATTGTCATTTGCCGTAACTACTAAGCCTGTAAGCTGCTGATAAACTTGCTGATGGAATTCAAATCAAAATCTAACGCCAATTCAACACACTCCGGCAAAAATAGCAAACCATGTTGCCATTAGAACAGCTTGACCGCGAGCAACTCAACAAGCTCGACAAAGAAACGCTAATCAACCTGTTGTTGGTTGCTTTGCAACGGATTGACGAATTGGAAAAACAAGTCGCCAGTCAAGCAGTTGCGATCCAAAAGTTACAGGATCAATTAGCCAAGGATAGTCATAACAGCAGCAAGCCCCCGAGCAGCGACGGGTTGAAAAAGCCCAAAACGCAAAGCTTGCGCCACAAAGGCCAACGACCCATCGGCGGCCAACCCGGACACAAAGGGGGTACGCTGAAAATGGTGGCTGAGCCACACCACGTACAACGGCATCCGGTCTTCCACTGTCCCCACTGCCAAACCGAGCTGTCGGCGGTTGCCCCCACCGGGTACGAAAGACGGCAGGTTTTTGACATTCCGCCTGTCCAGATTGAAGTGACGGAGCACCGGGCCGAAATCAAACGGTGTCCTGGTTGCCGCCAAACAGTCAAAGGACAATTCCCGGCGGATGTGCAGCAACCCACCCAGTATGGGGCACGTTTACAGGCCCAGGCCAGCTACTTGAATAACTATCACTTCATTCCCTTGGCCCGCACGGAAGAATTGTTGACAGACTTCTACGGGCATGGGCCTTCCGAACCAGTTGTGCTTGAGGCTAACCTGCGCCTGGCCGAAAATATCAAGCCCAGTATTCAGAGCATTCAACAGCAACTCCAGCAAGCGACCGTAGCGCATTTTGATGAAAGCGGATTGCGCGTCGAAAAGCAGTTGCACTGGCTGCATGTTGCCAGTACCGAGCAGCTCACCCATTACCACGTACATTGCCGCCGCGGGCAGGAAGGTATGAAAGCGGGCGGCATTTTGCCGGTGTTCACAGGACAGGCGGTTCATGACCATCTGCCCGCTTACTTACACTTTGACGCTTGTCAGCATAATTTCTGCAACGCCCATCATCTGCGGGAGTTGAAGTTTGTCGAGGAACAATATCAACAACCCTGGGCGGTCAAGATGGCCCAACTGCTATTGACCATCAAAGCGGAAGTGGAAGCAACACCCGCGCCGACACTGAGTTTGCCCCCGGAACGTCTGACCTTCTATGAAGCAGCCTATGACAAGCTCATTAATGAGGGGTTGCAGGTCAACCAGAGTGTTGAGAAACCACTCAGCAAAAAGCGAGGGCGACCCAAACAATCGCCGCCCAAAAACCTACTCGACCGTCTGCAGAAGCACCAGTCCGGGGTCTTGGCTTTTATGTATGACTTTCGCGTTCCGTTTGATAACAATCTGGCCGAACGAGATGTCAGAATGATAAAGGTCAAACAGAAAGTATCGGGGGCCTTCCGTACTAAATGCGGGGCCGATACATTCTGCGAGATTCGCTCTTACATTTCGACAGTGCGTAAGCAAGGCCACAATGTCATTGATGCCTTGTATAATGCTTTTCTTGGTGAACCTTTTATACCCTCACCAGGGAGGGCTTAGTAGTTACCATTTGCCAATGGTTTCCTGATTGACAATTGATAATTGGTTATTGGCTATTGAGTATGATCATGTCGTTACGGTGCACGGCAACAGGACCGTAAGCATAGCCCAATTCTTCGGCAATGGTATCGGAGTGGCGGCCGGCAATGCGGTGCAGGTCATCGCTGCTGTAGCGGACAATGCCGCGGGCCAACTCCTTGCCGTTTTCGCCGAGAATGGTGACAGTGTCGCCACGGCGAAAGATGCCTTCGACCTGAATGATGCCAGCGGGAAGCAGGGAACGGCCGTTTTCCACCAGGGCTTTTCTCGCGCCATCATCCACCATCAGTTTACCTGCCGGCTTTGGTCCGGCAAAAATCCAGCGTTTGCGGTTTTCTAGGGGGTTTTCTAGAGCCGGAAAGCGCGTGCCGATTTGCTCGCCGCTTACCGCACGCAAAATCACGTTGGGGGCTTGCCCGGCGGCAATCACCACGTCAGCTCCCGCGCGGCGGGCGGCGTCGGCCGCTTGCAGCTTGGTGGCCATGCCGCCCACCCCTAGCCCGGTGACGCTGCCTCCGGCCAAGGCGCGCAAAGTCTCGTCAATGGTGTGCACTTCAGGAATCAGCTCGGCGTTAGGGTTGGTGCGGGGATCGGCCGTAAAAAGCCCCGGTTGGTCGGTCAGCAGCAGCAGCAAGTCTGCTTCTGCCACCACAGAGACCATTGCCGAGAGATTATCGTTGTCTCCCACCTTGATTTCTTCGGTGGCCACGGCATCATTCTCGTTAAAGATGGGAATGATGCGATGCTCAAGCAGGGTCTGCACCGTATCGCGCGCATTGAGGAAGCGGCTGCGGTTTTGCACGTCGCTGCGCGTCAGCAATATCTGGCCTACGTGAATGTTGTAAATCTCAAAGAAACGCTCCCACATGAGCATGAGGCGGCTTTGGCCAACGGCTGCCAGCATTTGTTTGCTGGTGACCGTGGGGGGGAGGTTGGGGAAATTCAACCTTTCTCGCCCTGCGGCAATCGCCCCGGACGAACAAAAAATGATTTCTTTGTTCTGGTTATGCAGTATGGCGCTTTGGCGCACCAGTTCCACCATATGCGCCCGATTGAAATGAGGCGTACCGCCGGTTAGCACACTGGTGCCTAATTTAATGACAATTCGTTGATACATGGGGTTGATGGTTGATAACTTGTCAGCAATTTGGTTTGTCAGCCTGACTACCTACAATGCTGACCTGCTGACGAGCAGCTAAGGATTTGGACGTATTTTGCCTGGACAATCTGACGAACCGGGTTACGGGCCGGTGGGCGGCAAAAGCTTCTGGGGAATGGGTCGGGCGATACGCCAGGCGTAACCGATGCCGAGGGCCAGGGCGCGCACGGCCAGGAAATAAGGCGAGGCAAGGGCGACGGCTTTGTCTTTGGGCCATGCTTTTTGCACAAAGGGCAGGGTGGTGGCCAGGAATCCGCCCATAGACAGCCCCAGCAGCAAGAAGAAAGGCGGGAAGAGAAAAGAGAGAACGGCCGTTGCCAGCATCAGTCCCATCAACCCCACCTGTAATTTCATAACCTGCGGGGTATACGAATCCTCCTTTTGCCGCTCTGGGAAAAAGTTGACCGCCTGCCCGGCCCAATAGCCATTCAGCACCTTCTTCACAAAATAGGTGCGCACCCTGCTGGCGTGCAGGTGGCAGACTAATGCTTGAGGCTGAAAGACCATTTCATACCCGGCGGCGGCAACTCTGTAGGATAGCTCGCGGTCTTCCGCCACGGGGAAACGCTCGTCGAAGCCACCCACCTCCAGCAAAACAGCCCGGCGGTAGGCAGCGGAGTAAGTGTCGACGAAACTGATGCGCGGAAACTGGCGCAGCTTGTCATACTTATCCTCATATTCCACCTGCACAAAACGGGAAATGAGCTCATGCTGTCGGGTGCAGTAGACGCCTTTCGTGGCGCTGATGGAAGGGTCCTGGTGCAGAGGGGCGGTAATTTGCGCCAGCCAATCAGGCTGGGGAATGCAATCGGCGTCTGTGAAACAGATGATCTCCCCCTGAGCATGCTGGATACCCACGTTGCGCGCGGCAGCCTGCCCGCCATTTTGCGGCTGGAAAAGCACCTTTACCCCTAATTCGGCCGCTAACTGCCCCGTGCCATCCTGAGACCCATCGTCGATGACGATGATTTCCATTTGCTCGCGGGGAATGGTCTGCTGCTGCAAAGCGTTTATACAAGCAGTGATGGTGTGGCGGGCATTGTAGGCGGGGATGATTATAGAGTATTGGATGGTCATGGTGGGATTATACCTGCTAGCCGGTATGGGTGTGCAAGTTAGTTTGCAGGAAATTAGTCTGTGGTGCGCCAACCGGTGCGCGGCAGGGCAAAAACACCCAAAATAAGCTTGGGAAGGTCCACTACCAGGTGAAAGGTGATGGCATAGCTGAAGGCCAGAGCTTCGTCGGTCAGGCCAAACTGGCGCAGCATAAACATGACGGCAAACTCCACCACGCCCAACCGCGCCGGCGTAGGTACGGGGATAGCCCCGGCAACCAGCAAAATGACGTTGATGAGGGCCGCTTCTTTGAGGCCGTAAGGCAGGCTAAAGGCAGGGGAAAAGGAGCCACGGCGTAACGATGGCCAGGAAGGCAATGAAGGCGCTGGAAACCAGCAGGGTCAGGGTGACGCGGCGGCTGCGCAGGGCAGCTAACCCTTCCAGACCGGAAACGCCCCAGCGGATGAGGCGGTCGCTAAGAAGTGCAGGCAAGCGCTGCGCCACGGCGCGCAAAATGCGAATGACCAGCGGCGTTTGGTAGGCCACCAGGTAAAGGGTGAGAAAAGCTAATGCCGCCGCGCCGCCGATGGTAAAGCCCCGTTCGGCCATGAAGTCGGGCAGCACGACGAAGGGCAGCAGCAGCAGCAGCGTGATAACGAGCATGACAAGGTCGAGGGTTTTTTCGACGATGAGGGTGCCAAGAGCGCGCATTTTGCTCAAGCCTGTCTGGCGAGATAGGCCATAAACGCGGGCAATGTCACCCAGGCGCAGGAAGGTTACGGCCGTATTCACCAGTTGCCCCAACATCATGGCCCAAAAGGCGGCTGGCAGGGGCGGCCTTTGGTCAGGGGGGTGAAAGAGCAGCCGCCAGCGCCATGCTTTTAGCCACAGTGTGATTAGGATGACGGCCACGGCTAGCAAGATAAAGCCGCCATTGGCCATGCGTAGGGTGCGGCTAATTTCGGCCAGGGTAATTTGCCGGGTGACGTACCACAACCCCCACACCATGAGGGCGATGCCCAACAAGGTGTTGAAGCGGCGTATCCAGCGCCGGCGCGTCCGGGCACGGATTTTTTCGGCCGTTTCCTGACTGGCTTGCTCCACGGCCATTAATTTTCCTCGGCGGCTGGACGGGAGATGAGGGCGCTGGGGTCGCCAAAAAGGGAAAAGGTGTCGCTTATTTCCAGCAGCCCCCGGTTGGAGACATCTAGTTCACGCTTGGCGGCCAATACGGCGTCGCCTACCCGCGTGTAGGCGGGGTCTTGCAAATTACGGAACAGGTTTGCGGCAAAGATTTCCTGGCTGGTGGAAAGGGTGAGGCTGGTAGCGGCAATGTGCAGCACAGGGCCTTGTTCGTGACGCATCATTTCCTCGGTGAGTGAAACTTCGTCGGGGTGGGCAAAGAGGCCGGAGAGACAGGTGAGCTGCACCACGAAAGAGGGGCTGGTAATTTGCAGGCCGCTGACGGCGTCCAGGTTGAATACATCTTCTTTGCCCCAGCGGCGCACGCTGCCGTGGCCAACGTACGTAGTCAACCATGCGCCCTGGTTCCACTGGGCGATGACCTCGTCGGCGGTGGCCCCATTGAGCAGGGTCATGTTCGCGATACTGCTGTTTTCGGCCAGCCGGTTCGCCATGTCGGCGAACTGCGCCTCAGTGCCGTCAGCGGCAAAGAGAGCCTGGCTGGGGGCTGGGTTTTGTTCATAAGCCAGGGTGCGAGTAGCGAGGCTGCGTACATCCTCCACGCTGTCCACGGGCCAGCGGCCAACGGCCAGGTCGGGCTTCAGGTCGCCGTCCACGTCCACTAAACGGCCGTCGCTGACGGTCTCGCCGCTGTATTCAACAGGAATCATGAAAGGAGGCACACTATTTTGCGGAGCTTTGCCCAAATAGTTGCGGTAGTCACTGGTGGCGTCACCAACGATGAGCAGATAGCGGGGCTTGGGCTCCTGCCAACTGGTGTAAGCATGCTGCACAAAAGCGAGGATGCTGTCGGGGGTGGCAGCCCCATTACCAAATTCGTCGTAAATTTCGCCCACGGGTATGAGGGCGACGGCCAGCCCCTGTTCCTGACGGGCCGCGACGAGTTCGTCAAGGCCAGGGGCGAGAGCGTCGATGGTGATGATGATAAGGTCGGCCTGGTTAGTAGAGTTGGCCCAATCGCTGGCGCGTAACGGCCGTATTGCTTGCGGTGCGCGAAATCCGGAGGGGCCAACAGCGGCAACGTGCATGTCTGGGTCAGTGGTGAGGCAGGCCTGGCGGCTGCCGCATTCCCAGCCGGTGAGCAGTTGCGGCGCAGCAGGGTCGCTAACCTCGAGCAAAATGGGGTCGCCGCTGAAGCCGGCGAGGGTGACGCCACCAGCAGCATTGCTGAAGGTCAGGCGGTCGTTAACGGCCGTTGCCGGGGCGGCGTAATCTAGCTCAATCCAGTTGAGGGACATGATGTCCACCACCACCGCGCCAGCAGGGGTGTTGTCCAGGGTTAGGCTGTTGTTGCCGGTTTTGAGGAGTCCGGCAGGAATGGGCAGTTCGGCGGTGTGGTAGGTTTCACCATCCCAGGTGACGGTAGCAATGGTTTCGCCGTTGAGGATGAGGTCGAAGTCGTGGTCTTCGGGCACGGAAAAGTCTTGCGTGATGCCCCAGAGGCGCAGGCGCATGGCGGCCGGACCGCTGCCGACGCTGGGCAGATTCAGGGTAAGATCGACTTTTTGCTGCAGGCCAATTTCTTGCCAAAACCAGAGGTCGCTGTCGTCGTCCTGGCGCGCCTGGGCCAGGTACTCGTTGTTTTCTTCCAGGCGCAGGGTTTGGGGCAGCTCGGTCAGGGTGGGGGAGGCGGCAGGGGTAACGGCCGTTTCCCCCATCATTGTCCCGGCCGCGCCGGTAGTAAGAATGTAAGGCCGTACGGCTGTGTACCGGCTGGTAGGGGCTTGCCCGTAGAAGATGAACTGATCGCCAGCAATGTGGTAGGGAACGGCCGTGTCGTCGCTGCTAAGTTGCAGGCTGGCAGCGTCCAGGCTTTCAACAGCCAGCCCGGCCTCCTGCAGGTCGCTGAGGGTGACGCGGTAAACGCCATCCACAGAAATGTCTAGCTTAACGGCCGTGCTGCTGACTTCGCCCACGATTTCGGGCGGGTTGTCTTGCCGGCGACAGGCCAACAAGAGCAAGATAAGAGGAATGGCTAAAAGGGCACGAAGCAGGTTTGCCATTTTGGGACGTGGGGAGAAGTAGGCGAGTGGAAGCAAGTGTTTCCCCTGGCTAGCGGGTCTGTTTGCGCGTAAAGAGGATGATGGAGCCCACAATGCTGCTGCCAAAGATGAGCAGGGCCAGCAAGAAACCGCCCCACAGCAGCAGGCGTCCTTGCTCTGCTTCCATGGTAGCGGCGGGATAAGGATCAACCGCTGCGGTAGGAACGGCCTGGTTTTGCAGGTCGCTGCCGATGGGGATAGGAGTATTCGAGGGCGGCGTGTAGCTTTCTTCTGGTGGCGCGTCATACCCCTCCTGAGCGAACACAATCCCGTTGCCAACAGCAATTTGATTGTCCGGGGTGGCCGCCATTGGCGGCAGAGTGAGAGGATCGGGTGTGGGTGCAGCAATTGTTGGCGCGGCTATAGGGGAGTCTGCACCGCTGCCAATAACGATGACGGCCGTTGTGGGTGTGGCTGCCGGGCGCGTGGGTATGGGGGTGGAGTTAGAAACGGCCGTTGTGGGTGCGGGGGTGGGCGTCGTCGTGCGATTACCGCCAACCGCTTCTGCAGTAGCTGTGGGTGACGGCGTGCTGCTGCCCCCCGCCGCCTGGGTGGCCGTGGGCGTAGCCGTAGCCACGCTGGTGTTTTGCGGTACGGGGGTGTTGGTGGGGTTGCTCCCGCCAATGACCACTGGCGTAGCTGTCGGCCCACTCAGGGTGACAATGTCCTGGGCCAGCTCTATTTCATTGCCGTTGGTTTCGATTTCAAACAGTTTGTAGATGTAGGTGTTGCCGTTAACGGCCGTTTCATCAACCACCACATAATCGGCTCCGGACACGGTGCCGCCCTCCCCGGGGATAATACCGATGTCGTCTAACTGCACAAAGGTGCCCCCAAGACCCCGCTCCAGGTAGAAGCCGGCCAGGTCGAGTTCGGTGTCAGTGCCCCATTCCAGGCGCACCGCGTTATCCAGCGCCGTGGCGTCAAAATAGGCCAGCGTAACGTTGCTGGGTGCGGTTTGCGCCCGCGAGTTCCATTGGAAAATCCCGAGGAGCGCAAAGGCTAAAAACACGGCCAGCCAGCGGCGAAGAGGCCGCATTGCATGCTTCATGGTAAAACCTCGTTAGTTTCGCAAAATTGCCGGTAAATAGACTTCCATGATTTCAACAAAAATGTTCACAGAGACCTGATCGCTATTGTCCGCCAGGTTCAAATCCAGGCTGGGACTGTCCACAACTGCATCAAAGAGTACGGGACCAGCCTCGGCGTCACCGCTTACTGTGGCGGTAATGGTTACAGTGACGGACCCGTTTTCGGGAACCGATGATACCACATCGACCACAATCAGTCCGGTTTCCGGGTTAACGGTTTCACTAATGCTGGCGGTAGCAAAAACGCCACCAAATTCCAGACCGTCAGGCAGGGTGCTGGTTAAAGTAGGATGTGCTGGGTAAAGTGCCTGGTTTTGGATTTCTAGGGTAAAGGTGACCGTTTCACCCCTGGTCACACTGCCGGGCGCCGCGCTGGCATCCAGGCTGAGGTCGGGGCGGAATAGCTGCATGGCGGGGTCGCCCTGGAGGGTAAAGCTGTACAATTCGGCCTGCTGATAACCGCCCAAAAAGTACTGCAGCTTGGCATAATTAATAGCGTCGCCAATGGCGGTGTATCCGAGCTCAAACAGCCCTTCGTAAAAACCTTGCATGAGGGCGGTGTGCTCAAAGGTGGTGCCCAGGCCGGTGCTGGACCAGTGGGCGGCCGTTCCCCGGCTGCCTAAAACCGGATCGTCGGCCAGCTTGAGGTAGGTTTCGCCAAGTCCTGGAACACCAGCGTAAGTGAAGTAACCATCCTGGCAATTAGCGCTAAGAATTATTATCGGGTGGTCATAATTAAGCCAAAAGCCTACCATGAAATCTTCTGTCATGTCACTAGTTATCAATTGCGGGTTTTTTGCCCAAGCCCAAGGGCTGCCGTGCCCTCGGTAGTTGAGTAAAGAAAGGCCACTTTGAATTGACGCTTGCAAGTCCATGCGTAACTCGTCAGTGTTTGTAACGGTTGCAGTCCCTTCAATCCAAAGTTGCTCAACGTTGAAGATGGGGGGCAATTGACTGGCAACGATTAAATTTTCAGCGTGAAAATCGCCCCCATCGTCGGCATCGTCGGCCACAAAAGTTATGTTGGCGTGCTCCCCCCAGGTGGCGGGATCCGCCTGATTTTGTTCGTATTGCATTATTTTAGCAACGGCTGTTTCGGCTTCAATTGATGTACTTGCAGCTATCCGTCCAACTGCAATATCTGGAACTAAGTCATTGCCAATTATTGTGACAAATGTATGGTCGCTGGGTATAAGTCCCTGATATGGGTCTTTGAAGACCAAATCAGTTAGTAGGTATATTGGCTCATTAGGATTAAAATCTGCATCACATCCACCCAAACAGGATAAATTTAATGGATTAAAGGTTGCATCACCAAACAAAGTTAAAAATTCTGGTTGAACACTCCAATTTACAAACGCATGAGTAAGATAGCTGCGAATAGCGTCAGGAATTGCCAGCCCGTAGCCGTACTGGTTGATCACGTCCGCAATGTCCACAACGTAAGTGCTGAGACCGGTGTAGGAAGGATCGGCGCGGTGGGCGGCCAACTGCGCGGCGGCAGAAGCAAAATCAGCATGGCTGATAGCGACCCAGGCAGCGCCGCCGGCCGGATCGAGGCTGGGGGGCGTGTAGGTGGTGATACTGGCGGGTTGGCGCAAATTGGCGGTGGTGGTGGCGATAATGGCAGCATCGTCATCATGGGTCAGGCCAATTTTGTAAGTGAAGGTCGAAGAGCCGCTGACCGCACCGCTCATGTCCACAGCCACTGGCGCCAGCCTGTTGCTGATGTCCCAGACCACGGCCTGATCGCTGTTAAAATCTGTTACCTGAAATTCGTGGGAGCCGGCTGTGGGTGCATTGAATTGTAGCTGGTCATTCAAAGCCACAAGCTGGCGCGTGTAGTCGACAGTAAATCGATTTAGAAAAACAAATTCTCTTGCTGCCCCAGTGCCGGCTGTTGTCATTGAGGTGTAACTCACATTGTTTGCTAAATGTTGCAATGTGGTGATAGGAATTGTTGTGGTGATGTTATCATTCCAATAACGAGGTAAGGTCTTTTCTCCAAATAGCGGGGAATCATTAATAGACACACGCCCTATGTAATTTAATAAGTTCTCATAGGTCGTTACTTCAACCAAGACCTGAGCATTTGGTCCAGACAATACAGGATGTGGTAGGGTTATGGAATAGCTTCGGGTGAGGGGACTGGTATTGTTTTTTACAATTCTATCCATGTACCAAGCATCGGGGTCATTTGGGAAAAGTGGCCAAAGGTTTGTTCGAGTATGGTAATGGTACTGTTCAGGTGTTTCTAAAGTAATGCTTTCGGGGAAGGCGTTTACCACGGGGTATCCCTGCCCGTTCTCGTTGGTTGCGGTGAGGACGTGTGTGCTGCTGCCATTGGCCCACAGCCAGTAGACGTTTTGGCTGCCTAAATACTGCTTTTCGGCACGCGGGCCGTCAAAAGCCCAGCCGTAGAAACGGATTTTGTCGGTGGTATCGAAGTCGGCGTCGCCGTTGTCCAGAAGCTGAAAAGCGACCGGCTCGCCGCGATAGAGCATTTCCAGAGTGGCGGGATCGACGCCGGCAATATTCATGCCGGCCGCTTGCAAATCCGCACCAGTGATTTCGTAAATGCCGTCCTCTTCGATGGTGATCTTAAAGGTTTGCTGCCCTACCGGCAAAGCAGTCGCGGTGGCTTCCAGGACGTTTTGGGGCAGGTGGCGCCAGTTTTGGGCCTGGTCGTAATTGAGAATGGTGCTGGACAGGGCGTTGTCGTTACGGCCGTTTCCCGCATAACCCTGGCTTACATCCCCACCCACAAAGGAGATCGACACCTGCATCTGGCTAACCTGCGTAAGCAGTCCGCTGGCTGGATTGTAGCGCATTGGGTAAAGCGTCAGCTTCACCAGGCGCAGATCGCGATAGTACATCGGTTCAGAAAGGGTATAGAGGGTGTTGGGGTAGAGTGCATTTTGGGCGTAGATGGCGCTGTCTGACCGGTACACGGGCTGGCTTAACTGCTCTTGGACTGCTGCCGCTGCCAAAGGATCGAGAAAATCGTGGCTGCCTTCGGGTAATGAGACGTCGAAGGAGGGCGCAGGGCGCAGGGTGGAAACGGCCGTTTCGGTTACCTGAAGTCCTTCAATAGAGACGACAGCTTCCGCTTGAGGCGGTAGAGCTATGTACGTGGCAAAAACTGGCAAATCCGGCGCTCCGGCTTCCCGGGTGCGGTTTTCCAGCCCGGCAACTGTCAACTGTCCATCTGTGGTTACTTGGGCTTGTGGTGAGAACAGGCTGAAGGTCAGGCCTTGGGCGGTGGCGGCCATGATTTCGGTATGGGCAAATTTGACGGCCGTTTGCGGTTGGGCATTGACGGCACGAACTGGCGCGCCTGCCGAATGAAGCCAGGGGATAAGGGTGACTAAAGATATAAGAGAAACCAGCACGGAAACCAGCGCATACTTTTTCGCCATAAACAAAACCTCTTTTTGCGTAACCATCTCAATGTACAAAAAACCCCCTGAAAACCGGCTAACAGGGGAGGCTGCATCCATATTTACTTCAAACGCTTACCAAACCAAGAGTCCCCGCTCTGTTAATTCGGCAATAAAGCTATCTAAATCATTTCCCGCTTCGGTCGGCGTCACTTCATAAGTGGCTACCAAACTGTCTTGAATGGCAGCCAACGATTTATTTTCGACCAGCATGTGCCAGATGAGGGTGCCACTGCCGTTAAAAACGCGAACTTTCCCAATTTTTGGCGTGACCACTACGGCATTATCATCCACCGTATGCCAGATAACCTCTGGCGCAATCTTGGGGACTACACCGCCGTTCATAGGTTTCGTTCTTCCTTCATGCCGGTAACAATGAGCGCCAGGCCAATTATGACGCTGGCGGTGGTCAGAACGGCCGTTAACATCGTCACGTAAGGCACCTGGTAAGTAAAAACGTCCTGCTCGTACCGCTTTACGCTGCCATTGTTCTCAATTTCTTCGATGAGATAAAAGTATGTTTGCCCAGCTTCAACAGAATTGTCTGTAAAGGTGTATGCTGCGCCTGATAACGCTTCACCTCTACTGGCAATGATGCCATCCTGATTCATAAGAAATGAGATATCTTCCGCGCTGGTGCCGCGATACAGATTGAATCCGGCCGTTTCTAATTCCGTAGCGGTCTCCCACTGCACTTCTACCGTAGGGTTTACCAATTGATAAACCAGAAGCGCGGCAGCCAACACAAGCCAGAGCGCACCCAACGCAATGAGCCATTTTGAGGACTGCTTTTGTGTGGAGGTTGCTGCCAGTTCCATTAGCGCCTGATTAAACCTGCCAGCCAGCCACCCTTTTTCCCGGGTTTGCTGCTGCGACGGGCACGATTTTCTTGCTCGTACGCCCCGTAATAATGGTAGTAGTAATAGTAATAATCGTAATAATAACCACTGCGGCCAGGACGCAGTCGATTCATAACCACGCCAAAGAGGTTTGAGCCGGTTTTGTGCAGACGTTGGGCGGCCTGGATGAAGGTATCGCGGCGGGTTTTCCCTGTTTCTATGATCAAAATGCAGCCATCCACCTGCGAGGACAAAATAGAAGCGTCGGCTACGGTCAAGACGGGAGGTGTGTCATAAATAATGATCTCGGCCTCTTCACGCAGTTCGGCTAACACCTGCGCCATCCGTTGGGAATTCAACAGTTCGGCTGGGTTGGGGGGAATGGGGCCGCTGGTCATAACGCGCAGGTTGCGGATGGGGGTGGATTGGATGTGGCTGGAAACGGCCGTTTTCTGATCCAGCAGTGCCGTCGTCAACCCCTGATTATTGGGTAAAGCGAACACCTTGTGCTGCACAGGGCGGCGCAAATCCGCATCCACAACAATCACGCGCTTGCCGGTTTGCGCCATCACCGTGGCCAAATTGGCCACCGTGGTCGATTTGCCCTCGCCAGGTGAAGAACTGGTGATCAGCAAGTCTTGCAGCTCTTTATCAATAGCTGAAAAACTCAAATTTGTGCGCAAAACCCGATACGCTTCGGAAATGGGATCGCGCGGGCGAATATGGGTAACGACGCGATCCCCAGGCTGATCCCCTTTGATAAACGCCACAGCACCCAGCGTTGACAATCCGGTGTCTTCCATCACCTGGTCCGGCGTTTTCACGGTATCGTCCAGGTACTCAATCAGAAAAATAATGCCCAGAGCCAGCATGCCGCCCACGGCTGCAGCCAGCAGCGTATTGTTCATCACCCGCGGACGAATGGGTGAGCCGGGCACGGCGGCGGGTTCAATAGGTTGAATATTGTTGCTTTCTTGAATTTGGGATACTTGTAAATCGTTGAGTTCGTTGAAAGCTTCGGTGTAACGAATGCGGGCTTCATTGCGCTGGGTTTCCAAACGCGAAAGGAGCGTCTGTTCTTCTGGAGATTCGGCCGCAGCATACGCATTAATTTGCTGGTCCAGGTCTTCAATTTCGGCGCCGATTTCTGCCATGCGGGATTCCCAGTTGGCAATGGGTTCTGCATAACGTTGGCTTTCTCTAGCCAGATTTTGTGTAATAAAAACTTCACCGATGGTGTCAGCAATATCTGCTGCCCGCTTATTGTTTGTGTCCTCCACGCTCACAACCAAAATTTGGGTTTCCTGTGGGGCGCTGACAGTAACTTTGCTTTTGAGTTGGTTGATGGTAAAGGGGAGTTCCAAGCGTTGGATGGTTTCTTCCAAAACCTGGTTGGTGGTCATGATTTGCACGTAAGTCTGAGCAAGCCGTTGTTCGGTGAGAATCTGGCTGTACTCATTACTGCTTCCTGCTCCTGGCGCTTCATCAATCAGGTATCGGGCTTCGGCGCGGTAGACGGGCGTTGTGTTTTTACTTACTAAAAAAGCCGTTCCCCCAGCGATGACAACGCCTAAAATAATGAGCCAGACCCAACGCCAAATTAATGCTAAATATCTTTTAATTTCCATCTACTTTTGATGCTCCTGCAATGCTTATGCTTTACCTGCCAACCCTGACAAGATTGACAAGGTTTAAGAGTGTGAACCCGACCCAGATGATTGTTTCCCATGTAGTCGTGCTAGTTCCCGCCAAACCTATGCTAATCAACGTTAACCCAAACCAGAATGACCGCAAAAAAGAGGCTTGATTGAGTTGCACCCTGAGTTGCTGATATTTTAGGGATGCTTGCCAATAATGGTAACTAAATGCCGCGAGAAGGATGGCCAGCCCCAGTATCCAAAAACTATTTATGAGAATGGAAAGCCAGTTGATCACTCTGGAAAGTATAACATATGCTAGAATTGCTCAAAATGGGTTCTTTTAG
>CAVOGX010000007.1:0-171991 GCA_963695505.1 uncultured Chloroflexia bacterium | reverse complement strand
GGGGATTGATTTAACGAGGAAGACCTGGCGCAAGCAGCCGGGTCTTTTTGGTTGTGGGGATTGGAGGTTAGTTTTGTGCGGGAATGGTAACGGCCGTTCCTCCCAACCGTGACCTCGATTTAACTCTCTTTGTGCTTGTGCCATCCAGCTTCTTGCATACAATATTGATTGTGTGCCTGTCGTAATTTTAAATCAAAATGAGGTGTCAGATGATAAACAATCGTGTTATCTGGATTGGCATTGTTTTGGGGCTCTCTTGTATTTTGTTGATGGGCTTTGTCTGCGGGGTTGTCGGTTATGATGCGGTGGCTCCTGCAACGCCATTGGTTGTTGTGGATAAGTACCCGGCCGCCAATGCCCATGACGTGGGGGTGGAAACGGCCGTATCCATTACCTACGATCAGGCTGTTGTTCCCTCGTCCGTTAGCTCTCGCACGGTTTCCATTCATGCTATGCAGACTGGGCTGCGCACGGCAAATTATGTTGTTGACGGTGGGGTGATCACCTTTACGCCTACAACACCTTTTAAGGTAGGAGAAATGGTGCAGGTGAGTGTGATCACAGAGGCGCAAAACAGCTCTGGAGAGGGGGCACTATTGCCGACGGTTTGGGGGTTTAGAACGGCCGTTTTTCCCAGCAGCGGTATTTTTTTCGATTCAAACCAAGCCCTCGGTGACAGCGATACACGTACCGTTAACTTGGGGGATTTGGATGGTGATGGTGATTTAGACGCGTTGACTACCAGCCACAGTGCGGCACGCAGCCAGGTCTGGTTCAATGATGGGCTGGGAATATTTAGCAACAGCGGGCAGCAATTTGGCGAATCGTATGATTGGGCCGCAGCATTGGGCGACGTGGACGGTGATGGCGACCTGGATGCGGTTACCGGTAATTATAATTTCGATGGCCAGGCACGGGTGTGGGCAAATGACGGGACGGGTATTTTCACAAGCACGCAAACCTTCTCTGTAGACTATGTGCACGGACTGACTTTAGGGGATGTGAATGGCGATGGCCGCCTGGATGTTGTTTTTGCCAAATCAGATCACCCTGATGAGATATGGTTCAACGATGGGGAAGGCTTTTTTGGTAACGCGGGCACGTTTGGCAGTCCGTATAGCAACGACGTTGCTTTGGCTGATCTTGATGGGGATGATGATCTGGACCTTTTTGTTGTCAAAATGGTCAATCAGCCGAATGAAGTATGGCTCAACAATGGTTTGGGAGTGTTTTCCAACACAAATCAGGCATTGGGAGGAGGTGTGGACGTCGCGCTAGGTGATGTTGATGCGGACGGAGACGTAGATGCGCTGGTTGCCAATGGGAGCGCCAACCAAGTTTGGCTGAATAATGGCAGCGGTTATTTCATCTACAGGGGACAGTCGCTAGGAAGCGATGCATACCATGTCATGCTGGTCGACAGCGATGGTGATGGCGATCTTGATGGGTTTACCAGTTCTTGGGGGCAGCCCACGCGAGTCTGGCGCAATGTTGGCAGTGGTGTTTTTCTAAACAGCGGTCAAAGTTTGAGTGCTGCCTTTACGCTGGATATGGGCGATCTGGATTTTGACGGTGATTTGGATGCCTTCTTGGGTACTAGTGGGAGCGATCGTGTTGGGTTTAATGAGAGCACGCCGTCCTCATTCCGAATGGTTGATCTGTATCCGGTTCTGAATGGCCATGACGCGGGGGTGGAAACGGCCGTGACCATCACCTACAATCAGCCTGTTGATCCAACCTCTGTCTCTACCACCACAATCACCATTCACGGGATGCAAACAGGGCGTCTTTCCACAAGTCATGCAGTTAATGGTGGCAGCATCACCTTAACTCCGACAAACCCATTCAAACCGGGAGAACTCGTTCTGGTAAGTGCGACGACAGGTACATTGAACGTGTCTGGAAATGGGCCAATTTCCCCCACAGTCTGGCAATTCCGTACAGAAGCCTTGAGCGGATCGGGGTTTTTCTCCGAGTCGGTCTCCATAGACACCACCGGGTATGGCCTTGATGTTGGCGACGTGGATGGGGATGGAGACCTGGACTTCGTAATAGGGAATAACCCGATTTGGGATTCGGGTTGCGGCTGTAAGCTTCCCACAGGGGCTAATACAGTATGGTTCAATACCGGTTTAGGAACTTTTGTTGACAGCGGACAACGACTAGGCAATCCATGGCAGGATACTAACTATGTAGAATTGGCAGACCTGGACAGTGACGGCGATTTAGATGCCTTGTTTGTCAATTCCTTCCAGTGGGAGTCAAATGGCCAGGGGCAAGAAACGATAAGCGAAATCTGGATGAATCCCGGTTCGGGATACTTCACCAGCACACAATACCTTTATGATCCTGACGCGTATGGTGCTCATGGTGCCGCAATAGGTGATGTAGACGGCGACAGCGATTTAGATTTGATCCTGGGCAAAAGTTATAGTGATCCCAATCCTATTTGGTTCAATGATGGATCTGGAAATTTCACGATAGGAGGTGGGTTGTCGGACCCTGGTCACACAATGATTACTATCTTGTTTGGGGATATGGATAACGATGCTGATTTGGATATCGTTACCAACGAAGACGTCTGGCTAAATGATGGTACGGGTGATTTTAGCCCAATGAATCAGGATTTTAATGCCATTCTTGCTGATTTAGGAGATGTAAACGAGGATGGATGGCTAGACGTGGTGGCGGTTGATTTGAATTTCGAGCACAATCGGGTTTGGTTAAATACAGGCAACGGCGTATTAATCGACAGTGGTCAAATTTTAGGAGATTGGGGAGGAGGAATTGCGCTGGCTGACGTGGATGCAGATGGTGACTTAGATGCCTATGTATCACGTTATCCTGACTCGGAC
Source organism: uncultured Chloroflexia bacterium (assembly GCA_963695505.1). GTDB lineage: Bacteria > Chloroflexota > Anaerolineae > Promineifilales > Promineifilaceae > JACSRF01. Next base: position 169,136 of record CAVOGX010000007.1, on the reverse strand, counting down.
CAGGCTGGTGGTGAAGATATGGTGTGGTTCAACCAGGGGGGCGCCCAAGGAGGCGTGCCTGGTGTATTTGCTGACAGTGGGCAGCGTTTAGGAAATTATTCTAGCGGCTATGTTTTTATGGGTGATTTTAATGATGACGGCAGCCTGGATGCTTTTGCAGGTGGTTACGATGAACCTGGTCACCTGTGGCTAAATGAGATCACCGTTCCCTTGGAGGGTCTTCAAGCCTTCAGTAGCAGCCCTACCGTTTGGGGTGGAGCCACTTGGTTTACAGCAACGATAACATCCGGGAATGCGGAAGAATTTGCCTGGGATTTTGGCGATGGTTCGGTTGGGCAGGGGGTAAACCCATCACATTTTTACGAGACTACGGGCCTGTATACGGCCGTTGTCACTGCCAGCAACAGCGTCAGCAGCCTAACGGCAACCACAATGGTCACCGTCGTTGATATTCCCATTGGAGGCTTAACGGCCGAAAACGACAGCCCCACTACCCTTGGCCAGGCCACCCAGCTTACGGCTACCGTCACCAGTGGCAGCAACGTGACCTACACCTGGGATTTGGGAGATGGCACGGTACTGGTTGGCCCAATCTTTGCCCACATCTACCCAGCAGCAGGTGTGTACACGGCCGTTGTCACTGCCAGCAATTCCCAAAACGCTTTGACAGCCGTGACGAGAGTCTTCATTGTGAAGCCACAATATTATCTCTACTTACCGGTTGCCATGAAGCCCATGCCATGAGCTTCTTTTCGATATTGGTGAAGATTACCCATTTCCCGCCAATTTGCGCTATCATAGACCTCCCACACCATTGAACGAGAGGTAAAGCGCATGTGTGTTCGCATCATCAGTACCGGCGGCACCTTTGACAAACATTACGACGAAATACGGGGGGAATTGACATTTAAAGAGAGCCATTTACCGCGCATTTTGGCCCAGGTGCGGGTGACGGCCTGCACCACGTTGGAGATCAACCAACTGGTAGACAGCCTGCACATGACTGACGCCCACCGGCAGCAAGTTTTGGCGTCTTGCCGCAGCGCGCCGGAGCAGCAAATTGTCATCGTGCACGGCACGGATACCATGGTGGAAACGGCGCAGGTATTGGGCCGGGCCGAGCTGGACAAGGTCATCGTGCTGACGGGGGCGATGATCCCTTTCTCGGTGTACGGCTCCGATTCCCTTTTTAATCTGGGTTACAGCATTTGCGCCGCGCAGCTTCTGGCGCCGGGCGTGTACGTGGCCATGAACGGCCGTGTCTTCCCCTGGGACAACGTGCGCAAAAATCGGGAACAGGGGCTGTTCGAAATGGCCGCATGAGGGGATTTTTGTCACCTGCCAAAGGTGCCTTTACTCATATACACCTGTGAATCAATTCGCTTACAATGTCCGGTGATGCAAAAGATTGGCCAAAGGGCGCGCCCCCGTTCCGTAACTATTACCTTTTGGGGGGTTATTGTCTTTGGCGTGTGGAACCTGGGGCGCGGGCTGGCCATCTGGCAGCAGCGAACCATGCCGCAAGTTCTCGAAATTCAACCGGACCCGCGCATCCGGCTCGTTTTGGCGGCGGTGTGGGTTGTTTGTTTTGGCGGGCTGGCGGCGGCATTGTGGCAGAAACGGCCGTTCACCCGTCTGCTCATTCCCACTCTGTTTATCATGTATGCCCTGGTTGAGTTGGCCCAATATGTGTGGGTCATGCCCTCCCCCCTGAACCGCCAGGCGTGGCAGCTCCCAACCAGCATCTACGGAACGGCCGTTTTGTTCAGCGCTTGGGCCTTGAACAGAAAAGCGGCTCTAATCTATTTTCATAAAGGAGAAGCGCGAGACGAGAACGGTGAACGGTGAACAGTATAAAGTGATCAGGATTCAGCAAGCAGTAAACAATAACCGAACACTGATTACAGACCACTGACCACTGATTACTGAAAATCCGCCTCGTCTCCGGCAACCAAGACTTATGGACAAGATCGAAAAACTCAACCAACTTCGTGCTCAATCCCAGCTAGGTGGCGGCGAAAAGCGCATAGCGCGGCAAAAAGCGCGCGGCAAAATGACCGCCCGCGAGCGCATCGACCTGCTGCTCGACAGTGGCTCCTTCCACGAAATCGACGCCTTCGTGATCCATCGCGAACGCAACTTTGGCATGGATCAACAGAAAATTCTGGGCGACAGTGTCGTAACCGGCTGGGGGACGATAGACGGCCGTCTCGTCTACGTCTTCAGCCAGGACTTCACCGTCTTTGGCGGCAGCCTCAGCGAGGTCCACGCCGAAAAAGTCGTCAAAATCATGGACATGGCCATGCGCAACGGCGCGCCCGTCATCGGCCTCAACGATTCCGGCGGCGCGCGCATTCAGGAAGGCGTCGTCAGCCTGGGCGGCTATGCCGACATCTTCCTGCGCAACACCCTGGCCTCCGGCGTCGTTCCCCAAATTAGCGCCATCATGGGGCCATGCGCCGGCGGCGCCGTTTACTCGCCGGCCCTCACCGACTTCATCTTCATGGTCAAAGAAACCAGCCACATGTTCATCACCGGTCCTGATGTCGTCAAAACCGTCACCGGCGAAGACGTGACCTTTGAAGAACTGGGCGGCGCGACCACCCATGCCAGCAAATCCGGCGTGGCCCATATGGCCACCGAATCAGAAGCCGACTCCCTCTACCTCATCCGCGAACTGATGAGCTACCTGCCCTCCAACAACATGGAAGATCCCCCCTTCAGGAAAGGGAAGGACGACGACCTGCGCACCGAAGAAGCGCTCAACACCATCGTTCCCGACAATCCCAACAAACCCTACGACATCAAAGATGTCATCCAGCTGATCGTGGACGATGGCGAATTTTTCGAAATTCACGAATCTATGCCCAAAATATCGTCGTTGGCTTTGCCCGACTGGGCGGCTTTAGTGTCGGCATCGTCGCCAACCAGCCGATGGTGCTGGCTGGCGTTCTGGACATCAAAGCCAGCGAAAAAGCCGGCCGCTTTGTCCGCTTCTGCGACGCTTTCAACATTCCCCTCATTGTCTTTGAAGATGTGCCCGGCTTCCTGCCCGGCGTCGATCAGGAACATGGCGGCATCATCCGCATGGGGCCAAGCTGCTCTACGCTTTTTGCGAAGCCACCGTGCCCAAAATCACCGTCGTCACCCGCAAAGCGTATGGCGGCGCGTACTGCGTCATGAACAGCAAACATATTCGCGCCGACCTGAATCTGGCCTGGCCCACGGCCGAAATTGCCGTGATGGGGCCAGATGGCGCGGTCAACATCATTCTTCGCGGTGAAATGGCCGAAGCCGAAGACCCGGAGGCCCGCAAGACGAACTGGTTGAGGAATACCGCGAAATGTTTGCCAATCCATATGTTGCCGCCGGACGCGGTTACATCGACGACGTCATCGTGCCCAGCGAAACCCGGCCGCGCCTGATCAATGCCCTGAACATGCTGCAAAACAAGCGCGACCAAAACCCGCCGAAGAAGCATGGCAATATTCCCTTGTAGATGTTCGATATCTGATTTTGGATTGCGTTGGCAGAATGTGATTTCCTTAAATCCGCAATTCGAAATCCCACATCCGAAATATTATGAAACGAGAAGACGGACTACTCACAAAAAAATTCGACAAACTGCTCATCGCCAACCGAGGTGAAATTGCGATGCGCATTTTGCGGGCCTGCCACGAATTGGGCATCAAAACCGTGGCGGTTTATTCTGATGCCGATCGCAATGCGCCCCACGTGCGCTATGCCGACGAGGCGTATCACATCGGCCCATCTCCGGCCCGCGAAAGCTATCTGGTCATTGAAAAGATTCTGGATGTAGCCAAGAGGTCTGGGGCAGAAGCCATTCATCCCGGCTATGGCTTTTTGGCCGAACGGGCTGATTTTGCCCAGGCGTGCGTGGATAACGAGATCGTATTTGTGGGACCCCCGGCGCGGGCCATTCACATGATGGGTGACAAGCAGGTGGCGCGGCAAACGGTGAAAGCGGCCGGTGTGCCCATTGTGCCCGGTACCGAACCCGGCTTGAACGATGAAGAAATGATTGCTGCTGCGCCCGAAATTGGTTTCCCGGTGCTGGTGAAGGCCGTCGCCGGTGGCGGCGGCAAGGGCATGCGCCCGGTACACGGCCCGGAGGATCTGCCAGACGCGATTGCCGCGGCACGGCGTGAAGCAATGGCTGCCTTTGGCGATGACGTCGTTTACCTGGAAAAGATGATTACAGAGGCGCGTCACATTGAAATTCAACTGCTGGCCGACAGCCACGGCAACACCGTGTACCTGGGCGAACGGGAATGTTCATTGCAGCGGCGTCACCAAAAACTGATTGAAGAAGCGCCCTCTTTTGTGGTGGATGAAGATTTGCGCCGCCGCATGGGCGAAGTGGCGGTTGCGGCGGCCAAGGCGGTTGATTATGTCAACGCCGGCACCATTGAGTTCCTGGTGGATAAAGACAAGAACTTCTACTTTTTGGAAATGAACACCCGCTTGCAGGTGGAGCATCCGGTGACGGAATTGGTGACGGGAATTGACATTGTCCAGGAGATGCTGCGGATTGCTCGCGGGCGCAAGCTGCGCTTTGGCCAGGAAGATATCCAAATGAAAGGCTGGGCCATTGAATGCCGCATCAATGCCGAAGATCCGTACAACAATTATCTGCCATCGACTGGGACGATTACAACGGCGCGGCTGCCTACCGGCCCTGGCGTGCGGGTTGATACGGGCGTTTTCCCCGGCTACGAGGTGACCCCTTACTATGATTCGATGATCAGCAAGCTGATTTGCTATGGTGAAACGCGGGGCGAAGCGGTGCTGCGCATGCGCCGGGCGCTGGAGGAGTACCGCATTATGGGGGTGAAGACGAATATCCCCTTCCACCAGCACATGATGGACAGCCACCGCTTTTTGACGGGCCAGTTTGACACGAACTTTGTGGAGAAGCGCTTTAGCATGGACGACAGCGTAGGGGAAAACCACGCGCTGGAAGCGGCGATCCTGGCAACGCTGGTGGCCCACGAGCAGGGGCAGCAAGCCAGCCAGGTTGTGGCCCGCGGCGAGCGGGACACGAGTAACTGGAAATGGCTGAGCCGTTGGGAGCGTTTGCGGCGGTAAGTGGTCAACCTTAATCCGTGAACCGAATATGGATTACGAAACACGGAACACAAATTTGGGTGTGCTATGAAATATTACACAAAAGTTCATGACAAAGAGTATGAGATTGAAATTGACCATGAAAACCAGATCGTGGTTAATGGGGAACAGCACGCAATAGATTTTCGCCAGCTTCAGGACGCGGGACTGGCCTCCTTGTTAATCAATAACCGCTCGTTGGAGGCGGTCATGGAAGAGAAGGATGATGGGATCTGGGACGTATTGATCCTGGGCCAACTATATTCGGTGAAGGTGCAGGATGAGCGGACTTACCGGTTGGCCATGGCGCGGGGAACGGCCGTTGCTGGGGGTGAAGGTGACGTCCATGCGCCGATGCCCGGCATTATCATTGCTGTGCCGGTGAAGGTAGGTGACCACGTAAAGCAGGGCGACAAAGTGGTCATTCTGGAATCGATGAAGATGGAGAATGAGCTGCGTGCGCCCCGCGACGGCATCGTTGCGCAAGTGCATGCTCAACCAGGCGCCAGTGTAGAAAAGGACGCTGTCCTGGTGGTGATTGAGACTGAGGAAGAGTAGTTTTCATCTGACGCCACGAAAAGTAATGTGGATAAAAGCGGCTGCAGCGGAAAGGTGGCAGCCGCTTTTTTTTGTGGTATTCATTAGTGATTATGGACGACACCCCGCATTTGGAAGTAGAAGTGAAATTTGTGGCGGCAGACTTAACGGCCGTTCGTCAGCGGCTGTTGGCGGTGGGGGCCACCCTTACAAAACCCCGCGTGTACGAGCGGAATGTGCGCCTGGACACCCCCGATGAAACGCTGCGCCAGCGGGACGAGCTGCTGCGGCTGCGGCAGGATACGGCCGTCAAAGTGACTTTCAAGGGGCGTTCGCTGGAGGCGGAGCAGGACAGCGAGGCCAAGGTGCGCGAGGAGTTGGAAATGACGGTGGGGGATTGGGAAACGGCCGTGGCTATTTTTCAACACCTCGGTTTTGCGCCTATGCAAATTTACGAAAAGTATCGCGAGACCTTCCGGTTAGGATCGGTAGAGGTGGTGCTAGATGAGCTGCCCTTTGGCAATTTCGTCGAGCTGGAGGGCGGCGAGGCGGCCATTAAGAAAACGGCCGAAATGCTGGGGCTGCCCTGGAAAAACCGCCTCGTTACAAACTACCTGGCCTTGATGGGCACTTTGCAAACCCGCTTGAACCTGCCTTTTGACGACATTACCTTCGCCAATTTTGCCGGACGCCAGATTTCGGTGCAGGACCTGTTGCCGTGAGAGCACCTGGAGAAGATCATGGAAAGACCTGACCTGAACAATTTACCCGACGACGTGCAGGATTACATTGCTTTTTTGGAGGAAGAGCTGCTGCGGCTGCAGAGCCGGTCAACGGCCAGCCGCCCTTCTGCTGCACCAGAAGCAGCGGAGCCAGAACCAGCCGAGCCGCCTACGACCATGCAGGTCATCAGCATCAGCGCCGAGGGGCTGGCCAAGCGTACGCCGCGCCATTTGTATGATCGCCAGCGGCGCGGCGGCATGGGGGTATTCGACATTGACCTGCCGGATCCTGACGCTCCGGCGCACCTGGTTTTGGCCGACGTGGCGGCACACCTGCTGTTTGTGACCGATCAGGGGCGGGCTTTTCGCCTGCCGGTGGCCACCGTGCGCGAAACGGCTGTACGCGACCGCGGCGCAGACATCACCAGCCACTTCCAACTGCGTCCCCACGAACGGTTTACGGCCGTTTTGCCCGCTGACGCTGGCAAGCAGTTGGCTATTGTGAGCGTCAAGGGGTGGGTGCGGCTCATACCCCAGGCGCGGTTGGGACCCGGCCTCATTCCCGGCATGAGCTTTTTTGACACCGCCAACTGGGGCAGTGCCGTGGCGGCCTGCTGGACCAGCGGCAGCGATGATTTGTTTATCGCCACACAGCAGGGCCAGGCCATTCGCTTTACCGAACGGCAGGTGCACAAGAACGGTAACCTGGGCATTCGTCTGGATGTGGGGGATAAGGTGGTGGCAATAACGGCCGTTACCGAGGAAGGCAGCGTGTTTCTTCTGGGTGCAGACGGCAAGGGGACCCTACGGGAAATGAACACCTTTCGCGCCAACAAAACTTTGGGCGCCGGGGGCAAAGCAGCCCTGAAAACGGAGGCGTTGGTGGCGGCTGTGGCTGTAGAAGAACCGAACGACCTCTTCCTTATTTCCCAAACCAGCAAAATCATTCGCTTTCCGGCCAGCGACGTGCCGCCCAAAAGCGGCGCCGTCCAGGGCGTGAACTGCATGAACCTGCGCAACGATGCCGTGATGGCAACGGCCGTTGCCGTGTTGCCCTAAAAATTTTCACCATCCGTATGGCCGGCAAAAACGATAGATGGAAACGCGATGGGTACGGGCGAGGCAGTTGGGGATGATCGTTGCCTAGCAATACCAATGCGTCTTCTAACTGCCTCTTCACTACATTAAAAAATTACAAAGGAAACTACCATGCTAGACAAAGCCAATAACCTCAAAGACGAACTTATCCGCCTGCGGCGCGATATTCATAAACACCCGGAATTGGGTTTTCAAGAATTTCGCACGGCCGCTTTGGTGGCCGACACGCTGACCGAAATTGGCATTGAGGTCAAAACCGGCGTGGGCAAGACCGGCGTGGTGGGCGAACTGGGCACGGGAGAGGGTCCCACCATTGCCATCCGCGCCGACATGGATGCGCTGCCCATTTTGGAAGCTAACGATACGCCATACAAATCTACCCATGATGGCGTGATGCACGCTTGCGGCCACGATGCGCACACCGCCATCCTCCTAGGCGTCGCCCATTTGCTCAAGCAAAGCATGGCCACCGATCCCTGGCGCGGCAACGTGCGCCTGCTGTTCCAACCTTCCGAAGAAGCCTTTGACGCCAACGGCATCAGTGGTGCCACGGCCATGATTGAAGATGGCGCATTGGAAGGCGTTGATGCGGTCATTGCCCTGCATGTCTGGTCCAGCCACCCCGCAGGGCGGGTGTTCATGCAGGATGGTTACAGCCTGGCGAGCGTAGACCAGTTCAGGGCCTGGATTCGCGGAGACGGGGGGCACGGCGCTTATCCTCACAGCGGAACCGACCCCTTGTTTATGCTTGGCCCTGTTCTCACGGCCATCTACGCCGTGCCATCGCGGCGCATTAATCCCCTTTCTCCGGCCGTGTTGAGCCTGGGGCAGATCAGCGGTGGCACTACCACCAACGTCATTCCCAACCAGGTGTATTTGCAGGGCACAATGCGCTCCTATACCCAACAGGTGCGGGAGCAGTTGTGGGCGGAGCTGGAAAAAGCGCTGCGACTGGCGGAAACCTTGGGAGGCAGCTATGAACTGCAAATTGATAAGGGTTACCCGTCGCTGTTTAATGACGCGCAGGTGAATGGCTGGCTGCGGCAGGTAGCGCAGGAAGTGGTGGGGGAAACGGCCGTTGTCGAAACCGAGTTTGGCATGGGGGCTGAGGATTTCGCTTATATGGCGCAAAAAGCACCGGGCGCCATGTTCATGCTCGGCGCAGCCTTGAATGATGGCCTTGCGCGCAATCATCACACCGACATTTTCGACATTGACGAAAGGGTTTTGCCCCAGGGTGTAGCCATTTTAGCGGAAACGGCCCGGCGCTACGTTACGGGACAGCTTATCTGAATCAGGTTTTCCCCACAACGGGACACAGTTACTATTGGTTCAGCTCTTATTTTTGTTATCATATCCTTTGTCGGCATCATGGCAGAATTGGCCGGTTTTTGTTTGGATGAAGTTTTCAGAGACCATTACCCAAAAGAATGGATTCCACATCCTTTTCGCGAAGCGGGGGAGATAGTAACCATTTGCTAATGATGCCGGGACGAATTTACAGCCTGAGATGTAAGGCAAGCCAATCAATGTTATACTAAAGCATGTTTGGCCATGCGGCCTATCCGAAGTAGTGAAAGCAATAAAAGATGACCTGTGCGCTGTACGACATAACACACAACCGGCAAAACGACGTTTGTAAACAGCCGGTGCACAGCAGCATGATTGGTTGGAGGCAGATATGAGCGCAGACCATAATTTTGATGAATTGTATTACCCAAACCGCTGGGGCCGGATCATCTTAACTTCGGCTGAAGAAATTGTAGGTGAAAAAGGAATGGCCGCCCTGTTGAATATGGCTGGCCTCTCAAAATACATCGGCAATTATCCGCCAGATAATATGCGAAAAGAGTTTTCATTCACCGACGTGGGCCGGTTGCAGCAAGCTTTTTGGGATATGTACGGGCCGCGCGGCGCGCGCGTATTTGCCACTCGGGCCGGTGAACAATCATTTAATGATGGCCTGAAGAGTTTTGGTTCTATTGCCAGAGCGGCACAGGCCTCCATGAAAATCGGCTCTTTGGAAAAGCGGATGAGTGTGGGGCTGGGCATCTTCGCCAAGTTTTTCAACACCGTTAGTGACCAGAAAGTGCGCGTAACCGAAGATGAAGGCAACTGGTACTGGCACATAGAAGTTTGCCCCATGTGTGCCGGGCGCACGTCGGACCGGCCCGTGTGCCACCTGGCCGCGGGCGTGCTTCAAGCAGCTTATGCCTGGGCCAGCGGTGGATACCGCATTCGCGTTACCCCCAGCCAGTGCATTGCCATGGGTTCAGAGGAAGGCATTGTGACCATGGAGAAGCAAAAAGAGTAAGCAGGTAGATGAAATGAATCAGGGCCCGGCAGGATTATGTCGGGCCTTTTTTGTTGGCCTGGGTGGTAGTACAGGTTTGTTCTGGTTATACTTTACTTTTCAAAGAAGCTTCGTGAATGGTGGTGCATTGGTAACAGTGGTTTCATCTGATGCCCCGCATGACGAATAAAGGAGCAGTTTGTGTTAATTGGCCTCTTGAAGACGATGCGGCCGCGCCAGTGGCCTAAAAATGGATTTGTGTTTGTGGCGCTGTTTTTTGATGGCAAGCTGAATGATTGGCCCAGCCTGCTGCATACGCTGTTTGCCTTTTTATTGCTGTGCCTGATGTCCAGCGCCGTTTACATCATGAACGACCTTGTGGATATCGAGAGCGATCGCCAACATCCGGTGAAACGGAAACGGCCGTTACCCGCTGGCAAGCTCAACCCGCAGGTGGCAGGGGTGGCCGCCGTAATCTTTGCTTTGGGCAGCCTGGCTGCCGGGCTGGCCATCAGCTTGACCTTTGGCCTCATTTTGCTTCTTTACCTGGTCATGCAGATTGCCTACACTTTCCGTTTAAAGCACGTCGTGCTGGTGGACGTGTCGATAGTGGCGGCGGGCTTTGTGCTGCGCATTGCCGCCGGGGTGGCCGTCATCGAAGTAGAGCGCTTTTCCCCCTGGCTCTACATTTTTGGCGGTTTTTTGGCCCTTTTCATGGCTCTGGGCAAGCGCCGGCAAGAGCTGGTGCTGCTGGGCGATGGGGCGGGCAGCCACCGGGCGATTTTGGACGAGTACAACCTGGAGCTAATTGACCGGCTGCTGGGCATCGTCACCACCAGCGCGCTCGTTGCCTACAGCCTGTACACTTTTTTGGCCGAAGGGCTGCCGGCCAATCACACCATGATGCTGACCATTCCCTTCGTCTTGTACGGCATTTTTCGCTATCTCTATCTCATTCACATTCGCGGCGAGGGAGGGGCGCCGGAGGAGATTCTGCTGCGCGACCGCCCGGTACAGGTAACCATGCTGCTGTATGCGGTGGTGGTATTTATTGCTCTGTACGTGACGCCACGGCTCGGTTAACTCATGGTGACGGCATCGGCTCCGGGAAAGATTATTTTATTTGGCGAACATGCGGTGGTATACGGCCGTCCCGCTATTGCCGCGCCGGTTTCCCAGATTCGGGCAACGGCCGTTATCCAGCCCAGCACCACTCCCGGCGTACAACTGATTGCCCCCGATCTGGGCCTGGCGACAACCCTGGCCGATGCTCCGATGGAGGACCCGCTGGCGGCAACCCTGCGCCAGTTTCAAGAAGTTGCTAATTTACCAGTGTGGCCGGACATAACCATCACTGTTACCAGCCAGATACCCATTGCCAGCGGATTGGGCAGCGGCGCTGCCATTACAGTGGCTTTGCTGCGCGCCCTGGCCCGCTACTTCGACCAATCCCAACTATTGCACAGCGCCCACATTTCTACCTTAACCTACGAGGTTGAAAAGATTCATCACGGCACGCCCAGCGGCATTGACAACACCGTGGTTGCTTACGAACAGCCGGTTTACTTCGTGCGCCGCCAGCCGCAAAATCTGATTGAAACTTTTACCGTGGCCCGACCGCTGCATTTGTTGGTGGCCGACACGGGCGTGCGCAGCAGTACCAGAGCAGTGGTTGGTGACGTGCGCCGTCAGTGGGAAGCTGGCCCGCGCCGCTTTGAAGAGATATTTACGGCTTGTGGAAACATAGCCACCGCCGCCCGGCAGGCCATCGAGCAGGGAGAGGTAGCGGAATTGGGGCAGTTGATGAGGTACAACCAACAATGGCTGCAAGAGATGACCGTGTCCAGCCCGGAGCTAGATCGGTTGGTGCTGACAGCGGAAGAGGCCGGGGCGCTAGGTGCAAAGTTGAGCGGGGCTGGTCGGGGGGAAACATGATTGCCTTGGTAACGCCGCAAACGGAAACGGCCGTAAAACAAGCCCTCTACCAAGCGGGCGCACGCCAGGTACTGCCCACGCAGATCGCCTGCACGAAATAAGCAACCCTACCCGCTTTACCAAGAATGGGTTATGATTGGGTTTCGGCACGGGCAGGATTTGCAGCAGAGATGTGAATCCTGTTCCTTTTGTCAGGGAAACAAAAAGGGCCAGCCTGAAAGCTGACCCACGAAAACCTGCGCAACAGAGCGCTTAACAAAATAAATTAGCTTTTTGCCGCAGTTTTTAGGCAACGGGTGCAAATATACTTCCGCGTTTTACGGCCGTTTTCATAAAAAGTTGCCCGCTGAATATTGGGCTTGAACAGACGTTTAGTCTTCCTCTGCGAAAAGCTTACGTTTTGGCCAGATCTTGGTCCCTTGCCACAAATTTCACATTTAGCCATAATTTCACCTACCCTGACAAATTAAAAGCGACCATTCTAATGGCCGCTCGTTTTTAAACTTTTAATATGATCACCTGAAATTATAACAAGGAACAAATTTTGTGCAAACCGCACGCAGGCCTTTTCCACCCTGGAAGCAAACGCCCTGACCCTTAGGAGTGAACATGCCCACACAAGACGATTCACTGGGAACCATTGATATTTCCGAAGCAGCCATTACCACAATTGCTAGCCGTGCTATCAACCAATGCTACGGTGTGGTTGGCATGTCTAGCAAAAATTTAGTTAATGGCATTGCCAACCTGCTGTCGCGGGATAGCAAACGCGGCATTGAAATTTCGCTGGAGAACGGGGAAATAACCATTGATGTGTATGTCATTGTGGAATATGGTGTGCGCATTCGCGCGGTCGCTGAAAGCATCCAAAACACCGTGAAATTCCATGTGGAAAAATCCCTTGGACTGCCCGTGAAGGCCGTCAATATTTACGTCCAGGGGCTGCGCCAAAGCAAAAAACAAACCTGATCTGGAGAAATGATCGCGTGACCGACAACAAGATGCCCCCCCAGAAATGGCTGCAGTGTAATGGCCAGCAATTTCGCAAGCTCGCCCACGCTGGAATGCTCTGGTTAGAACTTCACAGCCAGATCGTGAATGAGCTCAATGTTTTTCCAGTGCCCGATGGTGACACCGGCACCAATATGCTGCTGACCATGCGCTCTGCGTATAAACGTATTCAAGATAGCAGCGAAATCAGCGTAGGCAAAGTGTCCAAAGAGTTGGCGCATGGAGCGCTCATGGGTGCGCGCGGCAATTCTGGCGTTATCCTCAGCCAGATTTTGCGGGGATTGGCTCGCAAACTGCGTGATAAAGAAACCTTTAATGCTGCGGACCTGGCCCAAGCAATCCAGGAAGCAGCCAACACAGCTTATAATGGCGTGATGCGCCCCGTGGAAGGAACGATTTTGACCGTCATTCGCGAAAGTGCGGAAGAGGCGGCTGATGCCGCTAAGAAAAGCCAGGATTTGCGCTTTGTGATGGAGCGAGTGCTGGAGCGTAGCCAGCAGGCGCTGGAGCGGACGCCAGAGCTGCTACCAATTTTGAAGCAGGCTGGCGTGGTGGATTCTGGCGGGCAGGGATTGGTATTCATTTTTGAAGGAATGTTGCGCTACGTGGATGGCAAAATGGACCTTACTGAACAGGCTGCTCAGGTGAACGATGTAATGATTTCGGCCCAAGCCCTGGCCGCGCCAGAAGGTGGTCAAATTGAAAATCCATATGACGTTCAGTTCATTTTGTTAGGTAACGGCCTGAATGTGTTAGAGGTGCGCAACAAGATTGACGCCATGGGAGATTCTACCGTAGTGGTAGGCGATGAGACGACGATTAAAGTGCATATTCACGTGAAAGACCCCGGTGTACCCCTCACCTATGGCGCCAGCCTGGGTAAGATCACGGACGTGGTGGTAGAGAATATGCAGATGCAGATGGAAGAAATTATTCAGGCAGGGCCGGGACGAACGGCCGTTCCTGAACCACCCTTACCGCAAATCAACGTGGAGCCGGGGCAGGTTGCCGTGGTCGCTGTCGCCGCTGGCGATGGCCTGGCTGATGTGTTCCGCAGTCTGGGGGCGGCCTTCATCGTGCACGGCGGGCAAACCAACAACCCCAGCACCGAAGAAATTTTCCAGGCCATTCAAGAAGTGCCTACTGACCATATTATCATTTTGCCCAACAACAAAAACATCATTTTGGCTGCTGAAGCAGCGCGGGATTTAAGCTCCAAACACGTGGTTGTAGTGCCCACACGCACGGCACCCCAGGGCATCAGCGCCATGCTGGCCTTGCATCCGGACGGAGAATTGACCGAGGTGGCCGAAGGCATGCGCCTGGCTTCGCAGCAGGTGGCCACCGGGGAAATTACCACGGCTACGCGGTCGGTAAACCTGGATGGCGTAGACGTGAAAGAGGGAGAGATTATTGGCATGGTAAACGGCCGTCTCTATGCGTCTGGGCCAGAAATTTCCGGCGTGCTGTCGGCTGTGTTGGACGGCATGGAAATGGAAGACCGCGAAATCGTTTCTCTCTACTACGGCGAAGACACGACGCAGGAGCAGGCTGAAAAGGTAGCTGCCGATATCGAAAACCTCTACCCGGACGTGGAAATAGAAGTTTTACCGGGTGGCCAACCATACTATTACTACATTTTGGGTGCTGAGTAACGGCTCCTTGACTATGACTATTCGCATTGTTACGGACAGTACCTGTGATTTGCCGCCAGCCGCCATTGAAGCCTATGGGATTACGGTCGTGCCAGTGTACATTAATATTGGAGATGAAAGTTACCAGGAAGGCGTGGAGATCTCGCGCCGCCAATTCTATGAGAATTTGTACAATTATCCGGTGTACCCCACAACAGCCGCACCGGCGCCAGGAGCATTTACGGCCGTTTACGAGCAGTTAACCGCTGCAGGAGCCACCCAAATCCTTTCGATACACGTAGCTGCCAGCCTGAGCAATGTGCTAAATGCGGCCCGATTGGGCGCCGAAGCTGCCCAAAGCGCACCGGTAACCCTGTTCGACTCCCAACAAATTACCGCAGGCAGTGGCCTGCTCCTGATTGCTGCTGCTGAAGCCGCCGCCGCAGAGTGTACCATGGCAGAAATAGTTGCCCGGCTGCAGCAGTACACTGCCCAGACCTATGTCTTTGGCGTGATCGAAAAATTGGAATCCCTGCGCCGCAGCGGGCGCGTGAACTGGACTGAATATGGAATAGGCTCCCTCTTGCAGCTTAAGCCGGTGATGATGATCCATCAGGGTAAAATCACCGTTCAGGCTAAGGTGCGCACGGCAAAACGAGCGCGCCAACACGTTTTAGAACTGGTGGGTTCATTACAGCCTTTTTTGTACCTGGCTGTCATTCACGCCCACGCCCTGGATGGAGCCAGGGAGCTGCAAAGATTGGCAACTGACCTGTTTCCGCAGGGACAAGAACCGCTGCTGTTGGAAATTACGCCAGCAGTTGGCACGCATTTGGGTCTAGGAGCTTTGGGCTTTGCTTGCATTACAGCAACGTGACAAAACGGGGAATTAGACGACGCCAACTTAGACCCTCATTTATGGACTGAACCATGCAACGAGCATTTAAACGATTGGAACGCGTATTAAACCTGGAATCCAAACAGGGATACAAGAATAAAGCAGTGGTCGGCGGAATCCGCCAATTTGCCGCTTACTGGGTGGAACAGGCTCGGGAAGTTGTCGTGGACGAGGCGGATCGTGCTTTTGTGGAGCAGACGGCCGAATTACTCATGGAATACGGCCGTTTATCGGGCGTCGAAGCGCGGCAAAAAGCGGTGCAAACCCTGCTGCAAGGGCTGCAAAAGAGACAGCAGCGCGTGGCTGACCTCGCCCCGGCTGCAGCAGCACCTGCACCTAAACCCCGGCGCCAGCGACCCCCAGAACCGGCCGCAGCAGTAGACGAAGCATCTGCACAAGATGAAGGCGCTACCCCGGAAGAGCTGGATCAAGCTGAGAGCGAAGATCAGGTAGCGGCAGAAGAGGAGCCAGAAGTTATACCGCCCGCCCGACCCGAGGAGCCTGCTGCAGAACCCGATCCCGTTGGCCTGGCTCAATCTGTGATCGCCCTCAAGGGAATAGGCCCCAGCATTAGCGACCAACTTAGGAAGCTGGGCGTCGAAACCATTTGGGATCTTCTCTATCTATTCCCGCGCCGTTACGATGATTACACGTTGATGAAGCCGATCAATCAACTGCGCTATGGGGACCAGGTAACTGTTATTGGCACCATTTGGGAGACACGCGCCCGCCGCACCCGAGGCAACCAGGTCATGGTGCAGTCGGTAATCAGTGACGGCACGGGCAGCATTCAAGCCACCTGGTTCAATCAGCCCTGGCTAAGCGAGAAGCTAAAAGCGGGCACGCAAATTGTGCTCAGTGGGAAAATTGACCAGTACCTGGGCCGCCCGGTGATGTCTGCGCCGGAGTGGGAGGCGCTAGAGTGGGATCCGCTGCGCACGCGGCGAATCGTGCCCGTTTACCCCCTGACTCAGGGGCTGAGCGGGAATAAGCTGCGCGATTTGCTGCGTACGGCCGTTTCCGATTGGGCGCCGCGCATTCCGGATCCCCTGCCCCGCAGCGTACGCCAGAGCCAAAACCTGTACAGCTTGCCCCAGGCAATTGCCCAAATCCACTTCCCCGACAGCCAGGCCACCCTGCACCACGCCCGCCGCCGCCTTATTTTTGACGAACTATTTCTGCTGCAGTTAGGCATGCAGGGCAAGCGGCAAAGCTGGCAGGCTTATCCTGGCATCCCTTTGCAAATTCCCGCCGAGGCCTTGCAACCCTTTTACGATTCCTTGCCCTTTGCCCTGACCGCTGCGCAACAGCGGGTCATTGGCGAAATCCAGGCCGATATGGCCCGCTCTACGCCCATGAACCGCCTTTTGCAGGGCGATGTGGGCGCAGGGAAAACGCTGGTGGCTGCGGCGGCAATGCTCACGGCTGTGCAGGCTGGCACCCAGGCGGCGCTGATGGCCCCCACCGAAATTTTGGCTGAACAGCATTTTCGTAGTCTAAGTATGCAGTTGTCGCCGCTGGGCGTGACCATGGCGCTGCTGACCGGCAGCACAGCGGCAGCGGAGAAAGAAGACGTTTTGGCTAAGCTGGCTGATGGGCGCATCCAGATTGCCATCGGCACTCACGCCTTGATCCAGGAATACGTTACCTTTCAAAACCTGGCGCTGGCGGTGATTGATGAGCAGCACCGTTTTGGTGTGGAGCAGCGGGGGGCACTGCGCAGCAAAGGGTTGGAAACGGCCGTTGGTCAACCCAATCCTCATTTGTTAGTCATGTCGGCCACACCCATTCCGCGCACCCTGGCTTTGTCGATTTATGGAGACCTGGATCTATCAATTTTGGATGAGATGCCTCCGGGCCGGCAGGAAATAAAAACCCGCTGGCTGCGCCCCTCGGAACGGGAGCGGGCTTATGCGTTCTTGCGCCGCCAGGTAGCCGAAGGCCAACAAGCGTACGTCATTTATCCGCTGGTAGAAGAGTCGGACAAGATTGATGAGAAAGCGGCCGTGGAGGAATACGAGCGCTTGCAAACCCGCGTATTCCCTGATTTACAAGTGGGCTTGATACACGGCCGTTTGCGGGGTGACGAAAAAGAAGCAGCTATGCGCGCTTTTAACAGCGGCGAAACGCAGATTTTAGTTGCCACATCCGTCATAGAAGTGGGAGTCGACGTGCCTAACGCCACCGTAATCCTCATCGAGGGCGCCAACCGCTTTGGATTGGCCCAGCTTCACCAGTTCCGTGGCCGTGTGGGGCGCGGCGAACAACAATCCTACTGCATTCTCATTGCCGACACGACCTCTGCCGACGCGGAGGAGCGTTTGAAAGCGCTGGAACAAACCAATGATGGCTTTGCCCTGGCTGAAAAAGATTTGGAAATTCGCGGTCCGGGCGAGTTCTTTGGTAAGCGGCAAAGTGGCCTGCCTGAATTACAGCTTGCTTCCCTGCTTGATATGGAGATGGTAGAAACCGCCCGGAGCGAGGCTGTTAAATTGTTCACGGCCGACCCCAGTCTGGAGCAGCCAGAGCATCAACTGCTGCAAGAACGCGTAGCCCAATTTTGGGAACAGGCAGGAGATGTGAGCTAAACTTGAATTTAATGGCAAGATAACAGAAATGCCATTACCCTTCTATAAGGAGAGTAATTTTGCAGAAACGAAAAGCGTTATACCCAGGCACCTTTGACCCAGTCCATTATGGCCACTTAAATTTGATGCGGCGTGCGGCCGCAATTTTTGATGAGCTGGTGGTTGGGGTTTACGATCACAGCCGCCCCACCAAGTCGATCATTTTCCCGGTAGAAGAGCGCATTCAAATGATTCAGGAAGCGCTAAACGGCACCGCCAACATCACTGTGGTTAAATACAGCGACATGACTGTTAACTTTGCCCGCGACATTGGGGCAAAAGTCATTGTGCGTGGGCTGCGCGTCTTTTCAGACTTTGAGTTTGAATTCCGGATTGCCCTGGCAAACAAGCGGTTAAACCCGGATATTGAAACGATTAACTTCATCACGGATGAGACCCATACGTTTCTCAGTGGGTCAACAGTGCGGGAAATCGCCTCACTGGGCGGGGATGTGAGCAGTATGGTGCCGCCAAATGTCGCAAAAGCATTGTACGAACGGTTCAATGGATATGATTCTGATGAGTTAAACCGGCCCGTGCCGTTGCGTGACTGATCAGGATGACATTATAATAACGGGCATATGCCCGGCTTTGGATTGGTGCGTTGACGAATACGCATCATCCTCACAATTAGCATTTAAAGGTAAAGACCATGGATATCCAACATCTGGTTGATCGCTTGGAGCAGGTGCTAAACGACAGTTCGAGATTGCCATTTAGTGCTTACCTGTTTGTGAATGAGGATCGCATTTATAATATTGTGGACCAGATGCGGGTTGCTGTGCCGGAAGAGGTTAAGCGGGCTAACCGCATTGAGGCTGAAAAAGATCGTATTTTGGCCCAGGCAAAGGAAGAGGCGGCGCGCATTCGGGAGTTGGCCAAGCAGGAAGCTGGCGAACTGGTGAAGCGGGATGCGATAATGTCCTCAGCGCAGCAGCGGGCAGACAATATCCTGGAGAGGGCGCGCCGCGATGCGGAAGCGCTGCGGCAGGACGCTGACGCCTACGTGGTTACAGAGCTGTCAGCGCTGGAAGAGGAATTACTGCGCTCTCTTGCTGTCGTACGCAATGGTTTACGTAAGGTGCAGGGGGACATACCGTTGGTTGAATCGCCTGCTGCAGAATGATTTGACAGACAGGGGTGGGCGGCTATAATTGTTGGTCGCGGCCTTTGCGCCGTTTTGTTTTGTGTGAAAGTAATAGGTGTTTTCCTGAAATTGTTTAGAAGAGGTTTTTAAGATGGGTGCTGTTCCAAAACGTAGAATTTCAAAGTCTCGCCGCGATAAACGGCGCACGCATGATGCTTTACGGCCGTATCACCTGGTTCCTTGTCCAAATTGCGGGGAGATGAAGCGGGCGCATCGCATGTGCTTGGAGTGTGGAACTTACCGGGGGCGTCAGATTTTGCCACCTCTGGCTGAGTAATCACATGTTTGTGGCCGCTTTGGCGGCTGAAAGGCCGGGTTTTGACGGCCTTTTTTGTTCTTGAGTGAAGGGCAAACCCCTTCTGCAGGCTTTAAAAGTGAGATTTTTGAGTTTTCCCCGTAGGGGTACAGCACATGGATTCGGAATTGGCAGAAACGGCCGTTTTCCGGCGAAATGTGCTGTTTTTGTTGAGGTGGTGCAGGAGGCAGGGCATTGTTGTTAGCAGAGAAGGTGGCGGTGGTAACCGGGGCGTCACGAGGAATTGGCCGGGCAATTGCCGAAGATTTAGCGGCTAACGGCGCCAAAGTTGTGGTGAACTATCATGCCAGCGCGACAGCGGCAGAAGAGGTGGTACAAACTATTCGCGCGCACGGTGGTGAGGCAACGGCCGTACAGGCAGACGTCAGTGATTTTGCGGCAGCCAAAGCGTTGATAGATACAACAGTGAAAACCTATGGCCAAATCGACATTCTGGTTAATAACGCGGGCACCACCCGCGACATGCTGCTGCCCATGATGAAAGAGGATGATTGGGACACGGTCATGGCCACTAACCTGAAAAGCGTTTTTAACTGCTGCAAAGCGGCCGTGCGGCCCATGATGCGCCGTAAACAAGGCGGGCGCATCATTAACATCAGCTCTGTGGTAGGGCTGGTTGGCCAGGCCGGTCAGGCCAACTATGCCGCATCCAAGGCGGGTATCATTGGCTTCACAAAATCCCTGGCCAAGGAAGTGGGTGGACGGCAAATAACAGTAAATGCGGTAGCGCCCGGGTTCTTTCCCACGGCGTTAACGGCCGTACTCACCGAGGAAATGGTCCAAAAAGCCATTGAGCACACTCCCCTGGGCCGATTGGGCGAGTTGCCAGAAGTGGCACATCTGGTTACATTTCTAGCATCAGACAAAGCCGCCTTCATTACAGGCGAGGTGATTCGCGTAGATGGGGGCATTGGCATTTCGTAAAATAGTTGGCAGTTAAAGCCAAGAAACAGGACACAAAACATGAGCGAAGAACAGCAGAAAACCACCAGCCTGGGCCGCATTGAAGTTGCGCCGGAAGTCCTGACTACCATCGCCCACTTTGCTACCACGCGCATGGAAGGTGTGCGCCAGATGGCTCCCGTGCCGCCAGATGTGGCCCGCTTGTTCCGGCGCAGCATCCAACACGACGGTATTTTGCTCAATCTGGTCGACGAACAGGTGAAATTTGATATATACGTTATAATGGAGCCGAACGTAAACATCATGGAAACAAGCAGAGCCTTGCAAGCCGCCGTTGTCGAGGCCATTGACACCATGGTAGGCATTCCCGTGAGCGCTGTGAATGTACACGTAGAAAATGTCGTGTACGCTCAAGAGTGATTGACCGAATGCTAACAGACCAGGTTTAACGGCTATGAAAACGAGAAGACGTGCCCGGCGCGTAACGTTAGAAGCTTTGTATGAGTATGACATCGTTGGCCACTCCCCTGGCGAAGCGTTTCAGCATCGCCTGTTGGAGGCGCCAATGGCCAGCTCTGGCGTGGAATTTGCTTCTAGTCTGATTCAGGGCGTCATTGAGTACCAGTCGACAATGGACGCGCTTATTGCTCGTTTTGCCCCGGAGTGGCCGTTGGACCAGATGGCTGTCATTGATCGCAATATCTTGCGGATTGCCATTTATGAATTCCTGGTTTCAGAAGAAACGCCGGTCAAAGTGGCGATTAATGAAGCTGTTGAACTGGCCAAAATTTATGGTGCAGACAGCGCCCCCCGATTTATCAATGGCGTGTTAGGCACGCTTGCTGAACAAGTGGAAAGCCTTCGCGAAGAGATGTTTGCCGTGCCTGCCCTCGAATGATCCCCTGCTTTGACGCTCACGGACGGCTTGTGTCCGTGGAAAAAGCTACCTTTCGCCCCGCTGCCTATGGCATTTTAATTGATGAGTATCACCAGGTTTTTTTAGCTCGTGTGCCTGGCGAACCTTATTGGGCGCTGCCCGGCGGTGTGCTGCAGCCCCATGAAACGCCTAAGCGCACTGTGCAGTATCATTTTCGCCGCGCAACGGGCATGACGCCGCAGGTGGGCAGCTTATTGTTTGTAGAAGAGCGCTACCAACTCGCGGGGAATGGGGAGGCATGGCGCCTTACGGCTTTCTATTATGCACTCAGCCGCCCACTCATCACGGCCGTTTCTTTGGGCGAGGTGGACGAATCGGCCGTTGAAGGGCGCTGGCTTCCCTTAGCCGACCTCTCGCGCAAGGAGCTGCAGTTTGGCTACGAAGCTATTCGCGCTGTCCAGCGCCTCCTTGACAACCCCTCCGGCTAGTGTTAAGATGCGCCTACTTATGAAAACGAAACAAGTTTTCCGCTTTGGATTCTTTTTTATGCACAAGACCCGCGCCGTGTTTGCGAGGGAGGTTTGTTCTGTGCGCTGAGTAAGAACTGAAGCAAAGGAACGAATCTGGCAGGACGCGGCGAAAACCCGCGTCCTTTTTTATTTTGGCACTGCTTCAGGGGTATGATATGCTACGGGCTTGTTGGCAGATACCCGAAAAGTGCCACAAACCATCATCAGGAAGTGGAGACATGCTTGCACAATTAGACCAACTACACGCTGAGTCTATGACTCAACTCGATCAGGCTGAGACCATGGCCGAATTGGCGGATTGGTACAAGGCCACGCTGGGGCGCAAAGGTTCAGTGTATCTCATGACCCGGCAGGTAGGGCAGTTGAGCGCAGAGGAACGGCCGTTATTTGGCAAGCGCATCAATGCCGTCAAAGAGTGAGCTGGAAGCCGCCTACCAAGAAACGATTAGCCACCATCAAGGCCGCCGAACTGGAAAATCAAATAGCGTCCTCGGCCATTGACGTGACCCTGCCAGGGCGCAAACAGTGGCGAGGCCGCCTGCATCCCGCCACCCAAACCCTGCGCGAAATCTACCGTATTTGGGGTGACATGGGCTTCCAGGTTTACCGCAGCCGGGACGTGGAAACGGACGAGTACAACTTCGAACTGCTCAACATTCCCCAAGACCACCCGGCGCGCGATATGTGGGACACCTTTCACACCACCACGCCCGGCGTCATCTTGCGCACCCACACCAGCCCTGGGCAGATTCACGCCATGCGCGAATACTTCCCTGAGCCCATTCGCGTTATCCTGCCCGGCATGTGCTACCGCTACGAGCAGGTGACAGCCCGCGCTGAACTACAATTCCACCAGGTCGAGGGGCTGGCTGTCGGTAAAAATATTACCATGACCGACCTGAAGGGAACCTTAACCGACTTCGCCCGGCGCATGTTTGGCGAGAACCGGCAGGTGCGCTTCCGTGCCAACTACTTCCCTTTCACCGAACCCAGCGCCGAGATGGATGTGGAGTGCATTCTTTGCAACGGTGAAGGCTGCAATGTGTGCAAGTATACCGGCTGGGTAGAAATTTTGGGCTGCGGGATGGTCCATCCCATCGTTCTACGCAATGGAGGTTATGATCCGGATATTTACTCCGGCTTTGCTTTTGGCATGGGGCCAGAACGCATTGCTATGCTCAAATACCGCATCGACGACATTCGCTATTTCTGGGGCAACGACCTGCGGTTCCTGGAGCAATTCTAGTCGAATGTCAACCGACACGCATTCTAAACATTTACAGACGTAATGATGGGTATGGGGAATGGTTTGAAACGGCGCTCGGCTTTACTTCTTTTATTGCTTTGGTTCGTTATTGTGGCGACGTTTTATAATGTGTCCCTGCCGTTGTTTGAGGCCCCTGACGAATATGATCACTTTCGATTTGTGCATTGGCTGGTAACAGAGCGCCGCCTCCCAAACTTGAATTCAGACTTGGGGGTAGCCGGCCATGAGATTTGGCAGCCACCCTTATATTATGCGCTGACAGCGATTGTAGTCACCAATATTGATATGACCGATCTGCAAGAAGTGGCGAGGTTTAATACCAGCTATTTAGATGGGGCAAGCATCAATGTGTTTTTTCACACCGATGCGGAGAAGTTCCCATACAATAATGCGACACTGGCGGTTCATGTTGCTCGTTTTGTTTCTACTTTGATTGGTTGCACGGCTATATTGAGCACGTATGGCTTAGCCCGACTTGTTGCGCCTAAGATGGCCTTCTTGGCGGCTGCATTACTGGCCTTTAATCCGCAATTTTTGTTTATCTCCGCGGCTGTCACCAACGATATTATGACGGCGGCTTTGGGTGGATTGGCAATCTGGTATCTGGTTTGGCTGATTTTATCACCCAAGCAGGGAATTTGGCATTATGCCGTTTTAGGCCTGTTGTATGGTTTACTGACATTGGCGAAGTTGAGCGGGTTGGCTTTTGGCGGCGTCATATTTGTTGGATTAAGCATTATGACCTGGCAGCGCCGTTCCTGGCGGCCTTTTTTGGTGGGGGGGACGGTAACGGCCGTTACGGCATTCATGGTGTGTAGTTGGTGGTTTTGGCGCAACTTTATGAATTATGGTGACCTGCTGGCTTGGGATGAGATGTTGAAAACAGTTGCGCCTTTAATTCGAGAAAAAACCCTAAGCTGGGTCGAAATTATTCAATACGCTGCCTTCTTGCGGAAATCTTATTGGGGGCTTTTTGGACATGGTGTATATGCTCCCAACATATTTTATTGGTTTGTTACAATTTTAACGGTCGTTTCTGGTCTTGGCTTGTTCATTTGGTTAGTTAAGTACGGCTTCCGACAAAAAAACAGACTCAAAACACCGGCTGTTTTTTTGCTGATTATTTGGAGTGGGGTCGTTTTTTTATCTTTGCTGCGTTGGATGCAGTTATTAGAGGCAACTAATCAAGGTAGATTACTGTTTCCAGCTATTACCAGCCTAACGGTTTTGCAAATGTTAGGATTAGTAACTTTATGGCAAAAGCACCGCTGGCTGCCTAAGATGCTTGTCGCCATCCTGGGGATATGGGCAGCTTTAATGCCGGCCATTTCAATTCAACCAGCTTATGCCCACCCAAAAACATTGGCCGATCCCGGTGCGATACCGAATCCGGTGCGGGTTGAATTTGGCAGCTCTATTGAATTGTTAGGCTATGAGCTGGTGACGCCGATTATCAAACCAGGTGAATCCCTGGCTGTTGATTTGTACTGGCAGGCAACGGAAACCATAGACCAGAATTATCGCTTTGCATTAAGTTTGTTGGATGCTTCGGGTCAGCTTGTAGCCCGGGCTGATGAGATTCCTTATGACGGCCGTTACGCAACGGCCGTATGGCAGCCGGGAAAACCGTTCAGAGATGCTTATACGCTTTCGCCTACAAATATTGAGGCTGTGCCAGGTCAAGCTACATTACTGTTGACATTGCATCCTTGGGGTGAACCTGGGCAGCCCTTACCGGTTGTGGTTAATGATTTGCCAGTGGGATCGATGCTGACCGTCTTGCAGCTAAAAATTGCGCCTTCAATTCCGGCAAGTTACCAACCTTCGCAACCAACCCGGGCTATTTTTGGGCAGCAGGCAGTGCTTTATGGATTTGATGCGTTGCAAACAATTGGAACGGCCCAGCCAATTGAGATAGCTCTATACTGGGAAGCGCTGAATACCGGCGGGCAGAATTACAATATCTTTGTTCATTTGTTAGATGAAAATGGTGAGCTTGTAGCTCAAGCCGACGGGCCCCCACAGAATGGGCGGTATCCGACATCAATCTGGGAAACCGGTGAGGAAATTAAAGATACACGCAGAATCATGCTGCCCGAGGAAATACCACCAGGTCAATATTTGGTAGCAATCGGTATGTATGATTTGGAAACAGGACAGAGATTACCTGCAACCCTCGCCGATGGAACAGCAGCGGAAAACAACCGTGTTGAATTATTGACTTTACAAGTTCGTTAAGCGTATTTCGTAGGCAAATTGTTGCAAGTGAAAGTGGTAAGGTGTTTTCATAATTACCCTCAAGTTTAAGAAAATGTCAGAATGTAAGGAAAAATCTTTATTATGCTTGTACCAATTTCATGGCTCAAAGATTACGTAGAAATCACTATGCCCGTCGAAGAACTGGCAG
The DNA here is from genome assembly GCA_963695505.1 of uncultured Chloroflexia bacterium. Lineage (GTDB taxonomy): Bacteria > Chloroflexota > Anaerolineae > Promineifilales > Promineifilaceae > JACSRF01. The sequence goes on along the minus strand of CAVOGX010000007.1, from coordinate 143,807 downwards.
AAATGCTCACGATTGCCGGTTTAGAAGTTGAAAGCATCGACTACATCGGCATTCCCGGCGGCAAAGATAAAAATCGGCTCGTCTGGGATCGTGAGAAAATCGTCATCGGCCACATTCGCAAAGTAGAACAGCATCCCAACGCCGACCGGCTGGTGCTGGCGACGGTCGATTACGGCGGCGACGAAAACGAAGTGACGGTTACCGGTGCGCCGAACCTGTTTCAGTACGTCGGACAGGGCGACATCAGCCACCTCAAGCTTTACTCCCCCTTCGCCATGGAAGGGGCTGAACTGTATGATGGCCATAAAGAAGGGCAGGTGAAGGCGAAACTGAAGGGACGGCCGTTACGCGGTATCCACAATCGCTGCATGTTATGTTCCGAAAAAGAGTTGGGTCTCAGTGACGACCACGAAGGCATCATGATCCTCGAAGGTGAATACCAGCCCGGCACGCCCATGCAAGACGTTCTGGGCGACGCGGTGCTCAGCATCGACATCATCCCCAACATTGCCCGCTGCGCTTCCATCGTCGGCGTAGCCCGCGAAGTTGCCGCCCTCACCGGGCAAAAAGTGCGCTATCCCAGCTATGATCTGGTGCAAGAAGGGCCATCTGTGGCCGGAAAAGTCGTCATTTCCACCGAAAATCCGGAACTCAACCCACGCTTTCGTGGCCATCGTCATCAAAGGCGTCGAGCAAAAACCCAGTCCGCAGTGGATGCAGCACCGCCTCAAATTGGCCGGGCAGCGTCCCATCAACGTTGTTGTGGACATTTCCAACTACGTCATGCTGGAAATGGGCGAACCCAACCACACCTTCGACTACGACTTCCTGCGCCGCCGCGCCGACCAATACAACGGCCCCGACGGCCCTATCCACATCATCACCCGTCTGCCCCATGAGGGTGAAAAAGTCACCACGCTGGATGGCGTGACCCGCGAACTGCCGCCGACCACCATTCTCGTCACCGATCCGGCCGGACCGCTCAGTCTGGGCGGCATCATGGGCGGCGAAGAAAGCGAAATCAGCGACAACACCACCAACGTGCTGCTGGAAGCGGCTTCCTGGAACTTCATCAACATCCGCCGCAGCACCACCCTGCTCAAACTGAACAGCGAAGCCGGGTTCCGTTTCAGCCGCGGCGTGCATCCCAGCCAGGCGATTTTGGGCGCGAAAGCGAGCCGCTGAACTGCTGCGCCAATTGGCGGGCGGTACGGTAGCGGAAGGGCATCATTGATTATTACCCCAATCCGCCGGAAACGGCCGTTCTGCAGTTAACCGAAGCTGAGGTGCAGCGTATTGGTGGCATCAACCCCAGCCTGGCTGAAATTCAGCAAATGCTGGAATCGCTGGAATTTGGCGTGGAAAACAAGGGCGATCATCTGTTGGTTACCGCGCCCGATCACCGCCTGGACATCGAGTTCACCCATGATTTGGTGGAAGAAGTGTGCCGCATGTACGGCTACGATCGGCTGCCGTCAACCGAAATGAGCGATACCCTGCCGCCGCAGCGCAGCAACGAAAAGCTGGAAAAGGAAGAACGCATCAAGGATATTCTGGTGCAGTTGGGCATGCAGGAAATTATCACCTACCGTCTGACCACGCCGGAGCGGGAAAACAAACTGCTGCCGCCGAAACAGGTATCGCGCCTGATGACCGCCCCTACGTGACGCTGGCCAATCCCATCACCGTAGACCGGGTGGCGATGCGCCACAGCTTGCTGGCGTCGGCATTGGAAACGGCCGCAGCCAACAGCCGCTTTCAAGAATACATTGCCCTGTTCGAGATTGGCCAGATTTACCTGGCTTCGGAAGAGGGCGTTCTGCCTGACGAATTAACCCGATTGTCACTGGTCTTAACCGGGCCGCGGCAGCAGGTCCATTGGCAAAACAACGGGCAGCCGGAGCACATGGATTTCTTTGATCTGAAAGGCATCATTGAAGCGTTGTTGGGCGATTTGCACATCGCTGGCCTGGTTGTGGAAGCAGGCTCCCATCCCACTTTCCGGCCAGGGCGCACTGCGCGCCTGCTGCTAGGCGACCAACAATTGGGTCTGATGGGCGAACTTCATCCATTGGTGGTCGAAGGGTTTGACATGCGCACCGAGCAGCCTGTGCTGGCCGCCGAGCTGGATTTGGATGCTTTGATGGGCCAAATTCCGCCCTGGCACCACCTGGAACCGATCTCCAGTTATCCGGCTGTGCATGAAGATTTGGCCCTGGTAGTGGACAAAATATTACCAGCGGCTGAGGTGGAAAACGCCATCAGGCAGGCAGGTGGTTTCCTGTTAAAAGATGTGGAGCTGTTTGACGTGTATACAGGGCAACAGGTTCCCCCTGGAAAGAAAAGCTTGGCCTACCACCTGGTTTTTCAAGCCCCCAATAAAACATTGTCAGATAAAGAGGTTCGTAAAAATAGGCAGCGCATTATTCAACAGTTGCAAAGACAAATCGGGGCCATCCTGCGCGACTAACGCAAACAGGAATTTTACTTCTCAACACAGACGCCAGACCGATCTTGGCGTCCGTGTTTTCTGTTGTGCAGTGTGTCCGATGTGACCCGGTTTTGTTTGGGCAAAATTATTGACACGGTATTCTCTGCGTGATATAGTTGACGGGTCAATAGTTGAGGCATCAACTAAACCATACATCAAGTATTACAAACTATGTGTGACAAAGAGTTGCTCTACAATCTGATTAAAGAAACATTCATATTACTTGATGATGGTGACCGGCGTTTTTTTCGTAAGTTTGACCTGACTGTTTCTCGCTATTATGCCCTTTACCACATTGGCGAGACCCCCGGAATATCATTTAGCCAACTGAGTGAACGCATGGTGTGTGACAAGAGTAACGTGACACGCATTATTAAAGGTTTGGAGGCTTCTGGCTTCGTTGCCCGGCAGCCCCACGAGACTGACGGGCGCACCTTGCGCCTGTATCTCACAGATGAGGGAACGGCCGTTTACCATCAAGTTGCCCTGGCCCATCAGGCCTACAACGAAAGCCGCCTTAATTGCATAAACGAAATCCAGCACGAGAGCCTGGTGGATGGCCTTGCCCGTCTAAACGAATACATGCGTGCTGACCTCGCCCAGATAACAGGCTAACCCTTTTCGAGTAAGCTACTATTTCAAAACTGTTTTTGCTAAAATTGTTCTTATCACAATATTGAGGAGGTGATGCCCTTCCGTAATAAAATAATCAACCTTAATTTTGATACAAAAAATTCACAATTTCACGAGTAAATAAGTGAGGAGAAACGTAAGTAATGAAAAATAATAAATTGTACATGCTGCTCGTCTTGTTGTTGATGGGCGCAATGCTATTAGTCGCTTGTGGCGGCGGCAACAATACCACCACCGAAGAACCTGCTGCCAACCAAGAAGCTGCACCTGCTGAAGAGACCGCTGAAGAGCCCATGGAAGAGCCGACTGAAGAACCTATGGCTGAGCCAACTGAAGAACCCATGGAAGAGCCAACTGAGGAACCCATGGAAGAGCCGGCCGAGGAAGCTGCAGAAGATACTGGCGTCAGCCTGGTCATCTGGGCAGACGACACCCGCTCTGCCATTCTCAGCGAGCTGGCGGCTGACTTCCAGGCCCAATACGGCGTAACCCTGGTAGTCGAAGAAGTTTCTGGCATCAACGAGCAGTTCACCATTGCCGCCCCGGCTGGCGAAGGCCCCGATATTACCCTGGTGCCCCACGACCAGGCTGGTGCCATGGTGGCCAGTGGTCTGTTAGCGCCTGTTGATTTGGGTGCCAAAGCCGACCTCTTCGTGCCCAAGTCCCTGGAAGCCTTCACCTTCGATGGCCAACTCTACGGCATGCCCTTCTCCACCGAGAACCTGGGTTTCTTCTACAACACGGACCTGGTGGCCGAACCCCCCACGACCTGGGATGAGGTTGTAGCAATTGGTCAAGCGCTGCAAGAGGAAGGTCTGGTTACCTACGGTATGTCCGTTTCTGGTACAACCTATGACGTCTATCCGCTGGATACCGCCTTTGGCGGCTACATCTTTGGCCAGGACGACGCTGGTAACTGGAACCCGGATGACCTGGGTGTGGGCAGCGAGGGCATGATTGCGGCGACGCAATGGCTGCAGGATCGCGTCAATGATGGTTTCATCAGCGACAGCACCGACTGGGATACTGCCCATGTGCTCTTCGAAACTGCAGAAACCCCCTTCATCATGGCTGGCCCCTGGGCCTTAGACCGCATTCGTGAATCAGGTGTTCCTTATGCCATTACCAACTTCCCTGCCGGTCCAGCCGGTGAGGGTTTGCCCTTTGCTGGCGTGCAGGGCTTCATCGTCAATGCCTTCAGCGAGAACGTCCTGTTGGCTCAAGCATTCCTGACCGAGTTCGTGGCCACCGATGAAGTCATGGCCCGCCTCTATCAGGCAACTAACCGTCCATCAGCCTTCATCCCCGTGTTGGAAGCAACAGAAGATGCTGACTTGCAAGCTTTGGGCGCGGCTGGTGCCGATGCCATACCAATGCCCGCCATTCCCGAAATGGGCTCCGTGTGGGGTTCCTGGAATGATGGTGTCGTGCTGTCTATGCAAAATGAGCTGACTGCCGATGAGGCGATGTCCACGGCCGCTTTGCAGATTAAAAGCGTCATTGGCGGCGCCTTCGCTGGCATGGTCAACGTACCCGGTTCCTGGCAAGACGAAGCGGGATGCCCTGGTGAATGGCAGCCGGATTGTGAAACAACCGCTCTGACCGAAGGGGAAGACGGCCTATTCACCGGTACCTTTGAAATTCCCGCCGGGGATTACGAAGCCAAGGTTGCCCTCGACGGCGGCTGGACCATCAACTATGGTGTAGATGGCGTCCTGGATGGTGACAACTATCAGTTCAGCCTGGCGGCTGATGGCAGCGTGACCTTCACGTATGACCCAGCAACCAACCTGCTGACCATCGAAACCGAGTAACTCTGGTAACAGCAAAGAAGGCCGAGGGTGATTCCCTCGGTCTTCTTTGTTTATGCGGCAAGGAGGAAAAGATGGCTACCGTGCAGCCTGCTAAGAGGCAAAATGGAAACCCCTTCGGTTTGTCGGGGTCATTTTCATCAATTTTGCGATTTTTGGTGTTGATCACCATTGACATCTCGGCCGTGTGGTTTATTGCCCAGACAATTGCGTTGGATTTTATTCCCCTCGCTGTTGTCCTCAGCATTGTTGTCTTGATGGTGAATGTTGTTTTACTCTTGGAAAGGTTTAGTGCCGTGCGCTGGATGGTGCTGGGCCTTTCGTTAATGGTAATTTTTGTCATTTACCCCATCTTTTTCACCGTGTACGTGGCTTTTACCAATTATGGAGATGGGCACCTGGTCACCAAAGATCAGGCTATAGAGCAAATTTCCACCAGATTATACTTACCCGAAGAGGGGAAAGCTTATACCTGGACGGCTTTTCGCTCCCCTGAAAATGAATATGCGCTTTGGCTAATCGATGAAGCAGGGGTTGGCCGCCTGGCAATTCCTGGAGAGGAAATTCGCGAGGTTTCCCCGGGCGAAGCTGGCGTTGGTGAGTTGGACGCCAACGGAATTCCCGAAACCATTGAGGGGTATAACCGACTCAATGCCATATTAGCTGCAACCGACCAAAACCTGCCCAATATTTTGTTTGGTGTGGAGGGGCAAACGGTTCAGGTGCGTTCCCCCTCTGAGGCGGCAGAGCTGGTTCCGCTTTACGTTTATGATGAGGCGGCCGATGCGCTTATCGATCAAGAGACGGGTACGGTTTACACCAATGTGGATGGTACCTTTATATCAGATCGCGGCGTAGACTTGCGGCCGGGATTTCGCGCGACCATTGGTTGGGAGAATTTTACAGAATTTTTTACCAGCCCGGCGTTACGCGGTCCGTTGGTACGTATTCTCATTTGGAATTTTGTGTTTCCCATTTTAAGCGTGGTGAGTACCTTCGCATTGGGTTTGGCTATCGCCATCATGTTTAACGAGGCCAATTTTCCCCTCAAGCGCACCATTCGTTCATTTCTATTGGTCCCCTACACGATTCCCGGCCTGATTACCATCATTATCTGGCGCGGGATGATGAACCCGGAAGTTGGGGTTATCAACCGCACGTTAGAAAACCTCCTGAATGTTTCTATTCCCTGGTTCACCGATGCGAACTGGGCCAAGATAGCTATTTTGCTGGTCAATTTGTGGCTGGGGTACCCGTATTTCATGCTGATTTGCAGCGGTGCTTTGCAGGCAATTCCTTCGGATTTATATGAAGCAGCAGAGGTTGATGGCGCAAACATTTGGCAGCGGTTTAGAAGAATTACCCTGCCCTTGCTGTTGGTAGCTGTCGGTCCACTGTTAATTGCTTCCTACGTCTTCAATTTCAACAATTTCAACCTGATTTACCTGTTTATCCAGGGTGGTCCGCCCATCGCTGGTGCAACCACGCGTGCTGGGCATACAGATATCTTGATCAGCTATGTGTACCAGCTTGCCTTCTCAGGAGGCGGGCGCGGGGTGCAGTATGGCTTAGCCTCGGCAATTACCATAGTGATCTTCTTTATCGTTGGCGCTCTGACGCTGTTCCAATTCCGCTTTACAAATATGTGGGAGGAGGTGAGTGAAAATGTCTAGTGTAACGGCTCCTGGTGGGTTCATGACCTCTATAACGCGGCAGCGGCAGATGGGCGTGGCGGTGCGCCTGGTCATTGCAGTGGTTCTGATTATTTTCTCGGTTTTCCCTGTTTTGTGGATTTTGTCTTCGGCTTTTAATCCGGCTAACTCGCTGGCCTCGGCCAAGCTGATCCCGGACAATGCAGGGTGGGATAACTTCTATATTCTGTATCCCGCGGCTGACGCAGCAGTTCGTGAATGGTCGCAAAATATCTTGGGCAGGGACATTTTCCCGGCGATTCGAGAGGGGCAGTTTGTTTTCCCCTTCTGGACCTGGTGGTGGAACTCCATCAAAATTGCTTCTATTTCCACGATTCTGGTGTTGTTTATTACGACAATGGCCGCTTATGCCTTTTCGCGGTTCCGTTTTGCCGGGCGGCAGACAATGTTGAAGGCAATTTTGCTCATTCAGGTGTTTCCGAGCCTGCTGGCGCATGGTGGCCATTTTCTTGATGATTTCGCAGGTGGGAGACATTATTCCCACGTTTGGCCTGAACACCCATGCCGGTTTGATTTTGGTGTATATGGGTGGCGCTATGGGCATCAATATCTGGCTGATGAAGGGGTTCTATGGACACGATTCCGCGGGAGATTGATGAGTCGGCCATGGTGGATGGCGCTTCACGCTGGCAGATTTTCTACAGCTGATTGTTGCCGCTGATGCGGCCCATTCTGGTGGTGATTGGCATTCTGTCCTTCATTGGCACCTATGGTGACTTTGTCATGGCGCGAATTTTGCTCAAGAGTACCGAGCAATACACGCTGATGGTGGGGCTGCAAATCTTTACGTCTGGGCAGTTTTCTCAGAAGTGGGGTGCAGTTTACGGCTGGGGCGCTAATTGGCGCGCTGCCGATTATGATCATTTATCTGGCTTTGCAGGATCAGATTGTGGGTGGCCTGACGCACGGGTGCGGTGAAGGGGTAATTAATCGTTAATTGTGAATGGTTAATTGTAAATTGTGAATGAGCAACGGCCGTTTCCCGCCTGGATTTTGGTATAGGAAACGGCCGTTTTCTATAGGAACGGCTATGAATAAGCGCCTGCTTTCCCTCTTTTTGCTTTTCCTCCTCCTGGTTGCCTGCCAGGAAACCGATTCGCCTGCACCGGGAGACACCGGCAAATGTGCCTGCGGAAACGGCCGTTTCCCAACCTGCTGAAACCCTCATCCCGCCTACCAGCACCCCCAACCGCCGCCCACCCCCATCCGCCACCCCGGAAGCCCTTGCCCAGGGTACCGACGGCTATCCCTGGTGGAACGACACCGTCTTCTACGAAATCTTCGTGCGCAGCTTCTACGACAGCGACGGCGACGGCATCGGCGACCTCAACGGCGTCATCGAAAAGCTCGACTACCTCAACGACGGCGACCCGGCCACCACCGACGACCTGGGCGTCACCGGCATCTGGCTCATGCCCATCATGGTATCGCCCAGCTACCACGGCTACGACGTCGTCGATTACTTCCAGGTAGACCAGGAATACGGCACCAACGAAGATTTTCTGCGGCTGATGGAAGAAGCCCACGCCCGCGGCATCCGCGTCATTGTTGATCTGGTGATGAACCACACCTCCACCCAACACCCCTGGTTCGAGGCTTCTCGCAGACCCCAACTCACGACCAGCGGGACTGGTACGTATGGGAAGATTCCGACCCCGGTTGGCGCGGTCCCACCGGCCAAAACGTGTGGCACGCCACCGCCGATGGCTTTTACTATGGCCTCTTTTGGGGCGGCATGCCCGACCTGAACTATGAACAACCCCGAGGTTACGACCGTTATCCATGACGCCGCCCGGTTTTGGCTGGAAGAGATGAACGTCGATGGCTTCCGTCTGGATGCCATCAAGCACCTGGTTGAAGACGGGCAAATTCAGGAAAACAGCAACAGCACCCACGACTGGCTGGAAGAGTTCTACACCTTCTACAAAGCAGTCGATCCCAGACGCCTTTACCGTCGGCGAAGCATGGAGCGAAGATACTCCAGCAAGTGGTCGATTACACCGGCGAGGAAGTAGACGTCGCCTTCCAATTTGACCTGGCGCTGGACATTCTCAACAGCAGCGATGCTGGGCATCGGCACCATTTTCGCCAAAACTCAGCAAGAGGTTGTACGACGCGTTTCCCGCCAATCAATACGCCACTTTTATCACCAACCATGACCAAAACCGGGTCATGTCCCAGCTCAATGGGATGAAGATGCCGCCAAAGTTGCCGCGTCGCTGCTGCTCACCGCCCCCGGCGTCCCCTTCATCTACTACGGCGAAGAAATCGGCATGATCGGCACCAAGCCCGACGAAGATATTCGCCGCCCCATGCAGTGGTGCAGCGATGACGGCCTGAACGTGTGCTTTACCACCGGCACGCCCTGGCGCTTCCCGGCCGAAGATTACGAGACGCGCAGCGTGGCCCTGCAAGACGGATGACTCCCGATTCGCTGCTCAACCATTACCGCGCGCTCATTCACCTGCGCAATGCGCACCACGGCGCTGCGCGTGGGCGAATGGACGCTGGTAGAAGCAAATTCGGGCCGCCTCTACACCTTTTTGCGTCACACGGCAGAAGAAACGATGCTGGTTGTCATGAACTTGAATCGGAATCGCGCGATTTGGCCGGAGATTACAGCTTGAACCTGGATAACCGGGCCGCTGGACGGGCGCGTTACCGGCCAGTTTCTCTTTGGCGCAGGCGACGTCGCCCCGCCGGTGGTCAATGCCGGCGGCGGGTTTGACGACTACATGCCGCTGCGCCGACATGCCGGCGCGCAGTCACCTACATCATTCAACTGCAGCCTTGAGTTTCTGGGAAAACTGCAAAATAGAGATGGCGTGAAATGAATGAAAACTTCTTTCTCTTGCCTTTGCTTTTTTTGACTGCCTGTCACGCGGAGTCATGCACAACAACCTGCGTGCGGTGGAAACGGCCGTTTCCCCCACACCAGCCACCCTCTTCGCCAACGTCAGCCGCCAGGCCGGCATCGTCCACACGCGCACCAGGCAACGACCGCGCCATCGGCCAGGCGTGGGGCGACTACGACCGGGACGGCTGGGTCGACTTTCTACGTCACCGACACCGAAGGACCCAATACCCTGTTCCGCAACAACGGCGACGGCACCTTTAGCGTGTCCTCCTTATGCTGACACCGTCGCCCTGCCCGAACGGGTACAGCGGCGGGGCGTCCTTTGCCGACTACGACAACGACGGCTGGCTAGACCTCTACGTCGTCAACTGGGGGGCCAACGTCCTCTTTCACAACCAGCAGGGCCAGGGCTTTGTCGACGTCACCGCCCAGGCGGGCGTAGGCGACGAAGCCAACGGCCAGACCGCGTCCTGGGGCGATTACGACAACGACGGCTGGCTCGACCTCTACGTGGCCAACTGGGCCTGCTATCCCGCGCTGCGGCCGTCCCAGCCAGGGCGACTCTGACCGCCTCTACCACAACAACGGCGACGGCACCTTCACCGACGTCACCCATCTGCTGCAAGGGCAGACGTCTACGGCGCGGGCTTTGTCGCCAGCTTCACCGACTACGACAACGACGGCGACCAGGACATTTACCTGGTCAACGATGAGTTTCTCTTCCCCGTGGGCAACAAGCTGTGGCGCAACGATGGCCCTGGCTGCGGCGATGCCGGGTCACTGCTTCACCGAGGTAAGCGCCGAAGCGGGGGCAAACACCCTGGTCATGGGCATGGGGCTGGCCACGGCCGATTACGACAACGACGGCGACTTCGACTTTTACTTCTCCAATGCCGGGCCGATGACCCTGCTGCAAAACCAGGGAGACGGCACCTTTCAGGACGTGGCCGCGGCGGCGGGCGTTGATTTGCCCGGCGGCATTGCCTGGGGGGCCGCCGCCCTGGACTACGACAACGACGGCTGGCAGGATTTGTACCTGGCGGTGATGATGATGGCTGACCATACTGCCCTTTCCGTCAGTCCCCTCTATCACAACAACGGTGACGGCACCTTTACGCAGATTCGCTCCGGCAGTGGCGCCAGCGACGTGGGGCCAACCATGAGCGTGGCCACGGCCGATTTTGACAACGATGGCTGGGTCGACATGCTGGTGGGCAACAAGGACAATGGCTACAGCCTGCTGCGCAACCAGACTGGCAGCCAAAGCAACAACCAGTGGTTTGCGCTGGCGCTGGTGGGCGGTGGTCCGGTCAACCGCGACGCTGTGGGCACGCGAGTCACGGTAAGAACCAATGACGGCCGCGTGCAGATGCGCGAGGTGCAAAATGGCTCCAGCCTGGGGGCGGGCAATGAACTGGCGCTGCATTTTGGTTTGGGCGCGGCCTCCTCCATTGCCGAACTGACCATTGCCTGGCCCGATGGCCGGACGCAGCAGTTTGCCAACGTGCCCGCCAACCAGCGCGTCACCTTGGCCTACCCCGTAGATGCGGCGGCGCTCACTGCGCAGCGGGAGGCGCTGTACGCTGCTGCCCGGCGCGCCCCGTCCGTGCCTAACCTTTTGCCCTGGCCGCTGCTGCTGGCCCTGACGGCAACGGCCGTTCTTGTGGTGTTAACCTTCACCCGCCGCCCGCCGTTCAAGGCTGCCTTACCCCCATTCCCCGCCAGCCTCCTGGCCATTCTGCTGCTGGCCCTCTTTGGCGTGCTGGTTGCCTGGCTGGGAAACGGCCGTCAACCCACCAACCAACCCACCAACCTCCCCCACCGGCTGGCCCAGGCGGGCGCGACCTTGCCCCAACGCCTGCCGGCCGCCCCGGAAGCCCAGGTGCAGTTGGGCGAAGCCCTCTTCTGGGACCGGCTGCTCAGCGGCAACGGGGACACGAGCTGCGCCACCTGCCACCATCCCAGGCTGGCTACCGGCGACGGCCTTTCTTTGCCCATTGGCACCGGCGGGCAAGGCTTTGGCCTGGCGCGTATTCTTTTACCCGGATCGCGGCAAGTGTTGGTGCCGCGCAACGCCACGCCCATTTTTAACCTGGGGCTGGCGGGCATGGATACCATGTTTTGGGACGGGCGCGTGCAGGGCACGGCCGTTTCCGAATTTGCCAGCCCCGCCGATGATGACCTGCCCTATGGCCTGGAGAACGCCGTAGCCGCGCAGGCCATGTTCCCGGTGACCTCGCGGGAGGAAATGCGCGGGCAGCGAGGCGACAAGGACGTATTTGGCGCGCGCAATGCGTTGTCGGGCATTAGCGACCACAATTGGCCGGCCATGTGGCAAGACTTGCTGGCGCGGCTGCTAGCCCTGCCGGAGTACCAGGCCCTTTTTGCCGCCGCCTACCCGGACGTGCCCCCGCAGGAATTGAGCTTTGCCCACGCCGCCAACGCCATGGCCGCCTACCAGATGGAGGTATTTACCTTCCTGGACAGCCCGTGGGATCGCTATTTGCAGGGAGATGAGGCGGCGTTGTCGCCTGAGGCAATGGCCGGGGCGGAGCTGTTTTATGGCAAAGCGGGCTGCGCGCAGTGCCACAGCGGCCCGCTGCTGAGCGATTTGCAGTTTTACAATATTGGCGTACCGCAAATTGGGCCGGGCAAAGCGCCCCACGAGCCGTATGATTACGGCCGGGCCCGTGAAACGGGGGACGAACGCGATCTGTTTGCCTTCCGCACGCCGCCCCTGCGCAACGTGGCCATAACTGGCCCGTGGATGCACAACGGGGCGTACACCACGCTGGAAGGGGCCGTGCGCCACCACCTGAACCCCACCCAGGCGGTGGCCGAGTATGACTTTGACCAGCTTTCGCCGCTGCTGCTGGCCGAGGACTCGGGGGATACGGCCGTGCACACCGCGGCTTTATCCGCTTCTTCCCTGGTGGCGCTGCGCACCGAGCTGTCCGACGCGGAGGTAGCGGCGCTGCTGGCATTTCTGGAGGCGCTGACTTCGCCCTCGGCCTTGGATTTGGAGCACACCATTCCCGCAGCCGTGCCCAGCGGCCTGCCGGTGGACGATTTTAACCCATCAGGACTTGCGCAAAGGCCCTCAATGACCGGAGATTGAGCCTGTCGAAATTGGCTTCGACAAGCTCAGCCTGCGTAAGCCCTACCCATGAGAAAAAACATGAATGAAACAATTTTTGGCTCCCTTTCTACCGACGCAAAACGACTGGCCTACGTGCAGGCGCAAACGGCCGGCTTCACCCATCGCAGCCGGCTGCAGCCGATGGCCCCAGGCCCGCGGGATGTGCCTGTGCTGACAGCGACGGTGCAGCTACCGCAGCGCATTGCCCGGGTAGAATGCGTGGTGAGTGCCCCGGAAACGGCCGTTTACCCCCTGACCCCTGTCAAAACAGAATGGGACACCCTGAACTGGAACTACGTGCAGACCTGGGAGGCAACGCTGCCACCGCAGCCAGCGGGCACGCTGGTGCGCTACCGCCTCTGCGCCTACCCGGCTGACGGGAGCGACCCCATTTGGGCCGACGACGGCGCCACCTTTTCTTACCTGGTCAATGAGATGGTGCTGCCGCAGTGGGCCAGAGAAGCCGTGGTCTACCAGGTTTTTCCCGACCGCTTCAACCCCGGCAACGGCCGTTCCTGGAACAACGCCAACCACCTCAGCGACATTTACGGTGGTACCCTGCGCGGCATCATTGAGAAACTGGACTACATTGCCGACCTGGGCTGCAACGTCATCTGGCTCAACCCTTTCTTCCCCGACAAGACCCACCACGGCTACCACGCCACCGACTACTTCAGCGTGAACCCGCGCCTGGGCAGCATGGCCGACATGGAGGAATTGATTGCTAACGCGCACCGCCGCGGCATCCGCCTGCTGCTGGATTTTGTGGGCAACCACGTGGGCAGCGACCATCCTTATTTCCAGGACGCCCTGGCCCGCCGCGACAGCGCTTACCACGATTGGTTTTGCTGGCGCAGTTGGCCGGACGATTACGTGGCCTACTACGAAGTGAAAGAGCTGCCGGAGCTAAACACCGAAAACCCCGCCGTGCGCGACTACCTGTTCCGCAGCGTGCAGTTCTGGCTGGAAAAGGGGTTTGATGGCCTGCGCATCGATTACACGCTGGGGCCGTCCCACGACTTTTGGACGGCGCTGCGGGCGGTGGTGCGCCAGACGCGGCCCGACGCCTGGATGTTTGGCGAGACGGTACACACGCCGCCGACCCAGTTGAGCTTTGACGGCCGTTTCCATGGCAACCTCGATTTTCTGCTGGCGCAAAAATTGCGCGACACCTTCGCCTTCAACACCATGACGGTGAGCGAATTCGACGCATTTCTGGCCCTGCACGAGGCTTACTTTCCGCCCCACGTCAGCCGCCCCAGTTTCCTGGACAACCACGACATGAACCGCTTCTTGTGGATTGCCAAGGGGGACAAACGCAAGCTGAAGCTGGCTGCGCTGTGCCAGTTTACCCTGTCCCAACCACCGGTGGTGTACAACGGCACGGAAGTTGGGCTCAGCCAGGAGCGGGCCATTGGCGACCCCGACAGCCACGGCATGGAAGAGTGCCGCCAGCCCATGCCCTGGGGGGAGGAAGACCAGGAACTGCTGGCCTATTATCGCCAGCTTGCCCAGTTGCGGCGGGGGCACCCCGTTTTGCGGCAGGGGCAGCGCCACACCCTGCACGTGGATGACGCCGCCGGCACCTATGCATACGCCGTTATGGATGGGGAGGAAGCCGTGGTCGTGGCCTTTAACTTGAGCGACGCGCCGCGGCAGATCCGCGTAACCCTGCCCGGCCAGGAGGTGCCGCAGCAATTTGAGCTTGCGCCATTTGGGGGAGATTGGCTTATAATGGGATAGTAAAGCATGGGTTGGGATTTAGTTATGAACGGTGAAAACCCATTCAAGATTCAACCACTGCAGTAGGTAAGTGAGGATAAGATGTATCCGGCAGTAACAAAAGTGTTTCCAAAAAAGGACTTTACCCTTCATGTTGTGTTTGATAACGGCGAAGAAGGGATTCTAAACATGAAGCCATATCTTGATTTTGGCGTGTTCCGCAAAATCGGGGAATATGAGCAATTTAAACGTGTACGGATAGCTTTTGACACTATTGAGTGGGAGCACGGGATTGATCTCGATCCAGAATTTGTGCATGCTAAGTGCCAAATGATTACACCGGCTTAACGGCAATAACCACCCCTGTGATCAATCCCGCAAAGCTAAAGAGCTACCGTCAATTTCCTTCGCGGTACGTGCAGCCGCGCCGGGTGGACGTGTGGCTGCCGCCAGGTTACGATCGGGAAACGGCCGTTTCCTATCCCGTCTTGTACATGCACGATGGGCAGAATCTGTTTGAGCCGGCCCACGCCTATGGCGGCGTGACCTGGGGCATCCCCGAAGTGATGACGCGCCTGATTGCCACCGGGGCCATCCCGCCGGCCATGGTGGTGGGCATTTGGAATGCCGAGGAACTGCGCTGGCCAGAGTATTTACCGCAGCGGCCGTTTGAAACCCCCTCCGGCCAGCAGCAGTTGGCGCGCATCAAGGCGGAATTTGCGCAAAAATTTGCTGCCGGCCTGCCCCCCGTTCCCCTTTCCGACAGCTACCTGCGCTTTTTGGTGACGGAGCTGAAGCCCTTTGTGGATGCCACCTTCCGCACCCGGCCAGAGCGTGAGGCGACTTTTGTCATGGGCTCCAGCATGGGCGGCCTCATTTCGCTGTATGCCCTGTGCGAATATCCGGCCGTTTTTGCCGGGGCGGGCTGCCTGTCTACCCACTGGCCCGCCACCCAGGACGCCATGCTGCCCTACCTGCGCCGCCATCTGCCTGCGCCAGGCCAGCATAAGCTTTACTTCGACCACGGCACGGAGAATTTAGATGCGGATTACGCCCCTTTTCAGCAGGAAGTAGATGCACTGCTGGGGGAAGTCGGGTTCAAGCCGGGCCGGGATTGGGTGACCCGCCGCTTTGCGGGCGCGGACCACAACGAAGCTTCCTGGCAGGCGCGGGTGCACATTCCCCTGACCTTTTTACTTTCGGCATGGGTGTGATGAGCAAATTTTGGCGGACCACCCCACCGCACCGCTGGCTGCTGGGCGGGATTTTAGGCCTGGCGCTCTTTTTGCGGCTGTATCAATTAGGCAGCGTGCCGGTGGGCATTAATGGCGACGAGTTGTTCAATGCCATTGATGCTGCAAAAATTGGCGGGGGTAACTGGCCCGTATATTTTCCGGGAAACATGGGGCGTGAATCGCTCTTTTTCTACCTGATAGCCGCCGCGCAGGGCTTGTTGGGGCGCACCATAGCTGCTTTTCGCCTGCCGGCGGCGCTGCTTGGGGTTGGCAGCGTGCTGCTGGCGTACTTGCTGGGACGGGATCTGTTTCAGCGCCGGGTGGGGCTGCTGGCGGCGGGGTTCACGGCCGTTTCGTTGTGGCCGCTCATGCAATCTCGTTGGGGGCTGCGGGCCGTCAGCCTCACCTTTTTTACCGGGCTCAGCCTCTATTTGCTGCAGCGCGCCGTGCAAAACGGCCGTTGGCAAACGTGGCTGCTGGGCGGGTTAGCGGTCGGGCTGACCCTGTACACCTACATTCCGGCCCGCCTCTTCCCCCTGGTAATCCTCATCTGGTGGGGGTGGCTGGCCTGGGAGCGGCGCGAGCTTGTGCGGACTCAATGGCGGTATGCGCTGCTCAGCGTCTTGGCGGCGCTGCTGGTGTTTGCGCCCTTCGGCTGGTACATGGCCCAGCACCCGGACCTGGTCAACCAGCGCATCTATTCCATGACAGCCGCCTACCGCCCGGCGCTGCAGGGCGAGTTTGCGCCGCTGTGGGCGGCGGTCAAGGCGACCTTAGCCGCGTTCAGCTTTCAGGGCGATCCAGACTGGCGTTACCACGTAGGCGGGAAGCCGCTGTTCGACCCGCTGACCAGCCTCTTTTTCTACCTGGGGGCTGCGCTGAGCCTGCGCTACGCCTGGCGCAAAGGCGGCACTGCCCAAGGCGGCGCGGCCAGCGCCTACGCCCTGCTCTGGTTGTGGGCGGGGGCCATGTTTGCGCCAAATGCGCTGCTGGATGCAAAACCTTCATTTTTGCGGGCGGCCGGGGCGATTTTACCCGTTTATCTGCTGGCAGCTTTGGGCGTAGAGGCGGTGAATGGGTGGCTGCGGGAGAAGTGGGCGGCGTGGCGGGAACGGCCGTACCTCTTTCCGGCCCTGGTGGTGGTGGGGTTAGGGCTAACGCTGGCCAACACCTGGCACAGCTATTTTGTGGTGTGGAACAACCACCCCGAAGTGCGCGACATTTACCGGGGGGAACCTGACGATGATGGGGCACTACTTGGCAGAGCAGCCGCTGGAAGGGCGGGTTTTTATCGCCCACGATTACGCCTACGACGCCGCACCGCGCACCCTGGCCTATTACACCTCTGCGGCGGCAAGCTGGTTTATCCCCACACACAGTTTCGTGGCTCCCCAAGACGGCCCGGCCTGGTACCTGACCCCGCTGGACGCCTCCCTGCTCCTGCCTTTGCCCGCAACGGCGACAATAGAAACGTATGCCAATGGGGACCCGGCCTTTGCCCTTTACCGGCTGACAGCACCGCCTGACCTGGCGCCTGCACAGCCAATGCAAACGGCCTTTGTCGATGGTCCCGTGCTGGCAGGCTATGATTTACCGCTGCCTGTTTATCGTGGCGAGACAATTGCGGTGATGCTGCATTGGCACATTCCGCCGGATTTGCCGACGCTGCCTACGACGTACACCTACGCGCAAGTGCGTTTGCAAGACGGTGACGGCCGCGTCTGGAGTGAGGGCCGGAAGCTGCTGGGGTATCCTCAGGCAAGCTGGCAGGCGGGGGATCGCATCTGGCAAGAAGTGCCGCTGGAGATTCCCGCCGGTTTGCCGCCGGGGGCGATGACGCTGCGCTTTGGGCTGACGGATGGAGAAGGAGACCCTGTTGCGGCAGTGGGGGAAGCGGAGAGCGTGCCCTTTTTGACCAATGGACGGCCGTTACCCAATTACGTGCCGGACCCGGAAACAGCCGTTTTTGCCGACGTGGTGGCTTTGCAGCAGGCGCAGTTGAGCACCCTCATTGAGCCGGGGCTGGGCGTAGACATCACCCTGGATTGGGTGCCTTTGCGCGCGCCAGCGGTAGATTATATGGTTGAGTTTCAACTATTCCAGCCGGGTAATCCCACGCCGATTTTGCGCCAGACCTTGCCCATTTTGCCCGGGCAGTACCCCCCTTCGCGGTGGGTGGCGCTGGAGCCGGTGCGCAGCCGCCACCGCCTGCAAATCCCCATTGATTTGCCCACGGTGGAAACGGAGCTGACGCTGCGGCTGGCTTTGTTGGGACCTGCTGGGGAGGCGCTGCCCCTGACGCAGGGCAGTGCGGACATTGCGCAAATGACGCTGCAGGTGCGGGAGCGGCTGTTTACGCCGCCGCCCATCAGCCAGCCGGTGACGGCGCAGTTTGGCTCGGCCATTCGCCTGCTGGGGTATGATTTGGCCGCCAGCCAGGCGCAGCCGGGGAGTGAACTGGCCTTAACCCTTTACTGGCAGGCGCTGGATACGCCGCAGCGGAATTACACGGTGTTTACCCACGTGGCGGGCGCTGATGGGCAGCTTCGCGGCCAGGGCGATGGCCCACCCAGCGGGGCAGCGTGGCTGACCTCGAGCTGGCTGCCACAGGAGGTGGTGGTTGACCAGCGCGTGCTGCCGATTTTTGCGGATGCGCCAGCCGGGGAATATGCTGTGTTCGTGGGGCTGTATACCGAAGACGGCCGTTTACCGGTTGCGGTCGATGGGGTTAACCAGCCCAACGACCAATTCTTGCTGACCACCATCACGGTAGCACCATAAAAAAAGCCCGGTTCTGCCGGGCTTCTGTTTTGTAAAGGGCTGCTTTCCTATCTGCGCCTGCCGAAGAGCCGCAAAATAAAGAGGAAGAGGTTGATGAAGTCCAGGTAGAGCCGCAGCGCGCCCAGAATGCCGATGCGGCTGGCCACGGCCGTATCCCCGGTGGGCTGCAGGGCGGCGGCATAAGCCATCGTTTTGATGCGCTTGGTGTCGTAGACGGTGAGGCCCATGAAAATGAGGATGCCGGCGTAAGTGATAATCCAGTCCAGGGTGCTGTTGGCCAGGAACATGTTGGCTACGGAAGCAATGATGAGGCCGATGAGGGCCATGAAGAGAATGCCGCCCCATTTGCTCAGGTCTTGCTTGGTGGTGTAGCCTACCACGGAAAGCACGCCAAAGAGAACGGCCGTTGTGCCAAAGGCCAGGGTAATGGTCCCCAGGTCGTACACGAGGAAGATAACCGACAGCGTGACGCCGTTGAGAAAGGCGTAGGCGAAAAACAGGGCCAGAGCGATGTTCGGAGAAAGGCGGGTGGCCACCCGGCCAATGGCAATGACCAGCAGCAGCTCGGCGCCAAAGAGCACCCAAATGCCTAAGGGGAAGTTATAAAGGAAATTCCAGAGGAAAGTGGTATTCAGGGCTACAAAAGCAGCCCCGGTAGTGGTGAGCAGCCCCAGGAACATCCACAAGTAGACGCGAGACATAACGGCCGTAAACATTTCGGCCAATTTGCTCTCGGAAACGGGCAAAGGAACATTGTCTTGATAATCGACCATGGAAACCTCCTGTAAAAATGGTTTATGTAGCAAGGTAACCGACAAAGTTTCCCTCGTGGCAGAGCGCCTTGCCTGTCAAAATAACACCGTGCATAGCATAGCACAAATCGGCGCAGAGGGAATGAGATAATGGGGGGAACGGCCGTACCCAATGGGAATATTGCCCCGCCTTTCCTTCCTCTGCTACAATGGCACTGACTGCCACAGCAAGAATGCCTGCGGCGGACAGTTATTTGAAAACGATGGATCAGGAGAATGCCATGCCTTATTTGCTCAAGCCCAAGCGTGATACCGCACGATTAACCTTCTTGCGCACCGCCGCCCAGTCGGCGGCGCTGGATTACGCCAACCAGATTGAATACATCAGCGTAGATACCTTTCACGAGCTGGGGGCGTTTTTGCCGCAGTTTGACGAAGCCTTTTTGGACGTGGCGGCCACTTTCGGCGAGCTGGACCGGGAAGTGGTGGAGCGGGATGAAGCGCTGGAGTCGCTGAAGCTGGTGCTGGACGATTTGTGGGAGGTGATTCGCCGCCGCGTGCGCCGCCGGGATGAGCCGGTGGGCGTGCTGCGCTTTTACTACCTGGAGCCAGACGGCACAGAGCCGCAGCCGGAGAACCTGGAGGGGTGGTTTGACCTGGTGGAGAAGATTATTGCCGGGGATGCGGAAGCGGCGGAAGCGGGCTACGAAACGGCCGTTTGCCCCAGCGCCGCCGAATTACAAACCGCCCTGGACAAGGCGCGCCGCGAAGCGGCCGACGTCGTGCCTGCCGACGAAGCCCACAGCCGCGCCCAGGTGGCCATCGACGCCATGCGCGCCCAGGCCGACGAACTGATTGAGGACGTGCTGGAAGAGCTGGCTTTCCATGTGCGCAAGGAAGAACCGGCCAGCCAGCGGCGGGTGATGCGTTCCTACGGGGCGCGGTTTGGCTACCATCCCGGCGAGCCGCGGGATATGGACGACGTGTTTGAGGAAGAGCCTGTGCGGGCGTAGACCAAATCTGTTTCTAGTTCGTCTGGCTCCTGGCCGAAAGGGGAAAGGCCGTGCTGGCTGAGCAAGAAGTAAAAGGTGGAGCGAGGAACGCCGGCCAACTTGGCGGCTAGGCCCGAAGTGAGTTTGCCGTTGGCGTACCATGCCAGGGCCAGAGTCAGGCGAGCATTGGCCGCCAACTCGTCAGGGTTTTGCTGCAGCGCCCATAATAGGTCGCCAGGATATTCAATGGTTAGATGATGGGTTTCGCCGTTCATCTAGGTCTCCTTGATTACGATGGTGGTATTTTAGCATAATTATTTCCGGTGAGGGCCTGCCTTTTGCGTGGGGTTACCAACTGCCGCTGGCCCCGCCGCCGCTCCCCAGCTCAATGCGTACCCGGCGCTCCTGCACAGCCAGCAGCAGGGGGAAAAGAAACGGCCGTGTTTTCATCGTGTACCTCGCGTAAATGGGGATTGTATTCTTCCCAATTATGCCCGAAAATGAACGAAAACACATGCGGCGCCGGGAACCAAACTGCGGCGAGCGGCGTCTGGTAAGCATGATAAAAAACGAGTGCATGACCGCAGGTACAGAGACCTGGCAGGGCGAAATGATGCACAAAGGGGAGTAACCAATGAACGGTAAAAAAGTTTTAGTTATGTGGGTGCTGGCCCTGATGTTATTGGGGCTGCTGGCGGCATGTGACGGCTTCCGCGAGGCAGAGCCCACTCCGGTGGGACTGCCGAACCCGGCGTCCGTCTACTGCGAGGAGCAGGGCGGCACGCTGGAAATGCGCGAAGGCGAAGGGGGCACCTATGGGGTGTGCCGCTTCGACGACGGCAGTGAGTGCGAGGAATGGGCCTATTTCCGCGGCGAGTGCGCGCCGGGCATGTACGACCGGGCCGAGGATGGCATGGAGAATGGGGAATAGTCAATAGTCAATTGCTAACATTGCCAATTGCCAATTGCCAACGCTGTTTGTTCATTGTGGGGCGGGATTTTCCCGCCCCTTTTTGTTGGGTGGGGTTAATGGGGACGAAAGGCGTGGCGGTGATGCCAGGCGAGGTTTTCGGGGTGCGGGTGATGGCGTTCTGCGGCGGGGGTGAAAATGGGGCGGTTTTGCAGAGTGGTAAGGTGGCCGGGGAAGTTTTCGCTGGTTTGGAGCTGGCGTGAGGTTAGGATGTGGTATTGCTTGCCTACGGTGAGAAGCCCTTCGTCGAAGGCCCAATGGCAGAGCCGGCAAAGGGCGAGACCGTTGTGGATGTTGTCATTGTGGCTGATGGCCCAGGGGATGATGTGGGCGGCCTCAATGGCAGTATGGCCGTCGGCGGTGCGGATGCGAATACGGCAGAAGGCGCAGCGGTGGTCGTAGGCGGCGGTAACGGCGCGCCGAAAGCCCTGATCGCGCACAGGCTGGTATTCAGGCCTGGTTTCGTCGATGGTGGGGAGCTTGGCGTCGAGGAGGTCGAGGCTGTATTGGTGGGCGCGGAGGTTGATGGCGGTTTGCTGGCGCAGGTTTTCTTGTATGGGCGGGATGAAGTAGGTTTGGATGAGGGTTTCGCGGAGTTGGAAACGGCCGTTTTCGGTTTGCAGCAGGCGAAAAAGACCATCATCCAGTTTTGCGCCCAAAGATAGCTCGCGCAGGCGGGAAACGGCGTGGATTTTGTCCGAACCGGCTAGAATTGCTTCCTGGCGCAGGGCGAGGTATGAGCTGCCAGAATCCATCGCTTTGCAGATGGTAGAAGGGCATGGCGATGTTGCCCCGCTTTTCGGTGTGGGGCGGGAAGACGCGAGACCAGTAGAGGGTGAAGAGTTCGCCCAGTTCTGGGGTAAGTTCGATGAGGTTGGTGGGGAAGCCGCTTTGAGCAAAGAGGTCGATGACGGAGAGGAGCAAGAGCGGCTTATGCGGTGCGCGATGGCGGGTGAAATCGGGCCAACGGGCAGCGCTTTTGTCGGTGTTGAGGTGGATGAAATTGTGGGTATGAGCTTCTAAGGTGGTCATAACGAGATCATTGTTGGTCAATTGTACTGAATAGACTAGGCTGAATTCCCCCTTCTGCTGAGGGAGGAGTAATTTTTCGTGCTATTGCTTCCCCAGTTTCAAGACCACCAAGTTTATTCACATTTTGAATGATTGTAGGAATGCAATATTCTGTCATTTCTTCGAGGATCTGCTTTGTGTTGAAACGGAGCAAATGCCATCCAGCAGTTTCTAAATCATTATCACGTAGATTGTCCAGTGGGATACGCTGCGGATCAGCGTGCCACATATCCCCATCAGTTTCAACGTTCAAGTTTCCTTTAGCACAGTAAATGGCAAAGTCTAAAGCATAGTTACGCTTGTTGACCATTATAAATTCTTGTCGGTCGGCACTGATTTTTAGCCTTTTAAATTCCGCCCAGAGCTTGTCCTCCAATGGACTTTCGTCATACAGATCGTTGATTTCTGTGGCATTGATAAATTTATGCCACGTGGTCTGAATAAATGCGATCCGCCGCCAGCGGCGACTAAGAATTGGTTGTGGTAACTTTTGCAGGGAACCAAGCATCATCTGATAGTATTGGCGCTTTGATTTCTTGTTGGGGGGTTCGTCAGGAAAAAGTTGCCAGCGAGACACGCGGCGAATATTCAAAACTTGTGCGTAATAGTTAATTGCGAAAGCTTCGGACCCAAATATTTTTGTTTGGTAAAAGGATAACCATTGTGGTGGCCATCGCTTCTTTAGCCATTTTTTCTGACTGCTGACGGGAATTCGATACCAATTTTGATTTTGCACGAGCTCAAAATCTAGGCGGTCATTGAGAATGGCTACTAAAACGCGGATAGGTTCTTTCATTACTTTGCGCTGCCCTCTTCTTTGGACTTTAGAATAGCACAGGGAATTTGGTTATGACAAAAAGTTACTTTTCCTTTTATTTTCTGCCTCCCATACCCACTTGCGGGAATCCGTCACCATTTACGCAGCGGCCGGTGTTTAGCAGCACAGAGCGACAACGGCCGAAATCAGGGCTGCAGGCAGCAAGGGGGCATGGCAAGATAGTGGCGCATACGCTGTTAACGGTGCGGTTGGATTTTCCCGTGGGCTGGCTGGCCCTGTCCATTTTAAGTGAAGGGCTGGTGCTGGGGCTGCTGGCCAGGCGCGCCATCTCCGGCCGCCGCCTCTGGCTGATGAACGACATGGCCAATGGGGTAAGCTACGTGTTGTGGGTGAGACGGTTGATTAGGGGTAGCGGCCCGCTTTTACGGCCGTTTCGATTTTTACCGCAAAGACACGAAGGAACAAAAAGAAGCACAGAGAAAAAAACCTTATTTGTGACGGAAGTCTAGTGGGTTTTAGACCTGCGAAGTTTCTAATTTTGGCGCGGAATTGAAAAATCGGGCATGGTTCATTTCTGAACCAAAGCACCTTAACAATTGAATGAGCTTGGAAGGTTTCGTAAGATTGAGTAAACACCACATTCACCAATCTTGAAGGAAACCTTCCAATGACATTATATCTACAAAATCAGCAAACATCCGTAACCTGGCCTGAACCCTATGAATCCACCTGGCAACTGCTTGGTGGTACACGCACTCACAATTTGGCGCCGAAACTGCCCCATTTGGGGCTGGCGGACATCTTGTTCATGACCACCATCATGAGCTTGCCGCGACAGCAGCGACCTTGGGGCATGGCCACCTGGATGGCGAACGTATTTGTGTTGTCGCGCACGGCACTGTATGAGTTAACCCACCGGGTTGAGCAACAGTTGTTGCTGAGAGCAGAACCGCTGGCTTTGCCTGCTCCAGAGAAACAAGCGTCAACGGTAGCCATCACCCCGACCCGCCTGGCGCGCACGGTTCTCACCGCCAGTTTACCCGGCAAAATGGCCATTCGCCCGCTGCGACAAATGCTCAACGAGGCGTTTGACCAAACGCGAAGCATCGGTTGGATTAGCGAACTGCTGACGGAGGCTGGTCAGAATGCGGGTCATCGCTTACGTGGCATTGATACCAGTCCGATGGGAACGGTCATCGCGGCTCGGGATGAGACCTTTTTCGGCGGTCAGCCGCTATTATTGGTCATTGACCCGGTCACGACCACGATTCTATTAGCTGAAGTTTGCCCTGACCGTCAGGCTGACACTTGGGCGGCGGCCCTGCTGGTGGCGCAAGAACAAGGCGTCGCCATTGGCGGACTGGTCGAAGACATGGCCCGCATGTATGGCAAATCGCAAAAAGAGGCCGAGCTTGGTGTGCTGGTTCAGAAAGATGTCTGGCACATTCAACGGGATGGTTCACAGGTGTTGCGCGACCTGGAACGGGCTGCATTTCGGGCCACCAGTCTGGTCATCAAACTGGAAAAGCAACTGCTCAAAGAATGGGACGAGCCCTTGTTTGACGAAAAATATGTGTCGGCTGTCGCCAAAGAGGAACGTTGTTATGACCAACACGCCGCTTTTGCCGAATGGTTATCTCATTTGGTCGATGCTCTAGAACTGGTCGATTGGCGTAGCGGCGAAATTCGTGACCTGACCATTAACCAGTGGTTGCTGGAAGAAACGCTCGCCGCGATGAGCCATATTGACCAGTCTCGCGTCCAGAAATGGGTCAAAACCCTGCGCCGTCACCAAAAGCAACTGCTGACCAGTCTCGATTGGTTGGCCGCTTCACTGAACCCCTATCGTCAACAACTGGCCCAAGTAGTTGCCCCCGACCAACAAGAGGCATTCATGTGCACCGTTGCCCGTCATTGGCGTTTGCGGCAGGCTCTCATCAATGGTCATTCTTCTTTTCGCCAACAAGCCCAGGCTGCGGAAACCGCCCTGCAAGAGATGGTGGCCAACGATGCTCAATGCCAGCAGCTGGCCGAAAAGTTGATAACCTTGCTCGACGGGGCTTGTCGTACCAGCAGTATGATAGAAGGCGTCAATGGATTGTTGAAGCAGTTCCTGCATAATCATCAAGCTTTTCGCTCGCCGGAAACGCTGCAACTTTATTTGAACCTATTTGTTCTCTGGCACAATATGCGTGTATTTGAAAGAGGCAAGCGGCAGGGAAAAAGCCCTTACCAGTTAGCTGGCATTGACCTGGGAACAGATGATTGGTTGACGCTCCTTGGCTATCCTGCTGAGTAGCCATTCGTCAAACAATTTGCCTTTTTGCTACTTCAGCTTTTCAGCTGAAGTGTTTCGCTTGTTTAAGATTGCTCTTTTGTTCATTCAATTGTAAAGGTGCTATGGCTTGGTTTTGAACCATGCCCAAAATCGACAAAAAACTTCGCAGGTCTCGCCCGGCTCACCGGTTTCCAGGAAGCTGTTTATCACGCCTGTTTTTTGCTTTTTGGCCCAGGTGCGCAGGGATTTGGCCGTATCTTCCAGGGCCAGGGGCAGGTAGCGCTGGTCATACTCGGCGCCATAGAGGTCGCGGGCCAGCAGGTGGAAGGTTTTGCGCACGTTGACGCGGCTGAAGTGCAGCCCCTGCTCCACCAGGCGGCGCAGTTCGGCAGGGGGAATTTGCTCCTGGAATTCGCGCAGCAGGTCGGCGATGCCGCTGTGGATGGCGTCGGTGTAATAGTCGTGGTCGCTGCCCCAGAACATGTCGGCTACGGTTAGCGGGTCCTGGCCGAGGCGGGCCAGGGCAGGCAGGGCCAGGCGCTTGAGGGGGGCCGGAGTCAGCATGAAGCGGCGCGGGCCGTGCAGCAGTTGGAACATCAATCCTGCTTCGCCATCTTCTGCGCTGGGGGGCATCATCTCCTCCAGGTCCAGGGGCAGTTCTGGGGCGTCGGGGCCTAAGGCGGCCAGCATCTGCTCTAGTTTGGGGCGGTCCCCGGACATGTAGGCCTGCATCAACTGCCAGATTTGCGGAGGCGTGCCGGCTTCTTCAGGTTCTTGCAGCCAGGCCCAGCAAAGCTCTTCTTTGTATGGGTCCGGTACGTGGGGTTGGGCCAGCCAGTTTTGGGCGATGGCTTTGACCAGGTGGGGATCGAAATCGCTTTGCAGACTCCAGCGCCACACCCAGAACAGCTTTTCCTCCTGGGGAATGTCGGCTTGGGCGGCCACCCAGTCGAGGAGGGCCAGCACGGCGTCGCGCTGGGCGCCATAGGGCCAGATGGAGCGGCGAAAGATGCCAATGCCGCCGTATTCGATGTTGAGCATGATGAAGTGGAAGACGGGCAGGGGCAGGCCGCCAATTTGGGCCAGGTAGCCCAGGATGGTGAGCAGGCCGAAAGGTAAACCATCTTCCAGGGTGAGGTCGATGATGCCCAGGGCGTACTGGCAGATTTTGATTTTACTGTCCTGGCTGATTTGTTTGTGGTCGAGGATTTGCAGGACGCCGTAGCCAAAGATGAAGGGGATGCCCATGTATTCGGGGATGAGGTCGGCGGGCTGCTTGCCATAACGGTAACGGCCGTAACGGTCATAGTGATATTGGCCGAGGCCCTGGCTGAGGGCGCGGCGAATGCGGGGATGCTCTTTTGTGGGAATTTCCAGGCCGTAAAGGAACTGGTCGAGGTCGAAGTAAGGGGGCGCCCACTCCTCCTCCCACTCTTCTCCCTCTTCCCATTCACTGTCAATGAGGTCGTCGTAGAGGGGGTTGTCTGTTATGTCGTCGAAGTTGAGGCCGTATTGGGCCGTGCGCTGCCGGGCAGCGGTGAGGCTGTCGAGGATGGTGTCGCGGGGGTCGTAGGGGAGCAGGGCGTCGGCCTCGATGAACATGCAGGTCCAGTCGATGCCTTCGTCAATCCATTGCGAAACGGCCGTTTCGGGAATATCTTGCAGAGTTTGGCTGTCCCAGGCGATGAGCAGGTCGCCATCTTCGTCTATATCGACAACGCGGCCCCGCCAGCCAGACATGTCCAGGTTAAGCTCTTCGTGTTTTTCGCCAGGGCGCAGGATGATGCTGTCACCCAATTTAAAAGGTTGGTCCATGGTTACCTCTCTCTGTCGAATAAAGGCGTTTGCGGGTATGATAGCAAATAATGTGGTTTGTGTGCTATCAAAGCTGCCGTTTACCGCCCGCGGAAGGGTCAAGCCGGATGGTTCCCTGCGGCAAAGTTACGGTTTGTATTTAGCCATGGTATAAAGCCCAGTGAATTCCAAATAGTGAATTAGTACCTAAGAGGCGGGAAAGGCGGCTGTTTCTTGTAGTTCGGCGCTATCATTTACCATTGATTTGTGTATAATGAAAAAATATGAAGCTGCCGGTAACCAATTGACGCGTTGTGTACTGAAGGGATTGAACTATGACCCAACCAGCATCTCCTGAAGCGCCAATCCGATTTTTGATTGCTGATGACGTGACCGAAACGCGCCGCAGCACCCGCCTCATGCTTTCGCTTGTGGACAATTCCGAGATTGTGGCCATTGCCAAAAACGGCGCAGAAGCCGTGGAAATGGCCCGCCAGCACAAGCCAGATATCGCCCTGATGGACGTGAACATGCCGCAGATGAACGGCCTGCAGGCCATTCGGATTATGGTGGATGAAAACCCCAATCTGGTTTGCATCATCATTTCCGCCGAACGGGACCCGCAGACGCTGCTGGAAGCCATGGCCGTGGGCGCCCGCGGCTACCTGACCAAGCCCTTTACGGCCGATCAGCTTACCGAAACCATCCAGCGGGTGTGGAAGCGGACCCACGCTGTGGCCCAAACGGCCCGGCCGGCGGCAGGGGGCGCGCCTGGCGGAGAAGCGTTCCAATTGCGCCAGCAGCGTGACTACTTTTTGGTCGAGCTGGCGAACGAATACCTGCGCACGCGCCGCACAGATGAAAAAGCGATGCAGGTTTTAGAGATTTTGGCGCAAGACCCCCAATGCGAACCGCGCTTGTTGACGGCGCTGGCTATGATTTATGCCCTCAACCATCGCTGGAGCAAGCTCAAAACCCTGGCCAGCCGGCTAGAACAAGCGGCCGCCGCTAAGCCTTAACGGGCAGCCCGCACAGCTAAACTTTTTTACCATACCGGTCTTCGCTGCGCGCGCGGAAGACGAGCTTAATGGGCGTGCCGCGAAAAGAAAATTCCTCACGCAGCCTGTTCTCCAAAAAACGTTGATAGCCAAAGTGCACCCATTCGGGTTTGTTGACAAAGAAAACGAAGGTGGGCGGCGTGACGTTTGCCTGGGTGGCGTATAAAAACTTCACGCGCACGCCGGCCTTGCTGGGCGGCGGATGCTTGGCGACAGCATCCCGCAGCACCTTGTTGAGCTGGCCGGTAGGAACACGCAAATAGCGAAATTCATTGACGTCGACAACCTCGGGCAAAATCTTATGCACGCGCTGCCCCGTTTCGGCCGAAATGAAGATCACCGGTACGTAGGGCATAAAGTTCAATTCGTGGCGGATGGTATTTTCATACTCCAGTATGGTGTAGGCGTCTTTTTCCACCGCGTCCCATTTGTTGACCAGCACAATGATGCCCGCTTTTTCCTCCAGCAGCATGCCCGCAATGTGCACATCTTGCGCGGTAATCCCTTCACTGGCATCCACCAGCAGCAGCGCCACGTCGGCGCGGTTTAATGCTTTAATGGCCCGCAGGACGCTGTACTTTTCAATGCCCGGGTCAATTTTGCCCCGCCGCCGGATTCCGGCCGTGTCAATAATGGTAAATTCTTGCCCGTGCCACTTGAGCCTGGTGTCGGTGGCGTCGCGAGTGGTACCGGCTATGGGGCTGACGATGGCGCGTTCTTCCCCCAACAGCTTGTTGAGCAGGGTGGACTTGCCCACGTTGGGGCGGCCAAGAATGGCGATTTTGATGGAATCATCTTCGACATCTTCCGCGTCAATAGCTTGCGGAAAGGCGCTGACAATGGCGTCAAGCAAATCCCCCGTGCCGGCGCCGTGCAGCGCCGAAATGGGGAAGACTTCGCCCACGGCCAGTTCGTAAAATTCGTAAACGGTGTCCCACAGCTTGGTGGATTCCAGCTTGTTGGCGGCCACGAGGACCGGTTTTTTGGACTGGCGCAAAATATCGGCCACCTCTTTGTCGGCCGCGGTGATGCCGGTCTGGCCGTCTACAATCTGGACGATAACGTCGGCGTCCTGGATGGCGATGCGGGCTTGCTGCCGGATGAGGGGCAGAAAGCGCTCGGAATCTTCGGAAAGGGGAGCGGTATGCCGCCCTTCTTCGACTTCAATGCCACCGGTATCGACCACGGTGAAGGCTACGCCAATCCACTCGGCATCATGATAGAGCCGGTCGCGGGTGGTGCCCGCTATTTCGGAGACAACGGCGAGCCGCCGCCCGACTATGCGGTTGAACAAGGTTGATTTGCCGACGTTGGGACGTCCGACAAGGGCAACTAAAGGTTTATAACTCATGGTGTCTTTGGCTTGAACCTGTGATATTTAGTAAACGGCTATTGCAAACTGTGAATAGTAGCGCGATTTGGGCCGGTCGGCTACAAAATTGGCCCTTTGCTCACGAACCCCACCAGGAGTATGGTGGGCTGCCCGGGCAGAGACTGTTGGTTTATGCGGCAGCATTGTGTTGGTATTGGTGAGCGCTGCCGTGCCGGTGAGACCAAGGGTGGTGGTCACCGTTTCGGTGATGAATACGGTAACCTGGGCAGGCTGAATGGAGCGCAGCTCAATGCCCCGCTGCTCAGGGAAGTTGATGTCGGGTTCCAGGCTGTAGGTTCCCGGTTCCAGGCCAAAGAGGTCCAGAACGGCCGTTACGTCCTCGTCGGCCAGGGCGTTCAGCGCCGGCAGGGGGCCGAACAGCACAATGCGAATGGACTCGGTCTCCAATTCGGCCGTTAGTTCCTCATCCAGCCCTTGAATTTGCGGAATCCGGTTAAAAATGCTGGTTGTGCGGAACGGCTCAATAGTCACGTTGACAAATATCTCTTCCACCTCCGCCAGCGTTACCCCTTCTGGTAAACTCAAAGCCACCTGCGGGCGGAACGATTCTGTGAGTCCATTGACGTCAATTTCCTCTGTGTTTACCCATTGTAGGGCGATAAGCTGGGTAGGCCGTCCTTGCAGCAGCACGGTGGGCGGTTCAACCTCAACCCCCACTACCCGGTAACCGGGGGCTGGCTCGCCCTGCAGGTCAACGTTAATGGTTTTTTCCGCAAAACCGGCCGATTCATTGATGGGTATCGTAATCTCCACCTGTTCTGTACTTACATCTAATCCGCTGATACTGGTTGGACGGCCTTGCCGGTTGTAATAGATAGGTTGGGGCGTGCGCTGCACCGTTTCCCGCTCGTTGTTCAAGAAAACCGTTACCCGCGCCACATCCAGCGCTTCCACCTGGGAAGCTATGCCCGAAACAAGGATGTTCTCAGGATCAACCAGAGGCTGCCCCTGGCTGTACCCAATAGCCACGCTGCCGCGCAAGTCTAGCTCAACGGGAATCTCTCTGCTGACCGTTTGCTCCAGGTAAATTGATAACTGTTCAGGCGACTGGGATAAAATGGTAACTTCCGGGTCGCTGGACTGTACCAGCACCGGTACCGGTACTTCTTCCCCATAAGGAACCTGGCTCAAATCAAGAACCGCCGAGAAGTTTTGGTCTGTCAGGGTGGTGACTAAAGAAGAAGGTCCCTGGAAGATAATTTGCACAGATTGGTTCGTATTGGGGGTGACCAAAATAGAATTGGCCGGCCGGCCCACCAAATCAATGGGAACTTGCAAAAATTGGGTGCGCAGGGGGTCTTCGCCTTGTAAGGCGTTGTACCAAATGATGACGGCCAGGACGAAGGAAAGTATGAGGGTGGCAATGTTGCCCAATATGCTGCGAAGGAAGCGGATCATGCCTGCTTCCCTCCTCGCGGGACGCTGCGATTTTGCATAAAAGCGTAAAGAATGGCGTCGATTCGGTTAATATCTTGACGGCGAATAACACGGCCGTTATGGGCAATGGACGCCTGACCCGTTTCTTCGGAAATGATCAGCACCACGGCATCGCTGACCTCGCTGATGCCCAGCCCGGCCCGGTGGCGCAGCCCCATCTGGCTGTCAGAGAGGCTGCTGGTAGAAAGCGGCATCACGCAGGCTGCTGCGGCAATACGTTCGCCCCGAATGATGACGGCGCCGTCATGGAGTTCGGTGTGTTTGTTGAAAATGGTGAGCAGCAGCTCCACAGAGGCTTCGGAGTCAAGCTGTACGCCGGTATCGATATATTCTTGCAGACCGGTTTCTTGTTCAAAGATGATGAGGGCGCCATGCCGCCGTTGCGAAAGACGCAGGCTGGCTTCTTTGACCGCGCCAATGACTGGGCTTTCTTTCTGGCGGCGGAAGAAGTTGAAGCGGGCTGTCGTATGGCCTAACTGTTCCAGGGCGCGGCGCAGTTCGGGCTGAAAAATGACGGGAATAGCAATGAGCAGCGCCGGAATGCTGTTGCTGACCAGCCAGCTAAAAGCGGGTAGGTTAAAGGCGGAGGAGAGAAAGAAGACGATGAGTGCCAACCAAATAAGGCCGCGGAGCACTTGTACAGCCCGGGTTCCGCGAATGAGCAGGAGGACGCTGTAGATAACGGCCGTTACCAGACCGATATCCAATAAATCTGTCACCCCAACATCTAGCTGGGCAATTGCCTCAAGAACATTCTCCACAGTGGGCCTTGCTTACCAACCGCACCCCCCGCAGCCAAATTACTTCAATTGCGACAACAACTGCTTGTAACTAGCAACATTTGGCGGGTTGAGTGCTAGAATTCTCTCAATGGTTACCACAGCAGCCTTAGCATCCCCCGCTTCCAACTGCGCCTCACCTATTTTGTCCAGTACATTAACGGCATCCTGCTTGCGCTGCTGCTGTAGATACAGACGAACCAATCTATCCGCCAGGTTTGCATCAGTAGGCCGTTGTTGAATCATATCCTCTAAAATGCCCAGCACCTTCGCTCCACGCCCGCCCCTTACCAACTGCACCAGGTAACTGTCCAATGCGCGCACGGCGTTATTTGGCTGGCCAACCTTGTAGTAGAGGTCAACCAGCGTGATAGCCGCCCGCTCATCCTCCGGTTGGAGCTGCCGCAGCTCCTTAAAGGCAATAAGCGCCTGCTTCCAGTTAAAGTGCTGTATGTCAATTTCTGCCACAAGCCGCAAGAAACGCTGCCGCCATTTACGCTCGGCCGACCCGCGGGGCGCCAACTGCAATGCTTCCTGATAGGTTGACCGCGCCCTGTCCACCTGGGCTAGTTGATAATATGCCTCGCCCATAGCTAGATAATTTTCCAGGGCGGCGTCAAATTCCCCTTTCTGGCGCAGTAAATTAATCAATCGGCCCCGTATTGAGAGGTCAAGCGGGTTTAAATCAACGACTTTTTCATAAGCCGCAATAGCGCCATTCATGTCGTTACGCGCCAGGTAAGTGTTGGCAACGGTCGCATACTTAATGGCCGCGGCATCATTGCGGCCTTGCTGCACCAACACGTCGGCTAGCTGTATGTGGGCGGGCATGTACTCGGGGGCCAGTTGAATAGCCCGATAGGTTTCCTCAATGGCCGTGTTGTACATGTTGCGGCGGGTATATTCCTGGCTGAGATACAGTGACTCCAACACGTGGGCGGAACCGGCCGTCATCACGTCACCTAGAATCATCATGCCCGCGCTGGAAATAGCATCCAGCCGATTGCGGGCTTCTTTTACTTTGTCTTCCCAACCCTTTTGGCCTAAAAATTCGACCAACGAATTGGCAAAGGCCGTCGCCTGATCCCTCTCTCCCTGGGTAATAAGGCTGTCGTACAGGTTCTCGTACAGGTGAATCAACCGATCGGCCTGACCGTGCTGTACGGTAGCCATGTCTACAATTTGCAGTACCGAGATAAAGTGGTCAATAGCTTTTTCAATACGCCCGCGGGCGCGATGCGATTCGCCCAGGGAGAAGTGGCTGGCTAAACGATACTCCGGATCATCTACGGAGATTTCGAATTCGCGGATGGCATCTTCAAAGCGCAGCTTGTCCTGGTAGAGAAGCCCCAGGTTGAAATGAGCGGCGGCGGAGTTGATGCCGGCGGCAATCGCTTTTTCGTAAACGCTAATGGCTTCATTGGTCATATTGCGCCGTTGATAGTCTAACGCCTCAATAAGCAGCGCATCCCCAACATCGGCGTCCTCTGCAAAGAGGCGCTCGGCAAGCTCTTTCATGGCGGTGTCACGGGCAGTTTGCACAGGAACGGCCGTTTCCATTTCTTGTCGCTCTTGCCACTCCCGGTCGTCCAGGGCCATGGTGGCCTTGCGCACCGCATCTCCCATGCCTGTAGCTGCGCCTACGGGCACCATCCCTTCCCCTTTGAACAGCTCCTCACCCTGCTTGATCAACTCAATGGCCGTCAAAACGTCGGCATTTCGCGGATCCAACTGCAACGCCAACTGTGCCGCTTGCAGCGCTTTTTCCTTTTCGCCCTGCATCTGCAAAATGCGCGCAATGGTCAGATACTCGCGAATGGCGCTGCGTACGGCCCCTTGCCGCTTATATACGGAGGCCAGACGCTGATGCGCCCGCAGCAGTTTCGGCTCTAAGCGAATCGCCCGATGCCAATTGTCCATGGCTTCGTTTAAGTTTTTTCGACCCAGCTCCATCTCGCCAATAGCCATGTAGGTCTTGCCAGCTTCATAGGATTTCCAGCCGCTCTTGGACATCGGCCACTTTGCGCAAGTAAATAATATTGCCTCCCGAATAGCGTGCCGCCAGCTTGTAATTTTTGAGCGCCTCGTTTAGATTGTTTAGCTCCAGGTAAGCATCTCCCAACCCGGCATAAGGTGCCGGTTCTTTGGGCATTTCCTGGGATGCACTCTTAAACTCCTCAATGGCATCCTCCCAGCGCTGATCCCAAAAGAAGGAATGTCCTCGGCTGAGTGCTTGCTCAAATTGTGCGCGGTTGTTTGCCACCACGAACCTCCACGATTGTCTGAAATATGAGAATTAGCTAGCTGTGCTTCAGGTACAGCAATGATGGATTTACCCTAACAATTCAACCAATATCGCCTTTTGCGCATGCATCCGATTTTCGGCCTGCGGGAACAGAACCGAATGCGGTCCGTCGGCCACGTCATCGGTGATCTCTTCGCCCCGATGCGCCGGCAAGCAGTGCATGACAATACAATCAGGTTTAGCCTGGCTAAGTAATTGTTGGTTCACCTGGTAAGGCGGGAATATCCGCAGACGTTTGGCGGTTTCCGCTTCCTGGCCCATGCTTGTCCAAACATCCGTGTATATCACATCCGCACCAGTGACTGCTTTTTGCGGATCTTGCGCGCTCACCGGCCCCGCGTGCTGAATTGGTTGCCAGCTCCATCCTCATCGGTCAATTGTAACCGGACGGCGTGGCAATGGACAAATGCATGCCAGTCTTCATGGCTGCAAATAGCAGCGAACGGGCGACATTATTGCCATCCCCCACATAGGCTACTTTAAGCCCCTCCAGCTTTCCTTTATGCTCCAAAATCGTGAAGACATCGGCTAGTGCTTGGGCCGGATGGTTATAGTCCGACAAACCGTTGATGATGGGAACGGAACTGTTCGGCTAAATCCAGAATGTGCTCATGTGCAAAGACGCGGGCCATGACCGCATCGACGTAGCCGGAAAGGACGCGGGCCACATCGGCCACGCTTTCGCGCCCGCCCATCTTGACCTCGTTGGGCGATAGGTAGAAGGCGTATCCGCCCAAGTGAACCATGCCCATTTCGAAGGAGACGCGGGTACGCAGTGAAGGTTTTTGGAAGACCAGCGCCAGACTTTTGCCCTGCAACATCGGCTTATTGCCACCGTTACGCCATTCAGTTTTAAGCTGGGTAGCCAAATCGAGCAAATTGTGTAATTCGTCTGGGGTTAGATCGGCAATACTGAGAAAATGTTTCACGTGTTGGGCCTCCTACTTTTTCGCCACAGGAATTACACGGCCGTTTCCGGCATCATCCATCGTAAATCCTGCGAGGTTTTTCACCTTTGGCTGTGTCGTTGAGTATACCACAGGCAGGAGAAAAAGGTGCAACAGGCCAGCCGAGCAATTCAACATAATGCTTGTATGTGATCTTGAGTTATGGTAAGATAAAATCCGTGTGTGGGGTTGTCACTGGGTGTTAAGCTATCCAGGAATCAAAAGGTAGGTGACAAATGGAAGTACTGCAAAGAAAATCAGTCATCGCAGCGATTGCAGGCATCGTGGGGTTAATCCTTGGACTCTATTGGGCCTGGGTCGTGCAGCCCGTGGAATGGACAGGGGTCAGAATCAGGGATGTCGACGAGGTGGACCAGGCGCGCTATTTGCGACTGGTAGCCGACGTTTACGCCAATGAACGGAACCCGCTAAAGGTCCAAGACGCCCTGGCTGACTGGCCAAACGCCGACAGCCAAATTTGCCAGATTGCCAATGCGTCGCTGGACGCTGGTGAACGAAGCCGCCTGGAAGCCTTGGCGGTAGTGGTAAATGGGCAGGGTTGCGCAGCCTTGCCTGGTCAGGGCGGGCAGCCAGCAGAGGATGAAGGGGGTGGCCTGGGCCAGGTGCTGCTCTTTGGATTGATATTAATTATTTTGGTGGGCGGCATTTTCTTTGCCCTGAGCCGGCGTAATGCTTTAACCGGCCAAACCACCCCGTCCCCGGCATATGATGAAATGCCTGTGGCCCCGCCTGTGGTGAGTGAGGTGGCTGAAGGAGCAACGGCCGTTCCCATTGCCCGCTTCCGCACCAACTATACGCGCGGGCACGACGCCTACGACGACTCCTTTAGCATCGAAAACGCCGTGGGTGATTTTCTGGGCGAATGCGGCGTTGGCATTTCCGAGTCCATTGGCACCGATTCGCCCAAAAATGTTACTGCTTTTGAAGTATGGTTGTTTGACAAGAACGACATTCGTACCATCACCAAAGTTGTCATGAGCGACCACGCCTTCTTTGATGACGCCATCAAAGCCAAACTGCAAACCAAAGGGGAGCAGGTATTGGCCCGCGAAGGCGAAACGGTCGTGCTGGAAACAGCTTCGCTCATCATTAATGCCGAAATCACCAATATGCAATATGGTTCCGGCACATTGCCCCCCCAGAGCTATTTTGAAAACGTCACCTTCGAACTGTCAGCCTGGCAGAAAGAGGGCGTCGCTTCTACCGTCAGTGGGGGCGTGGACGACATGATGGATTTCTAAAAAGTGCCGCCTGACACCTGAATATGCAAAAGACCTCGGTATGCGCCGGGGTCTTTTCGTATCACGGTGATTTTGCAGGCCGGTTTTCTGGCAGCAAGAGTGCCGAAATAATGGATACCAGAGCGCTTGCGGAAAAGGAAACGACAATACCGCTGGTGAAAGCTGTAGTTTTGGGGATCATGCAGGATGGCGGGCTGCCTCATGCTGGCTGTCGCTGTGCCCGCTGCCGGGCGGCGGAACAGCAGCCGCAGTACGTGACCAGCCTGGCCATTGTTGATGTGCGGCAAAATCCACCGGGTGTTTATGTGGTAGACGCCACGCCTGATCTCAAGTACCAGCTCGGCTTGCTGGCAGACTTCCTGGGAGCGCATGCCAACCGCCCTGACCGCCTGCGCCAGCCGAACGCCATCTTCCTAACCCATGCACATATGGGGCACATTGGTGGCCTGCCGCAGCTTGGGCCGGAAGCCATGGCCGTGCAGGATTTACCGGTTTATGCCGCCCCGCCGCTCGCTGAACTGCTGGAAGAAGCGCAGATGTGGCGACCGTTGGTGGACTGTCTGGCATTACGGCCGTTACGCGCACAGCAGCCCATTCCCCTCGCCCCCGATTTAACCATCACCCCTCTCCCTGTGCCGCACCGTGACGAATGGCAGGTGGGCACCTTCGCCTTTCACGTGCAGGGACCACACAACTCCCTCCTCTATTTGCCGGATATTGATGCCTGGGAATTGTGGGAAGAATCTGAAAGGTGGTTAACGGCCGTTGACTACGCCCTGGTTGATGCCTCGTTCTGGAGCAGCGACGAATTGGGTGGCCGCCCGCTGGTGGCGCACCCCCTGGTTCCCAATACCCTGGCCCGCTTTGCGCACATCCCCGGCCAACTCGTTCTCACGCACCTCAACCACACCAACCCCCTGCTGGACGAGAATAGCGTAGAGCGGGCCATCGTTGCTGCGGCGGGCGTGCAGGTGGCGGCAGCAGGCCAGGTTTTCCCCTTGTAACTCGCTAAATTGTTGTCCGGGCGCTTGTTTTGGGCGGCGCTGACGTCAGGAAGTCCTGGGCGAACCGGCCGGCATAGCTGGCGATGAGCTGCTCAATGCGTTCCTGGTTCCAGGAAGCAATCAACAGCCCGGCATGGTACGCTTTGGGCACGCGCCACACCACTTCCGGATCATTGTATGCCGCCAGGTCGGGGTGTTCCTGGCGCGAGAGGCAGGTGAGCAGCCCGGCATATTCGCGGCGGTATTCGGGCAGGACATAGGTTTCGCCGCGCAGGTGGGCCAGTTCAATGCGCGCTGCTTCCTGCCACAGCTCGACGCCGGTGGCCGCCTGCACCATGCGGTCGATGTTGGCCCCGCCCACCCGTGCCGCTGTTTCCAGAAAGTAGAAACGGCCGTCTTCGTGGCCGCGAATAAACTCGGTGTGGGACACCCCGCGCATTAGACCTAGCTTGCGCATCAGTTCGCTGGTCAGCCCGCGTAGGGTAATCGCCTCTTCACCATCCCAGGGCAGCGCGCGCGTGGTGAATATGCCGCCGCCGTGGGAAACGGCCAGCGGCGGCAGGCCATATTTGCTGGCAATGGCGAAGACAATGTCCTTTGCCCAGATGATGGCATCGACGTGGTACACGTCGCCGGGCACAAACTTCTCTAGCAGATAAAAGGATTGCCGGTCGCCCAGCTCATCCAGCGTGCGCCACACCTGTTCGCTGTCGTGCAGCTTACGAATGCCCACGGCCCCGGCTTCAAAACGGGGCTTGAGCACCCAGGGTGCAGGCACGGCGGTCATGTAGGCGCGCAAATCGTCATAATTAAAAACGGCCGTAAATGGCGGCACCAGCATTCCTTCATCCCGCGCCTGCACGCGCATGGCCAGCTTGTCGCGGAAATGGCGGGCCGTGGTCTCCCCCATACCGGGAATGCGCAAATGCTCGCGCAGGGAGGCGGCCGTGGCTACGTCATAATCATCCAGGGCCACAATGCGGTCAATTTTTTGCCCGCGCATCAAATAGCTGACGGCATAGGTGACGTCGGGCTGCTGTGACACGTTGGGCATAGCAAAATGTTGGTCGATGCTTTCCCAGGGCCAGGTTTCTTTTTGTTTCTCCTCGGGCATGAGCACCAGCACGCGGCACCCCTGCTGTTTGCACTCGTGGATGAACGGGAAACCTTTTGGCTCCGTAGCGATACAAAGAATGGTAAACGGCCGTTCTGTCATCATTTTCTCTCCTGGACCAACATTTTCCGTGATGGGTTAAGTGAAATAGATCGAGCAATTGTAGCGAGGAATCACGGAATAGAAAACAAGTGAGAAAAACCATAACGATGCCGATTGTATCCAAATGGGAAGGAGTTCTTTTAGAGAGTTTGCACAATAGACAAGCACGGCGTCCCCCGTTACACTCGTAAGGAAATTTGTAAGGTTATAAAATTATGTCTTTTGTTCTTTCCCTTATTCTTGTTGTCCTGCTCAGCCTAAGCCTTATTATTCTGGGGCTTAGCGACATGCGCGCGTCTGGACAGCGAGAGGGGTAAGAACTAGCACAATCACTCGCAAAAAGCTTCCAAGGGCTGTCCAGACAAGGGCAGCCCTTTTTGTTTTGGGCAAAATGTACATGAACCAGGGAACACAAAGCAACTTTCAGCAAAAGAACGGCCGACAGCAGAAAACCACCGGCATGGAAACGGCCGTTTCGGCCATGATGCCTTCCCCTACCCCGCGCTTTTACCCACCACAGCCGCTTGCCATTCAGTTCCTGCAAGCGGCTGTTTTTTTGCCTGCTGCTCACGTGTAATTAGCCAGCAGATATCTTGAAAGAGGAGAAGATTATGATTAAGAGCGGTGCAGAAATTTTATGGGAATGCCTGGTACGCGAAGGCGTCGAAACCGTCTTTGGCTACCCTGGCGGGGCAATTATGCCTGCGTATGATGCCATGCTGAATTACCCCATCCACCACGTTCTGGTGCGGCACGAGCAGGGTGCGGCGCACATGGCTGATGGGTACGCGCGGGCTACGGGCAAAGTTGGCGTGGCCATAGCCACCTCTGGCCCAGGGGCCACCAACCTGGTTACCGGCATTGCCACCGCGATGATGGACTCATCCCCCATCGTTTGCATTACCGGCCAGGTGCCCATTACGGCTATTGGTGGCGATGCTTTCCAGGAAACGGACGTGACGGGCATCACGCTGCCCATTACCAAGCATAACTTTCTGGTTACCAATGCCGGTGAAATGGCCGAGGCTGTGCGGGAAGCGTTTTACATTGCGCGCAGCGGCCGGCCCGGCCCGGTGGTCATCGACATTTGTAAGAATGCGCAAATCGAGAAAGTTGAGTTCGAGTACCCCGAAAACGTCGAACTACCTGGATACCGCCCTCCGCAGCACGCCCCGCTGAGTGATGTGCAGCGCGCCGCAGAACTGATCAATCAGGCGGAACGGCCGGTTATCCTGGCCGGGCACGGCGTGCTTAAATCACACGCCATGGCCGAATTGATCGAGTTTGCGACGAAGACGCAAACGCCGGTCACCATGACGCTGCTGGGGCTAGGCAGCGTGCCTGCTTCCCATCCCCTCAGCCTGGGCATGATGGGCATGCACGGCGAAGCATATGCCAACAACGCCATTCAGCAGGCCGACTTGCTGCTCGCTTTTGGCATGCGCTTTGATGACCGCGTGACCGGCAACCTGCGCACTTACGCACCCCGCGCCCGCAAAATTCATATTGAAATTGACCCGTCCGAAATCCATAAAAATGTACATGTAGATGTGCCCCTGGTTGGCGATCTGAAAACGGTATTGGTGACCTGCTGCCCCACGTGCAGCCGGCTGATCACGAAGAATGGCTGGATCAGATTGCGGAATGGAAGGCGGAAACCGAGCAGCGTGACATTCTGGCCTGGCCGGAAGATGGCAAGCTGTACGCCTCGCACGTCATTCGCGACATGTGGCAGTACACCGCTGGCAATGCCATTGTGACCACCGACGTCGGCCAGCACCAGATGTGGGCCGCGCAATATTATCATCTTGAGCAGCCTTTCCGCTGGATTACCTCTGGCGGTGCGGGCACCATGGGTTTTGGTCTGCCCTCGGCTATTGGGGCATGGTTTGCGCACAAAGAGCGCGAAATCTGGACGATTGTCGGGGATGGCGGTTTTCAGATGACGCAGGCGGAGCTGGCAACGGCCGTACAGGAAAACGCCAACGTCAAAATCCTCATCCTCA
The DNA here is from genome assembly GCA_963695505.1 of uncultured Chloroflexia bacterium. GTDB lineage: Bacteria > Chloroflexota > Anaerolineae > Promineifilales > Promineifilaceae > JACSRF01. Next base: position 103,384 of record CAVOGX010000007.1, on the reverse strand, counting down.
ACAACAGCTATCTGGGCATGGTGCGCCAGTGGCAAGAATTCTTCTTCGACAAGCGGTATTCCGGCGTGGCCATGACCGGCCCGGATTTTGTCAAGCTGGCCGAGGCGTATGGCATTCCCGGCCGCCGCGTCACCAAACGTGAAGACGTCAACGAAGCTATGGCCTTTGCCAGCAGCACCTCCGGTCCGGTTCTCATTGAGTTTGTTGTCGAAATGGAAGAAGCTGTCTTCCCCATGGTTCCTTCCGGGGCTGACCTGGATGCCATGATTCGCCGGCCCGTCAGACGAACGGTGAGTTAGGAATGCGGAATGCTGAGGGTGGTGTCCAAATTCACCATTCAGCTTTCAACATTCACCATTTGGAGTGAAAAGAAAATGCGTCAAACTTTAATTGCCACAGTAGAAAATAAACCCGGCGTGCTGAATCGTGTCGCTTCCATGTTCCGCCGCCGCAATTTCAATATTGATTCGCTCAATGTCGGCCGTACCGAACGGCCCGACGTGTCGCGCATGACCATCGTTGTCGACAGCCTGGATACCCCGGCGCGCCTGGTTGAAGCCAACCTGTACAAGCTGGTCAACGTCATTGACGTGCAAGACGTCACCAACCAGCCGGCCGTGCTGCGCGAATTAGCCCTGATCAAAGTGGAAGCGGCTCCAGACAAGCGCGGCGAAATTCTCAGTCTGGTTAACATTTTTGAGGCCAGCGTCGCCGATGTATCCCCGGACAGCTTGGTGGTACAAATTGTTGCCAGTGAGAATGCCGTCAACAGCCTCATAGAGCTGCTGCGGCCGTGCGGTATCCTCGAAATTGTGCGCACCGGGCACGTGGCCATGATGCGCGGCCGTGACGAAGGCATCCGCCACACCCCTGGCGCCGGGCAAAATGGCAACGGTTACAACGGTCACAGCGGTCTATCCGCAGACTAATGACGGAAGAGTAAAGACTGGAGACACGATAATGGCAACGATTTATTACGACAAAGACACCAACCCAGACCTGATCCGCGGCAAAAAAGTAGCCATCATTGGCTACGGCAGCCAGGGACACGCCCACGCGCTCAATCTGAAGGGACAGCGGCGTGGACGTAACCGTGGGCTTGCGCCAGGGCAGTAAATCCTGGGCCAAAGCGGAGGCTGACGGTCTGACAGTGATGCCTGTAGGCGAAGCTGCAGCCTGGGCGGACACCATCATGGTGCTGGCCCCCGACACCGTGCAGGCCAAAATTTATGAAGAAGAAATAGAACCCAACTTGAGCGCAGGCAAAACCCTCATGTTTGCTCACGGTTTTAACATTCGCTACGGAACTATTACCCCGCCAGCCAATGTCGATGTAAGCATGGTTGCGCCCAAAGCGCCCGGCCACCGCGTGCGCGAGGTCTTTACTGAAGGCGGCGGCACGCCTTGCTTACTGGCCGTGCATCAGGACGCCAGCGGGCAGGCCAGGGCCAACGCCCTTTCCTATGCGTATGGCATCGGCGGCACGCGCGCTGGCGTGCTGGAAACGACTTTTGCCGAGGAAACGGAAACAGACCTCTTTGGTGAGCAATCGGTGCTGTGTGGCGGCGTGTCCGCGCTGGTGAAGGCGGGTTTTGAGACGCTGGTGGAAGCGGGTTATCAGCCGGAAATTGCGTACTTTGAATGCATGCATGAGCTGAAGCTGATTGTGGACCTGATGTATCAGGGCGGCCTGAACTACATGCGCTATTCCGTGTCGGACACGGCCGAACATGGCGACTATTCCGCCGGTACGCGCATCATCACGGAAGAGACCAAGTACGAGATGAGCCAAATCTTGAAGGAGATTCAAGATGGGACTTACGCTCAAAACTGGATCAAGGAGAATGAAAACGGCCGTCCCTGGTTCAACGAGCAGCGCCGCCAGCAGCAAGACCACCTCATCGAGCGCGTGGGCGTAGAGCTGCGCGGCATGATGCCTTTCGTCAACCCGAAGGTTGTGAAGCCGGGCGAATGACCGTAGTCAGTAACCAGTGATCAGTCAACGGCGTACCAATCACCGAGCACTGGTTACTGTTCACTGTTTACCGAACAGGAGTTACCCATGAACGATCCCAACTACGTGCGCATTTTTGACACCACTTTGCGCGATGGCGAGCAGTCGCCGGGCGCGACCCTCTCTTCGGAGGAGAAGCTGCAAATTGCCCATGCCCTGGCTGAACTGGGCGTCGACATTATGGAAGCCGGCTTTCCCGCCGCTTCCCCCGACGATCTGGAGGCAGTGCGGCAGATCGCGATGGAAGTGGGCAACAAGATGCGCGACGGCCGTGAGCCGCCCGTCATCTGCGGTCTGGCCCGCGCCGTCAAGAGCGACATCGACAACTGCTGGGAAGCGATCAAAGAGGCCAAACACCCACGCATCCACACCTTTCTGGCCACTTCTCCCATCCACATGAAATTCAAGCTGCAGCTTGATCCCGAAGAAGTCGTCGATCAGGTGCGCGAAATGGTCGCTTATGCCAAACTTACTGCGACGACGTGGAATTTTCGCCAGAAGATGCCGGTCGCAGCAATCCCGAATTCCTCCACCTGGTGCTGGGCGAAGCCATCAAAGCCGGCGCGACCACCTCAACATTCCCGACACCGTCGGCTACACCACGCCGGAAGAATTCGGCGCGCTGATCAAGGGCATCAAGCAGCACACCCCTGGCGTAGACGACGTGGTGATATCCGTCCACTGCCACAACGACCTGGGCCTGGCCACGGCCAACACCCTGGCGGGCATCCAAAACGGTGCGCGGCAGATCGAGGTAACCATCAACGGCATTGGCGAACGGGCGGGCAACACTTCGCTGGAAGAAGTCGTGATGGCCCTGAAAACGCGCAACCCTGTCTACGGCACCGACACCGGCATCGATACTACGCAAATCACCAAGGCCAGCCGCATGGTTTCCAGCCTGACCGGCATGGCCGTGCAGCCGAACAAGGCCATCGTCGGGGCCAATGCCTTTGCCCATGAAGCGGGCATTCACCAGGATGGCATGCTGAAGCATGAAGAAACGTACGAAATCATGCGCCCGGAAACGGTGGGGCTGAACAAGTCGGAGCTGGTGCTGGGCAAACATTCCGGCCGGCACGCGCTGCGCGTGCGCATGCGCGAGTTGGGTTACGAGCTGGACACGGACAGCCTGCAAGAGGTTTTTGAGCGGTTTAAGGAACTGGCCGACAAAAAGAAGGTCATCACCAATGCTGACCTGCTGGCTTTGATGAAAGACGAGCTGTACCAACCGGAAGAGTTATATGCGCTGGTGGATTTGCAGGTGACGTGCGGTACGGTGAACCTGCCTATGGCGTCGGTGCGGCTGCGCGGGCCAGATGGTAATTTGGCAACGGCCGCTACCATTGGCACCGGCCCCGTGGATGCCTGCTACAAAGCCATCGACACGATTGTGCAGCTACCCATTACGTTGCTAGAGTACACCGTGCGCTCCATCACCGATGGCATTGATGCCATTGGCGAGGTGTTTGTGCGCGTGGCCCCGGAGCAGGCGCACATGCGCAAGTCACCGCAAACCGGCTTCGACATGCCGCGCCAGTTCAGCGGGCATGGCGCCGAGACCGACATCGTGGTCGCCAGCGCCAAGGCGTATCTGTCTGCCTTGAACAAAATATTGGTAGCGCAAAGCACAGAGGTGGAGGTAATGGAAGGAACTGAACAAATGGAAATGGCTGTGATGTGATGAGTAAAGCTCTATTGGCGACTGTCGAGCCAGCGATTGAATGAGCGTTCGCTTTCACCACTGCGTCGCCCAGCAAGCAGTCCTTCAATGCCAATGTGCTCGTCCAAATCTGGCCATTCAATAGCGTATCCTTCGCCTAGCAATAGCCAATTTTCCCGCTCTTCCGACGTGGCGTGAAAGAGGCGAGGATACCAAGAAAGGGGCACGGATAATGTACGCTCATCGGCTAATGCAATGATGAATTTATCATTCGTAAAGGAAATATCAATGATTTGTGGATCAGTTTCCAAAACTAAAGTATTCATGCCACGCCTCTAACAATCTGGCTTCATGTTTTATAACTAAACGCGCAATATCTGATAATTCATGATCTTTGAAGCCTCTGTTCTTTGCTAGAAAAACAGGAGAAAGCCAGAATTTTACGATTTGCCGATCTCGTTTAACGTGAATATGTGGTGGTTCACCCTGGTCGGAGCTAAAGAAGACAAAGAAGTAAGGGCCATCTTGTAAAACAGTCGGCATGGCGCAATTATAACACAGGTAAATTGATACGGAGTAAGTGGTCATCCATGACTCAAGAAAAACCAAGAACACTTTTTGACAAAATTTGGGAGAGCCACGTCGTGGTCAACGAGCCGGGCTCGCCCAGCGTGCTGTACATTGACCTGCACCTGGTGCATGAGGTCACCTCACCCCAGGCTTTTACCGGGCTGCGGCAGAAGGGGCTGCGCGTGCGCCGCCCGGACCGCACGGTGGCGACGATGGATCACGGCATTCCCACGCAGGATATGTCAGTGGGCAACGGTGTGCTGCAAATACGGGACGTGCTGGCGGCGAAGCAGTTGCAGCAGCTAGAGACCAACTGCGAGGAGTTTGGCATTCCGCTGTATGGCATGGACAGCCCCAACCGCGGCATTGTGCACGTCATTGGGCCAGAGCTGGGGCTGACGCAGCCGGGCATGACCATCGTCTGCGGCGACAGCCACACCAGCACCCACGGCGCGTTTGGCGCGCTGGCCTTTGGCATCGGCACCAGCGAGGTGGAGCACGTGCTGGCGACGCAGACGCTGCTGCAATACCGCCCGAAAACCTACCGGGTCAACTTTGCCGGCGATTTGCCACCGGGCGTAACGGCCAAAGACATGATTCTGGCCCTGATCGCCAAGATTGGTGTGGGCGGCGGCACCGGGCACGTGTTTGAGTATACGGGCACGGCCGTTTCCCAGCTCGAGCATGGAAGGGCGCATGACCCTGTGCAACATGTCCATCGAAGGCGGCGGGCGCGCAGGCATGATCGCCCCCGATGACACCACCTTCGAGTACATTGCCGGGCGTGAATTCGCCCCCAAAGGCGCGGCGTGGGAGCAGGCCGTGGCCCAGTGGCGGGCGCTGCCCAGCGACGATGGGGCGGTGTACGACAAAGAAGTGACCATCGACGTGGATGAACTGGAGCCGATGATCACCTACGGCACCAATCCGGGCATGGGCATGAAAATCAGCTCGGCCGTGCCCGACCCCGCTGCCGAGCGGGATGCAACCAAGCGGGCCTCCCTGGAAAAGGCGCTGACCTACATGGATTTGCAGCCGGGCAAGCCGCTGTTGGGGCATCCGGTGGACGTGGTCTTTCTGGGCAGTTGCACCAATTCGCGTATCAGCGATTTGCGGCAGGCGGCGGCGCTGATTGCCGGGCGCAAAGTGGCCGCCAGCACGCGCATGCTGGTGGTGCCCGGCTCGGAGGAGGTGCGGCGGCAGGCGGAAGCGGAAGGGCTGCACCGTATCTTCACGGCGGCGGGGGCGGAATGGCGCTCGGCGGGCTGCTCCATGTGCATTGCCATGAACGGCGACCAGCTTCAGCCGGGACAGTACGCCGTCAGCACCAGCAACCGCAATTTTGAAGGGCGGCAGGGCGCAGGCGGGCGCACCTTCCTGGCCAGCCCGCTCACGGCCGTTGCCAGCGCCATTCACGGGCATATTTCCGATCCGAGGACGATGATGTAACTGACGATTAACGATTGACGATTCAAGAGCCGCCAATCGTTAATCGTCAATCCCAGATCGTAAATTGCTATGGAACCTTTTACCACATTAACCAGTAACATACGCGCCGCTGCCTTTCAACGATGTGGACACCGACCAGATAATCCCTGCCAGCTATTTGAAAGTGACCAACAAAGACGGGCTGGCAGACGGGCTGTTTTCGCGCTGGCGCTACCAGACCGATGGCACGCCCGACCCGGATTTCGCGCTGAACAAGCCGGAGCACCAGGGGGCGACAATTCTGCTGGCCGGCGACAACTTTGGCTGCGGCTCCTCGCGGGAACATGCGCCCTGGGCGCTGATGGGCTACGGTTTTCGTGCCGTGATCAGCACCTGCTTTGCCGACATTTTCCGCAACAATGCGCTCAAAAATGGCCTGCTGCCGGTGGCGGTAGATGCCGAGACTACCCAGCAGTTGTTGAGTCTGGTGGAAGAGGAGCCAGAAACGGCCGTTTCCATCGACCTCGCCGCGCAAACCCTGACGCTGCCGACGGCCGGGCCGTACCCTTTCCCATCGACGCCTTCAGCAAAAATTGCATGCTGAGAGGGGTCGACCAGCTAGGCTACCTGCTGCAGCAAAGTGACAAGGTCGCCGCTTACGAGAAGCTTTATGACAAGTAAGTTAACTGTTTTACAACCAAGATGTGAGAACTGGGCAAAGGCTGTGATGATGAATACGGCCGTTGCCCAGCCATTCAAAAGATCTCCTAGATTGGACCCGGATGACACAGATTTCCGCTTTTCATTCTTTGTCTCTTTGTTTCTTCATCCCTTTGTATTGAATTCTTTTGAGGAGATTTTTCGATGAGCGACAACACCGTTTTTGTATACGACACCACCCTGCGCGACGGCACGCAGCGCGAAGGCTTTAACCTATCCCTCAACGACAAGCTGAAAATCGCCCAACGGCTGGACGACTTTGGCGTCCACTACATCGAAGGCGGCTGGCCCGGCTCCAACCCCAAAGATGTCGAATTTTTCCGCGCCGTGCAGGGCATGACCTTTCGCCATGCCAAAGTGGCCGCCTTTGGCTCCACGCGGCGCAAGCACGCCGACACCGCCAGCGATCCCAACATCTGCGCCCTGATGGAAGCCAATACGCCGGTGGTGACCCTGGTGGGCAAGAGCTGGGACCTGCACGTGCGCGACGTGCTGGAGACTGACCTGGAAGAAAACCTGGCCATGATCAGCGACAGCGTGGCCTACTTCAAAGCCCAGGGCAAAGAGGTCATTTACGACGCCGAGCATTTCTTCGATGGCTACAAGGCCAACCCGGAGTATGCGCTGCTGACGGTGCAGGTGGCGGCGCGAGGCCGGGGCCGACTGCGTGGTGCTGTGCGACACCAACGGCGGCTCGCTGCCCTGGGAAGTTGGCCAGATTGTGCGCGGATGTGCGAGAGCAGTTGCGGGAAACGGCCGTCGGCATTCACACCCACGACGACGGCGGCTGCGGCGTGGCCAACACGCTGGCGGCGGTGGACGCCGGCGCGGTGCACGTGCAGGGCACCATCAACGGCTACGGCGAGCGCGTGGGCAACGCCAACCTTTGCACCATCGTGCCGGATTTGCAGCTAAAGATGGGCAAGCAGTGCGTGCCGCCGGACAGCTTGCAGCAGTTGTCCGACCTGGCCCATTACGTGGCCGAAATCGCCAATTTGCCCCACGATACCCACGCGCCCTACGTGGGCAGCAGCGCCTTTGCCCACAAGGGCGGCATTCACGTGGCCGCCATGCGCAAAAATGTGCTCAGCTACCAGCACATCGACCCGGAACTGGTGGGCAACGAACAGCGCACCGTCATTTCAGAGCTGTCGGGGCGGGGCAACGTGCTGGACAAGGCGGCGGAATTTGGCGTGGACGTGGACAGCGACGAGGCGCGGGCCATTTTGCAGCAGATCAAGGAGCTGGAAAATGAAGGCTTTGCCTTTGAAGCAGGCGAGGCGTCGATGGCTCTGCTGCTGCGGCGCATGAAGCCCGGCTATAAGCGGCCATTCGAGATGCTCGACTTCACCACCTGGATCAGCGTGCGGGACGGCGTGCGCCATGGTCTCCGACGCCTCGGTCAAAATCCGCATTGATGGCGAAGTCGTCCACACCGCCTCCGAGGGCAACGGGCCGGTCAACGCCCTCAGCCTGGCGCTGCGCAAGGCGCTGTTCACCAAGTACCCACAGCTGCAAACCATCCACCTGACCGACTACAAAGTGCGCATTCTGGACGGCGAAAACGGCACCGGCGCGCGCGTGCGGGTGCTCATCGATTTTATGGACCAACAGGACGACCGCCGCTGGAGCACGGTCGGAGCCAGCACCAATATCATTGAAGCAAGCTGGCACGCATTGGTGGACAGTTACGAGTATGCGCTGCTCAATGGGAAATGAGGAATAAGGACATTATGGACGCGAACATTGTTGTTTTACCCGGAGACGGGATTGGCCCAGAGGTGGTTGAGGGGGCGTTGGCGGTGTTAACGGCCGTTGCTGCCCAATTTGGCCACACATTTACCACCAGCACGCACCTGATGGGCGGCTGCGCCATTGACGCCACGGGCACAGCCCTGCCCGACGAAACCCTAGCCGCCTGCCTGGAAGCCGACGCCGTGCTGCTGGGCGCGGTGGGTGGGCCAAAATGGGACGATCCCGAACGCCGCTGTGCGCCCGGAGCAAGGTTTGCTGGGCCTGCGCAAAGCCATGGCCCTCTTTGCCAACCTGCGCCCGCTGAAGCTGTACTCGGAACTGGTGGCCGCCTCACCGCTGAAGGCGGAAAAGCTGGCCGGGGTGGACATGCTGGTCATTCGCGAGCTGACCGGCGGCATCTACTTTGGCGAGCGCGCCCGCTGGACCGACGACGCAGGCGAGGAATGGGGCAAGGACACCATGATTTACAGCGCCAGCGAGGTGCGGCGCGTGGCAGAAATTGCCTTTCGCGCGGCGCAGGGGCGGCGCCAGCGGGTGGCCTCCATTGACAAGGCCAACGTGCTGGACAGCTCCCGCCTGTGGCGCAAAACGGTGAACGAAGTTGCCGCCCACTACCCCGACGTGGCGCTGGAACACGTGCTGGTAGACGCCGCGACCATGCACCTGCTCAGCCGCCCGGCCACTTTTGACGTACTGGTGGCGGGCAATATGTTTGGCGACATCATCACCGACGAAGCGTCGATGCTGTCTGGCTCGATGGGCAATTTGCCCTCGGCGTCGCTGGGCGCGGCGCAAAACCGGCACGGCCGTCCGCAAGGATTGTACGAACCCATTCACGGTTCGGCCCCAGATATTGCCGGAATGGGCATCGCCAACCCAATTGGGACCATAATGTCAGTAGCGATGCTGCTGCGGCATTCGCTGGGCCTGGAAGATGAGGCGGCGGCGGTGGAAACGGCCGTAGCCCGCACCATCAGCGCTGGCCACCGCACCACCGACCTGGCCCGCCCCGGTGAACCAGCGCTGAGCACGAAGGAGATGACGACCATCATCGTGCAAAATCTATGAAAGAGCGCGAGGGGGCAGGGGTGCGAGGGAGCAAGGGTGAAAGGTTTTCTCCCCGGCTCCCTTGCTCCTCCGCTCCCCTGCAAAAGGAAGAGGGAAATGAGTACCGACACCCAATTTACCTGGCTGCGCCCGCAGTACATCTGGTTAGATGACGAACTGGCGGCGGCGGAAGATGCCCCAGAGGTTCTTCTCGCCTCTCAACCACCCGGCGGTGCCTTTGAAGAGCTGCGCTGCTACGATACCCGGCGCGGCCCGGCTATCTTTCGCCTGCAAGATTACGTGGATCGTTTCTTGCACACCATGCAGGCCATGGGCGTACCTGACCTGGGCTTTGACCCGGCAAAGCTGCGCGCCGCCATTTGCAGCACCGTGCAGGCCAATGGGTACGTTGACTGCACCATTCGCCCCCAGGTGGTCTACCTTAGCCCGTTGGGTGAAGAAATGGACAGCTACCAGCCCACCATTGGCATTGCCGCCTGGCGCTGTACCGACGAGCCGGGCGAATCTTGCACCCTGCGCGTCCGCAGCCGCAGCGGGCCGGAGGGGCTGGCGCTGGTTGACGCAGAAGATGGCACCACCTTCACGGCCGAACACGTGCTGCTGGTGCGGGATGGCGTACTTTACGCCGCGCCGGGGGCAACCATGCTGGGCGGCATGACGCGGGACACGGTGCTGACCCTGGCGCGGGACGCTGGATACCGGGTCATTGGCGCGCAACTGACGCCGGAAGCGCTGGCCAACGCCGACGAAGTGCTGGTGTGCAGCGCCAGCCTGGAGGTGGTGGCGGTAATCGAGGTGGACGGCAAAACGGTGGAAAGCGGCCCCGTTACCCGCCACTTGCAGCAGCTATTCGCCGAAACGGTGCACGGCGAAAACAGCTATGCTCTGCGCTGGCTGGATTACATGGACACGGTGACGGTGATTTAAGGATCGTTACAGATTACAAGTTACAGGGTTTGCACAAGATGTAACTTGTAACCTGCAGCCGTTGTGTCTTTATGCTAGTTCTCGTTCTTTAACCGGAGCCTTTTCCCGTAGTTCGCGGCGCAGTACTTTGCCCACGGGGGACTTGGGCAGCTCTGAGCGGAATTCGATGCGCCGGGGCACTTTGTAGGCGGCCATGCGCGCCCGGCAGAAGGTGCTAAGCTCTTCAGCCGTGACCTGCGCGCCGCTTTTGGGCACGACGAAGGCTTTAACGGTTTCACCGCGATGGGGATGAGGGATGCCAATAACGGCCGTTTCCTGCACAGCCGGGTGCTCATACAACACTGCTTCGACTTCCGCCGGGTAAATGTTGTAACCGCTGGCAATAATCATATCCTTTTTGCGATCCGTCACGTGCAAATACCCCTCTTCGTCTAAAAAGCCCGTATCTCCCGAATAGAGCCAGCCCGGCTGGCCGTCTGGGCCGACACGCAGCACCTGCGCCGTTTCCGCCGGGCGGCCCCAGTAGCCGCTCATCACCTGCGGTCCCTTGATGATGATTTCCCCCGTTTCTCCCGCGGGCAGTTCCTGGCAGCCGGAATCGATGTCCACGATCTTCACGTCTGTATCGGGCAGGGGCACGCCGGCCGTGCGGCCGCGGGGTCTGCCCAGCGGATCCAGTGTGGCAGCCACGCCGGCCTCCGTCAGGCCATAGGCTTCCACCATGGGGCAGTCCGTCAGGCGCTCAAACTGCTCCTGCACTTCGGGGGGCAGCGGTGCACCGGAGCTGGCCACAAAGCGCAGAGAGGTCAGGGCGTAGCGGTCGCGGTCGGGGTAATTGTTGAGGCCGATGAACATGGTGGGCACGCCGGGGTACAGGGTGGCCTGATGCTTGGCGATGGCGGCCAGCACGTGCTGCAATTGGCGCGGGTCGGGAATGAGCAGCATGGTATTGGCGTGCAAAACGGCCGCTACCAGGCTGACGGTGAGGCCGTAGGCGTGGAAGAAGGGCATGCACGCCAGCAGTGTTTCGCCCGCTTCCCGGGCTTGCACCCAGACGTTGAGGGCCGTGGCGTTGGCGATGGTGTTGGCGTGGGTAAGCTGCACCCCCTTGGGCACGCCGGTGGTACCGCCAGTGTAAACCAGGGTGGCCACGTCGTGTGGGTCGGCCAGGTTGGGTATGGGGTCGGGAGAGCCTGTTTGCAAAATGTGCTGGAACCAGTGGGTGCGGGCTACGGCCGTTTCTGGAATCGTGGGCCGGTATCCCTCTTTACCCTCGCGCAGTAGCGTGAAGAGCAATTGCAGCGGGCCGGGCAGGTATTCCTTGATGTTGACCAGCACGCAGCGGCAGTCGTGCTGCTGGCGCACCCGGTGGATACGGTCAAACAAGTTACTGAGGGCGACGATGATGCGGCTGCCCGCATCCTCCAGCAGGTGGCACAGCTCCCGCTCCACGTACAGCGGGTTGCAGCAAACTACAATGGCCCCCAACCGCCACGTAGCAAAGGCGGCAATGACAAACTGCGGGCAGTTGGGCAGCATAATCGTTACGCGATCGCCGGGACGCACGCCCAACTGCTGCAAGCCGTGGGCAAAGCGGTTGACGGCGTCTTCGAGCTGGCCGTATGGCATGGCGTGATCGAGCAAAAATGGCCCGGCCATACTGCCAAAAATGAGCGCCGGGTGGTCGGGGTGCTGGCGGGCGGCAATGCTGAGCAGCTCCCCCAGGGTGCTGTCAGGGTAAGTGAGGGTATGGGGCACGCCGGGATCGTAGTGAGCAAACCAGGGCTTAGTCATGATTTCCTCCTTGTCAGGTGATCCAGCCCACCCGCGGGTCGCTGAATTCGAGCAGGCCACCCCAGTAAGCCGCCCAGCCAATGAACAGGATGGTGGCCAGCAGATAGGTGATGAAGAAGAAGGTGAGCAACGGCCGTTTCCCTAAATTACCGCGCCCCCAAACCAATACGGCCAGGGACACCACGGCGGCAAAAGTCACGCCCAAAGGCCCTGTGCCTGCTTCCACAATAATCATGAAGTAGGTCAGGCCATGAATAACGCCGCCAGCGATGACCAGCCAGCCGGTCGTCTGCAGCGGGCCGGGCTGCCGCCATTCGCGGTACAGCAGCATAGCCGATAAGCCCACAATCCCCAGGTGCCAGAGGTAATGGCTCAGCTTTTCGTCGTAAAAGTAGGTCAGGGTGTAAGCGTCGGACTCCTGCATGCCGCCCAGCAGATGACCGATGGAGTTGGCGGAGAGGTGCATGCCCTGCCCTTCAACCCACAGGGCGGCCAGCACCAGGAACAGGATCAGCTCGCCGGGGCGCGGCGCTGTTTTCCGGGAACCCTGCCACAGCCACCAATAGATAGGCAGCAGCACCAGCGGGGTAAACAGATCCAACACGTCCCCATATTTCATCAGGTCATAAAGGCCAAACTGCTGGCTAAGCAGCGCCGGAGCAGTAAACATCAATGCAAACAATAAAGCGAATGGTAGGGTCAATTTCGCGGATAAGGTCATCAAATTCCTCCTTTGCTGAGAGGGGCGCCTTGTGGACAACGATGGGTAGGTTGCCAGAAGCAAAACCGCCCTTCAAGATGAGGGTTTTGCCGAAATACACTCTGTTTGATTGTCTGTTGGGAATGATGGAAGTGGCCGGGTTGACGAGTAAGATTTAGCGGTGGGGGATAAAGCGGCTCTCCTGCTTGACTCCTGCGAATGCTGCTCCCCAATCGTTAGCTACAGGATACAAAAAATGCTCATGGTTTGGCAAGCGCCCCCAAAGCGGCGCAAATGCTATTTTGCTAGGCGAGCTCATTGGCGGAAATTGCTTCTTGTATGCGGGAAATCAGCTCATCGGAGTTGCGTGTTGAAAAAGAGACGTCTTGCACCCAGCCCGCTTTTTGCTTCAGCTCTATCACAACTCTGTCGTGCTCCAAGAAATTAAACGAGGCCCGGTATCTGTTGCGAAAAAGCATGAAGTGGATGCCGGCGCCGCCATATTTCAGCAGCGGGGGCAAATCATCATCGCGTTGGCATGTGCTGATGTTGTTTACAGGAAGCGCCCAATTGAAAATGCCAAAGGTCAGCTTGAGATATTCTGGCGTGAGGCGGATGTTCAGGGTGCGGTAATTGAGGGTGTAAAAAAGGAAAAGGCCGGAGAGGGAAAGAAAAACAGCCGCGAGACGGCCGAAACGCCGGGCGGCGACGCGCTTGATCAGTAACGCAAAAAACAGGATGGCCAGTGAGGCAAAAAGACTCCCCGTCTTTTTTGAGGTTAGCTGCTCTTCATAAAGAATCTGCTCGCCCATTGTTAACCCCTGAAATCATCTAGCACATAATCCGTGAATGTCCGGTGGGAAACGGCCGTTTCCCTACCATTACGATACCATGCAGGCAACGGCCGTGTCACCTGTCAAAAATCATAGTTTGATTGTGTAGCGGGGGAGTTGGGTGGGAAACGGCTGGCTGTCTTGTCTCGTTTCTCTTTGGAAAACGGAGTTTCGCGGTGGAATTAGAGAGCACCATGAAGAAAAAAATCAGACAGCTAACAATCTCTCTACCTTGAGTTCCTGTTGATGTTGCCGGGCAAGCCATAAATCATATTGCATTTGTTGGTTAAGCCAGCTTTCGGCGGAGGTGTCAAAAGCCATTGAAAGCCGAATTGCCATTTCTGGGCTGATTCCTGCCCGTCCATTTAAAATAGCCGATAACGTCTTGCGGCTCACGCCAAGCGCTTTGGCCGCTCTTGTTACCGTAAGTTCTAACGGTTCTAAACACAATTCTCTGATGATTTCCCCAGGATGGGGGGGGTTATACATTTGCATCATTTTTCACTCCCTTCAGTGATAGTCTTCGTAATTGACAATCGTCGCATCTGGGCCATCTAATTGAAAAGTTATCCGCCAATTCCCACTGACGCGAACTGACCACGTACCTTGCCTGTCACCCTTTAGTTCGTGCAAATATAAGCCGGGCAAATTCATGTCTCGTGGGCTGGTTGAAGCATTTAAGCGGCCCAAGATAAGCCGCAGTTTGTTTGCATGGGCAGCCTGGATGCCAGCTTTGGAGCCGGTTAAGAAGAAATTTTCCAGACCTTTATGCTTGAAGCCCTTAATCACAATCTTGAGTGTAACCCATCGCGTTACAGGAAGCAAGCATTAATGGCTGCAGTTATGGTCATTTAGGGTGTTGGGTAACGTCGTGTCATCTGCTAGCCGGCGCAAGATCCGTCAGTTTGGCGGGCGGCAGCGCCATTTTTCCGGCAAAAAAGGCGCAAGGGGGATCAAGCGCAACGGCCGTTTTCCCCTTATCCTATGGGCAATAACGGACACGATCACCGGCCCGCGCCAAGGCAAGGTCGCGGGCCACACATGAATTTACAGCCAAAAGGAGGCGCCCATGTCCAAGAACAATTCTTCTCCCTCATTTACCATCCGCCCCATCGGCCGCGTGCGTCGCGCCGAGACGGGCTGCTATTTGCAGCTCGACGAAGCGTACCGGCCCGGCCTGAAACAACTGCCGCACTTCAGCCACATCATTGTGCTGTGGTGGGCCACGGAGCAGGACACGCCCGAAGCGCGCAGCCTGCTCACCTGCTATCCGCCCTATGCGCCGGACAAACTGACCGGCGTTTTCGCCACCCGCGCCGAATACCGGCCCAATCCCGTGGGCATGACGGTGTGTGAACTCACCGGCCTTGACGAAGCAGCCGGCATCATCCACGTGCGCAACATTGACGCCTTTGACAATACGCCCATTGTGGACATCAAAGGTTACTTTCCCGTCTGCGACCGGGTGAACGGCGCGACGATTCCGGCGTGGCTGGATTGGGGCATTGACCATTTGCCCGACGAAGGCATGGGCCTGTACGAAGAGTACGAGGAGACAGAGGCGGCGTAGCCGGGAAAGGTGCGGGGCTTTGGTATAATATGGCGACCATGGAACCCAAATTCATCACCCGCGAGCAGCTAACCCTGGTTGGCTTCAGCTTTTATGGCGACCCGTTCCGGCTCAGCCCCGGCTGGACGGAAGAGAACGAAATTGGTCTGCTGTGGCAGCGGTTTATGGCCTACATGGCGCAGCACGGCACGCAGCTAAATGACTGGGTGACGAATCCCACCATTGCCTATGAGGTCCACATTTACAACGAGGAGACGCAGACGACGGGCCTTTTTGAAGTGTTTGTCGGCGTTGAATTGGCGGAAGTGGCGCGATCTCCCCTCGACACGGTGGTCAAGGTGCTGCCAGCCACCCAGTATGCCGTGTTTACGCTGCGCGGCAGCGCCATCGTCGGCGATTGGCCGCTGGCAATTTACGGCGAATGGCTGCCGCACTCTGGTTACGAATTGGCGCACCAGTTCCATATTCAATATCACGATGGCAGTTTTAAGGGGTTTGACCGCCTCGATGAGTCGAGCCTGGACGTGTACGTGCCGGTCAAGCGGCGCGGTTGAGCCGGGGCGGTGTGATGGCTGCTTATCTGCGCGCCATGGAAACGGCCGTTGCCTTTATTGAGGAGCACCTGGAAGAGGACATCAACCTGGCGGACATCGCCGCCGCCGTTTCCTACTCTCTCTACCATTTTTGCCGCATCTTCAACCAGATTGCTCACCACCCGCCATACGATTATCTGATGCGCCGCCGGTTGACGCAGGCCGCGCGGCAGTTGGTGGAGACAGACCTGCGAATCACGGACCTGGCTTACACGTACCATTTTGGCAGCCCGGAAGGTTTTTCGCGTGCCTTCCGGCGCATGTTCGGCCAACTGCCGACGCAGTGGCGCAAGGAGGGCATCCGCGATCCGCGCGTCCTGACGCAGCCTCTGACCCGCGCGCACCTGGCGCAGCGCAACCGGCCCACATTTCGCCGCCCCGCCCTGGTGGCGCAGCCGGCGCTCACCCTCGTCGGGCTGATGACGCTGGCACGGCAGGAAACGGCCGTTGCCTGCCTGCAACGCCAGCTTGCCCACCCCGCCACCCATATTGTCTATCACTACCCCGATTTCTGGGCTGAAAATGGCCGGCTGGTGCTGGTTGGCGCCATTGGCGAAACGGCCGTGCCGCCCCTGGTCACGCAGACGCTGCCGGCGCAGCAGTACGCCTCTTTTCCCCTGCCGGAACGAGGGGGGAACGGCCGTTGCTGAGCGACTACATCTACCAGACCTGGCTGCCCCAATCCGGCTACAAGCTGGCTACCCCGCTGGAGGTGGAGCAGGCGCAGCATTTGCTTGTGCCGCTGGCTGTGTGATGCCGTTGGTGATTGTGTGGGGGGAGAGTTGGGTGGGGAACGGCCGTTTGGCTTGCCCCGATTCCTTTGTTGGGATATTTGTGATAGTAACAATGGCGTAACCTTCTCGGCGGATTTGACTTGAAGCCATTGCAAGCAAGGATTTTTTTGGCCGCGCCCTCACGCAGGCGGGAGCGCAGCGGCAGCCGGGTCTGGTTGACGCGGGGTTAGGCAGAAGGAAATACAATTTGGCTTGACACAAATTGAGAACTCAGTGAATTTTGGGCATTATTCTTTTGAAGAAAAATTTCATATTTTTCTATGGATGTATAGACAAAATACTCCTCTTCTTCACTTCTGTCATTTTCATCAACAATCAATCTTAGAAGCCAGATTGTTTCTTGTTCAATATCAGTGCCACCTAATTCAAAGTGGTTTCGAGCTGAATCTAAGTATAGAAATTGATTCGTAGACTTCCTGTTCAATACTTTTCCGGAGTTTTGATTGGATCTTTTGAAGACTATCAATATAGCTGCGAATATGTGGCGTTAAGTCGATATTTTCCTTATCAGTTTCAATCAGTTCATCCAAAACCTTCTTCTTGAAACCCCCTTCTACCTGCAATTTTGCAACCGATAATTTTGGAGTAACCGTTGTAACGACTGGAGCCCCAGGTTCTTTCTCCACAAGTTGAGAATTAAAGGATATTACATGAAATGGATATCCTTTATGTTGAGCATGATTTCTCAACTCCTCTAGGACTCTATATGAAAAGTTCGTATCGTACTCATCAGATTTAGCGACTTTATGATCAGTTTTTATCTTCGAATTTATGCCTAATGCATTACTAATATGTTTGCTGCTTTGATCAAGATACATCCTACAAGTTGATAGCAAATTTACCAACCTACGTGTAATAGAAAGTCTAGCATCTTGTAATAGGTTATGAATGTCTCGTGGGAAAACCAAAAACCTAAGAGCGGCTCTTAAAATTTCATTTTCATATTCATAATAATTTTCCATTAGTAGATCGAACTTCTCTTCAAGATAGAGAAATTCATGGAACTTTTTTATAGCTTGAACAATCCTTTCATACTCATCGAAAGTAATTACTGCCTGTATGTCACCTGATGATGAGCGGCCAATTATGTGATAGTTCATTTTATCCCTTCTGCCATAGCTACTTAGTTAGGCTGCTACCATCTGCCCAAACCTCTCATGTGAGAATAATAGGCCGCACACTTCCCATCACCCCGCCTCATACCCCAGCACTGGCGCCAGCCAGGTTTCGGCCGTTTTCAAGTCCCATCCCTTGCGCGCCACGTAATCGGCCACCTGGTCGCGGTCAATACGGCCCAGGCCGAAGTAGCGCGCCTCCGGGTGCGCAAAGTAGTAGCCGCTCACCGCGGCCGCCGGGCGCATGGCAAAGCTCTCCGTCAGCGACATGCCCACATTGGCGGTGGCATCCAGCAGGCGGAAAATCGTCTCCTTCTCCGTATGGTCGGGGCAAGAAGGATAGCCTGGCGCAGGGCGAATGCCCCGGTACTTCTCGGCGATCAGGTCGTCGTTGCCTAGCGTCTCGTCGGGGGCGTAGCCCCAGAATTCGCGACGCACCCGCCGGTGCATCTCCTCGGCGAACGCTTCCGCCAGGCGGTCGGCCAGCGCTTTCAGCAGTATGGCATGGTAATCGTCGTGGGCGGCTTCAAATTCGGCCAGCTTTTGCTCAATGCCAATACCAGTCGTTACCGCAAACAGCCCCAGGTAATCGGTTAGGCCGCTTTCCTGCGGCGCAACGTAGTCGGCCAGCGAGCGGTTGGGGCGGCCCGGCGGCCGTTCCATTTGCTGCCGCAAAAAGTGCAGCCGCGCCATCTCCCCTGCACCCTGCGACCGTAGGTCGCCGCTCCCCTGCTCCCCTGCAAAAAGTTGTACATCTTCCCCCACGCGGTTTGCCGGGAAAAAGCCAATCACCGCCCGCGCCGTCAGCCATTTTTCGGCAATGAGGCAGTCCAGCATCTCCAGGGCGTCGTGGTAAAGCTGGCTGGCCGTTTCGCCGATAGTTTCATCCTGCAAAATGCGCGGGTATTTCCCCGCTAGCTCCCAGGCGCGGAAGAAGGGGGTCCAGTCGATGAAGTCGCGCAGGGCGGCCAGGTCGTATTCCTCAAAAACGCGCGTGCCGGTGAAGGTGGGTGCGGGCGGCGTGTAGCTGGACCAGTCAAGTTTAGCGGCGTTATTTTGCGCGGCAGGGAACGGCCGTAACCTGATCCGCTCTTGTTTCCCCGCATGTTGGACGCGAAGCTTCTCGTATTCGGCGGCCAATTCTGCCACAAAGCCGTTGTGCCCGCTGAGCAGGTTGCTGGCCACGCCCACGGCGCGGGAGGCGTCCACCACGTGCACCACCGGGGCATTGTGGTAATTGGGGGCAATTTTAACGGCCGTATGCACCTTTGACGTCGTCGCCCCGCCAATCAGCAGCGGCAGCGTGAAATTCTGGCGCTGCATCTCCGCCGCTACGTGGCGCATCTCCTCCAGTGAGGGGGTAATCAGCCCGCTGAGGCCGATGATGTCCACCTGCTCGCGCCGCGCCGTCTCCAAAATCTTGTTGGCGGTTACCATCACCCCCAGGTCGATGACCTCGTAGCCGTTGCACTGCAGCACCACGCCCACAATGTTCTTGCCAATGTCATGCACGTCCCCTTTTACCGTGGCCAGCAAAATCTTGCCGTGCGGAATGAGATTCGCCGCTGACGGCCTGCTCTGCTTCCAAATAGGGCACCAAATGAGCCACCGCCTGCTTCATGACGCGGGCGCTCTTCACCACCTGAGGCAGGAACATTTTGCCAGCGCCAAAGAGGTCGCCGACAATGTTCATGCCGCGCATCAACGGTCCTTCAATGACGTCCAGCGTGCGGCTGGTCTGCTGCCGGGCCTCTTCGGTGTCAGCAATGATGTACTCGGTGATGCCTTTGACCAGGGCGTGGGCCAACCGTTCATCCACCGGCTTTTCGCGCCAGGCCAGGTCTTCCTGTCCGCGCTCTTTGGCCGTGCCGCGCACCGTTTCGGCCAGTTCGATGAGTCGTTCGGTGGCGTCGGGGCGGCGGTTGAACAGCACGTCTTCCACCGCTTCCAGCAGCCTGGGCGGAATTTCTTCATACACGGCCAACTGCCCGGCATTGACGATGCCCATGTCCATGCCCGCCTGGATAGCGTGGTAGAGAAAGGCGGCGTGCATCGCCTCGCGCACGCGGTCGTTGCCGCGGAAGGAGAAGGAGAGATTGCTGACGCCGCCGCTGACCAGAGCATAGGGCAAATTTTGCTTTGATCCAGCGCGCGGCTTCCATGTAGGCCAGGGCGTACGTCGTTGTGCTCTTCGATGCCGGTGGCCACGGCAAAGATATTGGGGTCAAAGATGATATCTTCGGCGGGAAACCCACCTGTTCGGTGAGAATGCGATAGGCGCGCTGCAGAACGGCCGTTTTCCGCTCGCAACGTATCCGCCTGTCCCTGCTCGTCAAAAGCCATCACCACCACCGCTGCGCCGTAACGCTGCGCCAGCCGCGCATGGGCTACAAACTCCGCCTCCCCTTCCTTCATACTGATAGAGTTGACGATAGACTTGCCCTGCACGCACTTCAGCCCCGCCTCGATGACCTCCCATTTGGAAGAGTCAATCATCACCGGCACGCGGGCAATGTCTGGCTCGGCGGCAATCAGATTCAAGAAAGCGCACCATGGCCGCTTTTGAGTCCAGCATGCCCTCGTCCATGTTCACGTCAATGATTTGCGCCCCATTTTCCACCTGCTGCCGGGCCACGCTCAGCGCCTCGTCATATTTGGACTCCAAAATGAGGCGCGCAAAGCGGCGCGACCCGGTGACGTTGGTGCGCTCGCCCACGTTGACAAAGTTCAGTTCCTTGCTGACGTTGAACGGTTCCAGCCCGCTGAGGCGCATCAGGCGCGGAATTTCCGGGATGGCGCGCGGGGGCAGTCCCTGCACCCCCTGGGCAAAGGCGGCGAATGTGCGCGGGCGTGGTGCCGCAGCAGCCGCCCACCACGTTGACAAAGCCGCTTTCGGCAAAATCGCGCAAAATGCCCTGCATGTACTCCGGCGTGTCGTCGTAGCCGCCAAACTCGTTGGGCAGCCCGGCGTTAGGGTAAATGCTGACGTAAGTGCCGGCAATCTTGCTCAGGGTGCCGATGTATTCGCGAAACGCCTCCGCACCCAGGGCGCAGTTAAGGCCCACAATCAGCGGGTTGGCATGGCGGATGGAGTTCCAGAACGCTTCGGTGGTTTGCCCGGAGAGGGTGCGACCGCTGGCGTCGGTAATGGTGCCGGAAATCATCAAGGGCAGTTCCCTGCCCTTCTCCTCAAACATGGACTGAATGCCAAAAATAGCTGCTTTCGCATTCAGTGTATCGAAAATGGTCTCTACCAGCAGAATGTCCGCACCGCCGTCCATCAAGCCGCGGGCCGCTTCGGCGTAGGCGGCGGCCACTTCGTCAAAGGTAACGGCACGGTAGCCGGGGTCGTTGACGTCGGGCGAGAGGGAGAGCGTGCGGTTGGTGGGGCCAAGAGAACCGGCGACGAATCGTGGGTTTGGGGTTTCGGATTGACGATTGACGAAGGCGTCACGCGCCTCGCAGGCCAGGCGCGCCGCAGCCAGGTTCATTTCGTAGGCCAGGTTCTGCATGCCGTAGTCGGCCTGGGAAATAGCGGTGGCGTTGAAGGTGTTGGTTTCGATGATATCCGCCCCAGCTTCCAGGTAAGCAGTGTGAATGGCCTTGATGATGTCGGGCTGGGTGAGGTTGAGGAGGTCGTTGTTGCCTTTCAGGTCTTGGGGCCAGTCGGCGAAACGCGCGCCGCGAAAGCCGGCTTCGTCCAGCTGGTAGGTCTGGATGAGGGAGCCCATGGCCCCATCCAGAACGAGAATGCGTTGTTGTAGCTGTTCTTTTAGCAGGTCTGTGCGTGTCATATGCCCTCTGAGGGAAAGGAGGGACGAGCCGGTGGCTCGTCCACTGTTGTTGATTGTTCGATTTGGCGCAAGTTTATAAGGGGGTATTGGGGCTGTCAAATGTGTGGTTCAGCCGGAAGGCAGGGTGATTTGGGCCAGGCGCTGCTGGAGATCGGCAACGGCCGTATGCCACGCTTCGGCCTCGTCCGTCTCGTCCCACAACTCTTGCAGCTCGGAGTGGGCTTTAACGCGGGCCGCCGCCTGGCGGGCCATGACCACGTAGTCGGGTTTTAGAGTGATGGGGTGGTTGGCGTCCAACCACGTTTGCAGCTCTTCAGGAATTTCGGCGGCGGGAAACCCGCCCGCGGCGGCCACGCACTCGGCGGCGGCTAATACTTCGCTGGCTTCCACAACATCAAGTTCATCGGCGTCGGTGAGATGGGCCGCACCGGCCAGGGTGCGGTCAATGAGCCGGAAATCGTTGGCCTCGAAGTCGTAAAGCCAGTCTAAAGCCATGTCGTTTTCAAAACTGCCAGTACCCCAGGTTCCCATATTCTCCTCCTTTGCAAGGTGACGCTGTGTTTTGCTGATGAACAAAAAGTCGCGATCAAGTTTTGGCGGTGATGCGGGCCATGCAGCGTTCGGCCAGGGCGGTGATGGTCAGGCTGGGATTGACGCCGACGTTGGCGGAAACGGCCGTACCGTCCACCACGTACAGCCCCGGATGCCCGAACAGTTCGTGGTTGGTATCGATGACGCCATTTTCGGGACCGCTGCCCATGTGGGTACCGCCTAAAATGTGGGCGGTGATGGAGAGATTGCCCACGCTTTCGAGCAGGGTGTTTTGCGGGTCGCCGCCGCTGTGCTGGGCAAAAATGCGCGCAGCCTGGTTCGCTTCGGGGATGTAGGTGGGGGCGCGTTTTCCAGCAGCCGACTGGGATTGCAGGCCATAACGAAAGCCGGTGAGGGGGGAACGGCCGTAACTGAATGAAATCTGGTTGTCCAGCACCTGCATGGTGGAGAGCACGCTGATGCGCTGGTGCCAGTTTTGGCTTCGCGCCGAGGCGGTGGCGCGGCGGGGTTGGCGCAGGTAAGCGCCCACGGTTTGCAGGGCGCGGGGCAGCGGGCGGGCGCCGTCCACCAGCGGACCGGTGTAATACCTCATGAAGGTATAACCGGGCGGGAAGCGGTTTTGGGTGATGTGGGTGTGGCTGTTGGCGTAAAAATGGCTGGTAATGGCCGGGCCGCCCTCACTCAGTTGGGCGTCCGGGTTGCGCGAGAGGATGCCGGTAATGGCTTCGCTGTTGGTGCGCACCACCTGGCCCAACTGGGGCGAGACATGGGGCAGCGTGCGCGTCACGTCGCGGCTGTGGAAAAGGATTTTGAGGGTGCCCAGCACGCCGGCAGCCAGAATGACTTTGCGGGTGGTAAGGGGCGTGTACGGCCGTTTTCGGTCCAGCGGGTTGACCACGTACACGGCGTAGCCTTCGTTCAGCGCCGAAATGTGGGTAACCTGCCTCTCGGGCAGCAAAACCGCGCCTAACTTCTCGGCCAGGTAGAGGTAATTTTGGTCCAGGCTGTTTTTGGCATTGTACTGGCAGCCGGTAAGGCAAGCTCCACACTGGCGGCAGCCGGTGCGGGCCGGGCCGCGCCCGCCAAAGTAGGGGTCCGGCGCGGTGACGTCAGGTTGGCCAAAATAGATGCCCAGGGGCGTGGTGTCGAAGGAGTCGGCGGCGTTGAGGGAAACGGCCGTTTGCCGCAAATAATCATCCATTTCTCCCATGTACGGGTTGGGCGTGCAGCCCAGCATCTGCCTGGCGGTAGCGAAATGGGGCGTCAATTCCGCCTGCCAATCTACGCCCAGATCGCGCCAGATGGGGTCGCGGAAAAAAGCCGTCGGCGGTTCCAGCAGCACGGCCGCATACACCAGGCTGCCCCCGCCCACCCCTGCGCCGTGCACAATGGTCACGTGGCGGAAGAGGCTCTGCTGGAAGTACCCTTTCAGGCCCAGGGCCGGCAGCCAGAACAGGTGACGCGGGCTGCGGTCGGCCAGGGCCATGTCTTCGGGTGAAATGCGCCGCCCTTGCTCCAGCACGGCAACCCGGTAGCCCTTTTCGGCCAGGCGCAGCGCGGAAACGCTGCCGCCAAAGCCGCTGCCGACGACGATGAAATCGTAATCCATTATGAATTCTGCCGGTGCAGCAGGAAGGGGAATGAGATACGGTGCAGCCCTGCCTTGGTGAACATGGTCAGGCCCAGCAAGGTTTGCTCGTCCAGCCAGCGCAGCTCGTCTTCGATGAGGGGCCAGGGGAACGGGGAGCCGTGGGGGTAGATGATGGCCACGCAGGGGCGGTGGTCAATGCGCGAAATGGCAATCTGCAGCCTGACGGGGATGCGGGTTTGCAGCGCGCCATCTTGCTCGACCAGGTTTAGGCCACCCCCTTGCCCGTCAAAATCTTTGCCCCACCAGCCGCCCAGCCCACCTACGGCCAGAGCTGGCCCGGCAGCCCGGCGCAGCCAACTGGGACCGACGAACTCCGCCTGGAAACGGCCGTTTATATTTGCATTTTGGGGTGCAGCCAGCGACTTGAACAGGTTGCGGCAAGCAGCCAATGATTGATCTTTAAGTTGTTTACCGTGAATTGAAAACGCCATCCCTTTTCTCCAGCAAAAGAATAACAGAATCATAACGGTCTTACAGCGTGTTCGTCAAGGGTTGTTATAATTGTTACCTAAACAAGGATTACGTAGCAATTTTTTGCGGCGACAGAGGACACACAGCGCAGGACTTTTTTGGACTGGAGGTCAAACCCCGCTTTGGGAGGTGCAGCATCTGGCTGATGGCATCTCTGCCTGGAGCGCCATTTTTGCAACCGTAGGCAGCTTCACGCGTAAACAGAGTAGATTGACACAAGGAGCGCAAACCTATGTCTGATGAAATCCCCATCAAAATACTCATTCCCGAGGAAGAGGACGCAACAACAATACCGGTGGTAGAAGAACCACCGTTGGTTCCCGAAGTCCCTGGCGGACGCTCTGGCGCGCGTGCCCGGCAGGCGGCCAAAAAGATTGGCAAGGGCGCGGGAAAAGCAGCCCGGCGCGTCTGGCGCTCGGAGGCGCGGCGCAAGGTAACACGGGGCATGCGCAAAGGGGCCACGGCCGCTGCGGCAAAAGGCACCGAAGTCATTGGCAACCAGGTGCGGCAAACGGCTGAAAGGCAGGCCCAGGAACGGGTAACGGCCGTACAGACCCGCCTGCGCGAAACCGATTGGAAAGCAGAAGCGAAAACAGGCACCGCCAAAGGGCTGCACTGGCTCAGCCAGCGTTTAAGCAGCCTGGCCGCACGCCTTACCCCGCAAAAAAATCCCCCTACCGAATCCGAAGAATAAAAAAGAGGGTGGCTCGAACCACCCTCTTTTTACATACGCTTAAAAGCGGCAATCTATTTGTCATCCAGCGCGGCGATGCCGGGC
This sequence comes from uncultured Chloroflexia bacterium, assembly GCA_963695505.1. Classification (GTDB taxonomy): domain Bacteria; phylum Chloroflexota; class Anaerolineae; order Promineifilales; family Promineifilaceae; genus JACSRF01. The sequence continues at coordinate 78,594 of CAVOGX010000007.1, read as the reverse complement.
AGCTCCTTGCCTTCGAGCAGCTCCAGGCTGGCTCCGCCGCCGGTGCTGACGTGGGTCATCTTCTCGGTGAGGCCAGCATTCTTTACTGCCGCCGCCGAATCACCCCCGCCAATCATGACCTGGGCGCCGGCGTCAACGGCTTTGGCCAGCACCTGCGCCAGCTCGTTGGTACCCTTGGCAAAGGCTTCGAACTCAAATACGCCCATGGGGCCATTCCACACCACCAGCTTGGCCCCGGCCAGTTTCTTCTGGAACAGCGCCAGGGTTTGGGGGCCAATGTCCAGCGCCATCTGGTTGGCGGGAATCTCGTTGACGGGAACCACCGTGGCCGGAGCCTCAGCCTTGAACTCGGGGGCTACCACCACGTCCACGGGCAGCACCAGCCGCGCGGCGGCCACGTCCAGCAGGCGGCTTGCTTCAGCGAGCGCCTCGGCTTCGACTAGCGAGGTGCCCAGCTCGCACCCCTGGGCGCGCAAAAAGGTGTTGGCCATGCCGCCGCCAATGAGGATGAGATCGGCCGTTTTCAGCAGATTGTCGATGAGCAGGATTTTGTCGGAGATTTTGGCCCCGCCCATGATGGCAATGTAGGGATGAGGTGGATTGGAAACAGCCGTTCCCAGGGCGTCCAGCTCCTTACCCATCAAAAAGCCTGCCACGGATGGCCCGTCCAGAGCTTTAGCCACCCCTTCTGTGCTGGCATGAGCGCGGTGCGCCGAGCCAAAAGCATCGTTCACGTACACGTCCGCCAGCGACGCTAGCTGCGCCGACAGTTCCGGGTCATTCTTCTTTTCCCGGGGATCAAAGCGCGTGTTTTCCAGTAAAATTACGTCCCCGGGCTGCATGGCTTTTACGGCGGCAGTGACGCTGCTGCCAACTACCTCGTCCATCTTTTTGACGGGGCGGCCCAGCAGTTCGCTCAGCCGCGCTGCCACTGGGTCCATGGCAAACTGCTTGTCATCGGCCGTCTTGGGGCGGCCCAGGTGCGAGCAGAGAATCAGCGCCGCGCCGTGCTCTAGTAAATAATTCAGCGTCGGCAGCGCCGCCTGAATGCGGGTGTCGTCGGTCACCGTGATGTGGTCGTTGGGGTCTTTGCTGCTCAAAGGCACGTTAAAATCTACGCGGACCAGAGCCTTCTTTCCCTTCAGGTCAATATCTTTTACAGTTTTTTTGTTCATGGGTCTCCACACTCCTTATAAACAAATCCAGCGAATCGCTGTTGAATTGGCAAAATAATGGCCGCGCAGCCGGTCTGGCGGCGGCGACCATTCCACAGGCTATTATACGCCGTAAACCGGCCTTTTCCTTGGAAGAATGTCACTTGTCTGGGTGACATTTGTCGGGGTTCGGCCATCGATATGAACTGAAACGTTAACGGCCGAATCCCCCCAGCCAGAAATAGCGCACTTCGGCGTCGGAATCACCAAAAGAGTACGGTTCAAACTTTAGTAAGGGAGCCGCATCATTGTCGGCCACCTGCAAAGCCAGCCAGCCAGTTATTTCTCCCCCAGGAAAGAGGCTGCCGGAGAGTTCTGGGGCAGGCACCACCAAAGAGGGCCCTTCGTAAGCCTCCTCGCTGCTGTTCAGGGCCACAAAGTTGCTAAACCGGCTGATGGACTGGGCTTCGTCCGTCAGGCCCAGGTAGCGCACGCGGGCGCGCACCAGCACGTACTCAAAACCGGCTGGCGGCGGATCATTGTACTGGTTGGTTTCTTGGAGCGCCTGCCATGCGGACTCGCCGCGCACGACCTCCAGCACCTGAACTTGCCATTCCGCTGACGTAGCAATGTCACCCATGCCGGCTGGCTCTTGGGTCGTGACGCCCACGTTCGTGCGCTGGATGCTGGTCAATTCGGCCGTGGGAATGGCGGGCGGCGGCGCGTCAGTCAGCGCCAGATACTGCGTTGGCTCTTCATAATTGTCCAGGTCGTCAATAATCAGCACCAGGTTTACTTCCCCTTCTGCCAGGTTATAAACTTCCCAACCCTGGCTTTTGGCCGGGCCGGGCAGGCTGTTGTCCAAAATGGGTTCTGGCGGCACCTGCCCGTTGTCAAAGCTGAAATGAATCACGTTGGTGGAGCCGGTGACGTGCAGGCCCAGGGTCTCTTCTTCAGAGGTGCCACGAGTGTGGGCGATACCCATTTGTACCAGTAGGTACTCCTGCCCGGCGGCAGGGGGATCGTTGAACATATTGGCTTCGCGGAGCATTTCCCACGCCTCCTGACCGCGAATGGGTTCGCCAACGACGGCCACGTTCCAATGGGTGAGGGAGACGGTGCTGCCCACGGGGTGGGGATTGCTGCGGCTGAATCCCACAGGCGCAGCCGTTGCTGTGGGCGCAGGTTGGGCGGGCTGTGTGGGGCTGGCAACGGCCGTTTCCCTTTGCACAGCGCGTTCTGCGGACTCCACCCCAACGGCCCAGCCTGGCGGCGTAATCAGCAGCAGCATCAGGCCATAACTCAATCCGGCCAGCAGGGGAGCCAGCAGCAGCGGCGCCAGCCAAACCGCATAAGAGGTTTTCTTGCTCTTCATTACTAGAGGGGGATCACCAGGCTTTGCCAGTCGCGCGGGTAGTACGTCATGATCTCGATGCCGTCGGACGTGATGGCCACCGTGTCTGAGTGACGAAAGCCGCCCAGGTCTGACGCGTAGAAGCCGGGCTCCACGGTGAAGACCATGCCCCGCTGCAAAACGGTGTTGTCGCCAGTATCCAGGAATGGGCCTTCGTGGTAGCGCAGGCCGATGGCGTGGCCGGTGTGGTGTTTCCAGGCGGGCATCAGGTTCTGTTTCTCGTAATAGCCGCGCACGACCGTATCCACGTCGCAACAGCGCGCACCGGGTTTCATGGCCGCAAAGGCCACTTCCTGGGCCGCCTTCATGTGCGCAAACATCTCCTGCTGCCGGCCGTTGGGCTCGCCCACAAACATGGTGCGCTCCAGCTCCGAGTTGTACCCCCACATGGGGCAACCGGCGCCCGTCACTAGCACGTCTCCCGGTTGAAAGGTGATGTTGTTGGCCAGGGCGTGAGGGATGGCCGCATTGCGCCCAATTTGCCCGCGATATCCCGCGCCGGGGCCGCTGCTCCACATGCTCATGGCGCGGTACAGGGGGCCGATGGCGTCCATCATGGTCAGGGTGGCTTCCATGCTGGCCCGCTGGCTGGCATAGGTTTCGGTGACGTTTACGGCCGTATACCGCTGCAGCAGCACGTGGGCCAGGTGTCCCCATTTACAGCTTTCCCGAATTAACGCCAGTTCGGCCTCGCTTTTGACAGCCTGCATGCGGTTGATGGCTGCCTGGGCGTTGGCAATTTTCATGCCCGTCGAATTGCTGAGCGCAGGCCCTTCGTGACCCAAAATCCAGGGATAGCCGTCGCTGTCAGCCCCCAGAATACGCCCTTCTTTAAGCATGCCCATGGTTGCCAGCATTTGCTTCAGTCCTGCGGCGGGGTGGGTTTCACCGGGATATTCCAGGTAGTGGTCGATGCGGTCCAGCTCGGTGCTCGATTTGGCGTGCTCTACCTCCAGCCGGGGCACGTACATAGCCCGTTCCCCCGCCGCGCTGAGCACAAAGACAATGGGGCGCTCGGTGGGGATGAAGGCGAAACCGGTGAAGTACAGAATGTTGACGCTGTCGAACAAGACAGCGCCCGTCCAGTTTTGCTCTTGAATGATATGTAGCAGGGTCTGGCAACGGCCGTTAAACTCCGCCCGCGAAATTTGGAGAGAATGAAGGGTCTGGCTCATGATTTTTTTGGGGGTCGTCCTCTGGTTACGGCACACAAATAATGTCTGCCACCCGCACCGTAAAGTTCGCATCCAATCCGTTGATGGCCTGCAAATCCTGGGCCGTGATGCCAAAACGCCGGCCAATGCTAAAGGCCGTGTCCCCTTCGCCCACGGCGTAAGGTCGCCGCCCGGGGCAGTAAGCGGGATTGCCCACCGGCAGGTCAATGACTGCTCCTGGTGTCAGCGATGTCGCAGAAAGACCGTACGAGGCCATCAGGGCGATGGAAGTGTCAATGCGCTCAGAGATGCTGTACAGACTGTCGCTGCCCTGCACCTGGTATTGCACAATGATGATTTTCTCCGGCACAGCCGTTGGGGCGGCCGTCGGCGGAGGCGGCGTTTCTGTGGGGGGGGCTGCTTGCTGGGCAGCATTGTCAAACTGTTCTTGGGTCGGTTCGACGGCCGGAAGCGGTTGTGTTTGCGCGGTATTGTCGGCAGGGAGCTGCACCTGGGGCTGGGCCCCTTCAGCGCCAATGGCCGGGCCGGCCGCGCCGACGATACGCACGGCGTTTTCAGGGTTAAAGGTAAGCAGCACTTCCGTATCGTTGACAAGCTGCGGCACAGTGCCTTCAGGCGTATCGGGGCGGTTTTGCAGGAAAGCCAGAATCAGATACCCGCCCACGCCAAACACAATAGCCATGATAATCATCAAAACGACGATGGAAGATTGGATTTTGGGCATCGCGCACCACCTTAGAGATTAGGCCTGACTGGTCCAGGACGACCTGCTGCAGCCGTTACCACAACCCTGGAAACCACATTAAAAGCCCGTGTAACCCCATAGCTACACCTATATGATTATGTTACACTTGCCCATAGTTTATGGCAAGTTAGGAAGCTGTGTACAACCATCTCCCAACTTAGAATTTACAACCTGTTCTGCTGCCGCACGCCCAGGTTCCTGGTATGAAAATACACTTTTCATCCCATGAAATTTCCCAAGGAGTAAATCATGAAATTCTACCGCGAAAAACGCGAAAAAATTGAAGCCGCTTCTCTGGCTCCGTACGCGCTCAAAAGCGCCGAATCCCGCGGTCGGGTGTATCCTGAAACCGAGTCCACCACCCGCACTGCTTTTGAGCGGGACCGTGACCGGATTATCCATACCACCGCCTTTCGCCGCCTGGAATACAAAACCCAGGTCTTCGTCTTTTATGAAGGCGACCATTACCGCACCCGTCTGACGCATACTTTGGAAGTTTCGCAACTCGGCCGTTCCCTGGCCCGCGGATTAGGCGCAAACGAATATTTGACCGAGGCTATCTGCCTGGCCCACGACCTGGGCCATGCCCCCTTTGGTCATGCCGGGGAGCATATTCTCAACAAGGTAATGGCCGAACATGGTGGTTTTAACCACAATACCCAAAGCTATCGCGTTGTGACCGAATTGGAACAGCGCTTTCCCGATTTCCCTGGTTTGAACCTGACTTATGAAACCCGCGAGGGGATGATTAAGCATGAGACAGCTTATGACAAAAGTGACGCCACCGGGTATGAGCCGGAAAAACGGGCTTCCTTGGAGGCGCAAATTGCCAATTTAGCAGACGAGATAGCCTATAACGCCCACGATCTGGAAGATGGGCTGCGGGCGGGGCTTTTTACGCCGCAAGAGCTGGATGAACTGGTTATCTGGCAGGAATTGTCGAACTGGGCTGGCTGGCGGCGGGACCAACCGTTGGACCAGATGACGCGCCGGGAAATCATCCGTGAGCTGATTGGCCAGTCGGTGACCAGCGTCTTTGAGCATACGGCCGTTCAATTGGAACAGCACCGGATTGACACCCCCGAAAAGCTCCAGTTACACCATGAAAACGTCGTGGAGTACGAAGCGGAGTTTGGTCAAAAAATCAAGGCACTCAAAAAATTCCTCTATGAACGCATGTACAGGCACTACCGCCTGGTGCGCATGCAGACTAAGGCCGAGCGCTTCATTCGCGAAATCTTTGAAGCATACATGCAAGAACCGGCCATGCTGCCAGCACCAACACAAAGTCGCTTGCAGGATACACCGCTGCCGCGGGTCATCACCGATTACATTGCCGGCATGACGGATAGATACGCTTTGGACGAATGGGAGAAGCTGTTTAATCCCTACCGCCGCGTCTGACCACGCACTATTTTTACTTTTGCAACAGCCTGCTAGAATAGTGCGAAACCTTAACATCAGGAGCATATATGAAAGACTTATCCCTTCTCGTTCGCGGAATCCCCGCGTCCGTCACCCTGGCCGTTAACGACAAAGCCAAGGCCCTGCAGCGGGCTGGACAAGACATCATCGCCCTGGCCGGTGGCGACCCCGATTTCCCGACCCCACCCCACATTGTGGAAGCTGCTTTTCAGGCTATCCAAAACGGGGCTACCCACTATCCCGCTCCTATGAAAGGTATCATGCCGCTGCTAGAAGCCATTGCCGAAAAAATGGAGACCGATAATGAACTGCACTGCGATCCGCGGACAGACATTGTCGTCACGCCCGGTGGTAAGTGGGCGCTGTTCCTGGCGCTTTCTGCGTTAATTAACCCAGGCGACGAAATTCTTTACCTGGAACCGGTGTGGGTCTCCTATCCGCCGATGATTAAGCTGGCCGGAGGACAGCCCGTTGCCGTGAGCCTCTCCGCCGAAAACAACTATCTCATCACGGAAGAGGCGCTGCGGGCTAAAATCACCCCCTTCACCAAGGCCATCATGCTCAACACGCCTTCGAACCCCACCGGGCGCGTGCTGACCTGGAATGAGCTAAAAGCGATTACCAAGGTCGTCATCGAAAATGACCTCTACGTGATTGCCGACGAAATCTATGAAAAACTGGTTTTCGACGACAAGAAGCACATCTCTGTGGGCTCTTTGCCGGGCATGGGTGAGCGCACGTTGACGGTGAACGGTATGTCTAAGGCATATGCCATGACGGGCTGGCGGCTGGGCTGGCTGGCTGGACCGACACCCATCATGAAGGCGGCCGTGAAAATGAACAGTCAGACGGTGTCGTCGGCGGCGAATTTCACAATGCACGCCGCCGTGGCCGCCCTGAAAGGGCCCCAAGATTGCATTGCGGAAATGCGGGCTTCCTACAAAGCGCGGCGTGATTTTTTGGTCAAGGCGCTCAATGAGATGGACGGCGTGGCTTGCCAGAATATTGAAGGGGCATTTTATCTGTTCCCCAGCTTTCCCGGAAGCCGGAAAAACAGTTTGGAACTGGCGGAAGCGTTGTTAGACCAGGCGGGCATAGCCGGTACGCCGGGAATCGCTTTTGGCAGCAGCGGTGAGGGGCACGTGCGCTTTTCCATTGCTACAGCCATGAGCGATCTGGAGCGCGCCGCAGAGCGGCTGGCGCACGTCGCGCACAAACTGTAATGATTGCTGCTTTAGTGTTTGATCTGGAAACAAAAAACTCACCGGCAGACTCCGCTATAATGCAGGAATGGGCAATCAGTTTCGCTGGAAAGAGGAACCCGGGTTAGGAGAACAGCAGCAACCATCTTCTAATTCAGAGAGACGGCCGTTTCGTCCAGAACAACGAGCGCAAAGGGTTACAGCCCTTCTTTTGCTGCTCCTCCTGGTGGCTGCCTGGTTCCTGACCCAACAAGCTGGCGAGCAAGCCCAACGACAGCGGCAAGAAAATATCCAGGACATGCTGGAGCAGGCCCGGCAGAGCGTATTGGCGGGTGATGGCGAGCGCTTTTTTTCGCTCTTTACGGCCAATGCGGCGTGGCGGGCGGCACAGCTTCAACCCGTTAACCAATTACTGTTTCGCGCCGGAGCGCGCGTGCAATCGTTAAGCCATTACCCTGGCGTGCGGCAGGCTGACGTGACCTGGGCCGACGGGAGCCAAACATGGCAGCGCACGCTATTCTTTGCGCAAACTGAGGATGGCTGGCGCATTGCCCCGCCGGAAGTGGGCTATTGGGGGCAGCAGCAGCAGCGGGCTATGCCGTGGGGCACGCTGGTTTACTACCGGCTGGACGAGCCGTGGGCGGAGGCCATTGCCAAATTTGCTTCCAGCCTGCACGCGGAGCTGTGCGCCGCCGGATGCGCCGCGGAGCGGCTGACGCTGGTGGTGGCCAACGGGTATGGGGAAACGGCCGTACCTCACACTTTGCACATTCCCTCCCCGCGCCTCGTGGCCCTGGACGAAACGGGCCAACCCGGTGCCCCCTTTTGGGAGATGCTGCACCAGCGCTTGGAAGCTTACTTCTTGCCGGTGACCATCCGCTTTGCCCTGCCGCCAACAGAATTACCCGGCGTTCATCTGGTATACTACGATCAGGCGGCGGCTGATTTTATGGCCGCCAATCCCGGCATCACCATTGAATTGATCAAGCTGGAATCGCTGCCTGATGATCTGGGCGAATTAGCCCAATACGATGGTGCGGCTATCAAACCCACAGCCGCCATGATTTCCGCCGGTCTTGTTCATGACCTGACCAACCTGGCCATTACCGATCCCTTTTTTGACTCGGCCGATTTTTACGAGCGCATCTGGCAAGGCGCCATTTGGCAAGATCGATTGTGGTTTTTGCCCCAAACTGCCGCCATCCCGTTAATTTTTTACGACAAAAACGCCTTTCAACAAGCGCAGCAGCTCGAACCAATGCTCTTTTGGACATGGAATGAGCTGACTGCCCTGCAGGAAACAGTGGTCGCCGCACAACCGGAGACCTCTTTCATCTCGTGGAGCACGATGGATGCCAACCGCGACCTGTTGTTTTCTTACGCCTTTCACCAGCAAAAGGGTTGCACGGCCGTTTCCCCACAAACCACCACCGACGGACGACACAGATTGACGACGCGGCCCGCTGTGCCCCCTGCAGCCTTTCCGTGCGGCAGCCCTGCGCTGGTACAGCCAGATGGTAGAAAACGGCCGCATGCCCGATTTCAGCCAGCTTACCGCAGCCGAACGGGCGCAGGCAGCAACAAACTGGCTGTCGGCCCGCCGCCGGGCTGTTACCTGGATAGCAGGAGCCGGTTTTTTATGAGTATCATTTCTTGCTTGACCCAATTGGCGTGGTTCCTTTCCCCGGTTCAGACAGCGTCGAAGGCGTTACGCCCCTGCACGTTGACGGCAATTTTATCAGCGCATACAGTGAACGGCCGTTAGCCGTCTGGCAGTGGCTTAAATTTCTCAGCTACCAGCCGCCCATCGGCCGATACCGGTACATCCCGGCCCGGCCATCGGTTGCCGCCCGCGTCAACTATTGGGCCAGCCTGCCGCGCCCCCTGGCCGATCCCATGCGCACCGCTTTCTCATTCTCCCGCCCCATCACGATTGGTGATCAAGCATTTTTTACCTGGGACCAGGTAACGGCCGTGACCACCAACCAACTCACCCCCGAAGAAGCCGCCCGTCAGCCCCTCCTCCATCACCTGGTTCAGCCAACCATAAAAAAAGACCCCGCGAAAAGCGAGGTCAACTTCACGCTTCACGCATCAATTAATGATGCAAAATTTGGTTCAAGAACAACTTTGTGCGATCATTCTTCGGATTCGTAGTAAAATTCTTCTGGCGTATTTTCTTCCACAATCTCACCGCCATCCATAAAAATGATGCGGTCGGCCACTTCCCGGGCAAACCCCATTTCATGCGTCACCGCCAGGATGGTATACCCTTCACGCGCCAGATCGCGCATCACGTCCAGCACTTCCTTAATCATTTCCGGGTCCAGTGCCGAAGTCGGTTCGTCAAAAAGCAGAATCTTCGGCTCCATCGCTCAACGTCCGGGCAATGGCCACCCGCTGCTGCTGACCGCCAGAAAGCTGCCCCGGATACTTATTGAGCCTGTTCTGGGATGCCCACCCGCGTCAGCCATTTCATGCCACTTCTTCTGCTTTTTCCCGTGACCATTTACGCACGTGAATGGGTGCCAGCGTCACATTTTCCAGCACCGTCAGGTGCGGGAACAGATTGAACTGCTGGAACACCATGCCCACTTCGCGGCGAATTTCGGCGATATTGCGCACGTCATAGCTGAGCGTAATCCCATCCACAATAATGTCACCGCCCTGGTGTTCTTCCAGGCGGTTGATGCGTGCGAATAAAGGTCGATTTACCAGAACCGGAAGGACCTAGAATAACGATCACCTCACCCGATTTAACTTCCAAGCTCACCCCTTTCAAGGCATGAAAATCACCATACCATTTATGCACGTCCCGGCAAATGATAATGGGATCGTTACTTGTTGTTGTAGTCTCAATTGTCATGCTAAATTCTCCTTTTCAGCCTATGCTTGGCCGACCCCCAATTGTTTTTCCAGACGGCGGCTGTACCCAGCCATCAACGCCGAGCCGACGAAGTAAAGCACGGCCAGGAAGAGGTAAGCTTCGCGCCGTACCCCCAGCCATTGGGCCTGAGCGCTGATCGCATTGGCTACACCCAGAATATCCAGGAAGCCGACGATGGCTACCAGCGTTGTATCTTTGAAACCGCCAATAAACTGCCCCACAATGGCCGGAATGACCACGCGCAGGCTTGCGGCAAAATGATCAGACGATACTTATCCACTGTACTCAAGCCCAACGAATCGGCCGCTTCGTACTGCCCTCTGGACAATGATTGCAAACCACCGCGCACGTTTTCGGCCAGATAAGCGGCGGCGAACAGAGTTGCTCCCCACATGACGCGCCACACCTTGGCGATTTCAACATCCTGTGGCAAGAGAATGGGAAACAGCACAATGGTCAGGAACAAGACGGCAATGAACGGAATACCGCGGACAAACTCGATGTAGATGAGTGCTGAACGCGGCCACCACGTTGCCATTCCAGGTACGTTGGAACAGGAAGGCCACAACGGGTACAAACAACGGCCAAAAGGCTAACACTTGTTCAAAGGTATTACGGGCAGCGTCCAGATTGGCCGGCGTGCTGTTGATGAGGCCCCAAACAGTGATCGACAGGGCTACCAGGTAGGTTAGCCAGGCAGGAATGCCGCGTACCGTACTGCGTCGTCCCAGGGCCAGCAAAATGCCCATCGGAAAGGAGACGACGATGGAAAAGACGGTGATAATGATCGTAAAGAGGAAACCACCCCAGTTCACATCAGGATCAAGTTCTTTGAGAAGCGGTTGGGTTGTGCCATCCACTGTTCGGTTGAAAGAACCAAGGGTAAGTGAAGTCAGGTTAAGTATGCCCAAAACGGCGAAAATGGCGGCAATAATCCAACCGATCTGCAACAAATAACGGGCCAGACGCACCCATTCGGATTCCCGTTTGCTGGGGGGATATTTTTGGGCGACAAACCGATTGGCAGCATATAAAACGGCCGCAGCCACGATCCCAATGATGCCATTTACTGACAGGCTGGTATCGGGAATCCCGCGCAGGAAAGCGTAGCTGATGATGGGCGAAAAGAGCCAAAGCCCGGTGAGGATGCGGCGTATCAGCTTGTTTTGGAAGCTGTCGCGGTAGACAAAGAAGCTGGGAATGGCCAAAACGATGATCAGGATGATAGCCGCCCAGATGCGCCATATTTCCTGGCGATCAAAGCGGAAAATCATCAAAGAAGTCATGTTAGCAAGCACCGCGCCCCAGTTGGCTCCGCTAAAGGTACGGGTAACTTCAAAGAAGCCGGGATCGCTGGCGCTGCTTTCAAAGCAGGTGATGCCGTTTTCCGGATCATCCGGCATTTCGTCAAAACAGAAGTTGGTGGGTTCCTGGCCGATAACGGCCGTTTCCACATCTGTCGTCAAATACGCAGCATCAAAACAGGTCCGATTGCCATCCAAAATCTCGGTGGGGCTTTCAGCCGGTTTCACCCCACCAATCGTAAAACAATAGCTGTCTCCGCCGATGTCAGCCACTTCAGCACGGATATCCGTCGCCGGGTACGTCGTAAAACTGGCAGTCGTCCAGGCATAACGATACAGGCCAAACAACGCTGCCAGCAGTGCCAACGTCAGAATCAGCGAAAGTTGGACATTTGTGACGCTGTTATACAGATTGTTCTTCAGCCACAATGTCATTGACGTATGCTTATGTCGCAGCTCATTTACCGCCACCATACTCACCGTCACAACCCATAAAATCAGCACAACAATCGTACTGATTGGGCTGGCGGCAATACGGCTAATGACAAACTGCACTGTAATCACTGTCAACACGATCAGCCACAGCGTCAGCCACCAAGATCTTGGTGATCTGTTCCTTGACAAAGCGGTCAACGTCGGCAGAAAGATGCATCTGGGAAGTTAAATTTCTGAAAAATGTCATGATTATCTCTCCACCAATGCAATCTCGCCTGTTATACCAGTTCAAAAAGGCTGAAATAAGTCAAGCTGATAGACAGATAAATGGCCGCCATGATGACGATAAGCTGTAAAGATCGTCCCGATTGATTGATCATCGTATCAATGGTTCGGTACAAATCGGGGAAAGCGACCGCCAGCGCCAAGCTGGAGTTTTTGGTCAGGTTCAGATACTGGCTGGTCAGCGGCGGAATAATCACGCGCAGCGCCTGCGGTAAAACAACCAGTTGCAACCGTTGGCTTTCCGACAAACCCAGCGCGCGAGCCGCTTCCGATTGTCCCTTGGAGACTGATTGGATACCGGCGCGCACAATTTCGGCGACGAAAGCGGCCGTAAACAAAACCAGGCCAATGAGCAGTGCCGTAAATTCGGTGGACATTTTGCCACCACCCACAAAATTAAAGCCTTCCAGTTTAGGTGTTGAGAGGCGCACCGGGGTTTCGGCCAATGGCACAATCAGATGAGCGTTGCTGTCTTCCAATAGATCCCGTTCACCAGCCAGAACGGTACGGCTGGCGACAAAAATTTCACAATCGCCCCCGCATAACTTTCAATAGCCTGGTCAGGCCGGTCAACGCGGGTAACGTTATAAGGGATACCGGCGCGGCGCAACTGTGTTGTCAGGTTGATATTCTGACGGTGATTCCTTGACAGCACATATTTGTAAGGCGGCTGCATCCAGGTCTTCCTGGCTTAATGTGCCAGATTCCAGGGCCGCGTCAACGTCTAATCAGATCAGTTACTGGCAGGCGCCTGACCAACAGTCCCGCCAAATCGTCAAACTCGCGCACACGGGCGGCCTTGGAAACCAGCATCGCCTCGTTATTATCATTACTGGCCACAACCCAGCCAATACCGGCAACCAGCAGGAAAGAAACAATAACCCAGCGGAGCCGGTTGGTTGAGTGGCCAGTTTGTTCTTCACGACGCCCGAGAATTGTCCACAAAACCTGTGCCTGGATAATGCCTAAAATAATAAAGGCAAACCAGATGCTAAATGAAGTCATGCGGACAAATGAAGGGTAATTGACGCCACGCTGGCTAATAAATATTGGCAAGTTCAGAGGTTGAATTGCTTCATTGACGCCAGCCAACCCCAAAAAAATGACGAAATAAAGGAAAAACAACTGCAGCAAAAGTGGCGTGTTCCGCATCAGGTCGATGTACCATTTAGCGATGTTGCGAACCAACCAGTTTTCTGACAGACGGGCGATACCCGTTACTGTGCCCAAAATCGTCGTCAGGATAATTCCGATGATGGCGACTTTGCCGGTGTTGAGAACACCAACAGCAATAGCCCGCCAATAGGAATCGGCCGGTGTGTAATCAATAACGGATTCCTGGATGTCGAACTGGGCATCAGAACTGAGGAAGTCAAAGGCACAACGAAAACTTGAAGAGCCATCCCGGCAAATAAACTGGCCCGGCCCTAAAGCATCAAGATTTTCAGCGATGTTACTAAACAGCCAAAGACCGCTGCGCACGAGCAAAATAACGAAAATGATTTGTAAGAGAATGCCAATGATACGGCCGTCACGCCAAAATGGAATAGATTCTGCCTTCGTAGATGGAGGGTTATTCACGGTTGACATAGGCAACTACCCCTGTTGAATTGGCCAGCTTGCTCACCACAGCCACGGGTCGTGGCGAGTGAACAAACTGCATTTGGATCAAGTGAAAGTAGGGCGAACCGATCTGGTTCGCCCTACAAACAAGCTTACAGATTATTTGAATGGAATGGGGTACAAAATGCCACCGTCGGTGTACAAGTGCATTAAGGCCGCGTGGCAGATCAAACTGTGTGTCGGGACCCAGGTTGCGATTGTAAATTTCTTCGTAGTTACCAACCTGTTTGATAACCTGGTAGCAGAAATCATTGCTTAAACCAAGGTTTTGGCCCAGATCGCCGGTCTCGCCTAACAAGTCAGTGACAACCGGATCGTCGCCGCCCAGCATGCTGTCAACATTTTCTGACGTAATACCAACAAATTCAGCATTGATCGTGCAATAATACGGTCCAGCTCGCCACATCGTTCCAGTTGTTGTCGCCATGACGGGTCAACGGCCCCAACGGTTCGCGGGACATATCTTCAACCAGAATCTTGTGATGCTGAGGGATCAGTCAAGAGAATTTGGTTGGAAACCAGACCTGATTTGTCGGTGGTGAAGCCATCGCAGGAGCCTTGATCATAAGCGTCAAGCGTGGTTGGCGCATCGGGGAACACCAGGGGAGTGTAGTCAATGCCATTGGCGCTGAAGTAATCAGACAGGTTCTTTTCTGTGGTTGTGCCAGCCTGGACACAGATGGTGCCGCCAGCCAGGTCTGCCATGCGTTTCGATATTACCGTCTTTGCGAACCATCATGCCCTGACCATCATAGAAGGTGATCGGCGTGAAATCAAAACCCAGCGCCGTGTCACGGGTGAAGGTGTGGGTGGTGTTACGGAGAAGACATCGATTTCACCAGACTGCAAGGTGGGGAAACGGGCCGTGCCAGAAAGCGGAGTCACTTCAATTGCATCGGCATCACCCAGGGCGGCCGCAGCAATCGCGTGGCAGAAGTCAATGTCAAACCCGGTAAAATCGCTGGTATCGGGTTCGAGGTAGCCAAAGCCGGGTACGTTGGCGTTACCACCACATTTGAGGACGCCTCGACTCTGGATAGTCTGCAAAGTATCGCCAGCGCCGGCAAAGGTAACCGCTTCAGGAGCCGCTGCTTCACCGCCCACTTCGACAACGCGGGTAACTTCAACAATGCGGGTTACTTCGACAACCCCACCAGTTTCAGACTCGCCGCCACATGCAACCAGCATCATTGCCAGCAGCAACATCAACGATACTAAAATTACCATTCGTTTATTCATGTTCATTCTCCTCCAAGAAAATTTTTAAAGTTCTCAACGACGTTAAATGGTTGGGTGTTTTTGCCTGGTTAGCCTCACCTCCTTTAAGGGGAACGCAAAACGCGCACAATGGGAGCAAATGACTTGCTATATGTGTTGCGCAGTACCTTCCGTTAACAATGCCTTTGTAATCGGTGGCAAGAATCGAATTGTCGTGCCATCGAAAAATACAATCTGTTGCGTGACGGGTGGTGTAGCGATAAGCAGTTGCCCGCTTATTCGATAATTAATTTCTTGAGAAAAAGTGGCTTATTTTTGTCTAATAATACGCTAATTTTAGCGATTTTGGAAATATAGTATAGCGGGGGGGATAAAATGGGCAAGTTTTGTCGAGTTTCTGTTAGCGGCAAATCAAGATGGGGTATTTGAACTGTCGCAAAATTTTGTCTACCGTGCTGCCCAACACAACTTGTACCAGAGGCCGAAAACCAAACCCGCCCATGATGATAAGGTTGATGCTGCGAGAAACGGCCGTTTCCATAATCGCCCCGGCAATATCTTCCTGTCGCACAATCAACTCCGCTTCAATGCCATACTGGGCCAGGTATTCACCGGCACGCTGGGCCGCGGCGGCTGTCGTGTAAGGCGTTTCCACGGTAACGACAGTCAGCCGGGTGCCCCAGCGCACCGCCAGGTAAGTGGCTACGTACAGGGCCTCATCCGCTTTGAGACTGCCATCATAAGCTAATAAAGCATTGTCCAAGGGCGAGGGCTGACCCGGCAAAGCGAGAATGGGGCGCGGGCAGCGCTGCACCAGGGTGTTAAAACCGGAGCTGAAGCGCGCCAACGGTTTGCTGCCGGGGGGATGGTTAAGACCGGCCACCACAAGGTCAGAAAAAGCTGCGCGCTGCACAATGGTGGCGCCGATGGGACCAACCTCCACGGCAAAGTCATAGGGGATACCAGCCGCCGCGCAAACTTTTTGGAAGGTAGCGCGCACTTTGCGGGTGTGGTTATTGTCCCGCTGTTCTTCGGCGGCAACGACGTGCAGGCCTAGTAAACGGCCGTTTTCGCGCTTAACAATCTCAATGACCTGTTCCAGGCGCTGCCAATCTAGCTTGCTGTCGCGCAGGGCAAACAAAATCTCGCCAAAAAGACGCTCCCGGCTTCCTGACGGAAGCTCAACCGTCTCATCCAAACGCAAACTGGGGCGTACCCGCTCTAGATTTTTAGCCATGTCAGCAACGGCCGTTTCTGTGCGCACCCGCCAGCCCAACTCCTCCTGCAGCGTCTCCTGGTGGCGCAGCAGCAAAATGTACAAATCTGCCTCAGTGCATCCCGGAAAATTGCGCAGCAAACCCTGCTCCCGCATCATGGCCACGACAGGTTGATAGACTTCCTCATACCACGCTTTAACTGCTTCGTCCAGAGAAATGGGCCGTTTTTGCCGCAACTGCAGCCAGCCCTGGTGCGTACGAATTTGCCGTAAAAAGGTGTAATACTCGCCGCAATACGTCATCAGCAGGTCCGCAGCAGGACACAACTTGTCCAGGTTGGTTTCCTGCAAAAAATCGGCGTAGCGTGCCTTGCAAATTACCAGGGTTGGGTCGTCATCGGCCGTCAGCGGCACCCGCGTTTTCACTTCGGTCACGTGGGCGGAAATGGTCTTCACCCCCAAGTGGCGGGACACCGACACACGATGGTTGCCATCCTTGACGAAATACGCGCCGCCCACCTGGTACACCTCAATGGGATCGAGGCCGCGCATGTCCATAACGGCCGCTTTCACCCGTGCCCAGCGCTCCAGGTCAGAGTCGCTTTTGGGCAAAAAATCGCGGGTAAAGTCCTGGTAGCGGCCTACACTGCCCACAATCGCGTCAATGGGGATTTCCTGCAGCCCCTGGTCAATGTGCTCCTCCGGCTGCAGCATCTCTACCACCTGGTTGTAAGGCAGCAGCACGTTGTCTTGCCCGGTAATGCGCGCCAAGAGCTGCTGCATGGCAGCCTGCCGCCGCATACGCTTAAAATCTTCTACCGCCACGCGGTAATTAAGGGGGTTTTCGTGGGCCACGCTTTCAATTATACACGCCAGTTAATGTTTGGTGGACAGTTGGTTGGATAGCCGGTTTGACTTGGCCAGCCATCCAGCCCGCAGTTCTTACATCCATGCTACAATAATCCCATGTTTGCTCCTGACGCCCAGCGCATTGCCGTGATCGACCTCGGATCCAATACGGCGCGCCTCATTGTTATGAGTGCCCTACCCGGTTACGCTTATCATCTGGATGACGAAATCCGCGAAGTCGTGCGCCTGCGCGAAGGATTGACGGAGCAGGGCCTCAGCGCGCCAGCAGTGGCCCGCGCCCTGGTTACCTTGCGCCTGTTCAAACGCTTTTGCGACAATTCCCGTGTGGACGTGATTATTCCCACCACCACCAGCGCCGTGCGCGAAGCGCGCAACGGTCCCGCTTTCATTGCCCAGGTCGCCCGGGAGCTGGGCTTAAACTTACAGCTTCTCAGCGGGGAGGAGGAGGCTTATTATGCCACGCTGGGCGTGCTCAATGAGCTGCCCCTGGCCAACGGCTACGTGCTGGACATCGGCGGCGGCAGCGCCCAGGTGGCCCAGGTGCGCGACCATCGCTTTCGCCGCGCCGTATCCCATCCGCTGGGCGCGCTGGCCCTTACCGAGCAGTTTGTGAGCACGGACCCCATCAGCAGCGCTGAGCTAACGGCCGTTTCTCAAGCCATCGCCCAACACCTGGACAGCACCCCCTGGCTGTCCAAGAAAAAGGCTAAGCCCCGCCAGCTTGTGGGGCTGGGCGGCACCATTCGCAACCTGGCCAAAATGGACGCTGCGCGCCAGAACTACCCCCTCAACACCCTGCACGGCTACCGCCTCAGCCGCGCCGCCCTGGAGGAAAACGTGCGCCTGCTTTCCACCCTACCGCTGGCCGAGCGCCGCCGCCTGCCCGGCCTCAACAGCGATCGCGCCGACATCATTTTGCCCGGCGCGCTGGTGGTGCAGGCGGTGATGGCCCGTTTGCAGGTTGAGGAGCTGACGATTTCTATCAATGGGCTGCGCGAAGGGCTGTTCTTCGAGCATTTTTGGCAGCACTTGTCTTATCCGGTGGTAGCCAACGTGCGCCGCTTTAGCGTGCTGAACATGGCCCGCATTTACAACTATGACAAGCGCCACGCCTCCCACGTGCGCTTTTTGGCCGGGCGGCTGTTCCAACAATTACGGCCGTTACACGGTTACGGTCCGGCGGAACAAGAGCTGCTGGACGCGGCTGCTGTACTGCACGACCTGGGCACGGTCATCAGCTACAACGACCACCATAAACATTCCCAATCGCTGATTACCAACAGCGGCCTGCCCGGCTTTACGCCCTGCGAAACGCTGCTCATCGCCCTGCTCACCCGCTACCACCGCAAAGGCAGACCCGCGTTGGAGGGCTGCGAAGGGCTGCTGTGTACGGCTGCGGACGAGGACATTTTGTTGAAGCTGGCGGCCATTTTGCGGCTGGCCGAGTTTTTAGAGCGAGGGCGTAACGCCACGGTGGATGACGTAACGGCCGTTTGGGACGAGGAAACATTGCGCCTGACCCTGATTGCCGACGAATACCCTGCCGTAGAGCTGTGGGAAGCCCGGCGGCACGCCGTGGAGCTGCTGGAAAACGCCTTCAATCGCGCCGTAACCCTGGAGAGCACCGCCCCGCCAGACGAATGGTTTTCGTGACAAGCGGGAAGCCCTCTTTAACGCAAAGGTCCAAAGGTGCAAAAGAAGCAAAGGGAAAAACCTTTGTGTCTTTCATCTCTAGGCGTCTTTGGTTGCGTTTTTGTCTGCTTTGGTTCCCCCGTGGGTATAATGGACGCCATGCCTGAAGCTGATGCACACACGCCGCTACGGCCGTTTCTGAAAT
Organism: uncultured Chloroflexia bacterium; assembly: GCA_963695505.1. GTDB lineage: Bacteria > Chloroflexota > Anaerolineae > Promineifilales > Promineifilaceae > JACSRF01. The sequence goes on along the minus strand of CAVOGX010000007.1, from coordinate 59,804 downwards.
GGGCCGGGGGTAAGCAGCGCCTGCTGCCGCAGTACGAAGCCTATTTTCCGTGACCTCGCCGAAGTGGGGCACTACTACGAACCCTTCATTGGCAGCGCGGCCGTTTTCTTCCACCTGCAGCCCCGGCCCGCCACCCTGGCCGATCGCAACCCCAACCTGATTGAGGTTTACCGCACCATCCAGCAAGACGTCGAGGCCGTTATTCACGCCCTGCAGCCACACCACAATGAATCCGCCTACTTTTACCGCGTGCGCTCCCAAGACCCGGCGCACCTTTCGCCCGCCGAACGCGCCGCGCGGCTCATTTTCTTGAACAAGACGTGCTACAACGGCCTGTACCGCGAGAACAGCCAGGGGCAGTTTAACGTGCCCTTTGGCCGCTACAAAAACCCCAAGATTTGCGACGCGCCCCGGCTGCGGGCGGCAGCGGCGGCTTTGCAAGGTGTGGCGCTGTTGGAGGCTGACTTTGCCAGGGTGCTGGAAACGGCCGTTGCTGGCGATTTCATATATTTCGACCCGCCCTACGCTCCCCTCAGCGCCACCAGCAGCTTTACCAACTACGACGGGCAGGGCTTTGACGAAGCCGACCAGCGCCGCCTGGCGGAAACCATCCACCAGTTGACCGCCCGTGGCTGCCGCGTGATGCTCAGCAACTCCAGCGCGCCCCTCGTTGAGGAGCTGTACCCGCCGCCGCGCTACCGCCGCATTCCCATCTACGCCCGCCGCAACATCAACAGCAAAGCCCACCGCCGCGGCCCCGTCAAAGAGCTGCTCGTTATCAATTACGAATTAACAAAAAACATGTAACAAAAAACGTAAAACCTTTGAACCTTATGACCCAGCTCTCTTTTTCCCCCCGTGTTTGCATTTTTTTGTTGGCTGTTTTCTGTTTTTTGAATATTGCTGCCTCGCCCCTCTCCAGTCTCCAATCCCCAACCCCAAATCCTCAACCCCCAGCCCCCAACCCCCAATTTGGCGTCATCGAAAGCACCGAAAACCCTGCCGCTGCTGCAGAATTGGGCGTGGGCTGGACCCGCATCACTTTCCAATGGGCGGAGGTACAGGCTGGCGGCCCCGACACCTGGACGCCCAAAATTAGCGATGCTGAGCTAGACGCGGAAATCGTCGCCGGGCGGGAGGTGGTAGGGCTGCTTATCGGCATTCCTGACTGGGCGCGGGACGAAAACCTGCTGCCCCAGGGACTTTGGCTTCCCCCTGATGACCCAGGCAACACGTGGGCTAACTTTGTGCGCGAGGCGGTGGGCCGGTATAACGGCCGTATCCACAACTGGGTGATATGGAACGAACCCGACATTGCCGCCACGGAAATTGCCCACACCTGGGATGGCAGCGTGGCCGACTTTGCCCAACTGCAGCGCACCGCTTACCTGGTGGCTAAAGAGACCAACCCCGCCGCCACCATTCATTTGGCCGCCTTTACCTATTGGGCCGACGTGTACGCCGGCACCGAGCAGTACATGGCCCGCCTGCTGGACGAACTGCTGGCCGATCCCGCCGCCGCCCAGCACAATACCTATTTTGACGTCGCCACCGCCCACCTCTACTTCCAGCCCAACCAGATTTACGACCTGCTGACGCTGTTTCAGGACATGCATGCGCCGCCGCGGGCTGGCGCAGCCCATCTGGCTGGTGGAAACCAACGCCCCGCCCGTAGATGATCCCTCTTGGCTCGTGCCGGACCATCATCTGTACGTCACCCAGGCGGAGCAGGCCGCCTTTATGCCCCAGGCGCTGGCTGCGGCCCTGGCCGCCGGGGCGCAGCGCGTGGCCGTGTACAAGCTGCAGGACACCCCCGACGACCGCGCCGCCAACCCGGAACCTTTTGGCCTGCTGCGCCAGAATGGGGAGCAGCGGCCCGCCTTCACCACCTACCAGGTAGCCATCCAGCACATGGCGCAGGCCAATCACGTCGAAAGGCTGCGCTGGGACGGCGTTGGCCAGTTCCGCCTGGACCAGCCTGACCGCACGACGATGGTCTTATTCAACCGGCTGTTTTTTGCGCAGGAGGCTGCGGTAACGGCCGTGGCCCCCACCGCCCTGCTGGTAGACCAGTGGGGCACGGCCCAGCCCATCACGGCCACCAACGGCGTGTACACGGTGACGCTGCCCGCCGCGCCCTGCTCGCAGCCCATTGGCGACTACTGCATGATTGGCGGCCCTACCTTTTACCTAGTGCAGGCCAATGATGGCGGCGCCCCCCCGGCGCTGCCCGTGCCCACAACGACGCCCGCCCCGACATCCACGCCTACTGTAACGCCGACGATGCCGCCCACGGTGACGGCGACGCAAACGAGTACGGCCGTGCCCCCCACTGCCACGTTCACCCCCCAACCATCCAACCAACCAACCAGCCAACCTGCTAGCCAACCAGCCAACCGGCCAACCAATCAGCCACCGCCCCCTACAGGTACCCAGCCTGCCTACTGGCTTCTTGCTGGCGCACTTTTGCTGATTGTGGGTTTGTGGGGCCTCGTCCGCCGCAGGAAATAGCGAGCCGACTTTAGGGGCTCAGCTCTCGAGGTATCTCATTTGAAATCCAATTTCTAACCAAATTCGAACCTTTTACGCTTTATCCCAAAATGCTTACCGATATAATGATTTTCGTAAGTTAGTTTGTAAGGAAAGGCTTTTTGGCATATTCAAACAAGCTGTTGACCCGTCTCCGTTGAATTTTTTTGGGGCCAAACATTGGGAAACTTTGTTAAAAGCTAATAAAGGAGTTAGTTATGAAGAAAAAAGTAGCTGTTGTGGGAATTTTGGTTTTATTGTTGGTGTTGGGAACGGTCGTGGTCTAGACGCTTCCTACAATAATTGATACATTTTACTACGGGCCTCAAGCGCCTGCAGGATACACTACTATGGCTCGCCACACGTTCTCTCTGTTTCAGCTCTGGGTAGCTTAATAAACGAAAGAGATACGATTAGTTCCGAAGTGGTGAGTGGCTCTATTGTTGTACATGAAGTCAACACTACAAACGGTACTGTTGGTGTAGGTAATTTTTCTTCTAACTCAAAAACCACCATTCAGTGGGACGGTAGTGCGGATTCACCGAAGAATGTGCTTGACTATTCTGGTTTGACAGGACTACCACAGTCAGATTTAACAGATGGTGGTAGCAACGATGGTATTGTCGTCTCGATTGTTGAAAATGATTTCCCCACTGTGATTCGTCTCAGAGCATACACAGATGCTTCAAATGCCTCTATTGCTACATTTACAACTCCTGGCAATGTTACAGGTGGATCTCGCGTCGATTTTTTTCTCAGATTTGTAGGTGAATTTTCAACCCTTCTCGGTAGTGGAGCCAACTTTGGAAATATTGGGGCAATCACTTTGGAGATGGATAATTCAAATCCCACTTATCAAAATACTGACACCATTTTATCTTTAGTTCAAGCAACCAGTGAGCGATTCGATTTTGGTGATTTGCCAAACGCATATGGAACACAGTTGGCAAGCAACGGTGCAAGGCACAGAATGGAGGTCGGCGTTTTGGAGATAATGTGGATACCGAATTGGATGGGAATGCCGTAACCCCTGGTACCCCAGCAGATGGTGACGACAATGATCAACCTGTGCCAGTTGATGAAGATGGAATCGATATCCAACCTACAGGATCAGCTAATTCCTTTGGAGATGGCAGTGGATTAATTCAATCTACAGCACGCGGTGGAGCTAGCTGCATGATAGGGTGGATTGATTGGAATAGTGGTGGCTTTAATACGGTTCAATTGCTGGCGCTACCGATCTTGTAATCAATGAGTATATTGACCCCACCGAATTAAACAATACGCAGGTGCGAACGATTACCACGCCCCAAACCAGTTTAGGTTATACCTATCCGGTAGCGGGTGACCTTGTTCCTGGTTTGTATGCAACGATTCCGGCTATTTCCACCAAATGATCCATTATTTGCCAACACTTTCTTCTGGATAGTAAGGATGCCCAACTGCGGAAACCCAAGCTAATATATTAGGTTTAGCAACGGGCGAAGCTCGGCAGGAGAGGTGGAAGATTATTTCCTTACCGTTCTACGCCCAACGGCCGTTTCCCTGCAATCCACCAGCGCCAGCACCAGCAGCGGCACCTTGCTTGGCCTGGCGGCCATCTTCGCCCTCACCCTGGTTAGCGCCGGCGCTCTCATCTATCGCCGCCAAACCCGTGTTCAGTAAGCAGTAGCCAGTTATCAGTATTCAGTAAGCAGTCAAGTCAGGGCTGGCGGTTCGAGGCGAACTGCCAGCCTTTTTCTTTCCCCAGGTCCGCTGCAACCACGTTTTCCACTGTCCACAGCGATTCTGCAAGCCCCAGCAACGGCCGTTTCTTCACCAACTCTCATTTTTCTAGAGACAACCACACCTTTACCATCTGAAATAACTAAACTGCCAGCAGAAACGGCCGTTTTGCCCCATAAAGAGACACTTTTTCCTGGGTATGCCCCTCTGGCCTTGTTTGTTTTACTCCTCGTTTTCGCCGGGATAGTTTGGCTGCGGCGACGCTTTTAAGCAGACTTTTCACTGTTTTTGCCATATTCTAACCAAATCCGAACTTTTCCTTTTTGTTCATGTCCCTTAAGCCTGTACAATTTAGGAATAATTTCCTATTGCATTGGAATCAATATTCCATTGCCTATCGCAAGCAAAACCGCAAGAGTAGCAGAGTAACATCAAAAACACCCTTTATCAGCCTTCCGCAAAGGTTGGGCTGAATGGTAAATCAAATAGGCATTTAAGGAGCAAGCTGCATGAAAAAAAATAACAATCGCCTACGTTGGAGCATTATCCTGGCCTTATTTTTTGCTGTTACGCTAACCGTTCAAGCGGCTGGCGTAACGGTAGACAGCTTTACAAGCGGCGAACAAAACCTGCTCGTCCGTTGCACTATTGCGCCGGAGTGCGTCGCTGACCCTGTTGGCCCCAGCGTCAGCAGCGTCACACCCGCGGCAATCGGCGGCGAGCGTGATGCCAAATTAAACTGGGTTTTTGGCACGAGAAACAATGTTGCTACCCTTGATGTCAACCCTAGCAGTGGACACCTCATCTTCCAACAGGACGCCCTGGCCAAGGCCCGCGCTGAAGTTGTCTGGGATGGCCCTGACGGAAATCCGCTTGCCATTGATACCAGTGGCTTAGGTGCCGATCTGGTTGATGGAACCAATTCAGGCCTGGAACTTACCGTATATTCCTCTTTGGTGTCTAATACACCGGATATCGTTCTTACAGTAACTCTTTATGCCGGTGACACCAGCGCCAGCCAAAATATTAACATCTCCGACTCTATCACCCCTCCGGGGCGCTCTTTCTTCTTGCCCTTTACTGCTTTTCCTACGATTGACCCAACCGACGTGGGTGCAATTTCTCTGGTAATCGCTCCTGGTACTAAAGGGGATGATATTACGATTAGCAGCTTAACGGCCGTTCCGAGCACAGACTGGGGCGATCTCCCTGAGGCCTACGCTGCCATCACTGTCGGTATCAATGGGGCACGGCACACCGTCGGCAACCGTTTTCTTGGCCAAGTTATTGACCGCGACGCCGGTGGCCAGCCTAACCCCCTGGCTCAAGGGGATGACAGTGGCATTTTGGCGCTGGATGATGAAGACGGCATTGTGGTGCCCAGTGGCCCCAGCAACACCTTTGGGGATGGCTCGGCCGAAATGGTTTACACTGTTTCTGGTGCCAGCGGCTGCCTGGTGGGCTGGATTGACTGGAACGATGAACGGATACTTTTGATGCCGCGCTATCTGGGGGAGCCAGCGAACTGGTGATGAACCAGTTTGTCACTATAGGCACAACCACCTACAACATGATCACCCCTGTTTACAGCGAATCTGGCTACAATTATCCTGATGAATTATTTGCGCGGTTCCGCCTCTTTGCGCCCAATGACCCACTCTTTGGCGGAAACGTTGACGGCAATGGGTGCCCGCTTGCGGGCGCTCCCTTAGGTACGGCTCTGACGTCCCTGACCAGCGGCCTGGCCAGCAACGGAGAAATTGAAGATTATCGTCTAACCTTCAGTGACCCCACGGCCGTATCCCTGCAGTCTGCCAGCGCCACATCCAACACCACCTTACTCAGCCTCGCCGCCGTGCTGGTGCTCACTCTGGTCAGCGCCGGCGCCCTCATCTATCGCCGCCAAACCCGTATTCAGTAAGCAGTAGTCAGTTTTCAGTAATCAGTCAGGGCTGGTGGTTCAAATCGAATCGCCAGCCCTTTTTTCTTGCCTGGCGCATCTTGTTAAATCCCGCATACCACCATTCCTGCTATAATCTCCGCCATGAGTGCACCCCTTTCTTTGCTCATCGGCCACGCGCCTATCGCCAGTGAAGCGGAACTCGTCCACCTAAATGCTGCCGAACTCCAGGCTGCCCTGCAAGACAGCGTGCGCCTGCTGCTGCCTTCCGGGCAAGACGTGCTGGGGCTGCTGGCTCAGGCCATCGCCCAAGACCTGGTGCTGGTAGAAACCACGCTGGCCGGTGACGCGCTGCAAGGGTTGGCTGGTACACTCATCATTGCCGAAGCGGACGTGCTGCCCCATCACATGTTAGAGGCGCTGCAGCAGGCTGCCAGCCGCCAGCAGGAGCTAATTTCCGCTTTGGTCAAGGTGGGGCGCTCGCAAAAGGTGCTGGCGTCGCGGAGCACCCTGAGGCAGGCGCTTCAGGGCAAGTGGCAGCCCGACGCAAAGGCGGAACCTAACCCCATTTTGGAAGCTGCCGCCGCCTTCCCCCACCTGCTGCGTTTGGCGGAAACGGCCGTTGCCCACCAGCACAGCCTAATCATGCGTTACGAAACCGCCCACACTTCCCCCGTGCGCACCCGCTCTGGCTTTTGGCGCGCTCAGTTACGGCCGCTACTCGTTGCTGACCTTTTTGCTTTGGCATTTGTGGCCTTTGCCCTGCTGCGCACCGACCTATGGCGGCGCGATGGTATCCTTTTGCACTGGTATGAGCCGGTGTTCACTTACTTGCTCATCACTGCCGGCTTTTTGCTGCCGCTGTGGCTGGCCCAACTGCGCACTTACCGGCTAGCCCGCCGCGCCAGCGCCACCGTGACCTGGGTTGCCGGCGGGCAGGTGTCTCAATTCGAAAAAGAGCGGGTACGGCCGTTTCTACTGGACCTCCATCCCCGCATCTTCATCTTGTCAGCTTTGTACCAGCCCGGCCCGAGTTCTGTAGTTCCTCTGCCCAAACCCACACGATTCTATTTCACTCTTTTCGGCTTTTGCCTGCTTTTTTTGGCTGCCGCCTTGCCCCTGCTGCCCCTCAACCCCTGGCTCGGCCAATTCTTTGCCGCCTTCACCGTCTCTGCGCTGGCCTTTGGCCTCAGCCACCTGCTGGCGGATAAGTGAGCAAGTGGGCAAATTTGTAAGTGGCGAGTAAGGACACCTAACGCATGACGAAAACCCATTCACCATTCACCATTCACCATTCATTATTCATTATTTTCTGTCTACTGCTTACGGTTTACTGCTTACTGGACACTGCCCCCGCCCACGCCCAACCCGCCGTCACCGTCATTCTTAACGAGGCCACCCTGGACTTCCCTTCCTCCGTCACCTTTCGCCTGGAACTAGATGACGCCAGCACCCTGGCCCGCGCCACCCTCATTTACGATACCCGGCAGTTTACCTGCCTGGACGTGCCCGGCCGCGTGCCTGTCGAGATTACCGGCAATGTTCTGGAATGGGAATGGGTGATGTCCCGCTCTGGCAACCCGCCCCCTGGCGCGGAGCTGTGGTGGCAGTGGGAACTGGTCACCACCAGCGGTGAAACCATTACCACCTCGCAACAAACCCTTACCTTCACCGATAATCGCTTTGATTGGCAGGTAGTTTCTGAAGACGGCATCCACATGCACTGGTATGCAGGGGAAGAAGTGGGGCCGCTGCTGCTGGAAGCGGCCGTTTCCGGGCTGCAAACGCTGGAAAGCGACATGGGCATCGAGCTGCAGTCTGACGTGGACTTTTACATTTACGGCACGTCGGAAGATATGCGCCAGGCGGTGCTGTACATTCAAGATTGGGCCGGCGGCGTCGCTTTCGACGAGTACAACGTCATTCTCATGGGCGTGCCGCCGCGCATTGCCAGCAGTTGGGGCACCGGCACCGTGCGCCACGAGCTGGCCCACCTGGTGCTGGGGCAGTTTGGCCGCAGTTGCGTGGGAGGCGCGCGCCCCACCTGGCTGGAAGAAGGCATTGCTATGGCCACGGAAGGCCCAGCCGATACGCAAACGCAAAACGACCTGGAGCAGGCCATTGAAAATAACAGCTTCATGCCCCTGCGCAGCTTGAACGGCCCTTTCCCCTCCCACGATGCTGACGCCAGCCTGGCCTACAGCCAGAGCTACAGCGTGGTCAATTACTTGCTTGCCACTTATGGGCAAGCGGCACTGCAAGACCTGATTCTGACGCTGGCTGAGGGTGAGGGGTACGATGAGGCGTTAACGGCCGTTTACAGCCTCAACGTTGACCAGTTGGAAAATGCCTGGCGCGCATCCCTGGGCCTGCCGCCCCGCCAAGCACTCGCCTACGCCTACCCCCTTATCCGCTGCGCAAATTCCCACCATTGTGCCCCAGGGCTTGCCGCAAAGCGTGCCCACCCCGCCATCCGCCGCCGCTCCCCCGCCAGACATCCCCGCCGCCAGCGGTCTCAGCGTCTGCGGCATAAACCTGATCATCCCCCTCTTTTTGCTTGTTGGAATCGTAGGTATCAGCAAACGTAAATCGCGCTCTAATCCCTGATTTGCCAAAATTCAACGCAAAGAAACAAAGCAAACAAAGGCGCATAGTCTTTTTGTCTTTTCCTGCCTTCGTGCCTTTGCGTGAATTATGTTGCCCGTCGGCAGGTGCTAAATAGGCGGTGAGAAGAGTAGACTGACCAGTCGGTCGCAGCTATAATCAACCTTGAGGGCTGGAGGTCTAAACTACAGTCCCTAATCTCTAATCTCAGGACAACAGCTCATGACCCAATCTCGCCCCGACCCGGAATCTACCCGCAACCGTATCCTTGATGCGGCGCTTAACGTCTTTTCAAGCAAGGGATATTACGATACCAAGCTCGACGAAATTGTGGCCGAATCTACCACGTCCAAAGGCTCCATCTATTTCCATTTCCCCAACAAAGAGCAGTTGTTTTTGGCCCTGGTAGACCAGTTCGCCGACCTGCTGGAGCGGCGCGTGACGGAAGCCATCGCCCAGGATACAGGCATGGTCCGCGTGCGCATCGCTCTGGAAACGGTCATTGCTACCTTCAGCAAGTACCGCCGCCCCGCCAAAATCTTGCTGGTGCAGGCGGTGGGCCTGGGCGCGCCCTTTGAGAGCAAGCGCAACGCCGTCACCGACCGCTTTGCGCAAATGATTGCCGGGTATTTGCAAGAAGCTGTTGATGCCGGGGATATTGCTCCGGTAGACACTGAGGTGGTATCTTACGCCTGGATGGGGGCCATTTACAACGTAATCATTCGCTGGGTGTACACTGGCGAACCGGAACCGCCACGCATTATGGCCGGGCTGCTGCCGCTGCTTTTACGCAGCGTGGGTTACGAGGAGGGGGTTGGTGAACGGTAATCAGTTATCAGCCATCACTCTTCACTCTTCAGCAAGCGGTAAACGGCCGTATCACGCATCACGCATCACACATCACGTTTCACGCCGGGGGAAGCCATGATGCCAGAAGTGGTCTCGCTTTCGCAAAAAAAGGGTTTTGAAGAAGGCCACGGCCGTTTGCACAGTTACAGCCAGCCTAGCCCTGGGGTGAACATGGCCGGGTTTTTGCGCCACGCGCGCGGGCAGGCGCGGGTGTACTGGCAGGACGGGCAGGACCCGGTGGCTTTTGGCGGCTTTGGCACAGCAGCGGAGATTTTTGCCTGGGGCAACGGCCGTTTCCTGGACATCCAGCGCCAGGCTGAGGCCATTTTCCATGACGCCGTTTTCTACGATGGTGGGCAGCCCCTCAGCACGCCGCGCCTCATGGGCGGTTTCGCCTTCCGCGACGATTTCAGCCCCGACTATGCCTGGGCTGCCTTCCACCCCGCCCACTTCATTTTGCCGCACTACCAGCTTGTGCAGGTCAGCGGCGAAACCTGGCTGACCATCAACGCCATCCTGCCCCAAGACGAAAGCGCCAACGCCAACCTGCCCATGCTGCAAGAGGCGTGGCAGGCGCGGTATGAACTACTAAAGAAAGAGATTGGAGATTGGAGATTGGAGATGGATAGCCGTCAAGCACCAATCTCTAATCCCCAATCCCTACTCTCTAATCTCCATTACCCAATGCCTTACGAAAAATGGGCAGCGATGCTTAACACCGCCATTGGCCGTATCCGCGATGGCGCGTTTAAGAAGGTTGTGCTGGCGCGGGTGGCGGAAGCGCGCTTTCCGCAGCGCGTGGACGTCGAGGGCGCGCTGGCTTACCTGAATGAGACCTACGCGGGCTGCTATCGCTTTTTGTTTGAGGTACGGCCGTATCACGCCTTCTTTGGCGCCACCCCGGAACTGCTGGTGCAAAGCAGCGGACAGCGCGTGGAAACCATGGGGCTGGCCGGGTCCATTCGTCGCGGCGCAACGCCCGCAAGAAGACGCCGCCCTGGCTGCTGAGCTGCTGCACAGCGCCAAAAACCGCCACGAGCAGCAGCTTGTCGTCGAATCCATCCAGCGCCGCCTGCACCATGCTGTCCACACCTTACACATTCCCGAACCGGCCGTTTACCAGTTGAGCAACATTCAGCACATCAACACCCCCATCATCGGCATTTTGCGTGAAGCCCGTGGCGTGCTCCCCTTGGTGGAGCGCCTGCATCCCACCCCGGCCCTTGGCGGCACGCCGCGCCGTCCGGCCCTGGATTTCCTGCGCGACGCCGAACCGGTGCCGCGCGGCTGGTACGGCGCGCCCGTCGGCTGGATAGACCATACACTGGACGGCAAATTTGCCGTGGCCATTCGTTCGGCCGTCACCCAGGAAAACCGCGTCTGGATGTATGCCGGTGCGGGCATTGTCGCCGATTCGGAACCGCAAAAAGAGTGGGAAGAAACGGGGCTGAAGTTTCGGCCGATGCTGGAGGCGCTAGGAATTGTGAATGGTGAATGGTGAATTGTTAATGGTTAATGAAAGGAGGGTGATGTATGGCAAAAGGTGATGATATTGAAGCAAGATTGGTTGATTTTGCGGTTCGGATTATTAAGTTGATGCGATAGTTTGCCCAAAACTCAGGTCGGGCAATCATTTGGCGGGTCAATTACTGCGAAGCGGCACATCTCCAGCGGCACATTATGCTGAAGCTCGAGGCGCAGAAAGCACGAAAGATTTTGTGCACAAGCTAAAGATTGTGCTTAAAGAATTGAACGAATCCCGCGTTGGCTACAAATTAATCATGCAAAAGCAGCTTGATTCAACTGAAACCGTATTCAGGCATTTGTACAAGAATGCTGATGAATTGTGCCGCATTATCAACGCCAGTATCAAAACAACGGCAAGAAACGAACGCACCGATGAGCACCATTCACAATTCACAATTCACAATTCACAATTCATGATTCCAAAATCCCACCACCCAGCTGGGCTGGTTATTTGTCCATGCATTGGCCGCCGCCGGCTTGCGCCATGTCGTCATTTCTCCTGGTTCTCGTTCTACGCCGCTGACGCTGGCTTTTGATGCGCATCCAGAGATTGAGGTGTTTTTGCATCTGGATGAGCGCAGCGCGGGCTTTTTTGCCCTGGGGATGGCGCTGGCCATTGACGCGCCGGTGGCGCTGGTGTGTACATCGGGCACGGCCGTTGCCAACTACCTCCCCGCCATCATCGAAGCCAACATGTCCCACGTGCCCCTGCTGGTCCTGACCGCCGACCGCCCCCCCGAACTGCGCCACAGCGGGGCCAACCAGACCATTGACCAGGTCAAAATCTACGGCGACCAGGTGCTGTGGAGCGTAGACGCGCCGCTGCCGGAAAAAGACGCCCCTGACGTGGTTCTGCGCCACCTGCAAACCCTGGCCGCCCGCGCCTACGCCACCGCCAACGGCCTGCGCAAAGGGCCGGTGCACGTCAACTTCCCCTTCCGCAAACCGCTGGAGCCGGTAGACAGTGAACAGTTGTCAGTAAACAGTGAACAGTTGTCAGTAAGCAGTGAACAGTCAGAGTCGGGAAACCGATTACTGATTACTAAAGGTCAACTTGCTCCCACCCGCGCCCAACTGGGCGACCTGGCCGAAACCATCAACCGCCACGAGCGGGGGCTGATTGTCTGCGGGCCGCGCTGCCCGGAAGGCAATTTCCCGGCGGCCGTAGCCGGACTGTCACAGATTAGCGGCTACCCCATTTTGGCCGACCCGCTGTCGGGGGTGCGTTGGGGGCGGCACGTGGCGGGCACGGCCGTTTCTGGCGCATACGAAACCTACCTCCAATCCAAGACCCCAGGGTTTCTGAAAAACCCCTGGGGTCTGATCCCGAAGTGATCATCCGTTTTGGGGCCGTGCCCACCAGCAAATGGCTCAACGACTATTTGGGCCGCATCCACCCGGCGCAGCGCATTCACGTGCGCGAAAATGGCGTGTGGGCCGACGACAGCCACCTGACCACCCTCTTTTTGCAGGTCAACGAGGAGCTGCTTTGCTACGAACTGGCCCATCAGGTGACGCCGCGCATGGCAACGGCCTGGACCAAGCAGGTGATGGCTACAGAAACGGCCGTCTGGCAAACTCTCGACCAGCAGCTCTTTACCCCCTACTTTGACGCCAGCGTGGTGGCCGACACCGTGGCGGCCCTGCCGGATAACGCCCGGCTTTTTGCCGGGAACAGCCTGCCCATACGACACCTGGACCAATACGGCCGTCCCGGCCCTCGCCATCTACGCACTTACGGCAATCGCGGCGCATCCGGTATTGACGGTAACACCTCCACCGCCCTGGGCATTGCCGCCGCCAGCCGCCAGCCCACTGTGGCCATCCTCGGCGACATCACCTTCTACCACGACCTGAACGGCTTGCTGCCCATCTCCAATCGTTCGACTGAGCGCTCACGACGAAGTCTCCAATCTCCAATCTCTAATCTCACCATTGTGCTGCTGAACAACAACGGCGGCGGCATTTTTAATCGCCTGCCTGTGCGAAACTTTGAACCACCCTTCACCGATTTGTTCATCACCCCTCACGGCCTCGATTTTAGCGGCGTCATTCAAATGTACGGGCTGGCCCACGTGCGCCCGCAAAGCCGCCCCGATTTCCAGACCGCCCTGGAAGAAAGCATCCGCAGCGGCACGCCCACCGTTATTGAGGTACAAACCAACGGCGTGGCCGACGACGCCCGCCGACGTGAAATTAACCAGATTGTGAACCAACAATCGGTCTCACAAATTATCAATCAAAAAGGAGCCTCTCATGAGTAAACTAACCCCTCCCCTTGTCTCTGGCGCGAAACCGGGCATTGGGCATGCGCTGGAGTTCCAGCGAGACCGCACCCGCCTGGTGCAGCGCGGCTTTGCCGAGCATGGCAGCGTCTTTACCATCAAGCTGGCGAATCAGAATGTGGCCATTGTCATTGGCCCAGAAAACCAGAAAACCTTTTTTATGGAGACGGACAAGAAGCTGAACATTCAAGAGCCGTACCGCTTTTTGCGCGCTATGTTTGGTGAAGTGCTGTTTTTGGCGCCCCACGACGAGTATTTGCGGCAACGGCCGTTTGTGCAGGAAATGTTCAAGCGCGAAAAGATGCTCCACTACATTGACGTCATGCAAGAGGTGATCCAGACGTGGCTGGACAGCCTGGGCGACAGCGGCGAAATGGAGTTAAACGAACAGATTGCGACACTGGTGCAAGAGGTGGCGGGCAACTGCTTCCTGGGGCGCGAGGCGCACCGCCAGATTGGGCGCGAATTTTGGGACCTGTACCTGGACTTAAGCAAGGCCCTCGACCCGCTGCTGCCCCCCAACCTGCCCCTGCCTAAATTCATCAAGCGCGACCGCGCCAAGGCCCGCATGTCTGACATTTTGCGCCCCATCATCGCCGAACGGCGGCAGTATCCGGAAAAGTACGACGACTTCCTGCAAGACCTGATTATGAAGGAAGACCGTGAGGGCGTGCCCATTGATGAGGAATTGGTGCGCAACATGCTGCTGGGGCTGATGTTTGCCGGGCACGAGACCACCGCCGGGCAGGCGGCGTGGAGCATTATTTTACTGCTGAAGTACCCGGACTATTTGCAGCGGGTACAGGCCGAGCTGACCGAATTTGCCCCGCAGGGCACGCACATTACGCCGCAGGCTATGGTGAAAATGGACCACATTGGCTGGCTAACGCAAGAGGTAGAACGGTTGCGGCCGTCGGTAGACCTGCTAATGCGCGTGGTGAAAGAGGATACTCAGTTTGGCGACTATGTAGTGCCTGCTGGCTGGCTGGTGCAGGTGGCGCAGGACGTAGCCCACCGCCTGCCCCTCTACTTTGACCAGCCGGAGGATTTTGACCCGCTGCGTTTTGCCCCTGACCGCGCCGAGGATAAGCAGCATCGCTTTTCGCTAATTGGCTTTGGCGGCGGCGCTCACAAATGTACGGGCATGAACTTCGCTAACAATGAGATTACCTTGATTACGGCTATGCTCTTCCGCGAGTTTGACCTGGAACTGGTGACGCAAAACCCGCACGTGGTGCATGGGTTGGGGGCTAGCCGGCCGTCGGAAACGATTGTGCGCTACCGGCGCAAAAGCGGTTAAGGAGGTAGGAGATGAAACAATTACCGAAAAGTATCTTGTTAACGGGAACGGCCGTTACGCTAACGGCCGTGTGGGGTTGGCGCAAGCTGGCCCAGCGAAAACAGCCGGCTGACGAGTTATTTAACGTGCAGTATGGCCCCTGGGCCATCGTCACCGGCGCGGCCCGGGCTGAAGGCCTTGGCTACGGCTTTGCCCGCCGCCTGGCCGGGCAGCGCCTCAATCTCGTCCTGGTAGACGTGCTGGGCGAAGAACTGCAAGCCCGCGCTGCCGAACTTGAGAAAAAATACATGGTCAAGGTCAAGCCGGTTGCCCTGGATTTGGGGCAGCCCGACTTTTTGCCCGATTTACTAGCCGCGACTCTTGGGTTAGAAATTGGGCTACTAGTTTGCAACCACATGTTCACGCCTAAGGAGACCCCCACCATCCTGGAAATGGACCTGGCCACCCATCACGCCATGCTGGACATCAATGCCCGCGCCTACACCACCCTCATTCACGCCTACGGGCGGCAAATGGTGGCTCAGGGGCACGGGGGCATCATCATCGTCTCCTCGCAAGGGGGGCTGCGCGGCACGCCCTTTACCGGTGCGTACTCGGCCAACAAGGCGTTCCAACTGATGCTGGGCGAATCGCTGTGGTATGAACTGCGACACAAAAATGTGGACGTACTGGTGCTGGCCCCCGGCCTGACGCGCACCCAGGGCGACGCCCTGGATGGCTACCCGCCGGTGATGCTCATGGACGTAGAGCCGGTGGTGGTGGAGGCGCTGCAAAATCTGGGGCGCCAGCTTCTGGTTATCCCTGGTCCGGTCAATAAGCTGTTCCATTTTGCCACCACGCACTTGATGTCTCGCGAAAAAGCGGTGCTGACGAATGGCGATTTCATGGCCCAGGGCCTGGGCAAGTAGCTCTTATCAGTGATAGGTGTCAGTATTCAGTGATCGGTTGTCAGTATGGCCAACCTCTGGAAAACACCCACTGCTCACTGACCACTGCTTACTGAATTCCGGGAGAAGCTGTGGAAAATGCTTGACTGGTTGACAGAACGGGCGCGGGTGACGCCGCAGAAGCTGGCTCTGGTGATGGGGGAGCGGCGCTGGACCTATGGGGAGTTGGATACGGCCGTTTCCCACCTTGCCGCCTATCTCTACCAAAAAGGTGTTCAGCCCAGCGACTATGTGGCTGCCCTGCTGCCCAACTGCTTCGCCTACGTCTGCCTCATCCATGCCCTGGCGCGGTTGGGCGCGGTGCTTGTGCCCCTCAACACCCGCCTCACCCCGGCAGAATTGCAATGGCAGCTAGACCATATCGGCTGCAAATGGCTGGTGACAAATGAAGAAAAATGGTCAATCGTCAAGTGTCAATTGCTAATTATCAATGATGAAACAATAGCGGCGACCAAACTGTTGAAAATTGACCATCGACCATTAACCATTGACAATTTGCAGTCCATCGTTTTCACTTCCGGCACCACCGGCCGGCCCAAAGGGGCGATGCTCACCTTCGCCAACCACTTTTACAGCGCCATGGCCTCGGCCTACCGGCTGGGCACGCAGCCCGACGACCTGTGGCTGAGCGTGCTGCCACTGTACCACGTGGGCGGGCTGGCGGTGATTTTGCGGAGCTGTTTGTACGGTACGGCCGTTTCCCTCCACCCCCGCTTCGACCTCGACGCCATCAACCACGATCTGGACACCAACCCCATCACCCTCATCTCCCTGGTGCCCACCATGCTGCACCGCCTGCTAGAAACCCGCGACCACTGGCCCGCATCTCTGCGCCTCATCCTCCTCGGCGGCGCAGCGGCCACGGCGGAATTGGTACAACGCGCCAACGCGCTGCCGAGAAAATTGTCAATAGCTAATAATCAATGGCCAATAGCCAACGAAAAAGAATTGACAATTGACAATTGGCCATTGACCATTGACCATTTGCTACCACTAGTTGCTCACCACCTACGGACTTACCGAAGCCGCCAGCCAGGTGGCCACCATGCTTCCCGCCGACGCCGCCCGCAAGCCCGGCAGCGTGGGCAAGCCACTGATGTTTCACCAGCGTCAAAATTGTGGACGAGCAGGGCCATGAACTGCCCCAAAACCAAATCGGTGAGATAGTTGTCACCGGCCCCACGGTCATGGCCGGATACTTTGAGCGAGAGCAAGAGCCAGAGGAAAACCAAGCTCCTCTGCGACCCTGCCCCTCTGCTCCTCTGCATACCGGCGACATGGGCTACCTGGACGACGACGGCGATTTGTGGATTGTGCAGCGGCGCAGCGATTTGATTGTGTCCGGCGGCGAGAATGTGTACCCGGCGGAGGTGGAGGCGGTGCTGCGACAGCACCCGGCTGTGGCGGAGGCGTGCGTGGTGGGCGTGCCCGACGCGGAGTGGGGGCAGCGGGTAGCGGCTATGGTGGTGGTAGATGTTGGAGAGGAAACGGCCGTTTCCCCCGACACCCTCATCCAATATTGCCGCCAGCACCTTGCAGGCTACAAAATACCCCGCCAAATTCAATTTGTTGATGCCCTGCCCCTCACCGCCTCCGGCAAAATTGCGCGGCAGCGGGTTCGTGAGCAGATAGAGGGCCAGCCTGATGTCTGATTTGTGCGTCAATGGCGTTTTATATCACGTAGAAGTAACCGGCCAGGGCAACCCGTTGCTGCTGCTGCACGGCTTTACCGGCAGCGGCCAAAATTGGGCCGACCACGTCCCTACCCTGGCCCAGCACTACCGCGTCGTCACGCTGGACATTTTAGGCCACGGGCTGACTGATTCCCCCGCCGACCCCGCCCGTTACAGCATGGAGAAGGTGGCGGCAGACGTAACGGCCGTACTCCACCAATCGTCAATTGTCAATTTTCAATCTTCAATCGTCAATTTGCTTGGTTATTCAATGGGCGGGCGGTTGGCCCTCTATTTGGCTGTTCATTACCCACACCTGATTCGCGCGCTTATTCTAGAAAGCGCTTCCCCAGGCCTGGAAACGGAGCCGGAGCGCGCTGCCCGCCGCGCCCGCGACCATGCCCTGGCCGACCGCATCGAAAGCGAAAGCGTGGCCGCCTTTGTCGATTATTGGGAAGCACTGCCCCTGTGGGCCAGCCAGCAGCAGCTTGCCCCGGAAAAACGGGCTGCCCTGCGCGCCCAGCGACTAAACAACAATCCCACCGGGTTGGCAAACTCCCTGCGCGGCATGGGCACGGGGGCGCAGCCCTCCCTCTGGCCTCATTTGTCGGAATTAACCACGCCGGTGCTGCTGCTGGCGGGCGAAACAGATGAGAAATTTGTGGGCATTAACCGCAGAATGCACAACTTGTTGCTAAATTCACAATTAGAACTCATTGCTGATGCAGGACATGCGGTGCATCTGGAACGGCCGTATGCCTTCCGGCAAGTGGTTCTCACCTTTTTAGACGGATTGAAGACTGGAGACTAGAGACTGATTTGGGTCATTCTTCAGTTACCAGTCTCAAAATAACGATATGATAAACTTGGACACCACCACCAAACCGATTTTCTTGACACCCGATCTTGCGATAGGCGGAAAAGACGTGCTGCTCATGGCCGGGCCGTGCAGCGTGGAGAGCTACGAGCAGACCCGCGCCGTGGCCGAAGCTGTCTACCACCACGGCGGCAAAATCTTGCGCGGCGGCGCTTTCAAGCCGCGCACCTCGCCCCACTCTTTTCAGGGTTTGGGCCTCGAAGGGCTGCGCATTTTGCGGGACGTGGCCGACGAGTTTGGCCTGCTGGTCATCACCGAGGCGCTGGGCGTCGAGCAGGTGCCCCTGGTGGCCGAATACGCCGACATCATCCAGATTGGCAGTCGCAACATGCAGCATTACCCGCTGCTGTGGGCGGTGGGCGAAACGCAGAAGCCGGTGATGCTCAAGCGGGGTTTTATGTCAACCATAGCGGAGTGGCTGGCGGCCGCGGAGCACATTGCCAGCCGGGGCAACGCGCAAATCATGCTGTGCGAGCGTGGTATTCGCACATTTGAAACGGCCACGCGCAACACCCTGGACACCAACGCCATCGCCCTCATCAAGCAAACCACCCCCTTCCCGGTGATTGCCGACCCCAGCCACGCCACGGGCCGCGCAGACCTGGTACTGGCCGCAGCGCGGGCGGGCGTTGCTGCTGGGGCGGATGGGCTGCTGGTGGAGCTGCACCCAAACCCGGCGGAAGCGTTGTCTGACGGCGAGCAATCCTTACCGCTGGAAATGCTGCCGCAGTTGGTGGCCCAGGCTAGGGCGGTGGCTACGGCCGTTAACCGCACCCTCACGTAACTGAGGTAAACCGCGAAAAGAAAGGCACGGAGATAAGGCCATCACGCTTCACGCATCACAACCCGCCGAATCCCCCCATCTTCCACCCACCACACCTCCGTGGCAAAACGCTCAATGAAATAGCGGTCGTGAACGACGGCCAGTACCGTGCCCTGAAAGTGGGCCAGCGCCTCCTCAAACTGCGCCCGCGAGGGAATGTCCAGGTGGTTAATGGGCTCGTCCAGCAGCAGCACGTTGCAGCCGTCAATGACCATGTGCGCCAGCGCCAGCCGCGCCCGCTGACCGTAGCTCAACTGGGCGTTGGGCTTCAGCGGTTCGTCGCCCACCAGCAAAAAGTAGGCGAGGAAGGTGCGGGCTTCGGTTTCGGTGGCGAAGGCTGGCTGCACGGTTTGCAGTGGGGTCAGGTTCGGGTCCAGGCCGGTTTGCTCCTGGGTCATGTAGCCTAGCTGCACGCTAGGACCGATGTGCACACGGCCGTTCAGGGGTGGCAAGCTGCCCGGCAATGGTGCGCAGCAGGGTGGTTTTGCCGCTGCCGTTGGGGCCGGTGATGACGACACGGCCGTTTTGCGGCGCGTGCAGGTTCAAGTGGGTGAGTAACGGCCGTTCCGCCACGTATCCCACGCTCACATCTTGCAGCTCAATCACCGCCTGCCCCAAATGGGCGGTCTCTGCAAAATCCAGCCGCATATTGCGCAAACGGCGCGGTTTGTCTACGCGGTCTTCATCCTCCAGGAAACGTTCCAGTTTCTTCTCCCGCGATTTCGCCTTTTGCGCCACCCCTTTGGCCAGAGATTGCTGGTAATCCTTGGCCCCTTTCAGCTTCATGATGCCGCCGCCAATGCGCGCCGAACTCGCTTCCCGCTCCATGCGTGCCGCCTGCGCCTTGACGCGCAAAATGTCCTGGCGCACGCGCCGGATTTCCTGCTGCTGGTCATGGTAAGCCGCCCACTGCTTTTCCCGCTCAAGCTGGGCTGCTTCCTGATAGGCGGTGTAATTCCCGGCGTACTCCTTCACCGTCTGGGTTAGCGGGTCCAGGGCCAGGATAGCGTTGACGGTGCGGTCCAAAAAGGTGCGGTCGTGGGAGACGACCAGCGCGCCGCCGGGAAAATCGGCCAGCCACCCTTCCAGCCATTCCAGCATGCCGATGTCCAGGTGATTGGTTGGCTCATCCAGCAGCAGCAGGTGCGGGTCATCCAGCAGCACCAGGGCCAGCATCAGCCGCGTCTTTTGCCCGCCGCTGAGATGGCTCATAGGCATGTCGTCGGGCACCTCCTCCAACCCCAGCCCGGCAAGGATGGCGGCGGCGCGCCCGGTGTTGCTGCGGCGGATGCGCTGCAAAAGGGCGTCGTATCGCCGCTGTAATTCCGCGCTTTCGGGCTGAGTGGCCAGCGCCTGGGCCAGCTGCGCGAGCTCGGTTTCCAGCACGTCTACATCACCGGCGGCGCGTCCCACCACCTGACTGACCGTCTCGTTACCGTCCAGCGTGAAACCTTGAGGCAGGTAGCCCAGGCGCAGGTCGGGGGTCGTGGTGATGTGCCCGGAATCGGCCGTTTCTTCGCCGGTGATGAGGCGCAGCAGGGTGGTTTTGCCGCAGCCGTTAGGGCCAACCAGCCCTACGCGCTCGCCGGGGTTCAGGCTGAAGGTGACGTTTTTGAATAAGGGTTGTAGATCGAAAGATTTCGTGAGTTGGTGTACGGTAAGCAATTTTCACCTCCGAAACGGCCGTTTCGGGAAAACGGCGCGTCAGCAAACGACGGTCAGGTCGCAAAAAAGGTCAACAAACAAGACCGGGGTGGAAGTGAATTACTCTATCATTGCTATCGAAACACCTCATTTGTGCAGGATGAGTAGAGAATACATCTGCTTTGTGCGCCTGTCAAATGAGCGGGAATGGGGCTACAATACCGGCATGAAACGCCTAATTTTTATACTGTTTGCCGCGCTGCTTCTCCTCAGCTGCCAGCTTCCTAACCGCCTGCTGCAGACCGGCGGCGATCCCCTTAGCGGGTATGACATTGACCGGCAAAACGCCATCGTCCTCAGCGACGGCCAACCGCGCACCCTGGACCCCGCCCTGACTTACGGCGGCCCCGACGATGCCCTGGGGCACATTTTCAGCGGGCTGGTGACGCTGGATCAGCAGTTGCAGGTGCAGCCAGACCTGGCTGCAGGCTGGCAGATTGGCAACGATGGGCTGGTGTATACTTTTTACCTGCGCAAAAATGCCGTTTTTCACGACGGCCGTCCCGTCACCGCGCAGGACGTCATCTTTTCTTGGGAACGGGCCGCTGACCCGGCTACCGGCTCGGACACGGCGCAGACTTACCTGGGGGACATTGCGGGCGTGCAGGAGAAACTGGCGGGAACGGCCGTTGCCATCAGCGGTTTGCGCGCCGTAGACGACCACACCCTGGAAGTGCGCCTGTCTGCCCCTGTGGTTTACTTTTTAGAGAAGCTGGCCTACCCTGTGGCCTTTGTGGTGGATGAAAACAACGTCGGCCAGCGCAACTGGGAATACCAGGCCAACGGCACCGGCCCCTTCACGCTGCAAGAATGGCGCGACGACGAGATTCTCATTTTGGCCCGTAACGATTATTTTTACCGCGAACCGGCCAAAATCAGCCACCTCGTCTATCTGCTGGGTGCCAATTTACCCCTGGCACTGTATGAGCAGGACGAGATTGACCTGGTGGGCGTGGGCGGTGATACGCTTGCGCGAGTGCAGGACCCCAACGATCCGCTTAATGCCGACCTGCAGCAGACGGCCAGCCTGTGCACCACCGTCATTGGCCTGAACAACCAGCTTCCACCACTGAATGATGCCCGCGTGCGCCAGGCGCTAGTCTATGCCCTTGACCGGGAGACGCTGGTGGAGATTTTTTGGCGGGGCAGCGGCTTGCTGGCGGCGGGTTCGCTGCCGCCGGGAATGCCCGGCTATGGTGGGGTGACGGAACCGTTGCCTTTTGACTCGGACAGGGCGCGGGAACTTCTGGCGCAGGCAGGCTATGCTGCCCCGGCCGACCTGGGTACACTAACTTTTTACACGGCCGGTTTTGACGAGGTGAACGGGCTGGTAACGGCCGTCATCACCATGTGGCAGGAAAATCTGGGCCTGACCATCGAGCCGGTGCTCATCGATCCCTATACCTACAACGACCAGCTTTACAGCGGCGACGTCGGCCACTTCTTCTCCTCCGGTTGGTGCGCCGACTACCCGGACCCGCAAAATTTCCTCGACATTCTCTACCACAGCGGCTCTGTGCAAAACCTCAGCGGATATTCCAACCCGGACGTAGACGCCCTGCTGGAGCAGGCGCGCACCGCGCCGGACGTGACGGCCCGGCTGGCCCTTTATGCCCAGGCGGAGCAGCAAATCGTGGCGGATGCGCCGGTACTGTTTCTGGCTCATGGGGTAACGGCCGTTCTCGTTAAGCCCCGTGTGCAAAATTACATCCTCACCCCCTTGGGTATTCCGCAGTGGCATCTCGTTTCAGTAATCAGTAAACAGTGATCAGTTTTCAGCAGGCAGTTACCGAAGATAAAATCACTGATTACTGACTACCGATTACTGACCACTAATTACTGACCACTGAATATGCTCACCTTCCTCATCGTCTTCATCGCCATTTTCACGCAAACGGTCACCGGTTTTGGGCTGGCCCTGGTTTCCATGCCTCTGTTGGTTCCGCTGCTGGGGCTCCAGGTCGCCACACCGCTGGTGGCTATCGTGGCTGTTGTGGCCGAACTGCTGCTGCTGCTGCGCTATCGCGCCGACCTGAACCTGCGCGCCGTTTCGCGGCTGACGGCCGCAGCGCTGCTGGGAGTACCGTTGGGCATTGTGGCTCTGCGCCAGGTGGATGAAGGTATTGTCACGGTGCTGCTGGGTGTTATTATTTTAGGATATGCGCTGTACGCCCTCTTTGGCCCGCCATTGCCTGCCCTCAGCCACCCCGGCTGGGCTTACGGCTTTGGCTTTTTCTCCGGCATCTTGGGCGGGGCGTACAATGCGGTTGGGCCGCCAGTCATCATTTACGGTAACTGCCGCCGCTGGCCACCGGCAGAGTTTAAGAGCAACTTGCAAGGTTTTTTTCTAGTCAACAGCATCTTCATCCTCGGTGGGCACATCCTCAGCGGCAATTTTACGGCCGTTGTGGGGCAGCATGCGCTCATTGCCGTGCCCGCCATTTTGCTGGCGGTGCTGCTGGGCTTTCGCCTGGACCGGCATCTTAACCCGGAGCGTTTCCGGCGTATTGTGCTTTTTGTGCTGCTGGGTTTGGGTGCCAGCCTGCTGCTGCAGTAGCGTCAGAGCAATTGGCGCAGGGTGTCCAGCAGGGCGTCCACGTCAGCGGGGGTGTTGTACCCTTGAATGGAGAGGCGCAGAAACGGCCGTTCCGCCCATTGGGTGACGGGAATTTCAATGCGGAACTTGGCGTAAAGGGCCGCCTTCAAGGCCGCGCCTTCTAGCGTGGCCGACAGAGGGGCAATGGCCATCTGGTGGTAGTAGCTGTCGTCGGGGTAAGGCGAGGGCAGGCCCGTCAGAGCGGCCAGGCGCGGCAGCGTTTCTTGCAAGAGGGTGTGGCAGGTTTCGCGTACGGCCGTCCAGTTATGCTGCTCCTGAAAATCCAGCGCCGCCGGTACAGAAAGATAGGCCGATAAATCGTTGGTGCCCAGCCACTGCAAATAGTCCAGAAAGTCAGAGCCAAAGGTAATGACGCGCTTTGGACCCCAGCCCCAACCTACCACAAGCGGCTCGATTAGCGGCTGCATCTCCCGCCGTGCATGCAAAAAGGCCGCCCCCTTGGCGCTCATCAGCCATTTGTGGGCGTTACCAAAGTAAAAGTCCGCGCCAATTTGGGCCAGGTTCAGGGGGATTTGCCCTGGGGCGTGGGCGCCATCCACAATAGCCAAAATTCCTGCGGCCCTGGCTCGCTGGCAAATGGCCGCCACCGGCAGTCGTAACGCCGTGGCCGAACTGATGTGGCTGAGGAAAATGACTTTGGTGCGCGGCGTTACTCCCTGCCAGAAAAGCGCCACCACCTCATCATCGGGCAGCACAGGCAGGGGAATGGGCTGAGCCTTGTAGGAAAAGCCGCGTTTTTGGCTGAGAAAGCGCCACACATTGTCGCAGGCGCCATATTCGTGGTTGGTGGTCAGCACCTCGTCGCCCGGCCCCAGGTCCAGCGACCGGGCCACCACGTTGAGGGCAAAGGTGGCATTGGGCACGTAAACCAGGTCGTCGGCGTGGACGCCTAGGTATGCGCCCAGGGCATGGCGGGCATGCGCCAGGTGTTTTGGCAGCTCATCGACCAGAAATTGCACGGGCTGGCGCTCCAGGCGGCGCTGCCACTCCTGGTAGGCGGCGAAGACGGGCTGCGGCGTCGCGCCAAAGGAGCCGTGGTTGAGGAAGATGACATCAGGGTCGAGCAAAAAGAGGGATTTCAGGTCTTGCATGGGTGGGCAACCCTTCCTTTCGATGATGGCGAGAAGGATAGCGGAAGGCGATTAGGGTGGCAAATGGGCAGTGGGGTGAAAACGGCCGTTTCCACATTCCCCTTGACAATGCCTGCCGCTCCCATGTACCCTCAACACCACAGCCATCAACCAGCTACAATCTATTAAGCTAAAGGAGAGAACCCAATGCATTTTAACCTTGTTTTCGAAGGGGGCGGGGCCAAGGGGCTTGTTTTCGTGGGGGCAATGAAGGAATTCGAACGGCGCGGGCACAGTTACGGCCGTCTCCTGGGCACCTCGGCTGGGGCCATCACGGCTTGCCTCCTGGCCGCCAACTACAGCTCAACCGAAATGCTGCAGCAGGTCAACGAGAAAATGCCTGATGGCTCGCCGCGTTTTGCCACCTTTATGGACGTGGCCGAGGGTTTTGACCCCGCCGACTGGGAAAACAGCATCAGCTACAACCTCTTAAAACAAGTCGACCTTCCCTTCGTTCCTGAAAAAGTGGAAAGCCGCATTGATCAGCACCTTTTCCAAAACTTCATGCAGCTTAAAGTCTACCGCCTGCTTTTCTCTTTTCTTGAATTGGGTGGCTTATACGCTGGCGAAGCCTTTCGCGCCTGGCTGATTGAGAAGCTCAACCTGGACGGCCGTAACCTGGGTAATGCCACCTTTGCCGAGTTTTACGAGCACACTCAAAAAGACCTCTCTGTCGTCGCTTCGGATACCACCGACAACAACATGCTCGTCCTCAATCACCGCACAGCCCCCGACCTGCCCGTACACTGGGCAGTGCGTATGTCCATGAGTATCCCCTTTTTGTGGCAAGAGGTACGCTGGCAGCCGGAGTGGGGCACCTACAATGGCAATGACATCACCGGGCACGCCATCGTGGATGGTGGCGTGAACTCCAACTTCCCCATTCGGCTCCTGATTTCCCGCAGCCCTGAAGTCACCAGCGTCATGGGCCCCCAAGATGGCGCTTTTGCGCTGGGCATGCTTATTGATGAGACAAAGCCGGTGCCCAACAGCAAGCCGGATGCCGTACCCCCTAAGCCGCTGTTAGACATCAATGACCTGGCCCTGGTGAAGCGCGTGACCAACCTGCTCAACACCATGACCTCTGCGCACGATAAAACCGTGATGGATGCCTACAAAGATGGCGTGTGCCGCCTGCCCGCCAAGGATTATGGCACCACTGAATTCGGCATGAGTGACGGCCGCGTCAGTGCCCTTATCGCTGCCGGTGAGGACACGATGCGTCAATTCTTTGACACCTTCCAGGTTCCCAAAAATAGAGATAAGGCGGATAAATAAGGGCCTGAGCTTCCATGAATAAAGCCCTGCTTTGCAGAGCGCGGCAGGGCTTTTGCATGGTAATTTTCTGATGGCCAGCCGCCAATTACCGGCAGCAAGCCACCAGGCTTTCTTAACTATTCCCCTTCAAACTTGAATGACAGCGCTACCCGGGCTCGGTATTCGACAACCTTGCCATTTTCAAGGCGCATATCCAGTTTGACAATTTCGGCAACGCGCAAATCCCGCAGCGAAGCGTTTGCTCGTTCCACCGCATGCTTGGCAGCATCTTCCCAGGACGTCTCGCTGGTTCCAACTAACTCAATAATCTTGTAAACACTCATTTATCCTTTCTCCTTGGGCTGCGGAACCGCCAGGTGGCTATGTGGGCAGCGGCGCGCGGGTCCCCATCCCGCTAAACATGCACCAATAGGCTCACAGTAGCATAAATGCTGGCAACTTGTCGAGTGCTGGATGTCACTTTTTCTATTGAATGGGGTTGGGAATTGCCAAGATGCAGTTAGCACCTCGATTTGTGAACACAAAAAACGGGCATGCACCAGAATCCCCGTCAAAAAGGCTCTGTTTGGGTTCGGGTCAAATTATGCCGGTACAACATCACGCTCATTGGTGGGGGTAACAGCCGTTTCCATGCGCCGTTGCTCAGCCCGGTTAAGCTGCCACAAAATGAAGCGCACCCACCGCGACACCACGGTGGAAATGTTCCACAGCAGCCGCGTACCCAACACGGCATCATCTTCACACAGCGTCAGCAGCCGTTCCCGGCTCAGGGCCAGCACGGTTACCCCGTCTTCCCCGGCAATCAGGTCCGCGCTGCGGCCACCCTGGTCCAGCATTGCCAGCTCGCCTACAATTTGCCCCGGCCGGAAGGTTGTGACGTGCTGCACCTGGGCGTGGTTGTGCATGCTGGGGTCAATCCCTTCCAGGTCTTTCCACACCTCCACCGTGCCCAATTTAATCATATACAGCTCGTTGCCAGAATCGGCCGTTTGTACAATGCTTTCTCCTGGTTGGTAGGTACGCTGCTGGAACTGCGCCGCAATACGGATACGCTGCGCCTCGTTCAAATCATTGCCAATGTCGGAGTGGGCCAGGAATTGCGCCACTTCCCGAATTTGCACCAGTTCTTCATCATCAACCGGCTCGTGCAGGTCGGTGCTGGTGCGCGGCAGGCCAAGGTAAGCCGCCACCTGCCGCCGCGTAGTGTCGGCGGCCTCAAAATGAGGCCAATGCCCCGCTTTTGGCAATATACGCAGATCGGCCGCTGGCCATTCGTCAGCAACGACGCCGGCATCCCGCAGCGGAACCGTATTGTCTTCTGCGCCCCACAGGATGAGGGTGGGTGTTTCTACTTTTCCAATCTGGCCACATAAATCATTCTCTAGCATTGCCCGAAAACATTCCGCCCGCACGCGCCCCTGCCCTGGCCGCCGCGCGTCGGAGCGCAAACGCATGTAGTCGGCTTCGGTAATGCCGGACCTTTCCGCGAAGGAAACGGGGCGCATCAGCCGGTCGGTGATGCCCACGATGGTCTTTTCTACGGCCGAAACCAGCAAACTTCCCGGCCGAAACCGCTCAAGCATGGTGATGGGCAGGATGAAAAAGTTGATAGAGCGGGATAAACGGCCGCTGATGGTTGGGCTGAGCAGCACCATCCGATCCACCAGGATAGGGTGCTTGAGGGCCAGGGTAATGCTGGTCATACCGCCCATGGAGTGGCCCACCAGCACCACAGGGTTGTCGCTGAGCTGCTCAATCAGGTCGGCCAGTAAATCCACATAGCCCGGTATTGTTGTGCGTTCTTTAAACGGGGGGGATTGCCCGTAACCTGGAAGGTCTACGGCAATGCAGTGAAAACGCTGCGCCAGCAGCCCCATCAGGGGTGACATGGCAAACCAGGAACTTGACCAGCCGTGAATCATCAAGGCTATTTGCCGTCCGCGCCGCCCAGCTTCCATAGTGCGAATTTCTTGCTGGCCGACCTGGTATACGTTTTCTCTAAATTGCTCCATAGTGCTATCCTGCAACGAGGGTCTCCCGTTCATCATACAAAAACCAAAGGCCATGCAGATAAACAGGGCGTGAAAATTAACATTTTTGCGTTAACAGCCAGGTTTTCCCCATAATTAAGGGGAGTACCTCATGGGCAAGATGTAAGTAAACCACAGAGGGGGCTAGAGCCTAAAAACACCTTATCATGAAAGGAGAGCGCAATGCCGTGGCTTGAAAACGAACTTCTGCAAAACCCAATACGTGACTGGCTGTTGGCCGTGCTTGTGGCCGCAGCTATTATTGGCGCATTTTACCTGCTCAAAACAATCGTCATCCGCCGTGTCATCCAATTTGCGCGGCGCACCGAGAACCGTATCGATGATTTTGTGGTTGATTTACTCAACCGTACGCAGCTTTGGTTTTTGCTTATTGCCGGATTCTATGCCGGTTCCCAATTCTTAACCTTTGCCGACGTGCCCACCCGTATCATTGGTCACATCATTACGATTACCCTTTTTATCCAGGTGGCTGTCTGGGGAAATGGGGCTATTAGTTTTGCTGTGACCCGCTATAAACAGGAGCGCCTGGATGATGACGCGGGCAGCGTCACGGTTCTTTCGGCTTTGGGGTTAATTGGCAAGTTGGTGCTATGGACCATTGTCTTGCTGCTTATCCTGGACAATTTAGGCGTAGAAGTAACTTCCTTGATTGCCGGCTTAGGCATTAGCGGTGTGGCGGTGGCTCTGGCAGTGCAAAATATTCTGGGCGATTTGTTTGCCTCCCTTTCCATCGTGCTGGACAAGCCCTTTGTCATTGGCGACTTTATTGTGGTGGGCGACTTTAGCGGCACGGTAGAAAAGATTGGCCTGAAAACGACCCGCGTGCGCAGCATTTCAGGTGAGCAGCTAGTATTCTCAAACACAGATTTGCTGACGAGTCGAATCCGCAACTACAAGCTCATGCAGGAGCGGCGGGTGGTCTTTACGCTAGGAGTATTATACGAAACGCCGCCAGAAAAATTGGCGCAGATCCCGGCTATGGTACAGGAAGTTATTGAAAATCTGGAGCAAACACGCTTTGACCGCGCACATTTTAAGTCGCTGGATAACTCCGCCCTGACCTACGAGATTGTTTACTTCATGCTGCTGCCAGATTACCAGGCCTACATGGACACCCAGCAGGCCATTAACCTGGCTCTGGTGCGCCAGTTTGCTGGAGCGGGTATTGAATTTGCCTACCCGACGCAAACGGTTTATATGAAGCGGGAGTAACGGGTTTTCAGGGGACGATTAACGGCCGTAAATACACCGCATCTCCCTCTGCCCCAGGGCCGCTAACCGGCAGGCGCAGCCCCGTCTCGGCCACGTACAAGCCAATTTCGATAGGATATGCGCCCGATGCTGCTTCGTCGGGCAGGCGAACGGTGTAACTGTCTACCACCACTTCTTCGGGCAGCCAGCGGGTGGTGGGGTATTGATTTTGGCGGGGCATGGCGTCTTGCTGCCACACGCAGCAGGCGCCATCCAGACCCAGCACGTGAACGAACACGGTATAATCTGCCACCGGGGTTTCTTGAGCCTGCCACACCAGATCCAGCGAGAATTCGTTAACGGCCGTTTCTTCCAGGTTGTAGCCCAACAGCGTGATTTCTGACCCAAAGGCGTTGTTGGTCACCGTTTGTATCGCTGGCGGCACAAAGGTCCTTTCTGTGGCGGAGACGCGCACAGCCCCCAGACTGGTGGCAAAGAGGGTCTCGTCGTCTTCATCGAGCAAACGCAGTTGTAACCGGTATTCCCCGGGCGGGAAATTGGCGGGAATGGTGGGGTCAACGTGATCAATGAGGAACTGCGGCGTATACCATTGGTGGAAGGGGTAGGTGTCGTGCACCGGCTGGGTGTTGAGCAAAATTCGCCCCGTATTGTCAGCCTTAAGCAGCTCCAGCCGCGTGGTCAGGGGCGGCAGCGGGGTGGTGGCCTGCCACCACAGGGCCAGGGGCAGCGTTTCTCCGGTAAATATTTCCTGCCCGCCAAGGTTGTAACCCAAAAACTGCAGTCCGGGAACAATGGTTTTTTGCAGGGGATATTGTGGTTGGGGCTGGTTTTGGGGCAGTTCACCGGCCAAAACGCCCACAAACTCCAGGATGTAGCTGTCACCCGCAAAACGGCCGTTTTCATCCAAACGGGGCAAGCGGCTGCCCGTTGCCGGGTCAAACAAGCCAATGCGCAGGCGATATGGACCGGGCGGTGCGCCGGATGGCAGCGGCAAGTCAACTCGCTGCACAATCACGTCGCCCTTCGCCCACTGCGGCGCGGGGTAAGCAAAGGTCTCCAGTTGGCCCCAGCGATACTTCCACACATCTTCCAGGTGCACAAAGGGCGTGAATTCCGCCGTAGGTGCGGCATTTACCTGCCAGTAGAGCGTAACGGGCATGGTTTCCCCCGTGTAGCCGGGCCGCGTATTGTAGCCGAGCAGGGTAATCGTATTACCAAAATTGGCATTGACAGTGTAGGGTGGGTTGATGTCGGGGGGTCTGCTGCGGCGTATTGCCGTAAAAGGGTCTTGAACCTTCACCTCGCCGGGCAGGTCAATAAAAAAAGTTTCTGCCCAATTGGGCAGCGGGCTGTTGTGGGGAAAGATGTAAAGGGCTTCTCCTTCCGCCGGAAAAACCAAGGCCTGGCTGTTGGGCAACCATTTAATGGCATCGTATTGGTCGCTGAGAAAGGCCAGGGTGGGGTGCTGATAGTGCAGAGCGGCTACATAGAGAGTGGTGTTTTGCAGCTCTTGCCCATTTAGATAGCGGGCCACGGCCGTTAAATCGCCATCGTTTTCGTAAAAGAGCTGGGGATCATCGGCCCATTCCAGGAAGTAAAGGCGGTTGGTGAGAATGCTGCCCAGCAGCAGCACGGTAACGGCCGTCGCCAGCGTGGTGACAGTAACCATGCGGCTTTGCAGCCAGCGCTCCAGCGAGGTCAGCATCTCTTGCAGCCCTAAGGCAGGCAGAAAAAAGAGCAGAGGAATTAACCCAAGAGCCCGTAAATTGCTTGGCACAATTTCGTTGGTGGCCAGCGTCGTAGGCAGCAGCATGACCAACGGGTTAAAAAACAGCAGCAGGGCGGCAGACCGCCGCCAATCGATGGGCCAGCTGCGCCAGCGCCACAGCAAGCTGAGCCAGCCCACCACCATGAGCGTGCCCCAGAAGGTGTTCAGCAACGGCCGTTGCGGCAGGTTAAAGCGAATGTACGGGTCACCCACCAGGAAAAACATCTCCAGCGAGCGCACAATACTTTCCCCCAGGCTTAGCCCAGTTTCCCCGGGAGCTACCTGGCCAATACGCACCCAAAAAGCGTCTGGGTGCTGCACAAAATAAAGCAACAAAGGGGTTAACGTTATCAAACCAACAAGCACAACCAGGGCTAACTGGCCGCGCCTTTGCCGCGACAACCGCCCCAAAAGCAGAGGCAGCGCGCCCAACAGCAGCAGCACAGGAAAAACGCGAGCGGCCAGGTAAGTGTAACCCGTGAGGCCCAGAAAAAATCCTGCCGGCAGCAGCCAGCGCCAGCGCATCTGTCGCAAACCCCGGAATAAGGAGGCTAACGTCAACGCTTGCAGCAGGGGTTGGGTAATGGCGCGGAATCCCAGGCGGCTGAACACCAAGTGCCAAAAGCTCACGGTCAACAAGACGACAGCAATGAGCACTACCTCACGTTTGTAGCCCATTTCCCGCCCCAACCAGTAGGTGGCGGCCACGGTAAGCAGGGCCACAAAAGCGGCCGTTAACCGCAATGCAAACACGGAATCTCCCAACAGCCGCATCAGACCGCCAGCTAGATAGAAAAAAAGCACTTCTTTGCCTGTGTAGCTTGTGATGAAAACCGGCCGTTCACCGCGCAGGCCAATGTCTGCCGCCAACACGCCATTGGCAGCTTCGTCGTAGTGCAAGCCTGGTGGCGCCGCGGTTAATTCTGGCAGCCGTAGAGCTGCCGCTGCCAGAAGACAAGCCACCAGCAGTAAAAATATGTGCGTGCGGCGAATTTGGACCATCTTGCTGATTGTATCGTCGCTTTAGGTGTTAGGCGAAGGGGAATGAGTTTGTTCGTGAAGAAAATTACAAGCGTAGGCTTTGCGTAGATGGGACGTAGGGGCGACGTACAGCGTTAGTCGTGCTCCTCTTTTAGAATAAGAATGTATCAAAAATCTCTTCTTCTCCTCCTTTTAACGAGAGTCAGGTTTCGGCGTTCCTGACTCTCAAGCAAATAAGCGGGCTGGCCTTGAGGTCAGCCCGATTTTTTTTGCTTAATTGCAGCCTCAGACACAGCAAGCCCAATAACCAGCAGTTGGTGATTTCTTCCGCGTTTTATAGCGCAGAAAACCGGACACATGTTGTTATTTACCTGCGGAAGATGCGGCGGCGCATGCCAGGGCGAGTCACATAGGTGATATTGTTCACCAAGCGAGCCGGGCGAAACCCAAAGTGGCGGAGGACACTGTCCAGGTCGGCGATTTCGGGCACGAAGAAGCGGTCTACAAAAGTACGGGTGATGGGCGGCCAATACCACCAGCTAAATAGCAGGGTGGTGAACGGCCGTATCAACACCATTGGCATCTTAATTGGGATACGGCTGCTGCCGTGTGCGCGGAGCAGACTATGTGCCATCGCGCGATATGGAATTCTTTCTTCTCCGGCAATGGTAATTGTTTTGTTGCGCAGGTCAGCGCGGGAGACTGTCTGGGTAAGACAGCGGGCCAGGTCCTCAACCCACAAGGGCTGCAAAGAAATATGCCCCCCGCCGGGCAGCCAAACCAGCGGCCAGCTCCAGAGAGCCATGCTTAACAAAATTTCCGTAAAACGGTCGCCATGCCCGAACAGCGATGTAGAACGAATGATGGTGTATTCCATACGGCTGTTGCGAATAGCGTGCTCAATTTCCCCTTTAATGCGCAGTAAGGTATGGAGGGAGTTAGGGTCGGCGCCAATGCGGCTGACAAATATGACATGTTGGACTTGTGCGCGGCGGCACTCTTCCAGGAGGCGCTGGGTGCCAACCAGGTCAACGCGCTGCAGCAGGCGATTCCGCCCGCGTCCTTCGCTGGTTGCTAAGTGAATGACGGTATGAACCCCTTTCAGCGCCTGGCGCAACTGGTGCAGATTTTGAATACGGCCGTTATAGGCCAGCCATTCTTGTTGTGCCTGGGTGAGCTGGCGGGTGACGGAGCGGCCCACAAAGCCGCTTGCGCCGGTAATTAAGATCATAGGGGAATTTTAGTGTGGTTTGAGCAGAGAGTAAACCGTGTTGTTTCGCCCGAAACTGGAGCTTGGTTATAATTTGTAACATGACGCGCTACGCATTAATTGGCCCGACCTATCCATACCGCGGAGGGATCGCCCATTACACGACTTTACTAACGCAGGAATTGCGGCGCGAACATGAGGTGCTGCTAATCTCCTTCTCGCGGCAGTATCCGGCATGGTTGTTTCCGGGGCGCAGCGATCGGGATCCCAGTGAACGGCCGTTGCGCACGGAGGCTGAGTACCTCCTGGACGGGCTAAATCCGCTGACCTGGTGGCGCACGGTGCGGCGGTTGCGGTCGTGGCGGCCAGAGGTAGTGGTGATGCAATGGTGGGTACCTTTTTGGGCGCCAGCATGGGCGTTGCTAAGTCGGGCTGTTAAACGGATGCCCGGCAAACCACGGCTTTTGTTCATCTGCCACAACGTAATGCCTCATGAGAAGGGGCGTTTGTCGCCAGTGTTGCCCTGGCTTATCAAGCTGGCCTTGGGTCCGGCAGATGGTTTTGTGGTGCATTCGCAAGCTGATGGAAAGATACTGCAGGAGATTTTGCCGCAGGCAGCAGTATGAGGTGACGCCGCTTCCTACCTACGGGGCGTTGGGGAAAGCAGAATCGGCACCGCTACCTCAGACAGTTCCACAGGATCGCTCGTTGCTCATGTTTGCCGGGTTTGTCCGGCCTTATAAGGGGTTGGACATATTACTGGATGCGCTGCAGATGGTGTTGGCGAAACGGCCGCTGCACCTGCTTGTAGCGGGAGAGTTTTGGCAGGGAACGCAACAATACCAGGAAAAGATAATAGAGTTGGGTATTCAGGATGATGTAACATTGGTGGATGCCTATTTACCAGATGAAGTATTAGCTGCTTGGGTACAACTGGCCGATGTGCTGGTGCTGCCATACCGCAGCGCCACGCAAAGCGCTGTTGTGCAGCTTGCTTTTGGCCAGGGTACGCCGGTGATTACGACGAATGTGGGCGGCCTGGCAGAGGTGGTAACCCATGGCGAGACAGGTTTAGTGGTTCCGCCAGAGAATGCTGCAGCATTAGCAGAAGCGATTGAGTGGTTTTTTGCTGAGGAGCTGGGGCCAGTTTTTGTGGAAGGGATAAAGAGAGAAAACGGCCGGTTTTCTTGGCTGCAGTTTGTAAGTAACCTTGAATCAATGACTAATACTGGTCAAATCCAAAGTCTAGGGAAATGAAATCAGAGTTCCCTATAGTCTACGCTGTAACGCTTAACTGGAACCGCCCAGAAGATACGATTGAATGTTTAAGATCATTAGCTAAACAAACGTATCCAAACATGCGTTTAATCGTCGTTGACAACGGGTCTATAGATGATTCAATTGCCCTTATTAGAGGAGCCTGCCCAGATGTGCAGCTTATTACGCATGGCGAGAATAGCGGCTTTGCGCGGGGGATGAATTTGGGCATTCGAGAAGCCTTGGCGCAAGGAGGCTGACTATGTCTTCATCATTAACAACGACACGTTTTTCGCTGAAGACGCGGTAGCCTTGCTGGTTGCGGGAATAACGGCCGATTTTGCCGCCTTGGCTCCTATTATCTACTATGCCGATGCGCCACAGCACGTGTGGTCTGTAGGGGGCATGATCAATCCCTGGCTGTTGGAAACAGAAGAAAACTGCGCGCGGCGTGAAAGACGAAGGGCAGTGGACGGCCATACTGGAACGAGATTTTGTACCTGCCTGCGGACTGTTGCTAACGCGGGACATCTTGCAAAGAACCGGCGGTTTCGACGAGCGTTTTTTTATGTATTATGAAGACCTCGATTTCTGCCAACGGATCCGAGAAATGGGGCAGAAAATTGGCGTGCTGCCAGCGGCCAAAATGTGGCATAAAGTCTCATTGAGCAGCGGCGGCAGCGATTCGCCCAACGAACGGTACTGGATGGCACGGTCTAGTGTGTTGTATTTTCGCAAACATGCCAAACTGTGGCAGTGGCCGTTGATTTTATTTTGGCGCACGGGCAGCGCTCTGCGTACGACATGGCGTTTAGGCAGCACCGGAAGAGGTGAAGCGCTGCGGGCGTACTGGCGCGGCTCTGTGGCACGGGGTGAAGGAACAGCCGTTATGACCCGACTTTTGATGTTGCTTTACAATCGCGTGGGCAGAGGCACCTATTGGCGGGCGCTGGGCTTGGCTAAAGAACTTATACGATGGCACGATTTTGAGGTGACATTGCTTGCAGTAACCACTGGACACAAGTGGGGTTTTAGTGAGCGGCAGGTGGATGGGGTGAAGGTCGTGGAATCACCAGATTTGCTGCCTCGCTCTGGGTATGATCTGTGGGATGCGTTGAATCGAGTGGCGTGGGTAAGGCGACGGCCGTTCGACCTTATCCACGCTTTTGAGAACCGTCCCGTCAACATTTTCCCCGCCCTGGCCCTTCGCCGCTGGCAGCAAATCCCGCTTTTCAGTGATTGGTGCGACTGGTTTGGGCGTGGTGGCTCGGTAGAGCAGAGGTCCAATCCTTTGCTGCGCACCCTGCTGCGCCCCATCGAGACTTATTTTGAGGAGCATTTCCGCCCCGGTATGGCAGGTACAACGGTCATCAACACCATTTTGCAGCAAAAGGCGCTGGCATTGGGCATCCCGGCGGAACGGCTGCTGCTGCTGCCCAATGGTGCAGACACGGAGACTCTCCGCCCGCAGGTGCGAAAGGCAGTGCGGGCAAAGCTGGGGCTGCCGGAGGATGTGCTTATTTTGGGCTATACAGGAACAATGTTTCAGGAGGATGGGGAGTTGATGGCGGCGGCGTTTGATGAGATCCACGGCCGTTTTCCGCACACGCGGCTGCTGTTGATTGGCTATGGCAAAATCGCGGTGGAGGATATGGTACAGGAGCGAACGGCCGTTTTACGCACCGGTCCGGTTACTTATCAGCAGTTAGCAGATTACGTGGCTGCCTGCGATGCGGGCTGGCTGCCGTTGGCCGATAACGCCGCCAACCGCGGTCGCTTTCCGATGAAAGTGAATGATTTTTTAGCGGCGGGACGGCCGTTATTGGTAAGTGATGTGGGCGATTTAGGCGATTTTGTGCGGCAGCGCGCCGTGGGCTGGGCAGCAAAAGCGGAGCCGTCCGCCATGAGTGAACTGGTCTGCCAGCAGTTGGCTGCAGCCGACTTTGATGGTGTAGGCCGCCGTGCCCGTCACATCGCCGAAACGGAATTTGCTTGGCCGGTGGTAGCTGAAAAACTAGCTAATTTTTACAGGAGTGTGAGAGGTCAGGAATAATACGCCACTCGCCACCGAACCTTTGTCTGCTTATAATCTCATTATGATGACAAACACACGGCCCAATGCCGACGTGATGCTGGAAATTCGGCTGCGCGATGTGAAAACGGCTGCTGACAGCCAAGATGCGTATGATCATCTTTACAGCGAGGCGGGAATTTCGCAGTCGCGCTCATTTTATCGGTGGATGTACGATAAACTGGCGCTCCAACCAGGAGACGTATATCTGGATATTTCCTGTGGGCGGGGAGAACTGACCAATCTGGCGCAGGCGGCAGGTATTCTGGCCCACGGGCTTGACCTTTCGTTTGCGGCACTGTACCAGGGGTGGCACGCGGACGGCACGCGCCATTTGCTGGTAGGCAATGCAGAGCGGCTGCCGTATGCTAGTGGGCAGTTCTCTGTGGTTAGTAATATTGGCAGTTTGGAGCATTTTTTGGACATGAAAACGGCCGTGCGCGAAACCACCAGAGTGTTGCAGAGAAACGGCCGTGCCATCATTCTCGTCCCCAACACCTTCAGCCTGCTCACCAACATTTGGATTGCCTTCCGCCAGGGTCGTACCAGCATTGACGACCAGCCCATCCAGCGCTACGCGGCGCGGTACGAGTGGCAGCAGCTTTTAGAGGAAAATGGGCTACGCGTAGAAAAAACCCTGAAATACGAACGCATCTGGCCACGAAACAAAGAAGATTGGAGGGCCTATTTGAGCCATCCGAAAGAAATGATGCGCCTGCTGCTGACGCCAGTCATCCCCCTCAACCTGGCCTGGAGCTTCATTTTCATCTGCCGCAAAACGGAACCCCATGAAACACGTGCGCTGTAATTACTGCGATCAAGATAAGACCGAATCAGTGAACGCCGGGCCGGACATGCTGCTGAACACAGGGCACTTTACCTTGGTGCGTTGCCTGCACTGCGGGCTGATTTACCAAAATCCGCAGCTCGATCTGGCCGAATTGGCTGTACACTATCCCGATAAATACCCTCGCTTTCTCACTGCCGCAGCGCAGGAATCGGGCTTGAGCCGCCTGTCGGCCGACCATGCGTTGGCGCGGCAGCGGCAGCGGTTGGAACGGCATTGGCAGGGAAACGGCCGTTTGCTGGACGTGGGCTGCGCCACTGGGCAATTTTTGGCGCATATGCAGGCGGCAGGCTGGCAGGTGGCGGGCGTGGAATTTAGCCCACACGCGGCAGCCTTTGCCCGCGAGCAATACGGGCTGGATGTGCAAACGGGCACGCTGGAAGACGCCGCCTTTGCCGACGGCAGCTTTGACGTGGTAACGTTGTGGGACGTTTTGGAACATGTGCAAGATCCGAAGGGGACTCTGGCGGAAATTGCGCGGGTTTTGCGACCGGGCGGCCTGCTGGTCGTCAGTACTCCGAATCCGACTTGCGTGGAGGCGCATTTGTTTGGGTCGCATTGGATTGGCTGGGAACGTCCGCGGCACCTGCACCTCTTTACGCCCAACCTGCTGCGTTGCTATTTGCGGGATGCGGGATTTGAGGTGGCATCGTTAGAGAGTTTTAGCGGCCGGCTAAGCGTGACGTTGGTAAGCTTAGCTTATTGGCTGAAAACGACGAATGTGCCGGAAGAAAAATGGCAGCCCTGGCTGCGGGCAGCGTACAGTTGGCCGCTACGCCTGGCCACGTGGCCCATTTACCGGCTGGGCGAGGCGTTGAATAAAACAACGACGATGACGATGTTTGCTCGGCTGCCAGATTAGTTATTAAAGGGGAGTGAATTATGAAACGGGTCTTGTTGATAATTTTATTCTTCATTGGCGCGGCCGTTTCTACCATTTTTGCCCACTTGTCGATGGCGCGAACTTTTAGAACACCCTCGCACCCCGTATCTGAGGGATTGGAGTTAGTGGAGCATGTAGGGGGAGGATTGTATACGGCCGTAGCGAATTTTCCTCACCTTTTTGCTGTTTTCGGTTCGCGCCTGAGCATCTTTGACATTTCAGACCCTGGCAACCTGCAAGAAATGGGCCGTCTGATGCTGCCCATTAACCGCATCACCAAAATAGCGGTGCAGGACGAATTGGTTTTTGCTGCCAATGGCGCCCAACTCTTGATCATCAATGCTGCCAATCCGGCGCATCCTTACATTGAAGGAGAATATACAGTTGAGCCTTTGGTTTCAGGGGCAAACCTATCTATTCACTCCATTGTGCCTGCGGGTGATAATGTCTATCTGGCTTTTGATGAGGCTATCTATGATGCCAATTATTATTTCCGCAGCGGCCTTGTCGCCCTCAACGTTGCCAATCCAGTACAACCCGTGCCTGTTAGTTACTTGTACATCCCTGATAAATACATGCACTATGACACGTTCATCGTGCGCGACAATATTGCCTATTGGGGCCTGTATCAAGAAGATTCCCTGGGGTATCTCTCCGTCGTTGATTTAGCCGATCCGACTCATTTGGCAGAGATTGGAACATATGCAAACCCAGATTTTTATATGATGAGTGCCTTAGAGACTGTTGGCGATTACCTGATCGCCGGTAATGGAGAGTTGGATGTACTGAATGTTTCAGTACCGCAGAACCCGACTTACGTGGGCGGCGCGGCGTTGGATAGCTGGGTTGAGGATTTGGCAATTGTGGCCGATTATGTCTATGTGTTGATGGGTAATGGCTCCCTATCTATTTTGGATCTGGCCGACCCCGCGCAACCCGGACAAACCTTTAGTACAACGCTTGCATACAGTGGTTGGCATATGTCGCTTGCAGGGGATTATGCCTATATTGTGGCCTCTCCTTATGCTCAATCCGGTGTGAAAATTTTAGATGTGAGCAATCCAGTTGCACCTCTGCTTACTGGCAGCTACGATGAACCAGCAACAGCCTATGGCACGAATGTGCAATTGTTTGGCGGGTATATTTATGTTAACGATTACTATAACGACCCTGCGATTTTCAAAACGGCCGTAGACGGTAAACTCCACTATGTGGGCACGACAGAAAAATTTCCATGGGTGATGGGAGGAGAAACGGCCGTTACCCCCGACCTCGCTATACTTGATATGTCCAATCCACTCTACCCAGCGTTCATTGGTGGTGGCGGTGATGGCGGGCGGAGCATCGTTGTTGATGGTTCCTACGCTTACGCGGGTACGCCGGTTTTCTATTGGGACTACGCCTACTTTCGCGTCGTTGACATTTCAGACCCCGCTGCGCCTGTTCTCGTCGGTCAATATCCATTTAATTCCGCCATCACCGACCTGGCAGTCCTGGGACACTATGCCTACATCCTCACAGAAAACAAACTCGCAGTACTAGACATCACCAACCTCCAGTCGCCACAGCTGATAACAACCATCGTTTTGAGCAATCCTCTAAACGCTATTGAGTTGGATTATTCGGATGGATGGCCCTATTTTTATGTCACTTCTGAAAACAAATTATATCAGTTTAGGCTTTCCAATCCGGCACAACCGGACCAAGTAGAACAGTTCACTACCCACGGGTCGGGGAAA
Source organism: uncultured Chloroflexia bacterium (assembly GCA_963695505.1). Lineage (GTDB taxonomy): Bacteria > Chloroflexota > Anaerolineae > Promineifilales > Promineifilaceae > JACSRF01. The sequence continues at coordinate 20,017 of CAVOGX010000007.1, read as the reverse complement.
AACATGGTCATCTACAACGACAAATTGTACCTGGCGCATCCTGATTGGGGGCTGGAAGTATGGGCTTTTTCTTATGATTGGGTTTATCCAATTGCTTACTACCGGGGTGGAATAACAGATTTAGCTGTCAATGAAGCGGGTATTTATGCAGTTGGTAACGGTGGTTTGTATGCGCTGCGCGCCCTGCAAGATGATATTTCTGCGTCTATAGACTCGACAGGGGGGAATTTGCTTTCAACGGCCGTAGACACAGACTTCCTTTTTGGCAGCGGCACATTTACAGAGACAGCACAGCTTCATTACCGCCAGTTCAAAGATGAACCAACGGGGCTATGGGGGTTAGCCGGTGTCGGGCATCATTTTGAACTCACAGGAGTTTATTCGGATACCCAAGCGCCGATCAATATGACCATGCAGCCTTATACAGTGACGATTGATTACGGCGGTGGGGAGAGTACGGCCGTTCCTGCTACCCTGACGCTATATTATTGGAACGGTCAGCAGTGGGAGGCAGAACCTAGCAGCAGTATCAATGTAAATACGCACACCCTCACGGCTACACTAAGCCGGTTTGGAGAATTCGTTGTGCTGGGGGAAACATACCTGACTTATTTACCCGATCTCTGGCACAATACCAGCCCCGCTGGATACAAACTGGTTCTTCCGCTCGACGAGATGCCAGGGGATATCCTTTTCCGGGATGGTTCCGGGTACGGGCACGACGGCACATGTACAGGAACAAGTTGCCCCGCTGCCGGTGTGGCGGGGGTGCGGGGAACGGCCGTTACCTTCGATGGCCAAAACGACACCATTTACCTGGGCGATCCCAAAGATCTACGCGCCATCCGCCAGGAAATTACCTTAGCCGCCTGGATAAAGCCGGAAAGCAGCACGGGAATACAGAACATCATTTCACACGGATATACCCTGACGCCCAAAGGAGAGCTTTACCTGCGCATTGCCGATGGGCAGTATCAGGCTGGCGCCTGGGATGGTATGGACCATGTTGTTGTTTTTTCCATGCCTGTTGCAGATGTGGGCAAATGGGTACACCTCGCCACTGTTTATGATGGCACAACGTGGCGTCTTTACCGCAACGGAGAGGAAGTCAACGCCAGCGCAGATGCAATTGGTGCGCCTTTTGTATATGGCGATTGGGCCATTGGCTCCCGCGGCGACGGCACGGAACGGTTTTTTAAAGGGAGCGTGGATGAGGTGGTGGTATATGGCCGTGCACTTTCCTCAGAAGAAATTCACAAGTTGTTCGAATCCCGCTAAACGCTTAGCATATCCGCATTTCCCAAAAAAATATTAGACTAAATTTGGCAAGCACAGTATTATTAAAAGCTACATATTTAATAAACTCGGTTTACTTGTTAAAAGCGGCAGTCAAAGTGATTGTCGCTTTTGTACGCCAAACCGTGACGAGGACATACAAATGATCATTTTGGGAATTACGCACCCAATTTCTTGGAATAACGCCGCCTGCATTTTGGTTGATGGGGAATTAGTCGCTTTTGCTGAGGAAGAACGGTTTAATCGTATTAAACATGCGCCCCGGATGCCCGCCGTCGAAGCCATTGAGTACTGCTTGAAAGTGGCAAACGTGACGCTGGACGAAGTTGATTTCGTAGCCATTGGTTTTGACAGTGCGCTGCGTGCAGCAATTGGCAATATTAGTTTGCGCGAGGGTTTATCCGGTCTGAACCAGGCCGCCCAATGGTTGCGTGATGGAAGTACCTATGAACGATTGTTACCTTTAGAAGGTGTGGATAAAGATAAAATCGTTTTTGTGAATCATCACCTTTCACATGCCGCAAGCGCGTTTTTCGCCTCTGGGTTCGAGGAAGCCAATATCCTCTCATTAGATGGTAGTGGCGGTAGTGAGTCTGGCATCCTGGCTGTAGGGCGCGGAACGGATATTGAGATCTTGCGGACGGTGACAAATCGGGGAAGTTGGGGCTTGTTGTATGAAAGCGTGACAGAGAAGCTGGGCTTTCGGCGGCACAGTGGCGAAGGCAAAACAATGGGTCTTGCTGCCTTTGCCCCACCTGATCCTGAAGGATTACCTGTAGTAGATTGGGATGGGGAAATTCCTGTGATTGATCCACAAAAGCGCAAACGATTCCTGGCAGAATTGCAGGCCCGCCAACCTGACGAAGAACTCAAGGAAGAACACGAAAAATTGGCCTCAAATCTGCAGGATACTTTAGAGCGAGCGGGTAGGCGTATGACAGAATGGTTGTACGAGCAAACAGGAATTACCTCTTTGTGTTTAGCAGGCGGCTCAGCTTTGAATTGTTCAATGAATGGCAAGTTGGCGCAGTTACCCTGGGTGGAAAATATCTTTATTCAACCGGCGGCTCATGATGCGGGAACTGCGTTGGGTGCGGCTCTCTACGTTTATTCTCAGAAAAACGGACGTCGTCCCACCTGGGTGATGGAACATGCGTATTGGGGACCGGAATATAGCAATGAGGCGATTGAAAATGCGCTGCGCGGCTTCACCGGCATTCGTTACCACAAGAGTGATGACATTTTCTCTGAGGCGGCTGACTTACTCGCGGCCGGTAAAGTGGTGGGCTGGTTCCAAGGGCGGCTAGAAGTCGGCCCGCGGGCCTTGGGGAATCGCAGTATTCTGGGCAACCCCGCTATTCCCGAAATGAAGGATTTGATCAATAAAAAGGTTAAGAACCGGGAACCCTGGCGCCCCTTTGCACCTTCAATTTTAGCAGAGTCTATTGACAGATACGTAGATGCTGCAGTGCCTTCACCTTTTATGATTTTAGCCTTTGACACGAAACCTGAAACAATGCATGAAATTATCAGTGCTACGCATGTAGATGGCACTTGTCGCCCACAAACTGTACGCAAGGATACGAATCCGCGTTATTGGCAATTGATTAAGCGATTTGAAGAAATAACCGGGATCCCGGCAATTTTGAACACAAGTTTTAATGTTGCTAAACAACCTATTGTCAATCGTCCGCACGAAGCGATTGATACGTTCATCAATTGTGGGATGGACGTCCTGGCAATTGGCGACTTTATTGTGTTTAAGGAGAGTGCATAAACGTGGCTAGATCGAAAGAGAAAGTGGATGAATTAGCGCGAGATTTACGCGTGATGTACAACGCGCACCCTTTCCCGTCGCGCGAGAGCATCCCCAACAGCAAGAGTGACGAGCGTTATGTGCACATTTACAAGAAATTTCTGCACTTACCGGTGGACGAGTTTCGGAATCTGAATTTTTTGGATGCGGGGTGTGGCACAGGAGACGTAACCTGGGTCTGGCGGCGGAATTTGCATCCTTCTAATCGGGTCTTTGCAATTGACCTTTCTTTTAATTCGATTAATTTTGCGCGTAATTCATATCCTGATGCGGCGCAAAGCCCGTTTTTTAGCGTGGGTTCGCTTTTAGATATTGGACTGCCTGATAACAGTGTGGATATGGTGCACTGCAGCGGCGTGTTGGTGGCCGTACCAGATCCCGATAGAGCGTTCAAGGAATTGATGCGTATCCTTAAGCCTGGTGGGTATGTGGTCCTGGTACTTTACCACAAGTATGGCCGCCTTCTACATGGTATGCGGAGAGCTGTAGTTGATTTACTGGAACCGGACGATATTGATCGACGTGCGGAACTCGGGGGGAAACTGTTTGGACGCAGTATGCGCAAGTTTGTTCAGGATGAACATTCACCTTGGGAAAATATCCTTTATGACCAGTTTGGCCTGCCCTGTGAAAGCCGTTACAGTGTAGGAGATGGGTTGCGCTGGTTCAAAGATGCAAACATTGATTACATGGGAACTTGGCCACCCGTAGAGTGGTCTCAACTAGGCAACGGTTTGCAATTTTCAAAACAATTTAAGGAGCGACAATCGTCTTGGTGGTTCAAAACTGTGAGCAAACTCTTCCCATCGACAGGTACCTCACCACAAGACCCACCGAGATTTTTGACGCGATTAACGATGGAAGCATTGTGGATGGTTAATCAACAGCAACTGTTCTCAATTTCAGGGCGTAAAGCTGGTTAACAGTCCAAATGAAACAGTTTGGGGGGCGGTTAAAACGACTCCGCTGGTCCACCATTTTGGGTGGCGTGCTTGCCATACTCTTTTTTGCGGCAGCTGTTATCATATTTTGGCGAGACGGGCGTACCATAACTGAACAAATTAATCGAATAGATTACCGCCTATTAGCACTCTCTTTTTTGATAGAAGTAACAGGGTGGTTGCTTGCAGTACCTATTTGGAAACGTATTGTCACCCAATTTGATGGAAGTGTTTCATTATCGGAGCATTTCCGCATTTATGCCTATAGTATGCTGGGTGTTGCTGTGCCCGGTCGCTTTTGGGGAATGGTGGGACGTGTTGTACTCTATGAAAGAAAGGGCGTGGCTCGTTTTCAGATAGCTGTAGCTGCGGTTGTGGAATATCTTTTAATAGGGCTTGGCGGCTTATTAGTCTTTGGCTTAACAACGGCCGTTTCCGGCTTCCGCAACTTGTGGCAAAGACCAATCGTAGCCATTGCCTGCATTTCGCTTGCTTTTCTGCTTGTTCAACCTCCTCTATTTAACCGCTTGACGGCTTGGGTGTTGAAACGGTCACGGAAAGGTGAAACAATGCCAAAGCCGATTAACTATCGAGATTTAATTGCTTGGCTTTTGGTTGAGAGTAGTGTCATTTTAATCGGTGGTACGGCCGTTTACGTTTTGTTTGTCAGTTTATTTACCGCATCTTCCCCACTCTATTTGCTCATTATTAGCGCCTGGGCGGCGGCAGCTGTTGCTGGAAACCTCTTCTTTTGGATCCCAGGACCTGTTATTCGCGATGGTTTCATGACGGCAATTCTGGCTTCGGTACTATCCGGAGCGCAAGCCCTATTTTTTGTCATTGTTGTTCGTGTGTGGACAATCGGTTCTATCTTCGTATTGGTCGCAATTGTGTGGACGCTGTCTCAGTTAGGATCCATTCAAGAAAATCAGCTTTCAGCCCAAGACACCCCCTCAAATAAACCATAAGAGCACGTCTTTCCGGAAATATAATCCAAAATACGGAGGGATTACTACGAAAGGGTTATTGAATTGAGGCGCTAAGCACATAGAATATTATTATGCACATCAAATTTTTCCGTTCACATTACCTTAGGAGAATAAACTAATGAAGAAGATAAAGTATATTTTTGTTTTTGTAATCATATTGTCCCTGTTTGTGGCAACGGCCGTTTCCGCACAGCCAAGTAGCTATACGACCGGTTTCCAGGTACAAAACCTGAGCAATAGTAGTGATGCAAACGTCATTATCACTTACTACAATCAGGACGGTACTGTTGATACAACAACCGAAGATACCATTGCGGCAGGCACAAGTACCACTTACTTTGGCGCAAACATGGAAGCTTCCCCTGGCTTTGATGGCTCAGTAGTAATTTCTTCGGATACGCCTGTTGCTGCCATCGTCAACCTTTTAGGTGATAATGGTGCATTTGGTGGTGCCAGCTATGACAGCTTCAGCCAAGGTGCTTCTAATGCAAATATTCCCCTTGTACTAAATGATTACTTTGACATCAGCACTTTCTTTAATGTGCAAAATACAGGCTCTGCAGATGTGACTGTAAATGTTGATTACATTGGGACCGGCGGATGTAGCGAATCCCCAGTGGTAATTCCCCCTGGTGCAGCTGCAACCTTCGATCAAACTGCTACATGCTTGGGCGCTGGTTTTATTGGTTCAGCCACAGTTGATGCTGGTTCTGGTTCCGTCGCTGTAGCGGTAGTCCAATATGACGCCGATAGCTTGTTAGCCTACAACGGCTTCACAACCGATGGTTCTGATACAGCGCTGGCCCCGTTGGTTAGCCACAACTACTTCAACTCTCGCACAGCTCTGCAGGTGCAAAACACCGGCGCTTCCAGTGTAGCTGTAACCGTGAACTTCACGCCCAGTGCGGGCTTCCCTGGTTCTGCTTGCTCGCAGACACAAACCATTGCCGCTGGTGCATCTGGCAACTTTGGCGACAATGCTTTCTTTTTGAACGCAGCCAACGGCTGTAATGCCGGTAGCGGGTGGGTAGGTGCAGCTGAAGTTGATGCAGGTTCCGGTAACACCGTTGTTGCTATTGTTAACTCTGTAACAAGCGGTACGCCAAATGCAGCCGCTTACGCTGCATTTGATCCGACAACAGGTACACAAACAGTAAACTTCCCGCTCATCATGGACCGTAACTTTGGGATTTTCACCGGTTTTAGCGTGGCAAATGCAGGTGTTGGGCCCGCTGATGTGACTTGCACTTTTAGCGGCACAACGTACACTGCCAGTGCGACCGACCTGGCTGTGGGAGCTTCCCTTACCGATGTGCAATTGAATAAAATTACTAGCGGTTACGTAGGTGCTGCAACCTGTACAGCTGACCAACCGATTGTTGGTGTTGTTAGCCAGCTAGGTGGCGCAGGCGATAAGCTTCTGTATTACGAAGGCTTTAACAACTAACCTGAACAAACACTCTGTTTTTTCATTGTAAAATTTGTGTGAAATATGAGGAGTCGTCCACAGCGACTCCTCATTACTTTTCCCTTAATTGCTTATAATCCCGTTGTGATGAAAAATTTTAATTCTTTTGCTCAATATATAAAGTTGTCTTTACTCATAATTTTAGGAATGTTTTTGGTTGTTTCATGTAGTAATGAAACTATGAACGTCCGTGTGGAAACAACCACTGCAACGGTTGATACAACAAACCAACCTCCAGCTACCTCAATGCCTGAAGTTACTTTACCTGACGACACGGTATACCCAGGTGTTTTGGCACCGACGGTTGTACCGGGATATCCTGTTGCTACCAGTCTTCCCGAAGGATTGATGGATGAGCCACCTAATCCTAATATAGACTTTCCAACCGTAACAGCTAGCCGGGGGACGGCTGGCGGTGTTCTCGTGCGCGAAATTACGGACCAGGGCTATTTGCCAGTTCAGCCAGTCGAATTAGTATTGGGAGCCTATTTGGATAATAGCCGTGGCGAGCCAGCATTAATTCGCTACAATGATGATTCTCCACGCGCCCAACTTTTTAATACAGGTGTTTTTATGTTTACGGACATAGAACCTGGAACATATGCCTTAATCATCAATCTTGGATTTACACAGTTCGTCATCCAAAATGATCAGGGTTACGACTATACAGTTGAAATTGAAGCCGGTAAGGCAAAAGATTTAGGTCAAGTGTTTGTTAGTGTGCCAGTGGAATAATTTCAAATACAAGTACTTGTAAGAATGAAAATTGACTCAATAGTAAGCCCTCTACTTCGCTACAATCAAGAGAGGGCTTTTTAGTTTTCCCTCATAAAATCTGAAGGAATCGAAAAATTGACATTACTTAAAGATAATTTACTTTCAGCATATGGCGGCCAGTTAATAAACCTCATTTTAAAAAGCAGCCTGCGTACCGATTTAGCTGTTTACGCCAACACACTCCCCTCAATTCGCCTAACAGACCGCCAGGTTTGCGACCTGGAATTGCTGGCAGTAGGGGCCTTTTCCCCACTGGATCGCTTCATGGGTCAGGCTGACCACCAACGGGTGCTGGATGAAATGCGCCTGGCTAATGGCTACATTTTCCCGCTGCCCATTGTTTTGACCGTGGATAAAGAGGATGGCGTCGAGGAGGGCATGGACATTGCTCTGCGCGATCCGCAAAATGAGCTTTTAGCGGTTATGCGTGTCGAAGAGAAGTATGAGTGGAGCCTGGAAGAGGTGGCACAAAAAGTGTTTGGCACGCTGGATTTGCGCCACCCGCTGGTTTCGGAAATGTATAGTTGGGGCAAATACAACATTTCTGGACCGTTGCAGGTGCTGAAGCTGCCTACCCACTATGACTTCAAGGATTTGCGGTTGACGCCGGCCGAAACCCGAGCGCGACTGGAAAAGTTTGGACATGAGAACGTCATTGCTTTTCAGACGCGGAATCCATTGCATCGCGTGCATGAAGAGTTGACTAAACGGGCCGTGCAGGAGAAGGATGGCGTATTGCTGCTGCACCCAGTGGTGGGGATGACGAAGCCTGGTGACGTCGATTACTTTACACGTGTGCGCACTTACAAGGCGCTAGCCCAGCGTTATTATGACCAGGACCGCATTTTGCTTTCACTGCTGCCGCTGGCCATGCGTATGGCCGGTCCGCGGGAGGCAGTGTGGCATGCCCTGATACGCCGTAATTATGGCGCAAATCACCTGATTGTGGGGCGCGACCACGCCGGACCAGGCAAAGATTCGCAAGGCAAGCCGTTTTATGGACCGTATGAAGCCCAAGAACTGGTAGAAAGCCTAAGTGAAGAGCTGGGCGTAAAGGTTGTACCCTTCCGCATGCTGGTCTATTTGCCGGATGAAGATCGCTATGAAGAGATTTCGCGAATTACGGAAGATATGCGCACGGCATCTATTTCTGGGACGCAGGTGCGGGAGGAGTATTTGCGCAACGGCCGTAAACTACCACACTGGTTCACCCGCCCCGAAGTTGCCGAAATTTTGGCAGAAACTTACCCGCCGCGCCACCGGCAAGGCGCCTGCATCTGGTTCACAGGGCTGCACAATGCCGGCAAATCCACTACGGCCAATGTATTGACCACCCTGCTGCAAGAATACGGCCGTTCCGTGACATTGCTTGATGGTGACGTCGTACGCACCCACTTTTCCGAAGGGTTAGGTTTCAGCAAAGAAGACCGCGATGACCACGTGCGGCGCATGGGTTTTGTAGCCTCCGAAATTGTGCGCCATGGCGGCATCGTGGTTTGCGCTGCTGTCAGCCCGTACCGCGCCACCCGCAACGAGGTGCGCAACATGGTTGGCAAAGAGCATTATTATGAGAGTTTATGTCAGCACACCGCTGGAAACCTGTGAAAAGCGGGATACAAAAGGGCTGTATGCGCGGGCGCGGCGTGGCGAAATTAAAGGATTTACGGGTATTGACGACCCATACGAAGCGCCACAGCATCCCGAATTGATCCTGGACACCCTGGCCCATACCGCCGAAGAAAATGCGCGACAAATCGTGCACAAATTGACCCAAGAAGGGTTTTTGCGCCCCGAGCCAACGCTGGCTGCGCCTTAACTTCGTTGTCAACCAACAAACCAATAATCCCCAAAAGGACACACTCATGAACAATCACGAACAGCAAGGTTTTGTCGTTTGGATGACCGGCCTATCCGGCGCCGGAAAAACAACCATCGCCCTGATTTTGGAAAAAGAACTTCATGCGCGTGGCGTGCGTATTGAGCGCCTGGACGGTGATGTCGTCCGTGAAAGCCTCACCCGCGATCTGGGTTTTACGAAAGAAGATCGCGACAAAAACATTGAACGCGTGACCTTTGTCGCCAAGCTGCTCTCACGAAACAACGTGGGCGTTGTATGCTCCTTCATTTCCCCTTACCAGGCAGTGCGCGACCAGGTGCGGGCGCAGACGACGAACTTTTTGGAGGTGTTCGTGGATGCGCCGTTAGAGGTAGTCATTGAGCGTGACGTGAAAGGGCTGTATCAAAAAGCCATTGCCGGTGAAATTCCTAACTTCACGGGCATATCCGATCCTTTTGAGGCGCCGGTGAATCCAGATATTCACGTGCGCACCGATCAACAATCTCCCCAAGAAAGCGCCCATTTTATCATTGGACAATTAGAATCTCGCGGGCTTATTCCGTCAGCATGAGCTGATTTTGAACGGAAAGGTCAGCGTATTATGCTCTACCCCTTTTCATGACCATGATGACCATTCGGGAAGCGCTGGCTTATGGGCGTGGGCGACTTCTGGCAGTGTCGCCTTCTCCAGAGCTTGATGCGCGGCTGCTGCTGCAATATGTACTAGGGGTGTCTCAGGCGTATCTGATAGGACATGACGATGAGGTGTTAACGGCCGTTGCCCAGCAACAATACACTCGCCCTCCTGGCTCGCGCCCGCACAGCAAGAACCGATTCCCTACATAACCGGCACCACCCCCTTCTTTGGCCTGGATTTCAGCGTCAGCCCGGCCGTTCTTATTCCCCGCCCGGAAACCGAACAACTGGTGGAGATGGCCATCGCCTGGGCGCGCCCGCGCGGCTCCGTGCGCGTTGTAGATGTGGGAACCGGCAGCGGCTGCATTGCCATTAGTCTGGCCGTCCATTTGCCCCAGGCTTTGATAACGGCCGTTGACGTCTCCCCCCAAGCATTAGCTGTTGCCCAAAAAAATGCCCGACAGCACATTCCCTCAAGCCCAAGACCGCATCCAATTTCTGAAAGGGAGCCTCCTTTCACCTCTCTCTCATTCTATTGACCTGATTGTCGCCAATTTACCCTATGTCACAGACCAGGAGTGGACTGCCTTAGACGATGGGGTAAAATTGTACGAACCGGCTGTTGCCCTGAAAGGGGGACCCGACGGGTTGGCCTTAATTCAAGAGTTGTTGCATCAGGCAGCGGCCAAACTCCATCCCAATGGCCTTATCTTGCTCGAAATTGGCTGGCAGCAAGGCCGTCCCGCCCAAGCATTGGCTCAGGCAGCCTTTCCGCAGGCCAGCGTGCGAGTGCTGCCAGACCTGGCGGGACACGACCGTATCGTGGAAGTAGCGTTGAGTATTGAGGAGGGCACAGCACAATGAGCTACGCGCTGTGCCTGAAAGTTTATGACCGGAATCTTTATACCGATTGTCTTAGTTATTATTGGCCTGGTAACGGCCGTTGCTGCCTACCGCGGTATTCGACGTGGCGGCGCCCGATTCTACACCTGGAACGCGAAGCCATGCTGCGCCGCGCCGGCTTCTCGCTTGTTGCAACCGTCCTCTTCTTTTTAGCGGCGCTGGGGCTGTTATTGTTAGAGCGCCAGCAGCTCGTTGCGCCACCTGAAGAACCAGCCGAAGCTGTACAAGAAGGCGTGGCTCCAACCACCCTCCCCACGCAAAACATTCAACAATTCCCACCCACATCTACCCCAACCGCCACCCCTGATCCTGCGCAGCCTACGCCAACCGCTACTCCTGTTGTGTGTCGCGGGGCCATTGAAAATACTGGCGGCAGCGGTTTGCTTCTGCGTGACGCACCCAGCGGCGCGGAAATACGAACTTTGCCAGAAGGTACCCTTGTCACCCTATTAGAAGAGGAACCAGTTGTGCTAAATGGCTTCACCTGGCGCAACGTCCGCGTTGTTGGCGGAGAAGAGGGATGGGTAGCCGAAGACTACGTCACCATAGCCCCACCCTGCCAGTAACCCGCCTTACCGCCCCCTGGGGAATTGTGCTATCATTCACCCATGACAATGATTATTTTAGTGCGGCACGGAGAAAACGACTGGGTCAAGAAAAACCGTCTGGCTGGTTGGATTCCCGGCGTTCACCTGAATGAGAAGGGGCACGAGCAGGCAGCAGCCGCGGCCGCGCGTTTGGCCGATTTGCCGATAAAGGCGCTTTACAGCAGCCCCGTGACGCGCTGTATGGAAACGGCCGCTTACATTGCCGACGCCCATCAGCTCCCCATTATCGAACTCCAGGATTTAGGTGAGGTCCACTACGGTAAGTGGGAAGGCAAGAAGATCAAAAAACTGGCCAAGAAAAAATCCTGGTATGCCGTGCAGCATTACCCCAGCCGCTTTCGTTTTCCCAAAGGGGAAGCGCTGCGTGAAACCCAGTTTCGTGCCATTCAAGCTCTGGAACACCTCAGCAAAACCCATAATAAAGAAGCCATTGTCGTTGTTTCGCATGCAGATCTGATCAAAATGGTCCTGGCCCATTACCTGGGCGTCCACTTAGACCTGTTTCAACGCATTGTTATTTCACCTGCTTCCGTCAGCGTACTGGCCTTGATGGATAATGGTGCGGTTCGCGTTTTGCGCGTTAACGATTCTGGCCCTTTGCAGGCTCCCCCACCCCCTAAGGTCAAGGGCCATGATGAGGAAGAGTAGTTGGCATAATTGGCAACAAGGTTAGAAATAAACCCTACGCTTTTGGAAAAGAGGTCGTTATGGCCCGGCAAATTGAACTCAATCCCGTAACCCACCTGACTGTAGGTACTATTGGTCCTCCTGGAAAACGCACCTTTTATTTGCAGGGCAGCCGGGGTACCCAAACAGTGACGCTGATTATTGAAAAAGAACAGGCGTCGATGATGGTCAGTAGTTTTGAGTCGCTGCTGGAAGACTTAAACAAAAAGTACCCTCAGGAGTCGCGAGAGGCGCAGGAACCGGTGTGGAAGGATATGCGGTTGCGCGAACCGGTCACCGCGTTGTTTCGCGTGGGAAATATGGGCGTAGGTTATAATGAGGGTTCAGACCAGATAGTCCTGGTTGCCTATGAACTTGTAGCTGAAGAAGAGGACCCCAATGTGGTGAGCTTTTGGGCTTCGCGGGCGCAAATCCGCACTTTAATTCAGCATACCCAGGAAGTGGTAAGTGCTGGCCGCCCAATTTGCGGCAACTGTGGGCGACCCATTGACGCAGACGGTCATTTTTGCCCGAACCGCAACGGGCACATACATTAACAACGGCAGGGCAGCGTAAGCCGATGGCGGAAGTGGCAACGGCCGATTTCTTAACAGTGTTGCAAACCGGCAGCCTAGAAATGGAAGGGATGCTCCCCTGGAGTTCTAACTACACCTTCTTGGTGCAGATTTGTGGTGATACGCCAACCGGGTCGACCTTGACCTTGAAAGCCGTGTACAAACCCCAGCGAGGAGAACGGCCGTTATGGGACTTTGCTCAGGGTACACTTTGTTTACGAGAGCGCGCGGCTTTCCTGCTTAGTGAAGCCATCGGGTGGAAATTGTGCCGCCAACTGTTTTGCGCACCGCTACCCATGGCCTCGGCTCCATTCAACTTTTTATTGACCACGATCCCGAACGCCACTACTTCACCTTTGAAGGCGAACCCGCTTTTCGCCACCAACTTCAAAAAATCGTACTCTCAACACAGGTGGCAGCAGCTGGTTCAAAACCACCGACGCCAGGCTCACGCGCACATGGCCGCTGGGTTTCAAGTCGTGACCGAGCGCGTTCGCCTCAGCCTCGCTGGCCACAGGCTCGAAGTCTTTCGCGGCCTGCGCAATCATTTGCCCGGCAGGGGTCAGGGCGTAACCGCCTCGCCCGCGCTCAAACAAGCGGGTCTTGAGCCGGGTCTCAACCGTATCGAGCTTTCGCAGCAAGGTGGAGTGGGTCATGCCCAGTGTGTGACAGGCTTTCGCCACGCTGCCTTCGCGGCTGATGACAAGGACCAGGTGGAAGTCGGACCAGGGCGTGATGACCCTGGGCGGCTCCAAACCTTCACTCTGGGCATCTTCAGCGGCCTTGCCATCTTCAGAGTTTTGCATTTTTGAAAATATTGGTTTGTATTTTTAGCATTTACTTTGCAAGTTTACGCGCTTACATTGGACTGGGTCGGCGCACACGGCGTCTGACTGTACGCATAGAAACTGTCAGGGAAATACACACAGATGAAGAACTTCAGCAATCTGCTGGCTTGGGGAGCAACGGCCCTCACCGCTGCCTTGGTCACATCGAACTGGGGCAACTTGATCGCGAGCGCCCCGCTGGACCTGCTGCAGGCCCGGATCGACGTGGCCATGGGGGCCAACATGCTCGCGTTGTCCGGCGTGATGGTGGCCACCTTGGTGTTCGCCTACTTGCACAAGAACACGGGTTCACCGCTCAATGCCCGGAATTTGCCCAGGGAAATTCAGCGCACAGGCAATGTGGCCAGCGGATCCGAAGCGTCAGGCATTGGCATCCTGAACGGCTCATGAGCAAAGGGTTCCAGCAACCCGACCAAATGCCCGGTTCAAACCCGCACCCGGCCGCAAGCCACCCGTAGTCAGCGTCCAGCCCGCATCACCCCGCGGCTGCGAAGTGGCCACGGGGCAACCGCTGCTTGCAAAGCACCGAAGTCTCGCTACGCCGGCCACGTCAGCAAGCACAACCACCGAACCAGAACACGGCGCCACCGCCCAAAAGGCGAGATGCCGCACCTGGTGTGTCAGGGAGTCGAAAAATGAACTCAATTCTCAACCTCAGCAACTTGGAAAACACGATGAAAAACACCCAATCCGCACTCAAGATCACCGCAGTCGCCGCAGCCATCGCCTGCAGCCAGATGGCTGCGGCCCAAGGCATCTCTGTCACCGACTACGACGAAGCCACGAGTGAATACCAGGACGCCTATGTGAACGGCACGTTCAACGCAGGCAAGAACCGCGAAGACGCCCAATCCACCTACGAGCTCAACCTGGGGCTGGACTACGAACAGGTTTTCGCATCGCCCGACCGTGACGTGCAGTTGCGCTTCAACGGAGGCGGCTCGGTCGGCCGCGATGGCACCGAAGGTGCCAGCCGGGTGAGCCGATACGAATATGCGACCAGCGCCACAGCGGACACCTACTTCAACCCATCCAGCTCCCTGGCGTTCTGGTATGGCAGCGTGGGCTTGCAGGGCAGCGACGCTTTTGACAGCCGCAGGGCCTCGCTCTTTGCTGGTGCCGGTTACGGTCGCGTGAAAAACGTGACGCCGATGGCCAAAGCCATCCGGGTGGTTACAGAGCTGAAAAGCCTCGACCGTCTGAAAGCGGAACCCAGCCGCGCGGAATACCAAGCAGCTGCCAATGTTATTGACCGCGAAAGCGAATACCGAAGCAAATTTGGTGCGGCCGAATACACCAGAGAGTGGATCAACGACATTGCCAAAGCCCTGAATGTCAGCGCCATCACAGGCGGCACCCTCGATGCGCGCGACGTGATCTCGATTTACGAAGTATTGACCTACGATTTGGTTTCAACCCGCAAGTTGGGCTGGAAAGTTCGCGCCGGTCTGGGCTACCAGTCCAGCAGCTTCAATGGCATCACCGACAACGACCCAGCGGTTGAAGTTGGCGCCGAGTACCACTACCCGCTGAACAACCTGACCCAGTTCTCGAACGTGGCCAACCTCACAACGGTGCTGAACAACAGCAGCACCTACCTGCTGCGCAACGCCATGACCCTGACCTATGAACTGGACACCCGCCTGGACTGGGAAAACGGCTGGACGCTCACGCACGACGTCAACGGCCCGTCCAGCACCAAGAGCACGGTCAACACCTTGAGCACCGGCCTGATCTACCAGCTGCGCAACCAGCTGGACCTGACCGGCACCCTCGCGGTTTCCAACTACTCGGGCGATCAGTCGGTCGGAAATCCCAACGGCACCGATACCGCCTTGTTCATTGGCGTTCGCTACCGCCTGAAGTGATCTGAAATGAGGTGATCCGAGGCTTTCGGGTCCACTTCAAATCAAACGCACCTGCATCACCCGATCAGGAGGCCCACGGGCTTCGTGATCGGGTGATGCTTTTTGCGCGCCGGTCTTCGAAGGGGCAATTTGGCGCCGTGCTTTGGCTCCCGGCCCGAGGATTGCGGTCAGGACAAGCCCAGGTTGGTAAAACGGAGTGGTGGCGCAGTGGATTGTCCACCGGTCTCCCGTTATGCTTGCTGCATGTACGCCGCGTTCTTTGGTCTGACGCGACCGCCCTTTTCCATCGCCCCCGATCCGCGCTGCCTCTTCATCAGTGAGCGCCACCGGGAGGCTTTGGCGCATCTGCTCTACGGCATGGAGAGCGGAGGTGGGTTCGTGTTGCTGACGGGTGAAATCGGCGCGGGCAAGACCACGGTGTGCCGTGCGGTGCTGGAGCAAGCTGCCAGCGCACACCCGGGTTGCGTACATTTTCAACCCCAAGCTCACGGTCGGCGATCTGCTGCAGACCATCTGCCACGAATTTGGTGTCGTCGTTGAACACCAAGGGGCTGGCCCGGCGACGATCAAGGAGTACCTCGACCCGCTCAACGCCCATCTGCTGGCCAGCCACGCAGCGGGGGAGCACAGTGTGCTCATCATCGACGAAGCGCAAAGCCTCTCCCCTACGTGCTGGAGCAGCTGCGCCTGCTCACCAACCTGGAAACCAATGAGCGCAAGCTGCTGCAGATCATCCTGATCGGACAGCCGGAGCTGCGACAGATGCTGGCCAGACCCGAACTGGAGCAACTCTCGCAGCGGGTGATCGCGCGCTTTCATCTGAGTGCGCTCAGCGAGAACGAAACGGCCCAATACATTGCCCACCGGCTGGCGGTCGCCGGCTGGAAAGGTGGTGCGGCATTTGACCCGGAAGCACTGCGCCTGGTCTTCAAGCTGACTGGGGGCGTTCCCGCCGCATCAACTTGCTGTGTGACCGGGCCATGCTGGGTGCATACGCATCACAGCAGACTCAGGTGACGCGCGAAGATGGTCCAGCAGGCCGCCAACGAAGTCTTCGGCGAGCAGCCTCTCCGCGGCATCGCTTCCCGCTTCCCCGGGGACAAGCTCAGGTCTGGGGCGGCCTGGCTGCTGGGGGCTCTGGTGGGGGCCATGGTCACAGGTGCTTTGGGGTGGTGGTGGCAAGCGCCGCCAGCCACGGGTCTGGAAACCACGGTGGCCCTGGCGCCCTCGAGCACAGCAGCCGATCCGCCAAAGGAAGCGGAAACCAAGCCAGGAACGTAGGCACCGTCCCAAGGTGACTCCACAGAGCCGCAGCCCGAAAGCCCGGCCGCAATACCCGCCCCGAAACTGGACAGCCTGCCTGCGGGACCACCGCCCAAAGACGCATGGATCCAAAGCGAAGATGAGGCATTTCGCGCATTGAGCCTGCTCTGGGGCACCTCGCTGGGGCCGAAAGAACCGTGCCTGGAAGCTCGGGAGCACAGCCTGCAGTGCTACCGGACACCTCGCATGACGGTGAACGGCCTGCGCCAGCTGGACAGACCCGCTGCATTGAGGCTCCAGCTCACCGGCCAAGGCAGCGGGTATGTGCTGGCAACGGCCATCACCGAGACCGCCGTGGAGCTCAGCAGTGGGTCGCAACGCTGGCGCATGCCACTGACCGCGCTCTCCAGCGTCTGGACCGGCTACTACGTGACGCTGTGGCGCACCCCCCCCGGGCAAAAGGGCCGCCTCAACAATGGTTTTATCGGGCCTGCTGCCCAATGGATGGAAAAGAGCCTGAACACCTTGCAGACAGCGCAGCAGTTGCCCCCGAAGCCTCAACCCTGAAAGACAAGGTCAAGGCATTTCAGATCGCATCATGGCCTGGATGTCAACGGGCGGGCCAGCCCGACCACCCTCATCATGATCAACCGCGCCATCGGCGTGGAAGAGCCTCGCCTGGCGAGTGCCAAGCCCTGAACCCAGCATGTCCTACATACTTGATGCCCTGAAGCGTGCCGAGGCCGAGAGGGGTGAGCGCCGCCCCCAAACGCTGTCCGAGGCCGTCGGAGCGGCCAGCCAGCCGGCCAGCGCTGTGCCAAAGGCCGCGCGAAGCAAGCGGTGGATCTGGGGTTTGCTGGCCGCCGTGGTCTTGGTGGCGGGCGCCACGATCCTGGGCTGGCAGCGCCTGGGAAAGACGACGGTGGCGATTCAACCTGCCGACCCCGTCAGTGGCGCCTGAAGCACCCACAGAGGCCCTCGCAGCACGCGCACCAGCAACACCACCCGACCCGGAGCCTGCAACGGCTCCTGTACCTGCGCCTGCACCTGTGCTGCCCATTCTGGCGAAAGCGCCCCCCGCACCACCGCCACCGCCCCCCCTACCCAAGGGGACCGCAAGGCCGAGCTCAGGCGAGGCACCAGCGACCCAACCACCCCCTCCCCTCAACGCAGCTGAAGCCCCCCCGGCGCCCGCAGAGCCGCCCGCCCCCAACGCACTCCCTGCGCTGTCTGCGGCGGCCCGCGCCGCTTTGCCCCCCATCCAGGTCAGCGGATCCTCCTATTCCACCAACCGCGAACACCGCATGCTGATCGCCAACGGTCAGGTGGTCAAAGAGGGACAGGAGCTTCGCCGGCCTGACGCTCGAGATGATCGGGCCGCGCAGCGCGGTGTTCAACCCCGCCCCATCCGTTTTCGACATCGACTACTAGCCTGAAGTCGTCCGGCCCATCTGGGCAGGACAGCTCCCTTGCCTTGCTCGCCACCATGAGCCCTTCTTGCGCGACGATCATCGCGCACGCCTTGTCGCACGGTCGGCAGGGCCGCGCTGTGCTCGCGGATCTGAACTGGCCGTCCCGGCTGGTGTGACCCTGGTGCGAGGTGGTGAACAACCACGACCGCCCCTGCTGCGCTTGCTGGCGGGCGATGTCGCCCGATGCCGGCAGATCGAACACTCGGCCCGTCGCCAGCAGACTTCACCTGCGGCTCCCGGCGACACGTCTTTCGCTGCGAGCCTTTGAGCGACCCCTTGAACCAAGACCACCCCCCGAGCCTGCGTACCACACCCTGTCCTCGCGCTTCAACGATTTCAACCACGCTCGCTGGACGGACTGATCGCCTTGACCTAGCGCCCACCTGGACAACCGCTGTTACATCTATCGGCCGCGGCGGAGAAGGAGTCTGGTTGTGTCCGCGTTTGCTTGCGGCGCGCCCTGGTCCTGATCGACCCGACCTTGCCGCGCTGGACGGCCCGTCCATGCGCTTGCTGCGCAACTACCTGCAAGATGGCAACACCCCGCCGGGCCTACGTGCTGACCGACTACGAAGCGCGATCGAGTTTCCGCTTCGGCCTCGTGATCGATCTGAACGCTGACCTTCAAGCTCGCCCAGCCGGGTCACGATCTCCACCTCGGCGTGCAAGGTGCGATGAACCGGACGGCGATTGCCGCGATCTGCAGCAACCGGGCCGCTGGCTGGTCTTCACTGAGGTCACCTTTGAACTCCACCTCCTTGCGATGCGGTCGATGCGGCTTCCTCGGTATCGCCGCTCCGCGGATTTCGCTGGCGTGCACCTTGTCATCGACAGCGCCACCCGCACGGTTCCATGAGCCACTTCTCGATCACGACGTCGCCA
The DNA here is from genome assembly GCA_963695505.1 of uncultured Chloroflexia bacterium. Taxonomy (GTDB): domain Bacteria; phylum Chloroflexota; class Anaerolineae; order Promineifilales; family Promineifilaceae; genus JACSRF01. The sequence continues at coordinate 1,172 of CAVOGX010000007.1, read as the reverse complement.
CGGTCATGGCGGTGCAGAGCGCCACCGCATCGAGCTGTCGTAACGGCTGGTCCCTCATCGTCGCCTCCGATCGAATGGCCTCATCCATCAGAAACCGTCGTCCCGCGGCAACCGTCTGGGCGATCGACCTGCCCACGCTCCGACACCAGCGCCACGCCCTCATCGGCCAGCTGACAGCCTGCGCCGGCAAACCCCCTCGGCGCGACTGGCCGCTTCGGTTCCTCTATGTCAGCGCGCCCAGCGGCTCTCAAGCCTCCGGCGAGCGCGTCTTCGGCATCGTTCAGCGATGATCGGCCCCGCCCAGCGCGATGAAGGACTCGGTACATGGCCGTTTCGAGATTTCGGCGCCGCGTTGTCCACGCTTCACCATGTCATCGCGGGCATGCAAGACCACGAAGGCAACTGCCGATGGCGATTCGTCGCTTGGCTGGTCCACCAGGTCTTTTCGACAACGACCGTTTCACCGTGGACAGACGACGCCCAGGCACCACGAAGCCTGGCCTTGGAGTTCGATCACCGCGGCTCGTTGCCCGGCTGGTGCGTGGCATGGGCAGGGTCACGCAGCACGCCCAGCGTGGCCACCGGCTTGCAATCGGCGCCCGCGCCCGCGGCGCGCCGCTCCGCCGCCAGGAGAGTGTCCGATGGCAGCGCCAGGTACGTGCTTTCCCGCGACGGTCGGCCGCGGCCACCAGATCCTCCACGTTCGACTGGAATGCGTGCTTCGCAAAGTCGCCCCCACTGCCACCAGCCGTGAAGATGGAGGCGCGACACACCATGACCGGCTCGGTCGCGCAGCGATGTTCGGCTCGGCTTTGCTGTCTCTGAACAGGTGGACGATGGGCGACACCACCACCTGCGGCGACATGGGGCGTCGATGCACCCGGCAGAGGCTGCCCTGACTGCGGTCGATCAGCTCGTTGACTGGCATGGTGATGTCCTCTCGCTGCAACAGAGCTTTGAAGACGAACGTCTCGCAGATGCGCAAGATGACATCGGTCGTCCAAGTACGCTGAAGTATGACAGCGCACCCACGACAGCCCGGCCGCTCGGTTGCTCTGGTGGCTCGACGCCGCAACACAGCACCCTGCGAGGCGATCCCCACCCCTACATGTTGACAGCGCCTGAGCACCTACAGCGTCGCCGCGCCGCCAGTTCGATCGTTCAGGTCAGCG